>NZ_JASCIR010000039.1 GCF_029968095.1 Streptomyces solicavernae | reverse complement strand
GGGGGCGTGAGGCCGACGCTTCGTCCGCGGCTTCCGTCGTGGCTGGTCGCGCAGTTCCCCCGCGCCCCTGCGTCGGGGCTTCGCCCCGCCCCCCGTGCCGCGGTGGCTCTGCGTGCAGCGACGGGGAAAGGCAGTTCGCTCGGGCTCAGAGGGACTTGAATTCGGGACACACCGTGGGGAGGGCGCGGCTCTTCCACTCGTGGTCGAGGATCGCGTGGACGATGGAATCGCGCCACAGCCCTCCTCTTTGGATGTGCTCGCGGATGCGGCCCTCTTCGACCATCCCGGCCTTGATCATGGTGCGCGCCGACGCCTCGTTGCGCGGCGCGCGGGCACCCCAGATCCGGTGAAGGTGAAGGTCCTCGAAACCGAAGCCCAGCAGCAGGTCCACGGTCTCGACGCCGTGGCCGACGCCCCAGCTGTCTGGGCGGAGGGCGAAGCCGAAAGTGGCCGCGTTCGGCTGGTGCGGGTCCATGGCCAGGCGTCCGAACCCGATCAGTTCGCCGCTGTCCTGGGTCACGACCACGACGGCGTACTCGGCTCGCGGGGTAGCGTTGGCCGACGCAATCGATCGGGCGACGATCTGCTCCACGTCCGTACGGGAGCGCGGTTCGAAGCTGAGGTGCTCCGTCGCCCGGGGGCTTCCGTAGATCGCCAGGACGGCGTCCACGTCGTCGGTGGTGAGCTCGCGGAGCCTCAGGCGGCGGCTGCTACGGCTGACCGGGTACATAACGCCGGACTCTACCCGCAGGACCTAACGAGCCAGAGCCGGTCGCGGGGGCTGGTACATCTCGATCTCTGTCCGCAACTCACGTGCGACGACTGCGTCTTGGGCCGGGCCGCCGCGGGTGAGGGCAGCGCGGACGCGGCGACGGCCAGACGGGTGCTGTCCAGTCTGCGGCGATCACTCGCAACCGAGGCCGAAGCGAGTGTCATGCCTCGCCTCGCCTCTCCGCACTCCGAGGAGAGGAGCTCCGTGGTTGACCAATTGGCGTCCGCGGTGGTCCTGAGTGAGCCTCCGCCAACTTGAAACTGCAGGTCAAGAGCCGACCGAGCGCGCGGCGACGTTCCCGCTGGCCATGACGGCCTGCGCAGGCGGTGCCGTCCGGGCCCGTTGTCACCACCAGAACCGCCGCCAGTATCGGCCGATAGTCTGACCGGCATGAGTGACGGCATCGCGTGGATAGGCGCACACCACCACACCCCTTCATCGGCCGTGCCCGGCATGCTCGGTGGCATCTCGCTGACCCTGGCCCGAGGCGTGGAGACGGACGAGTTCCTCATCAACCTGGGCGCCGACCTCGACGAGCTGGCCGCGCGCACCCCGTGCAGGACGCTGCGCGCACCAGCCGGGCAGCCGGGCCGGCCCTCCCCCCACCTCAACCGCGCCATGTACGGCACGTGCGGTGAGTGGACGTACGTGCTGGAGGACTGGGGCATGGCCACCTGGACGACCGGTTACCAAGGCAAGGTCGAGTCAATGCTTCCCTGCGAGGGCGAGGAGATCCTCTGCCTGACCGCCAACCGTTTCAGCCCCCCGGCCCTGATCATCCATGCGCCCGATGCCTGCGTGTACCGGACGGACTTCGGCACCGACACCGGGCAGGGCTCGGCCCTCGATGCCGCCCTCAGCGCCGCGGGCGCAGTGTTCCCGTCGATGCCTGAGGCCAGTGAGGCCGAAGTCGTCGCGTACTTCGAGGAGTATGGCGAGCGCCTTCCCGAGTTGGTGTTCACCGCCGTGGGTGCCTACACGGGCGTGGCCATCGACCAGGACGCCGTGAAGGCCGGTGACCTTCCCGGCGTCCTCATCGCCCCGGCATGACCGTCTGCCGCGCATATGCGACCGGCCCCCACCCTGATCGCAGGGTGGGGGCCAATGCCGTTGAGGCCAGGGGCGTTACTCCGCGGCCAGCTTGCAGATCACCGGCTGACCGCCGCCGATGCCGTACTTGCAGGTGCCGCCGTCATCCATCCGCGTGTCCAGCCAGTACGCATCCTTGTCCATGATCCGCATGTCCCGCATGAACGTCGCGAAGTGGTTGCCCATGGATTCCTGGTTGTGCATGCCGGAGATTGCCGACCGGCCGCACACCTCGCTGAACGTGGGGTCGGTGCCGTTCAGGGAGAACAGGTGGACCATGCTGCCGTGCTTCTTGGCGTAGGTGCCAATGCACGCCGCACCCGTCGGTGTGGTCCCGCCGCCCGGGGGCAGCGCGGGGTTCAGGCCGCCCTCAGCGGACGACATGCCGCCGCTGTTGTAGGAGGAGGCGAACGCGAACTCGTCACAGTTCAGCGCGTCGGCCGCGTCCACCAGGGCGGAGGCGTCCCCGTTCGCCGCGGCCCACCCGGTGGGGCAGATCCGGTTACGGCTACGGGAGTTCTGCGCACTGTCGCCCATGTAGTACAGGGGCTTTTGATCGGCCATCGAACCCGGGTGCTTGGGGGTGGCCTTCTGGATCAGCCACGCGTGCGCCGCGGCCTGCGGATAAGCCTTGGCGTTGAAGATGTAGGTGGGTGCGTGGTTGACGAACACACAGCCCGTGCCCGGCCCTGCGTTGGTGGTGTCGCATCGGATCTGGTCGAGATCCTCCGTGCCGCCGTCGTAGTCCAAAGACCACTGGTAGCCGGTCATGAACGGGCGGATCTTCCCGTCCGCAGGCAGAATGTTCGCGTCGATCTTCACATCCGGCTTGTACAGGTACGTCTTCCCGGCAACCGAGGCGTCCCACGTGTACGAGGTGGTCAGCGACGCGGAATGCATCTCGCCCGGCACCCACCACGTCTTGCCCCTCCACGCACTGTGATCGGGCTCATGCGGCGTACACGATCCCTGGCACAGGTGCTCCACACCCACGAAGTTGATCTCGCGGAATGCGGGGGGAATCTGCTGAGCGGGCTCGATCGTCAGGTGCTCCGTGAAGCTGTTCTGCCCATCGAGCTGCAGCATCCGCAGGAACATGAAGTGAGCAGTGGCCTGGATCTTGCCGTCCATGCTGATGTAGACCGGCACCGACCTGACATCGCACTCGGTGAACCGGGTAGCGAGGATGCTTTCGAAGTCAGTGTTACACCACTCCACCCCGGCCGTCGCCGCCGCCACATCCGCGGCCTTCGCCCCGCTCTTGGGCGCCTTGCCCTTGGCCACCGGCGTCGACTTGCCGAAGCACACCTGGCGGCCGTCCGCATCCGCCTCGCTGCACTGCTCCACCGCCGACTTCGGCGAGCGCGCAGACAGCGGCGTACCAGCCGAACCCAGCGGCTTCGTCTGGTAGTAGTTCGGCGGCGTGTTCAGCGACGTCGGATCGGGCGCACTGTAGTCGGGCGTCGGCAGCGTCAGGTCAACCGGCAGCTCGATACGGAACTTCGCCCACGGCGACCACGACGTTTCGTACAGGGAGCCGTCGAACGCCGATGTGTGGAAGACGTAGTTCGTGTTCAGCGCCAGCTTGCCCACCGGCACATCCGCCGTGACCGTCGTTCCCGACGCCACGTAGGGGGAGACAATGACACCCCACTGGTTGTCGGCGATGCTCACCTTCTTCAGCGGGTTGCCTGCCGCATCCGAGGTCCACACCTCAAACGTCAGCGTCGACTTGTCCCCGTCCGCGTCGGTCACCTTGTTCTTGAGCTGGACCTTCTGAGACGTCACCCGCTGGAACCCGCCAGGCGCAGCATTCCGCGACAAAGGCGCAGCCGTCGGGTTCTTCCCCGACACCGGCCGCGCCCCCGCTGCAGCCGCACGCGTGGCCTTCTCCGGCCCGGCAGCGGGCCGGGTCGAGGGGGCGGCGTTGGGGTCGGGCTGGGCGGCCGGAGCCGTCTCGACCGCACCGGCCACACCGCCTGCACTGAACAGCAGCACGGCCGCCGTACCGACGGCTATCCGCGAGAGAACGTGTTTCCTTCTGGCTCTTGACCTTCCTAACAAGACATGCCCCTTCTGGCCCTGCCCTCCATCGAACCGAGGGCAGGACGTTGCTGGATGTGTCGCGCCGCTGCCTTTCGTACGCGGCGTGATCATCACAGGCAACACACCCAACCTGGGCGGTTCGCCTTTAACCGGAGCTAACGGAAGTGATCTGGCGCACGGTTGTAGGAGGCAGCGTGAAGGCCTTGCAAAGGTGTCCCCGCGCCAGCACCGCCGTCGCCCGCGCCTGCGTCCAGCGGAGCAAGGTCCTCCATGCCGATGCCGTGGATGATCGGCTACAGCGACCCGTGCGCGGACTCCTTCGCGCTGGGCGAGGTCGGTTGCGTGCTGCTGTCCGCGCTGCGGGACTGGGCACGGGACTCCCCCGCCACGGCGGCGCTGGGCATCTCGCGCAGCAACATCCGGTTCACGGTGAACGTCATCCCGGGCCCACACCGAGCCGCTGATGACTTCCTCCGGACGCCGGCTTTGTCCTCGCTCTCGCCATGTACCAAGCGCAGCGCGAGGCTGACGGCGCATCACCTGGATCAAGATCTGGAACGACGACCCGAAACCGTCGTCTGGACGAAGACCGCAGACGAGATCCTCGAACGCCTCGCCGGATATCTGAAGTGAATCCCCGACTCAGGACACTAGCGAAAGGGGTCGTCATGGGTTCGAGTGACCGTACTGAGTCCACCCCGGCAGCGGCCGTACTCCGGCAGGGCTTCGAGTGAGGCATGTCGCGAGCGCCGGATCGAGAGGACGCCCCCTGGTAGGGCGCCCACCAGCGTCTCCCGCGGGTGTCCGGCACCCGCCTGAGACGTGTCCGATTCGTTCAAGACCGGCCGCCGCCCGCACCCTACCGTCCCCCTATGAGTACCCCCACACCCCACTTCGACGTCATCTCCCTCGTCGTCTCCGACATGTCCGCCTCCCTCGCCTTCTACCGCCGCCTCGGCCTGGAGTTCCCCGAGGGAGCCGAGCAACTCCCGCACGTGGAGGCCCCGCTGCCCGGAGGGCTCCGCTTCGCGCTCGACAGCGAGGCAACCGTCCGCTCCTTCCACCCGGACTGGCAGCCCCCGCCCTCCGGAGGTCGCGCCGCCCTCGCCTTCGTCTGCGCGGACCCGGCCGCCGTCGACGCGACGTACGAGGAGCTGGTCGCCGCCGGGTACGAGGGCGGGATGAAGCCGTTCGACGCGTTCTGGGGCCAGCGGTACGCGACCGTCCTCGACCCCGACGGCCAGGGCGTCGACCTGTTCGCGCCGCTGCCCGAAGCGGCCGTCACGGACGACGACTGAGCAGGTCGGTCAACCGCAACCCGGTCAAGTCCCGTACGTCACGCGCCAGATGGGCCTGATCCGCGTACCCGGCGACTGCGGCCGTCTCCGCGTACGGCAGTCCGGAACGGGCCAGTGCGAGCGCGCGCTGCAGGCGCAACACCCGGGCCAGCGTCTTCGGGCCGTAGCCGAACGCGGCCAGCGCATGCCGGTGGAGGCGCCGGGCGCCGAGGCCGAGCACATCCGCGGTCTCGCCGACCGTGCGGCCCGCCGACAAGGCCGCCGTGACCCGCAGCAGCAGCGGGTCGGGCGGCGGGCGGTCGGCGGCCCGCGCGAGGGCGACCGCCTCCAGCGCCGCCGCCGGGTCGGCCGCCGCGTCGACCCGCGCCGTCAGACGGCGTACCCGCGCGGCCGGCCAGAGCTCCGCCAGGTCCACCCGCAGGTCGCGCAGCGCGTCGGCAGGCACGCCGAGCAGCGCGGGCGCGGTGCCGGGCGCGAACCGGATCCCGACGATGCCGCGCCCGCCCTCGCCGTCCGGGGTGTACGCCCGGGTGTCCGGACCGGCGACGAACAGCCGGCCCTCGGTCCACAGCAGGTCCATGCAGCCGTCGGGCAGAACGGGGTACGGCGCCTCGGACGCAGGCGACCCGGGGGGCTCCCTGCGCCACACCAGCGCGCCCTCGTACCGCGAGCCCCGCTCCTCGTACATGCCGTCGAGGCTACGCCGGGCCGGGCGTACAGACCGAGCGTGCGGGCCGGGCGTGCGGGCCGGGTCAGTCGCGTGGGCTGCGGTCCTCCGGGCGGTCCGCCTCGCCGTTCCTGCGGTGGTGGGTGCGCAGGCGGCCCGTGACGTCTTCCGGGGGCAGGAACTGGGCCCAGCGCTCGGGGAACTCCGAGGGCATCTCCGGGTTGTCCGGGTCCTCCTGCGCGGCCCGGGCGGCCGCCGCCCTGGCCACGACTTCAGCGGCGCGCTGCTCCCGTACCCGCTCGTTCGCCGCGCGCGCGGCCGCCGTGGCGACGGACGGCCACACCCGGTCGATCGCGGCGTTCACCGCGGCCCCCACGAGCACCGCGAACGCGCCGACCCCGATCCACAGCATCACGGCGATGGGCGCGGCCAGGGAGCCGTAGATGGTGGGGCGGCCGCTCGGGCCCTCGATGGTGTTGGTGAGGTAGATACGGAGCAGGAAGCTGCCGAGCACCCACATCCCGAGCGCCACCAGCGCACCGGGCACGTCCTCCACCCACGGCGACCGCACCGGCACGGACACGTGGTACAGCGTCGTCAGGAAGACGATGCTCAGCACGATCACCACGGGCCAGTACAGGAGCCGCACCAGCGACTCGGACCACGAGAACAGGCTGATCACCGCGTCCGGACCCGCCACCATCAGCGGCATCGCCACCGAGCCGATCAGCAGCGCCACCAGGAACAGCAGGAACGCGAGCAGCCGGGTCTTGACGATGCCGCGCACCCCGTCAAGGCCGTACATCACGGTGATGGTGTCGATGAAGACCGTCACCGCCCGCGAGCCCGACCACAGGGAGAGCACGAAGCCGATCGAGATGACGTCGGGTCTGCCGCCCTTCATGACGTCGTCGAGGATCGGCTGCGCGATCTCCTTGACGCCCTGGTCGGAGAGGACGGTCCGGGAGGCCTCCAGGATGTTCTCGCGCAGCGACTGGATGGTGTCGGCGCCGGTCCAGGTGTCGACGTATCCGAGGAGTCCGATGAGGCTGAGCAGCAGCGGCGGCACGGAGAGCAGCGTGAAGAAGGCGGCTTCGGCGGCGAGGCCGAGGATGCGGTACTCGACGCAGGAGTCGACGGTGTCCTTGAGGAGCAGCCAGGCGGTCTTGCGCTTCGACATGTTCCGGTAGAGGACCCGAGCGCGGTGGAGCCGTCCTGAGCCCTGCTCAGGTGTTTCGTTTGCCTGGTGCACCTCCTTACCGTATCCGCATGGCAGCCACCACCCACACCGTGACCAACCAGGCCCCGCCCCTGGTGGAATACGACGTCTTCGCCTCCGACCGCGCCCTGTCCGAGGCGGTCGAGCGGCACCTCGATCCGGAGCTCCTGGACGACGCCCGCGCGGAGCTGACGGCGCTCGGCGCGGCCGCCGGTTCGGCCGAGGTCCAGGAGTGGGGCGCGCAGGCCAACGACCACCCGCCGAGGCTGCGTACGCACGACCGCTACGGCCACCGCATCGACGAGGTCGACTTCCACCCGGCCTGGCACCGCCTCCTCGACCGGGCCGTCTCCGCGGGCCTCACCTCGGCGTGGACCCGGCCGGGCGGGCATGTGCGGCGGGCCGCGGGGTTCCTGGTGTGGACGCAGGCGGAGGCGGGGCACGGCTGCCCGGTGTCGATGACGCACGCGGCGGTGCCCGCGCTGCGCGCCGAGCCGTCGCTCGCCGCCGTGTGGGAGCCGAGGCTGACGTCCACGGTGTACGAGCCGGGGCTCAGGCCCGTCGCGCAGAAGGCCGGTGCGCTGCTGGGGATGGGCATGACGGAGAAGCAGGGCGGCAGCGACGTACGGGCCAACACGACGTCGGCGGAGCGCTTGTCGGAGCCGGGCGCGTACGTACTGCGGGGGCACAAGTGGTTCTGCTCCGCGCCGATGTCGGACGGCTTCCTGGTCCTGGCGCAGGCCCCGGACGGCCTGAGCTGCTTCCTCGTGCCGCGCGTCCTGGACGACGGCACGCGCAACGCGTTCGCGCTCCAGCGCCTCAAGGACAAGCTGGGCAACCGCTCGAACGCCTCGGCCGAGGTGGAGTTCGACGGTACGTGGGCGCGCCGGGTCGGTGAGGAGGGGCGTGGGGTGCGCACCATCATCGAGATGGTCGCGGCGACCCGCCTGGACTGCGTGCTCGGTTCGGCGGGCTTGATGCGGCAGGCCGTCGCGCAGGCCGTGCACCACGCCACGTACCGCAGCGCGTTCGGCGGCCCGCTGATCGACAAGCCGCTGATGCGGAACGTCCTGGCGGACCTGGCCCTGGAGTCGGAGGCGGCGACGGTCCTGGCGCTGCGGCTCGCGGCGGCGTACGACGACGGGGGCGAGCAGGAGCGGGCGTTCCTGCGGCTCGCCCTGCCGGCGGCGAAGTACTGGGTGACGAAGCGGTGCACGCCGGTCGCGGTGGAGGCCCTGGAGTGCCTGGGCGGCAACGGCTACGTGGAGGAGTCCGCCATGCCGCGCCTGCTCCGCGAGTCGCCGCTGAACTCCATCTGGGAGGGCGCGGGCAACGTCCAGGCGCTCGACGTGCTGCGCGCGTTGCAACGCGAACCGCTCGCGCTCGACGCGTACCTGCGCGAGGTGGGCCGCTCGCGCGGCGCGGACCACCGGCTCGACGGCGCGATCAAGTCGCTGCTGACCGAACTGGCCGACCTCGACGGCATCGAGGCCCGCGCCCGCCGCGTCGTGGAACGCCTGGCCGTCGTCCTCCAGGGCTCCCTCCTCACCCGCTACGCCCCACCGGAGGTCGCGGACGCGTTCTGCGCTTCCCGGCTGGGCGGGGACTGGGGCTCGGCGTTCGGCACGTTGCCGCACAGCTTGCATCTGAGAGCGGTGGTCGAACGGGCGGCGCCGCGTTTCGGCCCGCCCGGGGGCACCTCCCGGCCGAAGGCCCAGGGAGCTTGAGGACGAGCCCGCAGGGCGATGCAAGAGAGGAACAGGGGTGATGCTGCGCCGACACGGCACCACCCCCGCCCCCGTGGCCCCGTAAAAGGAGCGCGAACGCCGCAGCAGCGACGCGGGGAACAGTGTCAGTCAACTGCTCGGTTATTTGCGAGGGTTGCAGACCGTTGCAACCGCAGACTGCTGCAAGCCACTGACCATGGCAATCCGCAGACCGCTGCACGTCTCAGACCATGGCAATCAGCAGACAGCTGCACGTCTCGGACCGCTGCAAGTCTCAGACCGTTGCAAGGGGAGGCACCGGTGACGAACTCGACGATCGACCTGGTCCGGCTCGCCGCGATGGACGCGGTCCGCGCCGCCCGGCTGCTCAAGGGCGTGCGCGACGCCGCCCTCGCGGGGCAGGAGCCGCCGGTCGGACCACGGCCCGTGATCGAGGCGTCGTGGGACCGGATGCTGCGCGGCGGCGTGGACCCGGACCGCGACTTCCGGGCCGGCCTGCTCGCCCTGGAGGACCTGGAGGAACGGCGCCGCAGCTCCCCGCTGCAGGAGATCCTGCCGGTGCTGCGCGAGGGCCTGCTGTCGATCGCGGAAGCCGCGCAGCACATCATGGTGGTCGCCGACGCCGACGGCCGGGTGCTGTGGCGCGAGGGCCACCCCTCGGTGCTGCGCAAGGCGGACGGCCACGGCTTCGAACTGGGCGCGGACTGGCGGGAGTCCACGGTCGGCACGAACGGCGTCGGCACTCCCCTGGTCGTCCGCAGGCCGGTGCAGGTGTTCTCCGCCGAGCACTTCGTCCGTACGCACCACTCCTGGACGTGCGCGGGCGCGCCCGTGACGGACCCGCGCGACGGGCGGCTGATCGGCGTGGTGGACGTGAGCGGCCCGGTCGACACGATGCATCCGGCGACGCTCGCCCTGGTCCACTCGGTGACGCGGCTCGCGGAGGCGGAGCTGCGTACCCGGCATCTGGAGTCCCTCGACCGGCTGCGGTCGGTGGCGCTGCCGCTGCTGTCGCGGCTCTCCGGCGGCCGCGCCCTGGCCGTCGACGAGAACGGGTGGACGGCGGCCGTCTCCGGCATGCCGCACGTCGACCGGCTCGCCCTGCCCAAGTCCTTCACGGCGGGCCGCACCTGGCTCGCTTCGGTCGGCGAGTGCGAGGCCGAACAGCTGCCCGGCGGCGGCTGGCTGCTCCGCCTCGACCCGGACGCGGACCGGCCGGGCCCGCCCGACGGTTCGACGGTGACCCTGGACCTCACCGACGCCCACCGCGCCGGCCTCACCGTGTCGGGCGGCGCGGGCACCTGGACGCACGACCTTTCCCCGCGCCACGCGGAGCTCCTCTACGTCCTCGCCTCCCACCCCTCCGGCCGCACGGCCGCCGACCTCGCCGCGGACCTCTTCGGCGACCCGGCCCGCACGGTCACGGTCCGCGCCGAACTCTCCCGCGTCCGCCGCTACTTGTCCGGCCTGATCGACCACCGCCCGTACCGCTTCCGCGACGACGCCACCCTGCACCTGCTCCTGCCCGACCCCCCGTCCGCCCTCCTCCCCCACTCGACCGCCCCGGCGATCCTGCGGGCACGCGGCGCCCGGGAGGGGGGTGCCGGGGGCACTGGGGACACCGGGGACGCCGGGGGCACCGGCGACCGACGGGCTGGTAGCCCTTGACCAGCTGGCTTGACGAGCTGCCTTGACGAGCTGCCTTGACGAGCTGCCTTGACGAGCTGCCTTGACGAGCTGCTGGGTCCAGCAGGGGCTCACCGTCGCCCGGTCCGGCTCCGACCCGCGCGCCGTGGCCCTCGCCCCGGAGGGCCTGGCCGGAGCGGAGTCCTCGCCAGCGGCCGGGGGCCTCATCACCGAGGGGCGGTGTCTCGCCGTACGAGACGGAGTCCCATTCCGCGACACAGGCCCCCTCCGCAGGCCCCGGACAGGGCTTGGGCGCCCCCGGGCGCCCGTGATTCCCTGGCCCCATGAGCACCGTCACCGTGACCACCTGGTCCCTGGAACAGACCTCCCCCGACGACCTCGCCCCGGCCGCGGAGCCGGGCGGCGATGTGCGCATCGTGCGCGCCGAGGTCCCGTCGCCGGAGTTCAGCCGCTTCCTCTACACCGCGGTCGGCGGCGACATCCGCTGGACCGACCGGCTCGCCCTGACGTACGCGCAGTGGCAGGAGCACCTCGACCGGCCCGGCACCGAGACGTGGGTCGCGTACGACAAGGGCACGCCCGCGGGGTATGTGGAGCTGCAGGCCCAGGACGAGGGGGCCGTGGAGATCGTCTACTTCGGGCTCGTCCCCGCCTTCCGTGGCCGCCGGATCGGCGGCCACCTGCTGTCGTACGCGACCGCTCGCGCCTGGGACCTGGCCGAGCGCTGGCCGGGGCTGCCCGCGACGAAGCGGGTCTGGCTGCACACCTGCAGCAAGGACGGCGAGCACGCGATGGCCAACTATCAGCGGCGCGGCTTCCGGCTCTTCGACACGAAGGTCGAGGAGGAGCCCGCGGTGGAGACCCCGGGGCCCTGGCCCGGCGCGTGACGCCGCGAGGAGCCGGAGCCTCAGCGGGAACCGGAGAGGATTAACAGGAACCGGGAGGCTCAGCGGGAACCGGCCGAGTGACCCAGGCCACAGCATATCGCGATGCGAGACGATCTCGTCCGCATCGCGGACGTAGCTGGACTGGGTCTAAAGGCCCGTGCAACGCTTCCGTCATGTCTAGAGCTGGAATTGCCTTGGTGAGTCGGCGTCACGTCGACCTCGGCCGCATGTCCAGCGCGATCTGTCCGGCGCGCTGAGCTCTCAGCACACAACGCCGCACCCCCCTTTTTCCTGATCTGACCCCACCCCTTACGCGCAAGGACGCGCGCAGCTGTCGAAGTGCGCCGCCCGCATGCCCGTATGCGCTGGTCAGAGCCGCTTTCCCGTAGTCCCGAAGGACGTAGCAACCATGGCCGCAACCCCTGAGAAGCCCGTCTCAGCAGCGCCCCGACGCAAGGCGAGCCGTCACCGTGGTGAGGGCCAGTGGGCCGTGGGGCACTTCACCCCGCTCAACGGCAACGAGCAGTTCAAGAAGGACGACGACGGTCTCAATGTGCGGACACGCATTGAGACGATCTACTCCAAGCGCGGTTTCGACTCGATCGACCCCCAGGACCTGCGCGGCCGGATGCGCTGGTGGGGCCTCTACACCCAGCGCAAGCCCGGGATCGACGGCGGCAAGACCGCGGTCCTGGAGCCGGAGGAGCTGGACGACAAGTACTTCATGCTGCGCGTGCGCGTCGACGGCGGCCGCCTCACCACCCGGCAGCTGCGGGTGATCGGCGAGATCTCCGAGGAGTTCGCCCGCGGCACCGCCGACATCACCGACCGGCAGAACATCCAGTACCACTGGATCCGCATCGAGGACGTGCCGGAGATCTGGCGGCGCCTCGAAGAGGTCGGGCTCTCCACCACCGAGGCCTGCGGTGACACGCCGCGCGTCATCATCGGCTCGCCCGTCGCCGGGATCGCCGAGGACGAGATCATCGACGGCACCCCCGCCATCGAGGAGATCCACCGCCGCGTCATCGGCAACCCCGCCTTCTCCAACCTGCCGCGCAAGTTCAAGTCCGCGGTCTCCGGCTCGCCGCTCCTGGACGTGGCGCACGAGATCAACGACGTCGCCTTCGTCGGCGTCGAACACCCCGAGCACGGGCCCGGGTTCGACCTCTGGGTGGGTGGCGGTCTCTCCACCAACCCGAAGATCGGCCAGCGGCTCGGCGCCTGGGTGCCGCTCGACGAGGTCCCGGAGGTCTTCGAGGGCGTCATCTCGATCTTCCGCGACTACGGCTACCGCCGCCTGCGCACCCGCGCGCGCCTGAAGTTCCTGCTCGCCGACTGGGGCACGGAGAAGTTCCGCCAGGTCCTTCAGGACGAGTACCTGAAGCGCGCGCTGGTCGACGGTCCGGCGCCCGAGCAGCCCGTGGCCAAGTGGCGCGACCACGTCGGCGTGCACCGGCAGCAGGACGGCAAGTTCTACGTCGGCTTCGCGCCGCGCGTCGGCCGGGTCGACGGCGCGACGCTCACCAAGATCGCGGAGATCGCCGAGGCGCACGGCTCGGGCCGCCTGAGCACCACCGTCGAGCAGAAGATGATCGTGCTCGATGTGGACGAGGACCAGGTCGAGCCGCTGACCGAGGCGCTGGAAGCCCTCGACCTGACGGTGCGGCCGTCGACGTTCCGGCGCGGCACCATGGCCTGCACCGGCATCGAGTTCTGCAAGCTCGCCATCGTCGAGACCAAGGCCCGCGGCTCCCAGCTCATCGACGAACTGGAGCGCCGCATCCCGGAGTTCGACGAGCCGCTGACCATCAACATCAACGGCTGCCCCAACGCCTGCGCCCGTATCCAGGTCGCCGACATCGGCCTCAAGGGCCAGCTCATGCTCAACGACCAGGGCGAGCAGGTCGAGGGCTACCAGGTGCACCTCGGCGGCGCCCTCGGCCTCGAAGCGGGCTTCGGCCGCAAGGTCCGCGGCCTGAAGGTGACCGCCGACGAGCTGCCCGACTACGTGGAGCGCGTCGTCCGGCGCTTCCAGGACGAGCGCGAGGAGGGCGAGCGCTTCGCCACCTGGACGGCCCGGGCCTCCGACGAGGCCCTCAAATGAGCGGGCGGGCCGCGCCGTTCTACTGCCCGTACTGCGGCGACGAGGACCTGCGCCCGCACGAGAGCGGGCACGGCGCCTGGGAGTGCGCGGCCTGCAACCGGGCCTTCCAGCTGAAGTTCCTCGGGTTGCTCACCCGGGGCCTCGCGCAGCAGGACAACAGCACGCACAACGACGGTGGAGGGGACGAGATATGACGACTGCTCAGGCTCAGCGACGTACCGCCGACGAACTCAAGGAGCTGGCCGAACGGGCAGGGCGAGAACTGGAGGAAGCCTCCCCCCTGGAGATCCTCGGGTGGGCCGCGCGCACCTTCGGCAAGCGCTTCTGCGTGACCTCGTCGATGGAGGACGCGGTCGTCGCCCACCTGGCGTCGCGCGCCATGCCCGGCGTGGACGTGGTGTTCCTCGACACCGGCTACCACTTCCCCGAGACCATCGGCACCGCCGACGCCGTGGACGCCGTCCTCGACGTCAACCTGATCACCCTGACGCCCCGCCAGACCGTCGCCGAGCAGGACGCCGAGTACGGGCCGAAGCTGCACGACCGCGACCCCGACCTGTGCTGCGCGCTGCGCAAGGTCAAGCCCCTCGAAGAGGGCCTGACCGAGTACGAGGCCTGGGCCACCGGTCTTCGCCGCGACGAGTCGCCGACCCGCGCCGACACCCCGGTCGTCGGCTGGGACGAGAAGCGCCAGAAGGTGAAGATCGCGCCGATCGCCCGCTGGACCCAGGACGACGTGGACGCCTACGTGGCCGAACACGGCGTACTCACCAACCCGCTGCTCATGGACGGCTACCCGTCCATCGGCTGCGCCCCCTGCACCCGCCGCGTGGCGGAGGGCGAGGACGCCCGCTCCGGCCGCTGGGCCGGCCGCAACAAGACGGAATGCGGGCTGCACGGATGACCGACAACCAGGAGACCAACGTGACCGCCGGCGCAGCCCCCGCTGCCACCGCCGCGCCCGCCACGACCGGGGCCACCATCTGGCTCACCGGTCTGCCGAGCGCCGGAAAGACCACCATCGCCCACGAGTTGGCGGGCCGACTGCGCACCGAGGGCCACGCCGTCGAGGTGCTCGACGGCGACGAGATCCGCGAGTTCCTCTCCGCGGGCCTCGGCTTCAGCCGCGAGGACCGGCACACCAACGTGCAGCGCATCGGCTTCGTCGCCGAACTGCTCGCCGCCAACGGTGTGAAGGCCCTCGTGCCGGTCATCGCCCCGTACACCGACAGCCGCGAGGCGGTGCGGGGGCGCCACCAGGGCGAGGGCACCGCGTATGTCGAGGTGCATGTCGCCACGCCCGTCGAGGTGTGCTCGGAGCGGGACGTGAAGGGCCTGTACGCGAAGCAGGCCGCGGGTGAACTGTCCGGCCTGACCGGTGTCGACGACCCGTACGAAGAGCCCGAGTCGCCGGATCTGCGGATCGAGTCGCACCAGCAGACGGTGCAGGAGTCAGCGGCGGCGCTGCACGCGCTGCTCACGGAAAGGGGTCTGGCATGACGACCACCGCGAATCTGGTGTCGGAGGAGACCGACAGCCCGTACGCGCTCAGCCACCTGGACGCTCTGGAGTCCGAGGCGGTGCACATCTTCCGTGAGGTGGCGGGTGAGTTCGAGCGGCCGGTGATCCTGTTCTCCGGCGGCAAGGACTCGATCGTCATGCTGCACCTGGCGCTGAAGGCGTTCGCGCCCGCGTCGGTGCCGTTCTCGCTGCTTCACGTGGACACCGGGCACAACTTCCCCGAGGTCCTGGACTACCGCGACCGCGTGGTGGCCGAGCACGGGCTGCGCCTTCACGTCGCGTCCGTGCAGGAGTACATCGACGCGGGCAAGCTGCGCGAGCGCCCCGACGGGACGCGTAATCCGCTGCAGACCGTGCCGTTGACCGAGGCCATCCAGCAGCACCGCTTCGACGCGGTGTTCGGCGGCGGCCGCCGGGACGAGGAGAAGGCCCGCGCGAAGGAGCGGGTGTTCTCGCTGCGCGACGAGTTCTCGCAGTGGGACCCGCGCCGGCAGCGCCCCGAGCTGTGGCAGCTCTACAACGGCCGGCATGCGCCGGGTGAGCATGTGCGGGTTTTCCCGTTGTCCAACTGGACCGAGCTGGACGTGTGGCAGTACATCGCCCGCGAGCAGATCGCCCTGCCGGAGATCTACTTCGCGCACGAGCGTGAGGTGTTCCGGCGCTCCGGGATGTGGCTGACGGCCGGCGAGTGGGGCGGGCCGCGCGAGGACGAGCCGGTCGAGAAGCGCCAGGTGCGCTACCGCACGGTCGGCGACATGTCCTGCACCGGCGCCGTCGACTCCGACGCCACCACCCTGCAGGCCGTGATCACCGAGATCGCCGCGTCCCGGCTCACCGAGCGGGGCGCCACCCGCGCCGACGACAAGATGTCCGAGGCCGCGATGGAAGACCGTAAGCGCGAGGGGTACTTCTAAATGAGCACGCACGCCGAAAACGCCGGCCCCGCCGACCACACGGCCGACGCGGCGCAGCCGGGCGGCCTGGCCGACCTGTCGGCGACGACCCTGCTGCGGTTCGCGACCGCGGGTTCCGTCGACGACGGCAAGTCCACCCTCGTGGGGCGCCTCCTGCACGACTCCAAGTCGGTCCTCACCGACCAGCTGGAGGCCGTCGAGCTCGCCTCCCGCAACCGTGGCGCCGCCGAGCCCGACCTGGCGCTGCTCACCGACGGCCTGCGCGCCGAGCGGGAGCAGGGCATCACCATCGACGTCGCCTACCGCTACTTCGCCACCACGCGGCGGCGGTTCATCCTCGCCGACACCCCCGGGCACGTGCAGTACACCCGGAACATGGTCACCGGCGCCTCCACCGCCGAGCTGACCGTGATCCTCGTGGACGCCCGCAACGGTGTCGTCGAGCAGACCCGCCGGCACGCCGCCCTGGCCGCGCTCCTGCGCGTGCCGCACGTGGTGCTGGCGGTGAACAAGATGGACCTCGTCGACTACGCCGAGCCCGTCTTCGCGAAGATCGCCGAGGAATTCACCACCTACGCCACCGAGTTGGGCGTCCCGGAGATCACCGCGATCCCGATCTCCGCGCTCGCCGGCGACAACGTGGTGGAGCCGTCCGCGACCATGGACTGGTACGGCGGCCCGACGGTCCTGGAGCACCTGGAGACCGTGCCGGTCAGCCACGACCTGGCCACCTGCCACGCACGTCTGCCCGTGCAGTACGTGATCCGGCCGCAGACCGCCGACCACCCCGACTACCGCGGCTACGCGGGCCAGATCGCCGCGGGCACGTTCCGCGTCGGCGAGTCCGTGACCGTGCTGCCGTCCGGGGCGACCTCGAAGATCACCGGGATCGACCTGCTCGGCCGACGCGTGGACGTGGCGTGGACGCCCCAGTCGGTGACGCTGATCCTTGAGGACGACATCGACATCTCCCGCGGCGACCTGCTCGTGCCGTCCGGGGACGCCCCGGCCACCAGCCAGGACATCGAGGCGACCGTCTGCCATGTGGCCGACACCCCGCTCTCGGTGGGCCAGCGGGTGCTGCTCAAGCACACCACCCGCACGGTCAAGGCCATCGTCAAGGAAATCCCCTCGCGGCTGACCCTCGACGACCTCTCCCAGCACCCGGAGCCGGGCGAGCTCATCGCCAACGACATCGGCCAGGTCCGCGTCCGCACCGCCGAGCCGCTGGCGCTCGACTCGTACGAGGACTCCCGCCGCACCGGCTCGTTCCTGCTGATCGACCCGGCCGACGGCACCACCCTCGCCGCCGGCATGGCGGGTGACTCGTTCGCCTCGAAGACCGTGCCCAGCGCCGACGTGGACGACGAGGGCTGGGACTTCTGATGCGTACCGATGTGTTCGCGACGTTCGCGAAGGAGGGCGGCCGCATCGGCAGCGGCGCCCTCGGCGCGGGCTCGGGCGGTGTCGTGCGATGTGCGCGATGACGTACGCGCACCGCCTGCGCGCCCCGCGGCACACCGTGCCTGAAGTGCCTGAAGCTCCGCACACCGTGCCTGAAGCTCCGCACCACGTGCCTGACGTTCCGTCACATCGACGAAGATCCGCCGAATTCCCGGCCTCCGCCCCCACAGCTCCCCGGGGGACGTGAGGGCCGGGCCGAGGAGAGGACCACCTCCCGTGCCTGCCAACCGCCCGACCGACGCCGCCACGCCGGCCGAGCGCCGAGGTCGTAGCCCGCGCGGGGCCCGCATCCCGCACGGGGCCCGCCTTCCGGGCCTGCGCACGCTGCGGCGTTCGCTCACCGCGGCCGTCGTCCTGCCGCTCCTGGCCTTCGCCGCCACCTCCTGCGGCTACGGCTCCCAGGCCAAGGACGACCCCCAGAACGTCGCCAAGGGCAAGCCGATCGACGACCTCTCCGAGGTGAAGGTCGGCTACTTCCCCAACCTGACGCACGGCACGGCCCTCGTCGGCCTGGAGCAGGGCATTCTGCAGAAGGAGCTGGGCGGCACCCAGATCAGGCCGTCCATGTTCAACGCGGGCCCTTCCGAGATCGAGGCCCTGGTCTCCAAGTCGATCGACATCGGCTTCATCGGCCCTTCGCCGGCGATCAACGGATACACCAAGTCGGCGGGCAAGGGGCTGCGGATCATCTCCGGCTCGGCGTCCGGTGGCGTGAAGCTCGTGGTGAACCCCGACAAGATCCAGTCCCTGGACGATGTCAAGGGCAAGACGATCGCCACGCCGCAGCTGGGCAACACCCAGGACGTCGCATTCCTCAACTGGATCTCCGAGCAGGGCTGGAAGGTCGACGCGCAGAGCGGCAAGGGCGACGTGTCCGTCGTCCGCACCGACAACAAGATCATGCCGGACGCCTACCGGTCGGGCTCCTTCGACGGCGCCTGGGTGCCCGAGCCGACCGCGTCCAAGCTGGTCGCCCAGGGCGCGAAGGTGCTGCTCGACGAGAAGGACCTGTGGCCGGACGAGCAGTTCGTGATCACCAACATCGTCGTTTCGCAGACCTTCCTCAAGGAGCACCCGCAGGTCGTCGAGGCCTTCCTGCGCGGCACCGTGAAGACCAACGCGTGGATCGCGGAGCACCCGGACGCCGCGAAGGCCGCCGCCAACGACCGCCTGCAGCGCGACTTGGGCAAGGCCCTGCCCGCGGAGGTCATCGACCCCGCCTGGAAATCCATCGAGTTCACCGACGACCCGCTGGCCGCCACGCTCGACAGCGAGGCCCAGCACGCGGTGAAGGCCGGCCTCCTCGACAAGCCCGACCTGGACGGCATCTACGACCTGGAGCTCCTCAACAAGGTGTTGCGGGACGAGAGCCAACCCGGCGTCGACGACTCCGGCCTCGGCGTCAAGTAGCCACCTCAACCCGACCGTTCCCAGGAGGTGACGATCATGGCCACCAGCACCCTCACCAAGGCCGAGGACCGCACGGCGGTGTCGCACGCCGCCCGCATCCAGCACGTGTCCAAGTCCTTCGGCCGGCCCGGCGCACAGCAGCTCGTGCTCGACGACATCAGCCTCGATGTCGCACCGGGCGAGTTCGTCACGCTCCTGGGGGCCTCGGGCTGCGGCAAGTCCACCCTGCTCAACCTGGTCGCCGGCCTCGACGCCCCGACCGTCGGCGCCATCGAGACCTCCGGGCGCCCCGCCCTGATGTTCCAGGAGCACGCCCTGTTCCCCTGGCTCACCGCGGGCAAGAACGTCGAACTCGCCCTGCGCCTGCGCGGCGTGCCGAAGAGCGAGCGGCGCGACGAGGCGGAGCGGCTCCTCGGCCTGGTCCGCCTGAGCGGCGCCTACGGCAAGCGCGTGCACGAGCTGTCCGGCGGCATGCGCCAGCGCGTGGCGCTGGCCCGCGCGCTCGCCCAGGACAGCCAACTGCTCCTGATGGACGAGCCGTTCGCGGCGCTCGACGCGATCACCCGTGACGTACTGCACGACGAACTGACCCAGCTGTGGCATGAGACCGGCCTCTCCGTGCTCTTCGTGACCCACAACGTGCGCGAAGCCGTCCGCCTCGCCCAGCGCGTGGTCCTGCTGTCGTCCCGCCCCGGGCGCATCGCCCGGGAGTGGACCGTGGACATTCCGCAGCCGCGCCGCATCGAGGACTCCGACGTGGCGGAGCTGTCCCTTGAGATCACCGAACAACTCCGTGGGGAGATCCGCCGTCATGGCCAGCACTAAGTCCTCCACCGAGACCTCCAGGTCGGCCTCGGCGTCGGCCTCGGCGTCGGCCTCGGCGTCGGCTTCCGCTTCCGCTTCCGCTTCCGCTTCCGCTTCCGCTTCCGCTTCCGCGGCCAAGGGGGCGGACGAGGCCGCGGGCCTGACGGGGCTCGCGGGCCTTGAGGCCGGGCTCGACGCCCTGGAGAGCTCGGTGGACCAGCGCACCCCGCGCAGCGAGACCCTCCGCAAGAAGGTCCTTCCCCCCGTCTTCGCGATCGCCCTGGTCCTGGTGCTCTGGCAGACCCTGACGTGGGCGCAGATCGTCGACCCGTACAAGCTGCCGTCCCCCTCGGCCGTGTGGTCCGAGGTCCGGACGGCCTGGCTGCAGGGCACTCTGTTCGACTACATCTGGACCAGCCTCTGGCGCGGCGTCTCCGGCTTCCTCCTCGCTCTCGTCATCGGCACGCCGCTCGGCCTGCTCGTGGCGCGCGTGCGGTTCGTCCGCGCCGCGATCGGGCCGATCCTGTCCGGTCTGCAGTCGCTGCCGTCGGTGGCCTGGGTGCCGCCCGCGGTGCTGTGGCTCGGCCTGAACGACTCGATGATGTACGCGGTGATCCTGCTCGGCGCCGTCCCGTCCATCGCCAACGGTCTGGTCGCCGGCGTCGACCAGGTGCCGCCGCTGTTCCTGCGGGCCGGCCGGACCCTGGGTGCCACCGGGGCACGCGGCACCTGGCACATCGTGATGCCGGCGGCGCTGCCCGGATACCTGGCCGGTCTGAAGCAGGGCTGGGCCTTCTCCTGGCGGTCCCTGATGGCCGCGGAGATCATCGCGTCCTCGCCGGAACTCGGCATCGGTCTCGGGCAGTTGCTGAACAACGGCCGCATCAACAGCAGCATGCCCATGGTGTTCCTCGCCATCTTCCTCATCCTGATCGTGGGGATCGCCATCGACCTGCTCGTCTTCAGTCCCCTGGAGCGCCGCGTGCTGCGCAGCCGCGGTCTCCTCGGCAGGAGCTGAACCGTCATGCGCCACCTGAGCCTTCCGCCGCACCCCGCCCGCCCCGCCCGGGGCGAGCCCGGGCCGGACGCGTCCCCGCCCGTCCTGCTCGTCGTCGCCCACGGCAGCCGGGACCCGCGCCACGCCGCGACCGTGCACGCCCTGGTGCGCCGCGTGCGGTCGTTGCGGCCCGGGCTCCGGGTGGAGACCGGCTTCCTGGACTTCAACGCCCCCTCGGTGACGGGGGTACTCGAAGGCCTCGCCGCGGACGGGGTACGTGACGTGGTGGCCCTGCCGCTGCTCCTCACCCGCGCCTTCCACGCCAAGGCCGACATCCCCGCCGTCCTGCACGAGGCAACCTCCCGCCTGCCGCAGCTGCGGATACGCCAGGCCGACGTGCTCGGCCCCTCCCCGCTGCTCCTCGACGCCCTGGAGCAGCGGCTGTACGAAGCGGGCCTGGGGCCCGGCGACAAGAGCTCGACCGGGGTCGTCCTGGCCTCGGCGGGCTCCTCGGACCCGGAGGCGATCGCAGTGATCGCAGAAATCGCGCGGGAGTGGCGGCGCACCGGTTGGTGTGCCGTGCGGCCTGCGTTCGCCTCCGCATCTCTGCCCCGCACCGAGGACGCCGTACGCGAACTCCGTGCCGAGGGCGTCCGCCGGGTGGCGGTGGCCCCGTACGTCATCGCACCCGGCTTCCTGCCCGACCGGATCGTCCGCGGCGCCCGCGAGGCCGGCGCGGACGTTCTCGCCGATGTGCTCGGCCCCGCACCGGAACTGGCGCGGCTGCTCCTGACCCGGTACGACACGGCGGCGTCGGCTGCCGCGGTTACTGTGGCGATGTCTGCCTGAGGCAGGTGCGTGAACTCTGGTCCGGGCTCTTGCTGGGCCTCTTGCTGGGCCTCTTGGTGGGCGGGGCGTGCGGGCCGAGGTCTGCGCCACCCTGCTGACCGCAGACGGGGAAGTCGTGGATGCGCTGGAGAAGCGCCAAGGCTCCTCGGCCGCGCGTGCCAGGTGCAGCCTGACTTGCGCGGCTTGACCTTGACGCGGCGGCAAGGTTTCTACTGGTGGTCCACGGATCGACGGCCCGTACTTCGCCCGTCGGGGCGATTCGGGCTCAGCGCGATGGACGCCGAGAGAGGGGTACCGAAATGGGAACCGAGACGGTCGATGTCACCGCCGAGAACATGGCTCTGCTGCGTGCGGCCTACGCGTCGGTCGAGCGCGGCGACCTCGACGCGAGCGTCGAGATACTGACGGAGAACTTCATCGCCAACATCCCTGGCGTGCCTGAACCACTGCACGGCCGTGAGATCTGGCGGTCCGGGACCCAGGCCATGCTGGACGCCTTCCCTGACCTCCAGATCAGCGTCGAGGACATGTTCGGCGTCGGCGACGAGGTTGTGGTGCGGGCCGGGTTCCGTGGCACGCACCGCGGTGACTTCCAGGGCGTGGCAGCCACGAACCGGGAGGTCAGCTTCCGGAGTATTGAGATCTACCGCTTCGAGGGCGACAGAATCGCCGAGGAGTGGGTGGCTCCGGACATGCTCAGCCTCATGCGGCAGATCTCGCCCGAGCCGGGTCGCTGATCAGTGGACCCAGGTCGTCGGTGGCGGCACCCGACCGGCGGACGCGCCCGGAGTCGAGGTGCCCGGAGTCGAGGTGCCCGGCACAGCCGATGGCGCGGGGCGCCGTGAAGTGACCTGCGGTTACTGCAAGTTGGTGTGCCGCGCCCGCATCTCGTCGTAGACCCTGGGGACCGCGGCCGTGATGTCGAGGATCAGCGCATCGAGCAGCAGCAGTGCGCTCTGCTCGAACAGCGAGCCGCCGAACTGGTTCGACCCGCCCGTCGGCACCTCGATCACGGCGTTCGCGAGGCCGGCGAGCGAGCTGTCGCCGCGGGTCGTCACGGCGAGCAGGTGCGCCCCGGAGGCACGGGCGAGGTGGGCGAGGTGCAGGGTCACCGGCGTCTCGCCGGAGCCGGAGATCATGATCAGCCCGTCGCCGTCGCCTATCGACGGCGCGGTGGCCTCACCGACGGCGTGCGCGTCGAAGCCTGCGTGCATCAGACGCATCGCGGACATCTGCGCGACGAGCCCGGACCGGCCCTGCCCGGAGCAGAACCAGCGGCGGTCGTGGACGGTGAACATGGCTGCGGCGCGGGCCATTTGGGTGCCGGAGACCTCCGACAGTGCGCCGGAGATCTCGGCCCGCACCGTGAACCAGCTGGTGGAGGCGTTCGTGGTGGGTTCGTTCACAGGTACACAACCGTCTTGAGAGAGCCGGGAGCGAGGTCGGCGTTGAGCGCGTCCTCGACGTGGTCGAGGTCGAAGCGGCCGGTGACGAGCGAGCCCAGGTCGACCTGCCCGGCCGCGGCCAGCTGAGCGGCGACCGGCCAGGTGTCGGTGTAGCGGAAGACGCCGGTCACCTTCAGTTCGCGGTTCTGGATCACCGGGATGGGCAGGGGCACGTCGTCGGCGCCCATGCCTACGAGGACGACGGTGCCCGCGCCGCGGACCGCCGTGATGCCGGACCGGACGGCCGGGGTGGCGCCGGAACAGTCGATGAAGGCGTCCACGCCGAGGTCGGCGACGGAGTCGGTCATCGGGTCGAGGGTGCTCGTCGCGCCGTACCGCTCGGCCATCGCGCGCCGCTCGGCCACCGGGTCGGAGACGATCACCTCACTCGCGCCGAACGCCTTCGCGGACTGGGCGGCGATGACGCCGATCGGTCCGGCCCCGGCGATCAACACCCTTGATCCGGGCGCGACTTCGGCCTTGCGGCCGGCCCAGATGCCGACCGAGAGGGGTTCGAGGAGCGCGGCGACGTCGTCGGAGAGCGTGTCCGGTACGGGGTGGGCGAACGGCGCCTGGATGGTCACGTACTCCTGGAAGGCGCCGTCTACGGGCGGGGTCGCGTAGAACTCCATGTGCGGGCAGAGGTTGTAGCGGCCCGCCGCGCACTGGGCGCAGATGCGGCAGGGGCGCTGCGGTTCGATCGCGACGCGTTCGCCGATCCGGGTGTCGGGCACGGCCGCTCCGACGGCGACGATGCGGCCGGAGACCTCGTGGCCGAGGACGAGGGGCGCGTCGACGACGAAGTCGCCGATCCGGCCTTCGCGGTAGTAGTGCACGTCCGAGCCGCAGACTCCGACGGACGCCACCTGGATGAGGACCTCGTCGTCGGCGGGGACCGGCACCGGCCGTTCCTCGACGCGGATCCGGCCCTTGGCGACCAGGACGGAGGCCCGCATGGTGCGGGGGATGTCCACGCTTCCGGTGACCGCGCTTCCGGTGACCGCGCTTCCGGTGACCGCGCTTCCGATGTCCGCGCTTCCGATGTCCGCGCTGCCGGTGATCCTGCTCATGGGGTGTCCTCCTTGCGGGACGGCGTGGTGAGGTCGAAGAGGCGTCGTCCGATGACGACGTAGGTCGCGCCGGCGGCGAGCACGCGGTCGAGGTTGTCCTCGCCGACGCCGCCGTCGACTCCGACCGGGGTGGTGGGTGCGGCCTGGCGGACCTTGCTGAGCAGTGCCGGGTCCGAACTGCCGTGGGTGCCGGGCGCGATGAGCATCACGAGCAGCCCGTCGACGTACGGCAGGACGTCGGCGCACGACTCAAGGGACGTGTCCGGGGCGAGTGCGAGCCAGGGGCTGATGCCGCTCGCGCGGATGCCCTCGGCCACGGCGGGGGCGTCCGGCACACTCTCGTACGGGAACGTGATGCGGGCGATCCCGGGGCGGCGGACGGCGTCCAGCGCATCCAGGGCACCGGCCGTCAGCAAGTGCACGTCGACGGGGCCGGTCCCGCCGTCGGACAGGTCACGGATCTGGTCGACGCCGACTCCGGTGCGCCGGTCTGCGAAGACGTCGGCGTGCACCCAGTGCTGCTGGTCGGCGAGCAACTGGGCGGTGGCCGGGCGGTTTTGAGGCGGAACCGCGTACAGGCTCCCGGCCAGGGCGGTGCCGGGGCTGTTGCGTACCCGGTCGGCCAGGCCCGTGTTGAACGGGTAGGTGGCCGCGCAGGCAGACAGGCCGGTCATCGTTGCGCCTGCCCGTCGAAGCCGGTCCAGTCGGCGACGGTCAGATACCGGTCGAGAAGCTGTTCGCGCAGGTCGGCGGTGCCGGGGCGCGGTGTCGCGACGGTCTCGGTGCGCGGTGCCCACGCCTGGCGGAGCTCGCGTACGCCGGTGCGGGTGAGTACGGCCGCGGACTGGATGGCGGCACCGCGCGCCGTCGCCTCGTCGGCGTCCGCGGGGTCGGCGATGACCACCTCGCGGCCTGTCAGGTCGGCGAGGATCTGCCGGTACGCCGCGGAGCGTGCGCCGCCGCCGGTGATCAGGACCTTTCCGGAGGTGGCGATGCCTGCGGCGTTCATGTGGGACTCGCCGCGCAGCAGGCCGAGTACGACGCCGTCGTGTGCGGCACGTGCGATCTCCTCGCGGGTGGTGGCGGAGGTGATCCCGGCGAGCATTCCGCTGGCGGTGGGGCGGTTCGGTTTGCGTTCGCCGTCGAGGAACGCCGCGAGCACTGGGGAGCGCAGCGGGTCCGCGGCCAGCGCGAGGCGGCTCAGTTCCTCGTGGTCGACGCCGAGGATGCCGGTGGCCCAGTCGGTGACGCGGGCGGCATTGAGCGTGGACACCAGCGGCAAGTAGCCGCCGGTGCAGTCGGCGACGCCGTCGACGAGGCCGGAGGTGTCGAAGACCGGGTCCAGGGAGGTGGTGAAGACGACGCCCGAGGTGGCGATGGTGTAGACGACGTCGCCGGGCTCGACCGCGAGCCCCAGCCCGGCCGCGTGCTGGTCTCCGCCGCCCGGACCGATGACGACGTCCGGGCGCAGACCGAGGGCGCTCGCGGCCTGCGGGGTGATGGCGCCGGCCGGCTCGTCCGGGCCGAGCACCTCGGGCAGCGTCGAGGACCAGTCGCGTAGGGGGTCGACGAGTGCGAGGTACTCGTCCAGATACCGGTGTTCCGCGGCGCTCCAGTAGCCCGTACCGGATGCCTCGGAGCGGTCGGTGACGTGCCGTCCCGACAGACGCAGCGTCAGCCAGTCGTGCGGCAGGCAGACGCGGGCGAGGCGGGCGAAGTTCTCGGGCTCGTGCTCGGCGAACCAGGCGAGCTTGCTCAGGGTGAACGCGGACGTCGGCAGCGAGCCGACCGCCTTCACCCAGGAGTCCGCGCCGATCTGCGCGCGCAGCCGGTCGAGTTGGGGCGCGCTCGTGGTGTCGTTCCAGAGCTTGGCGGGGCGGATCACCTCGCCGCCGGCGTCAAGGGGCACCAGGCCGTGGCACTGCGCGGCGACGGAGATCCCCGCGATGTCCGCCCTGGCCACCGCGGCGTGCGTCACCGCCGCGTCCAGGGCGTGCTCGAACGCGCTCCACCACTTCGACGGATGCTGCTCGCTGCGGGGCGCGAACGCGGGCGGGTGCGGCGCCGAGCCACTGCCCAGCAGCCGTCCGCTGTCCAGATCGCGCAGTTCGACCTTGCACGACTGGGTCGAGCTGTCGACCCCGACGACAACAGGCACGGGGAGAACTCCTTTGCTACGTAGATCTGTTACTGACCGACGGTTCGGCGGGCGGCGTGCGGCTGGAAGGTGCCGTCGTGCAGCGAGTTCTCGATCTCTTCCAGGGTGCGCCCCTTGGTCTCCGGGACGCAGCGCAGGACGAAGAAGAACGCGAACACGGAGACGGCCCCGTACAGCCAGAAGGTGCCCGAGGCGCCGATCGCGCCGATCAGGGAGAGGGCGGTGAGGCTGACCAGGAGGTCGGAGGTCCACATCGAGACGGAGGCGAGGCCGGTGCCCTTGCCGCGGACGGCGAGCGGGATGACCTCCGAGTTCAGCAGCCAGATGACCACGGAGAGGCTGCCGCCGTTGAAGGCGATGTACGCGAGCATGGCCGCCACGACCACCCAGCGCTCCCCGCCCGTGGGGTCTCCGCCGAGGAAGGCGGCGCCGAGGACGACGAGCGCGACGACCGAGGCGGGGATGAACAGCAGCAGGAGCCTGCGGCGTCCGACCCGGTCGACCATGAAGGTGCCGACGACGGTCATCGCGACGAGGACGACACCGACCCCGATGGTGGCGAGGATCGAGGCGGACTTGCCGAAGCCGGAGTCGGTGAGGATGGTCGGCGCGTAGTAGATCACGGCGTTGATGCCGGTCAGCTGACACAGGACCGAGATGCCGACGGCGGCCGTGAGCGCGGGGCGCACCCAGCGCCGGCGCAGGTCGGCCCAGCTGCCGCGCGCCTCCTGGTGCACCGACTCGATCTCGGTCACTTCCCGGGCGGCGGTGGCGTGGTCCCCGCGTATCCGGGCGAGCACGCCGCGCGCCTCGTCCTGGCGTCCCTGGGAGACGAGCCAGCGCGGGCTCTCGGGGAGCCGCAGCATCCCGGCGAAGAGGACCGCACCCGGTATGACGGCGAGCGCGAACATCCACCGCCAGTGCCCTTGGATGCCGTAGCCGACCAGATAGGAGACCAACTGGCCGCCCGCGATCATCAGCTGGAACAGCACCACGAGGGAGCCGCGGCGCTCGGCCGGTGCGACCTCGGCGATGTATACGGGCAGGATCTGTGTGACCGCACCGACGGCCAGGCCGAGCACGAACCGCGTGATGACGAGCGAGGCGGCGTCGGGCGCGACGGCGGTGCCGATCGCGCCGACCACGAAGAGGATCGCCACCGCGAGGACCGTACGCCTGCGTCCGAACCGGTCGGAGATCGGCCCACTGCCGAGCGCGCCGACGATGCCACCGACCAGGATCGCGCTGGTCACCAGCTGTTTGCCGAACGTGCCGAGCCCGAACTCGGCGCTGATGTCGAGCAGCGCCGAGGAGATGATCCCGGTGTCGTACCCGAAGAGCAGTCCGCCGAGGGCGGCGATGGCGACCACGAACAGCATGAAGCGCGCGCTGTCCGCGGGCGGCGGGGCCGTCGGGGTGCTGCTGATGACTGCGGAACTCTGTGGTTCCCGGCTCACATGCCGTTCGGCAGTGTCCACTTCTCCTCCTCCACTTCGAGGACGGCTCTGAGGGCGCTCGGCCCGGCCGTGTTTCACCGACATGAAAGGCGCGCGTTGCCCATACGTCAAAACCCCCGCCCATATGGGCGCGAGGTGGCGGTAGGCTGGTGATCGCATGACGCGGAGGAGGCCAGAGGAGGCCATATGGGTCCGGCAGAGCTCGTCCAGGCGACGGCGATCGCGCGCCAGTACTACGTGGAGGGCATGACGAAGGTCGAGATCGCCGACTTCCACGGCCTCTCGCGGTACAAGGTCGCCCGCATCCTGGAGGCGTGCCGCACGGAGGGCATCGTCCGGGTCGAGATCAACGGCGGCGCCGCGATGGACACCGAGCTGTCCGAGCGGCTGCGTACGCACTTCCGGCTCAAGCACGCCCTGGTGGCGTCCGGCCCCTTCGACGACGTGCCCGCGCTGCGCGCCGCTCTCGGCCGCGCGGCCGCCGACCTGCTGACGGAGATCGTCACCGAGGACGACGTGCTCGGGGTCGCCTGGGGCCGCACGCTCGACGCCATGGCCCAGCGGGTGCACGGCCTGCCGCCCTGCCGGATCGTGCAGATGACGGGCATCGCCGGAGCGATCCACGCCAGCTCGGTCGATCTGGTCCGCCGCCTGACCTCGGTCTCCGGCGGCCCGCACCACCCGATCTACGCACCCCTGGTGGCTTCCGACCCCGAGGCCCTGCGCGTCATGCAGCGCCAGCAGGGCATCCAGGCCGCCGTCTCCCGGTGGCGCACCATCACGGTCGCGGCCGTCGCCGTCGGCGCCTGGGACCCGACCGGCTCCCAGGTGCACCGCGTCCTCACCGAGAGCGAACGCGCCGAACTCGACGGCCTCGACACCGTCTGCGAGATCTGCTCGATCCCCCTCGACGCCGACGGCCGCCCGATCCGCTCGACACTCACCGAACGCACCATGGCGATCCCCTACGCCGACCTCGTACGCATCCCGGAAGTGATCGCGGTGGCCGGTGGCGAAGCCAAGACCGACGCCGTACGGGCGGCACTGCGCGGCGGAGTGATCACGTCACTCGTCACCGACTCCGCCGTGGCCGCGAAACTCCTCGCGGAGGAACCGGCCACGGAGGACGCTCGTCGCTGATGCCGTGAGGGGGCCGTTTGGGTGGCGCCGACCCGCCCGCGCGTACCCCCTCAGGCGCCGATGCCGTCCACAACTTCCCCTGCCGGACCGCTCGTTCCAGGAACGCCGCCCTCCGGACCGACGGAACGGCCTTCCCACGCCTGCACTCGCCAGCCCTGATCCGGGGCGCCGGAGAGCATGACGACACCGGTGTTCTGCAGCGCGTGAGCGGCCGCGAAGTCCACGTCGACGTTCTCGGCGCGGGCCGCCACCCACATCCGGATGGCCGCGCCGTGACTGACCATGGCGACGGTCCCTGCCCGTACCCGCGGCCTCCTCGATCACCGCGTCGAAACGTCGCAGGGCCTCGACACCGTCTTCCCCACCCGGCATGCGGAGGCCGGTGTTGCCTGCGGACCAGGCGAAGGCGGTGCTCAGATACGTCTCGGCGGCGGAATCGTCGCCTCGCATCTCCAGGTCGCCCGCGGACAGCTCCCGGATGCCGGATCGCACACGGACCTCCAGCCCGGTCCGCGCAGCCAGGGGCGCGGCGGTGAGCTGGGTCCGGATCAGGGTCGACGCGTAGAGAGCGCCGATCTGTTCGCCTGCCAGCGCCTCCGGCAGGGCCGCCGCTTGCTGCTGCCCCAGCGGGGTCAGCGCCGGACCGGGTTCTGCCGTGTCCAGCAGGTGCTGGAGGTTGGAAGGGGTCTGACCGTGGCGGATGAGCAGTAGGCACCGTGCGGCCTGCGCCGCGGGCAGCGGGACGGGCTCGGTGTGGGGCCAGGACGCCGAGCCGGTACCCAGCTCTTGAACACGACCGGCATGACGGCCTCGTCCCGGCTGCGCCGCCGCATCAGTTGGCGGATGATCTCGATCCCCGAGCAGAGCCGGTGGCCCATGTCGTCGAACAGCTGCCGGCCAAGGTGCCGTGCGCGGTCGGCGAACAACTCGCCCTCCTCGGACCGGACGGCCAGCGTCAAGGGTCGGCTCGGCGCCGAGCCGGGTCGTCGCCGACAGCTCGGGGCGGGGCCGGGTCCCCCTCGCGGCCTCATCTCGTGGAACAACGGCCCAGGCTGGGTCACGTTCCCCCAGGGGAATCCAGGAGTCAGCTTCGTGGTCACCTCTCGGTGTGGGCGAGAGAGGTCAGAGCCCGCCCAGCCCCCGGCATCAGCTCGTGGCGCTGATAGAACCCCGTCATGACGTACCGATTCACCGCCCGTGCAGCCAGAACCGAGATAGATCCAGACGGCT
This sequence comes from Streptomyces solicavernae, assembly GCF_029968095.1. Lineage (GTDB taxonomy): Bacteria > Actinomycetota > Actinomycetes > Streptomycetales > Streptomycetaceae > Streptomyces > Streptomyces solicavernae. The sequence continues at coordinate 9,550 of NZ_JASCIR010000039.1, read as the reverse complement.
ACTTCACCGAAGCTGCACTTGCCGAGCGTGAGGACGGAAGCGGCTTCATCTTGATGTTCATGGCGGGAGAGGAGGAGCCTGATGATCAAGAGGTCGCCCTGGGAATGGACACACACTGCCTGGTCACAGCCGGACAGGGGACCGCGTATGGCTACGTTCGTGAGGCCGTGCTGACGGGCAACGTCCTCCGCGTCTCACTCAACCCCGAAGCACTGGAAGACCTGCGGTTGAGCGACAACGAGATTGAGGCCGTCATCGATGCGCCGGCCGACGACGTAGCCCTGTTCCGCGAAGTCCTCGCCCAGGTGCTCGCCTATGGACGTGCGGATGCTGTGCCCACCCGTGTTGCTGTCTGACCGGCGCTCGGGCCGTTGCACACGGGCGCTACTGGGCGGCCTGCCCAGGTGGGGAATTACGTGAAGTTGCAGCCTGACGGGCTGGGAATTGCGTGACCGTCGACAGGTGGCGGCGAGGATACGGCTGAGGAAATGCGCGTCGCCGAGCTCACCCACGACTTCGACATGGTCCGGCGCGTTCAGCGGCACAAGGTCAAACAGCACGAGTGCGCCCCAACGTGGACAGCCGCGCTCCTCCCGGGGTTCCGCGCGACGATTTGTCGCTCCTTGGCGAATGAGCCTTTCCGATCGTGCCCGGATCGAGTGACAGCAGGGCCGTGACGCACAAAGCTGCCTGCCCGTTGCGATCGTGCCAACTTCCCTACGGAGCAAGGGAGCTTCGCGGTCACCTATCGTGCCACCCTCGACGTACCCGATGACCTCGTTTCCTGGCTGGAGAACCTCATCGCCACCCGAAGGAGCGAACTCGGCGTCTCCTGAAGGAAATTGACCTCCTTCGACCAGGCTGTCATGGTCCCGGTCCACCTGGCCACAGGCGATACCTTCGCCCAGCTCGGCTCCCACTTCGGCATCAGCACCGACACCGCCTGGCGCTACGTCAACGAAGGCATCGATGTCCTCGCCGCCTGCGCACCGGACCTCGCCGACGCCGTGAACGTCGCACGCCACGAGCGTCGCCTCCCGCTCGACGGCACTCTGATCCGCACCTGGCGCTGCGCGAGTCCGGCCACCGAGGCCAACAACGATCCGCTCCACAGCGGCAAGCACCACGACCACGGCGTCATCATCCAAGGGCTCACCGACACAGACGGCGAACCGGCCTACCTCGGTCGTGCCCGGCCAGGATCGACCACCGACCTGCCCGCCGCCCGCGCGCCAACGGCATCGTCACCGCCGACACCGAAGCCGACGTCGAAACGATGGCCGACCTCGGACACCTCGGCGCCGGCGGCACCGTCCGCACCCCCGTCCGCCGCCCGAAGGGCAACGGATACAACGCCTCGGAGAAGCTCACCAACTCCGCCCATGCCCGACTCCGCGTACCAGTCGAGCGGGCCGCCGCCGTCCTCAAACGCTGGCGAGTACTGGACCTGGTGCCCATCAGCCCGAACCGCATCACCGACCTGCTTCACGCAATCCTCGCGGTGGTTGCGCGGCGGCCTGAGGAACCGGGCTCCGTATGCCGCGACGACCTCGCCGGTGCCCTCGTCCGAGGCGTCGTCGACCACGACGACCTGCTGCGGCTGCACGGTCTGCGCGGCCAGCGATTCGAGCGTCGCCGACAGCCGGCCTCCTCGTTGTGCGCGGGCACGATGACGGTGACGGTCTGGCGGCGCCCGCCGGTGAGTGTCGTCCTGGTGTCCGTCGTCCTCATCGCGCCCCTCCCCTGGTGGTCGCCGCCAGATGGTTGGCCGTGGCGTTCCTGACACGTGGATGGACCGGGTGCGGCTGGGCTGAGCGGACCCGGGCTGATCGGGGCCGGGCCCTTGGCGACGACCGCCTCGATCGACGCCTGGACCGGGCTGTGGGCTCGGCCCAGCTCGGCGTGTGCGGCTGCGTGTGCGGCGCTGTCCCCGAAGGCGCTTCCGGCTCCGCTTCCCCCGTCCGCATCCGGACGACGCTGACCGTCAGGACGACCAGCCCGACCAGGCCGTAGACGAGTGTGCTGATGCCGATGAACGGCAAGCCCCGTGCATCTCCTCACCCCCGTAAGGAATTTCGTGTGCGTGGATCTGCTGCTTCGCCCCTCACGCTAGACCGAAATCCCGATCTCCATCCGGAATCACTAATTCCTGTGGATAACTCTCGGGCGCCCTGGTCGGCACCGCTCAGGCCCGCCCCCGCCGGTCCGGACCAGCGACGGACGGTCCCGGACCAGCGGCGGACGGTCCCGGACCACCGATGGACGGTCCCGGATCAGCGGTGGAAGGTCCCGGATCAACAGTGAACGGGGTGCCCTGGTGGAACCAGAGGAGCCAACCCTTTCGAGTGAGCCGCCACAGGGAACTACGGTGCGCCGTACGGCCGTTGTCATCGGTGTCGAAGGTCAGATGGACCAGGTCGTCCGCGAGCTGGACGCCACGCATCCGGGAGGTGGTGATGGGTCGGTGCCCCGGTTCGTCCTGCGCGGAGAGCGCGGCGATGATCGCTTCCCGGTCCCAGCGTCGCCCCGATGCGCCGATCTCCGAGAAATCAGGATGGAGCAGAGCGCCGAGCAGCTTGGGCGAGCGGCGCACTTCGGGTGCGAGCAGGCGCAGTTCACCCTCGATGGCCGCCTCGACGGCGGGCAAGGTCTCAGGCACGGGTGAGCTCCACGAGTTTGAGGACGGTGTTCCAGTTGCGGCTGGTGGCGATGACGCCCTTCATGAGCGAGGGCCGGGCGAGTGCGGGGGCGAGCTTGGAGCGGCCGAGGCCGTCCGGCGCGTAGAGGTACAGCGCCCGGTCGCCGACCTTGTAGTCCTCGGGCGCGTACGCCAGGGGGTCGACGGAGGCGAGCTGTTCGGGTCGTACGTGTTCGGAGAAGTAGGTGACGTGCAGCTGCTTCGGTTCGAGTTCGTCCGCGGGATAGGGGCAGGCGTCGGCGACGGCCCGCAGGTAGTCGCCGTTGCGGACCAGGACGTCCATGGCGAAGCCGAAGTGCTCCGCGAGTGCGGTGGAGATGTCGGCGGCCAGGGAGTCCTCGTCACCGTGGTCGCTGTCGAAGACGGCGTTGCCGCTCTGCAGGTGCGTACGCACGCCGGCGAAGCCCATGTCCGAGAGGAGAGAGCGGAGTTCGGCCATCGGGACCTTCTTGTGGCCGCCCACATTGATCCCGCGCAGCAGCACCGCATATATCGTCATGGCCACACCCTAGACAGGCCCGCCCAGGAGTCGCGTACCACGCGCAGAAAGGCGGCCGTCGTGCCCCGTGGGGGTCGGCACGACGGCCGCCGGTCCGGGAAGGAGTCCCGGAGTCCGGGGAAGCAGGCCCCAAAAGCCCTTCACTGCGCTGTGAGGTTCGGTCGCGACGTCAGGTCCGGGAGGTCGTCCCCGACCGGGGCGCCGGATTCCGCCTCGGCTCCCCTCGGCCCGGCCGACTCGATACGGGGGCGGTCCGAGGGGCTGTCAGCACATCGAGGAGGTGTTACTCGACGACCTTGAGCAGCTTGTTCGGCGTGCCCTCGCTCGGGTTGGTGATCTTGTCCGGCGTGGCGCCCTCGGTCAGGGCCGTGGCGACCTGCTCCGGCGTGGCGTCCTGGTGACCACCGAGGTAGACGGCGGCGGCACCCACGACGTGCGGGGTCGCCATCGACGTACCGGAAATGGTGTTGGTGGCGTCGTCACCGGTGTTCCAGGCGGACGTGATGTCCGAACCCGGAGCGTAGATGTCCACGACCTCACCGAAGTTCGAGAAGTCGGACTGCTGGTCGGTGTTGGTGGAGGAGGCGACCGTGATGGCCTCCTTCACGCGCGCCGGGGAACCCTGGCCGGCGTCCGTGGACTCGTTGCCCGCGGCGACACCGTAGGTGACACCGGCGGCGATGGACTTGCGGACGGCCGCGTCGAGGGCCTCGTCGGCGCCGCCGCCGAGGCTCATGTTGGCGACGGACGGGCCTTCGTGATTCTCGGTGACCCAGTCGATGCCGGCGACCACACCCGCGGTGGTGCCGGAGCCGTTGTCGTCCAGAACGCGGACGGCGACGATCTTGGCCTTCTTGGCAACCCCGTGGGCAGCGCCCGCGATGGTGCCGGCGACGTGCGTGCCGTGGCCGTTGCCGTCGTCGGCGCTGTCGTCGTTGTCGATGGCGTCGAAGCCGTACTCGGCGCGGCCCTCGAAGTCCTTGTGGCTGATGCGGACACCGGTGTCGATGACGTACGCGGTGACGCCCTCACCGGCGGAGTCGGGGTACGTGTACTTCTTGTCGCCCTCGGTGTCGGCCTGGTCGATGCGGTCCAGACCCCACGACGGCGGGTTGTCCTGGGTGGCGTTGATCGTGAACTTCTTGTTCTGGACGACCTTCGACACGGCCGGGTCGGCGGCCAGGCGCTTGGCCTCGGTCTCCGAAAGGCCGGAGGCGGAGAAGCCGTTGACGGCCGAGTCGTAGTTGCGCTTGAGGGTGCCGCCGTACTCCTTGGCGAGGTCCTTCTTGCTGCTCTTCTTGGCCTTGTCGTCGAGCATGACGATGTAGCTGCCGACCACAGCGCCCTTGGCGTTGGCACCGTAGATCTTGCCCTCGGCGACCGGCGCGGCGCCGGCGAAGGAGGTCGCGAAAACGGTGACGCCCACGGCGGTCGCAGCGGTGGCTATCGCCGCAGTGAGCTTGAGGGAACGAGCACGCTTGTGAGTTGCCATGAAGAGGGGTCTCCTCGTGGTGTGGGGGGTTGTGGGGGGTAAGCGTTACTGCCTCAACCCCCGTAGATCCGGAAGATCTCCGGGGGTTGGGACGAAACCCTGTCGGATTGACGCGCGCAGATCAATAGCTACATACAGCTGTGACTTGTTCAACAAGGTTCCGTAATAACAAATAGGGCGCTCTGCGCATAACGCAGAGCGCCCTCAGGGGCACCCCTGAGATCCTCTCGACCGACCGAAACAATTGGCTAAAAAGGTCACTTAAGAAATCAGGACAGATCCGCTGGCATCCGGTCAGATCGCTGCACGAAATCGGAACGGTCAGGCGGCGGCCGCGAGCTTTCGCTGCTCAAAGCTGTCGATCGTGCGCGTGAAGTCACGGGTGGAGAGCAACAACTTGTAGATGATGGCGAGTTCGAAGACGAGCAGCAGCGCACCGGAGACGATCGTCGCGGGAATCACCACGTCGAAGAGTGGGCCGATCATGAAGACGCCCATCTGGAACTCGATACCGCTCACGAGGTGCGTACGAATCCGCTTGCTCAGCAGATACGAGCGACAACGCAGGTACCACGGAAAGCGGTGGCGGAACTCCTGGTGCAGGTCGACGACTTGCGCCCTGGTCGGGGCACCGGCGGAAGCGACAGGCTCGGCCGTCGGCCCCTCGGCCCCGCGCCCAGCAGCCTGCAGATCCTGCTCGATGTCCGCTGCGGGGTTCTCGCGCAGCAGGTCTTCCATGAACGCCAGCTCTGCCTGGTTCTCGGCCCGCCGGGCCTCACGCATGCGGGACTTGATCTGCTTGCGCATGGAATGGCGGATCTTGAAGATCTCCAGGGAGTTGATGTACCGAAGCGTGTCGAGGCCGATGACCACGAGGGCGAGCCAGATGTAGATGGTCTCGCCGGTCCGCTGATACTGGCCCGCCATCAGGGCGACCGAGCAGACCATGACTCTGATCCGGTCGAAGACGAAGTCGAGCCAGGCGCCGAAGACGGAGCCGGTACCGGTCAGCCGCGCGACCTTGCCGTCCATGCAGTCGAGGATGAAGCTCAGGTGGTAGACGACCGCGCCCGCGATCAGCCAGCGCCAGTCGGCCATGGCGAAGCACGCGGCGGACACGAGTCCGAGCAGGAACGCGCCCCACGTGATCTGGTTCGGGGTGATACGGGTGCGCATCGCGGTCTGCCGCACCAGCGGTGTCGCGACTGGGTCGACCAGGAGCACGGTCCACCAGGCGTCGCGCTTCTTCTCGGTGATGCGGCGTACCTCGGAGAGAGGTGGTATGTCTCGGCGCATGTCAACTTCCCGGCGTTCGAGTGGAGTTCACTTCACGCTAAGAAGGCCGTTGCCCAAGGCACAAGAAGCGCCGCGTGCAACCTTTACCCGGAGGTAAGGGTCACAGTTCCCAGACGAGTCAATGCCCTTGGTGGCCCAGAGGCCTGTTACCTGAGCGTTACCACTCCAGGCTTCAGGCCTCTGGGCCCCTCCGGCTCGCCGCCCCTCGTCCCGCCACCGGCCGGCCGGGCCTCGCAGGCGTCGCGGGCTACGACCGAGTGGGCAGCGCGGAATCGATCAGGTCTGCGGCTCGCTGCGTCCCGCCCTCGGTCGCCATCTGCTCCTGAATGGCCCGCAGTCGGCGCGCCACTTCGGGGTCCTCGACGAGTTCGAGCACGGTGCGCCGCAGCATCTCCGCCGTCGCCTCCTCGGTCGGGATGTGCCGGGCCACGCCGAGCCCCTGCAGCATGTCGGCGTTGCCGGGCTGGTCGACGGCCTGCGGCACGGCCACCATCGGCGTCGCGGTGGCCAGGCCCTCCTGGCTGCCGCCCGCCCCGGCGTGCGTGATGAACGCGTCGGCCTTCTTCAGGATCGCCAACTGCGGCACCCAGTGGTGGACTTCGACGTTGGCCGGGACCTCACCGAGCTCGCTCGCGTCGACGTGCTGCCCGATCTGCAGCACCAGATGCCAGCCCGGCAGGTCGCCGAACGCCTCGATGCACTCCCGGTAGAAGGCCGGCTGTTTGGTGAACGACGAGCCGAGCGAGACCAGGACGACCTTCTCCGCCTCGGCCGGTCGCCGCCAGTCGCCCTGTGCGGACCGGTCACCCTGACACGCGCCGACGAACGTGTAGACACTCTCGTCGACCCGATCGGCGTTCGGCTGCAGCGCCTTGGGGATCAGCACGAGGGAACGAGGCGGGCGCCCCACGAAAGCGTCGTGCCCCTGGGTGATGCCGTTCTCCTGCAGCCATGCCTCGAAGTTCGCGAAGTACGCCTGACCACGCTCGCTCGCCTTCAGGTCGCGGTGGAGCGGCTCGCTCACCTCCTCTTGGGACCCCTCCCAGGCCACCAGGTTCGGCGACAGAGAGATCTCCGGAACGCCCCAGCGCCGGGCGAGAATCCGCGCCGGGTAGGACGTGATGTCATGCAGGACGAGGTCGGGCTCGTCGCCTTCGTAGGCCTTGGCCAGCTGGGGCAGAGCATTGACCGCGTCCTTGAAGAAGGGCTCGATGTTGTCGATCAACGTGGTGCCCCAGGCCTCCGGGTCGTCGTCCGGGGAGGGCAGGGTCGTGGTGTAGAGCACGGGTTCGGCACCGGTCTCGGCCACCTTCTCCTCGAAGATGTGCGGGATCGCGTACGTGACCCGGTGCCCTCGGGCGACGAGCTCCCGGATGACTTCGAGGCTCGGATTCACGTGCCCGTGGGCGGCAATGGAGAACATGGCGACATGGGCACGCTGGGGAGTGGTCATGACGACCACACTATGCGAGACGATACGTCTCGTGCAACCTTTTTAGACTCGTGCAACCTTTTTAGAGACGAACCGTCTCGCGCAGCCCTCGCCCCACAAGGACGGCGGCTATCTCTGATAGCGGGCCAGCACCAGATTCCCGTCCTCGACCAACCGTCTCCTCAGCTCACCCATGTCGATCGCCCCGCTGTAGTACTCCTGCAGCGCAGGCGTCGCCACCTTGTCCTTCCACTCCGGATAGCCGCGCACCGACTGCGCCGGAGCCGAACGCAGGTGCTCCGCGAGCGCCGCACCCGTGGCCCAGTCGTTCTTCTTCGTATGTAGAGCGGGGTCCTTCAGCGCCTCGGTTCCGGTCGGCAGCATCCAGTCGCCCCGCGCGAGCCGCACCATGTTCTCCGGCTGCAGCAGGAAGTCGATGAAGGCCATCGCCTCCCTCTTGTGCGGGCTGTCCTCCGCGATCGACAGCGTCTGCGGACTCACTCCCTGGGTCAGCCCGTCGACCCCTGCGGGCGCGGGCAGCACCTGCCAGTCGAAGCCGTCCGGCGCCTGCTGCACGATCTGCTGCCGGTACGAGAACCCGAGCGGCACCATCGCGTACTTGCCGCCGAAGAAGCCCGGCAGCGTGTCCGAGCCGCCCATGCCCAGGGTCGAACTCGACGCGCTCTTGTCCGAGTTGACCTGGTCGTGCACGGTCTTCGGCATCACCTGGTCGGCGGCGTCGAAGCGCACCTGCACCTTTCCGTCGGCACCCCGGTGGAAAACCTTGCCGCCTGTCGACAAAGAGAGATTCAACGTGGCCGACACCGGCTCCTTCAGCGGCCAGGCCACCCCGTACTTTCCGTCGCCGGCGCCACCGCCCAGCTCATCGGTGGCCTTCCGGAACTCCTCCCAGCTCCAGGGCTCGTCCGGCGTGGGAATGCGCACCCCGGACTCCTTCAGCCACTTGGCGTTGGCGATCAGGACGCGCGGCTCCTGCAGGAACGGGACGCCGTAGATCCCGTCCCCGAAGGTCGTCGTCTCCCAACTGCGCTGCGGGATATCCGACTTCAGGCGCTCCGGCAGCAGCTCCCCCAGGTCCGCGAGATAGCCGCCGTACGCGAAGTCCGCGAGGTCGTCCGAGGCATCATGGATGATGTCCGGCGCCTCGCCGCCCTCGAAGGAGGTGAGCAGCTGGTCGTGCACACTGTCCCAACTGCCCTGCACATACTTGACCTGGATGTCGGGGTGGGCGGCGTTCCACTCCTTCACCAGCTCCTTGTTGGCGTCGACCGACTCCTTCTGCCAGGCCAGCGACTGGAACTGCAGCGTGATCCGGCCGCCGCCGTCCGCTGGCTCCCCGGAGCATCCGGTGAGCAGCAGGCCGAGGGCGGTGGCCGTGGCGGCGACGAGTCGGGCGCGCAGACGCACGCGCGGGCGGGGCGCCATCAGTGCTTCACCGCCCCGGCCAGCATGCCACCGGTGATGCGCTTCTGGATGAGCGCGAAGATGACGAGCGACGGGATGGTCGCGAGGAACGCGGCGGCGGCGAGCGGCCCCAGGTCGGCGACGCCCTCGGCGCCGATGAAGCGGTTCAGGATGACCGGCAACGTCTGCTTCTCCGGGGTCTTGAGCAGGACGAGCGCGAAGAAGAACTCGTTCCATGCGGTGATGAAAGCGAACATCGCGGTGGCCACGATGCCGGGCGCGAGCAGCGGCGCGGTCACCGAGACCAGCGTGCGCAGCTTGCCCGCCCCGTCGACCGCCGCCGCCTCCTCCAACTCGGGTGGTACGGCGCGGACATAGCCGACGAGCATCCACAGCGCGAACGGCAGGGCCCAGACCACGTACACCATGATCAGGCCGATCAGCGAGTTGATCAGGTGGAGGTTCTTCAGGATCAGGAACAGCGGGATGATGATCAGGACGAACGGGAAGGCCTGGCTGATCACCACCCAGCCGGTGGCCGCCTTGGCGAGCCGGTTGCGGTGCCGGGCCATCACATACGCCATCGGCGTCGCGATGACGACGGCTACCAAGGACGCGCTCAGGGCCACGAGCAGCGAGTTCACCATCGCCTGCAGCAGGGGCTGCTCGTCGAAGGCCTGCTGGAAGTTCTGCAGCGTGGGGTTGTGC
>NZ_JASCIR010000038.1 GCF_029968095.1 Streptomyces solicavernae | reverse complement strand
GGCTTGTCCGGCAGACCCTGACGCGGGTGCGAGGGGGAGTCCAGGCGGCCGTCGCCCTGCTCACGCGGGGCAGCGCCCGCCGCTTCGTGCGGGCCGTCCGGCTTGCCCACCTACTGCTGGTACGGATTGGGCCCGCCGTACGGCTGCGGAGCCTGCCCGCCGTACGCCTGAGGGTGCGGGGCCTGCCCGCCGTACGGCTGAGGGTGCGGGCCGTACGGCTGAGCGTTCGGGTCGAGCTGCGGTCGCGGCTCACCCGGCGGGACCTCGTTCTCGCCCCGCAGGTCCCGCACCATCAGCGTCGCCCCCGCCACCGCGCCCGGCATCAGGAACACCGCGACGAACGGGATCAGGAAGGACAGGGCGAGCGGCACGCCGAAGCCCCAGGTCATCATGCGGTTGGCGCGCAACAGGGCGAGCTGTTCGCGGACTTCGACGCGGCGCCGCTGCAGGGCGACCGAGGTGAGTTCCTGGGCGAGGAAGAAGCCCGTCACGCAGAAGCCGATCGCCGGGACCACCGTCTGGCCGAGGACCGGGATGAAGCCGAGGAAGAACAGCAGCACCGCCCACAGCAGAGCGCGCGCCAGGATCCGCAGGCTGTCCCTGGCCGAGATCCACAGCTCGCGCAGCAGCGGCAGGCCCGACTCGGGCGCGGTGCCGTCGGGCGACTCGGACTTGTCGACCTGCTCGGACAGCGACTCGTAGAAGGGCTGCCCGACGAGGAGCGTCACCGCGGTGAACGTGATCACGGCGAGGAACAGGCCGAGGGCGAAGAGCAGCACCGTGAGGAAGCCGCGGAAGAGGCCGAGCCAGGGGGACGACCAGTCGTCGGCGAACGGGGTGGCCCAGGCGATCAGGTCGTCGGCGCCGAGGGCGAGGCCGGTGAGGGCCGCCGCGTAGAGGACGAGGGTGATCAGGCCCGGGATCAGGCCGAAGCCGAGCCAGCGCCCGTGGCCCGCGACCCAGCGCTGGCCCTTCGCGAGATATCCAAAACCGGTCCCCAGATCGCGCATCGCCATACCGCACACCCTATCGAGCGCCCCGCAAGCCCCTGCCGGGGCGGGGCGCGGCCGGGGCCGGGGCGGGTCCGGGGCAGGGCCGAGGCGGGCAACGTGCGGTCACGGCGGCCAAGTACCTCTTGTTGGCGAGGAGTTGGTCCGGTAGACCTCTCGTACCCGTCTTCCGGAGGTACGCGTGCGCATACCAAGACCCGTCCTCGTCACCCTGGCCACCGCGACGAGCGCCGTGCTGCTCGCGCCGTTCGGGGCGAGCGCCGACCCCGGCGGGCCTGCCGCAGGAGCCGTACGGGACAGCGGGGCGTCCGCCGGCGAGCGGGCCGCGAAGGCGCCCGCGTCGGCGGCCGAACGCGCCCTGCGGGACACGCAGTCGGCGCTGTCCACCCGCACCGGCGGCTACCCGCGCGAGCAGGTGCTTCCCGCCCAGCCGGAGAACCCCGGCGACAAGTCGGTCAAGCTGGGCCTGACCCCGTACCACGCGATCGCGCCGAAGCTGAACGAGCTGCAGGAGCTGGGCGACCGGGTGAGCGTGGAGATCGCCGGGAAGTCCGCGCAGGGGCACCCGCTGTATCTGGTCACCGTGACCTCGCCGGAGTCGGCGCGAGCGGCGCGGGAGCAGAAGCGGATGCGGGAGTTGATCGAGCGGGCGCCCGCGCGGGCCGCGAAGGACCCGCGGATCAAGGCCCGTTACAAGACCCCGGTGTTCGTCAACAACAACATCCACGGCAACGAGTGGGAGGGCACCGACGCCGCCCTCGGGCTCATCGAGGAACTCGCCACGTCGAAGAGCGAGAAGACCGAGGAGCTGCTCGACAGCTCGCGGCTGTACTTCAACGTCACGGCCAACCCGGACGGCCGGATCGCCGGGACCCGCGCCAACGGCAACGGCTTCGACCTGAACCGTGACTTCGTCACCGCCTCCCAGCCGGAGACGCGCGCGATACGGCAGATCGCCATCGACAAACAGCCCGCGGTGATGATCGATCTGCACGGGTACGTCAACGGCACCCTGATCGAGCCGACCACTCCCCCGCACGGCGAGAACTACGAGTACGACCTGTTCCTCAAGAACACGTACGCCAACGCCCTCGGCATGGAGAAGGCCGTCAACGGCCTCGGCTACACGGAGGGGAAGGACGGGGTGAAGCCCGCCGTGATCCCGTTCCGGGACCAGGAGGAGGGCTGGGACGACTGGCCGCCGGTCTTCACGCCGCAGTACATGCCGTTCCACGGCGCTGTCGCCTCGCACACCATCGAGTTCCCGATGGCCGTGAACAACGACGAGTACGACGAGCTGCCGGTGGCCGAGCTGCGCCGCCGTTCCGCGATCAACGTGGACATCGCGGGCGCGGCGATGCGCGCGACCCTCGACTTCGCGCGCGAGCGGCGCGGTTCGCTGATCGCCGACCAGATCGAGACGTTCCGGCGGGCGGACGCGGGCGAGCGGCAGGTGGAGGTCTCCGAGGAGACGGTGCCGGGCGTGCCGGGCATCGGTCCGGAGGACGTCTACACCACGGAGTTCCCGCGCGCGTACGTCATCCCGGCGCGGGGCGCTGCCGCCGCCCGTCTGGTGAACCATCTGCTCGCCAACGACGTGCGGGTGGAGCGCGCGAGCCACGCGTTCCGGCTCGCGGGGCGCGCGTACCCGGCCGGTTCGTACGTGGTGGACCTGCACCAGTCGAAGCGGGGCATGGCGAACGTGCTGCTCGCGGACGGCCGGGACATCAGCGACAAGGTGTCGACGATGTACGACATCTCCGGCTGGAGCCTCGGGCTGCTGTGGGGCGCGGAGGTGCGGGCGGTGCCGGAGGGCACGGACCTGGACGTGCGGCGCACGCCGGTGCGGAGCGCCGCCCCGGCCGCTCCGGATCCCGAGGCGGTCGCGGCGGCCGAGGAGCGGCACCGTACGAAGGTCGCGGCTGCGGCCACTTCGGGCGAGCTGTTCGCGCTGCGGGAGATGCGGTTCGACGTGACGCCGGTGTCGACGGGGGCCCTCAACGACGGCTTCGACTGGGAGGACACGGACGTCCTGTTCGTGTCCGCGGGGCTCGACCACGGCAAGCTGAACGCCGCCGCGCGGAAGGCGCTCGACCGTTTCCTCGCGGACGGCGGCCGGGTCGTCGCGCGCGGCGCGCAGGGTGCCGCGTTCAACGCCTCGGCGAAGCTGCTTGACGTGACGGCGGTCGAGGGCAACGGGGCGGCCAACGGCGTGGTCCGGGTGCGGAACGAGGGCCCGCTCACCGAGGGTGCCCCGGCACACAGCTTCGTGTACTCGCCGCTGTGGTTCACGGGCCTCGGTTCGGGGGTCCGCGTCGAGCAGTCGTACGCGACGGGGAACCCGCTGGTCTCCGGGCACTGGCGGGTGGCCGGGGACGGCAGGGGTGGTCCCGAGGACGCGGCGGGCCGGGCGGCCGTGGTGAGCGGGCGCGCGGGCGGTGCGGAGGTGGTGCTCTTCGGTACGGAGCCGATGTTCCGGGCGCATCCGAAGGGGCTGTTCCCGCAGGTCGGGCGGGCGCTGACCGGCTGACCCCGGGATATGCGCCGAGGGCCGCACTCCGGCGGGCGGAGCGCGGCCCTCGGGCCGTGCGGGGTGCCTGTGCGAGGTGCCTGTGCGGCGTGCCGTCAGGCGGAGACGACCTCAAGGGTGACCTCGATGTTGCCGCGGGTCGCCTTGGAGTACGGGCACACCTGGTGGGCCTTCTCCAGGAGGCTCTTGGCGGTCTCCGCGTCCACGGTCGGGATGGCGCCCTTGATGGCGACGATGATGCCGAAGCCCTCGTCGTTGGAGCCGATGCCGACCTCGGCGGTCACGAGCGAGCCCGTGATGTCGACCTTCTCGTTGCGGGCGACGACGCCGAGCGCGCCCTGGAAGCACGCCGCGTAACCGGCGGCGAAGAGCTGCTCGGGGTTGGTGCCGTCGCCGGAGCCGCCCATCTCCTTGGGCGGGTTGACGACGACGTCGAGCTTGCCGTCGGTGGCGGCGACGCGGCCGTCACGGCCGCCTTCCGCGGTGGCTACGGCGGTGTACTTGACGTCGGACTGCTGGATGGCCATTAGCTGCTTTTCCTCCATGGTTGCGCCGAACCGGGCTCGCGCCCACGACCCGGAAACGGTCACTGCGTGCACCTTAACGGGTCGGGTTGACGACCATCTTTCCGGTGTTGTCGCCGCGCAGGACGCCGAGGAACGCGTCCACGCCGTTCTCGATGCCGTCGACGAACGTCTCGTTGTACTTGAGCTCGCCGGACGCGATCCAGGCGGCCACGTCCTGGACGAACCGGGGCTGAAGGGCCTGGTGGTCGTTGACGAGCATGCCCTGGAGCCGCAGCCGCTTGCCGATGATCATCATCATGTTGCGGGGGCCGGGCGCCGGCTCGGTGTCGTTGTAGCCGGCGATCATGCCGCAGACGGTGACGCGGCCGTGCGGGTTGAGGCGGCTGATGGCGGCCTCCAGGTGGTCGCCGCCGACGTTGTCGAAGTAGACGTCGATGCCGTCGGGCGCGGCCTCCTTCAGCTGCTCGGCGACCGGGCCCTTCTTGTAGTTGAAGGCCGCGTCGAAGCCGTACTCCTCGGTGAGGAGCTTGACCTTGTCGTCGGATCCGGCCGAGCCGATGACCCGGGACGCGCCCTTGATGCGGGCGATCTGGCCGACCTGGCTGCCCACGGCACCGGCGGCGCCGGACACGAACACCGCGTCGCCCTCCTTGAAGGAGGCGACCTCCAGGAGCCCCGCGTACGCGGTGAGGCCCGGCATGCCGAGGACGCCGAGGTAGGCGGAGAGCGGGGCGAGCGAGCCGTCGACCTTCTTGGCGTGCCCCGCCGGTACGTCGGCGTAGTCACGCCAGCCCAGGCCGTGCAGGACGTGGTCGCCGACCGCGAAGCCCGGGTCGTTCGAGGCGACGACCTCGCCGACCGCGCCGCCGTCCAGGGGCTGGTCCAGCTGGAAGGGCGCGACGTACGACTTCACGTCGTTCATGCGGCCGCGCATGTACGGGTCGACGGAGTAGTGCAGGTTCTTCACCAGGATGCGGCCCTCGGCCGGGGCGGCCAGCGGCAGCTCGCGGAGCTCGAAGTCGGCGTCCTTCGGCCAGCCGTGGGGGCGGGCGACGAGGTGCCAGGCGCGGGCGGTGGACGGCAGTGACGACATGGGTGCGGCCTCCTGAGACTTCTCAGTCACTTCAGAAATGCTTCAGAACGTGAAACAACCATGCTCCTGGATATTTCATGTTGTCAAGTAAATGGGTACGCTGGTGCACATGGCCAGATCCCGCACGTCCTGCACCGACCCGCTGACCCTGGAGGTCGTCGAGCTGATCGGCTCCGTGGTGAACCGCTACCACGACGAGTACGAGCGGGCCGCGAGCAGGCACGCCCTGACCGGCGCCCAGGCGCGGGTCCTCGGGCTGCTCTCGCTCGAACCGATGCCGATGCGGCGGATCGCGCAGAAGCTGAAGTGCGAGCCGTCCAACGTCACGGGCATCGTGGACCGCCTGGAGTCCCGGGGCCTCGTCGAACGCCGCCCCGACCCGGCCGACCGGCGCGTGAAGCTGGCCGCGCCCACGGAGGAGGGGGCCCGGACCGCGCGTGAACTGCGGGACGGGCTTGACGATTTCGCGCGCGAGCCGTTGGGGGCGCTGTCGCGGGACGAGCGGGTTTCCCTGCGGGATCTGCTGCGGCTGATGCTGGAACAGTGAGCGCCCTTCCGGGGCTGCCGCCCCGGACCCCGCTCCGTTGCTTGCCTGCGGCCTCGTCGCTCCGTTGCCGGACTGCGGCCTCGTCCTCACACCCTCCCGGCCTCCGGCCGGGAGGTGCCCCCGGACGGGCGGCTCATGTGCACCACCAGAGGAACCTGTCGCAGCTCTCCGACGGCGTCGGCTCCGGCGTCGTTTCCGGGTCCGGGTCCGCCGGCCGCGTCCGGGGCGGCGGTGTGGGGCGCTGGGCCGGCGGGCGTTGCGAGCTCGGCGTGCGTGAACTCGGCTGCCCGTCCGGGGACTCGGTGGCCCTGTCCGGGTTGCCGGACTTCTTCGGGGCCGCCTCCGTGGGCGTCGGCGTCGGCGCGTCCGGCGTCGCCGGTGCCGGGCTCGACGGCTCGCGGTCACCGCGGTCGGCCCGGCCGGTCTCCGCTGCCGTCTGGGTGGGGTGGACCACGTCCGTACCCTCCGGGGCGTCCGGCCGGGCCGGGGCCGCGCGGTCCTCGGGCTCGCCGTCGCCGCCCAGCTTAGCCGCGCCCACACCGCCCGCGACCAGCAGGAACCCGGCCCCGACGACGAGTGCGCGGGTACGCCGGCGGCGCCGCTCGGTGTCCCGGCGGCGGGCGCGACCCGCGGCGCGGCGCGAGCGGCGGGGCTCGCCCGGCTCGTCCCGGTGGGGCTCGGCGGTACCGGCTGCCACCGCCTCGGCCGCCGCGATCTCCTCGGCGTACCGACGGCAGGCCTCGGCGGGCGTGCCGCAGCCGGGGCAGGCGAGGGCGCCGTTGAGGTGTCTGCGGCAGGGGTGGCAGTAGTCCATAGGTCAGGGACGCTAGAAGGGCTCCCGTAACGGTGGAGGCAGGTGGCGTGAAGGTTGTGTGCCGAGTCTTATGCGGCGCCTTCCGCGCGTGGGCGGGAGATGCCGCCTCTGAGGCGTTGGGCGCGGAGGACCAGTTCCAGTTCGAAGCGGCGGTCCGGGTCGTCGATCTCGTCGCCCCACAGCTCCCGGATCTGCCGCAGCCGGTAGCGGACCGTCTGCGGGTGGACGCCGAGGCGGGCCGCGACCTCCGGGGCACCGCCGCGGGTCTCCAGCCAGGCGAGCAGGGTCTCGGCGAGGCGGCGGCCGTGCGCGGGGCCACAGCGGGCGAGGGGGGCGAGGATGCGCCGGGCCAGGTCGTTGATCAGCTCCTCGGGCTGCAGCAGGACGAGGGCCTCGGTGTGCTCGGCGCAGAACAGCACCCCGCCGCCGGGAAGCAGCCCCCGCTCCATCAGCCGGACCGCGGCCTTCGCCCAGCGCAGCGACTTGGCGGCGTCGACGAGCGGCACGGGCGGCCCGATCGCCCCGGCCCAGCCGGTCATGGCCCGGCGCAGGAGTTCGGCCCGGCCGGCCGCGTCCGGCTCGGGGACGACCATGCGGGGCTGCTCGGCCTCCATGTCGAGCAGCACGTCCGGGCCTACGGCGGGCGCGACGGCCTCCCGGGCGGGGCGGAGCAGCACGCCGACGGCGACGCGTTCGGGCAGCGCCCAGCCGACGCGGGCGGCGCGCTCGGCGATGGCCTCGGCGGGGTCGGTGCGGTCGGTGCGATGCTCGACGAGCAGGATCTCCATCAGCTTCCGCTGCAGGCGCAGCCGTTCACCGGCCTGGCGGGCCGCGGCTTCGGCGTAGCCGCGTACGGACTGGTCGACGAGGCCGTCCAGATACTCGAAGCCCGCCTCGGCGAGTTCGTACATGGCGGGTGGCGGAATCTCGACGTGCTGGCCGATCTCGGCGAGGCGGCGCCAGGCGAGGCGGACGCCGAGCCGGTAGATGGCCTGGAGCGAGTCCAGGCTGCGGCCGTGCAGGCCCTCGCCGCGGCCGAACTCCTGGAACACCTCCGGGTGGTAGCGGGGCCGGTCCTCGGTGTGGGCGATCTGCTGGACGAAGACCTCAAGGGCGCGGCGGATGCCGACCAGGGCCATCGGTTCGCCGGAGTCGTTGAGGACGACGGGCAGGTGGGGGTACTCGCGGCGGATCTCGCGCAGGATGTCGTCGGCGAGGCGCGGCACCTCGTCCAGGGCCAGGGCGGCGAACCGGGTCATCTTCGGCCGCGGCACCACCCGCCAGGCGGAGCGTGCGGTCATCGTGGTCAACGTCCCTGCTGGGCCTGCTCGTAGCTGATCAGGGGTGTGTTGGGCTGCTCCGGTGTGGCGCCCAGGAGTGCGACGACGCCGAGGGCGGCGCCGACGGCGAGCGCGGCGGCGCAGAGCGCGGTCAGGGCCGCGGCGAGCAGTCGGTTCATGGCAGGTCAGCCTCTCTGTCGGCGACACCACCCAGGGCCGTGGCCCTTCCCCGTCGCCGGTCCCCGTCCGGCGACTGCCCAGTGTTCAGGTCCATTGACAGCGCGTCAAGAGTGGGCCTACGGTCCCGGGCCAGTACCTGGGACCGCCGCCTGCGCTCTGACTCCCTGCCTTCGTGAGCCGCCCCACACCTCCCGTGGGCCGCTCGCGCCTCCTTCACCCGTGTGCCGCTCCCGCCGCGCCCGTGCGCCGGTCGAGCGGCCTCCCGAACTCCCTGGAGTGCCCGGATGCGCCGTACCGCCTCGCCTCTCTCGCTGGTCCTCCTGGGGGTCGGCGTCTTCCTGCTCGTGCTCGCTCCGCTGCTCGCCTGGTACGTGGAGCCGCGGGCCAAACGCACGCCCCTGGACATCGACACGGTCACCGTCCTGACGGGCAAGGGCGCCTACTTCGACACCGACAAGGTCGAGACCGTCGAGGGCGCCGACCTCACCGTCACCCGGCAGGTGCGCGGCGACGTCGCCGACTCCACCGAGGAGCACGCCGTCTGGGACGTGTCCACCTCGGTCGACCCGGACAAGTCGCTGCCGGCGGCCGACCCGCACGACTCGCTGCAGTGGACCACCGAGCGCTGGGTCAGCGACCGGAAGACCAACGCGCCGGTGCACTGCTGCGGCGAGAAGCCCTACTTCGAGGGCGAGGCCTACCTGAAGTTCCCGTTCGACGTGGAGGAGCGCACGTACCGCTGGTGGGACAGCACCCTCGGGGCGACCGTGCCGTTGAAGTTCAGCGGCACGAAGAAGATCCAGGGCTACGAGGGGCTGCGCTTCACCGGCACCGTGAAGGCCACGCAGACCGGGACGCGGCAGGTGCCGGGGCGGCTCGTCGGGTCGAAGGCCGAGCAGGTCCTCGCCGAGGAGTGGTACACGAACCACGGCATCGAGCTGGTCGCCGACCGGCGCACCGGGCGGATCGTGTACGCGCAGATCGGGCCCCGCAAGACGCTGCGCAAGCCGGGCTCGGACAAGGACGCCGTGGTGCTCCTGGACAGCCGGAAGATCGCGTTCACCGAGGCCACGCAGAAGGCGCAGGTGGCGCTCGCCGACTCCGACAGCGGCCGTCTGAAGCTGCTCGGCGAGACGGTCCCGATGGGCGCCGCGGGCCTCGGCCTGGCCCTGGCGGCCGTCGGCACGGTCATGGTCGTACGGGGGCGGGTGCGGCCGGGCGGGGCGGGCGAACCGTCGGAGTGAGTGCTGGATTCCCGCACGAAGTGATGAGTCGGCCACGGGAAGTGAGCGCGAAATTGTCACTTCGGTGAGTAGCCGCATCGAACGCCGGGGCGAAAACTGTCGACTCCCACCACCGAACACACCGAACGGACACAGCGACACCACAGAGATCAGGCGATCGGCACAACCCACCCCGTCCCACCCCGTCCCACCCCGTCCCACACCCCGTCCGTCCCCGCTTTCGCACCGCGCACCACCCCGCTTTCGCACCGCGCACCACCCCGCCCCAGTGCGGTCCCGCTCACCCCCACATTCGTTCCGCACCCCGAGACGAGTTGGAGCACGGATGCCCCAGCACGTACCTCCCGCCCTGCGCGCCCCGAACCCGAACGAGGAGGCCGCGGCCCTTCTTCCCGCTCCGTCCGGCGCCCGTCCCCCACACCCGCGCCGCATCGTGTTCCTGTCCCGCCGCGACCTCGGCAACCCGGCCGCGGGCGGCTCCGAACTCCTCGTCGACCAGCTCGCCGGGGGTCTGACCCGCGGCGGGCACCAGGTCACGCTGCTGTGCGGCGGGCCTGCCGCGTACCGCGACTACCGCGTGGTGTCGGCGGGCGGCGACCTCGGGCACTACCTGCGGGCGCGGTCCGCGTTCAGCCGGCAGGTGGGCGACTGCGACCTGCTCGTCGAGGTCTGCAACGGCATGCCGTACCTGGCGCCGCTGTGGCATCGCGGGCCGACGCTGTGCCTCGTCAACCACGTCCACACCGAGCTGTGGGGCATGCGCTACCCCGGGCCGGCCGCCCGGCTCGGCAAGCGCCTTGAGCACTGGGCGCTGGCCGGGGCGCAGCGCGGCAACCTCCTGGTCGCCGTCTCCCCGTCCACGGCCGACGCGCTGCGCGCCATCGGTGTGCCGGGCGACCGGATCCGCGTCGTGCACAACGGTGTCGACGACCCGGGGCCGCTCGCGCCGCGCTCCGCGGAGCCGCTGTTCCTGGCGATGGGGCGGCTCGTCGAGTACAAGCGGATCGATCTGCTGCTCCGGCTGTGGGAGCGGGTCCGGCCGGTGACCGGCGGGCGTCTGGTGATCGTCGGCGACGGTCCGGAGCGCGGCCGGCTCGAACAGCTCGCGGGCCCTTCCGTGGAGTTCGCGGGTCATGTGTCCGAGGCCGAGAAGCACCGGCTGCTCTGCGCGTCCTGGCTGCTGCTGCACCCGTCCGCGGTGGAGGGCTGGGGCCTGGTCGTCACGGAGGCCGCGACCCGCGGCACCCCGGCGGTCGGCTTCGACGTGCCGGGGCTGCGGGACTCCGTCGAGGACGGGGTCACGGGCGTGCTCGCGCGCGGGGAGTCGTCGTTCGCGGCGGCGTGGTGCGCGTTGGCGCTGTCCGAGGAGCGGCGTACGGAGATGGGCAAGGCGGCGGCGAGCCGGGCGGCGGACTACCGGTGGGCCCATACGGTCAGCCGGTTCCGGGCGGTCGCGGCGGAGGCCGTTGCGGCACGGAGGGCCAACTGATGCCCCCGAAAGGCCAGTTGCGGGACCCGTCCCTGAAAAGGTCCCTCACCCTGTTCCGTGCCTTCCTGCGCGAACAGCAGGACCCCGACCACACCTACACTCTCCTCGCCCGCGACGCCGCCGACCAGGTGGAGTCCGCGTACGGGCCGCTGGCCGGGCGGACCGTCGTCGATGTCGGCGGCGGCGCCGGGTACTTCACCCGGGAGTTCCAAAGGCGCGGCGCGGAGGCGTACCTCTTCGAGCCGGACGCCGGGGAGTTGGGCGAGCGGCCGGACGCCAAGGCCGTGCGCGCGGACGGGTATCTGCTGCCGCTCGCGGACGGCGTCGCGGACGTCGCGTTCTCCTCGAACGTCCTGGAGCACGTCGACGACCCGGCGACGTTCCTCAGCGAGCTGGTGCGCGTGACGAAACCCGGCGGGCTGATCTACGTGTCGTTCACCAATTGGTACTCGCCCTGGGGCGGCCACGAGTGGGCGCCCTGGCACTGGCTGGGCGCCGACCGGGCCGTCGCCCGCTACCGGCGGCGCACCGGCCGCCGGCCCAAGCACACCCTCGGCGAGAACCTGTTCGCCGTGCACGTCGGGCCCACCCTCCGGCAGGTGCGGGCCCGTCACGACGTGCGCGTCCTGTCGGCCAGGTCCCGCTACTGGCCGTTCCTCGCGGAGGCCGTGCCGAAGGTGCCGGTGCTCCGCGAGTTCGCCACCTGGAACCTTCTTCTCCTTCTCCGGCGGTGTCCATGACCAGCACGGTCCAGGCTCCACAGCTGCCTCCCCAGGCGCCCCAACCCACTCCGGGCGCCCCGCCCTCCCCGCCCGCGGGGCCACGGTCCCGGTGGTGGCTGCTCGGCTTCTGGGCCGTGGCGTTCGTCCTGTTCGTCGCCGCGGCGCCGGGCAGGATGACGTTCGAGACGAAGCTGGGCGTGGCCACGGACCCGTGGCGGTTCCTCGGCGACCTCGGTCAGCTGTGGCAGGACCAGGCGGGCTTCGGCGGGATCTTCAACCAGTACATCGGGTACGCGTTCCCGTCGCTGCCGTTCTACGCGCTCGCGGACCTCGTGCAGCTCCCGGTGTGGCTGGCGGAGCGGCTGTGGATGTCGCTGATCGTGGCCACCGCGTTCTGGGGCGCGCTGCGGCTGGCCGAGCGGCTGGGCGTGGGCTCGCCCCGGTCGCGGCTGCTCGCGGCGGCGGCGTTCGCGCTGTGGCCGACGTACACCGTGGTGATCGGCTCGACCTCGGCGGCAGCGCTGCCGGGCGCCGTACTGCCGTGGGTGCTGCTTCCGCTGACGAACCGGGCGGTCAGCGCGCGGGTCGCGGCGCTCAGGTCGGCGCTGCTCATCCCCTGCATGGGCGGGGTGAACGCGGCGTCGGTGCTCGCCTCGCTGCTGCCGGTCGGCCTGTATCTGCTGTCCCGGCCCGGCGGCGCGCGCAAGCGGAAGCTGATCGCCTGGTGGGTGCCGGGCGTGCTGCTCGCCACCGCCTGGTGGGTGGTGCCGCTGCTGCTTCTGGGCATGTACGGGGAGAACTTCCTGGCGTACGTGGAGTCCGCGCAGACCACGACCGACACCATGTCCGCGACGGAGACGCTGCGCGGCGCCGGCAACTGGGTGGCGTATCTGCACTTCGGCGAGGCCTGGCTGCCCGCCGGGTGGACGGTCGCCACCGCCTGGCTCGCGATCCTCGGCTCGGGCTTCGCGGCGGCGCTCGGCCTGGCCGGGCTCGCCCGCCGCGACCTGCCCGAGCGGCGCTGGCTGGTCCTGACGGTCCTGTCGGTCGCCCTGATCACCCTCGCCGGGTACGGCGGCGCGCTCGGGGCGCCCTTCCACGGGGCCGTGCAGTCCCTGCTCGACGGCGTGTTCGTGCCGTTCCGGAACATCTACAAGTTCCAGTCGGGCCTCGCGCTCGCCCTCGCCCTCGGCCTCGCGCACCTGGTGGGCGTGGCCGCGGTGGCGCGCGGGGCGCGGCCGCTGCGCGCGCGCCGCTTCGCCCCGCTGATCGCCGCCGCCCTGGTCCTGCCGGGCCTGGTGCTGCCGTACGTGAACGGGTCGATCCTGCAGCCGGGCGCGTTCGAGGAGCTGCCCAAGCACTGGAAGTCCACGGCGAGCTGGCTGGAGAAGAACGCGCCGGACTCGCGCGCCCTGGTCGTGCCCGCCACCGCGCACGGCATCTACACCTGGGGCTCGCCCATCGACCAGCCCCTCGACGTGCTCGCCGAGTCCCGCTGGGCGCAGCGCAATTACGTGCCGTTCGGCGCGCCCGGCAACCGCCGCGCGATGGACGCCGTCGAGCAGGCCCTGCAGACCGGCGGCGAAGTCCCGGGCCTGCAGGACTACTTGAACCGCGCCGGACTGCACTACGTGGTGGTCCGCAACGACCTGGACCCGGACCGGATCGGCTACGTGCCGACGGCCACGGTGAAGCGGACCCTGGAGGCGTCCGGGTACGAGCGGGTCACCGGCTTCGGCCCGGAGGTCACCGGCGGCCGGATCGCCGACGACACCCCGATCCAGGTCGAGGGCCTCTACCCGCGCAGCCGCGCCGTGGAGATCTACCGGCCGGGCGACACCCCGGAGCCGGGCCGCGCGGGCCTGAAGGCGGTCGCGGACACGGCCGTCGTCAGCGGCGGCCCCGAGTCGCTGCTCCCGCTCTCCGCCGACCCCGCGCTGCGCAACCGGCCCGTCGTCCTCACCGGCGACCACCACCCGGGCCTCGGCAAGGCCCCGCTGCAGGCCGTCGGGGACGGGCTGCGCCGCGCCGACACCCGGTTCGGCCTGGTCGACAACAACACGTCGTACACGTACACGCCCGAGGAGCGGAACCACAGCGGCAGCCTGCAGGATCCCGGCGAGGAGCCGAAGCAGATCCTGCCGACGGAGGGCGTGGAGCACCAGACGACGGCCGCGCTGCGCGGCGCGAAGTCGGTGACCGCGTCCTCGTCCGGGAACTGGCTGTTCCACCTGCCGCAGTACGACCCGGTCAACGCCTTCGACGGCTCGGCGGACACCGGCTGGGCCGAGGGCAGCGCGGGTTCGCCGGAGGGCGAGTGGCTGCGCATCGGCTTCGACGGGTCCGTGGCCGTGCCGGAGCGGATCTCGGTGACGCCGCTGCCGCAGAACGGGGTGCGGCCCGCGCCCACCAAGGTGCGGGTGGAGACCGAACAGGGCAGCCGGGTCAGCCAGTTGCAGCCGGACGGGCAGCGGCAGCGCATCGACACCCCTGCGGGCGACAGCAGCTGGCTGAAGCTCACCATCCTGGACACCCAGGGCTCGCGGCCCGGCCTGTCCGGCGCGGGCTTCGCCGAGATCTCCGTGCCGGACGTGCAGGTCACGCGGATGCTCAGCCTGCCCACCGACGCGCGCGACACCGAAGCGGACGCCACCCGGTTCTCCCTGCACCGCGCCGCCGACCCGGGCGGCCTGGGCACATCAGGCTCCGAGCCCGGACTGCACCGCCGCTTCAGCACGGGCACGTCCGGCTCGTACGAGGTGCGGGCGAGCGCCGTCGCGATCCCGGGCGAGGAACTGGACCAGCTGCTGTACAAGGTGGCGTCCCCCGAGGACCGCGAGAAGCAGAAGAAGCAGCTGAAGGCGAGCGCCGGCTCGACCGCGCGGATGGGCGCGAACATCTCGCCGCGCAACCTCACCGACGGCGACCTGACAACGGCCTGGATCGCGGGCGGCAGCGGCAGGAACGCGGTGATCCACCTGCGCTGGCCGGACAAGCAGCCGGTCGGCGAGATCGTGCTCGCGGCGGCGGGCGGCCTGTCGACGCGGCCCACGAAGGTGGAGATCAGCTCCCCGGACGGGGCGACGGTCGCCGCTGTCGACGAGAACGGCCAGGCCCGCTTCGACCCGATCACCACCGACCGGCTCGACATCACGGTCACCGAGACGGCGCCGCTGACCCTCTACAACCCGGTCGCCGGCGACAAGCTGCAGCTGCCGGTCGGCCTCACCGAGGTGTACCTGCCCGCTCTGGAGGAGTACCGCACGCAGCAGCCCGACCCGGACCGGAAGTTCCAACTCGCCTGCGGGGAAGGCCCGGTGCTCTCCGTCGACGGCACGTTCCACGCGACCAGCGCGCAGGGCACGGTCCGCGACCTCACCGAGCGCCGGCCCATCGAGGTCACGCTCTGCGCGGGCGACGAGAAGGACGGCAGCGTCGACCTGGAGAGCGGCACGCACCGCGTCGAGGCCGGGGACGCCGGTCCGCTCGCGATCACCGATGTGACGCTCACCCACGGCACCGTCGCCGAGCCGTCCGCCGCGACCCGCGAGGTGTCGGTCCGGGACTGGTCGGGCGATCGCCGGTCCCTGACGGTCGGCGCGGGCGCGGCCTCGTACCTGACGACGTACGAGAACGTCAACGAGGGCTGGACGGCCACCCTGGACGGCGAGGAGCTCACCCCGGTCAGGCTCGACGGCTGGCAGCAGGGCTGGCTGGTGCCGCAGGGCGCCGGCGGCGCGGTGGAGCTGGAGTTCGAGCCCGCGTCGACGTATCGGGCGGGCGTGGCGGGCGGCGCGGGCGGCGTGCTGCTGCTCGTCGGCCTGGTGCTGTTCCGCCGCCGCGCGGAGAACCCGGACGCCTCCGGGGACGCGGCGCCGCCGGTGCGGGCGCCTGGGCTGCTGCTCGGCACGGTCGCGCTGACCCTGGTGGGTGTGGCGATCGCCGGGCCGTTCGCGCTGCTCGTGCCGGTGCTCGCGCTGGTGGCGTGGTGGCGGCACGCGCTGCTCGCGCCGATCGCGTTCCTCGCCATGGCGGCGGCGGGCGTCACGGCCGCCCTCGACGCGGGCTCGGCCCCGTCGGCGGGCGTCGGCGCGTTCTCCCCGACGGCCCAACTCCTCGCCCTGACCGGCCTGTTCGCGGCCCTGGTCGGCGTACGGGAAGGGGCCGGGCGGCACCGGGGCGACGGGCGGGAGCCGGACGAGGAGGACCCGGACGCGCCCCCGCGGCCACCCCTCCCGCGACGGCACCGCACCGCCGACGCGGCCACCCCGGCCCTCGGCATCCCGTCCGGCCCCACCCTGTCGGCGCGCGGCCCGGCCTCCGCGCAGGACGGCCCCCCGACGGGCCGGACCGCACCACGCAGGCCACGACTGCGGGCCACTGAGCCGGAGCCCGGACGCGGCCCCGGACCTGGCCCCGGCCCCGGCCCCGGCCCCGGCCCCGGCCCCGGGGAGGAACGATGACCGCGCTCCACCGTCCCGTACCGCACCGGCCCACGGAGCGGCGGCGGGTGCCGTTCCCCGTCGTGGACGAGATCGCCCGGCACTGTCTGCAGGACGAGGAGCCGGAGACCGTCCACATCGAGGTGCACCTGCCCGGACCCGTGGACGGCGAGCGGCTGACGCGGGCGTTCACCGAAGCGCTCGTACTCCATCCGCGGATCCTGATGCGGGAGGCGGCCGGGCCCTGGTACCGGCGGCGCTACACCTGGGAGCTCACGGACGGGCCCGACGTGCCGGTGGTGTCGTTCCCGGAGCCGGGCGCGGACGCACTGGCGCGGGCCCGGCGCCGCGCCCTGTCCGAGGCGCCGCCCCTGAACGCCTCGCCGCCGGTCCGCCTGGAGGTCGTACGGGACGCCGGACGGCCGGACGGCTGCGTGCTGTTCCTGGTCATCAACCACACCGCCCTGGACGGCCCGGCCTGCCTGCGGGTGCTCGCCACGGCCGCCGAGCTGTACGGCGGCCGGGACAACGCGCCGGCCGCTGCGCCGGTCCGCGCGGAGGAGGCCGTGGCCCCCGTGCGCATGCCGGGCGGGAGCGCGCGCCCCGCGCACGTCGCGCCGGGCCGCAGCCCCGAGCCCCGCCCCGGCAACGGCATGCTCATCGCCGAACTGCCCGTGCCGAAGCGGCCGAAGGGCGCCCCGTACACCGTCAACGACCAGCTGATGACGGCGACGGCGCTGATGATCGCGCACTGGAACCGGGACCGCGGTCGCGCGCCCCGGCCGATGCGGATCACCATGCCCGTGGACGACCGGCCCAGGGACGCGGGCATGCCCATCGGGAACGGCACCCGCCTGGTCGAAGTGCCGTTCGCGGCCGCCGAGTTGCACGCCGAGCGGATACCCGGGCTGCTGCGCACGACCTCCCTGCGCACCCGCGCCCTCAAGGCCCTGGACCGCCCGCAGCTCGGCCACGGGGCGGCGCTGCTCACCGCACCCGTGCTGCCCGTCGGCGTACGGGCCGCGCTGACCCGGGGCCTGCGCCGCGCCGCCGCGCCCTGGACCTCCACCACCCTCCTCTCCAACATCGGCCGCATCCCGTACGCCCTGGACTTCGGCGACGCGGGCCGGGCGCACGCCGTGTGGTTCTCGGCCCCGGCCCGGCTGCCGCGCGGCCTGACCGTGACGACGGCGTCCACGGCCGGGCGGCTGCACCTCGCCCTGCGCTGGTCGCGGACGCTGCTCGGGCCGCGGGACGGGGTCCGCCTCCGGGAGCTGTTCGAGGAGTATCTGCACGCGACCGAGGGAGTGGCCGTATGACCGGCACCGGCACCCGGCCCGCCGGGCTCCGCGACTTCTACGAGGACCCGGCCGTGCCGGTCGCCTCCGGGGACGCCCGCAGCCTGCGCCAGGCCCGGATGCTCGCCGACGCCCTCGGCCCGGCCCGCGCCGCCCCCGCCGTGGTCCTGGACGTGGGCTGCGGCGACGGCACCGCGGCCCGCGCGGCGGCCCCGCTGCTCGCCGGGCACCGGGTGATCGGCGTGGACTGGTCCCAGGACGCGCTGCGCCGCGCCCGTACGCACCTGACGGACGTCGTACGCGGCGAACTCACCGACGGCGGCCTCCCGTTGGCGTCCGGGAGCGCGGACGCGGTGCTGTTCAGCGAGGTCATCGAGCACCTGGTCGACCCGGACAGCGCCCTGGACGAGCTGCGCCGCGTCCTTCGCCCCGGCGGGCACCTGATGCTGTCCACGCCCAACCTGGCCGCCTGGTACAACCGGGCCCTGCTGCTCGCCGGGGTGCAGCCGGTGTTCTCCGAGGTGAGCCTGCGCGGCATCCACGGCAGACCCGGCACCGAGGTCGTCGGCCACCTCCGGCTCTACACGGCGCGCGCCCTGCGGGAGTTCCTCACCGCCTCGGGCTTCCGTGTCGTACGGATGGCGGGGGCGCCGTTCCACGGGGTGCCGCGGCCGCTGCGGGCCCTGGACCGGCTGGCCTGCGCCCGGCCGGGCGCCGCGTCGATCCTGCTCGTCCACGCCGTCAGGACCTGACCGTGTGGTGGGGTGTCGCCTCGGCCCTGCTCGCGAACGCGCTGTCCAGCCTCGGCTTCGTCCTGGAGAAGCGGGCCCTCGGCCGGCTGCCGTCGCTGTCCACGCGGCGGCCGCTCACCCTGGTCCGGCACGTCCTCGGCAGCCCGCTGTGGATCGGCGGCGCGCTCGCCCTGCTCGCGGGCTTCGCCGCCCAGCTGGCGGTCTACCGCACCCTGCCCATCGCCGCCGCGCAGGGCCTGTTCGTCTCGGGCCTGGTCCTGCTCGTCCTCTTCTCCTCACTCCTGCTCGGCGAGCGGACCTCCGGCCGGGAGAAGTACGCGCTCGGCGCGATCCTCGTCGCCCTGCTCATGGTCGTCCTGTCCCTGAAGGAGGGCGCCGACCGGGTCGGTCTGCACGCCCCGACCCACCTGGTGCTCCTCGTCTGCGTGCCGTCCCTCGCGCTCGGCGTGTGGCTGTACGCGGCGGCCGAGCGGCGCGCCCGGCGGCTGCACCGGCTTCCCACCAACGGCGCGGCGTACGGGGTGGCCGTGGGCCTGCTCTACGGCGTCAGCTCCCTCGCCATCAAGGGCATCTCCAGCGAGCTGACGACCACGGAACTCGCGGGCACGGCCGCCGCGTTGCTGCGGTCCCCGTACCCGTATCTGCTCCTCGTCACCTTCCCGTTCGGCCTGGTGATGTCGCAGGCCGCGCTGCAGCGCTCCCGGGCCTCGCTGATCGTGCCGGTCTGTACGACGGTGACCAGCCTCTTCACGGCGGTGCTCGGCACGCTCGCGTTCGGCGAGACGCTGCCGGACGACCCGGTGCGGCTCGCGCTGCGGCTCGGCGGCACGCTGCTCGCGGTCACCGTGCTGCTCGCCCTGCCCCGCCACGACGCCCGGCCGCAGGCACCGGCCGGGGTTTCGGCCCCGGGCCCGCCCGGACCCCGCCCCCCGTTCCGCACCACCGCTCCCCTCCCCACCCCCTCATCGCCACCCAGGAGTTGACCCCGAGATGACCCCCGACGACCCGCTGCTGAAGATCCTCGCCTGCCCCCTCGACAAGGGCCCGCTGCACCTGCTCGTACCGGACTCGCTCGTACCGGAGGGGGCCCTCGCCCCGGAGGGAGCCGTCGCACTGGAAGGCGCCCTCTACAACCCGCGGCTGCGCCGCCGCTACCCGCTGATCGACGGCATCCCGCAACTCCTCCCGTCCTCCGGCGAGCAGGTCGCGGACGAGGAGCACGAGCGGCTGCTCCGGCGGATCGGGGCACCCGCCTCCGCACCGGCCCCGGCCGGTACGGAAGGGGGCGACTCGTCATGACCGTCGCCGCCCGCATCGGGCCGCTGCTCCCGGCCCGCCTGGTCGGCGCCCTCGCGGCCGCCGTGTACCCGCGCTTCGAGCCCGAGCTGGCCCGGCTCGCCGACTTCTGCCCCGCCGACTGCGACACGGCCCTCGACGTCGGCGGCTGGTACGGGCCCTGGTCCCGCCGCCTCGCCGGGCGCGCCCGCCGGGTGATCGCCGTGGAACCGGTGCCGCACCTGGCCCACGCCCTGGACGCGGCGACGCCCGGCAACGTGCGCGTGGTCCAGGCGGCGGCGACGGACCACTCCGGCACGGCCCCCCTCTGGCTCCCGCACGACGACCGGGCGGCACGCGGCGACCGCGGCGTCTCCTCCCTCGTACGCCGCGACATCCACGCCCGCGCCCTGGACGTGCCCTGCCTGCCCCTGGACGCCCTCGGCCTGCGCGGAACGGCCCGGGTGGACTTCGTGAAGATCGACGTCGACGGCAACGAACTCCCCGTCCTGCGCGGCGCCGCCAAGCTCCTGGCCCGCGACCACCCGGCGCTCCTGGTGGAGTTGGAGGCCCGCATCCAGCCCACGGCCCCGGTGGTCGACCTGCTCGCCGGCCACGGCTACCGCGGCTGGGTCCTCCCCGGCCGCTCCTGGATCCCCCTCGACACCTTCGACCTGGCCACGCATCAGGCGACCACGGCCCATGTGGTCCGCCGAGGACTCCTCCGCCGCGTCCTGCCGTTCCGGGGGCCGCGGTACGTCAACTCGGTGCTGTTCCTGGCGGAGGGGCGGCGGCCGGGGGTGCGGGCTCTGCGGAACCGTGCAGGGGCCGGCCCGTCTCCCCCTGGGCACCCCTGAGTCACCCTGCCGAGCCGAGGTCAGGAAGTGACCCCGCGGTCCGCCGTCCTTCGGTCGGCCATCCCGCGGGCCTTCCATTCGCGCTTGAGCAGGCCGTAGACCAGCTCATCACGCCACTCCTCTTTGACGACCTCGTTCTGCACGAAGTGAGCCTCACGGCGCATGCCGAGCTTCTCCATCAGACGTGCCGAGGCCCCATTCCGTGCGTCGCAGCGGCCGATGATCCGGTGCAATCCCGCGTCCTCAAAGCCCAGCCTCAGCATGGCTTCGGCCGCTTCGGCAGCCAGACCCCGCCCCTGGTAGTCGGGGTTGAAGATGAATCCCGTCTCCCCCTGCCGGTGCCCCCGGCTGAGCAACCTCAGACCCACCTCGCCGACCACCACGCCAGTCTCACCCCACACCACGGCGAACGACAGCCAGTCACCCTCTTCTGTGAACGTGGTCTCGCGGCAGGTGCGATCAAGCGCCTCCTGGACTTGAGCTCGGTCGCGCACGTCCCAGTACAGGTACCGAGCCACGTCCGGGCGGGACTGGTAGGCGTAAACGTCCTCCAGGTCGCCAGGCCGGAACGGTCGCAGGACCAGCCGGTCTGTCTCTATCGGGCAAACGGTTCGCAGCATAAGACGATCGTAGGAGCCTCCGCGTTGACGTCCGCCGAGTCACCCTGCAACGCCGACGCCAGTATCGAAGTCGCGGCACCGGCAGTACCGTCACTTGGAGGCGTCGGGAAAGTCGGCCGCACCGACGTTGCGACACGCTGACGTCCAGCTAGGCGAGGCCGGTCCGCTTGGCCATAGCCATGAGATCCGGCCTACCCCGCTGATGCATGACGAACAGCACCCGCAGCACCTCTCGGCTCATCGGGTGGATCTCCGCCATCTGAGGTGAGACGGCGAACGCCTTCTTCAAGGCCTCCTCTGCACCTACGACGTCCTTCACTGCCAGGCGAGCCCGCGCCACATCGATGAACAACCGCCCGACCCTGTTGGGCTTCAACCCCGACGGCGGCGCTTGCATCAAGGGGTCAGACATCTCGGTGGCCTTGTTCGGCTGATCGAGTTCGATGTGGGCGGCCAGTTCGTAGAGGGCCGTGTTTCCCGCACCGAAGGTGAGGTTGTGCTGGAGCACGTCACCGTCGATCTGCCCCGAGAGGCTCCGGGCCCTGCGCAAGTGGTCCATCGTGGCGCCCTTGTCCCTGTGGCGCGAGGCCAGGACAACGCCGCGCAGGTGGAGGGAGCCGAGCGCGACCACGTACTCCGGGCCGCTGCCGCCGGCCGACTCGTACTTCGAGATCGCTCGTTCGATGATTGCGAGACCGTCGTCGTACTGCCCGGCGGACTGGAACGTCCCCGCTTCGTTCCAGGCAGTTGCTGCCTCTGCCGTGGGGTTCCACGTCTGCTGGGCCGCCCACGCCTGGCGGGACACGATCATGTCGGCGAGGTCGGGCTGCCCCAGGCGGTGAGCGACGGCGTACGCGCATCCGTACACGTCCGCGACCTGGCTCCACGCGACGGCGTCCCCGCCTGCATCCAGGGCTGTCGCCGTCGCCTGCCCCAGGAGCGAGGGAAGTATCCGGAGGAGTTCGAGGTAGCGGGTGTCAGCGCGAAGCTGGGCCGCCTTGTTCAAGCTGGCGGCCAACTCGTCGGTCGGCGGAGTGTCTTCCTTGGGAAGCGTGTGGCGACGGACCGCTCCGCGAAGGTCGTTGAGCAGGTCGGCCTGTTCGGACGGCCCGAGAAACGGCTGGCCGTAGATGCGCGCGGTCGTGACATGAAGCGCCTTGGCAATGGCGGCAACCGCAGGTGGTGTTGCAGGGCGCAGCCCGGTCTCGATCTTCGTCAGGTACGAGATCGAGATCTTCGCTTCGCGCGCGAGCTTCGCTTGGCCCACGCCCCGGGCCTTGCGCAACACGGCGATGTTCTCACCAGCGGCAGGCGTGTTCTCCATGAAGGCACTGTTCCAGTTCGAGTGGACGGACAACACCAACTCCCGCTTGGCTCATAGTGTTTGTGCAAGTCTTGTGCCAACTGATCTTGGTTCTGAGCAGTTTCCTGGTTACTGGCAGCAACTCCCCAACGACCAGGAGGTACGGCTATGGAGACTTGGTGGGCGCTCAGGGCAACGGGCGGCAACCCTCAGGATGACAGCGACTCCGGCAACAAGCACGGGGGCGGAGGTTCGGATGAAGGGGGCAACACCAACGACGGTCAGGGCCCCGCGGACGGCAAGTGATGGACCAGAACACACCCTCCGGGTTCCCGGAAGCAGTCGGCAGCCACTTGTTGCGATCCGGGGCGCTGTCGTCCGATTGGCTGCCGACGTTCAGAGCGGTTCCCAGAGACGCGTTCGTCCCCGACGCCATCTGGCAGGGCCGAGCGGGAGGAAACCAACAGGCTCGGCGTGTGCTGCGATCGGAGGAGCCCGAACTGTGGTGGGACGTCGTCCACTCCGACGTGCCGATCACGACCCAGTGGGACGACGGTACGTACGAGGGGTCGGCGCCGGGGCGGATCGCTTCCTCCTCAAGCAGCATGCCCACGATGGTCTTCTCGATGCTGGGCGCCCTGGATACTCAACCCGGCAACAGGGTCCTGGAGATCGGGACCGGCAACGGCTGGAACACAGCATTGCTGTGCCATCGCCTGGGCGACGAGCAGGTATTCAGCGTCGAGATCGATCCCGGGTTTGTGACAGAGGCACAGGAGCGTCTTCGCCGTGCGGGGTACTCACCGCGCATCCGCACGGGTGACGGTACGGAGGGATATCCCGAGCAAGGCGTCTTCGACAGAGTGATCGCAACGTGCTCGGCCCGCTACATCCCTTCCCAGTGGATTGCCCAGTGCCGCCCGAACGGCGTGATCGTCGCTCCGTGGGGCCCGGTCTACGGCGGGGAGGCTGTCGTCAGGCTCACGATCGACGAGCGCGGCATCGGCAGCGGACGCTTCATCCGCTCGTCGGCGTTCATGTCGATGCGTGACCAGAGAAAGATCCTCCCTGCCACGAACAAGTACGTGGACATGGCGGATTGGCCTGCGTTCGGGCGTCACTCCGCCACAGCCGTATCGCCTGACGCCGTGGGCGACTGGATCCATATGTTCGCGATCGGAGTTCAGGTCCCCGACCTCTTCTGCCGTGTGCAGCAACTCGGCGGGCGCAGCTATCGGTTGTGGCTCTTCGACAGGGGCATCACGACCTGGGCGACGGCCGACTACCAGGAAGGGAAGAGCTCGTACGGGGTGGTGCAGCAAGGTCCCCGGAGCCTGTGGGACGAGCTAGAGGTGTCGTGGCTGTGGTGGGAGAAGCAAGGACGCCCCGGCTTCGAACGCTTCGGGCTCACCACCCGGGGCGGCTCCAAGTACACGCCCAATCAACAGGTTTGGCTCGACAGCCCGGACAGTCCTGTGCCGGTTCGAGCGAAGAACACCAACTCGTAAAGTGCACCCTGTCCCGCCCGCGCGGTCCCGGCAAAGAACGACGCGGGCGAGCCAGGTACAAGAGATCAACTCTGAAGACGGAGTCCTCATGAGCGATCCCAGCCAGCTTGGCACCTCTCCTGTACCCCTCGTCAAGAAGAGTCCGAAGGGTGATCCGAGCGACCTACGCGACAAGGTCAAGAAGATCAACGAGGACACGGTGAAGATCGGCAACGGACGCCGATGAGCAAGGGTCGACTGCGAGGTGGAAAGTCACCAACGACGGAACGCTGATCGGCGCCGTCCTCGCGTTCATCATCTGCACCTCGGTGGTCGTGACACTCCTCTCAGCCACGTTCAGCGCAGCTTCCGTGTCCTCCTGAACCACCGCTGACCCGATACCCGGCATGGCGTTTCGGCCGGCTCTCCCGGCCTACGCCATTCCGGGCTGTGCCCGGCCTGCCGACGGCCGTCCGTACATCCACCTCAACGGCGCCGCGCCTGCGTACGACTGCCGCCAACACCCTACGGAGTACCTGTGATCGTGTCGGTCTTCCTTGTCCTCGACCGTGACCGGACCAGCCCGGAGCTCTCTTTCGAATGGGAGTGGGCACACTCCTGGAGCCCGGCACAAGGTTCCAGCATCCACTTCGACTCGGCGGATACCCCGATGTATCTCGTCGCAACGGTCGAGAGCGTGGACCACACCCTCTTTCCTGACGGGCACGACGCCATGCTCTTCCTGCGCGCCGCCGAGAACTTCGGCTGTCGGGACCACGACCCGGCCGTGATCGCCCGGAACCTGGGCGCGCTTCCCGGGATCACCAACGTCCACGTCGATCTCGAAGAGCCGTGCCTGCCCGTAGCTGCCGACGTGAAGGGCCGCCCTGCGCGACCATGAGAACCATGCCCGCCAACTCCTCCGCCACCCCGTTCGGCCCGGCCGACTTCCAGCTCGTCCTGTTGCGCCGCATGGCCGACCACAACCCCGGTCTCGTCGAAGACGCACGGCGGGAACTCGGTGCGTCCGACGCCGAGATGCGTGAGGCCAACCGCCGCTGGCAGGCGATGGTGCGCTCGCCGCGTTCCCGGTCCGCCGCGTCCCGCTACCGCTCGATCCTCGGTACGCCGCAGACGATCCGCCGCACCATCGGCGACCTGGAGTGCGAGGCGCTGCTCTGGCCCGTGCCGCTCTGGCCCGACCTGCGCTTCGAGGTGCTGCTCGCCCCGACGGGCGCCGTCTGGAACGAGTGGCTGATCCGTGCCCCCGGTGCCCCCGGCCCGGCGCTGCGCACCCTGGCCGACCTCACGCCCTGGTCCTGCACGGTCGACGAGGCGGCCCGCGCGTTCCCTCCGGCCCGCCCGCTGGAGGGCTCGGCGCCGACGCGGTGGGGGCTCGCCCTGTCCGTGCCCGAGCGGGAGGGCGGTGAACCGCGGCCCTGTGTCGCGGAGTTCACGTGGGGGCTGCTGCAGCGGGTGGGACCGGCCGGCCGGTCGTGAACGGGGCGCTCCGGACCGGCGTACTGCCCGGTGGGCCAGGTCACCCGGCGAGGGTTGCGTGCCCGGCGCGGGTCCGGGTAGCCGGACCGGAGTGCCACGGGCCAACGGCGGCCGACGGACCCGCAGGAACCTACAGCAAGGAGTCAGAACGCGTGAGTTCTCCCCATCCGGCGCTCTTCCCCGACCTCGCCGCGGGCGTCGAGCGGCCCGCGCTGCGCTTCGGCGAGCGCGGTCTGACGTACGCGGAACTCGGCGCGGCCGCAGGCGCGTTGGCGGCGCGGCTGTGCCGGGGCGGGCGCGTCGCGGTGTGGGCCACACCGAGCATGGAGACCGCGGTCGCCGTCGTGGCCGCCCTGCTCGCCGGGGCGCCCGCCGTACCCCTGAACCCGAAGGCCGGCGGGCGCGAGCTTGAGCACGTCGTGCAGGACAGCGCGCCGGTCGCCGTCCTCGCCGAACCGGGCGCGCGACTCCCGGACGCGCTGGCCGAGTTGGACCGTATCGACATCGACGTACGCACGAACCCCCCGCTGCCCGCACCGCCCCCGCCGCCCGAGCCCGACCCCGAGTCCGCCGCGTTCGTCGTCTACACCTCCGGTACCACCGGCCCGCCCAAGGGCGCCGTGCTGCCGCGCCGTGCGCTCGCCTCGACCCTCGACGCGCTCGCGGAGGCCTGGCAGTGGACCGCCGACGACATCCTTGTGCACGGGCTGCCGCTGTTCCACGTGCACGGGCTGATCCTCGGCGTGCTCGGGCCGCTGCGGCGCGGCGGCGAGGTGCGGCACCTCGGGCGGTTCTCGACGGCGGGCGTGACGCGTGAACTCTCCGCCGGGGCGACGATGCTGTTCGGCGTGCCCACGATGTACCACCGCATCGCCGAGGCCCTGCCCGGCGACCGCGCCCTCGCCAAGGCGCTGTCCGGCGCGCGTGTCCTGGTCTCCGGTTCGGCCGCGCTGCCGGTGCACGACCACGACCGCATCACGGCGGCCACCGGCTGCCGGGTCATCGAGCGGTACGGGCTGACGGAGACGCTGATCAACACCAGCGTGCGGGCCGACGCCGAGCCGCGCCCCGGCTCCGTGGGCGTGCCGCTGCGCGGCGTCGAGCTGCGGATCGTCGACGAGGCGGGCGGGCCGACCGCCGCGCCGGACGAGGTGGGCGAGATCCAGGTGCGCGGCCCGAACCTGTTCACCGGCTATCTGAACCGGCCCGAGGCGACGGCCGCGGCGTTCACCGCCGACGGGTGGTTCCGCACCGGGGACATGGCGGTGCGGGACCCGGACGGGTACGTACGCATCGTGGGCCGCAGGGCGACGGACCTGATCAAGAGCGGCGGCTACAAGATCGGCGCGGGCGAGATCGAGAACGCGCTGCTCGACCACCCGGGCGTCCGGGAGGCCGCGGTGACCGGCGAGCCGGACCCGGACCTCGGCGAGCGCGTGGTCGCCTGGGTCGTCCCGTACGACCCCGAACGCCCGCCCGGCGCGGCCGAGTTGGCGAACCACGTGGCGGACCGGCTCGCTCCGCACAAGCGCCCGCGCGCGGTGCGGTACCTGACGGAGCTGCCCGCAACGACATGGGCAAGGTCATCAAGCGGGCGCTCGCGGAGGGCGGCTGAAGGCCAGTCCGCCCGAACGCCGCCCCCGCCAAACCCGTTGCCCGCGGAAACGAACAGGGGAGCAGGTGTTCCCTGGAACAGGTGATCGTTGCCGCTGAGATTGCATCGGACCTGAGTGACCAACGATGCTTACGGAGCGCAAGCAACGGGCTGCAGACCGTGATTGCGAGTCCCGAGCGCATGGGTCCCTCATGCGCGACACACGTAGCACAAGGAGAAGTACCACCATGAACTTCCTCACCGACCTCCTCGCCGGCGTCATCCACTTCGTCGGCTGGCTGGTCTGACGCAGCGAAGCACAGCGCGGCGCCGTCTCCCCTCGTCCCAAGGGGAGGCGGCGCCGCCGTGTTGTCGTGCCAGGGCCGGGCGAAGCCCCGCCCGGCCGGGGCTACTTCACCCCGGCCGCCCGGACGATCTCCTGCCGGACCGCCCCGCCCCGGTCGTCCTCGGCAAAGGCCCGCAGGGACACGGACTGCGCGTCGGACGGCACCCGCAGGACGCCGCGCCACGAGCCGCCGGAGCCGCTCAGCTCGACCCGCTCCCAGGAAGCCCCTTCGTCGTACGACACCTCAAGGGAGCCCTTCACGATGCGTCCCGTGTCCTGAGCGCCCTTCACGTACTCGGCGAACAGGCCCACCGGGACCCGGCTGCCGCCACGCACATCGCCCTTCAGGTCCGTCTCCACGTCGAAGCCGAGGTTCAGCATCGGCAGGTACGTGTAGCGGTCGGCGGGGGTCTCGGCGGAGCGGAAGGCCCATTCCGCGTGGGCCTTCGTGGCGAGGCGCCAGCGGTCCGGGTCGCTCGTCGTGTCCGTGACGACCTTGAACTCCTGTTCCTGCGGGGACACGTCCCAGGCGTACGCGCCGGAGCTGTTGGACTCGTCGACCAGTTCCCCCTCCACGTACACCTTCGTCTGCTGGGTAAGCCCGGACGCGTCGTCCCACACATTGCCGAAGCCCGTGTGGTCGGGGCCCGAGTCGCCCCAGCCGGGGACGTTGAACTGGAGGTCGTTGCCGTTGCGCTGCTGGCCCCAGCCGAGGCCGGTGCCGAGCCACGGGTGCAGGACCGGCCGGAACCAGTTGAGCTCGGTGCGGCTGCCGCCCTCGTACCTGGGTGTGCCGGAGCGCTGCTCGATGGCGCCGGGGCCGTTGGTGACCGACTCGTGCCAGCGCTGGCCGGGACCCGTCGAGACGTAGTCCGTGCGCTCGGCCGGGAAGTCGATCTTCTCGGGGAAGCCGAAGCCGATGGGGAAGTTGTCGCTGATCGAGTAGCGGAACTCGCCGCCGGGCGCGGGCTTCGTGGCGTGGAACCTGGTGTCGATCCGGGCCAGTTCCCGCTTGCCGGGCTCGTACGTCAGGTCCCGGCCGTCCGGGATGCCGCCCGGGTGGCCTTCGGACAGGTCGTACACGTACGGCGTGTTGCGGGTGCCGTCCAGGGTGATGCGGCGGCCGTCGCGGGCCGCGGCGAGGAGCCGGGCGCCGTCGGCGGCGTTCACCGTGCCGACGGCCAGCGGGCGGTCCTCGCCGGCCGCCGTGCCGAACCAGCCCATCAGGCGGCCTGCCGCGTCGTCCGTGACGAACAGCGCCTTCGCGCCCGCGTCCTGCGCGGCCTGCGCCAGTTGCTCCGGCTTCACCGAGCCGTCGGCGCGGACCACCACCGCCTTGCCGCGCACGTCCTTGCCCTCGTACGCCGCCGGTGTGCCGTCGCCCGCGTCCACCACGGCCAGGCGTGACGTGCCGTCGGGGACCGTCGCCCCGGGCTGCGCGGTGACCTCGCGGAGCCGCTTGCCGCCCGCCTCGACGGAGAGCAGCGGCTTGCCGAGGCGCCACACCGTGCGGTACTCGAAGGTGCCCGCGTCGACCTTCCCGGTGGGCGCGGCGAAGATCGAGTCGTATGTCATCGGCACCTGTGCGGCGCCGCCGATGCCGGTGCCGGCCGCCTCGTGGGTGTACTCCATGACGAGCTGCCGGGTCTCGGTGCGCCGGTCCACACGGACGTCGACCCGCTCCAACTCCCGCCCGTCCAGGGTGATTTCACGGTCCCGGTCGACCTTCACCGCTGGCTGCGCGAGGAAGCCGAGGCCGAGCGAGTCCGCTCCGTGGGCGCCGCGCACGTCGAGGAAGGTGCTCAGCGAGTACGTGCCGGGCTTCAGGCGCAGCTCCACGGTCCCGGAGTCGCCGACGAACTCGTTGTACGGGTCCTGCCCTTCGGCGAGCCGCAGCACGTTGAGGGCGGCTGCGGCGGGGTCGCCGTCGCGGTCCTTGACGTGGACGGTGAGCGTGTACCGCTCCTCCTCCTTGACCAGCCCGAACGCGGTGTGCGCGACGGGCTTCCCGGCCGCCTCGGCGACGATCCGCCCGCCCGTGCTGCCGACCGGCGCCTTCGCGCCGTCGCCGGTGACGGTGGTCTGCGCGGTGGAGTGCGCGGGCACGGTCAGCGTCGGGTCGGCGAGGGTGACCACGCCGTCCGGCGCGCCCTGCGCGGACAGCTTCAACTCCACGTCCGTGTCGGAGGAGTTGGTGTACGTGAGGGTCTTGGTCACCGGCTTGTTCGCGTCGTACGGCCAGCGGTAGAAGCCGAGGTCGGCGCTGCCGGTGGCGGTGATCCGCGCGTCGATCGCGCCGGACACGCTGACCCGGCCGGCGCCGAGGTCGTACGGCGAGTCGGTGAGGGTCTTCGCGCTGGACATCAGCGCGTCCTTGAGCTGGGGCCCGCTCCAGTCGGGGTGCTTCTCGGCGAGCAGGGCGGCGGCGCCCGCGACATGCGGGGTGGCCATCGACGTACCGCTCATCGAGGTGTAGAGGCCGCTGCCGGGGGCGAGCCCGGAGCGGGCGGCGAGGATCTCCACGCCCGGTGCGGACAGGTCGGGCTTGAGGGCCTGGTCGCCGTACCGGGGGCCCTTGCTGGTGAAGGGCGCGGCCTGGTCCTGGGCGTCGACGGCGCCCACGGTGAGCGCGGCGTCGGCGGCGCCGGGCGAGCCGATGGAGCCGGGGGCGCCGGAGTTGCCCGCGGCGATGACGAAGAGGGCGCCGGTCTCCTCGGTGAGGGTGTTCACGGCCTGCGCCATCGGGTCGGTGCCGTCGCTGGGCGCGCGTGAACCGAGGCTCATGGACACGATCTTGGCGTCCACGTCCTTCGCGGCCCACTCCATCCCGGCGATGATCTGCGACTCGGTGCCGGAGCCCTCGTCGCTGAGCACCTTGCCGACGGCGAGCTCCGCGCCGGGTGCGACGCCCTTCTCCTTGCCGTCGCTGCCCGCGCCGCTGCCGCCGACGGTGGAGGTGACGTGGGTGCCGTGGCCGTCCTTGTCGGCGACCTCCTGGCCCTCGATGAAACTCTTCGACGTGGCGATTCGCCCCGCGAGGTCCGGGTGGTCGGCGTCCACCCCGGTGTCCAGGACGGCGACCTTCACGCCCTTGCCGGTGAGGCCCGCCTCCCACGCCTCGGGCGAGCCGATCTGGGCGTTGGACTCGGCGAGTTCGGCCTCGACCCGGCCGTCCAGCCAGACCTTCCCGATGCCCGACGCGAAGCCCTTGGTGCCCTTGCCCGCGGTGAGCGCCCGCCAGAACTCGGCGTTCCGCTCGGCCTCCACGGCGACGCCGTCCACACTTGGCAGCGCGCGCACCTTGTCGGTGCCGCGAGGCGCCTTGCTCGTACGGGCGTCCTTGCCGTAGGTGACGATCAGCGGCAGCCCGGTCTCTCCGGTGAGGCCCTGGCTCAGCAGTCCGGTGACGTCGAAGAGGCGCGGGTCGAGGCGTCCGGCGCGCAGATGCGGGGCGGCCTCGTCGGGGACGACGGTGATGCGCCCGCTCTTCGACGTCTGGGTGCGGACCGCCCCGGTGGCGCCCCGCGGCCGTTCCACGGCGACGGTCTTCCGGCCGCCGCCGAGGTCGGTGACGGTCACCTTGTCGCCGGTGACGAGCGTGACGGTGCGGGCCGCGGCGGCCGCCTGCGTACGGGCCTTCGGGGGTGCGCTCGCCCCGGCGCCGGCGGCCGTCGCGGCGGCGCTCGCCTGACCGGCGGGCAGCAGCGCGAGCACGAGCCCGGCGACTAGGGCCTGTCCGGGCAGCCTGGGTCTGCGCCCGGAAGAACCGGAAGGTGCGGCTCTGGTCATGGTGGGTTGCCCTCTCCTCAACCGTCCCGGGCGGGGATGGCGCCCGGGTGCTGCGAAGAGTCTCAGGGCCCTTGCGGCGCAGGTCAGTTGGCGCAACCGGGCGGAAATCCGCCATGGCGCCTTCTTGCCAGGGCGGTTTACGGGAGTACGCCCCCGTTGGGGCCCCGTACGTACGAGGTGAGGCTCGGGGAGGGCGCCGTACGGCTACGCCTGCGGCGACCGCGCGTCGTACCGGGCGAATCCGCGCCACTTCAGGGCGAACAGCCCCACCGCGACGACGCAGGCCAACCCGCCTCCGGTGACGGCCAGTTGGGGCGAGGTCAGGTCGCCCACCGAACCCGCGAGGAAGTCGCCGAGCCGGGGTCCGCCCGCGACCACCACGATGAACACGCCCTGGAGCCGTCCCCGCATCTCGTCCGGTGTGGCCGCCTGCAGCATCGTCGAGCGGAACACCATCGACACGGTGTCCGCGCACCCGGCGAGGGCGAGGAAGAACATGCCGAGCCACAGGTTGCGGGTGAGCCCGAAGACTGCGATCGCCGTGCCCCACGCGGCCACCGCCAGCAGGATCGCGAGCCCGTGCCGCCGGATTTGCCCGAGCCACCCGGAGAACACCCCGCCGAGCAGCGCGCCGACGGCGGGCGCGGCGACGAGCAGTCCGGTGGTCCGCGCGTCGCCGCCGAACCACAGCACGGCGATGGCCGGGAACAGGGCGCGCGGGTGGGCGAGGACCATGGCGCACATGTCGGTGAAGAACGTCATCCGGATGTTGGGCCGGGTCGCGAGGAAGCGCAGACCGTCCACGACGGAGGCCCGCTTGGCGGCGCCCTCGCCCCGCTCCGGCCTCATCGACGGCAGCCGCCACATCGCGTACAGGGCGACACTGAAGGTGAGCGCGTCGATCAGGTACGCGGCCTGGTAGCCCCAGACTCCGACGACGAGACCCCCGAGCATCGGCCCGAGCATGGTGCCGGAGGTGGTGGTGATCGAGCCGAGGGCGTTGGCGGCGGGCAGCTGCTCCGGCGGGAGGAGCCGGGGGATCATCGAGGTGCGGGCCGGGGAGTTGAGCGCCCCGCAGACCGCCTGCAGCGCGACGATCGAGTACAGCAGCCACACCTCGTGGAACCCGGCGAGGGCCGAGCCCGCGAGGACGAAGCTCAGCAGACAGAGCCCGCTGGAGCTGGCGAGGCCGAGCTTGCGGCGGTCCACGGTGTCGGCGATGGCGCCGCCGTACAGGCCGAAGACGACGAGCGGTACCAGCGAGAAGAGCCCGACGAGCCCGACGGCGAAGCTGGAGCGCGTGATGTCGTACACCTGCAGCGAGATCGCCAGGGCGGTCATGGCCTGCCCGAGCCAGGAGACGGTGTTGCCGATCCACAGCCGCCGGTAGTGCACGGAGGTGCGGAGCGGGGTCAGGTCCGCGAGGATCCGCCGCTTCGGCCGCCCCGCGCCGGTCACGGCGGCGGACTCCCCCGGGCCGGTCGCGGCGGCGGACTCCCCCGTGCTGCCCGCTATGTCCTTCGGCTCGCTGTTCGCTGAGGTCTCGCTGGTCACGCCGGATGTTAACGCGCGCCCCGGCCCGTCCTCGCGGGAGTTTCAGCACCGCCCCCGGTACGCGATCCGCGGCAGCGGCGCCGGGTCCGGGCTCAACGCCCGCTGCCGCAGGTACGCGAGGGCCGCGTCCACCCGGGCCGACCGCAGCGACTCGGGGCCCGGGACCAGCATCCGCAGCTCGTCGGCGGCGGCCGCGAAGTCGCCGGAGCCGAGGCGCTGGTGGGCGAGCTCGATCCGGATGAGGGCACGGGACCGCCGCTCCGCGGGCCGCCGCAGCGACAGCGAGAGTTCGAGCGCGGAGACCGACCGGCGCAGGTCGCCCTCGGCCCGGTGCATGCGGGCCACCTGGTAGAGCAGCGCGCCGAGCGAGTACGAGCCGTTCTCGTCGTCCTCGCCCCGGTCGATCCAGTACTCCGCGCCGTCCATGTCCTTCACGGCGCCGGACCCGTCCCCGGCGACGGCGCGGGTGACGGAGCGCTGGGTGAGCAGGAACGCCCGGGTGCCTGCCCCGGCCCCGTCGAAGCCCTGGTCGACGGCGGCCTCGGCGAGCGCCAACGCCTCGGTCGTACGCCCCAGTTCGAGGGCGAGCACGCTCATGTCGCGCAGCGCGGCGGCCCGCAGTACCGGCAGGCCCGCCTCGGCGGCGAGCGCGGCGGACAGCTCGAGGGCGCGCTGCGCCGCCCCGTGGCCGAGGTCGTCGGCCCAGGCCCGGCCGAGCATCCGGCAGAGCCGGGCGGCCCCGGCCCGGTCGGCCCGGGCCAGCTCGCCGACGACGCGTTCGCGGACGGCCCGGCCCCCGCTGCGTTCGAGCAGGTCGAGCGCGCCGAGGACCACGGCCCCGGCCCGCCCGCCGCCGCCCGTCCCGCACGCCTCCTCCGCCGTACCGGACTCCGGATCTCCGGTACGGGACCGGGGCCCTCCGCCAGGGTGTTCGCCGGGCCGTGCGGCTCCGGGGACGGGCAGCCCCGGGGCCCGGTACGGCAGTTCGCGCAGCCGCTTCAGCTGTCTCGGGTCGCGGTGTTCGAGGACCAGCTCGGCCAGCTCCCGCCGGGCGGTCCCGGCGCGGCCCCAGGCGCGGTCGGCCCCGCCCCGGTCCAGGGCGGCCCCGAGCCCCGTCGGGCTCCCCGCGTCCGCCGCGTCGCGCGGGCCCGTTTGCACGGGCAACGCCCACGTGCCGCCGCCGCCCGCCCCGCCCCGCACGAGCCGCATCGCGGGCCCGTTCCCGTGGGCCTCGTTTCCGTACGCTCCGTGCCCGTACGCCCCACCGCCGTACGCCCCACCGCCGTAGGCTCCGTGCCCGTACGCGGCACCGCCGTGCGGCCCGTTCCCGTAAGCGCCGTCGTAAGCCCCGTCCCCGTAGGACGCGCCGCCATACGCCGGGACCCGCCCCGCGCCGGTGGCGTCACCGCGGGCCGTGCCGACGGCGCCGAAGCCCAGCTCCTCCACGGTGACCAGGCGCCCGAGGCGCTTGGCGAAGGCCCGGACCAGCAGGTCGCGCGCCGAGGGCCTGGGCCGGGTCCCGGCCAGCCAGTGCGAGACGTTGGACCGGTCGTACGAGACCCGGACCCCGGCCTGCCGGCCCGCCGCGTTCACGGCCCTGGCCAGCTCGGCCCCGTTCCACCCGGCCTCCTCCAGACGTTCCCGCAGACGGTCGTTGGGTGTTCTCCGCGCCGCCATGGCCGCGCCCCTCCTCGATTGCGTGCCCGGGCCGCGTGTCGGCGCGGCCCGGTCGGCGGTCCCGCCCCGCCGCCCCATGCAGGCGGGACGGGACCGCTCCCCTTTTTTCCTCCCCCCAGGTCCCCGACCACCGCCCCCACGACAGCGGCCGAAGGCCCGGCCCGGCCGGTCACGCGCACCGAGCGACGTGCCCGGCCGGGAGGTGCCTTCCGAGCACCGGGAGCGAGATTTCCATTCGCACCGTGACCGCAACAACACAGCATGTGACCGATTTTCAACATCAACGGCCAAAAAGCAGCGGCCCGTAACCGCTTTCCCCATGGGGTTACGGGCCACCGCCGCGAAGGTCACGTACGCGAATGGCCGAAGAGCAACGCCCGCCGCCGGCACTCCGCGGGCGCAAACCACCCGTACAGAGGCACCCCGCCCGGCCCTCCTCGACGAGCGGAACCGGCCCGGCCGCCGGACGATGCCAGGAGACAACCACCACACCTGGTCTTGCGCTCTCGGGAGGAACTGCCATGACCGCCAGCCTTGAGCATCTGCATCGCTGCCACTTCGGCGTCGATCTGGGCGCCGCGCGCACCCGTGTGTACGTGAAGGGCGCGGGCCTCGTCGTCGACGAGCCGAGCGTCGCCGCCGTCAACACCAAGACCGGGGCGCTGATCGCCGTCGGCGAGCTCGCGGAGCGCATGACGGGCCGTACGCCGGGCTACATCCGGGTGGTCCGCCCGGTCTCCGGCGGCACCGTCGTCGACATCGACATGGCGCAGCGGATGCTCAGCCATCTCCTCGACGACAAACTGCGCCGCACGCTGCGCCGCAAGCCCCGGCTGCGCGCGGCCGCCTGCGTGCCGCACGACGCCGACCCGCTGGCGCAGCGCGCCGCCACCGAGACCCTGATCGGGCTCGGGGCGCGCCGGGTGGACCTGGTGGACACGCTGATCGCGGCGGCGGTGGGCTGCGGACTGCCGGTGGAGCAGCCCGAGGCGACGATGATCCTGGTGTGCGGGGCGGCGACCACACAGGTCGCGGTCCTTTCGATGGGCGCGATCGTGACGGCCCAGCGGATCCCGGTCGGCGGCGACGCCATCGACAACGCGATCGTCCAGCACCTGCGCCACCAGCACGAGT
This sequence comes from Streptomyces solicavernae, assembly GCF_029968095.1. Lineage (GTDB taxonomy): Bacteria > Actinomycetota > Actinomycetes > Streptomycetales > Streptomycetaceae > Streptomyces > Streptomyces solicavernae. Next base: position 4,935 of record NZ_JASCIR010000038.1, on the reverse strand, counting down.
TGATGCTGCCGAGCCAGTCGGTGCGCCCGCTGCAACTGGCGCTCAGCGGCAACGGACTGACGACTCAGGGCCCGGAGTCCACCGAGATCCACGGCCGCGACGTCGCCACCGGCCTGGCCCGCTCGGTGCACGTGCAGACCTCCGCCGTCCGCGACGCGATCCACACCCCGCTGACCGCCGTGCTCGACGGCCTCGGCAAGGTGCTCCGCAACTGCCCGCCCGACCTGGTCGCCGACCTCGCCGACCGCGGCATCATGATGGTCGGCGGCAGCGCCCTGCTCCCCGGCCTGGACCAGATGCTGCGTACGGCGACGGGGATGCCGGTGCACATCGCCGAGCGCCCGGACACCTGCGCGGTGCGCGGCCTCGGCGAGATGATCGAGGGCAGGATCTCCCCGCTGCGCCTCGACCCGCTCGCCGGGTAGGTCTCCCGTGTCCATGTCCCTGCAGCTCGTCGGCGCCCTGCTGATCCTGGCGTCGTTCGTGCTCGCCCAGGCGGGCCGCCTCGCCTTCGGCTCGGCCCGCTATCTGTGGCTGAACTTCATCGGCTCCTCGCTCCTCGCCATCGACGCGGTGGCCGGGGAGCAGTGGGGTTTCGCCCTGCTGGAAGGGGCCTGGGCGCTGTACTCGCTGCTCGGCCTGGTGGACTGGGCGCGCGGCCGCCCGGTGAGCGGCAACGAGACCACGTAGGCCGGGCGGCGACCGGAAGGGGCGGGCATGACAGCGGAGCCGGGCGGCGCCGGGCGGCCGGAGCCGGGCGGCGCCGGGCGGTCGGAGCCGGGCGGTGCCGGGCGGTCGGAGCCGGGCGGTGCCGGGCGGTCGGCGGGGGCCTCCGGGGAGGTCGTGGTCGAGCGGGAGCCGCTGCTTCTGGAGGCCGTCATCGGCGTCGGCACCGACCTCGAACTGCGGGCCACGCTCCAGCACTTGGTGGACGCGGCGGCCCGCCTCACCGACGCCCGCTACGGCGCGCTCGCCGTCGTCGACCCGGACCGCGGCGACGGCCCCGCGCTCACCGAGCTGTTCACGGCCGGCCTGGACGAGGCGACGAAGGCCGGCATCGGACACCCGCCCTGCGGCGACAAGGGCGTGCTCGGCGTGCTGCTCCGGGACCCGCGCCCGCTGCGCATCGACGACGTGACGGCCGACCCGCGCTCCTGCGGCGTCCCGCCCGGCCACCCGCCGATGCGCAGCCTCATCGGCGTACCCGTGCTCGTACGCGACGAGGTGTTCGGCAACCTCTACCTGACCGAGAAGCGCGGCGGCGGCCCGTTCACGGCGGAGGACGAGCGGCTGATCCGGATCCTCGCCGCGCAGGCGGGCATCGCGATCGGCAACGCGCTGCTCTTCGAGAACGCCCGGCAGCGCGAGCGCTGGATCGAGGGCGCGGCGGCGGTCACCACGGCCCTGCTCAGCGGCGCGCGCAGCGACGAGCCGCTGATGGTGGTCGCCGAGCAGGCCCGGCTCCTCGCGGACGCCGACGCCGGGGTGATCCTGCAGCCAACCGAGGAGGGCGGCATGGAGATCGTGACGGCGTCCACGCACGGCGACCCGGCGGACCTGGTCGGCGCCACGATCACCCCGGGAAGTCCGGTCCTGGAGCAACTATTGGGCGGCGAGCCGGTGTTCGTCGACGACTCGGCGACCGACCCGCGCATGACCACCCACGTCCGCAGCCGCTTCGGCCCGAGCATGCTGCTGCCGCTGCAGAGCGGCGGCCGCCTGATCGGCACGCTCGCCCTTCCCCGCACCCGCGGCGGGCGCGGGTACACCCCGGTGGAGCGGCAGCTGGCCGCCCAGTTCGCCTCGCAGGCCGCGCTCGCCCTGGTCCTCGCGGACGCCCGGCGCGGCCGCGAACGGCTCGCGGTGTTCGAGGACCGCGACCGGATCGCCCGCGACCTGCACGACCTGGTGGTCCAACGCCTCTTCGCCACCGGCATGATGCTGGAGTCCACCCAGCGCAGGGCCGGGGCCCCGGAGGTCGGCACGGAGATCGGCCGGGCGGTCGACGAGCTGGAGTCGACCATCCAGGAGGTGCGTACGGCGATCTTCGCGCTCCAGCAGCCGCCCGCGGACGCCCCGACGAGCCTGCGCGGCAAGGTCCTCAAGGAGGCCGCGGGCGCGGCGGCGGTGCTCGGGGTGACGCCGTCGACGCAGTTCCGCGGCGCCGTCGACAGCCGGGTCCCGGAGCCCGTCGCGGCCGAGCTGCTGACCGCCCTGCGCCACGCGCTGGCCGCCGCGGCCCGCCGCCTGGAGGTGACGGAGATCCGCGTGACGGTCGACGCGGAATCCCAACTCCCGGACGGGCGGCCGGGGTTGAGCCTGACGGTGCACGACGACGGCGGCGCGGACGGCACCACGGCAACGTCCCAGTGGCCGCTGGCGCCGGACGGTTGACGCGCGTAGCGGACCGGCCCCACTCTTGGGGGCGGCCGCCGCCCGGGCGGTGGCGGTCGTCCCCCTCGGGTTCGACGGTCGGGAGGCCGAAATGCTCAGACGCACGGCACGCACGCTCGGGTTATGTGTCATGGCCATGGCCTGCGCGGTGTTCGGCGTGGGCGCCACCGCCGGCACCGCCCAGGCCGACAGCTGCTACTCGTGGAACCGCACCCTCTCCCAGGGCACCTCGGGCAGCGACGTCACCCAGCTCCAGATCCGCGTCGCCGGCTGGGTCACCTCCGGCGAACGCCTCTCGTACGACGGCCAGTACGGCGCCCGTACCGCCGCCGCCGTGAAGAAGTTCCAGGCGGCGTACGGCCTGGCCGCGGACGGCGTCGCGGGCCCGGCCACGTTCAACAAGATCTACGCGCTCCAGGACGCGGACTGCACGCCGGTCCACTTCACGTACGCCGAGCTCAACAAGTGCAACGCGGACTGGTCCGGCGGCGCCGTCCCGGCGGCCACCGCCAAGGCGAACGCGCTGAAGACCATGTGGAAGCTGGAGGCGATGCGGCACGCCCTCGGCGACGTGCCGGTCACGGTCTCCAGCGGCTTCCGCTCGAAGGCCTGCAACAGCGCCGTCGGCGGCTCCCCGACCAGCCGCCACCTGTACGGCGACGCCGCCGACCTCACCGGATCGCCCAGCCTCTGCCGCCTCGCGCAGCAGTCCAGGACCCACGGCTTCTCGGAGATCCTCGGCCCGGGCTACCCCGGCCACAACGACCACACCCATGTGGCGTTCGACCCGAGCCCGTACTGGTCGGCTCCCAACTGCGGCATCTGACAGGGGCGCTGGATACACGTACGGGCAGGGCCGCCCGCAGCCCGGCCGGGCCTGCACGGCGGCACGGCGGCACGACGGTACGGCGGCACGACGGTACGGCGGCACGGCGGCACGGCGGCACGGCGGCACGGCGGCACGGCGATCACCTCACCGGGGGTGATCGCCGTTCCTGCCGTCCGCCCACGCACATGCTCCGGGAGGCGCCGTCCCGCACACTCTGATATACGGGGCCGGCGGACCGCACCCGGCCCATGACGAGGGTTGCCGACGTGCTCGATGTCCCGGTGTGGCTCTGGGTCGCGTTCGCCACGACGGTCGTGGTGTCGCTGGCGGTCGACCTGCTGTCGCACCGTACGGCGCACGTCATCGGCTTCAAGGAGGCCTTCGCCTGGAGCGGTGTGTGGGTGGGCCTCGCCCTGGTCTTCGGCGCGGTGGTCTACCTGGTCCTCGGCACGACGGCGGGCACGGAGTACACCACGGCGTGGCTCCTGGAGAAGAGCCTGTCGGTCGACAACCTCTTCGTCTTCGCCGTGATCTTCGCGTACTTCAAGGTGCCGCGCGCCTACCAGCACCGCGTGCTGTTCCTCGGCGTGATCGGGGCCCTGGTCTTCCGCGGCGTCTTCCTCTCCCTCGGCGTGGCCGTGGTCAGCCGCTTCACCGCCGTGCTCTTCGCCTTCGCGGCGGTCCTCTTCTACAGCACGTACAAGCTCCTCAAGGACGAGGCGGAGAGCTTCGACCCGGGCCGGAGTCTGGCCGTACGGATGCTCCGCAGGCTGATCCCGGTCCGTGACGAGTACGCCGGGGCGAGGTTCTTCGTGAAGGAGGCGGGCAGGCTCGTCGCGACCCCGCTGCTCGCGGTGGTCGCGGCGATCGAGGCCGCCGACCTGATCTTCGCCGTCGACAGCGTCCCGGCCGTCCTCGCGGTCAGCGACGACGCGTTCATCGTCTACACCAGCAACGCCTTCGCCATCCTCGGCCTGCGGGCGCTGTACTTCCTGCTCGCGGGGCTCCTGGACCGCTTCCACTACCTGAGCAAGGGCCTGGCGGTGATCCTGTCCTTCATCGGCGTCAAGCTCATCCTCCAGGCCTCGCACGAGATGATCAGCCCGAGCGTGCCGGAGATCCCCTCCCCGGTCAGCCTCGGGGTCATCGTGGTGGTCCTGACGGTCTCGGTGTCGCTGAGCCTCCTGAGGCCGCCACTTCCCGAGGGGGCGAATCAGACTTATCGTAAAGAAATGGTCAAAGAGAAGAGCAAGGAAGACCGCGAGGACCGCGAGGGAGCCCGCGAGGCAGTCCGCAAGGAGGGCCGCAAGGACGGCACCTACACCTGCCCGACCTGCGAGGAACCCGTCCCCCGCACCGCCCACCGCCACAAGTCCCTCGGCACCTACGTCCCCGAATGGGGCCCGGGCCCCTGCCAGAACCGCAACTGTCCCGACTTCCGCCTGGACCCCAGAGACAGACACCGCACGGACAGGGACCGCACGGCCCAGGACCGCACGGCCCAGGACCGTCCGGCCCAGGATCGTCCGGCCCAGGACCGTCCGGGCAAGGGCCGGTGAGCCGCTGCCGTGCGCTGCCCGACGCTCAGCCCGGGCAGCCCGCGTCGGCGATCACATAGTGACCCGGTGCGGTCTGCTTGAGGGTGTGGGTGACGGCCACATTCCACAGGCCCATGGGCTCGTCCGACCCTTTCGCGTACGTGTATCCGCCGC
>NZ_JASCIR010000037.1 GCF_029968095.1 Streptomyces solicavernae | reverse complement strand
CACGGTCAACGAGGACGCCGAGTACGAGCTCGTACGAGACGACGAGTCCGTCGTCCAGGAGCCGCTCACCACGCCTGCTCACGCCGTGGTGAGTGACCCGCCCGCGGCCGTCGAGCCGCGCACAAAACCTGCTGAGCGCGAGCCCGAGGCCCAGGGAGAGGGCGATGTACCGCCCGCCGCATCCCCGGCGGACCACGTGGCTGACACCGGGACCGCAGCGCCTGCGTACGTCAACTCGTCCGTGCCGGTGGAGCCGGGCGGGACGGTGCGTGAGGACGAGCTCGTCTCCGTGGCGGCCGTCGCTTGCGCCCCGGAGCCGGCCGTACCGGCCGGCGCGGCCGCCGACCGGACCGGCACCCGGAGCATCGTGCAGATGCGGCTGCCCCACGACGAGCCCACCCCTACGGCAGACGCGGACGTGGCCCCTCCCATCGCTGCGGCCAACGACGCCAGCGAAGCGACCGAAGCGACCGAAGAAGCCAAGGGCGAGCGGGCCTTCGCACCGGCCCCGGCCGGACTCAAGGGAGCCGACCGCGTCGAGTTCTACTACAGGCAGCTGTCTCGGGCCCAGCAGGAGCTGTCGGCCAACGAGCTCGCCCCGCTCCTCGCTGCCGTCGCCGGCTACAAGGACGGCACCGTTCGGAAGTACATCGGCGCCCTGCGACGCGGTGCCTGATCCCGATTCCAACCGGGCCTGACCGCACCGCGATTCCAACGGCCTCGTCGTTCCAACCGCTGCAGTGGACGTTGGAATCTTTGCGACGGGCCACCGTTGGAACGGCGTTGGAACGGCCACTCATCGGCCGCGTTCCACCACCCACCGCGCCCACCCATCGCCCATCGGCCGCGCCCCCACTGGGACCCATCGGTCACCCGCCGGAGTGCCGACGGGCGGTTGGGTGAGTGGTGGTTCCAACCGGCCCATCGCCGTGGTGAGTTTGCCGCTCACCACGGCGTTGGAACGCGCTGACCTGCATTTTTCCAACCGTGGTGAGTGAACAACCGTGCCCGTCACCGCCGTGGTGAGTCCGTATCCACCACCCGCCGGACCGCACCCATCGGCACCCATCGCAGCCGTCCGATGGGTGCCGTCACCGGTCCAACGCTGCACCTGCGATGGACGATCGCAGCCCTGGAACGAACCACCGGCGCGGGCTGCGTTGGAACGCCGGAGCCATCGCTCGACGGGTTCCACCGGCCGCCGCCGCGGCCGTTTTTCCAACGCGGTCAACGCCGCCGGGCTGTCCCATTCCACCGGCGCGCCGCCCGCCGATGGAGACCGCTCCCCCTTCGCTCAACACCCCCAGGACCGTGCAGGCAGGAGAAGGCTCCGTCACTCACCACGGCGGCTTGTGGGCGCGCTGTCTCACTCACCACGACCGTGCCCCGGACTCACCACGCACAGAGTTATGACCTCGTGACGGCAGGCGGCAGTTGGTGGGGAGCCGGGCGGTGAGCGCCCCGGCGAACAGTGAGGCATCGACCAACACCTAGCCCCGAGGAGCACGTCCATGCCCCACGTTCCACGCCGCGACCGCAGCGGCCCTCCCGACTCCGGCGGCCCGCCCCGCGTACGGCGCCTGTCCCTCCGGCGCACCGCGCTCGTACGCGCAGCGGTCTGGCTCGCCGTGGCCAGCGGCCCGCTCGCCCTCCTCGCCAACCTCTCCTCCGCGCGTCCGCAGGAGGGCAGGCAGTCCGCACCCGTCACCAAGACGCAGAGCACGACGCAGACGTCCGCCGCGCCAGCCGGGTACGCCGAGCTGTTCCTCGGCCTGTGGCTGCGCGCCGGCAGCAGCGAGGACGGACCGGCCGCGCGGCAGCTGCGGGCCATGGCCCCGTCCGTGCCGCTGCCCGTCTGGGGAGAGCACCCGCCGACCGCCGAGCGCCTGGCCGCAGTACGGACCGAGCGCCAGGGCGGCGGTTCCTGGTCCGTGACGATTGCCGTGCACTTCAACGAGCCGACCCCGAAGCCGTCTTCGGGCTCCAGCGCGCAGCAGCCGGGGCTCGTCCGCTACTTCGCGCTGCCCGTCACGGTGACGGACACGACGGCGGCCCCTGGCGGGAAGCAGGAGTTCGCGGTCGCCGCGGCGCCCGCCGAGGTCGCCGGGCCCTCGGCGGCCGCCGAGCCCGAATCCCCGTACGAGGCCGCCGTCCCGACCGGCTCGGAGCTGTCCTCCACGGTGGGGGAGTTCCTCACCGCCTACCTCACGGCCACAGACGGCGGCGCCGACCGCTACCTCGCCCCCGGCACCACGCTGCCCGCCCCGGCGTCCGCGCACGCGGCGGACGTGAGCGTCGACGACGTGCGCTCCGTGGGGCGCACCGACGGCGCGGCCGGTGCGGACGGCGCCACCGTGCGGGTCCGGGCGCAGATCACCGTGAGCGACACCGACGGCCGGGTCTGGCCGCTGGCGTACGCGCTCAAGCTCCAAGCCCGCGACGGCCGCTGGGAGGTCCGGGCCGTGCAGTCCGGCCTGGAGACCTCCCGTGACACCGACACCACCACGAGCCCGAAGAGGACGCGATGAACACCACCCACCATGTCCTCGCCGGTGACCTCAAGGAAATCGGCGACCACTTCCTCAACCTCGGCGGTGACTGGGCAGACGGCAGCCTCAAGGTCGTCCTCGGGATCATCGTCGTCGTCAAGGTCGTCCAGAAGTTCTCGATGAAGGCCGGTATCGGCGCGCTGATCGGTCTCGTCCTGGCCCTGGGCATCTACGACGCCCGCGACGACCTCGGCGACTCCGTCACCGACGAGATCACCAACATCGGTGCCCCTTCCCAGATCCCGACGTACTCCAGCCCTGCCACGACGCCCGAGCCCGCCAAGGGGGGTGAACCGGCATGAGCAGCAGCGCTGTTGTCCCCGTACGGATCGGCCGGAGCTACACCCGCGCCCGCCGCTACCCCTGGGTCCTCGGGAAGATCGGCGACTGGACGCTGCCGCTCGGCCCGTACACCGTGCCCCAGCTCGTCATCGCCGCCGCCGGGATCTACGTGCTGATCAAGACGTTCTCCTGGTGGGCGCCGCTGGGCCCGCTCCCCGTCATCGCCCTCGGCGTAGCCGTATGGGCCGCACGCGCCAGCCGCATCGGAGGCCGCTCCCTGCTGTGGATCGCCTACGGCTGGCTCCGCTACCTCCTGCAGCCCTCCACCGGACGGATCGCCGGCCGCACCGCCCGCGCCCCGCGCACCCAGCTGCTGCAGGGCAGCATCCTCGTCTCCACTACCGCCGCCGAACCCGCGCCCGCCGCCGAACCCGCGCCAGCGCCCGCACGCTCCGCTCGTGCGGCCCGCCCGCGGCCGGCCCTACAGCGCACACCGCGCCCCGGCCCCTTCCACCGCCGCAAGCGGCACGCCGCGGCCGCGCCGGTGGTGAAGCCCGTCCCGACGCCGCTGCAGCAGATGTTCAACCAGTACGAGGGGGACCTGCGGTGAAGCTCGCCATCCGTCACATCGTCGACAACCTCGTGTGGTCCACCACCGGCGAGGTCTGGGGAATCTGGGCGCTCGCCCCGCAGGGCTCCCGCTACATGAACGCCCGCACCCGCGAAGAGCTCATCGGCCGGGTCACCTCCCTGGTCCGCTCCCTGCCCGGCACGGCCCGCCTGTACGGGCTGTGCGCCCGCACCGACCCGGGCGAGGTCATCGCCCGCACCGTCGAGGGCGTCGACCTGCACGCGCGCCCGTACTGGGCAGAGGTCGCCGATGCCCAACTGCAGCTCCTCGCGGGCGAAGACCTCACCACCCCGGTGGAGATGCACCAGCGCACCCTGTGGCTCACCATCCCGCTGCAGGCGGCCGGGGCCCGCGCCGGGCTGAGCGCCGCGCTCGCCTCCGGCTGGGCCGAACTGGCCAGCATGCTCGGCCTGCCCCCGGCGCCCGTGTCCGCCACCGAGGTCGCAGAGTGCCAGCAGCGCGCCCGGGAGATCACCGCCGAGCTTGAGGGCGGCCTCACCCTCACCCCGGCGAGCCCGGCCGAGATCGTGTGGATGCACCAGCACGCCGTCGCCCGCGGCCTGGACGAGCCCCTGCTGTCCGAGTCCTCCACCGCCTTTGCCCGTGGCAGCCGCCTCGTCAGCGGCATGCTGCGCGCCCCCGCACACACCGACCTCGGCCAGGTCCGCCTCCTGGAGGGCGGAACCGACGACACGACCCCCACGCCCACGCCCGCGAAGCCCGGCAAGCGCGGCACCTCCCGTACGAAGAAGGGCCGGGCGCGGCTGGGACGGCCGTGGCTGCAAGTGACCTCCGAGGCCGGCACCTCCTACCAGGCGCACCTGGCACTGGCGGAGATGCCCCGCAAGTACACCGCCGACGGCGGCGACTTCCTCGCGCAGCTGGACCGCATGCCGTTCGGCGTCGACTGGGTCTGCGACATGACGCTCGTGCCCACCGAGAAGGTCGTCCAGGAGGTCACGAAGAAGAAGCGCGACCTGGTCGACCAGGCCGAGCAGTACGCCGCCCGGCGCGAGACCGGACTGCCCGACGACATGCACGACGCCGCCGAGGACCTCGGCGACGTCAGCGCCCGCGCCTCGCGCAACACGATCGAGACCGAGGTCCGCTCGGTGACCGTCCTGACCGTCTGGGGCACGACAGCCGCCGAGGCCGACGAGCGGGCCCGCGCCCTTCAAGCCCGCCTGCGGCCCGGCCACTTCCGCCTGGTGCGGCCGGTCGGCGGCCAGGAAGACGCCTTCGCCCTCACCCTGCCCGCCACCCGCACCCCCGGCCCGCTGAACGAGTACACGCAGTACCAGTTCGGCGAGGACTGGGCCATGCACGGCGCCCTCACCGGGCAAGGGTTCGGCGACGGCAACGGCGTCATGGTCGGCATCAGCCAGGACACCGGCACCGTCACCCCCACCCTCCTCAACATCGCCGACGCCCCCTCCCGCAACGCCTCCGCGTCATTCGGGATCGCCGGTGACCTCGGCGGCGGCAAGAGCGTCCTGCTCAAGGAGATCTCCTCCGCCATCGTCGACCGAGGCGGCCGCGTCATCGCCATCGACCGCACCCGGCAGCGGGAATGGGCCCGCTTCGCACGGTCCGCGGCCGCCGGCCGCTGCCAGGTCGTCGACGCCGCCAAGGCCGAACTGTCCATCGACCCCCTGCGGGTTTTCGACGACCCGGCCACCGGCGCCCGCTACGCGCTCAGCTACCTCACCGTGCAGCTCGGCATCGGCCCGATGACCGAGTACGGGGCGCTGCTGAAGAAGGCCGTCGCCCAGGCCGCCTCCGCCCCCGCACCGTGCATGGCGCAAGTCCTCATCGCCCTCAAGGAGATGGCCGACGGCGACAGCGCCCGCGCCCAGCGGGCGACGTCCCTGCTGGAGTGGCTGCAGGTCGCCGCCGACGAGCCGCTCGCCGCCGCCGTGTTCAACCCCGACCTGCCGCCGCTCGACCTCACCTCCCAGGTGTCCAGCGACTTCGTCGTCATCACCACCACCGGCCTCACCCTGCCGCCCCGCGAAGCGGTCACGAACCCCGAGCTGATGCGCACGCAGCCGCTGGAGGCCCTCATCGGCCGCGCCGTGCTCTACCTCATCGCCGCGATCGCCCGTGAAGTCGCCTTCACCGACCGCCGCTTCACGCTGCTGCCGCTGGACGAGGCGTACTGGCTCACCTCCTCCGCCGAGGGCCAAGCGTTGGTCGACGAAGTCGTCTTCGACGGACGCAAGCACGGCGCCGGCGTCGGCCTCGGCTGCCACGACGTCCTCGAACTCGGCTCCTCCACCGCGCAGGGACTGCTCGCCTACCGGTTCCTGTCCCGCACCGGCGACGAAGTCCTGGCCGCCCGCGGCCTGGAATGGCTCGGCCTTCCCGGCGACGACGACGACCTGCTGCGCACGGTCACCACCGACCTCTCCCCGTTCGGCGAGAGAGACCGCGCCGGCGAGTTCCTCGCCCGCGACCCCCGCATGCGCATCGGCCGGTTCAAAACCCTCGTCCCGGGCGTGCCCCGGATCGCCGCCGACATCTACACCACCCCCGACACCGACGTCCTGGCCGCCGGACACGGTGACACCACCCCCGCGTTGGCCCTCACCACCGAATCCGGGAGTACGCGATGAGTGACACCTTCCGCCCCCGCCGCACCCGGCTCGCCAGCGCCCTGGCCGTCCTGCTGTCCGCGGCCGCCGTCACGCTCCTGCTCGTCCTCTCCCACACCGGCGTCCCCGACGCCTGGTGGCCGCAGACCGGCAACGCCTTCCCCCACACCGCCACCGCGGGCACCGCCCCCAGCGCCGAACCCGCCCCCACCCAGGCCAGCCCGAAGCCGAAGCCCGAGGACGACCCGTGCGACCTGATCGTCGGACCCGCCCACGCCTACTGCGTCGAGGGCCGGGACAACGCCGGACCGCCGTCGGGCTTCACCCCGGCCGCCGCCCTGCTGCTGACGCCGGCCGTGATCGGCGTCGTCGTGATCCGCTACCTGGCCCGGAGGAAGGCATGAGCCCGGCCGCCTTCTCCCGGTGGCGTACCGCCGTGACCCTGATCGTCCTGACCGCGCTGGTGACGGCGGCCGCCAGCACACCGGCATTCGCCGCCGACGGTGATCCTTCCGGGGGTCTCCTCGACCCTCTCAACGTCGAATCGTCCGAAGGCGTCCCGCTGGACCGCTACGAGCTCACCTCCTTCGGCGACGGGCCTGTCGAATCCGTCAAGGCGTTCATGATCACCGGATCCTTTGCCCTGTCGCGCACCATCACCGGACTCGGTTCCTGGCTCGTCGACTGGGCTTACCGGTTCCCCGTCCTGGACAAACTGGCCGGCCCGGCGCAGAAAATCTCGGACGCCTACGAGCGTGACGTCGTCGGACCGCTGGGCCTGGTGGGGGTGTTCACCGCCTGGGCGTTCGTGTTCGGCCTCGTCCTCATCATGCGCGGCCGCGTCGCCCGCGGCGCCGGGGAGATCATGCTGACCCTGGTGATCGGCGCGCTCGCGGCGACCACCACCGTCAAGCCCACGGTCCTCCTCGGCTACGACGGGCCGATCCAGCAGACCCAGCGCGTCGCCCTGGAGGCGGCCTCCATCACCTCAAACGGCGGTGACAAGGCCAAGGGAGCCGACCCCTGCGACCTGATCACCGGCCCCGCTCAGCAAGCCTGCCGCCAGACTCCACCGGCCAACGACCCGGCCGCCGCTGAAGCCCAGAAGAAGAAGCGCCAGAAGGCCTGCGACACCATCGCCGGCCCCGCCCGCGACACCTGTCTCAGTGGCGAGCGGCCGCTCGCGGCTGCCGACGTGTCCCGGCCGATCACCCGCACCCTCACCGAAACCCTCGTCGTCCAGCCCTACATGCTCCTCCAGTACGGCCAGCACCTCGACAAGGACGACCCCCTCTACAAGACCCACAAAAAGCTCATCGACCCCAAAAAGCCCAACACCGATCACTGCGACCGTGCCCCGGGGCCGGCCGGTGACCTGTGCCGCGACATGGCCAGCCAGACCTACCCCCAGGCCGAGTTCGAGAAAAAGGGCGCCGAGGGCAAGGCCATCGCCGCCTACATGACGTCCAACAGCTGGGAGCGCGTGTTCGGAGCCCTGCTCGTCCTGCTCACCACCTCCATCGTCTTCATCGTCATCCTGGCCATGGTCCTGGCCCAGTTCGCCGCGCAACTCGCCTGCGCCGCCGCCGCCGCCTGCACCCTGGTCGTCCTCGCCTGGGCCCTGCTGCCCGGCCCCAACCGGGCCGCGCTGTGGAAGTGGGTCGGCATCTACGCCTCCGCGATGCTCCTGCTGGTCGGCGTCTGCCTGATCATCCCCCTCTTCGGCGTCGCCGCGGCCGCGCTCCTCAAGGACAACTCCACCCCGATGATGGAGCGCCTGCTCACCCTGGTCGGCCTCGCCGTCACCCTCCTCGCCGCGCACCGCATCATGCTCCGCAAGGGCCAGACCCTCGGGCAGCGCATCGCCGCCCGCATGCGCTACGCCCGGATCGGCGGCAGCCACACCATGGGCGAGCACTCCGCCGCCACCGCAGCCGCCTTCTCCTCCCTCAACCACGGTGCCGGCGGCGGCATGGGGGGCTCACCCGCCCACCTCTCGTTCATGTCCCGCCACTCCGCCCTCACCTCAGGCCTGCGCGCCCTGAACGACCCCACCGGCCTGCCCGGCCACCCCGCAGCCCTCCTCAGCGAGGCCCACGCCGAAGGCCGCCGCGCTCTCGCCCCGCTCGCGCTCACCGCCCGCGCTGCACACAGCGTGCTGATCGGACCCAGGCAGCCGAAGGCCGGCCCGCCCCGCGGCGGCCGCACCCACAGCACGGTGATCGACGGCCGCACCGGACGCATCACCCACGACGCCCAAGGCGACGAATTCCGCCCGATCGGCGCCCGCCTCGAAGCCGGACTCAAACGCACCCGCGCCGGCCGCGTCATGGTCGGCACCGGCAAGGCCGCCTACTACTCGACCGTCGGACTGCCCGCGACCTGGACCCGCGCCCGGCGCGCAGCGAGCGCACACACCCACGACCTGCGCCAACAACTCGACCGCCAGCGCAGCCACTACCGGCAGGTCACCGACCGGTGGACGAGCGACAGCCGCGACGGCCTGCGCGACCTGACCACCCCCGCACGCCGCACCTACGAGGCCGTCTCCCAGCCACTGGAACGCGCGAACCGGCTACACACCTGGGACCAGACCTGGCTCGACGAGCACGGCACCCCCCGCTACGCCAACGCCGGCATGCGCGAGAACGGCGACGCACGGGTCCGCCGCTTCTCACCGCTCCTGGAAGCACAACTCACCCGCCGCGGAAACCGAACCCGCGGGGAGGACCAGTGAAGAAAATGCTCGGCTGCACGACCGTCCTCATCGGCCTGTTCGCACTGTCCACGCTGTACGTCCTGTTCGCCGCGAGCAGCACCCCCGCCGTCCCCGACGCGAAAGCCGTCGGCGAGGTCGCCGGCATCCCACCGCGGATGCTCGCCGCCTACCAGCAGGCCGCCGCCCAACTCCCTGAGCAGTCCCCCAAGTGCAACGGCATGAGCTGGCCGATCCTCGCCGGCATCGCCGCCATCGAGTCCAACCACGCCGCCGACCGCACCATCGCCGACAACGGCGACATCCGCCCGAAGATCTACGGCATCCTCCTCAACGGCACCGGCGGCGGAGGCAACACCACAGTGTTCGCCGACACCGACAACGGCCGCTACGACGGCACGGCGAGCGGCGAACGCGCCGTCGGCCCCTTCCAGTTCCTGCCCTCCACCTGGGAAGGATCCGGCCGCGACGCCAACAACGACGGCACGAAAGACCCGCACAACGCCGACGACGCCGCCCTCGGTGCCGCCGTCTACCTCTGCGGCAACGGCCGCAACCTCACCGACCGCAGCCAGCTCAAGGCCGCGATCTACCAGTACAACCGCTCCCAGGCCTACGTCACAGACGTCCTCGCCCGCATCGACCGCTACACCCAGCTCAGCAACGGCACCATCCGCCTCGGCCAGAACACCAGCAGCACCGCCCGCACCGTCATCAATGCCGCCCTCGCCGAACAAGGCGAGCCGTACTCCTGGGGCGGCGGCAACGCCGACGGCCCCAGCACCGGCATCTGCTGCTCACCCGGCGGCAAATCCGGCACCCACATCACCGGATACGACTGCTCCGGCCTCACCCTCTACGCCTACGCCAAGATCGGCATTCACCTGCCCCGCACCGCAGCCCAACAAGCCGAACAAGGCCAGCGCATCCCCGCCAAAGCCGGACTGAAAGCCCTACGGCCCGGGGACCTCGTCTTCTTCGCGTACGACCCAACGAGCAACGCCACGATCTACCACGTCGGCATCTACCTCGGCGACGGACAAATGGTCAACGCCCCCCGGCCCGGCACCAAAGTCCGCACCGAGCCCGTATGGGACCACGCATACGCAGGAGGCGCCCGTCTCCTATGAGATCCCCCGCTTCCGGTAGGGCCGCATTTGAGATGGCCGTTTCTCACGCACTCGTCCGTCAAGGTGTCCAGCCAGCCACCACGACGGAGAACCCCAAGGTCAGCCAGGTGGCCATCACCGGCGCGTCCGGAGCCGATCGAGAAATGGCCAACAAGATGAGAAACACGCCCGGACAGATCGGTGAGAAGGCCTCAAGGACCCGCAGGTCACGGCCGTCTGGCCGGACAAGAAGTTCGAGAACCTACACTGCCACCGCGCCCCGCCGCGCCGTCGTAGTGCCGCTCCTGGCCGCCGCCGTCTGCATCCTGACCGGCCTCGCACTCCTTCGACCCGACAGCGCACCACCCGAAGACCGCCCCACCCGACCAACCGCAGCACGAGAGCCGGAGCGGACACCCGAAGGAAGCGATCCAGCCACCGGCGGCGGAGAGTCGACGCCCCCAGACAACCGGGGGAGCGACCCCCGTACGGCACTCAACGGCGTCCCGGTGGCCGGGGACGGGCCCGCCGGCGACCGCGCCGTACAGCGCGTCCTCAACCGCGCCTCTACCCCTAACCTCGACCGCCGTACGGAGAAGGAACTCATCGACCTCGCCTCCCGGATCTGGAAAGCCGAGGTCACCGGCCAGAACCGCGCACAGTGGCCGGACTACTTCACCGACAAGCCCCTGCGCTCCCCCTTGCGTGACGTACGGATCCAGGCGGCGATCGCCCGCGCCACGGACGACAAGGACCACCGCGTCGAGGTGCGCCTCGTGTGGGCCGGCGCCCGCGAATCAGGCCCGGTAGAAGACGGCCGTCTCGGCCAAGTTGTTCTCACCCGCTACCAGGACAACTGGAGGCCCGTACGGTGACCACCCAAACCCAGCCAAGAACTGCACTTTTCAGTACAAGACGTGACGAACCAGTGCGAGGAACTACCAATAGCCACTGGGCACTTGACAGAGGGTTATGTACCGTGACCAAGACAACGGGGCAAGCGGGGGACGAGCCAACTCAGCTAGGCGCGAACCGTCTGCTCCCACCACCAGCACCAACGAACACCACGGTGACAGGCCGTAACGGGGAGGGCGAGTTGACCGCCGCACCATTCACAGATCGTCCTCGACCGTCGCGCACGCGACACACAGTCGCCACGCTCCTGCTGGCCGCACTCACCGTGACCGTGTCCGGCTGCGGCGAGGACACTCCTGACGAACCCGCCAAGCCGACGAACACGAAGCCCTCCCAGCCGGCTCCCGAGCAGACCTCCGAAACGGCCGACCCCCAGGCCAAGGAGAAGGACGAGGTGCTCCGCTCGTACAGCGGCATGTGGACCGAGCAGATGAAGGCCTACCGAAAGGCCGACGCGAAGGGCACGGACCTTGAGAAGTACGCGACTCTCAAAGCCCTCGGCCGCTTCGAACTGGACCTGGCGCGGATGAAGAAGGCGGGGACCGTCGTGCGCGGTGAACTGGGACACGAGGACACCCGGGTCACGCAGCTCGACCTGAAGGCGAAGGTCCCCACAGCCAAGGTGACCGACTGCATGGACATCTCCAAGTGGCAGACCTACAACACGAAGCAGAAGAAGGTCATCCCATTCCCGGACGGCCAGCCCTTGCGCTACCAGGCGACCGCCTCCGCGGAGAGGTGGGAGGGCCGGTGGATGATCACCGAGTTCACCACGCACGGAGACAAGAAATGCTGAGGCGAGCGGGGATGACCGCAGGGGCGATCGTCCTGATCGCAGCCCCGATCTCCCAAGCCGCCGATGACCCGGTCGTCGGCAACAGCGCCGAGTGCGAGGGAACCGCCCTGACGGTCACCTTGTGCGCGGAGGACAGCTCCACCACACCGGGTTCAACCGGCAAACAGGATGCGAAGCCCGCGGGCAAGAAGAGCGGCAAGTCCGCCCCGAAGTGCACGTACGAGAAGCTCAACCCTCAGCCCCCGGAAAGCAACCTCGCGTACGAGGACCGCAAGCCGGGGCAGAAGGGCGCGGTCTACCGCATCATCTGCCCCGAGACCGGCCGCGTCGGTATCTCCTGGATTCCCGCGGGCGGCGCCCCCGCCGCGCCCGCGATCGACCCTGAGGTCGTCGCCCGCCAGGCCGTCGACCAGATGAAGCTCGTCGGCCCCGACATCGCCAGCCCGCGCGCGGGCGGGAAGTACACGGTCGGCGTGCCGATGTGGCTGTGGGTCAACCAGGGCGCTACCACGCTCGGGCCGACCAGCGCGACCGCGACCGCGGGCTCGGTGACGGTGACCGCGACCGCCGAAGTCACCGACATCGAGTGGGACTTGGGCGACGGCGGCGACGTCGTGCACTGCGACGGCCCCGGCACCCCCTACAAGAAGTCGTACGGCATGCAGGAGTCCCCGGACTGCGGGGCCCAGTTCGAGGCCCCGTCCAAGGGCGAGCCGGGCGGCAAGTACCAGGGCACCGCCACCGCGACCTGGACGGTCGAGTGGCAGGTCAACGGCGGCGGTGAGGCCGGGGAGTTCACCGAGGTCCGCGAGACCGACTTCGCCGTGTCAGTCGGCGAGTTGAAGGTCCTCGACTAACAGCCCGAAAGGCACCAAGCACGTGAAGCTGAAGAACTCGAAGGTTCCCGCACCGGCCGCACCGGCGGCCGCCCATGGCGGCGTCGCACGTCCCGAAGTCGGCATTTCCGAGCCGCTGCCGCCCAGACAGCGCAGCCGCCCCCGGGCCGTCGTCGGCGCCATGATGGTGCTCTGCGGAGCCCTGGGCGTCTCCTGGCTGCTCAACAGCGCCACCGATCGGTCCGACGTGCTGGCCGTCGCCCGCGACGTTCCTTCCGGGCAGACGATCACCGCGCAGGACCTGCGGGTCGTCGCGCTGCCCGAGGACCAGGCGCTGCGCCCCATCCCGGCCAGCGAACGCGCCGACATCGTGGGACGCCGAGCCTCGATGCGGCTGACAGCCGGCTCCCTGCTGACCGACGGCCAACTGCAGGACGGCAACGGCCTGCGCCAGGGCGAGGAACTCGTCGCCGTCGCCGTCAAGCGCGGCCGGGCCCCGATCGACGCCCTCGAACCGGCCGACACCGTACGCGTCGTCCCCGCCCAGGAGGAAGGCGCCCGCAGCAAGCCGGCGCAGGAGTCCGAGGCGGAGGTCACCGGCCGGGTCGTGAAGGTCGGCCGCCCCGACACCTCGGGGACCGCGGTGGTGCAGATCGCCGTCCCCCAGGACCAGAGCAGCGCCGTCGCGTCCCAAGCCGTCGACGGCAAGCTCGGCCTGGTGCTGGTCACGAAGGGCTGAACCGGATGTCCGTCACCGTGATCACCTCCGCGCACAGCTGCGGAACCACCGTCTCCTCCCTTGCTCTGGCGCTCTCCTGCCCGAAGGTGTCGCTCCTGGTGGAGGCGGACTGCGCACAGGGCAGCGTCCGCCACGGCTTCCAACAGGGCCGATGGGGGCCGGAGATCGGCCTGTGGCACCTCGCCGAGGCCCAGCTGCACCAGCAGCTCGCCGAGGCCTTCGAGGCACATATGCGTCCCATGGACGCCGAGAACAACCGCTGGATCCTGCCCGGCCTGACCGACCCGGCCCAGGCGCCCGCGCTCGCCCCGGTATGGGAGCCGCTCGCGAGCCTGCTGCAGGCCATGGACCAGGGCGCCGGGTACGACGTGTTCGTCGACGCCGGCCGCGTCTCCCTCGAACCGGGCCAGCTGCACACGTCGCTGTACCCGTCGCGGCTGCTGCACCGCGCGGACCTGGTCCTCCTCGTCGTACGCAACAGCGTCACGTCGGTGGCGCAGACGGTTCCCGTCGCCGCCGCCCTGCGGGAGGAACTGGACCGCTCGGGAACCGGCGCGGACGCGCTGCGCGTCCTGATGATCGCCGAGCAGGGCCGCGCGCAGGGCATGCCCTCCGACGCGATCGCCCGCCGCCTGCAGGCCCCGGTCGTAGCGATGCTGCCCTGGGACCCGGACACCGCCACCTACTTCACCCACGGCTCCGAGCGGCCGCCGAAACTCGCGAAGTCCCCGCTGCTCAAGCAGGCCCGAACCGCGTGCTCCCAGCTCGAAGTCGAGACCCGCACGCGACGGCTGCGCCTGCAGATGCCGCCGGCCGCGGTCTCCTCGCCGGTCGTGGCCGGGGTGCTGCAGCGACTCGCCGCCTCACGCCAGCAGGCCCCGATGCCCGGCGCGGAGGCACCTCGTGGCTGACCACAACGGAACCCCCCAGACGCAGAGCCTCGCCGACCTGCTGCGCGGATCGCTGCAGCCGCCCGCGCCACCGGCCACCGCGCCGCTGCCCACGGCTCTGCCCCACCCCGTACAGCCGCCCACTGCCACGGCCACCACCGCCCCGCACGAGGTGCGGGTCGACGACCTGCCCGGCGCGCTGCCGGTGTCCCGCAAGGAGATCGCCGTGCTCCGCGACCGGGTCGCGGACACGATCTCCACCGCGGACGACGACGATCCGATGCCGACCGAGGAGGCCCGCCGCGAACGGGCCCGCGCCCTGGTCGCCAAGGCCGTGGCCCAGTGGGCCGTCAAGGAGTACCTCGGCCGTACGCCGCTGACCGCCGACGAGGTCGACGCGATCACCCAGGCCGTGTACGACCTGGTGTTCAGCGCAGGCCCGCTGCAGCGCTACTTGGACGACCCGGACGTGGAGAACATCCGCGTCGTCGGCACCACGACCCTCGTCTCCTACAACTCCCGCCCCGTCGAGCAGGTCGAGCCGGTCGTCGACACCGCCGCCGACCTGGAGGGGTTCATCAACCGGCTCGCCGCGAACTCCGGACACCGCGAACGGCGCCTCTCACCCGCCAGCCCGATGGTGTCCTTCCGGCTGCCCGACGGCTCCAGGGCCGAGGCCGGGCTCCTCGCCCCCGAGCCCTACCTGATCATCCGACGCCACGGCACCATCAAGGCCAGCATCAACGACATGGTCCAGTGGGGCTCCATCAACCTGGCCATGGCGCACTTCCTGCACGCCCTAGTCCTCGCCGGAAAGAACATGCTGATCGGCGGGAACATGGGCGCGGGCAAGACGTCCCTGCTGCGCGCCCTCGCCCGCCTGATCCCCTCCCACGAGTGGATCACCATCCTCGAATCCGACAAGGAGTTGTACCTGGAGGAGGGCTACGAGCACGGCCAGACCCCCCACGCTCTGGCGCTCGAAGCGCGCTTCTCCAACGGAGAGTTGGACAGCAGCGGCAAGGAAGTCGGCCGCATCGGAGTGGCCGACATGTTCGCCCACTCCCTGCGTACCGCGGCCAGCCGCGTCATCGTCGGCGAGGTCCGCGGCGACGAGGCCGACGCGATGCTCGAAGCAATGAGCGCCGGCGGCCGGGGCACGATGTGCACCTTGCACGCGGACCATCCCGACCTGATCCTTCCCCGCCTGGTCACCCTCTGCCAGAACCGCACCAGGGAGTCCGTGCACGAACTGGTCTCCACCGGCGTGCACTTCATCGTGTTCGTCCGCATGATCGACCAGCGTCAGATCGGCGGCCGGATCCACCGCTTCGTCTCCCACATCACCGAGCTGCGCCCCGGCGAGGACGGCAAGCCGTCCTGGCAGCACATCTTCGAGCCCACCCCCAACGACCCCCGCGGCAGCTTCAAGATGATGCCCTCGCAGGGCGTCATGGAAGACCTGGCCAACGTCGGCTTCGACCCGGACTGGTTCCGCGTGGAGCGCGGCAAGTGGACGGCCCCTCTCGATCTGGCCAAGCCCCGTCTGCGGAAGGCCACCTTGTGAACACGACCCAATGGAGCCTGCTCGCCGCGTTCTTCGGGGCGCTCATCGTGGCCGGACTCCTGCTCACCGCGACGGGAATCCGCGGCGTGGCCGTCCAGCCAGGCCGCCCCGCCACCCGCCGCCAGCTGATGTGGCGCCGCATGCAGGCCTCCATGCCTGAGGCCTGGGCCTCCAAGTACCGCATGCTCACCGCCGTCGCCGCCCTCGCCGCGGTCGCGACCTGGGTGGTGACGCTCCGCCCGGTCCACGGGCTCATCGCTGCCGCGGCCGTGCTGGGCCTGCCGTGGATCTGGAACCCCGCCGGCACCGCGCAGCGGCAGATCGTACGGCTCGAAGCGCTCGCCGAGTGGCTGCAGCAGCTGGCCGGCATGCACCAGTCCTCCGCCACCCTGGAGACCTCGATCTCTGCGTCAGCAACCCGCTGCCCGCAGGCGATCCGCCCCCAGGTGCGCACGCTGGCCGCCCGGCTCCGTATGGGCGTCGACCCGGCCCACGCCTACCGGCAGTTCGCCGACCAATTCGCCGACGGAGCCGTCGACAACGTCGTCCTGCTGTTCCTCACCCACACCCAGGACCATGGCAGCGGCCTCAGCAACGCCCTGAAAACCATGTCCCAACTCACCTCCGCCGAGGCGAATTCGCTGCGCAGCATCGACGCTGAACGCAACCGCGTACGCGTCTCCACCCGCTGGGTCTCCCTCATCAGCATGGCCATGATCGGCTACACGGTCACCGGCTCCTGGGGCGAGGTCTACCGCACAGCGACCGGACAGCTCGTCCTCATCGTCCTCGCCACCCTGTTCGCCGCAGCTCTGTGGTGGCTGCGCCGCATGGCGTACACGCCCCCGGACCCGCGCCTGCTGGACCCGCTGCCGACCCGGACCACCCCCAACCACGGTGCAGTGCTCTCGGACGGAGGCGTCCTGTGATCTCGCCCGCCGCACTCATCACGGGCGCCCTGATCGGGGGCGGCCTGTACCTGCTGCTGACGGAGCTGTTGCCCGCGCGGCCCGACGCCGACGCGGTCCTCGACCGCCTCGACGGCACCACACCCCCGCCGCCCACGGTGCACGCCACGGCGTCCGGGAGTACGCCGCTCGTCGAGCGCACCGGCTACAAGGCACTCGCCTCCTTCGGTCACCTGCTGGGCGTCGCGCGCAGCGACCTGGAGGTCCTTGGCCGCTCACCCGCCGAGCACATGGGCACCAAGATCCTCGGCTCGCTCGCGGCGCTCGCCGTCCCGCAGGTCTTCAACGCGCTGCTGCTGGCGGCCGGCGCCCCGCAGCTGGCCGTGCCGCTGCTGGTGGTCTCGATCGTGTTCGCCGTGATCGTGTGGTTCAACGCCGACCACGAAGTACGCGCCAACGCCCGCGAGAAGCGCCTGGAGTTCCGGTTCGCCGTCGCCTCGGTCCTGGAACGCGCACAGCTCGTACGCAGCGCCAACGTCGGTGTCGAGGCAGCCCTCCTGCACACCGTGCAGGTCGGGGACCACTGGATCCTGCACCGCATGCGCGCCGCCCTCAACCGGGCCGAGCTCGCGGGCATCGAGCCGTGGGAAGCACTGAAGCAGCTCGGCGACGAGCTGGACATCCCCGAACTGGCCAGCCCTGCCGAGTCCTTCTCCCTCGCCGGATCCGGCGCGAAGATCATCGCCACGCTGGACACGCAGGCCAAGGCGCTCCGCACGCGGCTGCGCACCGACAAGCAGGCCGAGGCCAGCGGGGCGTTCGAGAAGCTGCCGCTCCCCTCCACCGTGGTTTTCGCTATCACCTTCGCCGCGTTCGCCTACCCCGCCGTCCTCGGACTCACCGCACGCTGACGGCGCACCGACCACCCGCACAGAAGGAGAACTCTCCATGCACCCCACCGACTTCGTCCGCCGCGCGGGCCAGCGCCTGCACGTCGCCCTCACCACCCGCATCAACAGCATCACGGCGAAGACCCGCGAGGACACCGGCGCCATGTCGACCCTGGAGGCCCTGGGCATCGGCATCGTCGTCATGGCCGGCGTGGCCACCTTCGTCCTGGCCTGGAACGGCGCCCTTGAGGGCCTCGTCGCCGACTTCAAGTCCGCTGTAGGCAAGTAGATGCAGCGGCTCCGGGCCTTCTGGCAGCGGCGACTGGCGCGCATGCACCGGGACGACGGCATCAGCACCCTGGAGTTCTTCGTGCTGGCCCCGATCCTGCTGATCGTGCTGTGCGCCGCCGTCCAGATGGGGATCTGGTACCTCGGGGACGCGGCAGCCGCGACCGCCGCCCGAAAGGGCGCCGAGACCGGATCGTCCTACCAGTCCACCCCCGCCGAAGGAGCCGCACGGGCCCACCGCTGGCTCGCCGGGATCGGCATCGTGCGCGACGTGAACGTATCCACCGCCGGATCCACCGGCGAGAAGGTCCAGATCACCGTCGACGCCCAGGTGATGAACTTCCTGCCGTTCCTCGACATCTCCATCCACCGCAGCGCCGAGGACATCGTCGAACAATGAGCCCCCACACGCCGCCGAAAGCCCGCCGGGCCCCCGCCCGAGCGGGCACCTGGCGTGCCCGTCTGCGCGAGGACACCGGCGCCTACACGCTCGAAGCCCTCGTGTGCACGCCCGTCGTCCTGTTCGTGGTGGTGCTGCTCGCCGCGTACGGCCTGGCGGGCATCGGCGACACCACCACCGCCAACGCGGCGGCGGCCGCCGCCCGCGCGGCCAGCCGGGCCAGCGCTCCCGAAGGCGCCGAGGCCGCCGGCCAGGACGCCGCCCGCTCCGCCCTCAGCAAGGCCGGGCGGACCTGCGAGGAGTCCTCGATCGAGATCGACGTCAGCAACTTCCCCAAAGCCGTCGGCGATCCGGGGCAGGTCAGCGTGACCGTGACGTGCACCGTGTCGCTGTCCCAGCTCATGGTGCCTGGACTGCCTGGCGCGAAGACCCTCGAATCGACCCGCGTCAGCTACGTGGACCAGTACAACAGCCGCACCGACCAAGGCGGTGACGGCTCATGAACCGATGGTTGCGCGCGCTCCGCACCCAAGCCATGTCCGACAAGGGCTCGGTCACCCTGTACTACCTCGGCTTCGGCATCATCCTCATCGGCCTGCTGGCCCTCATGACAGACATGGGCCGCTACATGAAGGCCTCCGCCGACAGCGAGGACCTCGCCGCCGAAGCCGCCCGTGCCGCAGGCCAGCAGATCATCCCCGAAGACGCGATCGGCGGCCACGGCACCGCAGTCGACCCGGCCGGCGCCGAGGCCGCCGCAGCCGAGTTCCTCGAAGAAGCCGGATCGTCCGGCACCGCCCGCGTCTCCGCCGACGGCCAGAAGATCACCGTCACCGTGCACGACACCTACGAGCCCATCCTCCTGAGCGGGCTCGGCTTCGGAACCTTCAATGTGACCGCCCGCTCGACCGCCACCCTCGTACGCACGGACCCCCAAGGATGACCATGCGCCCCCAACTACCGCTCGCCGTACGGCTCCTGCGGGCCGTGGCCAGCCTCGCCGCCCTCGCCACTCTCCTCGTCGGCGTCCCCGTCCTGCTCCTCAACGCCGGAACCCTGCCCGGACACGTGCCCAGCGCAGACGAGATCAGCGAAGCGGTGCAGTACGACGACGGCAGCACCCTGCTCATCGTTCTCACTGTGGCCGCCTGGGCGTTCTGGGCCTGGTTCGTCGTCTCCACCGCGCTTGAGACCGGAGCGCTGCTGCGGCGCAGGCCCTCCCGGCCCCGGCGCGGCCTCGCCGCCCCGCAGCGCCTGGCCGCATTCCTCCTCGGCGGTCTCCTAGTCCTGCCCGCCAGCACCGCGATGGCCGCCTCCACCCCCGCCGTCGCGGCCACCGCCCCCCACACCCCGCAGCACACCACCGAACAGGCAGCGCCCGCAGCACCCGCCCAGGCCGCTGAGCGGACAGCCACTGCTGCGACCTCTGTGCACGTCGTGGCCGAGGCGGGGGAGACGGTGTGGGACATCGCCGAAGCCACGCTCGGCGACGGACAGCGCGCCGTCGAAATCCGCCAGCTCAACCCCGATCTGCCGACCGGAGCCACCCTGCCCGTCGGCACCACCGTGCAGCTGCCCGCCGACGCCCGCACCACCCAGACACCGGCCACCGACACCGCGGCCCACCCCGCCGCCGACAGCGCCCCGCGCCCGGCCGGAGGCCACACCGCCACCGTCGACGAGGAGCGGCACGACGCCGAGCGCGTGGTGAAGCCCGGCGACACGATGTGGGAGATCGCCGAGGAGGAGACCGGCTCCGGCACGAAGTACGTCCAGATCTTCGAAGCGAACAAGGGCGCCGCGCAGCCCGGCGGCACCCGGCTGACCAACCCGGCCGACATCCGCCCCGGCCTCAAGCTCACCATCCCGCACGCCTCCGCCCCGGCCGAGGACGCCAAGCCGGACGCCCCCAAGTCACCGGACCGCGAACGGACTTCCACCGACGATCGCCCCGCCGAACCCGACACCCCCGCCGACGACGAACAGCACGGTGCAGGCGGTGGCGCCGCGGAGACGCCGCCGAAGAAGACGGAGAAGCCCGCCGCGGAAGAGGACAGCGCGCCGTCTCCCTCCGCCTCCGGACACGAAACGCAGGCTCCTTCGGCCGCCCCGTCCACGAAGCCGGCCGAGCCGGACACCGCCGAACCGACGCGCCCCGCAGACGAGCCCGCCGCCCCCTCCACGAGCGAATCCACCGTCGACGCCCGCCACATCGCCGGACTCGGCATGCTCCTCGCCGGCACCCTGGCCGGAACGATCGCTGTGAAGCGCCTGCTCCAGCGGCGCCGCCGCAACCCCGGCGAGACGATCGCCATGCCCGACACCCCCGGCCCCGTCGAGCAGGTCCTCAACGCCACCGCCGAACCCGCCAGCGTCGACCTCCTCGACGACGCCTTGCGCACCCTGGCGCACCACGCCGCCGAACACGACCGCGCCCTGCCCGAGCTGCGCGGCGCCCGGGTCACCGCCACCGGCATCGAACTCCTCCTCAACGGTGCCGCCGAGCCGCTGCCGCCCTTCACCCACGTCGCCGAACAGCGCTGGACGCTCGACCCCGCCCACCCGCTCATCGACAGCCCGCACACCGTCGCCGCCCCCTACCCCGGCCTCGTCCCGCTCGGCACCGACCCCGACGGCAGCCACATCCTCCTCAACCTCACCCACACCCGCGTCCTCCTCCTGGACGGCGACGACCAGGACGTACGCGACACCGCACGCGTCATAGCCCTCGCAGCCGGCACCAGCGCATGGAGCGACCACGCCGACATCCTCACCGTCGGCCTCGGCACCGAACTGCCCACCCTGCTGCCCCAAGGCCGCCTGCGCACCGTCCCTTCACTGCGCGCCGCACAGACCGACCTGGGCGAACTCCTCCTCGAACACCACCAAGGCGACGAGCCAGCGGACCCGCTGCCGTGGATGCTGATCTGCTCCGCCGACGCCATCCGGGCCGACGACGTACAGTCCCTGGCCGACTCGCTCGCCGCCGCCCACGACATGCCCGTGGCGCTCGTCCTGCCCGCGCGGCACGCCGCAGCAGGATTCCCCGACGCCGTACGCCTCCAGGCCGGCACCGACACACCCCAGCACCTGGACCTCCTCGACACCGACCTCGTCCTGCAGACCCTCCCCGAGGAGGACTACCGGGAGTTCCTGCGCATCCTGCACAGCGCAGACGAACCCGCCCGCCCAGCAGAAGGCGCCTGGCGACACGTCCCGCCCGTCAGCCTCACCAAGACCGACACGGACACCGGCCCCAGCAGCGTCCCCCTGCTGGCCACGGTCACCGACCCAGCCGCCGACGCGGTCGACGAGCCCGAGGCACCGTTCGCCGCGCTCACCGACACCGCGCCCAGCGGCGGCACCGTGCACGTCCTCAACCCGACTCCGGCCGTCCACGAAGCCCCCGACGGCAACCCGGAGCCCGAAGCGCCCGAGGAGAGCGCGGCTGCCCCGGCCCTCCTGCTCGACCAGGACGCGGCAGACGAGACCGAATTCCCCACCCAGCAGCCGGAGATCACCGGTGACGGGCCTCTGATCCGGGTGCTGGGCCCGGTCGAGGTCACGGGCGTCGAGGCCTCCGGCCACGGCCCCAAACTCGCCGCGCTCGCCTCACTGATCTACTTCAAGCCCGGCATCACCGGCGACACGATCTGCGACGCCATGGACCCGATGGAGCCCTGGGCCAAGCGAACCCTGCAGACCCGCATCTCCGAACTCCGCAACCGCCTCGGCACGGACAGCGACGGAAACGTCTACCTGCCCCGCGCCCGCACCGGCGGCTACCGCCTCTCCGACCACGTCCGCTGCGACTGGACCCAGTTCGAGGACCTCGCCACCCGCGGACTCACCACGGGCGAGACCGAAGGAATCGCGGACCTCGCCGCCGCCCTCGACCTGGTGACCGGCCGCCCCTTCGACGGCGACCAGCCGCCCTGGGCCGCAGCCCGCATCCAGGAGATGCTCGTCCGCATCACCGACGTCGCCCACACCCTCGCGACCTGGCACCGCACGGCTCCACGCCCCAACCTCGACGCCGCCCGGCGCGCCGTACGCGTCGGCCTCGACATCGACGACAGCTCCGAACTCCTCTACCAGGACTGGATGCTCATCGAGGACCAGGCGGGCAACCGCGACGCCGTACGCGCCGCGTACGACACGCTCCTCGCCGTCAACCGGAGCCTCAGCGTCGGCACCGAGCCGGAGACAGAGCGCGTCTACGACTCGATCATGCGGCGCAGCGCGTGACCCTCAACCACACGGAGAACTTCATGGCGAACATCTGGGTACAGGCCATCAACCCGCGCAGGCCGGACACCCTCATCCTGGTTCGCACAGACACGATCACCCAACTCAGCGTCAACGACGTGCGGATATTCGCCTCGCGCGTCGAGTCGAACGACGCGGTCCTGCTGGTCCACCGCGACACCGAAGGCGGAAAGCCCCTCCCGGAGGACTTCCACATGTCCTACCTCGTCACCATGGCCAAGGCGCGGGAACAAGCCCGTGACAGCGTCGACGACCTGATCCTCCTCGCTGATCGCGACGACAACGGAAACTGGGATTGGTCGATCTTCACCGCCTCCGAACTCCTTGCCTGAGGCGGAAGGGTGAGCGAACGGGGATCGGATGCGGCAGGCGGGCCTGCCCAGCAGGATTGCGCAACTCGCCAACCCAGGTGGCTGGTTCCTCAGATCGGGATGGTTCCGCGTGCCCCCGATCCAGGGGTGGATGATCTGGCGGAGATGCTCGTGGCAGCTCTCCTCGACGGTGAGTGGGCTGAGCTCGACGATGCGCTGACAGGGCAGGGGCAGCAGGAACGGCTGGTGCCACTGGTGGACCGGATCTGCGAACGCTTGCCGCAGCGCCAGCAACAGGAGTGGACACACCGGAAGGCTGCTGTCCTGGTCGGGAGTTTGGCGGACGCCCTGACCCGTGAACGTGACGGCTCGGCCGCGCACGAACGGCGGCGTCGGGAGCTCCAACGACGACTGAACGCCGAACGCGGCGAGGTAGCAGAAGGCATCTACCCGCCGGCCCCCGGAGACTGGCCTCGGCTCGCTCTGATCATTGTCTGCGCAGTGCCGAGCCGAGCTGGCGGCCAGAGGTGTGGTGCCGAGAGGGCTCGAGCCTTCACGGTCCCCCATCGAGAGCCCGAAGGCCCGGTTCTGATCGTGCAGAACGCCGGGCGTATCGATCGACCGCACCGACTGGAGACCCGCGTACCACCAGACTTCAGCGGCGGCACCGATGTGGTCACCAGCTATAGCAAACGCTGTGTGATGAATGGTCACAACACCCTGGAGCTAGATGGCGAGCAGATTCGCGGCGGTGTGGAAATGCCGTTCTCCTGGCTGCGCGAGCCATTCACGAGGTTCGCCGAACCCAGCGGATCCGGGGACCCGGTGCAAGTGCCCTGGAGACCAGGCGGCAATTTTCCCACGCTCTACCGCGGGCAGTCGGTAGAATCCTTTCGCAAATCACATTGATGACGCCCGTGGCATGAGCCGCGAGAGCCCCGGTGGTCGCGTTCCGGGATCCCCTTGAAGGAGGGGCTCCCGAGTGTTGCCCGAAATCATGTACTGGGCCTTCCCGCGTCTGCTGCTAGTCCTCGCGTTCGCCCTGGCTGTGGTCGTACGCCGCCACTGGAGCCGGAGTTTCCCGCCTGTCTGGCGCTTTCTCGTCGTACGCCCCCTGTGGTGGCTCGTCATGCGAGCCCTGGGCTACGAGGACCCGGCGACGATCTATCCCCGCTTCCGGAACCGGGTGCGGGTCGCGTGGGAGAGGCGCCTCATGGAATGGCTCGAACGCTAGCCGTGCGGCAGGACCCGGGTACAGCGACGCCCGCCCCGGTCGGGGCGGGCACACAGGGCGTACGGCCATCTAGGACTTGTCCGGACGATCATGTGACTGTCTCGGGCCCGGGTCGTTGTTCTGGGCATGGGGCGGGGTGATCTGACAGATGCGGAGTGGGAACGGCTGCGGCGTTCCTGCCGGTGAGCAACAGGCGTTGTGGTCGGTGGCGGGATCACCGGCAGGTGATCGACGGGATTCTGCACCGGGTGCGGACCGGGGTGCAGTGGCGTGACCTGCCCGAGCGGTTCGGCCCGTGGAAGACGGTCTATGAACGCCACCGGCTGTGGTCCGCCGACGGCACCTGGGAACCCCTGCTTCAGCAGGTCCAGGCCGAGGCCGACGCGGCGAGCTCGACTGGGACATCTCGGTCGACTCCACCGTCGTCCGCGCGCATCAGCATGCGGCCGGCGCCCGCACCGATCCGCCGCCAACTCCCGCCTCAAAGGGGGCCGGAGCGGCAGAACACCAGGGCGAAACTCCGTGGCAGAGCCTGCACGGCCGCCTGGTGGAGGTGGTGCGGGAGGCGAGGGCCTGGGCCGCTCGCGCGGCGGGTTCACCAGCAAGCTCCACCTGAGCGCGGACGGCCGCTGTCGACCGCTGTCCCTGATCGTCACGCCGGGACAGCGGGCCGACTGCACCCAGTTCAAACCGGTGCTGGAGAAGATCCGCGTCCCCAGGACCGGACCGGGCAGGCCCCGCAGAAAGCCGGACAGCCTGGCGGCGGACAAGGCCTACAGCAACGCGCCGTGCCGCGAGTACCTGCGGCGCCGGGGCATCCGGCACACGATCCCGGAGAAGACCGACAGCCAGGGCGCCCGCCTGCGCAAAGGCTCACGCGGCGGGCGGCCACCGGGCTTTGACGAAGAGCGGTACAAGAAACGGAACACCGTCGAACGGGCCATCAACAAGCTCAAGCACGCACGAGCGGTTGCCACTCGCTACGACAAGCGCGGATACGTCTTCCTCGGCACCGCCACCGCAGCAGCCCTCGTCATCTGGCTCCGCACATGATCGGCCGGACAAGTCCTAGGCGATTCTCAGGTGCGGCACTGACAACGGTCGGGCGCAGCAGGGGAATCGGGCCGAGAGCACCGTCCCGAGCTCAGCTTTGTTGTGCCCGGCGGGCGTTGACGACAGAACGCCAGCGGTCGCGGGTGGCGGTGGCGCTGACGAGCCACTGCGGCTCCGTGTGGCCGTCGGGCAGGGGGAGGCCTGCCATGAAGTGGACGATGTCGATGTAGTACGCGAAGTCGCCGCCCTGGGTGAGCTCGCGGAGCCGGGCGATTGTGGCCGCCAGGGCCTGCTGGTCGTCGTGGACGGCCTGGTGGAAGGCCAGGGCGAGCTCGAGAGTGGGTGTCATCGAGGTGAGGCCGGCGATGTCGAGTTCGGTGCGCAGGGTGCGGACGCGGTCTTCGACCGTGGGGTTGCCGGCGTCGCGTACGAGGGCGGCGATGGCGGCGTTGATGCCGGTGGCGCGCAGCGAGAGCGGGGCGAGGAGTTGCTGGGCGAGGTCGAGTTCGTCGTCGGCCTGCTCGGGGTTGGTGAAGGCGACGGCGAGTGCGCGCAGGGCTTGGCAGTGGGCGGCTTCGCCCGCCTTGGCGTGTTGCTCGGCTTCGGTGCGGCCGGCGAGGTAGGCGTCGGCGGCGCGCTCGGGTTCGCCCTGGAGCCAGAGGACGTCGCCGAGGACGCGTTGGTGGCGTCCTTCCCAGCCCAGGTGCTGTGCGGCGTCGTAGGCGGTGGGGAAGTCGCCGGCGAGGCGGGCGGCCTGGGCGAGGCCGCGGCGGGCGTTCTGGGCGAGGCGGCCGCCGCCGTCGACGACCTGCTGGTAGCCGTGGCGTGAGTCCGTACTGCGGCCGATGTCGCGCAGCGCCTTCGCCCGGTAGTACAGGGCGAGGTCGTGGAGCTCGTCGGGCAGCAGGGCGGAGTCGATGACGCTGGTGAGCCGGTCGACGGTACGGCCACGGTGCTCGTGCTGGCGCCGTGCGAGCGCGCTGAGCGTTTCGATGAGCGCGTCGGTGGCACTGCCCAGCCCGCCCTGGGCGTCGGCGGGGCGGGGGTGGGGGAGGGGTTCCCATACGGAGTCGCCGATGTACTGCCAGCTCGCGTCTTCGAGCCAGTCGAGGTCGAATCCGAATTCGGCGGCGAGGGCGAGGCCTTGGCGCAGGCACGCCACGAGGAGCTTGCGGTCGCGGGCGGCTCCGGCGCGCCATTGGGTGCCGAGCGCGGTGTGGGCGCGTTCGGCGGCCTGTTGCCAGTCCCGTGGTGTCCAGGCGTCGTCGGTGCGGTCGTCCGCGGTGCGGATGGTGGAGCGGATCACGGCGTGCAGGGAGTACGGCCAGGTGCTGAACGGCTGCTCGCGGACGAAGGGCCGCTCGATGAGCCGCAGCGCGGCCGCTTCCTGGGCGAGGCCGGCGGTGCGGGCGGCGAGGGGGACGTCGAACGCGTCGAGCAGGGCAGCGGCGCGCACTACGTGCCGCTCGTCGGGGGTGAGGTCCTGCAAAGTGCGGGCGATCAGGGCGGGGAAGTCGGTGTCGAAGTCGCCGGGTTCGAGGGTGCGGCCGCTGCGGCGGAGTTCGAGGAACCGCATCACCGACAGGTCGAGGTAGAGCGGCAGTCCGTGCGAGCGTGCCGTGATGGTCTGCCGCACTACATCGCTGATCAGAGGTCGGCCGTTGCTGGTGAGCCGGCGGGCGAGGTAGTCGTCGCAGTCCTCCGGCGCGAAGTCGCCGATGAGGACCTGCCGTTCACCGTCTCCCGGCTGCTCCGGCATGCGGGCCCGGGGCACGTCACGGGCCACCAGGCCGGGCCAGGCGAGCGGGCCGGTGTAGTCGAGTTGGCCCTGCAGCTGCTCGTCGGCCCACTGCAGCCGGCCGCGTCCGGTGACCACGAACAGGGCGTTCGGCATCAGCCACACGATCCGCTGCAGCAGCCGCTCCAGATCGCGGTGCGTGCGGTCGCCGGTGTCTTCGAACGTGTCGAGGAGGATGACCGGCACGACCCGCTGTTCGGCGGGCAGTTGGGCGAGCTCCCACGCGAGCAGGTACGGGTAGTACGACAGGGCGTCGAGGGTGGGTTCGGCCTCCAGGAGGTCGGCCAACAGCGCGCACCCGGCCAGGGCCCGGACGGTCTGGCGACGCTCCCGCAGCGCGGTCACCAGCGATCCGGTGACCTGCCCGATGACCGATCCAACCGTGCCGGGCATCAACAGCGCCTGCGCGACATCGGACAGGGCGTTCTGCATCTGCTGGGGCAGGGCCTGCCCGAACTTCGAGCCGAGCCCGGCACGCTGCAGATACTGCTCCAGCGGCTCGCCGGGGTGGTTGTGCTCCCAGTAGCGGCGCAGCGCCAGGTCGAAGGCGGGCAGCGGCCGGTTGAGGTGGGCGGCGAGCGCGAGCCGGATGGTCAGGGCGACCTGCTCGAAGTCGAGTCCGGCCGAGCGGGACAGGTCGATCCGTACCGGCACGAGCCGCTGCCCTTCCCAGGACGGCTCACCCCACTGGGACGGCCGCTGCGCGGGGTCGGTGAGCGAGGCTTCGAGCTTGCGTGACAGGGTCGTCTTGCCGATGCCGCCGATCCCGTAGAACACCACGACGTTGTTCCGCGCGGCCTCGAAGTCCTCGACCGTGAAGCCAGGTTCGGCGATACGCCGCAGGTGGTCGGCCAGTGCCGTGGTGACGCTCTCCCACTGTGCCTGCCGGTTCGTGAACGCCTCCGTCGACGTGAGCGCCCGGTCGTTCACGCTGAACAACGCCCGCAGATCGGCCATGCCCCACCCCCGAAGTGATCATTTTCCGCACAGCCTAGGCCCGCGCCCCTGCCGTACGGGAGGCGTCCCCGCCACGGCCCGTCCCAGCCGCGCAGTTCCAGCCGCTCGCGGCGGCCGGGAGCGGCCCAGGGACAATGGCCCGTCCGAATCACCCCACTTCAAGGACGGTTTCCCCGTGTACGACGATTCCGCAGATCCCGCTACCGCCGAGGCACTCCAGCAGGTGGAGGGCGTGATCGCCCAGCTGTCCGAGCAGATGCGCGAAGCCCGCGCGAGCGGCGACGCAGACCGGCTGGAGCAGCTGAAGGCCGAGTACGGCCAGGCGCTCGCCGACCGCAGCGAGCTCCAGGAGGGCGACGGCGGCGAGGAAGCCGAGCAGGTCGCGGCCCGCTACGCGGCCCGCCTGAAGGAACTCGGCGCCGAGTAGCCCGCCTCAGCCCGGCGCATCGGCAGCGCCGCGACAGCCACCGGCCCCGCAAGCGTCCCGGGCTGGAAGCCTGCGGGCATGAGCGGACGGGCCAGCCACAGGATCTGCCGCACCTCGGCCCGGTACTGCGGCAGAGCCGCGAGCAGGTGGCGGTGCACGGCCAGGAACCGCGACGCCTCCTGCTCGGTGTAGGGCCGCTCCTGCTCCGCCAGCAGCGCCCCCATCGCGCCCGTAGGGCGTACCCAACCGCCGTCGTCGAGGCGCTCGTTGCGGTACACGGCGCTGCCGTCCCGGCGCACCACCGCCACCGAGCCAACCAGCCCGCTCGTCTCCGCCGCCCGTACGGCCTCGGGAAGTACGGCGAAGCTGCGGTCATGCCCGGCGGCGGTGGTGAACCGGGCCGGCAGCCGCTCGTCCCCGGCGACGGCCGCGTAGCGGGCCGCGGTCCCCTGCCGGCTGTCCGCACTGCGCACCGCCAGGACCACCAGCTCCACCCGGTACCCGGCCTCGTGGAACGGGCGCGCGCTGTCCAGGAACTGCTCCACGCTGCCGGGCGCCATCTCGATCAGCACGTCCCCGCGCCGCGCGCGTACGTACGCCTCGGCCTGGGTCTGCCAGGCCCGGTAGTCCGCCCGGATCTTCGAACTCGCGGTCCGCGGATTCTCCCGCAGCGACCGCCGGTAGTCCGGGTGGTTCGCCTTGAAGAAGTCGCCGGTGACCCACGTCGGACGACCGCGCAAGGTCCTGCGCACCATCTGGGCCGCACGGGTCTTGCCCGCCCCGGGCTGCGCCTTCACGAACACGACAACCGGCCGCTCCTGTGCGGTGATCCGCCCGAGGAACGACGGCACGATCAGCTCGTCGAAAATCCAGGTGTGCTCGTCGTGGGAGAGCCGGTGGTAGTCGACGCCCGGCGCCTCGGCCCGCGGCTGGGCGATGCGCCGGACCGGTTCGGCGAGCGCCGCGACACGCTCGGCGTCGCGCCTCACGGCCAGGCTCTTGTCCTCCGGCACGAGCCCGGCATGCACCCGCCGGTCCGCATCAGCCAGATGCTCCCGGAAGACCGCCGTCTCGGCCGGGCCCCAGGGCCGGGACCTCTCACCCAGCAGCACCGAGGCCGCGCGGGCCCGGTGCTGCCAGGTGCCGTCGGTGAGGTTGTTGGTGTAAAGCACCTGCAGGTCGCGCCGTACGACCGTCACGCGGTCGGCGAGGCGCTCGTCCTCGATGACCTTCAGGCCGAGCGGCAGCTGCTTCGCGCAGTTGTCGTGGTTCTCCCAGGACACGTACCTCCCGCCGCCGGCCTCGGCGCCGTCCAGGAACCTTCGCAGCACGCCGAGTTGGCTGACCGCCTCGGGCACGGCCAGGGCCACGACCTCGATCCGGTACCCCGCCCGCCGGTACGCCGCGGCCGCCGTGCGGAACGCATGCGGGTCTGCGAGCGCGCTTTCGACGAGCGCGTCGTATCGGCGTTCCCGCACATGCTCCTCGACCAGGGCATGCCAACGCCGAGTGTCCGGGCGCACCTTGGCGCCCGCGGTGCGCACGTCGTTCTCGACGTGGGTCTCGTACCGCTCGTGCACGGCCTTGTAGAGGTCGACGCCGACGAGCACGGCACCGCCACGACGGTCGAGGACGTGCTGCAGGATGCCGACCAGCTGGGTCTTGCCCGCCCCTGGCTGTCCGACCACGAACACGACCACGGGCTGCTGCTGTGGGACGGCGTGCCGGGTCCAGGTCGGCAGGATCAGCCGGTCGAGGACGTCACGACTTGCTGTCTGGCTCAGCACGTCCTGCTGCCCCGTGCGGTCGGTCATCCTGTTTGTCCCTTACTTCTCGGTTTGCTCTTGACGGTCGCCGCCGGCGGCGGGTGGTGGCGGGGTGTCCGGTCTTTGGGGGAGTTCGGCGCCGTCCCGGCGGACGTACCACTCCCAGAGCTGGCGGGTGATGTTGCTGCGGTCGCTGCCCGCGCGGTGAGTGGCGGCGTCGAAGTCCGCCACCAGCTCGTCGTCGATGCCGCGTAGGACGCGTTGCTTGTGGCGGTGGCGGTGCTGTCTGCGGCGTTCGTCTCCTGTGGTCATTCGCCAATCCTGCCCGGTGGCTTGCCACCATGCAAGCACCCTGACACTCTGGTGGCAAGCCACCGGGAGGGGGCGCATGCATGTCGAGTCACGTGAGCAGGCCGAGACCCGAGTGCGACGGATGGCCACCGGCCTCAACAGCGAGGCTGCCTTGTGTATGGCGTGGATGGCCACCGAGGGACGGGGCGGTACTCAGGAAGTCGCCCTGGTCCGCGGCTGGATCATGGACGAGTTCCAGGCGCGCCTGGGCGACGACCTCTTCGACGAATGGCTGATGACGGTCGACGCCGACGGCAACTCCCTCGACCGCTTGGCCTTCTTCGAGCAGGCCGGGTGCATCACCACCGAGTCGGCCCTCGCACTCCCGACCCGCCACAACGGCAACGACGGAGGCCGTGGTGACCGGTGACGTGAGCGAGCTGCTGCGCGGACTGCCCAAGGGGGTCCTGTTCGTCGAGGTTGGGGCGTCTGGACCCGGGGAGTCGACGGCGGCTGCCGTCGCCCGCGCTCGTGAAGCCTGAGCTAGCGGCACGGGTAGTGGCCGATTCGCGCTCTGTCCGTCGCGTGCTGCCGATGATGGGCTGGTCGTTGTGTCGGGGATCATTGCGGCCGCTATTGCCGTCATCGGAACGCTGCTGGGCGCTGTCGTCGCGCACCGCTATCAGGAGAAGATCGCAGCCCGGTCCGCGGCCCATGCTGACCGTGAGCGAAGCTACCAGCGTCTTCTTGATGCGTGTACCAGCTTCATTGCCCTGGCGGAGGACTATCGGCGGGCGCAGTACGACCGGTGGACAAGCCAGCACGCAACACCCGACTCCGAGGCGACCTTCACAGCCCGGGCAGAGTCGTACCGGCTGTATGTCGAGGTCCGAAGCAGCGTATTCCGGCTCCGCCTTGTTGCCATTGGCCCGGAGGCGCAGCAGCTTGCCGAGCAGGCTGCTGCGATACAGGTGAAGACTCGGGAGATCTTCTTCGCTGCGGACAAGGCGGACATGCTCGCCCGAGGCGAGGCAGCGGAGCATGCCTGCGAAGCCTTCGCGGTCGCCGCCAAAGAAGTGCTGGCCGAGGGAGACCGATAAGCAGCGGCACAGTCGCGCAACGTTCGACAAGAACCGCTCAAAATTCGCTGCGCCGGAAGAGCGAGACGTGCCTCGGCATGCCGCACCTTGGCGAGAAAATCGAACATCAAGGCGCGGGCGAACCGCTGCCGCCCTTGCGCTGTTGGGCCGATGCCCCGTCAGTTCGAACCCAGGGTCTTGACGGGCGGTCAGTTCGACGGGGATTTCCTCGACCGGAGAAGAAGCGTGATGGTGCGTGGCGAACTCTCTGACCACTTACGGGAGGTGACCCGGGGCGCACTTGACCTGGCCTCGGGCTCTCCCTGGGGATGGCTGCTGTGGACCCGACCGACTCGGAAGACGAGGATGTACGGCGCGCCCGGGACCAAGAGGGGCCTGCTGGTGGCTGCGAGTCAAAGGTGCGACACAACGTCCACGGGTTCTGCCGCTGCGGGCAGGCCGAACATGTGTCGGCACTCGGTGAACCCGTTGATCTGGGTGCTCTGTTGGGGCCGTGAGCGCCATCCTGCGGCGGTAATGGCACCGTCGTGAGCTTTTACGAGGCGACCCTCGAGGGCGAGGCGTCGTATGCCGTTGGGTTCGTAGCCGAACTTCTCGGAGACCCGCAGGGATGCGTGGTTGTCCGCGAAGGCGGTGGAGACGACTCGCTCGGCTCCGAGGTTGTCGAAGGCGAGGTGGAGTGCGGCAGCGCGCATCTGGGTTCCGTAGCCGCGGCCCTGGAAGCGTCGGCCGAGCCAGAAGCCGGTACGTGCTTCGCGGGTGACGCTGAAGCTGCGGGCGGAGAGGTTCTGTTGGCCGATCACCTGCCCGTCCGGCAAGAGGAGGACTGCGAGGAGGAGGCGCCAGTTGTCCTCGCGCCAGTCGCCGCGGGCCCACCAGTGGTTCTGCAGGACGTTGCGGGCTACCTCATCGGGGCTGCCGGAGGCCCAGGGCTGTGGGAAGTAGACGGTGCCGGGCGGGACGACGCCGTCGGCGGCTACCTGCGCGAGCTCGTCGAGCTGTTCGTCGTTGGGGACGCGCAGGAGCAGGTCAGGTGTGGTGAGGGTGAGCTGAGTGAGCGGCCAGTGGCGCATCGGGGCCTCCGAAGGGGGATGTCAGAATCCGTCGATGCCGATCACGTTGCCGAACGGATCGGTGAGCTGGGCAATCTTGCGGCCGGTGCCGTCGCCGACGTCGTGGGGGCCACGGTGATGGGTGCATCCGGCGTCAAGGAGTCGTTGTCGTGCGGCTTCGACGTCGGTGACTTGCCAGTAGGGCACCGGGCTGGCGCCGCGCTTGTTCCGCTTCTCGTCAAGAGGGTGGAAGCCGAACTCGATGCCGCCGGCGATGTCGAGCCAGGCGTAGACGTCGCCGTTGTCCTTGTTGACGTCCGTGTGGACCGCCGTGTCGAGGACGTTGCCCCACCAGCGGGCTGTCTTCTCGGGGTCCTCGGCGAAGATCATGATGGTGCGGATGCCGGTGAACAAGCGGTCCTCCAAGTGCTGTCGGTGGCTATTGGTCGGTGCCGTGCAATGAGGTGAGGCCGGTGGCCTCGGCGAATGCGCGCAGGGCGCCCACGAGGTTGGCATCGCTCCACTGAGCACCGAGGTGGTTGGTGTGACGACGGTATGTCTGGCGCACCCAGCGCGGGGACAGGGCGCGGCCTTCCGTCTGGCCGAGGTGGGCGAGGGCGACGAGGTCGGGGATGCCGGTGATGTCCGGGCGCAGGGTCTCGGCGTCGATCAGGGCGAGGCGGCCGTCGGGCCGGCGGCGGCAGTGGTCGGCCTTGAGGTCCAGATGGCCGAGGGGGACGTGCTCGGGACCGTGTGCCCCGGTGGTCAGACCTAGAAGCTCACGCCAAGCGGTGGGCTGCCGAATCCATTGCGGGGCCGACGCGTTGGCAGTCTCGCCGAGCTGCCAGGTGCGTATGGAGGCACTGATGTGCTGGGGCCATCGGGCGGAAGCGGTGTGGACGGCCGCGACGGTGGCGATCAGCTCGTCGAAGCCGTCTTCGCAATCGATATCGGCCTGTTCGTTCAGGAAGTCGACGACCAGGGTGCGGCTGGTGTCGCTGGCGCTGTGCAGTTCGGGCAGAACGCGTTCGCCGTCGATGAGTTGGTAGGCCAGGACCTCGCCGAGGTAGGCCGCTTCGTCGCCATGGCGCTTGAGGAGGTGGCGGGGCGGGGTGCCGAGGGTGAACGTCGCGCTCCGGTAGCGGGCGGTCAGGCAGCGCACCGGCCCGGGTGCGGCGGGGTGGTAGCGGTGGATCAGGGAGCGGGCCTGGGCAGCTGCGCGCTCGGGGACGGTGGTCAGGGGAGTGGCGAGCCACCCGTCGGGCCGCACGCGCGCGGCGCCGGCGAGTGGCCCGGCCACGGTGATGCTCACGCGCTCGCACTCTGGGTGTAGCCGAGCGCGGTGAGGCTGTGCTCGTAGCAGCGGGCGGCGAGGTCGGGGCGCTGGTGTTCGCCGTAGACGGCGAAGAGGGCGTAGACCGGGGAGTCGAGGGGCTCGCCGATGTGCCAGCCCTGGTACGAGCCGCCGACTACGTCCCAGATCTGGGCGCGGCCTTCGAGTACGGCGATGAGGTCCTGGTAGAAGATCTCGGCGCCGAACGGGTAGGCGGCCATGGCTTCTTCGCGGCCGGTGGACTCCACCCGTTCGAAGGCGGGGCCGGTGATGTTCCAGGCGTAGGACTCGGTGTGGCCTTGGGCGCCGGGCGGGTCGAGCAGGCGAAAAACGGCGCGCTGTGAGCCGAGGGGGCCGCTGAGGTAGTCGTGGATGCCGGAGGCGAGCGCGCCCATGCGTGTGGCGATCAAGGCGCGTGCCAGGATCGGCAGTTCCTGCGCGAGCAACGCCTGTGCGGGCAACCAGCGTTCCTCGGTCAGCGGGTCCGTGATCGGGGTGGGCCCGGCTTCGTCGGGGGTGTCGAGGAAGGCGCGCTGAACGGCGAGTGCGGCAGCTTCCGCCTGGGTGTCGAGGTGCACCCACTCGGCGCCCGACGTGGTGATGTCGCCGCCGTCGTGGGGGACGGTGAGACGCTCGCCGGGCCGGGGCCCGTGGACGTGGAAGAGGTGCTGCAGGGCGTTGGCCGCTTGCGCGAGTGCCGCGTGGTCGGCGTAGAGGAACGGGCCGTGGGGGCTGCGCGGCGCGGTGAAGCCGTTGCCGCACAGGGCGACGTCGCGGACGCCGTCGAGGGGCCTGAGGTAGTCGATCAGCAGGCCGTGCAGGATCTCAAGGCCGGTCTTGCGGTGGCGCGGGCCGTCCATGCCGGGCAGGAGGTTGGCGTCGGCGCCGAGCGCGCCGTACGGCACGGTCTGGGCGTTGTTGGACACGATCGCGAGCCGCGGGGGCGGCAGCGCTCCGTCGGTGACCTGCTCGATGTAGAGGTCGGAGACGTCGGCGTCGACGCCGATGAACACGTCGCTGCCGCTCGTGCCGGCGCGGCGGATGAGAGGCTGGGCGACGCGCTGTTCCCAGAAGAGCGTGCGGGCGCCGGCCGGGTAGAGGGTGATCTCGATGTCGCCGACGGTCAGCGGGGTGGTGTGGTCGACGCGGTGCACGGTGAATCCGAGGACCTCGATGGCGTCGGTGACCGCGGCCGGCGTGGTCATGCCGGTGTAGAGCGGGATGTGCTTCGGCAGCAGGTTGAGCGAGGGCAGGTGGAAGTGGTCCAGGTGCTCGTGGCTGAGGACCACCGCGTCCGGCAGGGGCATCCTGTCCACGTCGACGGTCCGCGGCGGCCAGATCGGGAACTCCAGAGCCCCGGCCCCGAAGGCTTCAGCGAGGATCGGGTCGAGCAGTACGGTGGACAGGCCATCGGTGATGTGCCACGTCTGGTGCCCGAGGAACGTCAGCTCCAGTCCGGCGGGAGCAGCCATGTCAGTCTCCTCTTGCAGGTCGTGAACGTACGGACGGAGAGCGGCCGGGGGCGAGTCCAGCGCCCCCGGCCGCGGTCTGCTCACCAGCAGGTGCGCGTCACCGGTGGTACGTGGTCGGCGCGTGGCTGGTGATGCCGGTCGCAGCGAACGCGTTCACCCGGCGCTGCAGCGCCCGCACCGCTTCGGCGGTCACCTTCGGTGTCTCGGCCTTCTTCTCCTTGGTCATCTCGGCCCTCCTCTCGCGGTCTCAGCCTCGCCCGGTCAGCGAGGGAACGTCTGCGAGTACAGCTCAACCATTCGACACTGAACAGGAGTTGGGTGTAGTGCCGCTGTAGTGCCGCCCTACGAGCAGTACGCTGGCGCTCACCCCAGATGATGGGATTGCTCCGTGGACGACCTGATCCGTCACCCGCTGGCCCACGCCCGACGCGAGCGTGGATGGACGCAGCCCGAACTCGCCCGTCAAGTACGACGGGTCGCCGAACAGCGCGGGCTCCGCTCCGGGGTGGACCGGCAGCGGATCTGGACCTGGGAGAACGACCGGGCCACCCCCGACGAGGACTCCCAGATACTCCTCGCCGACGCGTTCGAGGTCGACCAGAGCCTGATTACCGAACTCGGTTGGCCCTACTGGCTCCCCGGCCGCGACCACGCGATACCGCTCGGGCCCGACAGCACCGTCCCCGCCCTTCGAGAGGCCCTGCGCACCATGGACCGCCGCACGTTCCTGACCTACAGCTCCGCCTCACTCGTCGGCCTCGCCCACCAGTGGGCCACGAACGAACCACAGGCCCTGTCCGCCGCCTTGGACGGCAAGACGATCGACACCGAGCTCGTCGACCTCCTGGAGGCCACGGGACACCGGCTCACCAGCCTGGTCACCGAGCAGCGCCAGCACACCCGCACCCTGCTCGACGCACACCTCACGACCATCACGGACCTGATCGACGGCGCCAACTACAGCCAGCCCGTGGGGCAGCGACTGCACACCCTCGCCGCGCACCTGGCCCAGACAGTCGCCTGGCATCGCTTCGACCAGGGCGAGCACGGCGCCGCAGGACGCTACTGGCACGCCGCCCTGCACAGCGCCCACACCTCCGGCGACCGCGACCTCGGCGCAGGCATCATGTCGGACCTCGCCTACCAAGCCACCTGGCTGACGGAGCCGAAAACCGCAGCAGAGATCCTCGAAAGCGCCGTCGCCCGCATTCGCCACCCCACAGCACGCGCCCTCCTCCACCTCCGCCTCGCCCGCTCCCAGGCCGCACTCGGCGCAGCGCGCGCTTGCCGCACGTCTCTTTCCACCGCCGAGCGCGAACTCGCCCGCACCGCTGACGAACCCCCGGCCTGGTGCAGCTGGATGTCCGGTGCCGACCTCCTGGTGGACTCCGGCCAGTGCCTCGCCGATCTCGGCGAGCTCGAACACGCCCACCAACTGATCGGCGAAGGCGCAGCTCTGTTGCCCGCTGCCCGCAGCAAGACCCGATCGGTATTCCTCAGCTATGAAGCCGGCAGCTTCCTCAAGGTCGGCGAGGCCGATCAGGCCGCAGCCGCCGCCACGCAATCGCTCACCCTGGCCGAGAAGATCGGGGCACCCCGTTGCGTCGCACTCGTACGCGACCTCGCCCCCGAGTTCAAGAAGTACGCCGGCGTCGACGCGGTGGATGACCTCCTGGACAGAGTGCGGGCGGCCTGAGGCAGGCGAGGTTCCCGACTCAGGACACTAGGGTCTCGCTCACATGGGCATCGGCAAGGTCTATTCGTTCCACATGGTCCTGTCGTATTCGCGGGACCCGTTCTGCTGCTTCGGGCCGGCAAGCTGGTGCCCAGGGTGATCGACGAGTTCGCGCCTCTAATCGACTCGATGCTGCGGGCCGAGAGGCAGGCGAACCGGAGACGGGCAGCGAGTTTGCGTGCTTCGGTGGCCTCGACCTCGATCTCAAGAAGTTCGATGAGGGGGACTTGGGCATGGGCTGGCCTACCAGGGTTGTTCAGTGGATCTCGTACTGGCCGTGCGGGGTGCCGTGCTCCCATGCCGCCTCGAACGCTTCGGTGCAGAGTTTCGCGGCTGCGGGTTCGTCGGTGATCTCCTCGCCGGTCCATGAGCCGTCGCCGGCGAAGTGGTTCCAGTGCACCCATGCGTTGTCGAACAGCCAGAAGTCGTTGGCGGGCAGGGCGATCGCGGAGGCCCGCCCGCGCGGCAGCCAGCGGACCTGCTCGCCCGCGGCGACGTTCGTGAACGTGCCGTCGTGCAGGAACCGCGTGTACTCGCTGACCGGCTCGGACACGATGCGGGCCCGGCGGATGACCGCGCCGCGCTGCACATTGGTCTGGATGAGGTCGAGCCACGGCCGCCACCACGAGGTCCGGTCGGCCACATCGTGCCGGAACCCGGCACGCCAGTGGGCGAAGGGTCCTTCCTCGTAGTCGACGGCGTAGCTGTCGCGCATCTCCAGGTGCACCGCCGTCCGGCACCGGGCCATCAGCTCATCGAACGTCGGAGCGCCCTTCGAGGGCATTGCACGCCTCCCTCACCATGTCGATCATCCGGGCGGGGATCCTGACCACGGCCTCGCCCTCCGGAATTCCCTTGGCGTGGCCCAGCACCTCGAACGCCGCGCACTCTGCTGCCAGTTCCTCGCCCGGCTCCCACCCCTGGAACACGAGCTCCAGGTTGTCCTCGTCCACCCACACCGTCGGACTCTGCTTGTCCCCGGTGTGGGGGTCGATCCCGAAGAACCGTAATGCCACAGCGAACTCCCCTCGCTGAAGGTGCAGTTGTGTGCACCACCGTCACCCCGCAGGACCAGCCCGTCAGGACCGACAGGTCACCAAAATGGCTGCACAAACCGTGCGTGTCACGCGCATCAACTCCCCGATAGATGACCAGCCTTGACCCTATGCATCACGCCGCGCGGCCGGGCTGCGCCCGGTCGGTGACGGGTGTGTCGGGGTATGGCCCCAGGCCATACGGCATGCGTATGTCGCATAGGGGTAGCCCGGGGCAGGCACTCCACAATGGCAACTTTTAGGAGTGCACGACGTCGACGGAGACACTGTTTCTGATCTTCCGGGAGCGCCACAATGCAAGAGCTGATGCCGGATCGAGGGGGGAGGGCCCATGCCCGGCGAAGGAAAGGTCGGAGGCGGCGCCCGAACCGCTGGTGAGTTGGAATGGATGTGTTGCCTGCTGCTCGATGAGCAGCGGCAGGGCAGGCGGGCGGCGTTCCTGCTAACCGTCACTGCCACTGCTGCGGTGATCTGTGTATGGGCTGGCGTGTCGTCGCCCTCCCCGGGGGCGCGGTGCCTGTTCGCCGTGATCCTCGTGCTGAACGCAGTCGCTGCGGTGACCTTGATTCGGCGGCTTCGCCTCGCGTATGTGTGCCTGAAGTCGTACCGGTGGCATGTGGAGTGGCTGAAGGGGACCGAGCAGCAGCGGAGATCCTGACGCACCTCGGCCGACGTGCATGCCGAAGGGCCCATTCTAAAATTTTGGAACGGGCCCTTCGGCATGTCCGGGGTACGTGGTCGGCCTGATCAACGTCGAAGTGGACGGGGTTGTCTCCCAGGTATCCGAGTGCCGTATCGACGGTGGCTTCGGCCTCGCGTTGACGGCCCTTGTTGCGCCCCGGTCGTTCCAGCTCGGTCAGCGCCTGGTCAACGTTGAGTTCGTCACTCCGCAACCCGCCGAAAGACCCCGCCGTCCGCGCCCGCATGCTCCACTCCACCGGCCTCGACCCCGAGGTGCGCGCCTACGTACGCAGCTCGCCCGGCGCCGCCCGACTGATCGAGCGCAGCACCCGCCGCGCCCTCGCCCTCCTGGACCAGGTGACGGACGGCCGCCGCGTCGACCTGCACGTGGTGTGCGGCGGAGGCCGCCACCGTTCGGTCGCCGTCGCCGAGGACATCGCCGACCGGCTCCGAGTCGCCGGCATCGGAGTCGAGACCGAGCACCGCCACATCAACCGGCCGATCCTGTGACGCCCCTGTTCACCGAGCACGAGCTGACGGCGCTGCGGCTGCTCGCGCGCGGGCTGCGCCATACGGAGATCGCGACGGCGCTCGGCGTGTGCCCGGAGACTGCGGGGCTGCTGTTGTACCGCGTGCGGTGCAGGCTCGGGGCGCGGACCCTCGCGCACGCCGTCGCGCGTGGCTATGAGACCGGCCTCATCCGTCCTGGCGTGCTCGACGCCGACTGACCCCCGGCATACGCGAACATGCCGCCACCGTCGACTGACAAGGAGCCCGACCAGCAAGAGCGCCCGCAGCCAGTGGAGTTGGCTGCGGGCGCTCGCGCGTGACTCCGCCGAGGCGCACCGCGGATGTCAGCGCTGTCCGTTACCGTCGTCTCCAGTGGCGTTCCGACCGCCCACCCCGAGCCGTACGCGCACCCACGCAGCGCGGGCACACCGGGGGAAGGTTCTACGGGATCAAGGCGCACGGCACGGCCGTGCTCGTTTTTTGCCCTTTCCGGGGGGCTGCGTGGGGGCCCGAGCCAACCGGTCAGGAGGCACCGACCGTGACCCGACGTACCACCGAGCAGCAGCGCGCCCGCGAACTCCAGCGGGCCGAAGGCATCAGCTACCACGCGGCTCTCGACCGCGTACGCGAGCAGAACGCCGTGGACACCGCCCCGCAGGACACGACCACCGAGCCGGCCCCGGCCGCCCCGGCGGTGGCTTACGTGTTGCAGCCGACCGAGGCGGAGGCCGCGGAGGGCATCGTGCCCGAGGAACTCGGCGTGCGCGCGCTGCCCGCCGATGCGTCCCCGGTGCAGCGCGCCCGCGCCGAGGC
The DNA here is from genome assembly GCF_029968095.1 of Streptomyces solicavernae. GTDB lineage: Bacteria > Actinomycetota > Actinomycetes > Streptomycetales > Streptomycetaceae > Streptomyces > Streptomyces solicavernae. Next base: position 9,756 of record NZ_JASCIR010000037.1, on the reverse strand, counting down.
GGTGTGGCGGACCGTGGACGACCCGGCCCGGCCGTGCCGCTGCTCGGGCACCGGATGCCGCCACGGCGAGCCCTGCGATGACGACAGCGCGTGCGGCGGGCGGCTCGTCCACGTCGACCGTCACCCCGGCAGTCTGTGGGTCGTCACCCACTGGTTCGACGTCTACGCCTGCGCCGCCTGCGGCGACGAGTTCGGCATGGAGGTTGGCCTGCCGGACCTGCCGTGGGGAGAGACCCAGGCACGCGAGAACGGGCAGACCTCCACCATCGTCTACGACGGCGTACGGCACCCGAACTTCCTCGACCCGGATGACATCGAGGAGTACGAAACCGACCTGGAAACCGACTACTACGACCACCTCAACAGCAACGTGCACTGCGAGGACTGCGGCGCCGGATCGGGCAGCCCGTACGAGGAGTGCACCTGCTACGAGGGGTTCGAGGACGACGGCCAGGAGTGCGAGGCCGTCCCGGCATGACCACCACCGACGAGGCCGCAGGCCTCACGGCCCGAGGCCTCGTCGTGTTCCCGCTCCCGCCCGGCGGTCGTCTGCCCGCCGGGCGGTGGCAGGCCCACTGCCTCGCCACCCCCGACCAGGTGCGCCAACGGTGGCGCGACGGCGACAACATCGGCGTCGCCTGCCGCGCCTCGAACCTGGTCGGCCTCGACCTCGACCAGGACGACGACACCGACGGCCTGGCCGTGCTCGCCGCCCTCGCGGCGCGCCTCGGCGAGCCGTGGCCGGACACGCTGACCGTGGCCACCCCGTCCGGGGGCCGGCACTTGTACTTCCGCGCCCCCACCGGCCGGATCGTCCCCAGCACCTCGGGCGGACGTTCCGGCCTCGGCCCCGGAATCGACGTCCGCGCCCCCGGACGTCACAGCGGCGGCTACCTGATCGGCCCCGGCAGCATCGTGAACGGCGTCCCGTACGTGATCGTCCGCGACGAGCCGATCCGGCCGCTTCCCGATTGGATCACAGACCGCCTCACCAGGCCACTGCGAGCGGGCCGCCAACGGGCGGGCAGGGACAGCAAGTTGAGCTGCCCCAGCAGGACGTAGCGAGGCGCAGGCGCGCCCGCCCCGCTCGTGCCTCGGCCGCAGTACGGCGACCAGCTCGGCGCGCTCGGCCAGTACCGCGGGCGGCGCGCCACCGCGCGAGCGAAACGACTTCCGCAGCCTGCGCTCATGTCGTCGGGCCGGATCTTCAATGTACGCCGTGAAGGCCAAGTCAGATGGTTATGGCCTTCACGGCCGGACCAGCCGACCTGTACGACATGAGCCAGCGCGAAGCCCACGAGGCGATCCACGCCGCGCTGCAGCAACTCGTGGACACCGACGGCGAAGAGCGGTACGCCGCCGACGGCTTCACGCGGGCCCCGGTCGCGGTGCTCCTGCACTTCGACCACTGCCACGTGCACGGCTGGATCAGGGCGGGGCGGCTCTGCCTCGCGTGCAGCAACCGCATGAGCCGCACGGCCGGCATGGGCCGCAGCGCGGACGCCGTCCGAGTCCGCGTCGGCCTCGGGTCCGAGCCGCCACGGTGGTGGTCAATATCTTGACTGGTCTAGTTTTTGACTGGCATGGTGAAGGGGTGTTCGGCGGGGAAGGGAGTGTGTCTGTGCGTGGCGTTGAAGAGCCTGGTCCGGTCGTCAGGTTTCCGCGGCGTGTGGTCCGGGAGTTCGAGCGGCTGCTGAAGCTGCTGCACGAGCAGGGGCTGACCTGGCTGACGGTCGACGATGTGATCAACAACCTGGGTCCGGTTGCCGCCTGGAGCATGACGCGCGGACAGCTGGTGGAAAGGTGGTACACCAACACCCTGGAGGCAGGTTCCGGGCCGCTGTCTCCACGGTTGGAACCGCCGTCGGAGCGCGATGCACGGATCGACCTTCAGGACTTGTGTGTCGAAGCCGATTGGCCGCTGCCGTTGAAGGGCGGAGGCCGGGACTACACGACGCCGGCCGCCCTGGCGGTCAGCCGGGCCAAAGAGCGCCTCGCGGAGGCGATGCTCACTGACAGCACGGAGCAGGGCGTCAGCGCGAACGTGATTGCCGATCGGGCCCGCAACGCGCAGAGCAGGCCTACGACGCTCAAGATGCTCGCCGCCGAACTGCTGCAGCACGACGCGTCACAGGCCCTGCGCCCGCTCCTGGAGGCGGATGTCCCGCTCTACGTGAGCAGAGGGCTGGACCGGACCGTGATGCTGGGAAGCATGTGGGAGGACGAACCGGAGGAGGAGCGTCTGCGCCATCTCACCGATGCAGGACGGGCATTGAGCGCTTCACGACTACAGCTGCATGACACCCAGACGGGCGAGGTCGCGGACATCCGCCAGCTCGCCGCAGACGACGCTGGACGTCTCGAGGTACGCCGCGGCACGTAGCAACACACCGGCGGGCGACGAAGTCCCCACAATCCACCCTCCGTTGCCGACCGCCACACGGCCACGTGCCCCTCATCCATTCCCCCTCACGCTCCGGAGGACCGACACATGCAGCAAGTACCGCTGATCACCCGATTCCGGGAGACCCTCAAGGCCCGCTACCCGCAGGACGACCGGGGCTCCAGCCCGATCTCAGTCTTCGTCGGGTTGGGTCTGCTCCTCGCTGTGGTCTACGCCGCCGGCGGGGTGCTGCTATCCCACTTCCCCACTGACGTCGTTGTCGCAGCCCTTGGCATAGGCGCCTTCATCGTGCTCCTGACTCTGGGACTTGCCAAACGGTGAGCACGCGCCACAACCCCGAGCTTGTTCTTTACGGTCTGAGTGGGTCTCGTTCGGTGATGATCTCGGGCCGTTTCACGGTCTTACTGGTGAAGAGGCAGTGTTCCAGCCCTGTGCTATTCGGTGCTTCCTCAGGTGACCGAGAGCCACACGCTGCTGTGGCCGGTGTTCGGCGGGGACGGCGATCAGGCGCAGGGTGTCGCCCTGGTCGCGCCGTGCGGCCACCCCCCTGGCCGAGTGCGGGGCGCCAGCGGGTTTGGCCAGGGGGCGCGGAGGCAGTTGGTGATCTTGCCCGGCACGTCGAGGGTGACCGGCACCTCCGGGGCGGGACTCGTCCTCGTTGGCAGCGTGGTCGGGCAGGTCGGCGGCAGCGGTGCGGATCGCTTCGCGGTATCAGACCCGTTTGAAGACGAGGACCGAGGTGACATTCCCGACTGACGCGGTGATGGTCAGGGTGTCGTCATCCTTGAGGTCGTAGACCTTCTTCACGACATTGCCGCCGTTCAGAGGGGTCTGGATGTGGGTCAGTTCGTCTCCCTCACGGGTGATCAGAGACGTCACCTTCAACTCATCGACTCGCGTCTCCGTGAACTCCTCGCCCAGCTTGAGGAGGGACTGGCGTGTCCTCAGGCTGTCCCGGTTCGTGATCACCCACTGACCTGCCTCGTCGACGGTGAACTCGATGACGGGCTTCGTCGACTGCATGAGCCTGCGATTAATGGGGCCAACGCCGAGTTCCGTGAGGAAGTTGTCGTAGTTCTGCTGAGAGTCAAGCTCGAACGAACCGGTGTAGTCGGCCATTGCGTCCCCATCCTGGTTGCTGCATCACGTCGCTCGATCGGCCCCGTGGGACATGGGACAACGTCCTGCCCGGTAGACCCACAACCGCTCGAGCCTCAACCAAAGAAGGTTACCAAAAGTATTCATGCATGTGCCCTGCGTTACGATCCGGTCGGGCTCGTGATCCGCCCCCAGGTCGAGAACATCGGCGCCGGAGATCGTGGCACCGTTCAGCCTTCACCTTCAGGGCCGGCAATCTCAGGGCTCTGGAACGGACCGAGGACTACCGGGCCGCGGCTGTTCCGCAGATCGGGTACATGCCTCACGGCCGCGTCGCCGCGCGTCGTCGACCGCGCGACGGCACGCCCGCTGCCAGGCTCCCTGCAGCTGTCGGTCCGCTCCGTCGAACACCACCTGGTGCCCGAGTGCGAGGGCAAGATTCCGGTCTGGTGGAACAGCTACGCCGAACCCGGCCCGGTTGTCGTGGTCCACGCGGCGCTGGGATCCTCTCCCGCCGACGGTTCAGCGACTTCGGAGACGGGCATTTACTCCTTCACGCCGCCGGCCCGTCTGTAGGACACGGCGCGCGCCACCGTACAGGCATCCCGGGCCACCAGGGTCAGCGCGGCCTGTGAGGGCGCTGCCCCGGCTCCCGTACGCACGGCGGGCCTTGCGCAGTGCCGGGACCGCAGGGACACCCTGGGCGCCGTCGAGTTGCTGGCAGCGGGCGAGGAGCTGGTGGTGCACCGCGAGGACGGGGCCGAGGCCGGCCCCGCCCCGCTCACACCGTGTTGACTTCCCTTTCCTTGGCCGCGACTTCCTCATCGATCCGATGGTGGTACGTCGCCGCCCTCTGGCCTTGCTGCTCACCGGCTTGCAGGGCGTTGTCTACGGCCTCCGTGGCCGCAGCGCCTCGCGCGCGGATCTTCTCCACCGCGTCCGCCCGCCCCTGTTCAGTCAGCGCCGGAGCCTCAAGCCGTACTACGCCGTCGACCACGCGGACTGCCATCCCCAGGTCGGCCTCCCGCAGCACCTGCTCGATCTGGTTCTGGCTACCGGAGTCCCACGGCTTGATCGCCATCACGCGGGGCTCGGGAGCGGTGATGCTCGCCGCACGGCTCACGGGAGTTGAGACACCGTAGTGATGCACCATGACGGAATCCAGCGCACGCGGGTTCGCCCTGCCCGTGAAGATCCGGGCCAGATCACGGTTGAGGTCCGTGACGATCTTCTCCAGCTGCTCGGTGAGGTCCCCTTCGGACATGGATGCGTCTCCTTTTTGATCAATGGGCAGTTGCGGCGTTCGCTGCCCACCTCCCGCTCCGCTGAACCGGAACCGCCCGAGGTTCCGTCGGATGAGTGATTCGAGTCCTTTCCCTTCGCGTGGGCGACGCTCGTTGCACCAGCCACGGCACCGCGAGCGGCCCCTAGCCGGAGCCTGTCGGCCGACGAGGCCGAGGCGGCGACCATGAGCGAGGTCGCGGCCGGCTGACCAAGGCAGAGCATCACGTATGAGCCTGCGCTGTAGAGGGCCTGCGGAGTGTTGCATCCGATGCAATTCATCCTGTTTTCGGACCGTTGCCACAGCGGCACGCCGACCTGATACCGCCTGCACTTCGTTCTCGGCCCGGTCGCCGCACGAACGCTGTCCCCCTTCCACAGTGGCGATCCGGACATTCGGTGATGTTTTCCGGCCGAGGGCTGTAAAGCTACTTGCCATGTAAAGCTGCTTTACAGGATCGTCGTTGTGTGAGCACGACACGAGATGAAGCGACGGCCGCACTGCGGGAGTGGTCGAGGCCCGGACGCCGGGCCGACCTGCTCGCCGCCGCGTGGCAGGCGGGCGAGACGAACGTCTCCGCGCTCGCCGAGGCCGCCCGCATCAGCCGGCCGACCGTCTACGCAGATCTGCGATCGAGGGGCATCGACCCCGACCACCGACCGAAGGAGTCCAGCGACATGACCACACCTGTTGTCATCGACGGCATCGACGGCGAGAGCTTCGAGAACGTCCAGGACGTCGTCGAGCGCTACGCCGACGAGCACCCCGAGGACCCGAACGCCATCAAGACGGCCATCGGGTGGTCCCAGCCGATCTTCACGGCGGTCGGTCGCTACAACGGCCTGCGTACGCGCCTCGCCGCCGAGGAGCGCGCCCGCCGAGAGCGCGACCGGACCCTGCACCTGGTCGAGACCCGGTGGGAGGCACTGAGCACTGCGGCGAACTGGCTGGCCGCCCACCACGCCTACATCGTCGCCGTCGACGAGGCTCACGCCGCCATCACCGCCTGGGCCAGGGAGGCCGCCCCCGCCGTGGAGTGGGCCGGATTCGATGGCGACTTGGACACGGAGATGCTGCGGGTCTACCGCGAGCGCATCCTCGCCGCCGGCCACCCGCCGCTTGCCCCGCTCGACCTAGACGTCGCGGCCGAGGCCGACCGACTGCACAACAAACTCGACCAGGCCCACGCGCGCCGGAAGGCGCTGGCTGCCGAAACGCTGGGACTGGCCGCGAACTGATGACGTATCAGACCCTCGACCTCGGCGCCTGCACTGATGTGCGCCGAGCCCAGGAAGAGGCAGCATTCGTCCTGTGGCCCGTCCGGTCTGACTCCGAAAAGTGGGACTACTGGGAGCAAATCGCGCACCGGATGCTGACCGCCTACTTCATGGCCGCCGCGCTCGACGACGCCTCCCTCGACACCGTCCGCACCTGGGTCAACGACCCCGGCAACCCGCGCCCCGTCGAACTCCTCCGCACCAGCCCGGCCCCCAGCCTCGCCGAACAGCTGCAGAAACCGACCCCGAAGGCGAGGACGTACGCCGCGCCGAAGTCGGCCCGCTCACCGTCGTCTACACCGTCAACCGCCCCGGTGCGCACCTGTACGTCCTCGCCGTCTCCTGGGCCGGATAGCTCAGGGGCGACGAGCGGCGGCCAGGCAGGGAAGCCGGGCGTCGGGGCGCCCGGCTCTGATCCTCAGCGGGCGCGGACGATGGTCACCACGGCGTGCCGTGTGGTCCCGGCCAGCGCTTCCAAGATGAGTCCGCCGCCGGTTGTGGTGTATCGCTCGCCGTCGTCAGTTCTGGCGCGTCGGCCGGGCCCGGAGGCGGCGATGTGCTGGGCGAGGCGTCTGCTCAGTGGTGCGGTGAGAGTCTGGGACTGGGCGGTGCGTCCGTCGGGTAGCCGGACGACCACGGTGCGGGGGTGGGTGGCGTTTCCGGTGTAGCCGACGGCCTCGGAATCAACTGTCTCTGAGTGTCTGATCTTGTGCCACGACCTGCCGCTCCGGTACGCGCCGTCTGCCCGCTTCGCCACGACGCCCTCGATGTTCTGTGTCTGGAGTGCCTGGTACCACCGCAGCGCGATCTCGGGGTCGTTGGTGGCCGGCACCGCCTGCAGCGGAGGCCCGACGTCGGCGAGGACGTCCAGGAGCAGCGCGCGCCGCTCGACGTACGGACGTGCGCGGATGTCACCGAGCTCGGGGTGGGCGAGCAGATCCCAGATGGCGTACGACGCGGGCAGCCGGTGGGACAGCAGTCGTGCGCGGGCGGCGGCGGAGGCGGCGCGGGCCTGCACGGCGGCGAAGTCGAGGACTCCTTCGTTCCAGATGACGGCCTCGCCGTCGACCACGGTTCCCACCGGCAGGTCGAGGCCGGCGGCCGCGAGGTCGGGCCAGGCGTTGGTGACGTCCCTGCCCGTGCGGGACTGCAGTGCCACCGCGTCCGGTTCACGGAACAGCACGATGCGGTGCCCGTCGAACTTCGGCTCGTACCACCAGCCCTCACCGATCGGCAGCTTGGTGACGGCGCGAGCAAGGGCGACTTCGACGGGGCGCTCCACCTGGTCATCCTCCGCCGCGGCTGTGCGGTGAGCGTTGCGTGTTACTCCAGGCAGAGGCAGCCAGCGCCCGGAGTCGAAGCCGTTGGCCTGGCAGGGGTGCTGTGTGCTGCTGGTCGAGTGGTGAGCCCGCGAATATGCCACACGGCGAGCCGGTGGGGCACTACGACTTACGTCCATGATCAATTCGACCTGGCGCGCCCTGCTCGCCGCCGCGCTGCTGGCGCCCGCCACACTCACCACGACCGCCGCTCAGGCCGCGCCCACGCCTGAAGCCCCTCAGCAGCAGACGCTCCGCCTGGCCGAGGCCATCGACGCGCTGCCGCTGGCGGCGGAGTCCCGTGACGGCTACGCCCGTACAAGCTTCAAGCACTGGGTGGACGAGGACCGGGACTCATGCTCGACGCGCGCTGAGGTGCTCATCGCCGCTCGTGCCGAGCAGCGGCAGCAGCGCCGCACTCCGTGCACGCCCACGCGCCCGAGCCCTCCAGGACAGTCAGCGCCTGATCGAGGTTGAGTTCGTCCGCGCCGTGGGGCGCGTTCGGGCCGCCTGGTCCTCGACAACGGTCACGTTGGGTCATACGGCATGCGGATTCCGCCTGCGGGTGGAGGACGGGGGCTCCGCTTCTCGCCCCTGTCGGGCAAGGTCAGCAGCACAGGAGGCGGGTCGGACACGCCCCCGATCGTAGGCCGCGCCCCTGCCACCGACGCCCCCGCCCGGAAGGCCGGCCGCGCGCCCGACGGCGTCCTCGGCCTGGTCCTGGTGCTCGCCGACACCCGGCGTGCTGCCCGTGCACCGCGAGCCGCACGGTGCACGGGGCACGCCGGAGGGGCGCTGCTTGCAGGAGCAGGACTCCTGACGGCCACGTGGGGGCGGGACAGCTCTTGAAATTACAGTCGCCGACTGTAATTATGGGTGTCATGGAAACTCTCCCTCAGTTGAGCGACTTCCTCCCACTGGACGCTGTCGAGTTCCACGCCCACGGGTTCGGCTACGAGACGGGGACCACCGTCGTGTGGCGCGCGGCCGAGTGGTCCGGCTCCGGTAACCCCTCACGCATCCGTCACGGCATCGACGTCCGGGCGTACCTGGACGGCGACGAGGTCGACCGGACGAAGGTCGAGACGGACGGCCCAGACACCCCGAAGGGGCAGGACGCCATCCAGCGGCTCCGGCTGAGCGTCATCGCCGCCCACGGACAGCGCTACCTGCGCCCTCTGCTGGACGAGGTCGCCCGGATCGGGGACCCTCAGCACCTGATCGGGAAGGACTCCCAGCTCCGGGACACCTTCTACCGACGAGTCCGGGACGGCCAGCACTCCCCGGACGATCTCGCGCTGGTGGCCCGGGTGGAGGAGAAGGAGAAGGAGCTGCAGGAGGCCCGACACCGATCCGGCATCGTGATGTGGCGCTACATCGCACACCTCTACCGGCACGGCATGGCCGCGGACCACATCGCTCTCCAGCTGGGGGCGTCGACAGAGAACGTGCAACGGCGGATCAGCAGCGTGCCCACACGCGGCGCGGCGGCCATCACCGGCGTGCAACCGAAAACCTGGAGTGGCTACGTCGCCCGCGGACAGGCCCCGGCCCCCGACGACCACGTGGGCAGCGAGCCGGTCTGGCACCTCGCCACCCTGCTGCACCACATCGACACCCAGCCCGGACGTCCCGGACGCCCGCCGAAAAAGACCACCTGACCTGCCTTGGGACCGCGCCTCCCCGAGGCTCGGCGCCCTCGTCCTGGTCGCGCCCGATCCCCCGACGACGGGGAATCGGTGCGCCCGCACCCAGGCAGCACACAACCCGCCCGCGTCGCGGGCCCGGCCCCCTGCTCCGCCGCACAATCAGGCGGCACACCGACTCTGGGAGAATGAGCCCATGGCGATGGAGACGACAGACGCACGGCTGCGAGACCTCGAAGCGCAGGCATTCCGCACGGGCCGCACGCTCGCCGAGCACAGCACCAAGCTCGGCGAGATCGAGACCCAGCAGCGCACCGCGTTCTCCAACATCGACTCCCTCGGCGACGCAATCGGCGCGCCGGGAGAACGCACCATCACACAGCGCCTCGACTCGATCGAGGGCGAGCTCAGCGACGTGAAGGGAGAGCTGGGCGACGTGAAGCGCCTCCTGGCCGCGCTCCTCCGCGCGCAGGGCCTCGACCCCGACCAGACATAACCCCTCGCGGCACCGCCCGCCGCACCCCTCGCACGAGTGCGACACATACGAGACGTGCGTACACGACGACAGGCCCGCGCCCTGCCCGGCGCGGGCCTGGCGCGTCGTACGAAGCCGAGGACCATGGCGACGGCGGCCGCCCGAGCGGTGGTCCTGGTGCTCGGCGACCTCGTCCTGGGCGTGCGGGTACAAGTCTACTTCCAACAGATCGCTGACGCCGCGGATTTCGCCCGA
>NZ_JASCIR010000036.1 GCF_029968095.1 Streptomyces solicavernae | reverse complement strand
CGGGCGGGGCCCGGACCGTCCGGGCCCGGCCCGCTCGTGGCCACCGCGGTGGCTGGGAACGGAGATCGGAGTATCGGAGTGGAGATGACCGTGGATTACGCGGCGGACGGTCTGGTGCTGCGGTACGAGCAGGAGCGTCCGGACGTGTGCGTGCTGCTCGCCGATGCCGATCCGGTGGCCCGGCATGTGCTCGCGGCGGCGCTCGGCGGCGCGGACGGGGTCACGGTGCTCGGCACCGCCGACAGCCGGGAGCCGCTGCACCGCTGGCCGCTGGCCGGAGTGCAGGTCGTCGTGCTCGCGGACGGCTCGCGAGCCCAACCCGGTCCGCTCGCCGGGGAGTTGGTGCACAAGGGCATCCGGGTCCTGCTCCTCGGCACGGGCTGGACCGGCCGCTCGCTCGGGGCCGCGCTCGCCACGGGCTGTGCGGGCGTCCTCGTCAAGGACCCGGAGATCGGCCGGCTCGCGGCGGCGGTGCGGGCGGCGGCGGCCGGGTACGTGGTGGTGTCGCCGGAGCTCGTGGGCCTGTGGCCGCCGCAGCAGCCCCGGCCCGCCGCGGCGCACCGGCCGCGCCGCGAGGACCGTACGGCCGGTCTGCTCCTTCGCTCCCTCACGGAGCGGGAGCGGGAGGTGCTCACGCTGCTCGCCGAGGGGCTGTCCACGCGCGAGGCGGCCCGCCGTCTCAAGGTCACGCCTGCGACGGTCAAGAGCCATGTCTCGCACGCCCTGGCCAAGTTGTCGGTGCGCAACCGCCTGGAAGCGGTCCTGCTGATGCGCCAGGCGCTGGACGGGGACCGGCCGCCGTGGTCGTGAGTTTCCGGGCCTTTCCGGGTACGCAGATCCGGCCGACGGTGCCCGGGGGCGGGCTGCACCGTCGGCCGGAGGTTCTGGGTCACTGACGTTCTGCGTGTGCGGCCGGGTCAGTCGCCCACGCGCCCGCGCACCCCGTCGAGCCAGCGGTCCGCGTGCTGTTCGGCGGCGGCCGCGTCCCGGAAGGCGTACGTCTTCAGGAGCCAGCGGCGCCGCGCCCTGGCCGGGTCGTTGATCTCCATCTTGTCGCGGCTGTGCAGCCCGTCCTGGTTGGCGAAGGTGAACAGGTCGCCGGTGCGGATGCGGTGCCGGGTCTTGTCCGCGCGCACCATCGCGTTCTTCAGGGCGAGCAGCGCGTCCTTCGCGGATTCGGGGGCGCCCGGGGCGGTCGTGGTGCAGGTGTCCAGGTAGCGGAAGCTGTGGTGGTTCTCCAGGATCGGGTGGACCTCGGAGACCGTCAGATCCTTGTTGTTGTCCCGCGAGAACACGTCGAACGGGGTGATGAACTGCGCCTCCCTGAGCTGCAGTCGGTCCTGATCGCTCAGCTGCGCGAGCAGGTCGCGGCCGTCCGTGAAGCCGGTGTAGACGAAGTCGCCCTCGGGGCAGTTCATGCCGAGCAGCGAGATGAAGTCCGCGCGCACGGGGTGCGCCGTACGGTCGTTGTGGTAGACGAGCTCGCTGTCGCTGAAGCCGGTCTGCATGCCGCTGTAGCGGTTGATCGCGACGACGTCCGTGAAGAAGTCGCCGTTGAACCGCGTCGCGTACGACAGCAGCGGGGTCTGCACCAGCTGCGCGAACAGTTCGAGGAACGCCTCGCCGACGAAGGTCTTCTTCTTCGCGTGCTTGTCCGCGACCGGGTCGTCCAGGTCGAGGACCGGGATCTCCTCGTCCAGCGGGCAGTTGCGGAGCACATGGGCGTCGGAGGCGCCGCTGCTGCGGTCGGCCCTGATCCGCGCGCAGACCTCGGTGAAGAACCCGGGCACCTCTCCCCGGGCCACCACGTCGCCGACGGCGCGGGAGAAGTCCTCGTAGTCCTCGTACGGGTGCTTGGCCACGGAGAGCAGCACGGCGGCGAGCCGGTCGCGCTCGGCATCGGAGAGTACGTAGGTCGGTTCCATGCCCGCAGCCTCCCGCCCGCCCGACCCCCGCACATCGGCTGACGGAGGAGCCCGGCGCGGGGGCGTACGCCAACGGTGGGGGCGGGGTCGGCCGAAGGTGGAGGGCGCCCGTGCAGTCCTGTCCCGGGTCAGTCCGAGAGGACCAGGCCCAGGGAGCGTTCCAGGCCCACCGCGCCCTCGTCCGTCAGGTGGACGACTCGGGGGGCCGTGCCCCAGCGGATCCAGCCGAGGGTGAAGAGGCGGGACGTGAGGGCCGCGCCGAGGCCGCCGGCCAGGTGGTGCTGGTGTTCGCTCCAGTCGACGCAGTAGCGGATCGCGGGGCGGCGGGGCGGAAGCCGGCCGGCGTCGACGCCGAGTCCGGCCAGGGTCGTGCGGCCCTCGTCCGTGAGGTCGTAGTGCACGTCGCGGCCGTACGCGGAGGGGCGGTCCCGTACGGCTTCCTTCGGGCGGTGGATGCCGTCGTGGCCGGTCAGCACATTCCGTTCGATCAGGGTCCGCATCAGGGCGACGCCGAGCTGCCCGGCGAGGTGGTCGTAGCACGTGCGCGAGCGGTGCAGGGCGTTGGCGCGGCTGCTCTGCCGGAGCGAGGTGATGGCCAGGGGCGGGGCGATCAGGGCGAGCGCCTCCAGGGCGGCGCTGACGTCTGGCCCCGCCAGGCGGTAGTAGCGGTGGCGGCCCTGCTCCTTGACGGTGAGCAGCTCGCCCTCGACGAGCTTGGCGAGGTGCGCGCTGGCGGTCGCGGCGCTGATGCCCGCCTCGCCGGCCAGCGCACTGGCGGGCAGGGCCCGGCCGTCGGCCAGGCACTTGAGGATGCGGGCGCGCGACGGGTCGGCGACGAGGGCGGCCGCGCGGGCGATGTCGGTCTGATGCTTGAGCGGCTCGCCGGGCTGTCCCTCCGCAGCGGGCTGTCCCTTGGCCTTACCGGTCTGTCCCTTGGCCTTGCTGGCTTTCGGCATGGTCTCAGCGTACGACAACGACACTTCGGTGTCTGACGAAGCGTCTGGCGCTGATGCTTTCTCCATGACCAGCGTAGAGATCACCCCCGGTACGCCGCGGACGGCCCAGCAGCCCGCCGCGCCCGCCGCGCCCGCCGCCCCAGAAACTCCCGCCGCGGCGCCGGGCGGTGGCAGGCCCGCGCTTGCCCTGCCGCCGCTGCTCGCGCTCAGCCTCGGCTACTTCCTGGTGATGCTCGACGTCACCGTCGTCAACGTGGCCATCCCCGACATCCGCGCCTCCCTGGACACCGGCACCGCCGCACTCCAGTGGATCGTCGACGGCTACAGCACCGTCTTCGCCGGGCTGCTGCTCCTCGGCGGCGGCCTGGCCGACCGGCTCGGGCACCGCCGGATGTTCCTCACCGGCCTCGGCGTCTTCAGCGCCGCCTCCCTCGCCTGCGGCCTCGCCGCCACCCCCGGCGCGCTGATCGCCGGGCGGCTTGCCCAGGGCGCGGGCGCCGCGCTGCTCGTACCCGCCTCGCTGGCGCTGCTGCAGGCCACCTACCCGGACCGGGCCGTGCGGGCCAGGGCCATCGCGATCTGGGGCGCCGTCGCCTCGGTGGCGTTCGGCGCGGGACCGGCGGTCGGCGGGCTGCTCGTCGCCGGGTTCGACTGGCGCGCGGTGTTCTGGCTGAACCTGCCGGTCGCCGCCCTCGCCATCTGGCTGACCCTGCGTCACATTCCGCTCTCCGCCCGCAAGTCGGACGCCCGCGAGTCGGACGCTCGCAAGCCGGACGGCCGCAAGCCGGACGCCCGCAGGATGGACCCCGCCGGTCAGATCCTCGGCATCGTCGGACTCGTCGCCCTGGCCGGCGGCCTCAACGAGGCGGGCTCGCAGGGCTGGACCTCGCCGCTCGTGCTGTCGGCGTTCGCCGTCGGCGTCGCCGCGCTGACCGCCTTCGCGCTGGTCGAGCGCACCCTGGAGAGCCGCGAGGCGCAGGGCCGTACCCGGCGCGCACCGCTGCTGCCGCCGTCCCTGTTCCGCTCCCGCGCCTTCACCTCGACCGCCGCGATCGGCCTGCTGATCAGCCTGGGCTACTACGGCATGCTCTTCCTGACCACCCTCTACTTCCAGCAGGAGCGCGGCTTCAGCGTCCTGGCCACCGGTCTCGCCCTGCTGCCCTCGGTCTGCATGGGCCTGATCGCCGCCCCGCTGTTCAGCCGCGTCGCCGCCCGCACCGGCCCGTACGTCCCGATGGCTGCCGGGCTCGTCCTCGGCACGGCGGGCTTCCTCGGCTGGCTGCTCGCGGGCCCCGGTACCTCGTACCCGGTGCTGCTGTTCGCCCTGGTCGCGACCGGTCTCGGCCAGACCATGACCGCGCTCGCCGCCACCGCCGCCATCATCGAGTCCGCCCCCGCGTCGGGCGCCGGCATCGCCTCCGCCGTCTTCAACGTCTCCCGGCAGGTCGGCAGCGCCGTCGGCGTGGCCCTGTTCGGCACGTTCGCCGCGACCGCCGCCGACTTCACCACGGGCCTGCACCTCTCGGCCACTCTCGCCGCGGCCGCCTTCGCCTGCGGGGCGGTCCTCGCCTGGACGGTACGGCGCAACGTGGAGCGGCGGGACGTGTGAGGGGGCGCCGGGGGAGCGTGAAGTGGGGGCCGGGCGGAACGTATGCGGCGGGCCGCCGGAACGTGTGCGGCGGCCCGGCGGAGCACGTACCGCAGCCCGGCGGAGCACGTACCGCAGCCCGGCGGAGCACGTACCGCAGCCCAGCGAAAAGCCCGAACGGGCGCATCGAAAGGTCCGATCGGCGGCCCTGTCCAACCCTTGGGAAAGACTCCCGCCCCGTCGATAGAGTGCCGCGCATGGCGACCCCAGAACGGCTGATCGAGGCCACCCGCGAACTGCTCTGGGAGCGGGGCTACGCAGGCACCAGCCCCAAGGCGATCCTGCAGCGCTCGGGCGTCGGCGTCGGCAGCATGTACCACCACTTCGACGGCAAGGCGGGCCTCGCCCGCGCGGCGACGGAGCGCAGCGCACAGGAGCTGATGGACGCGGCCGAGGCGCACTTCTCCGGCCCCGGCCCGGCGACCCGGCGCATCGCCTCGTACCTGCTGCGCGAGCGGGACGTGCTGCGCGGCTGCCCGGTCGGCCGGCTCGCGATGGACTACGACGTCGTCGAGAACCCCCGCCTCCGCGCCCCGCTCGACGAGCTGTTCGGCTGGCTCCGCACCCGCCTCGCGGACCTGGTCGCCGAGGGCCGGTCGGCGGGCGAGATCGACGCCCGGCTCGACCCGCAGGCGGTCGGCGCGACCCTGGCGGCGGTGGTGCAGGGCGCCTACGTGACGGCCCGCTCCGCGGAGTCCACCGAGCCCTTCGAGGCGGCGGTCCGGGGGGCGTTGCAGCTCATCGGGTACGAGGAGGAGTGTTAGCCGGGCGGCAGGGGCGGGGCGCCCGGGACCGCCGACGCGCTCAGACGGCCTCGTACTGCGCGGCCAGACCTTGCGGGTCGTCCTCAGGCCGTGCCTGCTCGTACACCGCGCCGGCGGCCTGCCGTTCCCATTCGGGGGTGTCGTCCCAGGGGGTCACGTACCCGGCCTTCGGCTCGCCGGGGAAGTGCTCACGTACACCGGCGATCCAGGCCTCGCGGAAGAGCCGGGCCCCTTCGGTCTGCGACCGGCTTACCCCATTCTCGGGATCAGGGACGGGTCCAGCCGTCGAGGGAGACCTCGGGGCCGCCGTCGAGATAGCGGCGCAGCGCGCTGTGCGTGGTGTCCACGAACTCCTCCGGAATGGCATCGGCATCGACCCACCGCACCTGGGCGTGCTTCCGCGGCTCCCGGTTCTCGGGTTCTCCCGTCTAGTCGTGCGCGGCGAAAACCACGGTGAGGAAGCCGTTCGGGGCCTCGACTCCCCAGGCGCCGTGGATGATGTGGGCGACCCTCAGAGCTTGCGGCTGCACGGTCAGGCCGGTCTCCTCGTACAACTCACGCACCGCGGTCCCGGTGATGGGCTCGCCGGGCTCACTCTTGCCGACGGGGAGGTCCCACATGCCCTGGGCGAACTTCGCGTTCTGACTGCGCTGCAGGAGGACGATTCGGTCGGCGGCCCGGTCGTGGACGATGACGGCGGCGACCAGCAGTGTCATGGAGTCGAGGGCGGGCTCGATGGCCTTGGGCTGTTGGTCGTCAGTGGTCGGCTGAGCCACGGTGGTCCCTTCGTCGGCCGGGTTGTTCGGCATGTTGGGCGAGCGCTTCGCGTGCTCTGCGGGCGAGTTCGGCAGAACCGGGCACGCCGCGGCGTCGGTAGACGGCGAGAGTGGAGAGCAGGGACGTGACTGCCTTATGGGTGCGGTCGGAGACCATGCCTCCCATCAGCGTCAGTGCCTGATCCCAGGCCGCCACTGCCTCGTCCGCGCGGGCCTGCGCTGCGAGGCTGTCCCCGAGATCGGCGTGCGTCAGGGCGTGGACGCGCTTGAACTTCACGGGGTCCCAGCGGGCCAGGGCGTCGCGGTGCTGCTGCTCGGTGCCGATGTGGTCCGCAAGGTCGGTGAGCGTGCGGGCGGTATGGCTGGCGACCGTTCCGGCCGCCGGGCCGCTGACGCGGGAGTAGCCGGGCTGCGGCCCGTCCTCCCGAAGCAGTGCGTCCTCGGCGGCCAGAAGCGCGCGGGCGGCGGAGGGGCTGTCTCCGGTGGCCGCATAGGCGCGCGCGTGCGTGATGTGGAGCAGGGCCTCGGTCTGGCCGTCGACGTGCCCGGCGCCGCGAGTGAGGGCGGCTGCCGCGAGGTCGATGCAGTGATGGGGTTGCTTGAGACTGAGAGCCTGATGGGCCAGGGCTCGCATCATCCAGGCGGCGTGGCCGTGGGGGTCGGCTTCGCAGGCAAGTTGGTATCCCACCTGGTAGTAGCGCTGCGCAGCGCCTTCCTGGCCGAGGTCGTGGTGCTTCCAGCCTGTCGCTGGGCGGGCTGGGAGGCCGCCCCCGCGCGCGTCGGGGGTCGCAGGCGCAGGGGCGGCCGGTCTTGGGGTCAACGCAGTGCTTGGGCGACGCGCTGACCCAACCTCTCGTCGTGGAGGGCGCCGACCGTTCGCCAGGCAGCGTCGGAGACTTCTTCGGCCTGGAGTTCGCCGATGTCGGCGGTGGTGCGGAAGAGGAAGCGGAAGTCGAAGTGCTGGTGGGCGGGCTCGCCCTTGGCGAGGTTGGCGTCGATGGGGTGGATGTCGATGTGGAGCGGAGTCTCGCCGTGCGGGGTGACGACGTGGGGCGGGATGCCGGTCTCCTCTGCGAGTTCGCGGCCGGCGGCCTGCAAGAGCGTCTCATCCGAGGGCTCCAGATGACCGCCGGGCAAAAGCCACTTCTGGGTGACGTTGTGGAGAATGTGCAGGATGCGGCCGTCAGGGCCGACGAGGATAGCCCCTGCGGTGACGTGGCCGGGCAGGGTCTTGCGGTTGGTGAGGTCGTCGCCGTCGTCCAGGAGGCCGAGGACGACGCCGAGTTCGCGCTTGTCCTCGGGGTGTTCGTCGAGGTAGGCGGCGATGGTGGTGCGGATGTGGTTGGCCGTGATGGTCATGGTGATCACCTGTTGAAGTAGGAGAGCCAGGTCGCCGCGATGGCTTCGCGGTCGGGTGCGGGGACCTCATGGATGCCGGGGGCGAGGTCGCCGCGGGTGAGCATCCTGATCGCGGCGAGGATCTCGGCCTGGACCAGGAAGATGAACGGCCCAACGCTGGCGCCGTGGATGAAGTTGACGGCGTTGCCGCCGTTCGCCAGATAGAAGTAGTGACCGGTGGTCTGGTAGCGGGTGACGTGGTCGCCGACCTGGGTGCGGGTGTAGACGTCGGGGAGTCCGGCGAGGTCGAGTTCGTCCTCGCTGCTCGTGACGGTGGCGACGTAGGCGCCATTACGCAGGTGGGAGAAGTCCTCGCCGCGCAGGGAGACGGCGCCGGTCGCGCAGAGGACCAGGCCGGCGCCGGTCAGGGCGGCTTCGCGGTCGCGGGCGACGGTGAATCCTTGGGAGAGGGCCTGGGTGCGGCGGACGGGGTCGATGTCGAAGACTGTGACCTGGACGCCTTTGGCGTGCAGGAGGCGGGCGATCGAGCTGCCGAGCTTGCCGAAGCCGATCACCAGGGCGGGGCGGCCGTGGAGGATGTCACCGCGATCGCGCATGACGGCCTCGGTGGAGAAGACTACGGACTGGCCGACGAGGAAGTCTTCGGGGTCCTTCAGCGGTGAGCGGGCGACGGAGATGACGGGGCAGGGCAGTTTGTCGAGGTCCTCGTAGCGGCGGTGCCCGTTCTCGGTGTCCTCGATCACCCCGGCGAGCTGGCCGGTGAAGCGGTTGTGGACGTCGGCGAGGCTGGGGGCGAAGTAGCCGCCGACGTCCAGCAGGGTGACCGTCTGGTCGGCGGCACGGGATTCGAGGTAGTCCAGAGCGTCGTCGGCCTGGGCGAACAATTCGCGGGTGAGGGTGTCGACCATGTGCGTCTGCTCGACCTCGCGCTTCGCGGCCGGGTGGACGGACTTCGGCTTGGGCAGCACCGCGGTGAGCCGGGTCATCGCGGCGACCGCGCGGACGAACGCGGGACGCTCGGCCAGCAGGTGCGTGATCAGGAACGACGCTGTCTGCTCACCCGGGGCGAACTGGGCGGCGATCCGGGCGAAGTAGGCGTCCAGCCGGGCGCGTTCGAAGGTTTCCATGGCAGTTCCCTCTCATCCGTTCCGTCCGGGGGCCGTGCGAGGAGATCCGGTTTCAGCGGGTGCGGGCGCGTCCTAACAGCAGCCGGTCGGCTGCGAGCGCTGCATCCAGGTAGGCGTCGACCTTGGCGGCGTCAGCGGACTGCGGCAGGGGGTCCAGCCCGAGCAGGAGAATTGCCTCGCCGCTGCGGGCGACCAGTTCGGTCCAGGACCGACGGGTAGGCAGCCGCAGCCGCCGGGAGGCGCCGGGGAAGTGCACCAGCACCTGGTCGCCGACGATCTGCAGGCAACGCTCCAGCTCCGGGATGACCTCCCGGGCGCCGGCCAGGCCACCGAGGCTGGCGGACAGCCGCCGCATCCGGGCCTCGGCCGTCTCAGCGGTGCCCGAGCCGGTCAGGGCAGGGGTGTGGGTGATCAGGATGTGCGCGATCTCGCGGCCGTCCGGGCGGGTGCCGGTCCAGGTCCAGGCGGCGAGCGACACCAGCAGCCGCAGCTCAGGGCCGGGCGGAGTGAGCAGGACGCTCATGCTGTCGTGCCTCCCGTGGCCTTGAAGCAGGACCAGATGATCTTCCCGAACGGAGTGCGGTCCTTGACTCCCCAGCCGTCGGCGAGCGCGTTCACCAGGATCAGCCCGCGTCCGGAGGTGTCCGTGTCGGCGGCCTGCCGGGCTTCCGGGTGGTGGCCGCGGCTGTCGTGCACTTCCAGGCGTACGACTTCCTCGTCGGCGTCGAGCTTGACCAGGAAACCGTGTCCGGGGGCAGTGCCGTGGACCAGGGCGTTGGTGGCGAGCTCGGAGACGCAGAGCCGGACGTCCTCGGCGCGGTCCGGCAGGCCCCAGTCGGTCAGGGCCTCAGAGGTGAAGGACCGTGCCTGGCTGACCGACTCGGGCCGCGCGTCGAAGAACCGCTGGGTCGTCTTGGTCATCACGGTCCTCATGACTCGGCGTCCAGGACGCGGGTGGTGCCTGGGTGACGGCGACGGACGGGACCGCTGCGGGAGACGGAGTGGTGGGCCGTGCGGGGCCCCCGGACCAGCAGCACCCGCGAGCCGGCCGCCTCGATCCGCCACCCGCGTTCAGCGGCTATGGCCTTCGGCCCCAGGTGCGACATGGCCGGGGCGACGACGCCGTAGACGTCTGGCAGCGCGAGCACGTCCAGCAGCCCGGTGAACGCCGCCGAGGCGGGACCGGCGGACGCGTCGCGGTCGGTGAAGACGCCGGACAACTGCAGCTCGTGGCTGCGGCAGTACTCGACGAGCGAGGCGACCAGCGCGTCCTGCCGCGCCTGGGAGACCCGCACCAGCCGCAGGAAGCCGTAAACGACCGGGCCGCTGACCGGGCGATGCTCCGTGAGGGGTTCCATGCTCAGGACCATGCAAAAGACTCGACAAGTGGTGACGCTCTGAGCGTGGCGCCCGGCCAACTCGCGGCCAATCACCGGCCGTTCTACTTCCGTTCCACTTCCGTCCCGCCGACTGCACGGATCTGCTTCGATGACTGGTGGAAGGGAGTGACGCGTGGCGACCGTGCACCACTGGACCGGCCTGGAGGCCAAGGCCCTGCGGCTCGCCCTGCGACTGAGCGTGCGGGCCTTCGCCCAGCAGCTCGGCCTGGCCGTCGAGACCGTGTCCAAGTGGGAGAGCAAGCTCGCCGACACCGAGCCCAGACCCGACACCCAGGCCATCCTCGACACTGCCCTCGGCCGCGCGGACGCCGCCGTCCACCTGCGGTTCGAAACGCTCCTGTCCGAGATGACCAGCCCGGTGCAGAACGCCGGCCGACGCCGCGTCACCGCCTCCGGTCCCAGAACCTGGGAGTACGAGTCCTGGGCCGACGACCTGGACCGCGTCGTGGTCGCCCTCTCTCGGCAGAACTTCGCCTCCGCCAACAGTCTTATTACCCGGTGGCTGAGCCGGTTCAAGGCCCCTGACCTGGACGAGAAGGGCCTCTACCTCTTTGCTCGTTCCACCGCTCTGCTCGGCGACCTTAAGCGATACCAGGGGACGTTCGAGGGGCTGATGTCCGCCCGGCACTCCTATGCCGGCGCCCGCGCGGTCTTTACCCAGCTCGACATCCCCCGCCGAGTCGCCCAGCTCGATCTGTCCCTCGCGGTGGTCGCCGAGATGTCCGGCAAGCTGAAGGTCGCCGCCCGCGCCTACGAGACCCTCGCCGTCGACGAACGGCTCTCCTCTCTTGACCGGGCGAGGGCCCAACTATGGGTGGGGACCGCGCTGAGCAAGGACGGCGAGCACGACTACGCGACCCGCGTCATGCAGGCCGCGACCCGCGACTTCGAGAATCTCGCCGAGATCGACGACTGGTCGGTCGCCCACCAGAAACTCGCTCTCGCCCGCCGAGGGGCCGGCGACCTCGCCGCAGCGTTCCGATTCCTCGATATCGCCTGCACCACGGGCAGCGCGGAGTCCCCGATGCAGCGGGTGCAGCTGACCACCGCACAAGCCCACATCCTGCGCACCGACCCTGCCACCCACGATGCAGGGCTCCGCCTTCTCGACGACGCGGCACGCATCGCGGCCGAGGCCGGTCTGGGACATCAGCTGCGTAGCATCGAGGCGATCAGACGCACGTGCGAGGGAGCATTCAGATCGCCGCATCAGCGAACAGGGAGTGCAGAGTGACGGACGAACGACCGCAGGAGATTACCGAGAGCCAGCGGCAGGCCGCCCAACTGATCTGGGATTACCACCACATGGGGCACGATCTCCACGCGTGCGACGCGGCAGTGGCCCTGGGATGCAACGACCTCGGCGTCAGCACCTACAGCGCCAACCTGTACAAGACCGGCCTCTTCCCCACTCTCGTGTTCACCGGCGGCAACAGCTCAGCCACCAGCGACGTATTCCCCCGTGGCGAGGCCGTGCATTTCCGCGAACACGCTCTCACGCTCGGCGTTCCCGACCAGGCGATGCTGCTGGAGCCGAAGGCCGCCAACACCGGCCAGAACATCGCCTTCGCGCGCGACGCCCTCGCTGCCGCCGGCTCACGGCCGCGTTCCGTACTGCTCATCACCATGCCGTACATGGAGCGACGGGCGTTCGCCACCTGCCAAAAGCAGTGGCCCGACGTCGAAGTGATCTGCACCTCCGACCCGTTGTCGCTCGACGCCTACCTCAAGGGCATGGGCGACGAGAAGACAGTGATCAGCATGATGGTCGGCGACCTGCAACGGGTCATCGAGTATCCGGCACTCGGCTTCGCCATCTCCCAGCCTGTCCCGGAGGATGTGCGTGCAGCGTACGAGCTCCTCGTCCATGATGGCTTCACCGCCTACCTCGCCGCGTGACCTGCCCGAGCCGGGCGGGTTGTGTGCCATCCACCAGCCGAATTTCCTGCCCCGGCTGACCACGCTGGCCAAGCTGTTCGCGGCGGACTACTGGATCGTCCTGGACGACGTGCAGTTCACCCGCCGCGACTACCAGCACCGAGCCCGCCTCGCGAACCTCGGCGACCCCGCCGGTCAGCAGTGGCTTACCATCCCCACCCGCCTGCCGAGCGGACGGCCCACCCTCATCCGCGACGCCGTGATCGACTACCCGGACCTGGCCCGCCGCAGGACCGCAGGGATGCTGCGGCAGCACTATGGGGCCAGCCCTCACTGGCCCGCCCTCGCCGAGGCCCTGGATCCGGTGCTGGATGCATTCGACACCGGCAAGACCGCGACGGTTGCCGAGACCTCCACCCGCGTCCTGCT
Source organism: Streptomyces solicavernae (assembly GCF_029968095.1). Classification (GTDB taxonomy): domain Bacteria; phylum Actinomycetota; class Actinomycetes; order Streptomycetales; family Streptomycetaceae; genus Streptomyces; species Streptomyces solicavernae. The sequence continues at coordinate 38,741 of NZ_JASCIR010000036.1, read as the reverse complement.
GGACCTGCTGGGCTGGAAGGGCCAGGTCCTCACCAGCAACCCTCTGCCGGCCCGGCCGGGCCGCTCCGTCCGGCTCGCGGACCTTTCCGCGGCGACCGGCGCCCGCGCGTATCTGTGCGGGACCGGCGGCATGACCTATCTCGACCAGAACCCGTTCGCGGACCAGGACATCGCCGTGGCACCGTTCCGGCCGCCCACCACCGGCATCTGGTCCTCCGGCCGACGGCTCAGTGCCCTGTGGGCGATGGCGGCGCGCGGTCCGCAGGCCGTGGCCGCCCGCCTTCAAGTCCTCGCATCCGACCAGACCACGCTGCAGACCGCCGCCTGATCGCGGCCGTCCCCCTCCTTGAGGAGGGGGACGTACCACCGAACGTCCCCAGTCGCGTACGACTTCCTCGTGCACCATCGCATACCGATGTCTGCGCTCAGCTGCATGATCCGAAGGGAGCTGAGCCGGGGCGGGCGGCGGGCAAACGCCGCACGTTGCCAGCTGCGGCAGCCTGCTCCCGCAGCTGTTCGATCTCCTGGTGCTGGGCGGCCAGCCGGGAGATCGCGAGGGTCTTGAAGGCCGTGAGCTCGGCGAGATCCGCGTCTCGTTCGGTGAGCCGTTCCTTCAGCTCGGCGACCTGGGCCTTCAACCGCTCGATCTGGGAGACCTTGGGGTCCGTGACCATCCCGGTTGCCTGGGCCTCCTTCACTCGCCGTTCGAACTCCTCCGCGAGGTGCTGGTAAGGGCCGGGACGTTCTCCCTTCGGATAGAAGCCCGTTCGCGTCACTCCGGCCTCGGCCGCCAGGGTCTTGAGATCGCACCCGCCGCCCGGCGGGATCGTTCCAGCCAGCAGCCGGTCCATCGCCGCCCGGATCGCTGCTTCGTGCGAGGCAACGCCCCCGGCCGCCCCCCGATCAGCCGCAGTGGGCGCCGCCCTTCATGCCCGACCGCCCAACGCCCGCCCCATCCGCTCCACCGCCTCCCGCAGCACCCGTGGGGACGTCGCGAAGGACAGGCGTACGTAGCCCTCGCCGCCCGGGCCGAAGGCTGTGCCCGGCATCAGGGCCACGCCTGTTTCCCGCAGCAGCCACTGCGTGAACGTCGCCGCGTCGGGGAAGTCCGTGGCGCGGATGTCGGCGAAGGCGTAGAACGCTCCGTCCGGAGGTGAACAGGCCACCCCGGGAAGGGAGTTGAGGCCGCTCACCACGAGGTCGCGGCGGGCCGCGTACGCGCGGGCCATCTCCTGGACCGGCTCCTGCGGGCCCGTGAGCGCCGCGACGCCGGCGCGCTGGACGAACGAGCCCGCGCAGCCCACCGTGTGCTGCGCCACCTTGAGGAGCTGGGCCATCAGGTCGGTGGGGCCTGCCGCGTAGCCGAGGCGCCAGCCGGTCATCGCGTAGCCCTTGGAGAAGCCGTTGACCGTGATCGTGCGGTCGGCGCAGCAGGACAGGGAGGCCAGGCTCAGGTGCTCCGTGCCGTCGTACAGGATCTTCTCGTAGATCTCGTCGGCGATGAGCAGTACGTCGTGCTCGGCCGCGAACTGGCTGACGGCGCGGGCCTCTTCGAGGGTGAGAGCCCGGCCGGTGGGGTTGTTCGGCGAGTTCACCAGGAGGGCCTTGGTGCGCGGCGACACGTGCTGTTCGAGCAGCTCCCGGGTGATCCGGAAGCCGTTCGCGCCGTCGAGGGCGACCTGCACGGGCTGCGCGCCGATCAGCCGGGCCATCGCGGTGTAGCTGACCCAGCTGGGTGTCGGTACGAGGAGTTCGTCGCCCGGGTCGAGGACCGTCATGAGGGCGGCGAACAGGGCGTGCTTCGCGGACGGTGTGACGACGACGCCGCTCGCCGGGTCGACCAGCACGCCGTTGTCCTTGGCGAGCTTGTCGGCGACGGCCTGAAGCAGCGCGGGCACGCCGCGGCTCGGGGTGTAGTGCGTGAACCCGTCGTGCAGCGCGCCCACGGCCTCGTCCACGATGTGCTCGGGGGTGTCGAAGTCGGGTTCGCCACCGCCCAGGTCGAGTACCTCCACGCCCTGCGCGCGCAACGCGGCGACCTGGTCGAAGACGGCGTACGTCGCCGACGCGCCGACGGTGCTGAAGCGGGATGCGGCCCGGTTGGCCATGAGTCCTGAACGTCCTTTCCTGACAGGGGAGTTGCAGCAGCTTGTGAGTGCGGCGATCTCAGTGATCTCAGCCGGTCGAGGGCAGCGCGCCCTCGACCGTCGTCACCGTGGCGATCCGCGACAGGACCTTCAGCGCCGCCGCGTGGATCTCCGCGTCCCCCGCGAGCGTCGCGTCCTCCAGGACCTGCACACGGAAGTCGAGGTCGTGCCCGGCCTGCGCCGTCGTCAGGACGACGAGTTCGGTGGAGACCCCGGTGAGCAGGAGTGTGTCGATCTCCCTTGTACGCAGCAGGAGTTCGAGGTTCGTGCCGTGGAACGGGCTGATGCGGTGCTTGGCAACGACCGGCTCCCCGGGCTCGGGCGCCAGCGCGTCGTGCACCTGCGTCGCCCACGTCCCCAGCTTCAGCCGCCCGTCGGCCCTGGCCTTCTCGAAGACCGGTGAACCGGCGGGCCACTCGGTGTAGTCGGCGCTGAAGCCGACGACGACGTAGATCACCGGTATGTCCGCCGCGCGGGCCCGGGCGATCGCCTCGGCGGTCCGCTCCAGGACGCTCCGGTCGCGGGCCTGTGCGAAGTAGCCGTCCGCCGCGTACTTTCCGTCGGGGTGCACGATCTCGTTGATGAGGTCCAGTACGAGAAGTGCCGGGCGCCGTCGGCCGCTGTTGCTGTTGCTGTTGCTGCTCATTTTCTACTTCCCTCTTCCCTTCGCGGCGACATTGCATGAAGAACACTCATGCAATGCATCAATAAACCTGTCTTGAACCGTAGATACAGCGATCCGTATCTTTTTGGTGCGGTGAGACGGATACCGCCGACCGAAAGGTGCAGATAAATGAAGGTGGCAATAGTCGGCAGTGGCCCCAGGGGACTTTCCGTCCTGGAGCGCATGGCGGCCCGCCTCGCCGAGAGCCCCGTCGAGAGCCCCGTCGACGAGAGCCCCGTCGCCGAGAGCCTGGAGATCTATCTCATCGACTCCCACCAGGTGGGCAGCGGCCGCATCTGGCGCACCGACCAGCCGTCCTGGTTTCTGATGAACACGGTCGCCGACGAGGTGTCCGCGTTCTCCGGGCAGCCGGACGGCGGCCCGGCGCGGCCGGGTGCGGGCCCCTCGCTCGCCCAGTGGTGGAGCGCCGGCGACCCGCACTGTCCGGGGCCCAACAGTTATGCGCCGCGCGCCCTGCACGGCCGCTACATGCAGTTCGTTCTGCGGACCATCGAGGAAAACCTCCCCGAGAAAGTCAGGCTCATTCCGGTCAAGGCGACCGTGAATACGCTGCGACGCACCGGCGACGGATATCTCCTCGCCCTCGAAGAAGGCGCCCACCTCACCGTCGACCGGGTCGTCCTGACCACCGGGCACACCACGCCCGAACTCACCGGAACTCAAGCCCGCCTCGCCGCCTTCGCCGAGGAGCACCCGCACCTGCGCCATATCGCGGGCGACTCGGCGGCCGACATGCCGCTCGACGCCGTCCCGGCCGGTTCGGCCGTCGGCGTCCTCGGCCTGGGCCTCTCCTTCTACGATGTGCTCGCGGCGTTCACCGAGGGCCGCGGCGGCGTCTTCGAGGACGACGGCGACGGTGGCCTCGTCTACCGGCCGAGCGGCCGCGAACCCGTGATCGTCGCCGGCTCGCGCAGCGGAATGCCGCTCCCGGCCCGGGGCCGCAACCAGAAGCACCACGACCACCGATACGACCACGTGCTGTTCACGACGGAACGCGTCCTCGCGCACAGCCGCCACGGCGCGCTCTCTTTCGCCGACGACGCCCTGCCCTGGCTCCTCGCCGAGGTCGAACTTGTCTACTACGCAATGACATTGACGGGCCGTCACGGTCCTGGTCGGGCCGCCGCGTTCGAGGCCGAGGTCGTCGCCGCCGCTGAGAACGGCGTGCCCGACGTGGTCGAGATCGCCGCCGGGTACGGGCTCGGTGACGTGCCGCGCATCGACCTGGACGAGCAGGCACGCCCGTTCGCCGGCCGCCACTTCGACAGCCCCGAGGAGTTCCGGCGCGCGCTCACCGCAGCGATCGCCGACGACCTGGCGCACGCCGAGGCCGGTAACGTCGACGACCCGCTGAAGGCCGCGCTCGACGTCATCCGCGACTCCCGCGCCGTGATCCGGGCGCTCGTCGACTTCGGCGGCCTCACCCCGGACTCGCACCGCGAGGACTTCCTCGGCTGGTACGTGCAGCGCAGCTCGTTCCTCGCCGCCGGGCCGCCCCGCACCCGCCTGCGGCAGGTCCGCGCGCTCCTCGACTGCGGCGTGCTGCGCATCGCCGGGCCCGGCACCCGCTTCCTGCCGGACGCCGCATCGGGACGCTTCGCCGTGCACTCGCCGTACGTGGCGGACTCCCGGGTCCTCGTCGACACCGTCGTCGACGCCCGCGTGCCCACGCCCGATGTGCGCCTGGACCCGCACCCGCTGACCCGCAGCCTCCGCGAGCAGGGCATCTGGACCTCGTACGTCAACCACGGCGCGGACGGCGGCCGTTTCGACACCGGCGGGGTCGCCGTCACCGAGGCGCCCTTCCACCCGCTGGACCGCGCGGGCAGGCCCGACGAGGGGCTGTACGTCCTGGGCATCCCCACCGAGCACACCCGCTGGTTCATGCAGGGCGGCAGCAGCAGGCCCGGATTCTGGACGGACTTCGTGCAGAACGCGGACGCCATCGCGGCCGACGTGACCGCGCCCGTCCTCACCTCGTCCGCCCAACTCGCCGCCTAGCAAGCCCAGTTGAACACCCGCAGCCCCACCGCTGCTGGCTCCCGCCGACGCCTTTGACCCAGGAAAGCGAGTACGCCCATGTCCGTCGTCACCAGACCCGCGGCCCCCGAAGCCGAGCCGCAGGAGCGCCATGTCACCGTCGTACGCGACATCTTCGACCCCGTCGGCCTCGACGCGCTGCGCTGGGAGCGCTGGCAGGAGCCCGGCCGCGCAGGCGTCGACGTGCACCGCCTGTACGTCACCGACGACGACGCCTCCGGCGCCGCGATGATCACGCGGATGGCGCCGGGCGCCCACGGCGACCTGCACGAACACCTCGGCTACGAGCTGATCCTCGTACTCGAAGGGGAGCTCTGCAACGACAACGGGGACCGGTACCGGGCCGGTGACCTCGTCGTCGAGGAGCCCGGCAGCGTGCACCGGGTCAGCACCGGGACCGGCTGCACGGTGCTCGGGGTGCGGCACGCGCCGACCCGCCCCGTCGTCTGACCTCCGCCCCGCGCAGCTCGACCGGCGGAGGGCCTGCCTAACTCGCAACGGGCAGCCTCCTCCAGTCGTCGCGCAGCGCCAGTGACCGCGCCACGTCGATGAACGCCGCCACCACCGGGGAGCCCTGCGCCCCCGGTCGGGTGCCGATCCCCAGGTGCCGTACGACCGGCGGCGACAGCGGGACCAGGCGCACCGCGGGCAGCGCCGCCGGGAGCGCGAGCCGCGGCAGGACCGTCGCGCCGAGCCCGGCGGCGACCATGGCGAGCAGCGCGTTGACGTCCCGCACGTGATGACTGATCGCCGGTTCCAGGCCCGCCGTGCGGAAGGCGGCGCGGACCAGCGCCTCGATGCCGCCGACCGGCATCAGGAACGGCTCCCCGTCCAACTGGTCGACGGCCAGGGCCTGTTGGGCCGCAGGAGCGTGACCGAGCGGCAGCACCGCGAACATCTCGTCCTGGAGGAGTGGCGCGGTGGCCAGGCCCCGCTTGGGCAGGCCTACGATGCCGATGTCGATGGCGCGGCCGTGCAGCCACCGGGCGATCTGGGTGTCGCTGCCCTCGCGCAGCTCGATCTCCAACAGCGGGTAGCGGGCGTGCAGTTCGGACATCAGGCCGGGCAGCAGCCGGGCCGCGAAGCTCTGGCTGGTGCCGATCCGCACGGTTCCCTCGGGCTCGGAGCCCGCCCCGCGCGCCGCCTGCCGGACCCGCTCGGCCTCGGCCACCGTGGCGCGGGCCGGGTCCAGGGCCCGGCGGCCGGCGTCGGTGAGCTGCACGCCCGAGCGGTCCCGCACCATCAGCGTCACGCCCAGCTCCGCCTCCAGGCCGGCCATCGCGTGGCTCACCGCGGACTGGCTGATGCCGAGCGCGCGGGCGGCGTTGGTGAAGCTGCCGGTGTCCGCGATGGCGGCGAACGCCGCGCACTGCGACAGCTTCATCGTGCTGCCGCCGACGGCCGCCGCGTCACCGGCAGCGCGGGCCGCCGGGTCGCCTCGTACGCCGCGATGTCCGCCTCGAAGCGCAGGGTGTCGGCTATGGCGTCCAGGCCGCAGAGGAGGCGGCGCCGGGCGTCCTCGTCGAGGGTGAAGCCCTGCACCAGGCCGGCGCACCGCACCTGAAGACGCTCCAGGTCGACGGTGACCGGCACCGCCGGGTCGGCCTCCGTCAGCTCCCACAGGCGCTCCACCACCGCGTCCGGGGCCACGACCGTGAGCAGGCCGTTCATCAGCGAGTTGCCGCGGAAGATGTCCCCGAAGCGGGGCGCGATCACGGCCCGGAAGCCGTAGTCCTGCAGCGCCCACACCGCGTACTCGCGCGACGATCCGGTGCCGAAGTCCTGGCCCGCGAGGAGCACGGACGCGCCGCGGCGTTCCGGTTCCTCCAGGACGAAGCCGTCCTCGGCGCGCCAGTCGGCGAACAGGGCGTCGGCGTGGCCGGTGCGGCTCGTACTGGCGCAGAACCGGACGGGGATGATCTGGTCGGTGTCGACGTCGGTGCGACGCAGCGGGACGGCGGTCCCGCTGTGGACGGTGAACTTCTCCATGACGGTCTCCGGCTCGCGGGTGGGCGGTTCACGGAACGGTGGTTCACGGAACGGCGGTTCACAGGTCGGCGGGCGAGGACAGCCGTCCGGTGACGGCCGTGGCGGCGGCGACGGCGGGCGACACGATGTGGGTGCGCGACCCGCGGCCCTGCCGGCCCTCGAAGTTGCGGTTGCTGGTGGAGGCGGCGCGCTGCCCGGGCAGCAGCCGGTCCTCGTTGAGCGCCGCGCACATCGAGCAGCCCGCCCCCACCCGGAAGTCGGCACCGGCCTCGGCGAACACCCGGTCGAGGCCCTCCTCGACGGCCTGCAGCCGTACGCGGGCGGAGCCGGGCACGATCATCAGGTGCAGCCCGTCGGCGACCTTGCGTCCGCGCAGGACGTCGGCGGCGGCCCGCAGGTCCTCGATCCGGCTGTTGGTGCAGGAGCCGAGGAACACGGTGTCGACGGCGACGTCCCGCAGCGGCGTGCCCGGCTTCAGGTCCATGTAGTCCAGGGCCCGCTCGGCCGCGGCCCGCTCGGCGGCCGTGGCGAAGCCGTCGGCGGCGGGCACCCGCCCGTCGAGCGGAACGCTCTGCGCCGGATTGGTGCCCCAGGACACGTACGGGCTCAACTCGCCCGCACGGAGGGTGACTTCCTTGTCGAAGCGGGCGTCGGCATCGCTCACGAGGCTGCGCCAGTACGCGACCTCCTCGTCCCACGCCGCGCCCTGCGGCATGCCGGGGCACTGCGCGAGATACGCGTACGTCGTCTCGTCCGGGGCGACCGTCCCGGCCCGCGAACCGGCCTCGACGGTCATGTTGCACAGCGTCATCCGGGCCTCCATCGACAGCGCCCGCACGCCCTCGCCGCGGTACTCGACGATGTGCCCCTGGCCGCCCGCCGTGCCGATCCGCGCGATCAGGGCGAGCACCAGGTCCTTGGCGCCGACACCCGCGGGCAGGGTGCCGTCCACATGCACGGCCATCGACTTCAGCGGGCGCATCGGCAGGGTCTGGGTGGCGAGGACGTGCTCGACCTGGCTCGCGCCGATGCCGAAGGCGAGGGCGCCGAACGCGCCGAGCGTCGTGGTGTGCGAGTCGCAGCACACGATCGTCATCCCCGGCCGCACCAGGCCGAGTTCGGGGGCGATGACGTGCACGATGCCCTGGCCGGGGTCGCCGAAGCGGTGCAGCGGGATGCCGAACTCGGCGCAGTTCGAGCGCATCAGCTCGGCCTGCCGGCGCCCCTCGCGGTCCTTGATGACCCGGTCGAGCGCCAGGGTGGGCGTGTTGTGGTCCTCGGTGCCGAGGGTGAGGCCGGGGCGGCGCACGGTGCGGCCCGCGGCCCGCAGCCGGTCGAAGGCCTGCGGGGTGTTCACCTCGTGGAGCAGCTGCAGATCGATGTAGAGCAGGTCCTCGCCGCCGCCCGTGCGCCGCACGACATGGGCGTCCCATGTCTTCTGCGCCAGTGTCGTACCCATGATCTCCCTCGACTCGCCGCGTACCGCTGCCTGGTGGGTACGTCGATCATCGGCCGCGCGAGGGCCGTGCGCGGCGGTCGGCGGATGGCCGCGGCGGGCATGACCGGTCGCGGCCATGCCGGGGCCCGGAGCGGTTTACCGCGGTAAATCGCAGCCGCATAACGGTAATTCAGCGGACAGAGCATTGGAAAAGGTGAAGCCCCGCACGGCGCCGGGGGTCTCCCGGCGCGGTGCGGGGCGGAGCGGAGGGGCGGCCGCTGGGAACCGCCGGGTCCCGGCGGCACCCTTCACGAGGGCGCGTACCGGCGTGCGGGTCAGTGGTGGACCCGGCGGTTCTCCTCGGTCACGCGGTAACGCACATTCCACAGGCTGCGGCGTACGTACGTCCGCTGCAGCCAGCGGTCCCGGCCGTCATAGCGCGCGGTGAACGTGGACCGGGCGTGCACCCCCTTGCGGTTGTTGATCAACAGGGCCTGGCCGGGCCGCAGCTCGACGCGGTGGGCGACCGTCCGGCACACCTCCTGCAGCGTGTCCAGGGCCTTGCGGGCGCCGCCGGTCAGCGCGTGCACACCGTTCGCGGAGATCGCGATCTCCGGGTAGTCGTCGTGCCCGTTGATCATCGGCACCGGCTCCGAAAGCACGTCCTGGCCGCCCGCCACGTCCCGGACGTAACTGCCCGGCGCGTTCAGCCGGAACAGCGGACTGCGCAGCAGCTCCAGGGTCTCCACAGGCAGCGCGGCCGAAATGTCACGGGCGTCCGCGTAGAAGGTGGAGGCGATGCCCTCGTGGTCCGGCCGCAGGCAGCTGAGCACCAGGAAGTCGGGGTTCGACACGTCATAGCGGCCGATGACGTCGTGCATGATGTCGCTGTGGAAGTTGAGGAAGGCCTCTGACCCCTGGTTCGTCTGGGTCATCGAGCCGCCCTCGACCGGGATGACGTCATGCACCAGCTGCCCGGCCTTCTCGGTGAGTACGCCCATCGGCTCGCCGAGCAGACCGCTCAGCCCCAGCAGCACCCCCTCGGCGACGAACGTCTTCTTGCCGGAGCTCGGACCGCCGTCCGAAGGAGTGTCCGGCAGCTCGGCGTCGACCGGCAGATTGCTGACCAGGCTGACGCCGGGGGTGTCGATATGGCGGCCGAAGTCCAGTATCTCCTGGAGCAGTCCGGTCGGCAGGGCCGCGAAGAGCTGCAGCAGCCGGGTCGTCGAACGGTCGATGTCGGCGTTCGGGTCGGGCAGCTGCGCCAGCTGTGCGCCGAGGGCGTCCCGCACCGCGTCGGGCAGGGCGGTCTCGCGGAAGGTCTCCGTGCCCGCGGAGGCGGCGGGGACCGTGTGGTCGGTGGTCGCGGTCATCGCTGTCAGGCTCCTTGCATCTCTAGCAGTGGCGCGTTCGGGTCCACGTCCGCGCCGGGACGGTTCACGTAGTCGTGCAGGCGCTGCGAGACGTGCAGCGCGTCCTCCTCGCCGTCCGCCAGCTTGGTCGCCACCTGGCTGCCGCGCACCGCGGTCACCGGCACGCCCGCGTACTCGCCCGGGACGATGCCGTTGCGGCGCTGGAACTCCGGCAGATCCACGAACCCGCCCGTGATCGCCACCAACGGCCCCGAGGTGAGGCGTACGACATCGATGTTCGCCCCGTGGAACACGGCGAAGGCCTGGTCGGCGAGCTCGTCCGTCGGGTAACGCAGAGCCGTGGAACGCTGGTTGAGCACCACCGCGGCCACCGAAGAACCGGCACTGCCGATCACCGAACCGGCCGGGAACGGCGCCCTGTTGTAGCGGCACACGATCTCGATCCGGTTCCGCTGGGCAAGCCGTACCGCCCTGCGGTGCAGCACCTTCGCGCCGTACAGCGACATCAACGCGGCCGTGTTGTACGACACCTCGGCCAGCAGCTGCGCGCCCGTGACCAGATGCGGGTCCGAGCTGTAGATGCCGTCGACGTCCGAGTGGATCTCACAGGCCCCGGCGCCCACGGCCGCGGCGACCGCCACCGCCGACAGGTCCGAGCTGTTCTTGCCCAGCCACGTCGGCCGGCCCTGCTTGTCCGCGGCCTGGCCGCCCGGCACCACCACCACCTCGTTGTCGTGCAGGGCGGCGCGCAACGGCTCCGGGTCGGTGTGCTCCAGCCTCGCCCACATGAACGCCGAGTCGGTGACCAGGCCCAGCTGGTGCCCGGCCAGCACCGTCGCCGTGCGGCCCTCCCGGTGCAGGGCCGTCGCCAGGAGCTGCGCGCCCACCGTGTCGGCCAAGGTCAGCAGGCCCGCGACGGTCTCGTCCTCGGGGTGCCGGTTGACCTGGTTCAGGCGCTCCCGGAACTGCTCCGTCTCGCCCGGCCGGCCGCTCACCACGACCACCAGACGCGTGCCGTCCTCGGCCACCCGCCGGCTCAGCGCCTCGGCCAGTTGCCCGTACGAGGCCAGAGTCCGGAAGCTGGAGCCGCCGAACTTCAGGACCGCGACCGGCCGCCGGTGCGCCGTCGCCTCGGAGCCCGTCACAGGGTCTCCCGGGCGATGAGCTCCTCGGCGATCTGGATCGCGTTCAGGGCGGCGCCGATGGTGAGGTTGTCGGCGACCAGCCACAGCCAGAAGGCGCGCGGATTGCTGGGGTTCACCCGGACCCGGCCGACGTGCACCCGGTCCGGGTCGTCGATGGTGGCGGGCGTGGGGAACTCCCGTACGGCCTCACGGTCGTGCACCGTGACCTCCGGCAGCGCGGCCAGTACCTCGACGAGCTCCGTACGGTCCACCACACCCTGCGTCTCGACCCACACGGCCTCCGAGTGGCCGTTGACCACCGGCACGCGGACACAGGTGGTGGTGACGTCCAGGTGCGGAATGCCGAGGATCTTCCGGGACTCCTGGAGCATCTTCTGCTCCTCCAGGGTGAAACCCGTGTCCAGGAAGCGGTCGATCTTCGGGATCACGTTGAACGCGAGAGACGGCGTGAACTCCTTGCTGGGGTACGCCTCCTCGGGGTGCTCCAGCGCGGCGCGGCTCGCCTCGTGCAGCTCCTCCACGCCGGGGTGGCCGAGTCCGGACGCCGCCTGGTAGGTGGAGACGACGGCCTGGCGCACGCCCCACCTCTCCTCGACGCCCTTGAGGAGACGGACCAGCGGGATCGTCGAGCAGTTGGGGTTGGCGATCACGCCGGACACCGGGCGCCGGTCCAGCTCCTGCGCGTTGACCTGCGGCACGACCAGCGGGGTGTCCGGGTCCATGCGGTACGCGATCGTGTTGTCGATGACGACGGCCCCGGCCGCGGTCGCCACGGGCACCCACCGCTCGCTGGCCTCGGTGCCGGCGGAGAAGAACGCCAGGTCGACGGAGGAGAAGTCGAACGCGTCGACGGCGTGCACCGGGCGGGCGACACCGTCCACGGTCAGCTCGGTGCCCGCCGAGCGGGCCGAGGCGACCAGCTGGATGTCGCGGTAGCGGAGCCCGCGCTGCTCGATCAGGCCGATCAGGGTGTTGCCGACGGCTCCGGTCGCACCGACGATGGCGATGCGCGGGGCCTTCGGGTCGGTGACGAGGGTCATCGGGTGCCTCCGGACTTGATCTCGACCTTGGATTCGGCTGCGGCGCCGCCCGCGGCCACCGGCTCCTTCGCCGCGCCCGCGGCGGGCTCGGCAGCCTTGGCGTTGGCGTTGGCGTTGGCGTTGGCGTTGCCCCTGCCCCTGCCCCTGCCCTTGCCGTTGCCCTTGCCCTTGAACGACCAGCCCAGGTTGATGCCCAGGCTCGCAGCCACGATCAGCGGGATGCCGAGCGCCTGCAGCAGGCTCACGCTGTGCCCGTACACGGCCCAGTCCATGAGCATCGCGACCGCCGGGTACACGAACGCGAGTACGGCGATCTTCGGGGTGGGCAGCTTCTGGTACGCGGAGTACATCAGGACGTACATCACGCAGGTGTGGATCAGACCGAGCCCGACCAGCCAGCCCCAGTCCGCACCCAGACCCTCGGTCTCGCTCAGCGTGGTGAACGGCAGCAGCAGGAAGATGCCGAGCACCAGCTGCACCAGCGCCACCAAGTGCGGCCGCACACCCGTGACCCGCTTGGTGATGACGGTCGAGGCGCCGTAGAACACGGCGGCCAGCAGGGCGTAACCGAGGCCCGTCAGATAGGCGCTGTCCCCGCCGCCGGTCAGGTCCGACGCGGACACCCCGGCGACCAGCACCAGGCCCACGAAGGCCACACCGAGCCAGCCGAACTTGGTGGCCGTGAGCTTGTCACGGAACAGCAGGGCGCCGAGCAGCATCACGTAGAAGGGCTGCGTGTGATAGACGACCGTCGCCACCGAGATGGACGTGCCCTCGTACGACTCGAAGAGAAACGCCCAGTTGAACACGATGAACGCGCCGCCGAGCGCGGCCAGGCCCAGCTTCCTGGGCGTGAAGCCGTGGTTCTTGAAGAACCCGCGCAGCACGCAGTACAGGCCGAGCGCGGCGGCGCCGAACAGACAGCGGAAGAAAACCACGTTGAAGGGCGAGGTGCCGGACTCGATGACGAAGACGCCGAGCGTGCCGGAGAGCACCATGGCGGCGGTCAACTCCACCGCGCCCTTCGTCTCACCGGCCGGGCGTGTGTCGGAACTCATGGGCAGGGGGCCTTTCTCAGAAGGAGGCTGACAGGTGGGGCGGATGGGGTGGTGGGTGGATGGGGCGGATGGGACGGATGATCAGTGCAGGGGCACGGCGTACTGCAGGCCGCCGCGGGTGAACAGCGCGTTGAGCCCCCGCGGCACGTTCAGACCGGTGGCGGGGCCGAGATTGCGCTCGTAGACGTCGGCGTACGTGCCGACCGCGGCCAGGACCCGGGCGGCCCAGTTCTCGTCGAGGCCGACCGCAAGGCCGTGCCGGCCCGCCGCCTCGGCGGCCTCGGCCAGCGCCTTCTCCCGCTCGCCGACCTCCTCGACGTGATGCTCCGCCGAGACGAGCAGCTGCAGCACCCAGCGGCACAGCCGGAACCAGGCGGCGTCGTCGTCGCGCACCGCGGCCGCCATCGGCTCCCGCGAGATGGCGGTGTCGAGGATCCGGTGCGCGCCCGGGTCCGCGAGCGCCGCCCGCTCCCCGGCGAGAGCGACCCGGTCCAGGACGTACGCCGCACACCTGCCGTCGGCGTACGCGGCGAGGGTCTCGGCGGGCGTGGCACAGGCCACCGGCTCGACGGCGAGGCCCCGCCTGCCGTACCAGGACGCCAGGTTGGCGGCGCTGGTGGTCCCCGCCTGCACCGCGACCCGCTGCCCGGCCAGCTGCTCGGGAGCGGTGATGCCGCTGTCCGCACGGACCAGGAAACCCTCGCCGTCGTAACAGGTCACACCGGCGAAGAGCACCGGCAGGGACGCCTCACGGCCGAGCGTCCAGCTCACGTTGGACACCGTCAGCTCGGCCTCACCCGCGGCGAGCCGGGAGAGCCGGTCGGCGGGATCGGCCGGAACCCAGTCGACCGCCTCGCCGTCGCCGACCGCCGCGGCCGCCACGGCACGGGCGACATCGGCGTCGAGCCCGGCCCAGCGGCCGTCGTCGCCACGCAGCGACAGACCGCGGATCCCCCGGCTGACGACGGCGCGCAGGGCGCCGCGGCCGCGTACGGCATCGAGAGTGGGAGTGCTGCTCACGGAATGCTCCTCGGATCGGAACGGAAGCTCAGGCAGTAGCTGTTCAGGGACCGCGCGCTCACGGCACGCGCGCTCACGGCACGCGCGCTCACGGCACGCCCGCTCACGGCACGCCCGCTCACGTCAGGCCCTGCCGGGAGGCGCGCCCCGGGTACTGCAGGCCCCGCAGATGACCGTGCGTCAACTGCTCGCGGTCGAAGCGCTGTTCGTTGAACCCCAGCATCGTCAGCAGACCCTTCGCGCTGACCGGCCGCCGCGCCGCGCCCCGCCCGACCCGCAGCGGCATCCGTCCGGCCTCCGCCCACTGCAGCATCCCGGCCGGATCCACGTACGCCCGCGACCGGTTGGCGTTGTCCTGGTGCAGGCAGTACGGCACGTCCAGATGCCCGCGCTCGAACGCCCGGATCAGCGCCTCGCCGACGGTCGGCGCCAGCTCCAGCGTGCTGTCCACGAGGAGTCGGGCCTCCTCGTAGACGCCCGACTCGGCCGGCGCCGCATCGCAGCCGCGGGCCGCCTCGTCGCGGGCGATGGACGCGGCGAACTCCAGGGCGTCCACGTTCTCGGCGATCGTCGGAATCCGGTGGGCCTCCGCCGGCGTCTTCACGATCAGCCGCTCGCTGCCGCTGCGCACCGCGAGCCGCACACTCTCCTCAAGGATGCGGTACGACCCCACGGACGTACGCGGGAACACCCCCATGAACGTATAGAGCACGATGTGCCAGTCGGCCTCCGCGAGCCGCTCGCCCGCAAGCCGCCGCAGCGCCGCGACGGCCTCCAGATCCTGGCCCGGATGCGTCTGCTGGGCGTAGCTCAGCGAAAGGTCGCTCAGGCCGTGCTCACGGAAGAAGAGACCCTCAAGCACACTCAGGGCGACCAACAGACCCGGCGGGCACAACTGGCCCAGCATGCAGCCGCCGAAGCTCTCCAGATGCATCGGATCGGGCTGCGCCGCGATCAGTTCACAGCACTGCGCCCACGCCTTGACCGCCTCGCTGATCGGGGCCCGGCTGTACGGCAGGCAGTACGAGACGGGGCCGCCCTCGGTCGCGTCGACACCCGCCGCCGTCATCGCCTCGAACAGCGGGTACGGCAGCGCCGAACCGTGACGCACCTGCACCGGAAAGCCGGGACCCGACACCGAGCCGAGCAACTCCCTTGTGGCGCCGGGGCCGTGGGCCACCAGCGGGAACCCGTTCAGCTCCGCGCCCGTGCGCAGCGCCTGCCGGGCGGAGTCGTGATCGTTGACGCGGGTGTAGCTGTCCAGGGTGACGGTGCCGGTCGCCGTGGCGTCGGCGCCCCGCACCGCGAGCAGCCCCTCGCGCATCGTGGCCAGATCGGCGAAGCCCATGCGGGGCTGGACCACGAGCCGGCCCTCGGCGTGCGCCCGGTGCACATGGCGGGAGAACCGCCCCCCGGCCCGGGCCGCGGCCACCGCGTCGCCCGGCATACTGACCGGCGTGCTCACGCGGCCACCCCCGCTGCGGCGAGCGCGGACTGCCCGGCGGGCGCGTCGAGCGTACCCAGGAATTCCTGGAAACTCTCCATTCCGCCGTCCGCCTCGAACACCGCGTCATAACCACTGAGCGCCAATTCCTCCGCGAATACGACGTTCTCCGCGCCGCGCACTCCCAGCTTTCCGCCGATCACCACCCGGAGACCGGCCAGATCCGGATCGCTGCGTATTCGGCGGATCAGCCGCAGACCGTCGAGATGGCCATGCCCGTTGACCGTGCTGATGACGAGGGCATCGGGCCGCGAACGACGGCACTCCTCGACGATGAGGTCGTCGGGAACACAGGCCCCCAGGTTGGTGACCTGCGCACCCTGCTCCTCAAGGAGCAGCTGAAGAAAGACGAGATTCCACATATGGGCATCGGAAGACACGCTCGACACGACAAACCTTTTCGCCGGGAGCATGACCTGGGACATGAGGTTCTCCTTGTTCCTTTAACTGGGACTCCAAAAGTCTCCGCAGTGTCGGAGGTGAAGTCCAGGAGATCCATTCGACGTCCCAGATGGGCGATATCGACGCTGCCTATGGATGCATTGAATCCACTCATACGCAGCATGCGGACCGCTCCTGCGAACGCAACTTCCGGGGCTCTGCGAGGCCGGCTCCGCCGATATCAGAGTTCCTGGTACTCGTGGCTGAGGAAATCGATGACCTGCTCCACGAACACCTGGCGCTCCCGGGACAGCGCGGAGCCCTTGCGCCACGCCAGCTGCGTATACAGCTCGAACGGCGGCTCCCAGGCCAACGGCACGAGCGAGCCCGCCGCCAGCTCGTCGGCGACCGTCATCCGAGGCAGCAGACTGATGCCGAGGCCCGCCCCGACGCCCCGCTTGATCGCCTCGACGTTGCCGAACTCCAGGAACGGCACCGGCTCGCCCGTACCATCGTTCAACTCGGCCTCGAACAGCTCCCGGTACGCGCAGCCGGCCTCCGGCGCGAGCACCGACTCGGACCGCAGCTCGTCGGTGTCCACCTTCGCCGCGTCCGCCAGCCGGTGACCCGGCGCCGCGACGATCAACAGCGGTTCCACGCCCAGGACTTCGCTGTGCACGCCGGAGTGCTGCGTCTCGGCCTCCATCAGGAAACCCGCGTCGAACACACCCTGTCGCAGCGCGTGCAGCGTCTCCGCGCACAGGCTCGGACGCAGCGAGATCTGCAGACGCGGGTAGCGGTGGTGGAAGTACTCCAGGACAGTCGGCATCCGGTAGGACGTGATGCTCTCCATCGTGCCGATCGTCAGCAGGCCCTCGGGCTGCGCGTCGGGCGACGCCACCCCGCGCGCCTCGTGCGCCAGCGAAAGCAGCTGCCCGGCGTACGGGAGCAGACGCGTACCGGCCGGGGTGAGCTTGACCTTCCCGGCGACCCGCTCGAACAGCTCGCTGCCCAGGGACGCCTCCAGGCTCTTGATCTGCGCGGTCACACTCGACTGCGCGTAGTTCAGCTCGGCGGCCGCCCGGGTGAAACTCCCCAGCGAGGCCACTCGGTGAAAGGTTCGAAGCTGCCGGATATCCATTGGTTTCTCTCCCGGTGGGATGCGAGACGTCGACGGTCACAGAGGGGTCAGCACACCGAGCCTGCCGAGCAGACGCCCCCCGACGGAACAGCCCAGGGGTGGCACACAGTGCCCGCGACCGGAATGTGCCGGGGGCGGTGGGGGGTTGGGACGGGGGCGGTCGTGGCAGGGCCCGGGCGGAGCCGACGATGTGGCGGGCGCCACCAGGCGGCGCACACCGGCCAAGAGGAACCTGCAAAACGCATCGAGCAGGCGTACCGGACGGTCCGCCGCCGGGACACAGCCCGCTACCTCTCCTCAAACGCCTCGACTCACGACGGCGCGCTCGGCATCGCGTCCGGCGCACAACTCGATCCGCAGCCGTGTGGCGGCATCCACGAGCAGCGTGCCGTAGACGTCTGCGTACAGTGCGAAGTCATCCACGCCCAGCACCCGCAAGGCGGTTCTCGGGCAGGTCTGAGGGCGCTCTCACCGTGAAGCGTCAGATCGACCGCTCCCAGGATGCGTGACCCGGAGCTTGGACTGGCCGTGCGGCAGCGCCTCCCAGTCGTCCATGAACCGGGCGGCCAGACCGTGCTTTTCGGCAAGGCGGATCAACGTCCCGGTGCGGTAGTAGAAGTCCTCGCCGAGCACCTGGTGTTCGGTGCCCTCGGTGCGGTCGAAGGTGAAGTCGAAGAAGCCGTCGGAAGCCAATACCCGCCCTACGTGGGCAAGGCACTGATCGATGACCTCCAGCGGCGAGTGGGAGAAGACGCTGTGGGCGTGCACCACCGTGAAGTAGGCGTCGGGAAGGAAGTCGAGCGTCAGATCGGCGACGGGCGTCAGATGCGGCACCTTCTGCTGCAGGCCGTACCGGACGAGGGTCTTCTTCCCCTCGATGAGGATGTCCGGCGAGATGTCGATCCCGAAGTAGTTGCCGGGCTCCAGATAGTCGATGAACCGCCACCCGGCCCGCAGATTCCCGCACCCGATCTCCAGCATCCGGTCCTGCGGCTTCAGCCCGTGCCGCACCAGATAGTCGTACTGCATCTGCCCGAGGGCCAGCCAGCGTGCGTGCGACGGCCGGCCACCCACCGCCGCCTCGGCACTCCTCGCCGTGTCCGACGCCATCACCGCCCGGTAGTACGCGATGTGCCCCCCGCGATGTCGCAGCCGCAGCCAGCCGTTGCGCGCAAGCCGGCGCAGGTGGGGCAGCACACGCCGGGGATGACGCAGCGCGTACCGCACCTGGTGACCAAGCCGCGAACGGTCCCTCCGCAGAGGTTCAGCCGACGAACTGTGCATGACACCCTCCGAGCCTTCATCCGTAGGCAGCGCTTGCCCGGATGCTAAGGACCGGCCGCCGACACCGCCCGCTCACGCAACTCCAACGAGTACTTCCTGGGTGCAGCCATGGTCGATGCTCCTCTCATGAGAACCATCTGACCCTCTGTCACCACCTGCCGCATCCCGGGGGTACCTCAGGTGTGAGTTTCGCGTGGCGGGCGTTACCGAAGGCGTCGTCTCGCGGGTGAACGACGGCGTACTTCCCCACCCTGAACGCGGCGAAATGGGCCGTGAGGACGGCGGCGCTGCAACCGCCGTCCCCGCTGAGGGCGACGACCTGCCGCTCTGGCTGCGCGCGGAGAGCGCACCGACTCAAGGAGCGGTGCGCTCTGCGGCTTCAGGGACGGGGTTCGCGGTCCGTCAGCGGCCGGAGACCGGCTCGGTGGTGACGATGGTCGACGCGACCAGGTGCTGGCCCTGGACCGCGGTGAGCCGCACGTCGGATTCGGTCAGCGGTTCGGCGGTGATCCAGCAGGGCTGGTCGAGTTCCACGTAGCGGCGGAAGGTGGTGTCGAAAGCCACGGGCAGCGTCCGGTACGGGGCCGAGAGCAGCTGCGTGGCCTGGCTGAACGCCTCCAGGATGACCATCCCGGGAATGTGGTCGTGCGGGTGGTCGAAGAGCACCGTGTGACTGATGTCGGCCCGCAGCTGCCAGCGGTACGGGTCCTCGGTGGGGGAGAGGACGACATCGCGCTCGTCGTCCCGGCCGACCAGGGAGGGAGAGACGGCGGGGCCGTGCGGCAGGGCGGTCGCGAATGCCTGCTTGGCGTCCGCGTACCGGCCGCGCAGCCGGTTGTAGATGGCCCCGGGGTGGGTGACGTAGCGGATGTCCGCGGTGCCGAGGTGCTCGCCGTCGCGCGTGGCTTCGATATGCGCGGTCAGATGGGTGGAGCCGAGCCGGCGCCGGGTGACGGAGGTGTGGGTGATCTGCAGATCCACGGCGACGGGCTCCGACGTCCTGCGCAGTGCTGCGGGAACGGCGGTGGAGCTGAACGACTCCCAGCCGAGGCGGTGGTCGAGGGGTATGCCGAACGCCGTGTGGGAGAGGACGGCCAGCCCCTGCCGGATGCTTTCCGTGTAGAGGAGGGGGCTGTAGAAGTCGGTGTCCGGGGCGTAGAAGCTGTGTGTGCGCGGCCATGCGGCGGTCACGACGTGCTCGGTGTCCGAGATGGCGCGCCAGCTCGTGACAAGCGCTTCGGCCGGGTCGGTCTTGCGAACGAACCGCGTGGTCACTGCGGAAGGCGCGCTGGTGGGAACGGTCGGAGCGTCGGTGACGGTGAAAGCCATTGCGAGTTCTCTCCCCATGGAACATCGAATGCAGGCAAGCGTGGCGCTCGGGCCTGTGGCCGGAGCACCCATGGCTGTAAAATAGAGAGTATTCTTTTTTTTGTCGAGGGAGGACCGTGATGACTGAGGTGCCCGACGCGGGCGGTGACAAGAGGACTGTGAAGCAGGAACGAGCCCTGCGGACCAGGGCTGTTCTGGTGCGAGCGGCGGCGGAGGTGTTCTCCGAGGCGGGTTTCGCCGGGGCGAGTGTGGCGAAGATCGCTGAACGGGCCGGACTGACGCTCGGGGCGATGTACTTCCACTTCAGGAACAAGGACGCGCTCGCCCGGGAGATCGTCCGGATGCAGCCGGGCCGGGTGAGCGTGCCGCTGGAGTCCGTGGGGCTCCAGCGGGCCGTGGACATCACCCTGGCTTGGGCGTACCAGATGCGTGACGACCCGTTGCTGCTGGCCGGTGCGCGTCTGGTGATGGATCAGGAGCAGTTCATCCCTCCCGAGGAGAACTCCCACGGGCAGTGGTCGGACGTCCTGGCGGAGGAGCTCGCCGAGGCGGCGGGCAGGCGTGAGCTGAGGGCCTCGGTCGATGTCTCCGTGCTGGCCCGGCTGTTGGTCAATGCGTGCACCGGCGCGCAGATGCATTCGCAGATGGAGTCCGGGAGGGTCGATCTGCCCGACCGGATCGTGGAGACCTGGAGGTTCCTGCTTCCGGCGGTCGCGGTGCCCAGCGCCGTCCGGCGCATCGAGCTGGGCGAGGCGCGCGGGAGGGCTCTGTGATGGCTCCGATGCGGATTGCCGTGACCGGGGCGACGGGGGCGGTGGGGTGTGAAGTGGCCCGCGCGCTCGCCGGGGAGAGCGGTGTGCGGCTGGTGGTGCGTGATGTGGACAAGGCCGCCCGGATGGGGCTGCCCGGCGAGGTCCATGCCGCCGACTACGGCGATGTCCCCGCCCTGGAGCGGGCTTTGGCAGGGGCCGAGGCTCTGTTCGTGGTGACGGGGAACCCGCTGCGCCCCGAGCACGATGAGCACATTCTGGCCGCGGCGAAGGCTGCCGGGGTGCGGCATGCAGTGAAGATCTCCTGGACCGCCGTCGCCGACCCGACGGCAGACGATCTGGTCGCTCGCTGGAACCGGCGGAGCGAGGAACTGCTGCGTGACTCAGGACTGTCCTGGACGGTGCTGCGCATGCGTACGCCGATGTCGAACGCGCTCGGCTGGGCCGCTTCGATCCGGGACGAGGGCGTGGTCAGAGCCTTGGGCGGTGCGGACCGCACCGCGTGCGTGGACCCCCGCGACGTCGCGGCCGTGGCCGTCGAGGCCCTGCACGGCGCGGAGCACGCCGGGCGGACCTATGCCCTGACAGGCCCGGAGCCCATCAGCGTACGGGAGCAGGTCGAGGAACTCGCCGGAGTGCTGCAACACCCCATCCGCTTCGAGGAGTTGACGGAAGAACAGGCGTTTGCGCGATGGTGCCGGCGCTTCCCGGATGAGGTTGCCCGGGCTCTTCTGCAGGGCGCGCAGCGGCGGGCTGCCGGCGCCTCGGCAGCGGTCGAAGGGACCGTTGCCGCCGTCACCGGCAGGGCGCCTGCGAACTTCGCCCGGTGGGCGGCGGATCACGCGGACCGTTTCCGCGCACGCTGACCGGCCGCCATCAGTGAACCGCAACCGTGCCGTAACCGCCGCTTGCGCGGGGGGCGGTACGGTGCCCGGCACCGTAAACGATCAAGGAATGGCCAGGGGGACTCAAGAGTGGAGATTTCTGTGCACGGTACGCATGCGGCGAGCGCTTCCGGACTTCTGGAAGGCAAGACGGCCATGATCACGGGGGCGTCCAGCGGGATCGGGGCAGCCGCCGCGCGGCTCTTCGCGGCCGAGGGCGCGGCGGTCGTCCTGATGGCACGGAGGGAGAAGCAACTCCTCGCGGTGGCCGAGGAGATCGAGTCCGCCGGGGGGCGTGCGGTGGCGGTCACCGGGGACGTGACCGCTCCGCACGACGTCGCACGGGCCGTAGAGGCGGCCGTGGACGGCTTCGGTGGTCTGGATGCGGCGTTCAACAACGCGGGTTGGGGTGCCAGGGGCACCGAGCTGCACGAAACGGACGACGAGGTCTATGAGCAGATCATGGACGTCAACGTACGTGGTGTGTGGAACTGCCTGCGCAGTCAGATCCGGGTCATGCTGGAGCGCGGTGAAGGCGGGGCGATCGTGAACACCTCCAGTACGGCGGGGGTGTTCGCCACGGGAGCGCTCGCGCCCTACGTGGCCGCCAAGCACGCGGTCCTCGGGCTGACGAGGTCGGCGGCTGCGGAGTACGGGGACCGGGGGATCCGGGTCAACGCCCTGGTCGTGGGCAGCACGCGCACGGAGCTGATGGAGGAGGCCTACCGGGGCATCCCCGAATCGGAGTGGACCGGGGGCAACCGCGCCATTCAGCGACGTCTGGCCGACCCGAACGAGGTGGCCCAGGCTGCCGCCTGGCTGTGCAGCGACCGCTCGTCGTTCGTGACGGGCGGTGCCGTCCCGGTGGACGGCGGCTGCACGGCAGTCTGAGCCGGGCAGTGGTGCGGGGCCGCGATGTCGGCGCCGCATTCGGGCCGGGGCCGGGGCGGGTGTCGCCTGCGGTTCTGCGTGGAGTGGGAGCGGCCGGGGCGACACCTGTCTCATGCCCGCTCCGGCTCGCGCCGGCGCCGCATGGCCCGGACCGTGGGTGCGGTGATGCCGTGTATCACCGCCGCCCAGATGCGGGACAGTTCGGTCGCCCGGTGCTCGCCCTGCTCCGTACCGCGCAGCGAGGACGCCGAACCGTGGACGAGGTGCGAGGCCAGGCGTACCAGCGTCTCGACCTTGACCGCCGAGTCGAGGAGTTGTTGCTGCTCGGCCTCGAACAGCAGTAGCCGCACTGTGGGCATCCAGATGTCGTCCCAGTCCGCAGCCGGCTCCGCCAGCTGCCTGGTGGCCTGCACGCCGGCGTCACTGGCCAGCAGATCGGCCAGCTCGCAGGTGACGGCGACGACCGACTGCAGCGGGTCGTCGGTCGCGTGCAGGACCCGGTCGATGGCCTGGCGCGTGGTCTCCGTCCCCACCTCGGTGACCGCAGCCGCCAGGTCGCGCTTCCTGGCGAAGTGGAAGGTGAGGGCTCCCATGGAGACACCGGCTCCACGGCACACGTCCTGCAATGACGTGCCGGTGTAACCCTGGCGGGCGAACGCGTCAGCCGCTGCCCGGACCATGCGGTCCCGCGTCAGCAGGGCTCGCTCCTGCTTGACCATGGTGTCCCCACCCTTCTCTTCCCAAGGGGTCCTCCGGCGCGGACCTGGAGATCCAGTACGCCTCGTTCGAAGCTACTGCCGGTCCTCCCCGGGCGGGTCCCGAGGCGCGGGCATCCACTGCCTTCTTGGCAAGTCCTCTTCTGCGGGCCCCTGCTCGTGCCCGAACGAGCGGGCGAGATGGCTAAGTCGTCTCCGGCGGCTCCCTCGCGGAGAAAAATAAAAAAAATGCGTTATTCTTTTTTTGAAGGTCGCTTACGCGGACCCGTCACGAGAGGAGAGCTGACATGCCCGACCGACCGGACACGGCTGAACCCGCCACCGGGCCGCAGCTGAGGAAGACCGGGGCGGACGGCGGGCTGGACGCGCTGACCCGCCGGCTCTTCCGCGAGTTTCCGCGCGCCGATCAGCGCCGCTGGGCCGCCTCCTACGTCTCGGGGCTGCTGGACACCCCGGGCAAGAAGTCCGTCCGCAACATGGGCCGTTCGGTCTCCGCCTCACACACCGCCCCGCAATCCCTCCACCAGGTCGTCAACGAGAGCACCTGGCCCTGGAACGCGGTCCGCAGGGAGCTGTTCGACTGGTGCCGAGAGCATGCCGGGGCGCGGGGCTTGACCCTGGCTCGGATCCCGCTGCCCAAGCGGGGCAACTGCTCCGCCGGAGTGCACCGCAGGTTCGACGCGGCGAGCGGCCGTACCATCAGCTGCCAACTGGGCCTCAGCCTCTTCCTGCTCACCGACCGCGGCGCGGTCCCCGTCGACTGGCGCCTCTACCTCCCCGAGAACTGGGTCGACGACGCGTCGCTGCGCCGTCGCGTACGCATCCCCGACGCCACTCGGGCCCACACACCGGGCCGCCTCCTGCTGGACCTGGCCGCTTACGCCGACGGCGCCGGGCTCGACGTTCCACTGGCCGTCGAGGCCGAGACGGTCGCCGAAGCCGTGGAACTGGTGGCCGGACTGGGCGCGCTCGACGCCGAATCGGCCGTCGCCGTCCCCCTGACCACCCCGGTGTCCGCCGTCCTGCTGCCTGGTGCCAGGCGCGCGGGAGCCGCTGCCGTGGGCGGCGGACGGCCGACCGCCGGAGGACTGGCCGAACAACTCGCCGCCACGGCCCAGCCGCTGCCCGCCCCAGGCGCCGCCGGACTCCGCCTGCTCCCCGCCGTCGTGCACACCTCTGCCCTGGCGCGCCCGATGCGGCTCATCGGCTCCTGGCGCCCCGGGGAGCGCAGGCCGGACCGGGTCTGGCTGACCGGGGCGGACGAGCATCGGTTGCACCGTATGGTCCCGCTGCTCGCGCACCCGGGAGCGGCGCAGGAGACGTTGCATCTGCTCGACGACTGCGGAATGCGTGACTTCGAGGGCCGCTCGTACCCCGGATGGCACCGCCACATGACCCTCGTGGGTGCGGCCTGCTCCTATCGGGTGCTGGGCGGCGGGACACAGGAGGAAGCGCGGCCCGTCGAGCGGACGAGCCGGCGGCACGGTGCGCGGGAAGAACAGCACGCCGACTCGCGTGCTGCCGCCAGTGCTTGGGGGCGGGCCGCATGACCGAGACCCTGACCCCGCCCATCATGGACCGTTTCGTCAAAGGATGGCTGGGCGTCAAGAGGGTCCTGCAATGGCGCACCTGGCTCAGCTCCGCCACGACGCACGACCCCGAGTGGGAAGCAAGGGAACTGCCGGCGTGGCCGGGGCGGTGGCACCCATGACCACGTTCCTGGACCTGTGGCTCCTCAGGCCGCCCTCGACCGGGCGGGGCGCCACCCTGGTCGACGCCTCCGAGCTGGACAAAGACGAACGGTCACGGGCAAGCGCCTTCATCACCCCCGCCGACCGGCTCCTCTACCGCTCGGCGCACATCGCCCTGCGGCGCGTCCTGGCCGCGTACACCGGCTGTGCTCCCGCAGAGGTCGCCTTCGTACGCGAACCGTGTTCCGGGTGCGGCGACTTGCACGGAAGGCCCGTCCTGGCCGGGCCCGCCGGGCAGCCGCAGTTCTCCCTCTCCCACACCAAGGGCCTCGTCCTGATCGCGGTGGCGGCCGAGCGGGTGGGCGTCGATGTGGAACGCGTGCCGGGAGCGGAGGTCGTGGAGCAGTGCACCCCGTCCCTGCACCCTGGGGAGGCGGTGGAGGTCGGGGCGGCGCCTCCGGACGGGCGCAGGGCGGCCTTCGGGCAGATCTGGGCACGCAAGGAGGCCTATCTCAAGGGACTGGGGACGGGTCTGAACCGTGACCCCAAGTCCGATTACCTCGGTGCCGATCCGGTCCGCAGACCCGTCGGCTGGTCGGTCCTGGATCTCGCATGCGGCCCCGGACACCACGGAGCCGTCGCCGTCCGCACCAAGCTGTCCGCACCGGGTGCGGTACGGGAACTTCCCGCCCATGCGCTGCATGCGGGATACCGGCTGCCGCCCCCGTGGCGCCCCTTGCCCGCGTGAATCCCCACCCGCCCACTCATTTACCTACGTGATTCCCCTGAGCCGCTGACAGGGAGCCAGGAATGTCCACCTCTGTGTCTCGAATACGAAGTGAGGGATCATGCATTTCCGCATACTGGGCCCACTGGAAGCCGTCGCGGGAGGCCGGCCCCTGCCGCTGGGCGGCATCAGGCAGCGCTCCGTTCTCGGTCTCCTTCTGCTCCAGCCCAACCGCGTCGTGTCGACGAGCAAACTCATGTCGGCCATGTGGCCCGAGCAGCCGCCGGCATCCGCCCGGAAAGTCGTACAGAATTCGATCTGGAGTCTGCGCCGCCTCCTCGCCTCCGGCGAGGGCGGCCCCGAGCCGTCCGAGCACCGGGTGCTCCTGCTGACCAGGGCGCCGGGATACAAGCTGTGCCTCGACACCGACCGGGTCGACCTGCACCGATTCCAGCGGCTCGTCGAACAGGGCCGGGCAGCACTCGCGGCCGGGTCACCGGAGCAGGCCTCCCTCGTACTGCGCCAGGCCCTGGACCTGTGTCAGGGGCCTGTTCTCGCCGACCTGGGCGAGTCGGGCATCAACAGCGCCGAACTCGCCGCCGTGCAGGGCCATGAACTGGCCGCCCTGGAGGACTACTTCGAGGCGGAGCTCGCCTGCGGACGGCACTTCTCCGTCCTCGCCGAGCTGGAGCCGACGGCCCGCGCCCACACCCAACGGGAGCGGCTCTGCGGACAGTTGATGCTCGCCCTCTACCGATGCGGCAGGCAGGCGGACGCACTCGCCGTCTACCAGTCGACACGGACCGCGCTCCGTGAGGGGTACGGCCTGGAGCCGTGCCATGAACTGCGCCGACTTGAGGTCGCGATCCTCAACCAGGACCCGGCGCTCGTCCTCCCCTGCACCCGTATCGAATACGCGCTGCTCGGCAGAAGTGTGGCTTGAACAGAAGCCCTGCCCGATTTCCCCGCCACAGGGAACTTCACGGGCCGCTCCGCCCTGCCATTTTCCGGCCATTTCCCTTGCCCCTGCCTCGTTTCACTCCTCACACAGAAAGTCAGGGAACCAGAGATGACTGTCTCATCGGACACCGCACAGCACGAAAGCGCGGTAGCCGCCCCCCTCCAGGAACATCAGGAGCCGCAATCGCAGCGCATGGGTGCGCGGCGCTGGTGGATTCTCGCCGTGCTGTGCGCCTCACAGTTCATGGCGGCGCTGGACTTCTCGATCGTCAGCGTCGCGCTTCCCACCATCGGAGAGGAGCTCGGTTTTGAACTGTCCAGCCTTCAGTGGGTGATCACCGCGTTCGCGCTGCCCTCCGGCGGTCTCCTGCTGCTCTTCGCGCGAGCCGGTGACCTGTACGGGCGCCGCAAGTGGTTCCTCGCGGGGCTCGCCCTGTTCACCGTGACCTCGCTCGCGGGTGGTCTCGCCCAGGACCCGGCGCTGCTCCTCGCCGCCCGGGTGGGCCAGGGCCTGGCGACAGCGATGCTGGTGCCGTCCGGCCTCGCGCTGCTCACCACGTCCTTTCCCGAAGGGCCGCTGCGGAACAAGGCGCTGGGCATCAACGGCGCCCTGCTCTCCCTCGGGTTCACGGCCGGCGTGATCCTCGGCGGGGTCATCACCGAATCGCTGGACTGGCGCTGGACGATGTTCATCAACGTGCCGTTCGGCATCGTCGCGATCGCTCTCACGCTGCTGCTCGTCGCCGAGTCCCGCAACTCCGGCAAGGACAGCCTGGACCTGCCCGGCGCCGTCTCGGTCTCCGCCGGACTCCTCGCGGTGATCTACGGCGTCACCGAGGCCGAGAAGAGCGGCTGGACCGGCCCGGTCGTGCTGCTGTCCCTCGCCGTCGGCGTCGCACTCCTGGTGGCCTTCGTGGTGATCGAGACGCGCAGTGCGTCCCCGCTGGTCCCCGTGCACGTACTGAAGCGCCGCTCGGTCGGCTGGGGCAACTTCGCGGGGCTCGTCACCTTCTCGATGATCACCTCGGTGGTCTTCCTGATGACGATGTACATGCACCAGGTGATGGACTTCAACCCGCTCCAGATCGGCCTCTGCTTTGCCTCTCTGGGCGGCGCGATGATCGTCGCCGGACCGCTGGTGCCGCACCTCGTCAGGAGCTGGGGCCCCGGCACCACCCTGGGCGTCGGGCTGACCGTGCAGGCGACGGGCACCGCCGTACTGCTCCTGCTGGGAGCCGACGGCGACCTCGGCGTGCTGCTCGTCGGTACGGGTATCGCCGGCTGGGGCCACATGATGGCTGTCGTCTCGTACACCATCGCGGCGACCAACGGCCTCTCCAACGCCCTTCAGGGCGCGGCCAGTGGCCTCGCCACCACGGCTCAGCTCGTCGGCCTCACCCTCGGCACCCCGGTCATCGGCGCCATCGCCACCGGCCGTATCGCCACCGTGAAGGGCTCTGTGGGCGCCAAGGAGGCCACCGTCGCCGGTGTACACCTCGGAGTGATCGTCGTGGTCGCGTTCCTCGCCGTGGGCGTGGTCACGTCCCTGGCCTTCCTGCGGCCGCAGCCGGACACGGCGGCGAAGAGCTCCTGAGCCGCAAGACACAGCAAGCAGAGAACCAGAGAAGGAAGGCACACCCATGCCCGTATCCCTCCCCGAGCCGGTCAAGAAGCTCCTCGACTCGCCCGTGTTCGGCACCGTGGCGACACTCCAACCCGACGGGAGCCCGCAGTTGACCGTCGTCTGGGTCACGGCCGACGGCGACCAGATCCTCTTCGTCACCTCCTACGGCACCCGCAAGGAGAAGAACCTCCGCAGGGACCCCCGGACGACCGTCCTCATCAACCCCTCGGACGCGCCCTACAGCTACGCGTCCATCAGCGGCCTCGCCGAGTTCACCGACGAGAACGCCGCCAAGCTCCTCGATGAGCTGTCGGTGAAGTACAGCGGCAAGGTGTACGCGGAGTTCAGCCCCGGCAATGTGCCCGAGGCGGACCAACTCGTCGTCGTGCGGGTCACGCCGACCAGGGTCGCGGGCAACATCCGCTGAAGTGGCTCACGGGCAAGGGGCGTTGACCGGTCGGCCGGCCAACGCCCCTTCTGCGTGCCGCGGACGGGTCAGCCCACCCGCTGCAGTGCCGGCTCCGACTCCGGCCGGGTACCCGCCGATTCCGTGTCCCGGCGCTGCGCCGGCCGGTCCGTGGCGGACGGGGTCGCGCTCTGCGCGATGAACGCGCCGGTCAGCACCATCAGCCCGCCCACGATCTGCGGAGCCGCCAGCCTCTCGTCGAGCAGCGCCCAGGCCAGCACGGTTGCGATCACCGCCTCCAGACAGGCCACCACCCCGGCCACCTGCGGCGATAGCCTGCGCACCGCCACCACACCGGTCAGGAACGCGATCACCGTGGAGACCAGCACGATCCACCCGACCAGGGCTGCCTCCGGCACCTCCTGGCCGCCCAGGACGGCCTGCCCGCTCAGCTGGGACCAGTCCAGCTGCCAGGGCCGGGCCACCACGGTGAGCACCGCGGCGCCGATCAGCAGCCCGTACGAGATGATGGCGACCGGCGACACCGAGGCGTCTCCCTCGCTGCCCTTCTCCGAGAGGAGGAAGTACGCCACCTGGCAGGCGGCAGCGCCCAGCGCGAGCAGCAGGCCCAGCGGGTCGAAGGCGAGCCCCGACCACACCTGGACCACCCCGGCCAGCCCGCCCACGGCGAGCAGCACCCCCACCGCGGCGGCCTTCGTCACCGGCTTGCGCTGCACGAAGCGCACCCACACCAGCACCAGCGCCGGCGCCAGATACTCCACCAACAGCGCCACACCCACCGGGATGTAGGAGATCGAGGCGAAGTAGAAGCCCTGCACGCCGGCGACGGCAAGCAGCCCGAAGCCGAGCAGCAGACCCGGCCGTCGCCGCACCGCCGACCTGTGGTGCAGGGCCAGCGGCAGCATCACGAGCGCTGCGCCTGCCACCCGCAGCCAGACCACGTGCAGCGGGTCGACACCGGACTCGATGAGGGGCTTGGCCGCGACCCCCGAGCCGCCGAACGCGAAGGCGGAAGCGGCGGCCAGGGCAAGCCCGGCGCGGGAGTTGCGGGCCCGGCTCACGAGACGGTCACCGTGGCGGCACGGGCAGCGGTGGCCGCCGGGTTCACCAGCCCGCCGACCGGCAGTCCGAGGAACGCGTTGCGGACGGCACCCAGCACGGTGGACGCCGCGCGGTCCTGGGCCTCGCGGGTGCCGGCGCCGATGTGGGGAGTGCACACCACGGAGTCCAGGTGCGGAAGCGGCGAGTGGGTGGGCGGCTCGGTCTCGAAGACGTCGAGGGCCGCGCCTGCGATCCGTTCCGCGGCCAGCGCGCTCGCCAGCGCCGTCTCGTCGACGATGCCGCCCCTGGAGGTGTTCACCACCCGCAACGACGGTTTGGCGAGGGCCAGTTCACGCGCACCGATCAGTCCGGTGGTGGCCGGGGTGCGGGGCACGTGGACGGTCAGCACGTCGACGGTGGACATCAGCTCGTCCAGCGGCATCCACCCCACGCCCTGGGCGAACGCGAACTCGGCGGTGACGTTCGGGTCATGGGTGAGCAGCTCCACCTCGAACGGGGCGAGCCGCTCGGCGACCAGCTGGCCGATCCTGCCGAAGCCGAGGATGCCGATGCTCTTGCCGCTCAGCTCGGAACCCTGGAAGTCCGCGCGCCGCCACTCACCGGCCCGTACGGAGGCGTGGGCTGCCGGCAGGTGCCGGAACATCGACAGGATGAGCCCGACGGTCAGCTCGGCGACGCTGGTCACGTTGGACACCGGGGCGTTGACGACCATCACTCCGGCCCGGGTGGCCGCATCGACGTCGACATTGTCCAGGCCCACCCCGGCGCGGGCGATGATCCGGAGCCGCGGAGCGTGGTCCAGCACCTCCTGGTCGACGCGGGTGGCGCTGCGGATGATCAGTGCCTCGGCCTCGGGGACGGCGGCGAGCAGGGCGGCGCGATTGCTCCCCGTGCACTGACGGATCTCGAAGTCCTCGTTGAGCTCGGCCGTGAGCCGGGTCGGCAGGGGATCCGAGATGAGGACGACGGGGTGGGACATGGGAGGTTCCCTTCGCAATGGTGGGCGTGGGGCGTTGACGGTGGTGCGTCGGGTGCCGTGGCGCCAGGCGCGGCTTACGCGTAGCGGTTGAGGTCGTGGAAGAAGCCGGGCGCGGGCTGGTCGAGTCCGAGTCGGGTGGCCTCCGCGTACACATGTGCACCGACAGCGAGGTCGAGGACGCCGAGGCCGAACGGGGAGAAGATGACGGGCTTGTCACGCGGGGGCGTCACGGTGCCGCGCAGGACGTCGTAGAGGGTTCCGTCGACGAAGTCACGGTTGCCGGTGGCCTGTTCCAGCAGGTGCGGAGAGGTGTCGGCCTTCAGGCAGTGCTCGATGTCGTCGAGCACGTTGAACGAACCGCGGAGGATCTCCGGGTTCAGATCGCGCAGCGATACGTGCAGCACAGTCGGGTTGTGGTCGAACCACGAGGAGTCGTGGACGTGCGGGGTGCCCGCGGTGGTGGCGAAGACGACCAGCTCGGAGGCGCGCAGGGCGTCCTCGGCGGAGTCGCGGACGGTGATGCGTGCGGACGAACGGTCGGCGAGGGTGCGGGCGAAGCTCTCCGCGTACTCCCGGCTGCTGTCGTGGATGCTGATCTCGTCGAACTCCCAGCCTGTGCCCTGAAGATAGGTGTGGATGTAGCGGGCGATCAGGCCGGTGCCGAAGAAGGTGATGCTACGGGGACGCTCCCGGTCGCGGTGCAGCTCGGCGGCGGCCAGTGCCGCCGAGGCAGCGGTGCGGGTGGCGCTGATGATGGAGCTCTCCAGGCACGCGAACGGGTAGCCGGTGGCGTGGTCGTTGAGGATCAGGACCGCCGAGGCCCGGGGCAGTCCGTTGGTGATGTTGCCGGGGAAGCTGGAGATCCACTTGATGCCGTCGACAGCGCTTCCGCCGCCGAGGGACGCGGGCAGGGCGATGATGCGGGAATCGGGGCGGTCGGGAAAACGCAGGAAGTAGCTCGGTGGATTGACGGTCCGGCCCTCGCCGTGGGTGAGGTAGGCGGCGCGCACCACATCGAGGATCTGCGGCTCGTTTCCGGCGAGGACCTCGTGGACGGCCTTGCCGCCGATGACAGAGAATTCGGGTGCGGGCATGGGAGTCTCCTGAAATCGAGGTTCTTAAGGGAAGAGGAGGGAAGAGGAGGGAAGAGGGACGGGGGAGCGCGGAAAGGAAGGAGAGGCGGGGCGGACGAGGCCGCGCTCGACCTAGCCGTGCACGAACTCCGCTGCCCCGGCGGGCGAGAGCGGATCTTCGTCCGTGATGGTGCCGAACCGGCTGTGCACCCACGCGTCGTCGTAGACCGAGTCGAGGTAGCGCTCCCCGAGGTCGGGTGAGATGCCGAGGGCCAGCGCACCGGGGTTCTCCTCGGCCAGCCGCTGCCGGGCCCCGGCCAGTACGGTCCCGGTCGAACCGCCGAGCAGATAGCCGCGGCGCGCAAGCGATCGGCACATGCGCACCGCTTCTCGCTCCGGAACCATCAGCACCTCGTCGACCACGCTCTCGTCGACGATTTCCGGGCGTCGTCCCGTCCCGAGGCCGGGAATGTGCCGGGTGCCGGCCGGGCCGCCGAAGGTCACCGAGCCGACGCTGTCCACGGCCACGATGCGCACCGGGTGCCCGATGTCCTTGAAGAAGCGGGCGCAGCCGGTGAGCGTACCGGTGGTGCCGGCGCCGATGAACAGGAAGTCCACCTCGGGAAAGGCCCGTACTATGGCGGGTCCCGTGCTGCGGTAGTGGGCGCGCCAATTGTCGTCATTGGCATACTGGTTGAGCCACAGGGCCCCCGGAGTGCTCCGGCACAGCTCACGGACCCGGCGGATGCGTGCGCCGAGCAGGCCCTCGACCGGATCGGGCTCCGTGACGACCACGACCTCGGCGCCGTAGGACCTCATGGTCCGCAGATGGCGGTCGGTGCAGCGGGAGTCGGTCACACAGACGAAGGTGTAACCGCGCTCAGCCGCCAGGGCGGCCAGCGCCACACCGAGGCTGCCCGACGACGACTCGACGAGGGTGGAACCAGGGTGCAGCAGGCCCATCTCCTCCGCGCCGTCGACCATGCTCAGTGCCGCCCTGGCCTTCACCGAGCCGGCGAAGTTGAAGCCCTCGCATTTGAGGAAGAAAGGCCTTTGGAAGGACGGGGTGAGATCGACGAAGACATCGTCCGGATTGAATTCGAGTGGGGATGTGACGGTGTTTCGGTGAGTGGTCTCCCCGGCAGGCATGGAGAGGCCCGGCGAATTCCTTTCTGTTTGCATGAGGGAGACGCTACGGGGCGCCCGGGCGCCCGCGCAATCGCGAACCTGCCTGAAAGGACCGGGAATTACTGGGTCGTTGCCTGAATTCGCGCAGGAGGGCGCGGGTGGAAAAGTCAACGTCTCCGGCGGCCTCAACTGAATGCTGAGGCCGCCGGAGACGTACTGTCTTCAGCTGTGCTTTTCCGCGTTCGGCTACGTCCAGGCCGCTTCCGGCAGTGCGTCGGACACCAGCTCCGCCAGTTCCTCCGTGAAGGCATCGAGATAGAAGTGACCGCCCGGGAACATGCGCATCGAGACCGCCCCCGTCGCCAACTCCCGCCAGGCCGCGACCGCTTCGGT
The DNA here is from genome assembly GCF_029968095.1 of Streptomyces solicavernae. GTDB lineage: Bacteria > Actinomycetota > Actinomycetes > Streptomycetales > Streptomycetaceae > Streptomyces > Streptomyces solicavernae. Next base: position 5,842 of record NZ_JASCIR010000036.1, on the reverse strand, counting down.
GGTCACCGTCGGGTCGGTGTCGCCGATCAGCACCGTGAGCGGACACCGCAGCGCCTCGCCCGGCACCCAGGCGTACGAGCGCAGCGCACGGTAATCCGCGCGCAGTGCCGGCAAGGCCATGCGCATCAGTTCGGGGTCCGCCAGAGCCCGTCCCCCGGTGCCGCCCAGTCGGCGCACCTGCGTCAACAGCGCCTGGTCGCCGGCCGGTTGGTCACCGGGGGCGGCACCCTTCGAGGGGGCGCCGCGCCCCGATACGAAGAGACGCTCGGGGCCGGCGTCCGACCGCTGGAGCCTACGGGCCGTCTCGTACGCGATGACGGCGCCCATACTGTGCCCGAACAGCGCGTACGGCTGTTCGCCGCGTTCCTCGATCTCCGCCGCGAGCACATCGGCGATCCGGCCGAGGTCTTCCAACGGGGCCTCCCGGTAGCGGTCTTGGCGACCCGGATACTGCGCCGCCGCCACCGAGATCCGCCGCCCCCCGGAGCCGCGCCGCCCGGCCAGCGCCCGGCTCAGCCCACCGTAGGCGCCTGCCGACCCCCCGGCGTGCGGAAAGCAGTAGAGCCGCAGTCCCGCGGCACCGCCTGCCGACAGCTCCCGGAACCAGGCGGCGTCCGTACCCCGCCCGGCAGCCGTCACCGTGCGCCTCGGATCAGGTCGGCCGCCCGCTCACCGATCATCACGGCCGGGGCGTGCGTGTGCCCGCGGGTGATCGTCGGCATGACGGAGGCGTCGGCGACACGCAGCCCGGTCACCCCGTGCACCCGCAGATACGGATCGACAACGGCCTGCTCGTCGTCTGCTCCGCCCATCCGGCACGTGCCGACCGGGTGGTAGAGCGTGTCGCCGTGCTGCTGCACCGTCCTGGCCAGCCCGGCGTCGTCGACCGTCCCGGGCCACGGCGCCATCGGGCCGCTGACCAGCGGGGCCAGCGCCTTTGTAGTGAACAGCCGCTCCGCGAACCGCAGACCCGACAGGAACACGCGCAGGTCCTCCTCGGCGGTGAAGTAGCCGGGGTCGATGAGCGGTGCGGCCGTGGGGGCGGCTGCGTCGAGGGTGATGCGGCCCCTGCTCTGCGGCTGGAGCAGAATCACGCCGAGGGTGAGCCCCTGGCGCACCGCGGTTCCGTGGTCGGTGAACGGGATGGGCGCCCAGATCAGCTCCAGGTCCGGGGCTCCGGGCCCGCCGTCCCCCCGGAAGAACGCCACGGCCTCCGCGATGTTCGAGGTGAGCGGGCCGAGCCGGTCCCGCTCGTAACGCAGCCTGTTGGCGGGGGTGTACGCGTCGGCGAGCGGCACCGGCACCGTCGCCTCCATGAGCAGGTTCAGGGTGAGGTGGTCCTGGAGGTTGCGGCCCACCCCCGGCAGCGCGGCCACGGGAGCGACCCCGGCCCGACGCAGCTCTTCGGGGTCGCCGATGCCGGACAGCATCAGGAGGTGCGGAGAGCCGACGGTGCCCGCACTCAGCACGATCTCCCGCCGGGCGCTCAACGTGTCCCGGTCGGTCTCCACACCAGTGGCCCGGCCGTCCTTCAGCAGGACGCGCCGCACCTGGGTGCCGGTGAGCACAGTGAGGTTGTCGCGTGCCAGGGCCGGGCGGAGATAGCCGTCGGCCGCGCTCCAGCGCTCGCCACGCAGCTGGTTCAGCGGAGTGACCGCGCAGCCTGTGTGGTCGGCGCCGCCGAGTCCGTCAACCAGCTCCGGCAGGCCGGCCTCGGCACAGGCGTCCAGGAAGCGCTCCGTCGTCGGGTCCGGGTCACGGGGCTCGGAAATCCACAGCGGACCCTCGGTGCCGTAGCTCGCGCCTCGCCCCGGATCGCCCGCCCACCGCTCGGACTTGCGGAAGTACGGCTCCACCGCCTCCCACGACCACAGGCCCTTCGTCGCCTCGGCCCAGGGCCCGTAGTCCTCGCTGTGACCCGGTATCCACATCTGGGCGTTGACCGAGGACGACCCGCCGAGCGTCCGGCCGCGCGGCCAGAACATCTCACGGTCGGCCATTCCTGACTGTGGGGTGGAACGGAACGCCCAGTCGTCGTCGGTCCCCATGAGCTTGAAGAAGGAATACGGGACCTTGATGTCCGGATTCGTGTCCGGACCGCCCGCCTCGACGACCGCCACCCGCACGGCCGGGTCCTCGGAGAGCCGGGCGGCGAGCACACAGCCCGCGGAACCCGCGCCCACGATGACGTAGTCGAATACGTTCTTGCTCACCGCTCCGCCTGCCTTCCTGTTCTGCTGTCCTGTCGAGGGGCACGACCCGGTCACAGGCCGGGCCGCCACGCGCCGCCGGGGCATCCACCCGACCACCCCACCGCTGCGGGCCGGCCGCCGCCCACGCGCCGCGGCCAGTGCGCGGCGGCCGGCCCTTGTGCGGGATCTTCGGCGACAGCCGCGGCCGGCGCCGCGACACGCGCGCACAACACCGCCACCACGGCGGCCAGTTCAACCGCGTCCGGGTTGCCCTTGTCGACCCGGAACATGGCCGCACCCACGGTGCCGGGAGGCGCGCTGCCGACGGCCGCGCTCACTGGGGCTGGTTCCCGTGCTTGCGCGACGGCAGCGGCGCACTCTTCGCGCGCAGCATGTCCAGCGCCTTGATCAGCCGAATCCGGGTCTCCGCCGGGTCGATCACATCGTCGACCAGACCGCGCTCCGCCGCGTAGTACGGGTGCATCAACTGGCTGCGGTACTCCTTGATCCGGGCGGCCCTGGTGGCCTCCGGATCGTCGGAGGCCGCGATCTCCCGGCGGAAGATGACGTTCGCCGCACCCTCCGCGCCCATCACCGCGATCTCGTTCGTCGGCCACGCCAGCGACAGGTCGGTGCCGATGGACCGGGAATCCATCACGATGTACGCGCCCCCGTACGCCTTGCGCAGAATCAGCTGAATACGAGGCACCGTCGCATTGCAGTACGCGTAGAGAAGTTTGGCGCCGTGCCGGATGATTCCGCCGTGCTCCTGGTCGACCCCCGGAAGAAACCCGGGAACATCCACCAGGGTCACCAGCGGGATGTTGAAGGAATCACAGGTCTGGACGAACCGTGCAGCCTTTTCACTCGCCGGAATGTCCAGCACACCGGCCAGCGCCGCAGGCTGATTGGCGACGATCCCGACCACCTGCCCGTCAAGCCGGGTCAGCGCACACACGACATTCGTCGCCCAGTTCTCGTGCACCTCGAAGAACTCGCCGTCATCGACGATCTCCTCGATCACCTTGCGCATGTCGTACGAACGGTTCGGGTCGGCCGGCACCAGCTCGGCCAGTTCCTCGGTGCGCCGGTCGGCCGGATCGTCGCACTGCTCCGCCGGGGGCTGTTCCCGGTTGTTCTGCGGCAGCAGGGACAGCAGGTGCCGGACGTCCGCCAAACAGCTCGCCTCGTCGTCGTAGGCGAATCCGGAAACCCCGGACAGAGAGGTATGGGTGTCCGCGCCGCCGAGCCCCTCCTGCGATATCTCCTCGCCGGTGACCGCCTGCACCACATCGGGCCCGGTGATGAACATCTGCGCGGTGCCACGCACCATGAACACGAAGTCGGTGAGCGCGGGCGAGTAGGCGGCACCGCCCGCGCACGGCCCGAGGACCACGCTGATCTGCGGAATCACCCCGGAATTGCGTACGTTGCGCTGGAAGATCCCGCCGTACCCGGCAAGTGCGGTGACGCCCTCCTGGATCCGGGCGCCGGCCCCGTCGCACAGCCCGACCACCGGGGCGCCGGCGGCCTCCGCGAGGTCCATCAGCTTGTGGATCTTCTCCGCGTGTGCTTCGCCGAGGGCGCCTCCGAAGATCCGGAAGTCGTGCGCGTACACGAAGACGGTCCGGCCGAATACCTTGCCCCAGCCGATGACCACGCCGTCCGTGTGCGGTCGCTTCGCCTCAAGTCCGAAGCCGGTGGCCCGATGCCGCCGCAGTGTCTCCACCTCGTTGAAGGTGCCCTCGTCGAAGAGGAGGTCGATGCGCTCGCGGGCCGTCAGCTTTCCCTTGGCATGCTGGGCGTCGGTAGCTGCACGACTCGGGCCGTTCCTCGCCTGTTCATAGAGGGCATGCATTTCTGCCGAATGCCCGTGGGTCTCGGGACGTTCATGCACGACTGTCATGTCCTGGAGCTCCATTCGGACGCGGTTTCCCGCGTGCTGTTCGCCGGGAAAACACCTGCTTCCTGGACCGTACTGGCGATCGAGAATCGTCGGGGAACGGGCGTTCCAACACCCGTTAATCAGAGGTCAATTGAACGGTAATCGACCGCTCTTCCCGGCCCTGCGGGGCGGCCGATTACCGAAGAATGTGTGAGGCGTTGAAACACCTCTACTAGCGTCGGGAGCCCCTTCGATAAACCCCCGATTCGACACATACGCAGTACGAGCGGAGCCCGGAGATGATGGATTCTGAGGTGAGCAGGGCCACCGGCGCCCTTGCGGAGGACGATTCGATCGCGGTGATCGGCCTGTCCTGTCGGCTTCCCGGGGCACCGGACCCCGACGCGTTCTGGACCCTCCTGCGGGAGGGGGCCAACGGAATCACCGAGGCTCCGCAAGACCGTTGGGACACCGAATCCCTCTACGACCCGGACACGTCGCTGCCTGGCCGGATGAGCACCAAGTGGGGCGGTTTCCTCGACCGGGTCGGCCACTTCGACCCGGAGTTCTTCGGTATCTCACCGAAGGAAGCAGCCGCCATGGACCCGCAGCAGCGGCTCCTGCTCGAACTGAGCTGGGAGGCCCTGGAGAACGCCCGTATCGTCCCCGGCACCCTGCACGGCACCGCGGCCGGAGTCTTCGTCGGAGCCATCAGCAGCGACTATGAACTCCTGCTTCATCAGGGCGGTCGCTCCGCCATCGACCGGCACTCCCTCACCGGCACCCAGCGCAGCCTGATCGCCAACCGGGTCTCGTACACCCTGGGCCTGCGCGGTCCCAGCCTCACCGTCGACTCGGGCCAGTCCTCCTCCCTCGTCGGAGTCCACCTGGCCTGCGAGAGCCTGCGCCGTGGCGAGTCGGACATCGCGCTCGCGGGCGGTGTCAACCTCAACCTGGCGCCCGAAGGAACCATCGGCACCAGCAAGTTCGGCGCCATGTCGCCCGACGGCCGGTGCTACACGTTCGACGAGCGCGCCAACGGCTACGTACGGGGAGAAGGCGGCGGCCTCGTCGTCCTCAAACCGCTCGCTGCGGCACTCGCCGACGGCGACCCGATCCGCGGCGTCATCCGAGGCAGCGCCGTCAACAACTCCGGCGACGCCACAACGCTCACCACCCCTGACCGCGAGGCACAACAAGCCGTGATGGCCGCCGCTTGCCGCCGGGCGGGCATCGACCCCTCAGACGTCGGCTACGTGGAGCTGCACGGCACCGGCACCAAGGTCGGTGACCCGATCGAAGCGGCTGCCGTCGGCGCCGTCTACGGCACCGGACGCCCCGCCGACCAGCCGGTGCGGGTCGGCTCGGCCAAGACGAACGTCGGGCACCTGGAAGGCGCGGCGGGCATCGTCGGCCTGCTCAAGGCACTTCTGGCACTCACCCACCGGCAGCTGCCGCCGAGCCTCAACTTCGAGCGCGCCCACCCCGACATCCCGCTCACCGAACTCAGGGTGCAGGTGCAGCAGCAGCTTGAGGAGTGGGACACCGGGCGGCGAGCCGATCGTCGGCTTGCCGGGGTCTCGTCCTGGGGCATGGGAGGTACGAACGCTCATGTCGTGGTCGAGGAGGCTCCGGTCGGGGGCCCGGCCGAGGTTCCGGTTGAGGAGGCTCCGGTCGAGGAGTCTTCTGTCGAGGTTGCGGGTGTGTCGAATGTGTCGGGTGTGGTGCCGTGGCTTGTTTCGGCGCGGAGTTCGGAGGCCCTTGT
>NZ_JASCIR010000035.1 GCF_029968095.1 Streptomyces solicavernae | reverse complement strand
CCCCCCCTCCCGGGCGGGGCGGCGCCCCCCCGCCCCGCGCCGGCCCCCCCCCTCTCTGCGTGCCGCGGGCCGGTGCCCCTTTGGCAGAGGTGCCCCTCTGCCAAAGGGGCCCCTCTGCCAAAGGGCCACCTCTTCTGCTAAAGGGCCACCTCGTCCAGCGTCCGCACCAGCGTCGTCCGCGGCCCCGGCACGATCCCCGGCACCGAAGGCACCGCCAGGAGGTGGCAGCCCGCCGCCAGGGCCGCTGCCGCGCCCGTCGGCGTGTCCTCCACGGCCAGGCAGTCCGCCGGGTTCACGCCGAGCGCCGCCGCCGCCGTCAGGTACGGCTCCGGGTGCGGCTTGCCGCGTACCGTCTCGCCCGACGTGACCGAGGTGTCGAAGCGGTGCCGCCCCAGGGTGTCGAGGACCAGGTCGGCCACGTGCCGCTCCGAGGCCGTCACCAGCGCCGTCGGGACGCCGAGCGCCCGCGCGCCGTCGAGCAGCCGCAGCGCGCCCGGCTGCACGGTCACGCCCGCCGCCACCCGGGCGGTGAACGCCCGGTCCAGGATCTCGGCGCACTCCGCCGCGGTCAGGGCCGTCAGCTCATGTCGTACGAGATGGTCCGCGGCGTCGGCCACCGCCGCGCCCGCGAACGGGGCCAGGGTCGGGCCGCTCGACGGGGAGCCCTGCGCGTGCAGGAACTCCGCGACCGCGTCGAGCCAGGCGTGCTCGGTGTCGACGAGGGTGCCGTCCATGTCGCAGAGCAGCGCGGCGGGGCGGGGCAGGGCGAGGGGGAGTGCGGGGGCGGGGCTATTCAACTGCGGGTTCCTCAAGGGTCAAGGGGACGTGCGGGCCAGGGGGTTGGCCTGCACGGAGTTGCGGACGGTGAAGACGACCGTGCCGGGCCGGTAGCGGTCGTCGGAGGTCTCCACCGGGCGGCCCTCGGCGGTGGTCGTGGTGCGGCGTACGCGAAGCAGCGGGGAGCCGCGGCGGACGGAGAGCTCGCGGGCGTCGACCGTGCCGGCCGGGACCGCGTCCAGGTGGTGCTCGCCGTGCGACATCACCAGGCCGACCGCGTCGTACAGGCTCTGCGTCACCGACTCGCAGTCGTCCGGCAGGGATGCGACGGCCTCGGCGCACCAGCCCGCGTACACCGTGCGCTCCAACAGGACCGGCTCGCCGTCCAGGGTGCGCAGGCGCCGGACGTGCAACACCTCATCGTCCGGGGCGAGTTGGAGCTGGGCCGCCTCAGCCTCGGTGGCCCTGCCGCGGCGCGCGGACAGGACCCGGCCGCCCGGGGTGCGGCCGCCCGCGCGGGCCCACTGGGCGAAGCTGCGCAGCTCGGTGAAGCTCTGGCTGGGCGTGGCCGCGAGCACCACGCGCCGGGCGCCCTGCCGGGAGCCGATCAGGCCCTCCGACTGGAGCGTGCCGAAGGCCTGGCGCAGCGTGCCGCGCGACACCCCGTGGGCGGCGGCGAGTTCGGACTCCGAGGGCAGGGCGGCGCCCACCGGATACTCGCCTTCGGCGATGGCGCGGCGCAGCTCGTCGGCGATTTCCTCGTGCCGTCGGGTCACTTGTCTCCTTGGACGGGTCGTGCTGGCGGAGAGGGCTCGATCATGTCATCCGGACCCGCCGTGCGCACCCCCGTACTGTGCGCAGATGTGCACAGGAGAGGTGAGTGGGACCCTGCTTCTAACCGTTCGCCGCGTAGCTAAACACTTCTCTTCATAACGCTTTTGACCTGCGGTTTTTCTTCACCGAGAGCTTTACTGGGCAGTCACTTGGCGGTTATCTTCGTCCGGCTTACTGACGGTGGCTTGTCCAGACAGGTGGCGGGCCAAAGACCCGGGAGTACCCATCGTGAAGGCATACCGTCCCCGTGGTGCGAGGCGCGCCGTGACCGTCGCCGCCTGCGCACTCGTCACCGCCGTCGCCGCCACCGGCTGCGGTGCCGCGCCGAGCGCGGACGCGCAGAACAGCAAGGCGGGCAAGGCCCGTTCGGCGGCCGACCTCGGCGGCATGGACAAGCTGGTCGCCGCCGCGAAGAAGGAGGGCGAGCTGAACGTCTACGCCCTCGCGCCCGACTGGGCGAACTACGGCGAGATGATCAAGGCCTTCGAGAAGAAGTACGGGATCGAGGTCCACAACGAGAACCCGGGCGGCAGCAGCCAGCAGGCCCTCAACGCCGCCGCCAAGCGCAAGGGCCAGCCCCGCGCCGTCGACGCCCTGGACCTCGGCACCGCGTACATGCAGAACGCCAAGGCCAAGGACTTGCTCGCCCCGTACAAGGTCGAGGGCTGGGACGCGCTGCCGAAGGCGCAGAAGGAGGCCGACGGGTCCTTCGCGGACAACTACGGCGGCTACATCTCCATCGGCTGCGACGCCAACGCCGTCAAGAAGTGCCCGGAGACCTTCAAGGACCTGCTCAAGCCGGAGTACCGGAACAAGGTCGCCCTCAACGGCAACCCCACCGAGTCCAGCTCCGCGCTCTCCGCGGTGTTCGCCGCGTCCCTCGCGAACGGCGGCTCGCTCGACGACATCCAGCCCGGCCTCGACTTCTTCAAGAAGCTGAAGCAGAAGGGCAATTACGTCCCCGCCGAGTCCACCCTCGCCACCATCCAGAAGGGCGAGACGCCGATCTCCATCGACTGGGACTACCTCAACCTCGGCTACGGCGACAAGCTCAAGCCGAAGGGCGTCGACTGGCAGGTCACCGTCCCCGAGGACGGCCAGTACTCGCTGTACTACAACCAGGGCGTCAACAAGTACGCCCCGCACCCGGCCGCCGCCCGCCTCTGGCTGGAGTTCGTCTACAGCGAGGAGGGCCAGAACATCTGGCTCAAGGGCTACTCGCGCCCCGCCCTCCTGGACCGGATGAAGCAGGACGGCACCGCCGACAAGGCCGCCGCCGCCAAGCTCCCCGAAGTCACCGGCGCGCCGAAGTCCGCGAGCCCCGAGCAGGAGGCCGCGGCCAAGGAGAAGGTCGTCCAGGGCTGGGGCAAGGCGGTCGGCTGAGCATGACGGAGCACGTACTCGAAAAACCCGCCGTACGCGCGGACGACCCCGCGCCGCGAAAGCCCGCGCGCCGGGGCCGGGGCCCGGGGCGCGGCCGGGCCCGGTGGCTCGCCGTCGTCCCGTTCTTCGCGTTCCTCGCGGTCGCCTTCGGCCTGCCCGCCGGGACCATGGCGTACGGCGCGTTCACCGCGACCGACCCGGCGACCGGAGCGACCCGCTTCACCACCGACAACGTCACCGGCGCGCTCTCCGGCGTGTACGCGGAGGGCCTGGCCGGCAGCGTCCGGCTCTCCCTGACCACGGCGCTGCTGGCGACCGTCGTCGGCGCGGTGATCGCCCAGGCCCTGGTCGCCTCCGGCCGGCCCGCGCTGCGCCGGGCCGTGGTGGCGGCCTGCGGCGTGTTCGCCAACTTCTCCGGCGCGCCGCTCGCGTTCGCGTTCATCGCCACCCTCGGCACCACCGGCACGCTCACCCGGATGCTGTCCCTGGAGTCCACCGGCTTCAGCGTCTACACCTTCACCGGGCTCGTCCTCGCGTACCTGTACTTCATGGTGCCGCTGATGGTCGTCACCGTCCTGCCGGCCTTCGACGGGCTGCGTGTCCAGTGGCGGGAGGCCGCCGCGTCCTGCGGGGCGACGCGCGGGCAGTTCTGGCGGCACGTCGGCCTTCCGGTGCTCACGCCGTCGCTGCTCGGCGGGGCGGTCCTGATGTTCGGCACGGCCTTCGCGTCGCACGCCACCGCGGCCGTACTCGTGGGCGGCTCCGTGCAGTTGATCACCATTCAGATCGCCAACGCCCTCAACGGCAACGTCCTCGCCGGGCAGGAGAACCTGGCGCTCGCGATGAGCCTCAACATGGTCGTGGTCGCGCTGCTCGTCATGGCCGTACAGATCCCGCTGCAGCGCAGGAGTGCCCGATGGCTCGGATGACGTCGCGCGGACCGGTCCTCGGGATCGCCGCGCTCTACTTCCTCGTACCGGTCGCGGCCTCGCTGTGGTTCACGATCGCCGGCGCGGACGGCATCGGCTTCGAGGTGTACGCCAAGGGCCTCGGCTCGGACGGCCTCACCACGAGCCTGCTGCGGTCCGTCTCCATCGGCCTCGCCACCGTGGCGCTCGGCCTGCTGCTGATGGTGCCGACCGTCGTCGCCGTCGCGCTGCGCCTGCCGAAGCTGCGCCGGGTCGTCGAGATCCTCTGCATGATGCCGCTGGTCGTCCCGCCGATCGCGCTGGTCGCGGGCGTCGCCACGGTCCTCTCCTGGCAGCAGGACCTCGCCGCCACCCCCCTCTACGGCACCTTCCAGGCGCTGATCAACCGCGACTTCCCGCTCATCCTCGTCATCGTCTACACGGTGATGTCGCTGCCGTTCCTGTACCGCTCCCTCGACGCGGGTCTGCGCTCCGTCGACCTGCGCACCCTCGTCGAGGCCGCCCGCAGCCTCGGCGCCTCCCGTACGCAGACCCTGCTCCAGGTGATCGCGCCCAACCTGCGCCAGGCCGTCATGGGCGGCGCGGTGCTCAGCCTCGCCATGGTGCTCGGCGAGTACTCGGTCGCGTCCGTCCTCGGCTTCGAGCCGTTCGCCGTGTGGATGGTGAACGTCGGCGACAGCGAGGCCCAGCTCTCCGTCGCCGCCGCGATGCTGAGCCTGCTCTTCACCTGGGGGCTGCTGCTCCTGCTCACGGCGCTGGCCGGCGGCCGTACCCGCTCCAGCTCCCGCTCCAGCTCCCGCTCCCGCTCCCGCTCCCGCTCCCGCAAGCAAAGGAAGACCGCATGACCGTCCCCGTGCAACTCAAGCAACTGCGCCGGGAGTTCGGGTCCACGGTGGCCCTGGACGGCCTCGACCTGGACATCGCGCCCGGCGAACTCGTCGCCCTGCTCGGCCCGTCCGGCTGCGGCAAGACGACGGCGCTGCGCATCATCGCGGGCTTCGAGTCGGCGGACGGCGGCGAGCTCCTGATGGATGGCCAGGACGTCACGTCCGTGCCCGCGCACCGCCGCGACATCGGCATGGTCTTCCAGTCGTACTCCCTGTTCCCGAACATGACGGCCGCCGAGAACGTCGCGTACGGGCTTCGGGTGCGGGGCGTCTCGTCCGGTGAACGGGCCGCGCGGGCCGCGGAGTTGCTGGACCTGGTCGGCCTGCCCGGGCGCGGCGGGCACTACCCGCACCAGCTCTCCGGCGGCCAGCAGCAGCGCGTCGCGCTCGCCCGGGCCCTCGCGATCCGCCCGCGCGTCCTGCTCCTCGACGAGCCGCTGTCGGCGCTGGACGCCAAGGTGCGGCTGACGCTCCGTGAGGAGATCCGCCGCATTCAGCTGGAGCTCGGCATCACCACGGTCTTCGTCACGCACGACCAGGAGGAGGCCCTGTCCATGGCGGACCGGGTCGCCGTGATGCGGGACGGCCGCCTCGAACAGTGCGCGGCCCCCTCGGAGCTGTACGACCGCCCGGCCACGCCGTTCGTCGCGGAGTTCGTCGGCACGATGAACCGGGTGCCGGGGGTGGTGCGGGACGGGTCCGTCGTGGAGGTGTTCGGACGGCGGCTGCCGGTGCACGGGGACGCCGTCCTCGGTGCGGGTACGGAGGTCGACGTACTGCTCCGGCCGGAGGGGTTCGGCGTGGCGCCGGGCGGGGACGCGGTGGTCCGGGTGGCGACGTTCCTCGGCGCGACGACCCGGCTGCACGTTGCGACTGCGTCGGGGCTCGCGGTGAAGGTGGATGTTCCCAGCTGGGAGGCGAACGGGCTGACGCCCGGGGCTTCTTGCACGGTCCGGCCGCACGAGAAGCCGGTGCTGGTGGCGGAACGTGCGGTGCCGGTCGGCTAGTTGCTTCTTCCCCTCCCCGCCCCTTCCCGAAAGTCCTGCCGGACGGGCCTCCTCAATCGCCGGAGGGGCTGAATTTTCAGCCCCTCCGGCGATTGAGGAGCGGGGGTCCGGGGGCGGAGCCCCCGAAGCTCCGCAGGATTTCGGGAAGGGGCGGGGAGGGGAAAACGCAACGGAGCGGCACCCCCGACCAGGGTGCCGCTCCGTCGACGTACGGTCGGAGTGATCAGACCAGCGCGCCGCCCGGCAGCTCCACCTTCGCGCCGAGCTCCACCAGCTTCTCCATGAAGTTCTCGTAGCCCCGGTTGATCAGGTCGATCCCGTGCACCCGGGACGTCCCCTGCGCGGCAAGCGCGGCGATCAGGTACGAGAAGCCGCCCCGCAGGTCGGGGATGACCAGATCCGCACCCTGCAGCTTCGTCGGGCCCGAAACCACCGCCGAGTGCAGGAAGTTGCGCTGGCCGAAGCGGCAGTCGGAGCCGCCGAGGCACTCGCGGTACAGCTGGATGTGCGCGCCCATCTGGTTCAGCGCGGACGTGAAGCCGAGCCGCGACTCGTACACCGTCTCGTGGACGATGGACAGGCCCGTGGCCTGCGTGAGCGCCACGACGAGCGGCTGCTGCCAGTCCGTCTGGAAGCCGGGGTGGACGTCCGTCTCCAGCGCGATGGACTTCAGCTGGCCGCCCGGGTGCCAGAAGCGGATGCCCTCGTCGTCGATCTCGAAGGCGCCGCCGACCTTGCGGTACGTGTTGAGGAACGTCATCATCGAGCGCTGCTGGGCGCCCCGTACGTAGATGTTGCCCTCGGTCGCGAGCGCCGCCGAGGCCCAGGACGCGGCCTCCAGGCGGTCCGAGAGCGCGCGGTGGTTGTAGCCGCCGAGCTTGTCGACACCCGTGACCCGGATCGTCCGGTCGGTGTCCATGGCGATGATCGCGCCCATCTTCTGCAGCACGCAGATGAGGTCCTCGATCTCCGGCTCCACGGCCGCGTTGGACAGCTCCGTGACACCCTCCGCCAGGACGGCGGTAAGCAGCACCTGCTCGGTCGCGCCCACCGACGGGTACGGCAGCCGGATCTTCGTGCCGCGCAGCCGCTGCGGGGCCGTCAGGTACTGGCCGTCGTCCCGCTTCTCGATCGTCGCGCCGAACTGCCGCAGCACCTCGAAGTGGAAGTCGACCGGCCGGCCGCCGATGTCGCAGCCGCCGAGCCCCGGGATGAACGCGTGGCCCAGGCGGTGAAGGAGCGGGCCGCACAGCAGGATCGGAATGCGGGACGAACCCGCGTGCGCGTCGATGTCCGCGACGTTGGCGGACTCCACGTGTGACGGGTCGAGCACCAGCTCGCCCGGTTCGTCGCCTGGGCGCACGGTCACCCCGTGCAGCTGCAGCAGGCCGCGCACGACCCGCACGTCGCGGATGTCCGGGACATTGCGCAGGCGGCTCGGACCGCTGCCGAGCAGCGCGGCGACCATGGCCTTGGGCACCAGGTTCTTGGCGCCGCGGACACGGATCTCGCCCTCCAGCGGGGTTCCGCCGTGGACAAGCAGTACGTCGTCATTGCCGTTGACGGTCATCTATCTCGCGTTCCGATGAGGTGGGCAGGGGCCGAAGAGACAGGGTAATGGGCCCCAGACCCCTTCCCGTAAGGCCGAGGGGGGTCTCGTACGTCATGACTTCGCCACAACACGAACCGTGCCTTTTCCTGCGCATACGGTCACCAAAAACGGATGCTTACGACATGTGCCCGAGCCGTGCGCGGGGTGTGCATCCCTGCGCTGTGAGCTGCGACGGCCTGCGTACCGCCGTCCGCTCCCCACCGAGGGCGAAGATGCGGGATCATGTCAGCCATGACCGAGGTGTCCTCGCTCACAGGGCGGCTGCTCGTCGCCACACCGGCCCTGGCGGACCCGAATTTCGACCGCGCCGTCGTGCTCGTGCTCGACCACGACGACGAGGGCTCCCTCGGCGTGGTCCTGAACCGCCCCACCCCCGTCGGCGTCGGCGACATCCTGGAGGGCTGGGCCGGCCTCGCCGGCGAACCCGGCGTCGTCTTCCAGGGCGGGCCCGTCTCCCTCGACTCGGCGCTCGGTGTCGGCGTGATCCCCGGCGAGGAGGAGACCCCGTCCGGCGGCGCGCCCCGCACCGGCAGCCGGGACCCGCTCGGCTTCCGCCGCGTGCACGGCGCGATCGGCCTGGTCGACCTGGAGACCCCGCCGGAACTCCTCGCCGCCGCCCTCGGCTCCCTGCGCATCTTCGCCGGGTACGCGGGCTGGGGCCCGGGCCAGCTGGAGGACGAGCTGGCGGACGGGGCGTGGTACGTCGTGGAGTCCGAGCCGGGGGACGTGTCGTCGCCGGTGCCCGAGCGGCTGTGGCGGGCGGTCCTGCGACGGCAGCGCAGCGAACTCGCGATGGTGGCCACGTACCCGGACGATCCGTCGCTCAACTGACCGGCGGGCGGCCGTGTGCGGGTGCTGCCGCGCACCCGCGGAGCCTGGGTACCCTTGGCAGTTATGAGCACTCAAGAGCCCGAGCGCGGGGCAGGTACGGGGACCCTCGTAGAGCCGACACCGCAGGTGTCGCACGGCGACGGCGACCACGAGCGCTACGCCCACTACGTCCAGAAGGACAAGATCATGGCGAGCGCGCTCGACGGAACACCCGTCGTCGCACTCTGCGGCAAGGTCTGGGTCCCGGGCCGCGACCCGAAGAAGTACCCGGTGTGCCCCATGTGCAAGGAGATCTACGAGTCCATGGGCGCGGGTGGCGACAAGGACAAGGGCGGCAAGGACAACAAGTAGCCCGTCCTCCTGAGGGCACCTCCCAGTGGTAGCCGGGGGAGGCTGAGGACGAGGCCGCAGGTCGAAGGCAGGCCGAAGAGGGAGCGGGGTCTGGGGCGGCAGCCCCAGGTTCCCGAGTCACGTACGACGGCACCCGATCCGTGCTACGCAGGACCGCATGACACTCGCGGATCTCATTCCGGCACCCGCCACCGCCCACCCCACCGACGACACCTTCGTCCTCGACACCTCGACCGTCATCGAGGCCGCCCCCGGCACCGAACGCACCGCCCGCTGGCTGCGCTCCACCCTCGGCGCCGCCACCGCACTCCCGCTCGCCCCGGGCGCCGACGGCCCCGCGATCCGGCTGCGTATCGCACCCGCGGAACTCGGGGGCGTACCCGAGGCCCACCGCCTCCGCATCGACGCCGAGGCCGTCACCCTCACCGGCGCCGACGCCGCCGGGGTCTTCTGGGCCGCCCAGACCCTGCGCCAGCTCCTCGGCCCCGACGCCTTCCGCCGCGCACCCCTCGACCCGGACCGCCGCTGGACCCTGCCCGGCGCCGTCGTCGAGGACGCGCCCCGCTTCGGCTGGCGCGGCATGATGCTGGACGTGGCCCGGCACTTCCGGCCCAAGGACGACGTCCTGCGCCAACTCGACCTGCTCGCCGCGCACAAGCTGAACGTCTTCCATTTCCACCTCACCGACGACCAGGGCTGGCGCATCGAGATCAAGCGCCACCCGAAGCTCACCGAGACCGCCTCCTGGCGCCCCCGCACCAAGTACGGCCACCGCGCGTCCCCGCTCTGGGAGGACCGGCCGCACGGCGGCTTCTACACCCAGGACGACATCCGCGAGATCGTCGCGTACGCCCGCGAGCGGCACATCCGTGTCGTCCCCGAGGTGGACATCCCCGGCCACTCGCAGGCCGCGATCGCCGCGTACCCGGAGCTCGGCAACACCGACGTCGTCGACACCGCCGCACTCGGCGTCTGGGACACCTGGGGCATCACCCCCAATGTCCTCGCCCCCACCGACGCCGTACTCCGGTTCTACGAAGGTGTCCTTGAGGAGATCCTGGAACTCTTCCCGCCCGACACCTCGCCGTTCGTGCACATCGGCGGCGACGAGTGCCCCAAGGACCAGTGGCGGCAGTCGCCCGCCGCGCAGGCCCGCATCAAGGAGCTGGGCCTCGCCGACGAGGACGAGCTGCAGTCCTGGTTCATCCGGCACTTCGACGGCTGGCTCAGCG
This sequence comes from Streptomyces solicavernae, assembly GCF_029968095.1. GTDB lineage: Bacteria > Actinomycetota > Actinomycetes > Streptomycetales > Streptomycetaceae > Streptomyces > Streptomyces solicavernae. Next base: position 46,465 of record NZ_JASCIR010000035.1, on the reverse strand, counting down.
GGCGCGGCCGCCGCCTCATCGGCTGGGACGAGATCCTGGAGGGCGGCCTCGCGCCCGGAGCGGCCGTCTCCTCCTGGCGCGGCTACGCGGGCGGCATCGCGGCCGCACGCGCGGGCCACGACGTCGTCATGTGCCCCGAACAGCAGGTCTACCTGGACCACCGGCAGCACGGCGGCGAGGACGAGCCGGTCCCCATCGGGTACGTCCGCACCCTGGAGGACGTCTACCGCTTCGACCCCGTACCGCCGCAGCTCACCGAGGCCGAGGCCCGGCATGTGCTCGGCACGCAGGCCAACGCCTGGACCGAGGTGATGGAGACCCGCCAGCGCCTCGACTACCAGGTCTTCCCGCGCCTCCTCGCCTTCGCCGAGGTCGCCTGGAGCGCCCTGCCGCCCGCCGCCGAGCGGGACTTCGCGGACTTCGAGCGCCGCATGACCGCCCACCTGGCCCGGCTCGACGCCCTCGGCGTCGACTACCGGCCGCCCTCCGGACCTCACCCGTGGCAGCGGCGCCCCGGCGTGCTCGGACGCCCGATCGAGGGAGCGCCCCCGAACGTGTGAGGCCACCGCCAACCCGCACGCCCCGGGGGTGCGGCCCTGGGAGCGTGGGTGCCCGTACGTACACCGTCGCGCACCTCTCGGTCGCGCACCTCTCGTACGTGGCGGAATACCTGTCGGAATACGTGGCGGAATACCTGTCGGAAACGTGTCGGAAAACGTGTCGGAAAACGTGCGGGGAACAACGGCCCAAGCCCCGTCGAACGGCTGCAACGGGCAGTAAACGGTGAGGACATGGGAAACCGGACGTATCCCGTCGTCACGGGACGGACCACTCCTAGCGGACCCCCGCGTCGGGCGACCCGGAAGATGTGCCAGAGTTGCCACGTCCGGCCTGTGAGCACGTACCGTACGGCGCAGTAGGCACACCCTGGCTCACTTGCTCGGTCGTAGGGAAGGGGCAGCCGGTTTGACCACGCACGCACCGCAGTCGCCGCAGGCGGCACAGGCTGCACATGCGGTGAAGTTGCCTGCCACGCTGGACGAGGCGGTGGCGGCGCTCGCCGCCATGCCCGCCGCAGTGCCGGTGGCGGGCGGCACCGATCTGATGGCCTCGGTCAACTCCGGACTCCTCAGGCCCGCCGCCCTCGTGGGCCTCGGCCGGATCAGCGAGATCCGCGGCTGGCAGTACCAGGACGGGCACGCCCTGCTCGGCGCCGGACTCACCCACGCCCGCATGGGCCGCCCCGACTTCGCCGCGCTCATGCCCGCGCTCGCCGCCGCCGCCCGCGCCGCCGGACCGCCCACGGTACGCAACGCAGGCACCCTCGGCGGCAACATCGCCTCGGCCGCGCCGACCGGCGACTCGCTGCCCGTACTCGCCGCGCTCGAAGCCACGTTGGTCATCGCGGGACCGGGCGGCGCCCGCCGCGAAGTGCCCGTGTCGCACCTGCTCGCGGGCATGGACATGCTGCGCGCGGGCGAGCTGATCGGCTTTGTGCGCGTACCGCTGCTGCACGCCCCGCAGGTCTTCCTCAAGGCCACCGGACGCACCGGCCCCGGCCGTGCCACCGCCTCCGTCGCCCTCGTCCTCGACCCGGCGCGGCGCGGCGTGCGCTGCGCGGTCGGCGCCATCGCACCGATGCCGCTGCGCCCCCTGGAGGCCGAGGAGTGGGTGGCGTCGCTGATCGACTGGGACGCCGAACGCGCCCTCGACCCGCAGGCCCTGCACGCCTTCGGTGACTACGTCGCCGCCGCGTGCATCCCCGACCAGGCACCGGACGGCACGCAGGAACAGCTGCCGCCCGCCGTACTGCACCTGCGGCGCACCGTCGCCGTACTGGCCCGACGAGCACTGGGGAGGGCGCTGTCGTGAGCGACGCCAACGGCAACACCGGGGGCGGTGTCGAGCACGGGAACGGCGGCTGGGAGCCCATCCCGCAGGGCGAGTACGACGCCGACGCCACGGCCTTCGTGCAGATCCCCGAGGGGTTCGGCCTCGCCGACTTCGAGGAGGGCGGCACGACCACGCCGCTCGCCGCACCCGGCGGTTACGTGCCGCCGCAGATCTCCGTGACCGGCGGCGCGGCCACCGACCCGGCCGCGACCAGCGCGTTCGTCGTCCCCACGATGGGCGCCGACCCGGCACAGCCCGCCCCCGAAGAGGTCCACTGGCCCGAGCCGAACGCACCCCAGCAGCCGTACGGCCAGGACATGTACGGCCAGGACATGTACGGCCAGGGCGGGTACGGCCAGGACGGGTACGGGCAGGGTGACTTCGGCGGGTACGGGTACGGGTACGAGGGCGGGGGAGGGGGCGGGTACGAGGTCGGCCAGGACCCGGCGGCCTATCAGGACCCTTCCGGGTACGCGTACCCCGACCAGGGCTACACCGGGTACGACCCGCTCCCGCAGGACCAGGTGGCCCCTCCGGCGTACGCGGACCCGGCGGCCGGGCAGCCGGACCTCACCGGTCAGGCCGATGTCACCGGGCAGTGGTCGATTCCGCTCGCGCAGGGTGAACTCCCGGACGAGTCGGGCGAGTTCACGCAGTCCTCGCTGATCGAGCAGTGGGGCGGCGAGGCCCCGGCGACCCTGCCGGGGGGTGCGGCGGCGCCCTGGGCGACGAGCGTGCCGGAGCGCGAGCCCGAGCCCGAGCCCGAGCTTGTTCCCGAGCCCGTCTCCGAGCCCCTCCCCGAGCCCGTCTCCGAGCCCGTCTCCGAGCCCCTCCCCGAGCCCGTCTCCGAGCCCGTCTCCGAGCCCGTCTCCGAGCTCGTGGAGTCTCCCGCCGAGATGACCGCCGAGCTGGGGATCGTACGGGACGTACCTCCGGTCGAGGCGCCAGCGAGGGACGAAGTCCCGGTCGACGAAGCCGAGTTGACGGCCACGGAGCAGGAGCCGGAGCGCGAGCCCGAGCCGGAGCCCGAGACCGCTGACGAGTCCGTCGAGTCCGTCGAGTCCGTCGAGCCCGTCGAATCCGTCGAGCCCGTCGAATCCGTCGTCGATGAACGCGATGAACGCGATGAACGCTATGAACGCGATGAAGTCGCTGAACCCGAGGCGGACGCCGAGCCCGAGTCCGCCCCCCAGCCCGAACCCGTACCGACTGCCGAAGCCCAGCCCGTACCGGAACCCGGGACGACCCCCGCCGTAAGCACCACCCAGGAGCAGCCCGCCGTACCGCACGACGAGCACCCGCTCGCCTCGTACGTCCTGCGGGTGAACGGGGTCGACCGGCCCGTCACGGACGCCTGGATCGGGGAGTCGCTGCTCTACGTGCTGCGTGAGCGGCTCGGGCTCGCCGGGGCCAAGGACGGCTGCTCGCAGGGCGAGTGCGGGGCGTGCGCGGTGCAGGTGGACGGGCGGCTCGTCGCGTCCTGCCTGGTGCCCGGCGCGACCACCGCGGGCAGCGAGGTCCGTACGGTCGAGGGGCTCGCCGCCGGCGGTCAACCCTCGGACGTACAGCGGGCGTTGGCGTGCGGCAGCGCCGTGCAGTGCGGATTCTGCGTACCGGGCATGGCGATGACCGTGCACGACCTGCTTGAGGGCAACCCCGACCCGAGCGAGCGCGAGACCCGGCAGGCGCTCTGCGGCAACCTCTGCCGCTGCTCCGGCTACCGCGGCGTCCTGGACGCGGTGCGCGACGTCGTGGCCGAGCGCCGGGCCTCGGCCGAGGCGGAAGCGGAAGCGGAGGCGGAGGCAGGGGCGGAAGCGGAGGCAGAGGCGGCTGTGGCCGCGGCAACGGCAGGCGAACTCCCGCACGGCGAGGCGGAGTCGGCGGACGGCGCGGCCGCGCTCCGCATCCCGAACCAGGCCCCGCCCGGCGCCGGCGGAGTCCACCCGCAGCACTACCCGCAGGGCACCCCTGAGGACTACCCGCAGGGCGCCCCCCAGGACTACCCGCAGGACGGAGGACCGGCGTGAGCACCGAAGCGCCCGCCGCCGACGCGCCGCAGCCCGAGCACGGCATCGGCGCGTCGCTGCAGCCCGCCGACGCGCAGGCCAAGACGGAGGGCACGTTCCCGTACGCGGCGGACCTGTGGGCCGAGGGCCTGCTGTGGGCCGCGCTCCTCCGGTCGCCGCACCCGCACGCCCGCATCGTCTCCGTCGACACCACGGAAGCACACGCGATGCCCGGCGTACGAGCCGTAGTCACCGCCGCCGACATCCCCGGCGACGCCGCGCACGGCCGCCGCGTCCACGACCGCCCGGTCTTCGCCGCCGACCTGGTCCGCCACCACGGCGAGCCGATCGCCGCCGTGGCCGCGGACCACCCCGACACGGCCCGGATGGCCGCGGCCGCGATCCAGGTCGAGTACGAGGTCCTGGACCCGGTCACCGACCCCGAGCAGGCCTTCGCCGCCGAGCCCCTGCACCCCGACGGCAACCTGATCCGGCACATCCCGCTGCGCTACGGCGACCTGGAGGCCGCGGGCGAGGTCGTGGTGGAGGGCCTGTACCGCATCGGCCGCCAGGACCCGGCCCCCATCGGCGCCGAGGCGGGCCTCGCGGTGCCGCGCCCCGACGGCGGCGTCGAGCTGTACGTCGCCTCCACCGACCCGCACACCGACCGCGACCTGGCCGCCGCCTGCTACGGCCTGGACCCGGACCGCGTGAAGGTCGTCGTCACCGGCGTGCCCGGCGCGACCGCCGACCGCGAGGACCCCGGCTTCCAACTCCCGCTCGGACTCCTGGCGTTGAAGACCGGCTGCCCGGTCAAGCTGACGGCGACCCGCGAGGAGTCCTTCCTCGGCCACGCCCACCGCCACCCCACCCTGCTCCGCTACCGCCACCACGCCGACGCCGAGGGCCGCCTGGTCAAGGTCGAGGCGCAGATCCTGCTCGACGCGGGCGCGTACGCGGACGCGTCATCGGAGTCCCTGGCCGCGGCCGTGTCGTTCGCCTGCGGCCCGTACGTCGTCCCGCACGCCTTCATCGAGGGCTGGGCGGTCCGTACGAACAACCCGCCGTCGGGCCATGTGCGCGGCGAGGGCGCGATGCAGGTGTGCGCGGCCTACGAGGCGCAGATGGACAAGCTGGCGGGGAAGCTGGGCCTCGACCCGGCCGAGCTGCGGCTGCGCAACGTCCTCGCCACGGGCGACATCCTGCCCACCGGCCAGACGGTCACCTGCCCGGCCCCGGTCGCCGAACTCCTGCGCTCCGTACGGGACTTCCCCCTCCCCCCGCTCCCCAAGGACCTGCCGGAGGAGGAGTGGCTGCTGCCCGGCGGCCCGGAGGGCGCGGGCGAGCCCGGCGCGATCCGCCGGGGCGTCGGCTACGCGCTCGGCATGGTGCACATGCTGGGCGCGGAGGGCGCCGACGAGGTCTCCACGGCCACCGTCAAGGTGCAGGACGGCGTGGCCACGGTGATCTGCGCGGCGGTCGACACGGGCCAGGGCTTCTCCACGCTCGCCCGGCAGATCGTCCAGGAGACCCTGGGCATCGACGAGGTCCACGTGGCCTCGGTGGACACGGACCAGCCCCCGGCGGGCCCGGCCTGCCGAGGCCGCCACACCTGGGTGTCCGGCGGGGCGGTCGAGCGAGCCGCGAAGATGGTCCGCACCCAGCTCCTGCAGCCCCTGGCGGCCAAGTTCGGCATGTCCACGGAGCTGCTCCAGATCACCGACGGCAAGATCACCTCGTACGACGGAGTCCTGTCCACGACGGTCACGGAGGCCATGGACGGCAAGGAACTCTGGGCCACGGCCCAGTGCCGCCCGCACCCCACGGAGCCGCTGGACGACACCGGCCAGGGCGACGCGTTCGTGGGCCTCGCGTTCTGCGCGATCCGCGCGGTGGTCGACGTGGACGTGGAGATGGGCTCGGTGCGGGTGGTCGAGCTGGCGGTGGCCCAGGACGTCGGCCGCGTCCTCAATCCGGCCCAGCTGAAGGCCCGTATCGAGGCCGGTGTCACTCAGGGCGTCGGCGCGGCCCTCACGGAGAACCTCCGCACCCCGAAGGGCCTGATCCGCCACCCCGACCTGACGGGATACGCCCTGCCGACGGCCCTGGACGCCCCCGACATCCGCATCGTCAAGCTGGTCGAGGAACGCGACGTGGTCGCCCCGTTCGGCGCGAAGCCCGCCTCGGCGGCCCCGGTGGTCACGTCCCCGGCGGCGGTGGCGGGCGCGGTGCGGGCCGCCACGGGACGCCCGGTGAACCGGCTGCCGATCCGGCCGCAGGGGGTAGTGGTCCGGTGATCCGGCCCCCACGCTCCGCCGCCGTTCCGCGCCCTACGGCTGAGGCCGGCGCTGCCCCGGGATCTGTGGGGCGGCGTGCGTCGCGAGCGGGACGTTGTACGAGACGGTCTGCGTGACGATCCGCCCGGAGGGGAGCCGGACCCGGGTGCGGGCGAGGTAGCCGTGGGCCTCCAGCTCGCGCAGGGCGGAGGCGATCCGTACCTCCCCTTCGGTGAACCGCCCGGCCAGCGCCCTGATGCTGACGTCGGACCCTTCGGGCAGCGACTGGATGTACGCGGAGATCCCGATCGCGGTGGCGGAGAGCTCGGGGTGCTGGAGCAGGTCATCGCTGAGGACGGTGAACTCCTCGCCCGGCTGATCGCTCATGTACTCCTCGCTCATGTACTCCTCGCTCATGCAGTGGTCGCTCATGCAGTGGTCGTTCGTGTGCTGGTCGTTCGTGTGCTCGTTCATGGTCGGGAGCCTGGTGCGGCAACTGGCATATGCGCAAGGCAAGTTGGGTGACGTCACCCGCCCGAGTGACCGGGCCGGTCGGTCTCGGCCCCTGCGCCCGGCTCGCCCGCCTCCTCACCAGCCAAGTCATCGTCATGTCATCGCGATGCCAACTCTCCTCCCTAGGTTGTGAGTTGCTCGATTCGAGCGGCGTACGTTCCAGACTCCTAGGGGGAGATCAGCTCATGGTCAGGACGAGCAGCAGGAGCAGGGTGAGGCGGGTTCTCGGTGCCGCTGCCGCGACGGTGGCGATGGCGGTCGGGTCCGTCGTCGCGCTTCCGGGCGCCGCGCAGGCCGCTGAAGAAGATCGGTACTACATTCAGATCGGCGGCACCGGCGCCACCCCGGGCGCGCCGCACTGTACGTACTCGTACGACGCGGCCAACGCGAAGCACCAGCTCGGGGACCGGGCGATCCCGGTGTGCTACCCGGCTTCGGCCGGCCCGTTCATCGGTCCCGGCGGGCCGCTCGTCGACGACAAGGGCGTGCACCCGGAGGCCCTCACCGCGCCGACGTACGACGCCAGCGTGCGCAAGGGCATCGAGGAGGGGCTGCGCGTCGCGGAGGAGACGCACCAGAAGCACCCGGAGGCGCAGCTCACGATCGCCGGGTACTCGCAGGGCGCGCACGCCGCCGACGAGATCCTGCAGAAGATCGCCCGCGGCGAGACGAGCATTCCGCGCGAGCTGGTCACCGGCAAGCTGTACGCCGACCCGATGCAGCCCGGGACCGGCCTCGGCGCGCAGGCTCCGCGGGGCTTCGGCATCCCCGGGTTCTTCACCGCGCCCGGCGCCGGGCCGACCGACTTCAACGGCATCCCGGTCACCCGGTACTGCATCAACGGCGACCCGATCTGCGACGCCAGCCTGCTGAACGCGCCCGGGTACTACTTCAAGCACGGCAACTACCCGAAGCCCGGCAACGTCATCGAGCAGACCCTCACTCAGGAGAGCGCCCCCGGCATCCAGTGGCGGGACGACCAGGGGAACCCGGCTCCCCGTCCCTGACCCATGCAGGACCGACGGGGGCGTCGGACGTCACGCACCACTGTCCGGCCGCCCCCGTCGCCCCAAAGCGTCCCGCCCCAAAGTGTCCCGCCCCAAAGCGTCCCGCCCCAAAGCTTCCCGCCCCAGCGCGTCCAGCACCCGCCTGACCCGCGCCCGCCCCTCCTCCGTGCCCGGCAGGTTCGTGGCGCGGGCGAAGAAGTCGCGGGCGCCGGTCAGGTCCTCGGCGGCGGCTCCGTACCAGACGAGCTGGTGGCGGATGACGATCTCCGAGTCCGTGCCGGTCTGCTCGTCGAGGAGGGCGCGGGCCCGGCGGCGCAGGTCCGCCGCGGCCGAGGGGTTGCCGAGGTGGGTCTCGGCGGTGGCGAGGCGGTCGAGGACCGCGGAGTGCAGGGGGACGTCGCCGAGGCGGCGCGCCAGGTCCTCGGCCTTGCCGAGCGCGCCCGCGGCCTCGGCGGGCCGGCCCAGGTCGAGCTGGAGGCGGCCGAGGCGGAGCAGGGTCTTGCCGAGGAGCCGGGGGCTGCCGGACCGCTCGGCGAGGGTGATGGCGTCGGTGTAGCGGTCGTACGCCTTGTCGTGCTCGCCGAGCTGGTGGTGGATGTCGCCTACGCGGGTCATCACCGAGCCGATCAGCCAGTCGTCGTGCTCCAACTCGCCGACCAGGCGGGCGACTTCGGCGAAGTGGGTCATGGACTCGGCGGCGTCGCCCTCCAGGTTGGCGAAGGTGCCGAGCCCGGCGGAGGCGCGGGCCCGCTCGTGCGGGTCGTCGGCGCGGCGGCTGAGGTCCAGCGCCTCCGTGAGCCAGCGGCGGGCCTCCCCGTAGTGCCCCTGGAGGCCGTACATGATGCCCATGCCGGTACGCAGAGCGGAGGCGAGGCGCGGCTCCGAGGCGCGGTCGGCCAGCGGCAGGGCGGTCTCCAGGGCGGTGCGGCACTCGTGGAAGCGGCCCTGGCGGGTGAGGTAGTCGACGAGCCCTTCGGCGAGCCGGCAGGCGTCGTCGACATGGCCCGCGGCGACGGACCGCCCGATCACGTCGACGAGTTCGGTGCCCGCGGCGTCCAGCCAGGCCGCGGCCTCCTCCCAGTCGGCGAACGGGCCGGTGTCGCGGGCGTCGGCGCCGGGGACGGACGTGCCCCAGTCACTGGCGGCGCGGGCGGCCGTCACGTACAGCCGGAACACCCCGCCGCGCGCGGCCGCCGCCTCCTTCGGGCGGGTCGCGGCGACCCGGCGGGCGTAGGCGGCCACCAGGTCGTGCAGCCGGTAGCGGTCGGCGGTGACCTGCTGCACGAGGCTCGCGTCGGCCAGGTGCTCCAGGGCCTGCTCGGCCGCCGCGGGCGGGACGCCGAGCAGTGCGGCGAGCGTGAGCCGGTCGAACTGCACGGTCGGCGAGAGCCCGAGGGCCCGGAACGCGCGCTGCTCGCCGGGCGGGAGCTGCCCGTACGAGACCTTGAAGGCGACCTCGACGCTGCGGTCCTCGACGGCGAGTTCGTCGAGGCGGCGCTCGTCGTCGCCGAGGCGGGCCGCCAGCGCCTCGACCGCCCACAGCGGGCGGTCCTGGATCCGGGCCCCGACGATCCGAAGGGCGAGCGGCAACCGGCCGCAGAGCGCGGCCAGTTCATGTACGGCTTCGTGTACGGCGGCCCGCTCGCGCGCGGAGCCCGCGCCGCCGACGATACGGGTCAGCAGGCCCGCCGCCTCGTCGAGGCCGAGCGGCGCGAGGGAGATGCGGCGGTCCGCGTCCAGGCCGGTCAGGCGCTGCCGGCTGGTCACCAGGACCATGCTGCCGGGCCCGGCGGGCAGCAGCGGGCGCACCTGTTCGGCGGCGGAGGCGTCGTCCAGTACGAGAAGGAGGCGCAGGGAGGCCGTCGCCGCGCGCCAGGACGCGGCCAGCTCGTCCAGGTCCTCGGAGTCCTCGCCCTCGCCCGCGCCCACCGACCGCAGGAGGCGGCGCAGGACGCGCTGCCTCCCCGCCGCCGGGTGCTCCTCGCGGTGCCCGTGCAGCTCCACGAACAGACAGCCGTCGGGGTAGCCGGCCGACAGGGCCCGCGCCGCGTGCACGGCGAGCGCGGTCTTCCCGATCCCGGCCATGCCGTCCACGGCCCGTACGGTGACGACGCCCGCGTCGGCGTCCGCGACGAGGAGGCCGAGCTCGCGCTCGCGGCCGGTGAACTTCCCTATGTCCACGGGGAGTTCCTGACGGCGAGGGGACTTCTGGTACGAGGGCGGGGGTGCGGGTATGGGCGCGGGCCCGTGGGTCTGGGTCTGCGCCTGGGCCTGCGCCTGGGCCTGCGCCTGCGCCCCGGCCTCGCCGCGCAGCACCGCCTCGTGCGCCTGCCGCAGCTCGGGGCCGGGGTCCACGCCCTGCTCGTCGACGAGGCGGCGGCGCACGGCGGCGTACACGTCGAGCGCGTCGGCCTGCCGGTTCGCGGCGTACAGGGCCCGCATCAGGAGCGCGGCCAGCGCCTCGTTGTACGGGTGCTCCGCGGCCAGCGCGTACAGCTCGCCCACCGCCTCCGCGTGCCGCCCGAGCCGCAGCCGTGCCGCCGCCAAGTCCTGGGCCAGGGACAGCCGTTGCTCGGTGAGGCGGAGCCGCTCGCCCGCCGCGAAGGGGCCGGGCACGGAGGCCAGGGGCTCGCCGCGGAACAGGCCGAGTGCGGTGGACCAGGCCGCGGCCGCGGCGTCCAGGTCCCCGGCGTCCCGTGCCGCGCGCCCCTCGGCGGCCAGCTGCTCGCAGCGGTCCACGTCCACCTCGACCGCGCCCTCGGCGTTCGCGGGCGTGAAGCGGTAGCCGCCGCGGGCGGTGCCCAGCACGGAACCGGCGGCGCCGCGTCCGGGAGCGTCGAGGCGCCGGCGCAGGCGGTGGACGTAGACCGGGATCACCTTGGCGCCGGTGCCGGGCGGCTCGGTTCCCCAGACGCCGTCGAGGAGTTGCTGTCGGGTGACGGTGCGGTCGGGGCGGAGGAGGAGGGCGGTGAGGAGGGCCTGCTCGCGGACCGGGCCGAGGTCTACGGGGGTGGGGCCGCGCCAGGCCTGGAGGGGGCCGAGGAGAGCGAATCGGAGGTGCGTGTTTGCATCTGCATCTTCACCAGCGGATAACTCGCGCATGATCGCCACGCGGGGAGTTTATAGAGCGGCGGGTTCGGGGCGGGGGTCCTTGCAAGATCCGCCCGGACTTTTCCCCTCCCCGCCTCCTATCCCCCGGCCGTGAACGATTCCAGCGCCACGTCGAAGTGCCGCTTGGCCGTGGCCTGTTGGGGGCTCGGGCCCGAGATCCACAGGTCGTACATCCTGCCGTTCTCGTCCCAGCTCAGGTCGTACGTCTTCCGGGGCCCGCCGTCCGCCGCCGTGCCGTCCCAGGTGAACGTCCAGAGCGCGGCGGCGTGGCCGTTGTGGGTGGTCTCGGTGACGGAGCCGTTGCGGTAGCCGGGGTAGTCGTCCGGGCCGTCCTCGTGGGCCTGCCGCATGACCGCCAACGGGCCCTGGGGGTCCTGGGGTTGCGGGTGGAAGCCGAGGCGGAACTTCTTGCCGGGGGAGTAGTAGTACACGCGCGGGGCCTCGTAGGAGCGGGTGAAGCCGTCGGGGACCGCGACCTTGAAGCCCAGCGGGTCGGTGACCGTGCGGTACCCGGCGGGCGCCGGGTCGGCGGCGGGCGTCTCGGAGCCGTCGTCGGCCGGGGTGTCGGCCGCGTTGCCGCCGTCGCCGTTGCCGGGCCGCTCCTTCTCGGTGGGCGCGGTGGGCTTCGCGCGGTCGGAGGCGGTGGGGTTCGGGGACGCGTCCGGGACGCGGTCGCCCCGGGGGCGGTCCGCCGTCGGGGTCGGGCCGACCTCGACCTGCCCGGCTTCTCCCCCGGCCTCGGAGGCCCCGTCGCGGCCCGCGTACCAGAGGCCGAAGCCGGTGCCGCCCCCCGCGAGCGCCAGGGCGAGGGCGCCCGCGAGGACGGCGGTACGCACCCGGGGGCGGCGCGAGGGCGGCGGCGCGGGCCGGGTCGAGGCGACCAGCGGCTCGGCGGGCTCGGCGGGCTCAGCAGGCCCAGCAGGCCCAGCAGGCCCAGCGGGCGAGCCGGCCTGCTCGGGCACGGTCTGCGGGGTGCCGGGCGCACGGGACGCCTGTCCGGCCGCGCGGCGCGGGGGAGGGGCGGCCACGGGCGCCGCGGCGTGGGCGACGCGCGGGTCGGCGGGCGCAGCGGCGGCGGCGGCAGCGGCGGCGACGCGGGCGCCTGCCGTGGCCAGCGGGGCCGTCACCGCGTCCTCGGCCAACGGCCACAGCAGCCGCTCCGCCTCGTCGACGTCGAGCCGGTGCGCCACGTCCCGCTCCAGGAGCCCGCGTACGACCGGGGTGAGCGGGCCCGCGGCGGCCGGGATGCGGATCTCGTCCATCACGACGGCGTGCAGCACCCCGGCGACCGAGTCGCGGTGGAACGGGGACTCGCCGTCGACCGCCGCGCACAGCAGCACCCCCAGCGACCACAGGTCGGACTCGGGGCCGGTGTGGCGGTTCGACATGCGCTCGGGCGCCGTGTACTCGGGCGAGCCGACGAACGAGCCGGTCTCGGTGAGCGTCGTCTGGCCCGCGACCTGCGCGATGCCGAAGTCGGAGAGGACCACGCGGCCGGTGCGCGCCTCGATGAGGACGTTGGCCGGCTTGAGGTCGCGGTGCTGGACGCCCGAGGCGTGCGCCGCGCGCAGGGCGTCGAGCAGGGCGAGTCCGACGCGGGCGGCCTCGGCGGGGGCGACCGGTCCTTCGAGGGCGATGCGGTCGGCGAGGGAGCGGCCGTCGATCAGTTCCATCACGATCCACGGCTGGGCGTCGTGCTCGACGATGTCGTGCAGCACCATGATGTTGGGGTGCCGCACCTGCGCCACCGAGCGGGCCTCGCGCAGCGTCCGCTCGCGCTGCATCTCCGCGTCCATGGACGGCAGTCCGTCGTCGACGTGGAGTTCCTTGACGGCGACGGCGCGGCCGAGCAGCTCGTCCTGCGCACGCCAGACGGTGCCCATGCCGCCGCGGCCGAGCCTGGCCGCGATGCGGTACCGGCCCGCGATGAGATCCCCCGTGCTTGCCATGCCCACATCATGCCGCAAGCCTCCGGCACCCCCGGTGTGGCGGTGTCCCGGCCCGCACGCGACGATTCGGGGCGAGGCGGGCGAAGCGCTGTCGCAGGAGAGACGGGAGGGGTTTCCCGTTACCTGGGGTGCGAGCAGCCTGTGCAGAGTAAACGCAGGCCGGAAGGGGCGGATGAGCTTCATGCACACCGAAGGTGGAGATGCTGTGGAAGGTGCGCGACAGGAGCTCGCACAGGGGGAGTTGTACGTACGAGAGAGGGCTGCGGCCGAGGAGGACCCCGACCCCGTACCGGCCCTCCCCGCCGCCCCCGTCGTCATCCGCGGAGACGGGCTCGTCCTGCGCGAGTGGACCGAGGACGACCTGCCTGCGATGGCGGAGCTCTTCGACGAGCCCGGCATCGCCCACCGCACCCCGCTCGCCTCGCCCTTCGACGCGCAGGCCGCCCGCGCCTACCTCGACCGGGCCCGCGCCACCCGGGCCGACGGCACCCGGCTCCAGCTCGCCGTCACCGAGGACGGCGCGACACCGCTCGGCGAGGTGCTGCTCGGCTCGCTGGGCGCGGAGCGGCCGGCCGGCGCGGTCACGCTCGGGTACGCGATCGGCGCCGCCCACCGCGGCCGCCGCCTCGCCCTGCGCGCGACCCGGCTGCTCACGGCGTACGCCCACACCACCCTCGGCCTGCACCGGATCAGGCTGCAGATCGAGCCGGACAACGCGGCCAGCACCGGGGTGGCCCGCGCGGCGGGCTACCGGCTGCGGACCGACGTACCGCCGACCACGGGCACCCAGAAGGGGCGCACCTACACCCTCCAGGTCTGGGAGCACACACGATGAGTTCCGGGGCCGGGAGCGGTCTACCCAGGTGAGTCGCGCGTGCCCCGCGGTCCGCCCAGGAGCCGCGTGTGCCCCGCGCCCGACGGAAGGGAAGCTCTCATGGCCACGCCACAGAAGATCAAGACCTGCCTCTGGTACGACGGCCGGGCCCAGGAGGCCGCCGAGTTCTACACATCGCTGTTCGACGACTCCCGCGTGACGGAGGTGCAGCGCTACGGCGAGGCCGGCCCGGGGGAGCCCGGCAGCGTCATGGTGGTCCTCTTCGAGCTCGCCGGGACCCCGTTCATGGGCCTGAACGGCGGCCCCGAGTTCACGTTCAGCGAGGCCTGCTCGGTCGCCGTCGACTGCGAGGACCAGAAGGAGGTCGACCGGCTCTGGTCCGCACTCACCGCGGACGGCGGCGCGGAGGGCCCGTGCGGCTGGCTCAAGGACAAGTACGGCTTGTCCTGGCAGATCGTGCCGCGCGCCCTGGACGAACTCCTCGCCGACCCGGACCCCGCCCGCGCCGCCCGCGCGATGAAGGCGATGCTGGGCATGGGCAAGCTGGACGTCCAGGCGCTGACGGACGCGGCGGACGGCAAGTGACGCGTCCCTGAGGAGAGGCCGTAGTCAGAGGAGGAGCCGTAGTCGGAGGAGGAGTCGTAGTCCTGCGAGCGAGCGGCGGGACGTACGACCAAGGGACCAGTCTCCGCCCGCCCAACGTCAGGTCCCAGTAAGGGAGTTGCCCCTTACGCTGGCGCGCATGACCACGACCGAACGGGACACACGCATCCTGCGGGAGGCGAAGCGCGAGGGCGGGGTGCTGCGTCGCCCGTACCGCGCGCTGAGCATCGGCATCGTCTCCGTCGTCCTCCTCATCGCGTTCGAGGCGACCGCCGTCGGCACCGCGATGCCGGTCGCCGCACGGGAGCTGGACGGCGTCGCGCTCTACGCCTTCGCCTTCAGCGGATACTTCACGACCAGCCTCTTCGGCATGGTCCTCGCCGGTCAGTGGGCCGACCGGCGCGGCCCGCTCGGCCCGCTGACCGCCGGGATCGGCGCGTTCGCCGCGGGCCTGCTGCTCTGCGGCACCGCGGGCGCCATGTGGCTGTTCGTCCTCGGCCGCGCCGTGCAGGGCCTCGGCGGCGGCCTGGTGATCGTCGCGCTGTACGTGGTGGTCAGCCGGGCCTACCCGGAACGGCTGCGTCCGGCGATCATGGCGGCGTTCGCGGCGAGCTGGATCGTGCCGTCGATCGTGGGACCGCTCGCCTCCGGCACGGTCACCGAACAGCTCGGCTGGCGCTGGGTGTTCCTCGGCATCCCCGCCCTGGTCGTGGTCCCGCTGGCGCTCGCGCTGCCCGCGATCCGCCGCATGGCCGCGGGCCCGCCCGACGGCCGGCCCGCCGCCTTCGACCCGCGCCGCATCCGCCTCGCCCTCGGCATCTCCGGCGGCGCCGCGCTGCTGCAGTACGCGGGGCAGGACCTCAGCGCCTGGTCGCTGCTGCCGGCCGTCGCGGGGGCCGCGCTGCTGGTGCCGTCGGCGCTCGGGCTGCTGCCGCGCGGGACGTTCCGGGCCGCGCGCGGGCTGCCCGCGGTGGTGCTGCTGCGCGGGATCGCGGCCGGGTCGTTCATCGCCGCGGAGTCCTTCGTACCGCTGATGCTCGTCACCCAGCGCGGGCTCTCGCCGACGATGGCCGGGTTCTCGCTCGCGGTCGGCGGTGCGACCTGGGCGCTCGGGTCCTGGGTGCAGTCCCGGCCGCGCCTCGAACCGCACCGCGAGCCGCTGGTCCGGCTCGGCATGCTGCTCGTCGCCCTGGCCATCGCGGCGGCGCCGACGGTGCTCGTCGACTCCGTACCCGTGTGGATCGTGGCCGTCGCCTGGGCCTGGGGCTGCTTCGGGATGGGCCTGACGCTCTCGTCGACGAGCGTGCTGCTGCTCAAGCTCTCCGCGCCGAGCGAGGCGGGCAGCAACTCGGCCGCCCTGCAGATCTCCGACGGCCTGTCCAACATCCTCCTCCTCGCGGCCGGCGGCGCGGCGTTCGCTGCGCTTGGCGGGGGAACGGTGGGGGCGGCGGGCCACGGGGCGGGGGCGGGGTCGAACCCCGGCGCGTTCGTGGCGGTCTTCGCGCTGTCGGTGGTGGTGGCGCTGGCGGGGGTGTTCGTGGCGGGGCGGCTGCGGGAGCGGCCCAGGAACGCCGCGTAGTCGCATCACCACTCATCCCTTGCGCATCATGATGCGTCAGAAGTACGCTTTGATGCATGAGGACGACGGTTGATCTTCCCGAGGACGTGATCCAGGAAGCCAAGCATCGGGCGGCGCGCAGACGTGTCTCGGTGAGTGCGGTCATAGAGGACGCGATGCGTGCCGCGTTCGCGCGCGATGCCGCCGCCGCGCAGAACATCGTCAAGCTGCCCACGTACGGTTCCGGCGGAGTCCGCCCCGGAGTGGACCTCAGTGACAACAGCTCGCTGCTCGACCTCATGGACGGCGTCGAGTGATCTTCTGCGATGCGAACGTCCTCGTGCACGCCTTCCGCAAGGACGCGGAGGAGCACGATGCGTACAACAGGTGGCTGACGGAGCGGCTCAACGGCGAGGAGCCGGTGGCGATCAGCTCGGTGGTGGCGAGTGGGTTCGTGCGCATCGTCACGCACCCGAGGATCTTCCCGGACCCCGCGCCGGTGGCGGCGGCGCTGGAGTTCGTGGAGGCGCTGCGCCAGGCTCCGGCTGCCGTTCCGCTGCGCGAGGGCGAGCGCCACTGGGAGATCTTCGGGCGGCTGTGCCGCAAGGTCTCCGCGCGCGGAAACCTGGTCCCGGACGCCCATCTCGCGGCCCTGGCCATCGAGTCCGGTGCGACGCTCTACAGCGCGGACCGCGGATTCGCCCGTTTCCCCGGCCTCCGTTGGCAGCACCCCATGGACGAGGCCTGACGCGGAGGACGCCCCGTCGGACACTCCCGACCCTCCCACCCCGTCCATGTGACTCCAGTCCCAACCGCGGTCGGCCCGGCGGAGGGCACCCCGATCCGTGAACCCGCACCGGTAAGGTGGCCCGGTTGTCATACGTAGCCGAGCGCAGCGCGCAGGAACCCCGACGGAGACCGTGACTACTTCGACCGCCGCCACCTCCTCCCACCACCTCTCCCCCGCCTTCCCCGGCCGCGCCCCCTGGGGCACCGCCAACAAGCTGCGCGCCTGGCAGCAGGGGGCCATGGACCGGTACATCCAGGAGCAGCCGCGGGACTTCCTCGCCGTAGCGACACCCGGCGCAGGCAAGACGACCTTCGCGCTGACCCTCGCCTCCTGGCTCCTGCACCACCACGTCGTGCAGCAGGTCACCGTCGTCGCCCCGACCGAGCACCTGAAGAAGCAGTGGGCGGAGGCCGCGGCCCGGATCGGGATCAAGCTCGACCCGGAGTACAGCGCCGGCCCGCTCAGCAAGGAGTACCAGGGCGTCGCTGTCACGTACGCGGGCGTCGGCGTACGCCCGATGCTGCACCGCAACCGCAGCGAGCAGCGCAAGACCCTCGTCATCCTCGACGAGATCCACCACGCCGGAGACTCCAAGTCCTGGGGCGAGGCCTGCCTGGAGGCCTTCGAGCCCGCCACCCGCCGCCTCGCCCTCACCGGCACCCCGTTCCGCTCGGACACCAACCCGATCCCCTTCGTCACCTACGAAGAGGGCAACGACGGCATCCGGCGCTCCTCCGCCGACTACACCTACGGCTACGGCAACGCCCTCGGCGACGGCGTCGTGCGCCCCGTCATCTTCCTCTCCTACAGCGGCAACATGCGCTGGCGCACCAAGGCCGGGGACGAGATCGCGGCGCGGCTCGGCGAGCCGATGACCAAGGACGCCGTCTCGCAGGCCTGGCGCACCGCGCTCGACCCGCGCGGCGACTGGATGCCGAACGTCCTCAAGGCCGCCGACCAGCGCCTCAGCGAGGTCCGCAAGGGCATCCCGGACGCGGGCGGCCTCGTCATCGCCTCCGACCAGGACTCGGCCCGCGCCTACGCCAAGCTGATCCGCGAGATCACCGGCACGAAGGCGACCGTCGTCCTCTCCGACGACACCGGCGCCTCGAAGAGGATCGACGAGTTCAGCGGCGGCGACTCCCGGTGGATGGTCGCCGTCCGCATGGTGTCCGAAGGCGTCGACGTGCCCCGCCTCGCGGTCGGCGTGTACGCGACCACCATCTCCACGCCGCTGTTCTTCGCCCAGGCCGTCGGCCGTTTCGTACGGTCCCGCAGGCGCGGCGAGACCGCGTCCGTGTTCCTGCCGACCATCCCCGACCTGCTCGGCTTCGCCAACGAGATGGAGGTCGAGCGCGACCACGTCCTCGACAAGCCGAAGAAGGACGGCGAGGAGGACCCGTACGCCGAGTCCGAGAAGGAGATGGACGAGGCGAACCGGCAGGAGGACGAGGACACCGGCGAGCAGGAGCAGTTCTCCTTCGAGGCGCTGGAGTCCGAGGCCGTCTTCGACCGGGTCCTCTACGACGGCGCCGAGTTCGGCATGCAGGCCCACCCCGGCAGCGAGGAGGAGCAGGACTACCTCGGCATCCCCGGACTCCTCGAACCCGACCAGGTGCAGATGCTGCTGCAGAAGCGGCAGGCCCGGCAGATCGCACACAGCCGCAAGAAGCCCGACGAGGACGCCGACCTCCTCGAACTGCCCGCCGAGCGCCGCCCCGTGGTCTCCCACAAGGAGCTGCTCGAACTCAGGAAGCAGCTCAACACGATGGTCGGCGCGTACGTCCACCAGTCCGGCAAACCGCACGGCGTGATCCACACCGAGCTGCGCCGGGTGTGCGGCGGCCCGCCGAGCGCCGAGGCCACGGCCGGCCAGATCCGGCAGCGCATCGCCAAGGTGCAGGAGTGGGCCACCCGGATGAAGTGAGGCCGGGGGAGGGGCAGTTGGGCCCTGCCGGGTTCGTTCGGCCCTGTCTCCTCCCGCCTCCTGGGCTGCTCGGCGGCCCCTGTCTCCCGGCCCGTTCAGCCTCGTCGGCTTTCAGCCTCGTCGGCTTTCAGCCTCGTCGGCTTTCAGCCTGTGGGCTTTCAGGCCCGTCGGCCCGGCCGGTGGTGGCCCACCGCGACCATGCCCGCGCCCACGGCGAGGGTCAGCGCACCCGCCCCGACGATCCACGCCGTACCGGAGTCCTGCTCGGGCGGCAGCGGCTCGGCCGGACCGCTGCGGGCCGCGACCACCGCGACCGTCACCGGCGCGGCCGGGGCCGGGGCGAGCGGGCCGGAGGCGGCCGAGGCGTGCGCGGCGGGCGCCGCGCAGAGGAGCGCGCCGGTGGCGGCGGCGACGGCGGCCCAGGGGGCGGAACGGCGGAGCTTCATGTGCGGCGGCCTTTGCTGGCGGTGGACGGCCCGGCGCGGCGCGGCTTCGAGGGGCGGCGCGCGCACCGGGCAGTCCAGGACGTGAACACCGGTCGTGGACGGCTGAGCGCCAACGTAATGTGCGTACGGCACCTGCGGCGGCCGCAAAGGTCCCCGGCCGCGCGCCGGAGGTCCCGAAACGGGCGCGAGACCGGAAGCCCAAGGTCCGCAAAGCCCCCAAAGGGGCATACCGCAACCGATCGACGCCGATCCGTCGACGAAGGTGCCCGGATTCTGGACAAAGTCTTCCGCTCAGCGGGACGGGCTCGCTACTGTCCCCGGGAAATGCACACGCCCCGTGGCAGCGCCGCCGCGGAGCGCAGCCGGTGCCGGGACGGCACCCGGGGCGAGCGACGCCCCGGACGCCGCCTCGACCCACCTGTGTCCACTCACCTGTTTCGACTCACCTGATTCGACTCATCTGTTTCGACTCACCTCTGATTCGACTCACCTCTAAGGAGAGGGCGTCGTGACCGCGGAGACTTCCCAGACGCTCGACCGAGGCCTGCGGGTCCTCAAACTGCTCGCCGACACCGACCACGGCCTGACCGTCACCGAGCTGTCCCACAAGCTCGGCGTCAACCGCACCGTGGTCTACCGGCTGCTCGCCACCCTTGAGCAGCACACGCTGGTCCGCCGCGACCTGGGCGGCCGCGCCCGCGTCGGCCTCGGCGTGCTGCGCCTCGGCCGACAGGTGCACCCGCTGGTCCGCGAGGCCGCGCTGCCCGCGCTGCGCGCCCTCGCCGAGGACATCGGGGCCACGGCGCACCTGACGATGGTCGACGGCGCGGAGGCGCTCGCGGTGGCGGTGGTCGAGCCGACCTGGACCGACTACCACGTGGCGTACCGCACGGGCTTCAGGCACCCGCTCGACCGGGGCGCCGCAGGCAAGGCGATACTCACCGCCCGCCAGGGCCTGCTCAACGACCCCGGCTACACCCTCACCCACGGCGAGCTGGAGGCCGGCGCGAGCGGCGCCGCGGCCCCGCTGCTCGGGGTGACGGGCATCGAGGGCAGCGTCGGCGTCGTCATGCTGGCGGACTCGGTGCCTGAGCGGGTGGGGGAGCGGGTCCTCGACGCGGCCAAGGAGGTCGCGGACGCGCTGCGGTAAGGGCGGACGCGCTGCGGCAAGGAGGGGGCGAGCGCTGTCAGGGGCGCGGGGAACTGCGCGACCGGCCACGAACAGGCCGCAGGGCACGACCCGGCGCTGACCGGACAGCGAGGGGGTGAGCGGGCCCTCAACGGCACGCATTAAGTTGGACCCCGTGCTCTCTCGCCTCGCCGCCCTCCCCCGCCGTACCGCTCTCGCCCTCAGCGCCGTCCCCGTACTGGCCCTCCTCGGCGTGACCGCCTTCGCGCCGCTGCCGTACGCCGTGGCCCAGCCGGGCTCGACCGAGGACGTGCTCGGCGAGCACAAGGGCGAGCAGGTGATCACGGTCGAGGGCACGACCGCGCGGTCCACCAAGGGCAAGCTCCTGATGACGACGATCGCGGCGACGGGCCCGGACGTGGAGGTCGGCCTCGGCGACGTGATCGACGGCTGGTTCCGCACCGACCGCGCCGTGATGCCGCGCGAGGCGGTGTACCCGACCGGCGACTCCACCGAGGAGATCAAGAAGCACAACCTCGGCGAGATGAAGCGGTCCCAGGACGCCGCGGTCGCCGCGGCCCTGAACTACCTGGACGAGAGCCCGCAGGACGTACGGGTCGAGCTGCAGATGGAGGACGTCGGCGGCCCGAGCGCCGGACTGCTCTTCACACTCGGCATCATCGACAAGCTGGACGGCGACGGCAGCGGCGGCGACCTCACGGGCGGCCGCACCATTGCCGGTACGGGAACGATCACCGCCGACGGCAAGGTCGGCCCGGTCGGCGGCGTCGCCCTGAAGACCCAGGCGGCGGGCCGGGACGGCGCGAGCGTCTTCCTGGTCCCGGAGGCGGAGTGCGCCGACGCGAAGGCGGAACTCCCCGACGGGCTCCGCCTGATCCCGGTCACCACCCTCGACGGCACAGTGGAAGCACTGCGCGCGCTGAACAAGGGCGACAAGGTCCCCACTTGCTGAACCAGCCGCCGAACCAGCTGCTGAACCAGCCGCCGAACCAGCCGCCGAACCAGCCGCCGAACCAGCCGCTGAACCAGCCGCTGAACCAGCTGCTGAGCGAGGCCCTCACCCCTCCCTGACGAGCCCCTCAGTCACCAACCACTCCAGAGCCACCGAATGCGGATCCTCGCCGTCCACGTCCACCCGGGCGTTCAGTTCGCGGGCCACGTCGTTGTTGAGCCTGGCGGTGATCGGGGCCAGGACCTCCGCCAGTTCCGGGTGTTGCGCGAGGGACTTGCTGTTGATCTCCGGGGCGGCGTTGTAGTTGGGGAAGAAGCGCTTGTCGTCCTCCATCACCGTCAGGTCCATCGCCTTGATGCGGCCGTCGGTGGTGAACACCTCGCCGTACGTGCACGTGCCCTTCGCGGCCTGCGTGTAGATGATGCCGGTGTCCATCTTGGTGATGTTGGCGGGCGGGACGTTCATCCCGTACTCCTTCTGCATGCCCGGCAGGCCGTCGTTGCGGGAGGCGAACTCGCTCTCCACGCACAGCGTGACCGCCTGCGGGTCGGACTTCGCGAGCGCCGCCACGTCGGAGAGCGTCTTCGTGCCGTACTTCTTCGCGTTGGCCTGGTTGAGGGCGAGGGCGTAGGTGTTGTTGAGGTCGGACGGCGGCAGCCAGGTGATGCCGTTCGCCTTGTCCGCGTCCCGCACCGCCTCCCACTGCTTCTGCGGGTCGTCGATGGGCTCGGTGTTGCCCTGGTACGTGATCCAGGCGGTGCCCGTGTACTCGTACATCAGGTCCGCCTCGCCGCTCTTGACCGCCTCGCGCGCGCCGATCGAGCCCTGGATGCCGGTGCGGTCCAGGACGTTCGCGCCGGCCGCCTCCAGGGCGATCCCGGTGATCTGGCCGAGGATCAGCTGCTCGGTGAACTCCTTCGACGTGACCGTGAGATCGGCGCCCTCCAGCGGCCGGCCCTGGCCGACGATGCCCGGCCGGACGTCGTCCACCATGGGCGAGCCGCTGGTCAGCCCGCACCCGGCGAGCAGGGCCACCGAAGCCGCCAGGGCAACGGCAGTCGTAAGCCGCCTCATGAGCGCACCTCCAGACCCCGCGGCCGCAGCAACAGCTCGGCAAGGGACGCCAGCCAGTCCACGAGCAGGGCGAGCGCCACCGTGAGGATCGAGCCGAGTACGAGGACCGACATGCGCTGGTTGGTGATGCCCGTGGTGATCAGGTCGCCGAGCCCGCCGCCCCCGCCGAACGTGGCGAGCGTCGCCGTGCCGACGTTCAGGACGAGCGCCGTCCGCACGCCCGCGAGGATCAGCGGTACGGCCAGGGGGAGTTCGACCCTGCCGAGCACGCCGAGCGGGGACATGCCGATGCCGCGCGCGGCCTCCAGGAGCGTGGGGTCGTTGGCCTTCAGGCCGGCGATCGTGTTCGACAGGACCGGAAGCACCGCGTAGATCACGATGCCGAACAGGGCCGCCTTCTGGCCGATGCCCATCCAGATCACGAGCAGCGCGAGCAGACCGATCGCCGGGGTCGCCTGGCCGATGTTGGCGAGGGCCATCGCGACCGGCGCCGCGCCGCGCAGCCTGCGCCGGGTCAGCAGGATGCCCAGCGGGATCGCGATGATCAGCACGAAGAACGTGGAGATCACGGTGAGTTCGATGTGCTGGCGCAGGCGCAGCCACACATTGCCGTTCGCGAGCGCGTTCTCCGCGATCGAGTCGAGCTCCGCGTTGCGGAACCACAGCCAGGTGGTCAGCAGGACGATCGCTAGGACCGCCGGCAGGATCGTGAGCTTCTGCCAGGTGACACGCGGCGGCTGCCCGGCCGGACCGGACGGCCCGGCCGGTGCGGGGGCCTCGCCCTCGTCGCCGGGATCCCGGAACGGCACGCCCTTGACCTCGTGCTCGCCCTCCGGCCGCGTGGGCAGCGAGGACTTCGAGGACTTCGAGGACTTCGAGGACTTCGGGGCCTTCGAGGATTTCGAGGGATTCGGGGCCTTCGAGGACTTCGGAGACTTCGAGGACTTCGGGGACTTCGACGGTCTGCCCGGAGTGTTCACGCCCGCTCCTCCCCGGTGGCGTCGGCGCCTTCCTGCGCGCGGTGGGTCTGTTCGGCGCGCTGCTCCTCCAGGTCGTGCTGGTGCTCAAGGGCGTCCAGGCGGTCGGCCTCCAGGAGTTCGTGCACGGAGTTCATCAGCGTCTCCATGTCGACGACGCCCTCGTACGCCCCGCGCCGCCCCGTCACCGCGACCCGGCCCGCGTTGTCCGTGAGCACCGCCTCCAGCGCGTCGCGCAGGGTGGCGTCGCGGGTCACCGTGTCGTGGACGAGGGTGCCCGCGCGGGCCAGCGAGCCGCGGGCGCGCATCAGGTCGCCGCGGCGCAGCCACTTGTACGGGCGGTGGCGCTTGTCCAGGAGCAGGATCTCGTTGGTGTGGCCGTGGCGGAGCTTGTTGAAGATGTCCTGCAGCGGGTCGTCGACCGTCACCGTCGGGTAGTCCCGCACCTCCACGTCCCGTACGCGCGTGAGGTTGAGGCGCTTGAGGGCCGCGCCCGCGCCGACGAAACCGGAGACGAAGTCGTCGGCGGGGTTGGTGAGGATCGCCTCCGGGGTGTCGAACTGGGCGATGTGCGACCGCTCGCGGAGGACGGCGATCCGGTCGCCCAGCTTGATCGCCTCGTCGAAGTCGTGGGTGACGAACACGATGGTCTTGTGCAGCTCGTGCTGGAGCCGGATCAGCTCGTCCTGGAGGTGGTCGCGGGTGATCGGGTCGACCGCGCCGAACGGCTCGTCCATCAGCAGGACGGGCGGGTCGGCCGCCAACGCCCGGGCCACGCCCACACGTTGCTGCTGACCGCCGGAGAGCTGGCGTGGATAGCGGCCGCGGAACTCGCCCGGGTCCAGGCCGACCAGGTCCAGCATCTCCTCGACCCGGTCCTTGATCCTCGACTTGGACCAGCCGACCAGCTTCGGCACCAGGGCGATGTTCTGCGCGACCGTCATGTGCGGGAACAGCCCGGAGGACTGGATCGCGTACCCGACCTTGCGGCGCAGCTTCACCGGGTCCATGTCGGTGACGTCCTCGCCGCCGATCCGGATGCGGCCGCTGGTCGGCTCGATCAGGCGGTTGATCATCTTCAGCGTGGTGGATTTTCCGCAGCCCGACGGCCCTACGAAGATGACGAGTTCGCCCGCCTTGATCTCCATGTTGACGTCGTCCACCGCGGGGTTGGGGCTGCCGGGGTAGCGCTTGGTCAGGTCCTCCAGCTCGATGGTGGCGCCGGTGGCGGTCGCGGAGCCCGCCCCGCCGGCCGGCGCGGCCGTCGCACTCGTCCCACTCGTCCCACTCGTCGCAGTCTCAGACACGGATTCCCCTCGGTCAGGCACGGATGCCCCGCGGTCAGGCACGGATTCCCCTCGGTCAGGCACGGATGCCCCGCGGAATGGTCAGTCGCCCGATCAGGACGTACGCGGCGTCGAAGAGCAGCGCAAGGACGACGATCCCGAGCGTGCCCGCGAGCACCTGGTTCAGCGCGTTCTTGCTGCCCAGGGAGCCGATGCCGCGGAAGATCTCGTTGCCGAGCCCGGGTCCGGAGGCGTACGCGGCGATCGCGGCGATGCCCATCAGCATCTGCGTGGAGACCCGGATGCCGGTCAGGATCGGCGGCCAGGCGAGCGGCAGCTCCACCCGGAAGAGCCGCGCCGTCCGCGACATCCCGATGCCCTTGGCGGCGTCCACCAGGGACGGGTCGACGCCGCGCAGCCCGACGATCGAGTTCCGCACGATGGGAAGCAGCCCGTACAGGGTCAGGGCGATCACGGTCGGCGCGACGCCGAGCCCGACGATCGGGATGAGCAGACCGATCATGGCGAGCGACGGGATCGTCAGGATCGTGGAGGTCGTCGTCGTCGCCAGCGAGCCGGCCCACTCGCTGCGGTACGTGAAGACCCCGATGACCACGCCGATCACCGTGGCCACGACCATGCACTGGAAGACCGCGCTGGCGTGCTGGAAGGCGTCGGTCAGCAGCTGCTGATGGCGGGTGCCCAGGTAGTCCCAGAAGTTCACGCGGTTGCACCTCGGCTCTTCCGTGAGGCCGACGAGAGTCAGCGGCTGCCGGGCTCCAGTGACGCCGCCTGCTCCACCAGCGGGATGATCCGCAGGGGAACGGGGTTCTCCATGACGATCGCCGTGGCGGCCCGGACGATGCCATCAAAGCCCACAACCCTGTCGATCACACGTTGGAGGTCCGCGTTCGACCGGGCCACGAGGCGGCAGAGCATATCGCCGCTGCCGGTCGTTGTATGCAGTTCGAGCACCTCGGGCACGGTGGCCAGATGCGCTCGTACGTCGGCTCCCTGGCCCTGTTTGATCTCCAGGGTCGCGAACGCGGTGACCGGATAGCCGAGCGCCGCCGGGTCGACGTCCGGGCCGAAGCCGCGGATGACTCCGTTCGACTGAAGCCGGTCGAGCCGCGCCTGCACCGTGCCGCGGGCCACGCCCAGCCTGCGGGACGCCTCCAGGACGCCGATCCTGGGCTCACGGGCGAGCAGCACGATGAGGCGGCCGTCCAGCTCGTCGACGGTGGCGCCGACCGGCTTGCCGACCGGCTTTCCGAGCGGCCTTCCGGGCGGGCTTCCCGCGGGGGTTCCGACGGACATGGCGTGGATCACACTCCCAGTGGTCATCCTGCGCAGATCGTCCGGACATATTGGCCGCTGGCTATGCACATTGACCAGGGGATCAGCGAACTATTGCGCACCTTGTGGAACGGAGAGAACCTGCGGACATGACTGAGACCACCTCGCACGCCACCCCCCACACCGCCCGGCAGGCCGACCCCTTCCCGGTCAAGGGAATGGACGCGGTCGTCTTCGCCGTGGGCAACGCCAAGCAGGCCGCGCACTACTACTCGACCGCCTTCGGCATGAAGCTCGTCGCCTACTCGGGACCCGAGAACGGCAGCCGAGAGACCGCCAGTTACGTCCTGGAGAACGGCGGAGCCCGGTTCGTCTTCACCTCCGTCATCAAGGCCGCCACCGACTGGGGCCGCTTCCTTGAGGCCCACGTCGCCGAGCACGGCGACGGCGTCGTCGACCTCGCCATCGAGGTCCCGGACGCCCGCGCCGCCTACGCGTACGCGGTCGAGCACGGAGCCACCGGCATCGAGGAGCCGTACGACACCAAGGACGAGCACGGCACGGTCGTGCGCGCCGCGATCGCCACGTACGGCAGGACCCGGCACACCCTCGTCGAGCGCACCGGCTACGACGGCCCCTACCTGCCGGGCTTCGCGGCCGCGAACCCGATCGTCGAGCCGCCCGCCAAGCGGACCTTCCAGGCCATCGACCACTGCGTCGGCAACGTCGAGCTCGGCAAGATGAACGAGTGGGTGGCCTTCTACAACAAGGTCATGGGCTTCACGAACATGAAGGAGTTCGTGGGCGACGACATCGCCACCGAGTACAGCGCGCTGATGTCGAAGGTCGTCGCCGACGGCACCCTCAAGGTGAAGTTCCCGATCAACGAGCCCGCGATCGCGAAGAAGAAGTCGCAGATCGACGAGTACCTGGAGTTCTACGGCGGCGCCGGCGTCCAGCACATCGCGCTCGCCACCAACGACATCGTCGAGACGGTACGCACGATGCGCGCCGGCGGCGTCCAGTTCCTCGACACCCCGGACTCGTACTACGACACCCTCGGCGAGTGGGCGGGCGAGACCCGCGTGCCCGTGGAGACGCTGCGCGAGCTGAAGATCCTGGTCGACCGGGACGAGGACGGCTACCTGCTGCAGATCTTCACCAAGCCGGTCCAGGACCGGCCGACCGTGTTCTTCGAGATGATCGAGCGGCACGGATCGATGGGCTTCGGCAAGGGGAACTTCAAGGCGCTGTTCGAGGCGATCGAGCGGGAGCAGGCCCGCAGGGGCAATCTTTAGGCCTGAGCTCGTCGTTCAGTGGACGTAGTCCGGGGTGCCGTCGATCGGACTCCGGCCTCGCCCTCAAGCGCCGGACGGGCTGGATTTGGGCTCGGCCTCACGAGGAGTTGCCGTCGGCTTCGGCTTCGGCTTCGGCTTCGGGCTCGGTTTCGGCTTCAGGCTCGGCTTCGGCTTCGGGCTCGGTTTCGCCGGGGCCGGGGCCGGGGTCGGCCGCACCGGAGGCGCAGGCTTCGGTGGCGGGGCCGGGGTGCCGTCCATGTTCGCCGGGCCGCCCTCCGGCGGCTCGCCGAGCGCGTCCAGGGCCTCCCGGGCGTTCGGCGCGAGCAGCGGCGAGAAGTGCGGGTTGACGCGGACCGCCTCCCGCAGATGGCGGCGGGCCGCGCCGTACTTGCCGATCTCCCGCTCGATCGCGCCCCGGTGGTACGCGAACAGCGCGCTCATCGGGCCGTCCTTCATCGCCTTCGTCGCGTACGGCAGGGCCTCCTCGCTCTTGCCCGCCCGGTGCAGCGCCCAGCCGAGCGCGTCCGCGACCTCCCGGCCCGGCTGCCGCTTGTACTCGGCCTTGAGGCGCCGCACCGCCGCCTCCGGGTCGCCGTGGTCCGCCTCGAAGCGGCCGAGGACCAGCGCGTCGTTCACGCCGGCCGCGCTCTCCTCCTCGACCAGCGCCCGCAGCAGCTCGTACTGCGCCTGCGAGGCGGGCTCCATGCCGAGCGACTCGTACAACTCGCCGAGCTCCAGGGCGTATTGGGGGCGCGGCAGCTTCGCGATCGCCGCCTGATAGCTGATCACCGCCTCCGAGGTCCGGCCGAGCGCGGCCTGGGCGCGGCCCTTGCCTGCGAGCGAGGCGTGGTGCTCGGGCTCGGTGCGCAGCGCCGCCTCGAAGTAGTTCAGCGCCTGGGCCGGCTCCCCGCGCTCGAAGAGCAGCTGCCCCAACCGGTGCTGGTACGCGGCCTGTTCGGCCGGAGTCTCGGCCAGCGCCGCCGCGTCCGAGAGCAGCGCGGCCGAATCCGTCCGCCAGCCCCGGTCCCGGTACACCTGCGCCGTACGGGCCATCACCGCGCTGCCCGACTCAAGTTCCCGCAGCTTCTCCAGGGCTCTGTCGAGCGCCTTGTCGTCGCCGAGCCCGCCGTACGCCTCGATCAGCTGCGGGTACAGCGTCCAGCGCTCCGGGGCCTTCGCCACCGCGGCCTCGCCGTACTTCTTCGCCGCGCGGTAGTCGTGCCGCGTGTTGGCGAGGACCGCCATCCCGGCAAGCGCCTCCACGTTGCCCGCCTTGCCGGAACGGGCCGCGAGGGACCGCTTCAGGGCGTCTTCGGCCTTCCCGTAGTACGCCAGGTCGGCGGTCCTGCGGCCCTGTTCGACATAGGCCGCGCCGAGCACCGCCCAGGACGCCTCGTCGGCCGGATGGCGGCGCACCTGCGCCTCCCGGTCGCCGATCAGCGCGGCCAGATCGGGCAGCGCCGCCGGCACACCCGCCCCGTACGCGGCCTGCGCCCGCCCCACCGGGCCGAGCGCGGGCGGCGGCGCGCCGCCCCCGAGCAGCGGCACGAGCGTGACCACGCCGGCCAGGACCACCGCGCCCGCGACCGAGGCGAGCAGCACCCGCCGCGGGGAGGAGGCCCGGCGCGGGGAGGAGGCCCGCTGCGGGGAGGAGGCCCGGCGCCCGCGCGCCCGCGCACGTTGATGCGTACCCTGATCGATCTCCATGGCGGACACTGTGCGCCAGAAAGTCGGCCTGTACGACGAACGCATCGCGGCGTGCGCCGGGCGGCGCAGACGGGTTCACACCGATGGCCCCCGGTGCCACCCTGGGGATCATGAACGGTGCCCCCGAGAGCAACCCCGACCTGCCCGGCCGGCTCCTCGCCCGGCTGCGCGAGGAACTCCCCGCCGACGCGATCCTGACCGACCCGGACGTCACGGCCTCCTACGCCCACGACATGGCCAGCTTCTGCGAGGCCGGGGCGCCCGCCGCCGTCGTCCTGCCCCGCACCGTCGAACAGGTGCAGCACGTCATGCGCACCGCGACCGCGCTGCGCGTCCCCGTCGTCCCGCAGGGCGCCCGCACCGGCCTGTCCGGCGCCGCCAACGCCTCCGAGGGCTGCATCGTGCTCTCCCTGACCAGGATGGACGCCATCCTGGAGATCAACCCGGTCGACCGGATCGCCGTCGTCGAACCGGGCGTCGTCAACGCCACGCTCTCCCGCGCCGTGAACGAGCACGGCCTCTACTACCCGCCGGATCCCAGCAGTTGGGAGCAGTGCACCATCGGCGGCAACATCGGCACGGCCTCCGGCGGCCTGTGCTGCGTGAAGTACGGAGTGACGGCGGAGTACGTCCTCGGCCTCGACGTCGTCCTCGCCGACGGGCGCCTCCTGCGGACCGGCCGCCGCACCGCCAAGGGCGTCGCCGGGTACGACCTCACCCGCCTCTTCGTCGGCTCCGAGGGCAGCCTCGGCATCGTCGTACGGGCCGTGCTCGCCCTCAAGCCCGAGCCGCGCGGGCAGCTCGCGCTCGCCGCCGAGTTCGGGTCGGCGGCCGACGCCTGTGCCGCCGTATGCAGGATCATGGAGGGCGGCCACGTGCCCTCGCTCCTCGAACTCATGGACCGTACGACCATCAGGGCCGTCAACGACCTGGCGCAGATGGGTCTTCCGGAGACCACCGAGGCGCTGCTCCTCGCCGCCTTCGACACCGCGGACCCGGCGGCCGACCTGGCCGCGGTCGGCGAGCTGTGCGCCGCCGCCGGAGCCACCGAAGTGGTGCCCGCCGACACCCACGCCGAGTCCGAACTGCTGCTCCAGGCACGGCGGTTGTCGCTCACCGCGCTCGAAGCGGTCAAGGGCACCACGATGATCGACGACGTCTGCGTGCCCCGCTCCCGCCTCGCCGACATGCTCGAAGGCACCGCCCGTATCGCCGAGAAGTACGACCTCACCATCGGTGTCTGCGCGCACGCGGGCGACGGCAACACCCACCCCACCGTCTGCTTCGACGCGGCGGACCCGGACGAGTCCCGGCGCGCCCGCGAGTCCTTCGACGAGATCATGGCGCTCGGCCTCGAACTCGGCGGCACCATCACCGGCGAGCACGGCGTCGGCGTCCTGAAGAAGGAGTGGCTGGCGCGCGAGATCGGGCCCGTCGGCGTCGAGCTGCAGCGCGGCATCAAGCAGACCTTCGACCCGCTCGGCCTTCTCAACCCCGGCAAGTTGTTCTGAAACCCCGGCGAGCTGTTCCGAAACCCCGGCGAGCTGTTCTGACCCCCGCGGGGCCGCAGGCTCACTCCCCGTCCTTCGACTCGTCCGAGGGCCACGGGTCGCGCAGCCACAGGTCGTCCGCCGGGGTCGGGGTGAGCAGGTCGGCCAGGCCGTCGTCGATGCCGAGGTGGTCCGGCTCCGAGCCGGGCGGGACCACCCGCAGCGTCCGCTCCAGCCACGCCGAGACGGCCGCCGCCGGGGCCTCCAGGAGGGCGTCCCCGTCGGGCGAGCTGAGCGCCATCAGGACGACGCTGCGCCCGTCCATCTTCGTCGGCCACACCCGTACGTCCCCGTGCCCGCACGGCCTGAAGACGCCCTCGACGAGCAGCTCACGGGCGAACGTCCAGTTCACCGGCTGGTCGGAGCCGACGTGGAAGGTGATGTGCACGGCGTACGGGTCGTCCGTGCGGTAGATGAGCCGGGCCGGTACGGGGACGCTGCGCTCCGGCGACAGGACCAGCTTCAGCTCCAGCTCGCGTTCCACCATGGTGTGCTGCATGTCGTGCCTCTCTTCCGCTTAGTGCGGGCCCGGAGCAGGCCCGTACGAGGAGAGAGCGCGCAGCTCGGAGTTGCTTACGCGACTTTCCGGAGAATTTTTCGGGAGTCTTCCGGCGGCCGTCCCGGGGCCGTCCCGGGGCCGTTCCGGGGCCTTTCCGCGGCCGTCCCGGGGCCGTTCCGGGAGTCCTGCGGGAGTCTTCCGCGAGTCTTGCGGGAGTCTTGCGAGGACCCTTCACAAGCCCCGGATGTGCCCGGAAAGTGGACGGAACGGCAGGACCCGCCCGGTGCCCCCGGGCGGTCTGATAGATGTGGACCTTCACCAAGACCCTCCAGAGATACGGGACACGGACGGACCATGAGCGCCCCCACCCCGGCACCCGGCGACAGCAGCCCCACGAGTGGGTACTACCCGGACCCCTCCATCCCCGGATATATCCGGTACTGGAACGGTGCGGCCTGGGTGCCCGGCACCAGCCGCCCCGCACCCGCCGAGGGCGAGCCGATGCCGACCCCGCCCGGCGGCGTCGAGCCCGCGCCCGGCGTAGTCCCCGAGCAGCAGGTCGCCCCGGCCGAGGAGACCGGCCCGATGTTCCTCGACGAGGGGACCGCGCCCGGCCTCGGCGGGGCGCCCGGCGTCGGCGCCGACCGGCCCGAGCAGCCCGAGCCCGCCTCCGCCTGGGGGGCCGACGCCTCCCGGCAGACCGGCTTCGGCGACGGGCAGTCCCGCGTCTCCTGGGGCGGTCGGCCCGAGGTGGAGGCCCCGCAGCAGCAGCCCGCACTGCCCGCCGCGCAGCCCGCCACACAGCCCACCGCCGAGGAACAGCAGCAGCCCACTCCGCCCGCCCGCACCGACGGCACCGTCACGATCCGCGCCCTCAAGCCGGGCCGCGCCCCGCAGGGCGAACCCCGGCAGCCCGCCGCCGAGCCCGGCCAGGGCGGCCAACAGCCGCCCGCCGACGGCACGATGATGGTCCGCGCGGTCCGCCCCGGCCAGAACAGCCCCGGCCAGAACAGCCCCGGCCACGGTCAGAACAACCCCGGAGCCCCTGGGGTGCCCGGAGCGCCCGGCGCGCAGGGCGCCGGGAACCCGCCGCGGCAGCAGCCCGAGCCGGGCACGATGGCGATCCGCGCGCTGCCGGGCCAGCAGAACCCGGTACAGCCCACCCCGCCCGCAGGCGCCCCGCCGACCGGTGCCCCGCCCGCCGGCGCCCCGTCCGGCTACGGCTACCCGCAGTCCGGCTCCCCGCAGCAGGGCGCGCCCGCCCAGGGCTCCGGTTACGGCTATCCGCAGCCGCAGTCCGGCGCGCCGGCCGGTGCCGGGGCGGGCGGCGGCGCCGCGTCCTGGCCGCAGCAGGTGCAGCATCTCGCCCAGGGGCCCGAGGCGGACGGCGGTCCGGTCACTCCGTTCAGGCCGGTCGCCGACGACCCGTTCCTCGCGGCCGCCCAGGCCCAGGCCGCGGCCCGGCCCGCCGCGCTCGGCAAGCGGCTCGCGGCCCGCCTGATCGACACGGTCGTCGTGGGCGCGGTCACCGGCGCGGTCGGCGTGCCGCTGCTGAGCAGCGCGTTCGAGCACATCGACGGCAAGATCGAGGAGGCGAAGCTGTCCGGCATGGAGCGGACGGTGTGGCTGCTCGACGGCACCACGTCCGTGTACTTCGGCATCGTCCTGGCCGTCCTCCTCGTCTTCGGCGCCCTGTACGAGGCGCTGCCCACGTCGAAGTGGGGCTTCACGCTCGGCAAGAAGCTGCTCAAGATCGAGGTCAGGGACATCGAGGAGCACGCCGCCCCCACGTTCTCGGCGGCCCTGAAGCGCTGGCTGGTCTACAGCGTGCCCGGCATCCTGGTGATCGGTGTCCTCGGCGTGCTGTGGTGCACGTGGGACCGGCCCTGGCGCCAGTGCTGGCACGACAAGGTGGCGCGGACGTTCGTCGCGGGGTGATTTCCGTGCCCCGAAAAGGGGCGCGGGCCACTGCGCGCTCAGCCACGACGAACAGCGACGACGAACAGCGACGACGAACAGCGACGACGAACGAGCCCCGGATCAGGGCAAGGCAAGTCCCCCGTTCAGCCCCCCGCCGGATGCACACCGCAGGTGACCGCGGTCGACTCGGCGCATGACCACTCCGCCGCCCCCGCCGCCCGGCAACGGCCCTTCGCCGGACGACGATCCGTTCAGCAAGCCGCAGCAGCCGCAGCAGCCGCAGCAGCCGCAGCAGCCGCCCGCGGGCAGCGGCGGTGGCTCCCCGTACGACTCGACGCCACCGCCCTACGGCGGTGACCCGTACGGCGGTGGCTACGGCGGGGCCGATCCGCTCGCCGGGATGCCGCCGCTGGCCGACAGCGGGCGGCGGGTGCTCGCCCGAATCCTCGACATGATCATCGTCGGTGTCGTCGTCGCCCTGCTCTCCTGGGCGTTCGGCTGGACGAAGGTGCAGATCGATACCGCGGAGGTCGAGTACGGCACGACGTTCGGCCGATCGGTGCTGTCGGCGGTCCTGTACCTGGCGTACGACACCTGGTTCACGTCCAGGACCGGGCAGACGCCGGGCAAGATGCTGATGAAGCTGCGGACCGCGAACCTCGACGACGGGTCGACGCCGAGTGTGCGGACCTCGCTGGTGCGGGCGGCCGTGCTGTGGCTGCCGTTCTCGTTCTGCTGCTACTGCATCTGGACCGCGATCTGCGGCGGCTGGAGCTTCTTCGACAAGCCGTACAAGCAGGGCCTGCACGACAAGGCCGCGAAGACGGTGGTGGTCAGCACCGGCTGAGGGCTCACGTGTGCAGTGAGTGCTCCGTGGCGCGGGACTCGGCGCCGCCGCGCACCGGCCGTACGGCGACGGGCGCCGCGTCCGACGGCAGCGCGGCCCGGCCTGCCCGGCCCGCCCGGCCCGGCGCGCGCATCCGGGGCGCGGCGCCCGGCATCGGCACGGTCACCGCGACGAGCAGTCCGAGCGCGAGCGCGGCGACGGCGATCACGGCGACGCCGATGCCCGAACGCGTCCGGGAGAGCAGCAGCATGGCGAGGGTCGCGAGGACCACGGTGGCGGAACCGTAGACGAGCTGTGCGGCGGTCGGGCGGGGCATGGCGAACTCCGTCGTCCTCTGGACAGCAGATATGCGGGTGCGGTGCGGTGTGCGCGGTGCGCGGTGCGGCTGAACGTGTCGCTTAGGGCAAGCACGCGGTCAACTGATGCTATTCCGCTGGATTCCCGAGCGAACAGCCGAGTAAGCGTGACCTCGGGCACGGCGGTTGCGGCGCCGAAGCATGAGGGGCGCACGGGCTCACGGCGCCGTCCACGGGCCGGGACATGCGCGCCCTCCGAGAGGCGTACGCGTACGTCCGCCGCCGCACGGGCAGCGTCCGGATAGCACAACTCCCCGACCGCTTAACGCACTTGACCAGTTCAAGTCAAGGTCTGTCTTTTCGCGCGTAACTCCGGTCGAATGGCGTCACTTGTGACGCGGCGCTGCGCCCGGATCCCTTTTGACCCCCCATCCGCAGGCTCCGCAGGCGCGGCCGCGGGGGAGGACAGTACGAAGTGATCCAGAGGACGAAGTCCGGCAGACGCCGGACGTTCCGCGCTGCGGCCGTGGTGACGGCGCTCGCGGCGGCCGGCGCGACGGCGTCGGCGTACAGCGTTGCCCATGCCGACGACGACACGGGCCGGCAGCGGGCAGCCGGCGTCGAGCGCCACGACCCGGCGCCCGGCGACGGCCACGCGGGCCACGACGAGCACGACCTCAAGGGCCCGTACAGCGAACGCCGGGCGCAGCAGCGCGAGGAGGCGCTCAACCAGCTGATATCCGGAGAGGCGAAGGCGACCAAGCGCGGCGCCTCGAAGGTCGTGAAGCTGGACGACGGCAAGTACGTGGAGCTGGGCCGGGAGAAGACCGACAAGATCTTCACCATCCTGGTCGAGTTCGGCGACAAGGTCGACGACACCACGATGTACGACCCGGACGGCCCGGACGGGCCCGAGGAGCCGGTCAAGAAGTACGGCGGCAAGCCGGGCCCGCTGCACAACGAGATCGCCGAACCGGACCGCGACGACGACAACTCCACGGCCTGGCAGGCGGATTACAACCGCGAGCACTTCCAGGACCTGTACTTCTCCAAGGACAAGAAGAAGCAGTCCGTGAAGAAGTACTTCGAGAAGCAGTCCTCGGGCCGTTACTCGGTCGACGGCGAGGTCTCCGACTGGGTCAAGGTCGACTACAACGAGGCCCGTTACGGCTCCAACTACTGCGGCGACACCAACTGCGCCAACGTCTGGGACGCGGTGCGCGACGGCGTCAACCAGTGGACCGCCGACCAGAAGGCCGCCGGGAAGACCGACGCCGAGATCAAGGCCCAGCTCACCGAGTACGACGCGTGGGACCGCTACGACTTCGACGCGGACGGCAACTTCAACGAGTCCGACGGCTACATCGACCACTTCCAGATCGTGCACGCCGGCGAGGACGAGTCCGCGGGCGGCGGCGCCGAGGGCGAGAACGCGATCTGGGCGCACCGCTGGTACGCGTACGGCTCGGACGCGGGCCAGACCGGTCCCGCCGAGAACAAGGCGGGCGGCACCGAGATCGGCGACACCGGCATCTGGGTCGGCGACTACACGATGCAGCCGGAGAACGGCGGACTCGGCGTCTTCGCCCACGAGTACGGCCACGACCTCGGCCTGCCGGACCTCTACGACACCTCCGGCAAGGGCGAGAACTCCACCGCCTACTGGTCGTTGATGTCCTCCGGCTCCTGGCTCGGCCGCGGCAAGGACAGCATCGGCGACCTGCCCGGCGACATGACCGCCTGGGACAAGCTCCAACTGGGCTGGCTGGACTACGACACGGCCAAGGCCGGCACCAAGTCCACGCACACGCTGGGCTACGCCGAGTACAACACCAAGAACAAGCAGGCCCTCGTCGTCGAACTGCCCGAGAAGGCCGTCACGACCACCATCACCAAGCCGGCCGACGGCACCAAGCAGTGGTGGAGCGGCTCGGGCGACAACCTCAAGAACACCCTGACCCGTACGGTCGACCTGACCGGCAAGTCCAAGGCGTCCCTTGACCTTTCGGGCTGGTGGGACATCGAGCAGAACTACGACTACGCGTACGCCGAGGTCTCCACGGACGGCGGCGCGAGCTACACCCCGCTCGACGGCACCGCCGACGGCAAGCCGATCCCGCGCGACGGCGGCGACAAGCCCGCCCTGCACGGCTCTTCGGACGGCTGGAAGAAGCTGAGCTTCCCGCTCGACGCGTACGCGGGCCAGCAGATCGAGCTGCGCTTCCGCTACCAGACCGACGGCGGCGTGGCCCTCAAGGGCCTTGCCCTGGACGGCATTTCGCTGACCGCCGACGGCGAGCAGCTGTTCGCGGACGACGCCGAGGGCCCGGACGACAACGGCTGGACGAAGAAGGGCTTCGACCGCATCGGCGAGTCCTTCACCAAGGACTACCCGCAGTACTACATCGCGGAGAACCGCCAGTACGTGTCGTACGACAAGACCCTCAAGTCCGGCCCGTACAACTTCGGCTGGGCCTCGACGCGGCCCGGCTGGGTCGAGCACTTCCCGTACCAGAACGGCCTGATGATCTGGCAGTGGGACACCTCGCAGGCCGACAACAACACCGGCGTGCACCCCGGCGAGGGCCTGATCCTGCCCGTCGACGCGCACCCGAAGGCGGAGAAGTGGGGCGACGGGACGCTGATGCGCAACCGCATCCAGTCCTTCGACTCCAGCTTCAGCCGGTACCGCACGGACGCGGTCACGCTGCACAAGGACGGCGTCGCGGAGAAGATCCCCGGGCGCGCCGGGGTCTCGGTCTTCGACGACGGCCACTGGGTGTCGTACTACGACCCGTCGAACCCCACGGGAAGTGTGAAGGTCACTGACACCAACACTCGGATCGAGATCGTGAAGGAGCCGAGGAACGGCGAGACGATCACGGTCCAGGTCGGCCCGCAGCAGAGCTGATTCTCGTTTTCGCAGGTCAGATACGTATCGGCCGCGGCCTCTAGCGAGGTCGCGGCCGATCGTGTTTAGGTGCGTCCAGTGAGTTCCTTATTGACGCAACGACCGATGCAACGACCGATGCAACAACTGACGCGACGACTGACGCAACGTCTCACGGGGGTGTGATGTCGATGGCTGGAGGAGGCTTCAGCAAGCTGCCGGGAGGCAGTGTCGTAGTGGCCCTGACCCTGCCGAGCCCGCTGGGTGAGCAGGGGCACGTACGGGTCCTCGTACACGCCGCGAACCGGGCGCGGGCCCTGACCAGGCTCCGCAATCTGGGGTTGCGGGCGGTGTACCTGCGGGGCAATACGGCTCCGCCGACGCCGGACGAGCTGACGGCGGTCCTGCACCACCCGGACGGCCTCATCTGGCGCACGGCGCCCGATGAGGCGGACGAGCTGTGGCATCCGATCGGGGCGCTGCTGCGGGGGGCGGCGCGGGCGGCCTGATCTTCCCGGCCCCGGAAGGGGTGCGGGGCGGGGTGGGGAATCAGACCACCGGCTTGCCCGTCAGCTCCACGCCTGCCTCGCGCAGCTCCTCCAGCGCACGCTGCGTACTCGCCTCGGCGACCCCCGCGGTCAGGTCGAGGAGAACCTTCGTACGGAACCCCTCCCGGGCCGCGTCGAGCGCGGTGGCCCGCACACAGTGATCCGTGGCGATCCCGACCACGTCGACCTCGCTCACCTCGCGCGCCCGCAGCCACCGCGCCAGCGGCGTACCGTTCTCGTCGGCCCCCTCGAACCCGCTGTACGCGGCCGTGTACGCGCCCTTGTCGAAGACCGCGTCGATCGCGCCGGAGGCGACCGCCGGGGCGAAGTTCGGGTGGAAGCCGACGCCCTCCGTGCCGGCCACGCAGTGCGCGGGCCAGCTGTGCACGAAGTCGGGGCGGTCGGAGAAGTGGTCGCCGGGGGCGATGTGGTGGTCACGGGTGGCGACCACGTGCCGGTAGCCCGCACCGGCCGCCTGGCCGATCAGGTCCGTGACCGCCGCGGCGACGTCCGCACCTCCGGCGACCGCGAGGCTGCCGCCCTCGCAGAAGTCGTTCTGCACATCCACGACAATCAGGGCGCGGCGCATGATGGTGTCCTTCGGCTGGATTCTTCTGCTGCTTCGAGGGGTCTGCGGCTGCTTCGAGGGGTCTGCGGCCGTTTCAAGGGGCCTGCGGCCGTTTCGACGGGCCGCGGCCGTTTCGAGGGGACGGCCCTTGCATTCCCCCTCCCCGGGGGTTCATGCAGGCGCTCACAGCGAGACGTGCTCCGTCGGGATGACCGCCTCGCCGCGCGACAGCTGGGTCGCCGAGAGCGGCAGCAGGCCGCGGGCCGCCTTGTGCCGGGCGCGCACCGCGTCCAGCGGCTCGCGGGCCAGCACCTCGCCGCCCTTGATCAGCTCGACGAGCAGCTGCCGTCCGGCAAGCTCGGCGGGCACGGGGCCGGTGCCGACGACCTCGGCCTCGGCGACGCCGTCCTCGTCCAGGCGGCGCGCGGCCCACTTGCGGCCGCCGCGCGAGGACTTGGAGCCGAGGGACTTCTTCGCGACCGGTTCCAGCGGCGCCTGGGGGGCGGCCGAGTGCGCCCGCGCCACCAGCTTGTAGACCATCGAGCAGGTCGGGTGCCCGGACCCGGTGACCAGCTGCGTGCCCACGCCGTACGCGTCCACGGGCGCCGCCCCGAGCGAGGCGATGGCGTACTCGTCCAGGTCCGAGGTGACCACGATCCTGGTGTCCGTCGCGCCGAGCTCGTCCAGCTGCTGCCGCACCCGGTGCGCGACGAGCAGCAGGTCGCCGGAGTCGATCCGGACGGCGCCGAGCTCGGTCCCGGCCACCTCCACGGCCAGGCGGACGGCCTCGGTCACGTCGTACGTGTCGACGAGCAGCGTCGTGCCCCGGCCGAGCGTGTCCACCTGGGCGGTGAAGGCGTCCCGCTCGCTGTCGTGCAGCAGGGTGAAGGCGTGCGCGGAGGTGCCGACGGTGGGGATGTCGTAGCGGAATCCGGCGGCCAGGTCCGAGGTGGCCTCGAAGCCGCCGACGTACGCCGCCCGGGACGCGGCGACCGCGGCCAGCTCGTGCGTGCGGCGGGCGCCCATCTCGATCAGGCCGCGCCCGCCCGCGGCGGCGGACATCCGGGAGGCGGCCGCGGCGATCGCCGAGTCGTGGTTGAGGATCGAAAGGATCACGGTCTCCAGGAGCACGCACTCCGCGAAGGACCCCTCGACCCTGAGGACCGGCGAGCCCGGGAAGTAGACCTCGCCCTCCGGGTAGCCCCAGATGTCGCCGCGGAAGCGGTAGTTCGCGAGCCATTCGAGGGTGGGCTCGTCGACGACGCGGCGGTCCCGCAGGAAGCCGAGCACACCGTCGTCGAAGCGGAAGTTCTCCACCGCGTCCAGGACGCGCCCGGTGCCCGCGACGACTCCGTACCGCCGGCCCTCGGGCAGCCGGCGGGTGAACACCTCGAAGACCGAGCGCCGGTCGGCGGTGCCCGCGGCGAGCGCGGCCTGCAGCATCGTCAGCTCGTAGTGGTCCGTGAAGAGCGCCGTCGACGGCACGTCGACGGGCAGCCCCAGGTAGTCCGCAGAGTTCATAGCCCCACTGTTCATGCCCGGGATGCTACCCCCATTTCGTCACTTTGACGATTTCTGGGCTCCGATGGTGCCGGAAGCGCCCGAGGGCAGCTGCGGAACCTCGTCCCGGCAGGGGCGTTTGTGCGGGGGCGGGGCCCAAGTGGCAGCATGGGGCAGGTGAGTGTGGCTCCCGATGTGTCTCCCGTAGAGGTCAAGCCCGAGTCGGTGGAGGAGGTCTCCGCCGTGACCGAGCCCGACGTTCCCTGGGTCACGATCGTCCACAACGACCCCGTGAACCTCATGAGCTATGTGACGTACGTCTTCCAGACGTACTTCGGCTACTCGAAGGACAAGGCGCACAAACTGATGCTCGACGTCCACCACAAAGGCCGCGCCGTGGTCTCCAGCGGCACCCGCGAGGAGATGGAGCGGGACGTCCAGGCCATGCACGGCTACGGACTGTGGGCGACGATGAGTCAGGACCGCACCTGATGGCCGGCCAGTTCGAACCGGTCCCGGGCGGCGGCGCCGCCGTCGCGCTCGATGAGGTCGAGATCTCCATCCTGCGCTCCCTCGCCGTGCAGCTCCTCGAACTGATCGGTCCCGGCCCCGGCGGCGCCGACGGCGCGGAGGACCCGCTCGCCGACCTCTTCGCGGAGGGCCCGAGCGAACCCCCGACCGACCCGGTCCTGCAGCGCCTCTTCCCCGACGCGTACGGCGACCCGGAGGCCGTCCCCGACGACCAACTCAAGGAGTACTCCGCCGAGTTCAGGCGGTTCACGGAGAACGACCTGCGCGCGGGCAAGCGTGAGAACGCCCTCGCGATGGTCCGCTCCCTGGACGTGCTCACCGCCGGCGGCGACACCGACGCCGTGCTCAAGCTGTCCGTGGACGAGTCCCGGCAGTGGCTCGGCTCGCTCAACGACCTGCGCCTCGCCCTCGCCGCCCGCCTCGACGTGATCGCCGACGAGGACACCGACCTGCTCTACCGCCTCCCGGACAGCGATCCGCGCAAGCCGATGGTGATGGCGTACCTCTGGCTCGGCGGTCTGCAGGAGACCCTCGTCGAGACGCTGATGGCCTGACCTCGACTCCCGCTCCCGAGCGGCGCTCCGACCGCTCCGGGGCGGCGCTCCGACCGCTCCCCGGACGACGTTCCGGCATACGTGGCAGATGCACGGATTCCGCGTCGAAACAGACGGAGTCGTCAGGTTCCGGGAGGGCGTGTCCGTATCGCCTACGGTGATGCATCGATTACCGGACGCGATGTCCGAATAACGATCCCGTCACGCGCGCACCCATCCCTGACTGGTGGGGTGTTTCCTCCGTTTTGCGTGTGATCTGCGTCACGTAGATATTCGGCCAAGCCGTGGTAGGAATTCGCAACTCCTTTTCGGCCCCACCCCTGGCCGGCCTGGAGACCTGGCGCACCGCCAGCCCCGCATGACGCACGTAACGCGTACGCCGCATGCCCTCGTGCATGCGTGCGGCGTGAGCACGACCAAGGCACCACCTGTTTCGGTCCGGACCAGGAACGCCCCAAGTCGCCGATCGGACAACGGCGTTCGCTCAAGCCCGCACACCTGCCCTGCTGCCGGCTCTCCGCCGTGCGGCAGCCCGCGCCATCGAGGTATTGCATGTCACTCGATTCCATGACCGACTCCGTAGACAAGGCTGTCAGCGGATTCTTCGAGCCCGTCGCCACCTGGCTCGGCGAGGTCGTCTTCTACTCGGTGCCCGTAGCCGGCACCGAACTGCCGCTCATCGTGGCCTGGCTGGCCGTCGCCGGACTGGTCTTCTCGGCCTGGTTCGGCTTCATACAGCTGCGCAAGTTCAGACTCGCCGTCGACGTGGTGCGCGGGAAGTACGACGAGAAGGGCTCGGCCGGTGAGGTCAACCACTTCCAGGCGCTGACGGCGGCCGTCTCCGGCACCGTCGGCCTCGGCAACATCGCCGGTGTGGCCGTGGCCGTCAGCATCGGCGGCGCCGGCGCCACGTTCTGGATGATCCTCTGCGGTCTGCTCGGCATGGCCACCAAGTTCGTCGAGGTCACCCTCGGCGTGAAGTACCGCGAGGTGCACGCCGACGGCACCGTCTCCGGCGGCCCGATGCACTACCTGCCCAAGGGCCTCGCCGAGCGGTTCGGCAGCGGCGGCAAGGTGCTCGGCAAGGTGCTCGCCGTGTTCGCCTCGGTCCTGATCCTGTTCTTCGGCCTCTTCGGCGGCAACCTCTTCCAGGTCAACCAGGGCTACGCCCAGCTGGTCTCCGTGACCGGCGGCGAGAGCGGCGTGCTCGGCTCCTCGGGCGGCGCGCTCTTCTTCGGTCTGCTGATCGCCGCGCTCGTCGGCATCGTGCTGATCGGCGGCATCCGCTCCATCGCCTCGGTCACCAGCCGCCTCGTCCCGGCCATGGCGGGCCTCTACATCGTGGCCTGCCTCGTCGTGATCCTGGCCAACATCTCCGCCGTCCCGGCCGCCATCGGCACCATCATCGAGGGCGCCTTCAACCCGGAGGGCGTCGCCGGCGGTGTGCTCGGCGCGCTGATCATCGGCTTCAAGCGGGCCGCGTTCTCCAACGAGGCCGGCCTCGGCTCCGCGCCGATCGCGCACTCCGCGGTGAAGACCAAGCACCCCGCGAGCGAGGGCCTGGTAGCGCTTCTTGAGCCGTTCATCGACACGGTCATCGTGTGCACCATGACCGCCCTGACCATCGTGATCGCCAGCCCCGACAGCTGGAAGGTCGGCAGCGGCGACGTCCAGGGCGTCACCATCACCTCCGACGCCTTCGAGACGGTGCTGCCCTGGTTCCCGTACGTCCTGACCGTCGCTGTGCTGCTCTTCGCCATCTCGACCGTGCTCACCTGGGGCTACTACGGTCTCAAGGCGTGGACGTACCTCTTCGGGCGCAGCCGGGGCAGCGAGATCACGTACAAGATCCTCTACACCGTGTTCTCCGTCGCCGGCGCCCTGCTGACGCTGCAGACGCTGATCAGCATGGCCGACGCGTTCCTGTTCACGCTCGCCGTCATCAACATCGTCGGCCTCTACCTCCTGGCCCCGGTCGTGAAGCGGGAGCTGAACTCGTTCCTGGCCTTCGTGAAGCGCCGGAAGAACGGTGAGGACGACGAGCCCGAGCCCGAGCCCAAGGCTCCCGCCTCGGTGGGCGCGCTGACGGGCTGACCCGGCCGCTCCTCGTACGGGCCCGTGCTCACCTCTGTCGGTGGGCGCGGGCCCGTCCGCGCGCCCGCGCCCGCCCCCGCCCGGTGTTCGCTCAACGGACCCTCAAGACCGGATAACGATCCCGTTAAGCGCCAGGTCGGCATTGCGGGCCGCGCATACGGATTGCCCCGAAATGCCTGTGACGCCGGTCACTTGAGGTGAAAAGGGCGCCGTCGTCCGACGTGGTAAATCTTCACGATCGCTCGCGGTGCGCCACCCATGCGCCGCGAGGGCGCCCCGTCGGCCGAACGTCGACAGGCACAGCTCCAGCACATCCGGGGGGATCGGGACCCGATCCGGGCCACGTACGTCGTACGGCACGGATCGGCATGGAGAAAGGCGCACACCATGACCTCACTGCAGGTCGACCAGCAGTACGACGGCACTGAGGCCGTGCAGAGCGGCGAATCGCCCGAGGGCGGCGAGGGGTACCAGCGCGGGCTCGGCGCCCGGCAGATCCAGATGATCGCGATCGGCGGTGCCATCGGCACCGGCCTGTTCCTCGGCGCGGGCAAGGGCATCCACAAGGCGGGCCCGAGCCTGATCCTGGCCTACGCCCTCGCGGGCCTGGTCATCTTCTTCATCATGCGGGCGCTCGGCGAGCTCCTCATGTACCGCCCGGTCTCGGGCTCCTTCTCCGAGTACGCCCGCGAGTTCATCGGCCCCTTCGCGGGTTTCGTGACCGGCTGGACGTACTGGCTCTTCTGGGTCATCACCGGTATGACCGAGGTGACCGCCGCGGCCCAGTACATGCAGTTCTGGACGAAGAACGCCGACGGCTGGCTCAATCAGCCGCAATGGGTCTTCGCCCTCATATTCACCGTGATCCTCTTCTGCGCCAACCTGATCTCCGTGAAGCTCTTCGGTGAGCTGGAGTTCTGGTTCTCGATGATCAAGGTCACCGCGATCGTCGGCATGATCCTGATCTGCGCCGGCATTCTCACCATCGGCTTCTCCGACGCCGGCGACACCGCCTCCGTGACGATGCTCTGGGACCAGGGCGGCTTCTTCCCCAACGGCATCGGCTCCACCCTCATGACCCTGCAGATGGTCATGTTCGCCTTCCTCGCCGTCGAGCTGGTCGGCGTCACCGCGGGCGAGTCCAAGGACCCGAAGAAGGTCCTGCCGAAGGCCATCAACACCGTGCCGTGGCGCATCGCCGTCTTCTACATCGGCTCCCTCATCATGATCCTCTCGGTCGTGCCGTGGACGCACTTCCAGCCCGGCGTCAGCCCGTTCGTCGCCGCCTTCGAGAAGATGGGCCTCGCCGTCGGCGCCGCGATCGTGAACTTCGTGGTCCTCACCGCCGCGCTCTCCTCCTGCAACTCCGGCATGTACTCCACCGGCCGCATGCTGCGCCAGCTCGCGCTCAACGGCCAGGGCCCGAAGGTCTTCACCAAGCTGACCCGGAACGGCCTGCCGCTCATCGGCACCAGCGTCTCCGCCGGGTTGATGCTGTTCGGCGTCGTGATCAACTACATGGACCCGGGCAGGGCGTTCGAGCTCGTCGTCTCCTTCGCCACCATCTCCGGCATGTGGGCCTGGATCATGATCCTGATCAGCCACATCCGCTACCGCCGCAGGGCCGACCGCGGCGAAGTCCCGCAGTCCAGCTTCAAGGCCCCCGGCGCCCCGTACACGAGCATGTTCGCGCTCGCCTTCATCGGCCTGGTGATCGTGCTCATGGCCCTGGACCCGGACGCCCGGATCTCGCTGTACGCGGCCCCGGTCTGGGGTCTGATCCTCGGCCTCGGCTACCTCGGCATCCAGCGCCGCAAGCGCACCGCCGGGACGATCCCGGAGAACAGCAACAGCTGACCGGCCGACGGCCCCCCGCGTCCGTCTCAGCCCCTGTCTCACCAGATGGGCCGTGGATCTCGGATCCGCGGCCCATCTGCCTATCCTCATCGGCATGCTGACCCTCACCCAGGCCCTGTACGACCAGATCGTCGCCCACGCGCGCGAGGACCACCCCGACGAGGCGTGCGGCGTGGTCGCCGGCCCGGTCGGCGAAGGCCGGCCCGAGCGCTTCATCCCGATGCTCAACGCCGCCCGCTCGCCCACCTTCTACGAGTTCGACTCGGGCGACCTGCTGAAGCTGTACCGCGAGATGGACGACCGGGACGAGGAGCCCGTGATCATCTACCACTCGCACACCGCCACCGAGGCCTACCCCTCCCGCACCGACCTCTCGTACGCGAACGAACCCGGCGCCCACTACGTCCTGGTCTCCACGGCCGACGCCGACGGTCTCGGCGACTTCCAGTTCCGCTCGTACCGGATCGTGGACAGCGTGGTCACCGAGGAAGAAGTCAAGGTCGTCACGG
The DNA here is from genome assembly GCF_029968095.1 of Streptomyces solicavernae. Taxonomy (GTDB): domain Bacteria; phylum Actinomycetota; class Actinomycetes; order Streptomycetales; family Streptomycetaceae; genus Streptomyces; species Streptomyces solicavernae. The sequence goes on along the minus strand of NZ_JASCIR010000035.1, from coordinate 1,648 downwards.
CCTACTGAGCGCGGGACGGGCGGGGTGTGTCCAGTCGCCGGACGCAATTCATCCAGTATCTGAGATCACATTCCAGAACCCGGACCGGGAATCGATACGATGACCGCATGGTTTTCCACGACGTGAACGACAAGACGCCGGGCATGCTGCTCGTGGCGCGCCTTCACGTCGACCTGTGCAGGATCGACAGCGCCATCTGTCCCCGCTGAACCCTGCCGCCGCACGGCCGCGGGCCGCGGCGCTCTCCAGCGCACCACGCACCACCCCCGCTCTTGCGCGTACCGCCGCGCGCCCACCGACCTGACTTCCTTCGACAGGAGCCCACAGCCATGGCCATCGAGGTCCGCATCCCCACCATCCTCCGCCAGTACACCGACGGCGCGAAGGCCGTCGAGGGCAACGGAGACACGCTCGCCGCGCTCTTCACCGACCTTGAGTCCCGCCACTCGGGCATCCAGGACCGACTGGTCGACCAGGCTGCCGGCGGCGAGCTGCGCCGCTTCGTGAACGTATATCTGAACGACGAGGACGTCCGCTTCCTCGACGGCATCAACACCAAGCTCGCCGACGGCGACAGCATCACGATCCTCCCCGCCGTCGCGGGCGGAATGGTCTGATATGCGGTACGACTCGCCTCTGGCCGCCGTCGGCAACACCCCGCTCGTACGGCTGCCCAGGCTCTCGCCCTCCGACGACGTCCGCATCTGGGCCAAGCTGGAGGACCGCAACCCGACCGGCTCGGTCAAGGACCGCCCCGCGCTCCACATGATCGAACAGGCCGAGAAGGACGGCCGGCTGACGCCCGGCTGCACCATCCTGGAGCCCACCAGCGGCAACACCGGCATCTCCCTTGCGATGGCCGCCAAGCTCAAGGGCTACCGCATCGTCTGCGTCATGCCCGAGAACACCTCGTCCGAGCGCCGCGAACTGCTCGCCATGTGGGGCGCGGAGATCATCTCCAGCCCCGCCGCCGGCGGCTCCAACACGGCCGTACGCGTCGCCAAGGAGCTCTCCGCCGAGCACCCGGACTGGGTGATGCTCTACCAGTACGGCAACCCGGACAACGCGGGCGCCCACTACGCCGGCACGGGCCCCGAGATCTTCGCCGACCTGCCGTCCATCACCCACTTCGTCGCGGGCCTCGGCACCACCGGCACCCTCATGGGCGTCGGCCGCTACCTCCGCGAACAGAAGCCCGACGTCAAGATCGTCGCCGCCGAGCCGCGCTACGACGACCTGGTCTACGGCCTGCGCAACCTCGACGAGGGCTTCGTCCCCGAGCTGTACGACGAGTCGGTCCTCACCACCCGGTTCTCCGTCGGCTCGCAGGACGCCGTGACCCGTACCCGTGAACTCCTGCAGCAGGAAGGCATCTTCGCGGGCGTCTCCACCGGCGCGGCCCTGCACGCGGCCATCGGCGTGGCCCGCAAGGCGCAGGCCGCGGGGGAGCCCGCGGACGTCGTCTTCGTCGTCGCCGACGGCGGCTGGAAGTACCTGTCGACCGGCATCTACACCGCCGAGTCCACCGAGGCCGCGGTCGAGGCCCTGCACGGCCAGCTCTGGGCCTGACGCACACGTCACGCACACGTCCGGTCACCGGGCGGGGGGGGGGGGGGGGCCCCCCCCCCCCCCCCCCCCCCCCCCCCCC
>NZ_JASCIR010000034.1 GCF_029968095.1 Streptomyces solicavernae | reverse complement strand
AAGTCGGCCCACTCCTCGGGCGTGACCTCGGGGTATTCGATCTCTGGTCGGAGCGATCGGCGGTGGTTCAGGAACCGCTGGTAGTTGGCGACGATGTCCTCGGCGAAGACCGCGACGTAGCCCTGGAGGGTCTGGAGGTTCAGGTGGCCGAGCAGGGCGGCGCCGATGTGGATGGGCAGGCCGCCGTTGACGATCTCGGTGGCGAAGAGCCGTCGGAAGTCGTGCGGCGTGAAGGTCATGTCGGCGAAGGCCCGGTGGGTCTCGGCGAGTTCCTCGCAGCTGCGGGCGAACATGTGGATGAAGGTGGTCGGGGAGATCACTGATCGTTGCGTGCCGTTCTGCCGTTGCATGAGGAACGGCATGGGCTCTGACCAGGTCTTCTCGTGCGGGTCGTAGCGGTTGAGCAGGCGGACCGGCCGGCCGTCGGGGGTGAGGCGACGGATGATCTGGGCGACCGCGTGGAACAGGTCTGCGGACATCGGGATGACGCGCTCGCGCTCGCTCTTGGACGGGGCGATGACGAGTAGAGCGATGACCTCGTTGTTCGGGCGCCGATACTGGCGGATGCTCAGGTGGGTGAGCTCGCAGAGCTCTTCGACGCGGATGCCGCTGTGCCGCAGGATCTCCAGGCCGGCCCATTCCCAGAACGCGGTGTCCTCGGTGAGCGTGACGTTGAGGACCTGCCCGTCCTCGTTGGTGACGCGGACGAGTGGCTCGTCCTGGCTCTTGGCCCAGGTGCGATCGCGATCGCTGTCCGTGCGCCGGTAGGAGTGCCCGTCGTGCTCGAAGGTCTCTCCGAGCTCGACCGCGCGGGCCTTCTTGAGCAGGCCCGTTAAGTGCTCGTAGCGGCCTTCGACGTGTGCGACCAGGGTGGGCAGCAGCGGCTGGCGGACCCGGATGCGGTCGGACATCCGCTGGTGGATCTCCCGCTTGCGCCTGGCGAACCCCTTGAGTTCCTTCGGCCGGATGGGGCAGGGCACGACCCACTGCGCCCACTGTTCGGGCTCGTCGATGGCCCAGCTGTGCAGGTCGAGATAGAGGGCGCGGACGGCCAGGAGGATGCCGGAGTCGTCCGCGCGGGTGCGGCGCTCGTCGCGGTCCCACCGCTTGATGGCCTCGCGCCACTGGTCATAGACCTCGGGGCTCAGCGCCAGGTCCTGCTGGCCCGGGTTGATCGTCTCGATCTTGGCCCAGAACGTGTTCGCGAGCTGGCGGGCCAGGGCCGTGATGGTGGTGTAGTCGGTTCCGGCCCGGCGCCGGGTCAGGTAGTCGATCAGCAGCTGGCGGACGCCCTGGTGCTGGATACGGGTAGCGGTCGACGAGCTGGGTGACGGTGAGCTGGCCGCGATAGACGTAGGCCCGCAGGGTCGCGGGGTGCCGGGCGGGAAGTGGCCCATCTGGTGCAGCACCTGCCAGGTGCCCAGGCCCGCGAAACGGGTCGCCCCCGCCTTGCTGCCATGGGTCACCCCGAGCCGCTTGCACTCCATGCCGAAGTGCAGCAGCGCAGACGGCGTCAGGTCCTCCAGCGCGATGCCACCCGTGGTCAGCGCAGCGGTCAGGTCGAACTTCGCCCGGTCACGGTGCATGTGGTGGACGTCGAAGGCGTCGACCGCGGCGAAGAACTTCTCCAGCAGCGGATCGGGCTGGAGTTCGCGGAATCTCTGCGGGTAGTCCCGGAACCTGTTCGCACGGAAGCCGGAGATCGACGGCCGGACGACCCGCAGGCAGAACGCCAGCTTGATCCCGGCGATCAGATCCGCGCTGTCAACGCGGTCGCCCTCGCGCGCCAGGACGCGTACCGACTCGGCGCCTTCGTCGTCGAAGCCGCTGGCCTGCCACCTTTCCTGCCAGGTGTCGCCCGGCATCTCCTCCAGGACGGAGAAGACCCGCCGGACGGCGATCCGCCGGCGCCCCGGGTTCGGCTGGCCCTTGGTGACCCGTTCGACGATGCGCAGGATCTCGGAGGCCGGGGCCCGGGACAGGTCCCCGTAGGGGCCCGGCGGTGTGCTGGGCAGCGGCGCCGGTGCCGCCTTCAGCTCCGCGCCGGCGAACCGCGTGACGGGAGCGGGGAAGAACGGCTCGGCGCCGCTGTAGTCGACGCGGCGGTTGCGGGCGGTGAAGGTCTTCAGTTCAGCCACCGAACACCGCCCTGAAGTCGTCCGGGTCGTAGCCGGGAGCGATGGCGGGCTGGAGGCGGGGGCGCTGGTAGTGGGCCTGAAGGGCGTCGAAGAGGTCCTCGACGCGGGCGTGCAGGTAACGGCCGGTAGTGGCCAGGTCCGCGTGCCGCAAGATGGCCCTGACCTCGACCAGGGTCAGGTTCGGGTCGTTCGCCATCCTCTCGGCCGCCGTGTGCCGCAGGTCGTGAAGACTCCAGTTGGTGCCAAGCCGGTCGTTGGCGCGCTGGATGACGCGCCGCATCGCCCAGTAGGTGAGCGGCTTGTCCGGGCCTCGGCGGGTGCGGAAGACCGGCTCGTGCGGGGCAGGCATGCCCATCGCGTCGAGGTAGGCGGCCAGCACCACCAGGGCCTGCGGGCTCGCCGGGATCGGCTCGCGCAGCTTCGTGCCCTTGGAGACGACGTAGACGATCTGAGCCGGCCAGTCGACGTCGGCCGGGGTGACTCCGAGCAGCTCGGAGGCGCGGGCCCCGCTGGAGACGTAGAGCAGCACGCGGCGCGGTCCCGGTCGTGGTTCATGGCCGCGAAGAACTCGCCCCACATCGCGTCCGGGATGGCCCGGGGCTCGGTGGCCGGGACACGCTGACGCAGACGGGAGCGGCGGAAAGCCGGCATAGCCTCCGCCGGACTGCGGTGAGCCAGAGCCCGACGCCGTGCCTCCGAAACCGGCACCGGATTCATCAACGGCCCTTTGCCCAGGTCGCGGTGGAAGTCGTGGAAGCTGGCCACCACGGTCAGCGCGTGGTTGATCGTCGCCGGGGCATAGCCGGCCTTGAGGTACCGCTTGCCGGTGCGCGGGTTGACCGAGCCGGGCTGCGGCGCGTTCGGCCGGGTGCGGCGGCGCTGCGGATTCGGTGCCGTACGAAGCCATCCCACTATCACTGCCACCTCTCCTTCCGTCGCCTTGTCCCAGGTCACGTTCAAGAGCCACAGGAACCGGAACCACCGCAGCAGGTCATTGGCATAACTGCGGCTGGTTTCCGGGCTGTTGTCGTTCAGAGCGAGATCCCGCAGGTAGGACGTCACCGACTCGACCGGGCTTCCAGCGGGGTCGAGTACGGCGTATGCCGGGTGCTGGGTCTCCAGCTGAACGACCGAGCCGACGCGGGGCAGGACAGCCCGCCCCTCCATCAGCTGGTTGCGCAGGTGCGACGTCACACAGAACTCCTTGGGCAGTCGGACATCGCAGTGCCCAACGACCTCAAGAAACACCAGCCCTTCATGCGGGCGAAGGTGTGCTCGACGCGGGCCCGGATTTGTTTGTGGGAGCGGTTGTGTTTCTCCTTCCAGTCCGGGAGGTCTTCGCCCTTGCGGCGCCGGTGCGGGATGACGAGTCCGGTGCCCTGGTAGCCGCCGTCGGCGATGGTCATGGTGTTGCCGACGGCGGCCTTGGCGCCGGATTCCTCCCACCCTTTGGAGTCGTGCCGGTTGCCTGGTACGGGCCGGCCGACCACGACGACCAGGCGGCTGTCGGCGTCGATGACCACCTGATGCGCCGTGGAATAGCGGTAGTTCTTCGACTGCTCGGCCACCGTGTGGTCGCGTGTGGGCACCAGGGTGCCGTCCACGATGAGGACGGTGTTCTTACGAAACCGCTTACGCGGCTGGAGCGCGAGCATGGGCCCGAGATGGTCGATGATCCGGTCGGCGGCCGACTTCGAGATCCCGAACAGCGGGGCCAGCTGGCGCATCGTCAAGTTCGTGCGCCAGTAGGCCGCGACCAGCAGGACGCGGTCCTCCAGCGGCAGGCTCCAGGGCCGTCCGCGGTGCACGTCGGCCGCATGCTCACGCCGCACGGCGGTCACCAACTTGCCGAAGCAGCGCGGGCTCAGCCCCGTGAACGGACCTATCCAGGACGGCTCCGACGCCGTGATCACACCAGCCACACCAAGATCATCTCACCCGTGACCAGCCGTTACGGGACAACCCTTACTAGCGAAGCCGACCAGCGAGGCTAGGGTGGCGCGTCATGAGTGGCTTTCTGCGTGACCTGCCGTTGCTGGAGTTGCTGTGTCCGGTGGACGAAGTGGAGGCCCCCGGGGATGTCGAGTTCTCGCATCCGCACGAGAAGGCGCGCGACGCGGTCGTGCACGGGTGCGCGGTCGACGGCGGCCGCATGCTTCTCACCGTCTGGCAGGGTCGCCTGCATGAGGTGATCTACCAGACCCCCGCGGAGTCCGAAGAGGACGCGTCGGCGCGGAACGACCGGCTGTTCGCGCACTACGGACAGGGCGACCGCTGGAACGAGATCCTCGACAACGGCTACGGCAAGACCTATCGCCGTACCGATGAACAGAGGTACGCGTTGTGGAGCTACACGATGGACTTCACGACCTTCGGGACGATGGAATTCCACCAGGTCATGTGGTAGCGCCGGCGCGCGCGGCGCCGACCGTGGCGACGGCCAGCGCGCCCGCCCATACGGCGCCCACAAGCAGCGCCGCGACCGCCGGTACGAGGTCCGGAGGCGGCGCCCCCAGGGCCGGAGCGACGCCCGCCGCCCGTGCGCCGAACCCCACAACTCCCGCTCCCACCACGGCGATTCCGAGCCACGAGGCGCGGGTCACCGCCCACCGGAGCACCGGGTTCGCGGCGGGCCACAACAGGGCCAACGCCAGCAGCGCCATGACCAACCCGAGCCCCGCATTCCCCAACTGCGCCGCGGCGACGTCCCCGACCCGGGCGGCGGCCCCGGGGCGGCGCGGGGAAACCGGGCATGCCGACCTCCTCCCGCCGGGCGAGGTCCACCTTGGACACGGTGTACGCGAGCGCCCCCAGGCAGGCGACGACGGCACTGACCTGCCGCACGCTCCGACCCCGCCGCCCACTCTGCTTCCTTACCGACTGGCTCATACCTCCAGCCTGCCGAGCCCGGCCCGGAGTCGGATCCTCCCGAGGTACGAACCCCCTCCGCCCTCCGGGGGAGAACCGCACCGGCGCATGGCTCGGTCCGGCGTCAGGCCGCGGGCTTCGTGCGGTAGGCCGTGGGGCTCAGGCCTCGGTGTCGTTTGAAGGCGGTGCTGAAGCCGAAGGCGTCCGCGTAGCCGATGGTTCTGGCGATCTCGGCGAGGGCGAGGTCCGTGTCCGAGAGCAGGGACTCGGCCTCGTCCATGCGGCATTCGGTGAGGTACGTCAGGGGCGGGCTGCCCATCGTCTCCGTGAAGCGTTTGGCGAACAGGGCCCGGGAGACGCCCGATTCGGCGGCCAGCGCCCCCACTGTCCAGGTGCGGGCGGGGTGGAGGTGGAAGGCGCGGAGCGCGGGGGCGAGGACCGGGTCGGCCAGGCCCCGGTACCAGCTGGGGGCTTCGTGGCCGGCCCGCTCGAACCAGGTGCGCAAGGTGCAGACGAGGCCCCAGTCGAGGAGGCGGTCCATCAGCGCCTGGGAGCCGGCGGTGCGCCGGGCGGCGTCGGCGGCAGCCTGCTCCAGCCAGGCGCAGACCTCGGTTTCCTCGCTGACGACGAGTACGGGCGGCAGAGCGCGCAGCAGTCGTTCGTGGCGGCGGCCAGAGGCGCGGTAGGCGCCCACGATGAGCGAGGTGGCCTCATCGCAGTCGTAGCAGTTCTCGTTCCAGTGGATGCCGGACAGGCTCTCCGCGGCGTCGCAGGGCTGCGGCGTCGGTTCCGTGAAGCAGGCGATCTCGTACCGCTCGTGGGGGTGGTGGCGGGAGTCCGGCCGGTCGGCGAGGTGGAAGGGGTCGGGGCCGCGCACGATCGCGGTGTCGCCGGGGCCGACGTCCCGGGTGGCGCCGTCGGGCAGGAGCAGGGTGCCGCGGCCGCGCAGGACGCTGAGCATGGTGAGCGGGGCGCGGTCGGCGAAGCGGATGGTCCAGGGCGCTTCGAGTACGGCATGGGTGACGATCGAGCCTTCGGCCCGGATGCCGTTGAGGAGGGAGCTCAAGGGGTCCACGGGCACCAGCGTAGACGATCTCCTATGCGGTGGAGGGTTTCTCCCATGGATCATCCAACTCGGCGCGGCTGTACTGGAGTTGATCAGGTGATCCCCCTGATCCCGACAGCTCCGGAGAGACGAGAGACCATGCCTCAGCCCAGCAGCCCGGCCGCCCGTACCGCGCTCGTCGTCATGGCGCACCACCGCGCGGATTCGCTGACCGCGCACACCGCCCGTCGTACGGTCTCCCGGCTTGAGGACGCCGGATTCCGCGTCGATCTGCTCGATCTGCACGCCGAGGGGTTCGATCCGCGGATGAACGTCGCGGACCAGCCCGAGTGGGGCGACCGGGAGAAGCCGTACTCCGACGAAGTCCGGGCCCATATGCGGCGATTGCTCGACGCCGATGTCGTCGTAGCCGTGTTCCCGGTGTACTGGCAGAGCGTGCCCGCGCTGTTGAAGGGGTGGATCGACCGGGTGTGGAACTACGGCTTCGCGTACGGCCGCAGCAAGCCGCGCCTGGCCGGCAAGCGCATCCTGTGGCTGGGCCTGGCGGGGGCGACCTCCGAGGACCCGATGACGGAGGGCATGCGGGCCCTGCTGGAGACCAACCTCAGCGAAGGCATCGCGTACTACTGCGGCTTCTCCCAGTCCACCGTCGCCCTGCTGCCCGACGCCGAGGAGCGCCCGCAGAGCATCGACGCGGACGGCAATCTACTCGTCGGCGAGGCCGTCGCGGGGGCCGAACGCGAGGCGTACTACGGGGAGTTCGACCGCCGGGCCGAGAAGGCGGTGGTGGAGTTCCTGGCCGTGGAGGCCGCACCAGCGGCGGTCTGAGCGGTTGAGCCACCACAGCGGTCGGGGCCGTCCAGGTGCGTGAACGGCCCCGGCCCACGGTTCTCACTGACCGTCAGCGCACGCCGAGCGCGACGATCTGGGTCACCGCGTCCTCGACGAAATTGTCATCGCTGACCAGAAGCAGCGTCCGCTCACCGCCCGGCAGCGTCGGGCCCCAGGTCATGCCCTCGGTGTTGTCGACCGTGGACAGGCCCAAGTCGTCGAAGTCCGTGACCAGTTGCTTGCGCATCGGGGCGACGTGCTGTCCCTGCAGGGAGTCCATGTTCCGTACGTCGGTGGCGCCGCGGGTGGTGGCGTCGTAGAGGCGGATCTTGTAGCCGGCGCCGGCCACCCAGGTGCGTTCGAGTACGAGGTAGCGGTCGGGGTCGTTCGGGAAGGCGAGGATGGCGGGGACTCCGGTGTCGGGGCCCCATGGGCTGGCCGGGTCGGACGGGGCGAAGATCTTCTCCAGGGGGTAGGCGAACTGTCCCCGCACCTGGCCGTGCCGGTTCTGCTGGGTGACGCGGATCAGGGCGCCGTGTTCCAGGTCCGGTACGGGGCCGTCCTGGATCAGGGGGCCTTCGACGGCGCTGGTGAGCAGCCCGCCCCAGGCGCCGAAGGTGATCGCTTCCACGCCTTGGTTGCGCCGCATGCCCCAGTCTCCGGTGGTGATGCGGTAGTTGGGCGGCATGAGATGGCGGCCGCGGTACTCGCCGGTGCGGCCGGCGAACTGGATCGTCGGCTGGATCACCGGGTCGCTCGACGCCTTCGGGCGGTCGCCCTCCTGCGCCCACACGTACTGGCAGCCGCGCGGGTCCACCCGCAGCTCTTCGGGGTCCACGACCTTGCCGTCTCCGGCGCTCGCGGGCGGGTAGACGCTGCCGTCGGGCTGGCGGAAGGGGTGCGTGCCGGTGAACTCGACGGAGTGCACCCCGTCGCCGTCCACGCCGATCCTGGCGGTGTAGAAGCGGGCCGGCTGCAGCTGTGAGCGGTCGTCGCTGATCATGACGTACTCGCCTGTGCAGGGGTCCCGGTCGATGCCGGACAGTCCGCCGACTGTGGTGTTCCGGAAGCGGAGTTTGTGGGGGACGGTCTTCTCCCCGAGCAGGCGTGCCTGCGCGCCGATACGGTCGGACGGTGCGCCGTTGCGGTCGGACGGTGCGCCGATACGGTCGGACGGTGCGGCGTTGCCGTCCTGCGGGGCGGCTACCGCAGGGGTCATCGTCGCCGCCAGGGCCAGGGCCGCCACGCAGGCGCGGCGGAGCACAGAAGTCTTCATGGCGTTGATCTTGACGGGGTATCCGGCTGTTGTGCAGTCACCCAGTGGGGTGATCACGCGCCGGACGGCGTTGGCTTCAACTTCGCGTCGAGCGCGTTCGGATGCCGCATTCAGCCCCGACGGCGACGGCGACGGCGACGGCGGGGCAGGTGCGCGAGATGCGGGTACTCCTCGTGCAGCAGCCGGCCGGCGACCGCCCCGCCGAAGACCACCACCGAGACACCCACCAGCCAGGACTGGACCACGAGCACGGTGCCGTACGGCCCGTACGTGACCGCGTTGGACGCGATCAGCGGCGAGAACACCAGCTGCGAGAAGACCCGCAGGCCGACGAGGCCGGCCGCCGTCACCACCGCGCCGGGCAGCAGGGCCCGCCAGCCGACCCGGCCGCCGAGGAGCAGCCGCTGCGACCACCAGAAGAACAGCACCGCACTCAGCACCGCGGTGGCGAAATGCCACAGCGACGTCACCACCGCCGCCCCCTCGACCACCCGGTCCTGCGTGATCTGCGCGGCGGCGAACAGATAGCCGATCAGAGCGGCGAGCCACACCGCGTGCCGCCACATGGTGTGCCAGCGGGCCGCGGGCAACTCCCACACCTTCTCGTAGCCGGTCTGCAGCGCAGCGCCGAAAGTCAGACCGAACACGGCGAGCGCCGCGAGCCCGTACGCCGTAGTCGTCTCCAGCGCCTCCCGCGGCTCGGCGAACAGCTCCTCCACCTCCTGCTGCGAACTCACCGACACACCCAGCCCCCGCCCCAGCCACTCGGCGAACCCCTGCCCCTGCACCGGATCGACCGCCGCCACCACCACCAGCAACGGCACCAACGTGAGGAACCCGAGCGCGGCAAGACCCATCGACCGGTGCATCAACTCCAGGTCCCCGGCCCGCCGCCACCCACGCCCCGCGGCCGACCGGACCGCCGCCCGCTCCAGCCGCCGCCACACCGACAGACCGGCCGCATCACCCTCGGAGCCTGAGCCGTCGCCACCGGAAGACCTCTCGCGCATGGGGGTCGACTACCCGCCCCCAACGGCCCCCCAGACACCCACCCGACGCGATCACCCGGATTGACCGCCCGGCCGACGCTTGGTGCGGCCCCGGCACGCGTCGAGGCCCGGCAGGGAGTTCCCGCCGGGCCCCGATGAACTGTCGGTCGGGCTACGCGTCGAAGACGACCGGGCTTCCCTCCTGGCGGGCCTGGCCCTCGGAGTAGGTCACGGTGTGGACCGTCGCTCCGGCGTCGTCGAGGAGGGTGATGGTGCCGCCGCGGTTGCCGAGCCGGAGGCCGTCGGCGGCGGCGACGGTGAAGGTGGCGCCGGGTTCGAGGCGCTGGGCGGGCAGCGGTACGCGGCGCTCGCCCCGGTCGGCGAGGTGCCAGCCGCCGAGGTCGACCGCGGACCGCGAGGTGTTGAGCAGCGTGACGGTCTCGCGCTCGGGCGCCGGGCCCTGAGGGTTGATCAGGGCCGAGTGGATGCGTACGGCGGGGGCGTTGCCGTCACCCGGGCCGCCGGGCAGGTCCGGGTCGGTGGGCTCGGACGGCTCGGTGGGCCGGTCGGGCTCGGTGGGCTGGTCGGGCTCGCCCGGCCGGTCGCCCGCGTCCTCGGCGTGGCCGGTGGAGTCGTCGGTGTTCCAGGACTGGGACTGGAAGGCGAGGAACAGGGCGATCCACTGGTCGTCCGCGGGCAGGTGGATCAGCAGGGCGCCGTCCTGCCAGACCCCGTCCTGGCCCTGGAAGCGCTCGCTGTTGCCCTGGTTCATGTGGACGTCGTGGACGCCGTTGCCGGGCTCGAAGCCGAAGATCTTGTCCGGCGTGCCGTCCTCGGGGCCCCAGCGCTCGCCGAAGACGTACACGGCGGCGTTGTCGTCCGCGACGGCCCGCTGGACGTGCTCTTCGAGGACGTCGGCCAGGTCGTTGTCGGGGCCGGGCGCGTCCGCCGGGAGCTTCTTCATGCCGGCGCGGTCGAGCATGTCACCGCGTACGTAGTCGAGTGCGGCGCCGCCCGCGTCCGTGGGCAGGTCCGTCCAGCCGCTGCCCGCGGCGGGCAGCTTGTCGAGCAGGGCGTGGCGGAAGTTCTCGTCGACGCGGTACAGCAGTTCCGACGGGGACTCCTGCGACTTGACGTTGACGGCCGCGCGGTAGTGCGTGCCCGCCTCGTCGACGAGGTGGATCTGGAAGTGGGGAGTGTCGTCGTCGGCGCCCTCGCGGCGTCGGTCGACGGCACGGGCGGCGAGCACGCCGTAGCTCTTCAGCGGCATGTGGTGTTCTTCCTCCAGCGTTTCTGGTCGAGAGTGCGCCATCCGGAGTACATCGGTGACGCACCGCGCACGCGAGTTGACACGCGGTCGATCCGGTGAATTGCGCGTGCAGCTCTTGCGAACGGACCGTTCAGCTGCCGCGGCCGCGGCGCGGCAGGCGCGCGAAGCGCGGGTACTCCTCGGACGACCGTTCCGCCGTACGCGGCCCGCCTCGCGGGACCATGGGGGGCATGGATACCGGGGTGTTCGACGTGGCGCCGACGGCGCGCAGTGCCGTCGCGTGGGTTCCGCCGTCCGGGATGTGGCCCGCGATCCAGGGGATCCGGCAGGAGCACGACCCGCAGATCCGGCGCTGGCCGCCGCACGTCAACGTGCTGTTCGGGTTCGTACCGGAGGCCGACTTCGCGCAGGCGCTCCCGCTGGTCGCCGAAGCGGCGGCGGGGACGCGGGAGTTCACGGCGCGGCTCTCCGGGGTGCGGACGTTCCGGCACCGGGCGTACGCGACGGTGTGGCTCGATCCGGCCGCCGCGGGGCGGGAGCCGTGGCAGGGGCTGTACGACGCGCTGGCCGAGCGCTTTCCCCGGTGCCGTGGCCGGCACCGGGGCTTCACACCGCACCTGTCCCTTGGCCGGGCCCGCGACCCGCGCCCGGTCGTCGCCGAGTGCACGGCCCGGCTCGACGCGATGACGACCGAGGTCGACGAACTGGTCCTGCTGTCCCGGCGGGGCGACGGGCCCATGCGCCCACGGGCCACGGTGGCGTTGGGCAGCGGTGCAGTGCGTGCGTACGAAGGTGAGGTGAGCGCGGAGGACGTCGCGCGGCGGTCGCAGGCGCGGCGCGACGCCCGGGACGGATGACCGCCGCCGCGGACACTGATTCATGACGCTGATTCACGCCGCTGATTTGCGCCACTGACTCACGCCGCTGATTTGCGCCACTGGCTCACGCCGCTGATTTACAAGGCGTACGACGCCTACGAGGCCATCTCCGTCCGTTCCCACCACTCGTACACGGGGAGCCGCCCCTGCGCGGTGTCCGCCTCGCGGCGGCTCGGGCGGAAGTGCTCGTAGCCGTTGCGGAACTCGATCTTCAGGTCCTCGCCGGGCGTGGTGATCTCGACGATGCGGTCGGGCAGGTCCTGCGGGCCGCCTTCGAGGAGTGCCTTGTCTGTCTCGCTCATGACCTCACCGTTCCCGTCGGCGGAACGCGGCGTCGCGGACCGGGCGGAAGATCAGTCGTGTGGGCCAGCGCACGCGCGGGTCCCTTCGCCCCGGTTTTGCCCTGGCCCGACCCGGCCCGGCATATGCAGATTTATCCGTACTGGAGTGCACCATGGTCACCGCGCCAGCGTCGGGTCCGACGGCAGCACCGCTCGGACGGGGAGAGGGAGAGTGGAGACTCGCATGGAACGCCGTTCGCTCGTCGTCGTGGGCCTCGGGTACGTCGGGTTGCCGCTTGCCGTGGCGGCCGCCGGGGCCGGGTGGCGGGTGCACGGCCTGGACAGCGACGCGGAGCGGGTGCGCGCACTGTCGCTGGGGCTCAGCCATGTCGACGACGTCGGCGACGAGGACGTACGGGAGGCGCTGGGCCGGGGTTTCACCGCGACCACCGACAGCGCCTGCATCGCGCGGGCCGACGTGGTCGTGATCTGCGTACCGACTCCGCTGCGGCAGTCCGTGCCCGATCTGACGGCGGTGTGCGCGGCGGGAGAGGCCGTGGCCCAGTGGTTGCGGCCCGGTGCTCTGGTTGTCCTGGAGTCGACGACGTACCCGGGCACCACCGTCGAGGTGCTGTTGCCGTTACTGGAGGACGGCGGGGCGCGGCGGGTCGGCATCGACTTCCATCTGGCGTTCTCGCCGGAGCGCATCGACCCGGGCAACGCGTCGTTCACCCTCGTCAACACACCGAAGGTCGTCGGCGGTGTCACCGAGGGCTGTACGCATGCGGCCTCGGCGTTCTACGCGGACCTGGTCGGCGAGGTGGTGCCGGTGAGTTCGCCGGAGGTGGCGGAGATGTCGAAGCTCCTGGAGAACACGTACCGGCAGGTGAACATCGCGCTGGTCAACGAGATGGCCGTGTTCTGCCACGAGTTGGGCGTGGACCTGTGGGAGGCGATCGACGCCGCGGCGACGAAGCCGTTCGGTTTCACGCCGTTCCACCCGGGCCCGGGCGTGGGCGGGCACTGCATCCCCGTCGACCCCGGCTACCTCTCCCACCGGGTGCGCGGCCTCGGATACCCGTTCCGTTTCGCGGAGTTGGCGCAGGAGATCAACAACGGCATGCCGCGCCATGTGGTCGGCCGGGTCGCGGAGCTGCTCAACGACGGGGGCCGCAGCCTGCGCGGCGCCCGAGTCCTCCTGCTGGGCGCCACGTACAAGGCCGACGTGTCCGACGAGCGGGAGTCGCCGTGCCGGGTGGTCGCGGAACGGCTCGCCGCCGCCGGGGCCGAGGTCGCGTACCACGACCCGTATGTGCCGTCCTGGCGGATCGGCGAGCGTGTCCTGTCCTGCGTGCCGGACGCCGAACGGGCCGCGGCCGAGGCCGACGTGACGGTGCTGCTTCAGGCGCACAGCGGGTACGCGCTCGACCGGCTCGTCACCGCCTCCCGGCTGTTCTTCGACACGCGTGGGCGGGTCTCGGGAAAGAAGGTCACCCGCCTCTGAGCGTCAGCCGGTGCGCCGTCTCACGGGGTGGTGCCCTGCTCGAAGCGGATCTCCGTCTCCGGTACGAGGGCCAGGTCGAGGCCGGTGACCGGGCGGGGTGCGGAGACGATGATGTTGTAGTGGTTGGGGAAGTGGCAGGCGTCGAAGCCGAGCACGGTCCCGACCGGCCGGCCCGCGGCGAACACCTGGTCGCCGCGGTCGAGGACGCCCGCGCAGGCCAGCTCCACGAACCCGAGGAAGCCGACCCGGTCCACGCGGGCCCCGGGCGCCGGGTCGGTGTGGTCGGTGGTGAGCAGTTCATGGACCTCCCCGCGCCGCACGCAACGGCTGGCGTGCGGCTCCAGGGTCATGCCGCGCGTGTCGAGGCGGTGGATGAGGACCTTGACGAGAGCACCGTGTACGGCCCGTTTGGCGCCGTCCTCCGCCGGGTTCACGCGGGGGCCTCCTGCGGGTGCGGGCTGTCGTGGTCGGCCCTGGCGTAGCACGCGGCGACGAGTTCCGCGACGGCCAGCCCGTCCGGGCCGGGTGCGGTAGCGGTAGCGGTAGCGGTAGCGGTACGCGTGCGGGTGGCGGTGGGCGAAACCGTACGGACGAAGTCGTCGAGGACACCCACGTACTCGTGCCACAAGGAACCCTTGAACTCGGTGTGGCCGGCCAACATGTCGGCGGTGTCCGTGCGCCCGTCGGCGAGTTGGACCTCCACGGTCTTGCGCTCGCCCGGGTAGGACCAGTCGAGCGCCACATGTGCGGGGGTGCCATGCGCGGTGAGGCGGAGGTCGGCGGTGCGGTCCACGCCGTGTGCGTCGCGCCGCAGGACGGCTTCGTCCACGCGCAGGTCGTCCCCGAGGAAGAGGCGTACGAGGTCGAGGGCGTTGGGGCCGTTGTCGGCGAGGCAGCCGCCGCCGCAGCGGGCCGGGTCCAGGTACCAGCGGTCGCGCCCGGCGTGCTCCTCGATCGTCTCCTGGTAACGCACGGTCAGCGAGGTGATCGGGGTGTCGTGCGGGAGGCGGCCGAGGAGAGCGCGTACGGGAGCGTTGTAGCGGCGGTGGAAGGACGTGAACAGCGGCACGCCCTGCCGCCGCGCGAACTCGGTCAGGCGCCGGGCGCCCTGCACGGTGGTGGCCAGGGGCTTCTCCACGCACACAGCGCGGCCTGCGGCGAGGGCGTCGTGGCAGACGGCGGTGTGGGCGTCGTTGGGGACGTTGACGACGACCGCGTCCAGTGCGGCGTCGCGCAGGAGCCGGCGGTGGTCGCCGTAGCGCGCGATGTGCGGGGGCAGGTGGGCGTACGTGTCGGGGTCGTGGTCGCAGACGGCGGTGAGGACGGCGTGCGGGGACTGTTCGAGGGCGGCGAGATGGAACCGGGAGATCACGCCGAGGCCGATCATGCCGATGCGCAGCGGCGCCCGGCGGGGGGTGTGGGTGCCGGTCACGTGGTGACTCCTTCGCGTACGGCCTTGTCGTCGCGTACGGCCGCGTCGTCGCGTACGGCCGCGTCGTCGCGTACGGCCTTGTCGTCGCGTACGGCCTTGTCGTCGCGTACGGCCTCCGGGAATGCCAGGCCCAACTCCCCGGCCACAGCCCGGAGTTCGCGGTGCAGCCCGGCGGCGAGCGGGACGCCGTGGGCGGTGCGGTCGCGGGTGCGGTGCTGCTCCCACCAGCCCGGGTAGGCCACGGGTTCGTCGGTGTCGTGGAGCGGCGGGCAGTCGAGGAGGGCGCCGAAGAGGCCGGTGGCCGCGCCGAGGAACCCGGTCTCGGGCCGCAGTCGGCCGGGGGCGATGGCGAGGAGGAGGTGGCCGACGTCGTCGTCGGGATGGTCCCGGGTGTCGTGGTGGGGGCCGATGCCCGCGCCGGGGAGCAGTGCGGAGAGGACTTCGACGAGGAGCCCGAGGCCGTACCCCTTGTACGCGCCGTTCTCGGGTGTGCCGCCGAGCCAGCGCAGGTGGGCCTCGCCGCGGTCGTAGGCGCTCGGGTCGGTGACGGGGTTACGGTCGGCGTCCTCCAGCCAGCCCTCGGGGACGGCCTCGCCGGAGCGTGCGGCGGCGCGGATGCGGCCGGTGGGGACGACGGTGGTGCTCATGTCGAGGGTGAACGGCGGGTGTTGGCCGGCGGGGGCCGCCAGGGCGAGAGGGTTGGTGCCCAGCATGCGGGCCGCGCTGCCGGGCGGTGGGGCAAGGCGCTGGCGTCCGCAGTTGGCGGTGGCGAGGCCGATCATGCCGTGGTCGACGGCGCGCAGGGCGTGGTGCCCGGCGCAGCCGAAGTGCGTCCCGCCGCGCACCGACACCATGCCGATGCCGTACGTACGGGCCCGCTCGACGGCCAGGTCCATCGCCTCGACCGCCGACCACAGGCCGAGGGCGCGCCGGGCGTCTACGAGGACGGCGGGGCCGGTGTCGGTGAGCCGGACGGGTTCGGCGGCCGGGTCGCAGCGGCCGCTGTCGAGGAGGGGGAGGTAGAGGCGGGTGAGGTTGGTGACGCCGTGGGTGGTGAACCCGGTGAGGTCGCCGTGGCAGAGGGCTTCGGCGGCCGTACGGGCCCGTCCTTCGGGCAGTCCGCGGGCGCGCAGGACGCCGGTGACGAAGTCGCGGAGGCCGTCGTGGGGGACGCGAACTTCGGTTTCGGGTGCGGGAGTTGGGGCCGTAGTGGTCGGAATGGTGGTCGTCGTCACGGGGGTGGGGCCTTTCACGGGTGGGCCTTCACGAGGTGGTCGGTTCCGGTGCTGCGTCCACGGGGTCGGCGCGGCGGGCGAACGCGACGAGGATGCGGGCCACTTCGGTGGCGTACCGGTCGAGTTCGGCCAGGTCCGCGTACTCGCCGTCGGCGTGGGCCCGGTTGGCGTCCAGGCTGCCGGGGCCGAATACGGCGGTGTAGGTGCCGGGTACGCCGCTCATCCAGAGGGCGTCGCAGGTGAACGCCGGTTCGTGCGCGGGCCAGCGGGTCAGGCCGCAGTCCGCTTCGAGCAGGGATTCGGCCCAACTGCCGTCCTCCATAGGGCCGTTGAGGGCGGGCAGGCCGCGCTTCAGCCACCGTACGGAGGTGATCGCGGCGGCGTCTTCGGCCGTCCTGGCGAGTGCGGGCCGGCGCCGGGCCCCGGCCCGGAAGGCGGCGATCCCTTCCGCCACGCTCTCGTGCAGTGCCGCCTCGGCCGCCCGGCCGCAACTCGGGTCCGGGTAGGCGATGTTGAGGAGGAGGCGGCCGCTTCCGTACACCTTGTTGTGCTGGTGACCGGTGTGCAGCCCGGCCACGCACACCTGCGCCCCGCGCGCCCGTGCGGGCAGGGCCGTGGCGAGGTGGTGGGCGAGGTGGCCGAGGAGGACGGTGGCGTTGTGCCCGGCCTCGGGGCGGTCGTCGATCGCGTCGTCGCCGTGGACCTGGACGCAGGCGGTCATCGCGGCCGTGGCGCGCGGCAGCCAGCGGTGGCCGGTGGGCTCGCAGAAGACGTTGAGGCGCCCCGTATGGCCCTGTTCCACCAGGGGCCGGGTGCCGAACGTGCCCATCGCGCCGCCCTCTTCGCCCGCCACGGCCTGGACGAGCACGCCGATACGGGACCCGAGCGCGGGCTCGGCGGCGCAGGCGGCGCGAATCCCGGCGAGCAGCGCGACCGCCGGGCCCTTGGCGTCGATGGCGCCGCGCCCGCTGAAGCGCGTGCCGTCGAAGGAGGGGGGCCACCAGCCGCCCACGGTGTCGAGGTGGACGTTGAACATGACGGTGTCGCGGCGGGGCAGCCCGCCCGGCCCGAGGCGCAGCAGGAGGCTGGGCTGGCAGTCGAGGAACCCGGGCGTCACGGCGGCGCACTCCCGCACGGACACGGGCACGCCCTCGCGCGCGAGCACGTCGTCCGGGGCTGCGGCATGGCGTACGACTGTCATGCCGAACTGCCGTGCCGCGGCGGCGAGTTGGCGTCCCGCATCCCACAGCCGTACGGGCTCGGTGTCGCCGCCGGCCTCCAGGGGGCCGACGGTGGGGGTGGCGAGGAGGCGGAGGAGCAGGTCCCGGTCGGCGGGGGTGAGGCGGGCCTGCGGGGGCGGGGGGTACGGGAGGGCCGTGGCCGCCAGGGTCCGCTCAGCCATGGACGCCACCGTGCGCGGGCACCGCGGCCGTCGCCGCCCCCGGGACCTGCTCGGCGACGAACCGCTCCAGCGCCCTCCCGTACGCGACGAACGCGGCGGGGCCGTCGTCGGCGCGGCTGTCGGTGCCGTCGTGCGGGCGCAGCCGGGTGTGCGGCTCGATGGACCAGGTGCCGCGCCATGTGTGCCGCAGCAACAGGCCGAGGCAGTCGCTGAGTTGGGCGGCGCCCTGTCCGGGCAGCGTGTAGGCGGCCTGGCCGGGGGCGGTGGGCAGGGCGTCCTTGATGTGGACGTGGTCGACGTGGTCGAGGATGTCGGCGAGGAGTTCCGCGGACCGGTAGCCGTACGGGACGCCGTTGCCGGTGTCGAAGAGGAGCCGCAGGGCGGGGCTGTCGACGTGGGCGAGGAGGTCGAGCATCCGGTCGGCGCGGGTGCCGGCCCAGCCGGCGCAGTTCTCGTGCAGGAGGACGAGCCCGGCGTCCTCGGCCTGCCGGGCCAGGGCCGTCATACGCTCCTTGACCCTGTGCCCCCACTCGGGCTCGGTGAGACCGCCGTCGGGGTAGGACATGACGCGCACGTACCGGGTGCCGAGGGCGGGGCAGCGGCGGGCGAGGGTGCGCAGCTCGTCGGTGTCGAGGGTGAAGGGGCCGGTGACGGGGCGGCTCCAGTCGGCGATGCGCGAGTCGACGCAGACGACGTCCGTGCCGGTCACGGCGAGCTGTTCGGTGAGGGCGCCGAAGGTGTGGTCGTCGAGGTCGGCGAGGGCGCGGCCGTCGACGGTGCGCAGCTCGACGGCGTTCCAGCCGAGTTGGTGTACGGCGGCGAGCTGGTCGGCGAGTGCGGGCGCGGCCTCGTCGCCGATCCCGGCGTAGCGGATGCCGGGGGGCGGGGCGAAGGCGGCGGCGGGGGCCGGGCGGGGGTCAGCCGGCATGGTGGGCGGCCTCCTGGTGGCGGGTGCGGGTGCGGGTCGGGGTGGCGAGGGCGAGGTGCCGGGCGTCGTCCAGGAGTTCGGCGGTGCGGGTGTGCAGGCGCAGCTCGTCGGCGTACGGGCGGTCCTCGGCGAAGGCGCGGTAGGCGTGGGTGAGGCAGCGCAGCAGCGCGTCGTCGGTGATCAACTCCCTTGTGGTGCGGCCGTGTTGGTCTACGTCTAGCTGCGCGATGTCGTCGTCCTGGGTGACGGGGTAGTGGCCGACGAGGCGGGTGCCGGCTGCCGTGGCCACGGTGATGCGGCGCCTGCGTACGGGCGAGGTGAGGTCGCAGTCGATGCGGCTGTGCAGTCCGGTGGCGTGGCTCAGGGTGAGGCGGGCGCCGCCCATGTACGGGACGACGTCCCCGCCGTACCGCAGGTCCGTGCAGGTCGCGGTGTGTACGTCGGCGTCGCCGAGGAGCCGTAGCAGGACGCCGAGGGCGTGCGGGATCTCCACCTGGAAGGCGTCGGTGTGGCCGGAGTTGGTGAGGGTGCGCCGGAAGCGGGACTTGTGCTGGGTGACGGTGACGGCGCGGATGCCCGCCGGGTCGCCCGCGAGTTCGGCGATGCGGCCGGTGAGGGCGCTGTGCAGCCACGGCGACACGACGCGGACGTGCAGGCCGTGCTCGTCCACCACGTCGAGGACCCGGCGCAGGGCGGCGCGGTCGGTGGCGAGGGGCTTCTCGACGACGAACCGCCAGAAGCCGAGCCGTGCGGCCTCCCCGAGGAGGGTTCCGCGTACGGCGGGCGGGGTGCACAGGTGGACGACGGTGCGGTCCGGGTCGAGGGTCCGGCGGGCGGCGCGCAGGGAGTCGACGACGTGCAGCCCGGAAGCGGTCGCCAGGTGTGCGGGGTCGACGCCCACGACGGGCCGGTCGGCGAAGAGTTCGGGACGGGTGGTGCGGGCGCGGTGCAGTACGGGCAGGTGGAGCCCTGTCCCGGCGCGCCCGAGCCCGATGAGCAGGGTACGGAGCACGGGGTGGTCCCTTGCGGTCAGGCAGTGAGGCAATCGGGGCGGTCAGGCGGTCGGCCGCAGCGCGGCGAACGCGCACACCGTGTCGGCGATGTGCTCGGCCTCCGCGTCGGTGAGGCGCGGGTGCACCGGGATGGCGAGTTGGCGGCGGCTCGCGGCGAGGGCGTGGGGCCAGGTGTGCCCCTCGGGCGCGAAGCGGGCGAAGGCCGGCTGGTGGGGCAGGGGCTGCGGGTAGTAGACGTGGCTGTCGACGCCGTGGGCCGCCAAGTGGGCCTGGAGGGCGTCGCGTTCGTCGGCGAGGAGCGCGTACACGTAGGGGCAGCGGCCGTTGCGTCCCGGGGGCGGCGGGGTGATGCCGCGGTCGGTGAGCGGGGTGAAGCGCTCGGTGTAGTGGTCGGCGATCCGCGCGCGGCGTTCGAGGCGGGCGGGCAGTCCGGCCAGCCGGTGGAGCTGGAAGGCGGCGAGGAGTTCGTCGAAGCGGCTGTTGTGGCCGATCCGCTGGTGCACGAACCGCTGCCCCTCCTGCCCGTGGTTGCGCAACGCCCGTACGACACGGGCGAGTTCGGGGTCGTCGGTGACGACGGCGCCGCCCTCCCCGGCGGTGCCGAACGTCTTGACCTGCACGAAGGAGAAGACGCCCGCCTCGCCCCAGGTCCCGGCCGGCCTGCCGTCGAGCACGCCGCCCTGCGCGACGGCCGAGTCCTCCACGAGCCGCAGCCCGTGCCGCCCGGCGATCCGCCGCATCGCCGGCATGTCGGCCATCACGGAGAACATGTGCGCCGGCATCAGCGCCTTCGTACGGGAGGTCACGGCCTCCTCGGCGCGCTCCGGGTCGGCGACCATGGTCAGCGGGTCGATGTCGGCGAAGACGGGGGTGGCGCCGAGGTTCGCGACGGTGTTGCCGAGCGGGGCGCAGCCGTAGGCGGGGACGATCACCTCGTCGCCGGGGCCCACGCCCATCGCGGTGAGGACGAGGGTGAGGGCGGAGGTGCCGCTGGAGCAGGCCACGGCGTGGGCGGCGCCGAGCATGTCCCGCAGGGCGTCCTCGAAGGCGGCGGTGCGCTCGCCGAGGATGAACTTCTGCCCGGGGGCGGTGCCGGTCCGCCGCACCAGGTCGAGCAGCACGTCGCGGTCGTCCTCGAACAGGTCGGGGGCGAAGAACGGAATGGTGCCCTGGGTCATGCCGCGGCCCTCCCGGTGCAGTAGCGGCGGATCGCGGCGCAGACGGCGTCGACGTCGGCGAGCGTCAGGTCGGAGTGCAGCGGCAGCGCGAGGGTGTGCTCGCAGGCGGCCTCGGCGTACGGGAACTGCCCCTGCTTGTAGCCGAGTTCGGCGAAGCAGGGCTGGAGGTGGAGCGGCGTCGGGTAGTACGTCTCGGTGCCGATGCCGTGGTCGGCGAGGTGGGCGGCGAGCCCGTCCCGCCGCTCGGCCTCGACGAGGTACACGTAGAACACCGGGTCGGTGTCGGCGTCGCGGCGGGCGAGGGCCGGCAGGCGGAGCAGACCGGGGAGGTCGCGGAGGCGTTCGGTGTAGGCGTCGGCGAGCTCCTGCCTGCGGCGGACGGCGGCGGCGAGCCGGGGCAGTTTCGCGAGCAGGACGGCGGCCTGGAGGTCGTCCATCTTGCTGTTGACGCCGGTCAGTTCGGTGGCGTTGCTGATGCCGGGGAAGTGGGCGAGGGTGCGGCCGGTGCGGCCGTGGTGGCGCAGGGCGGCGGCGGTCTCGGCGATGTGCGGGTCGTCGGTGAGGATCGCGCCGGCGTCGCCGATGGCGCCGAGGGTCTTGGTGGGGAAGAACGACAGGACTCCGCCCGCGCCGAGCAGGCCCGCGTGGACGCCGTTCCAGCGCATCCCGATCGCCTCGGCGCTGTCCTCGACGAGGGTGAGCCGGTACCGCTCCGCGACCCGCGCGAGCGCGTCCATGTCGGCCATCTGGCAGAACAGGTGCACCGGCATCAGCATCGTGGTGCGCGGGGTGACGGCGTCCGCGGCGGCCCTCGGGTCGAGTGCGTACGTCTCCGGGTCGATGTCGGCGAACACGGGCCGGCCGCCGGCGAGTACGACGGAGGAGGCGGTGGCGATGAAGCTGAACGCCGGGACGACGACCTCGTCGCCCGCCTTGAGTCCGGCCGCGCGCAGCAGCAGCACCAGGGCGTCGGTGCCGCTGTTGACGGCCACGCAGTGGCGGGCGCCGGTCCACTCGGCCAGGGCCGTCTCCAGGCGGCCGACCTGCCGCCCGTGGGAGAACTTGCCGTCGTCGAGGACCTCGCCGACCCGGGTGCGGATCTCCGGCCAGCTCTCCTCGAACGAGGCGGCCTGGCTGAAGAACGGCACCGGGTGCGCGGGGGGTGGGTCGGTGGGGGCGGTGGTCATTCTTGGGTTTCTTCCTTGACGGGAGGGTGTGCTTGCGGGTGCTCGGGCGGGGCGCCCGCGGCGGTCCGGGGCGTTCCGTGCGCGGCTAGGAGCGCGGCCGCCGCGCACACCACGGGCGCCACGAGGGACAGCACCTGAGCGCCTTCCTCCAGGCCGGCCGGATGCCCCAAGTGGGCGCTGTGGAAGACGAGATGGGCGACGCCGAAGGTGAGCGCGGGCACGGCGGCGGCCCGTACGAGCAGGGGGTGCGGGCGGCGCGCGGCCCAGGCGGCGAGCACGGCGAGGGCGACCCCGGCGGCGCCGGTGTCGTGGACGAGGTGCTCGTTGTAGGGCGGGAACCCGGCCACCCAGGGGTGGCCGGGAAGGGGGTAAGTGTCGTAGAAGCCGCGCGGCCACAGCAGTGCCCAGGCCCCCGGCAGGCCTTGGCCGAGGGCCAGCAGGATCAGGCAGGTGCGGGCCCAGGCCGGCCGGCGGCCCTGCAGGCGTGGCGCGGGGGCGGGGGCGGGCGCGGGCGTGGGCGCGGCGGCGGGGCGGGCCGCCGCTCGCGGTCGGTCGGGGCGGGCGCCGGTCGGGGACATCCCACTCCTTTTCGCGTACGCGGCAGCGGAAATCCGAGGTGCCGAAAAATGACGCCTCACCGATGAAAGTGGCGACGCCGGCGCATATTTGCTCGGACCTTGCACCCGAATCGTAGTCATGCGGAATTACTCGGGCGACATGCGACACGGGTACGGCCGTCCGAGACTGTGACGGGGCCCGGAGCTGCACATTCGGCCATCGAGGGGAACTCTGGGGGCGCACCTGCCCGGTGGCCGCTTCGAGTCGTAGAGTGCCCGGGGTCTGTCATATTCCAGTCGGAATTCGCCGGGGCCAGACCGGCGAACGGCGTTCCCGGCCGATCCGAATCATACGAATAAATGCGCCCCTCATTTTCCGGCGCCCCTTCTCGATGCCTCCGCACGGGAACCACTCAGCAGGAAAGGAACGGGCCGATGACGACCCGCGCCGAGGCCCCGCCCTCAGCACCCCGCGAGCTGGTGGAGAGCAAGCTCCGCAGCTACGCCCGGCTCGGCAAACTCGACGTCTACGACTACTACCCGTCGATCGCCGTGGCCCTCTCGGCGGCACTCGCGCAGGAGGGCCGGGCGGTGTCGGCGGCGCTGCCGGCGGCGGCCCTGTTCCTGCTCGGCTCGGTCTTCGTGATCATGTCGGGCACGGCCTTCGACGACCTGACCGGCTACCGCGACGGCAGCGACACCACCAACTACGGCCCGGACGACCCGCTGCGCGACAAACGCCGCAAGCCGCTGGTCGCCGGGGCCCTGACGGAACGCGAGGCGCTCGGCTTCGCCTGGCTCACCGCGGCCGCCGGCGCCGCCCTGTGGACCGCCGCCGTCGCGAGCGCCCCGCACCGGAGCGTGTGGGCGGTGCTGGTGACGGTCCTGCTGTTCGCGGCGTCGGTGCAGTACTCGTACGGCCTGAAGATCAGTTACCACGGCTTCCAGGAGGCGTTCCTCTGCGGGCTCGGCGTGGGTCTGGTCCTTGCGCCGTACGGGCTCGCCACCGGCAGCTTCTCCGGTTTTGTGCTGGTGCAGGCCGTGCTGTTCGGCTTCGGGCCGCTGATGTGCGGGGTCTGCTCCAACACCAACGACATCCCCGGCGACCGCTCCGTGCGCCGGCCCACCGCGGCCTGTCTGCTCTCCCCGAGGGGCAACGCCGTCTTCGTCGGGGCGCTGGCCGCCGCCGAGTTCCTGCTCGTCGCGGGCGCCTCGGCGACGGGGATCGCGCCCTGGTGGTTCGTCCTGCTGATGCTGCCGGTGACCGCGCTCCGCGTCCGCCAGTACGTGATCGGCTTCCGCGGCGGTGACATCCTGCGCGCCCGCAGACTCGGCTTCCGGGCGCACCGGGTGTGCTTCGCGCTGCTGATCGCCGCCAACCTGATCCTCGCCGTGGAGGTGGCCGGATGAGCCCGGAACTGGACGTGGCCGTGGTCGGCGCCGGCATCGCGGGCCTGACCACCGCGCACGAACTGCGGCGCGCCGGCCTCACGGTGCGCGTCTTCGAGGAACTGCCGTACGTCGGCGGCCGGATGCGCTCCTTCCGGCACGACGGATATGTCGTCGACGAGGGCGCCGAGCAGCTCCCCGAGCGCGGCTACCGCGCCACCTGGGAGCTGCTCGCCCGGCTCGGTGTGACGGACCGTGAGGTGCCGCGGATCGGGAAGGGACTCGGCGTGTGGCGCGACGGCCGCGCCCACCCCGGCCTCTGTGACGCGGCCGCGCTCGTCACCGGCGCCGGGCTGTCCCCGCGGGCCCGCCTCGACCTGGCCCGCTTCCTGGCCTGGACGGCCCGGTACCGCGGCCGGTTCGACATCGACCACCCCGAGCGCACCCCCGTCGGGGCCCGCACCGTCGCCTCCCTGGCGCGTGGCTACCACCGCGAGCTGCACGACTATCTGCTGCAGCCCGTCGTCGGCGGCTCCTTCGGCTGGGACACCGCCCGCTCCGCCGCGGCCCCCCTCATCGGACTGATGCAGACGGCGGGCCCGGTCTCCGGCTGGCGGACCTACCACGACGGCATGGACCTGCCCGCCCGCCGCCTCGCCGAGCACCTCGACGTCACCACCGGCACCCCGGTGCACGAAGTCGTCGACGACGGACGGGAAGTGCGGCTGCGCACACCCGCGGGCTCCGTCACCGCACGGGCCGCGGTCCTGGCCGTACCGGCGCCCGTGGCGGCCCGGCTGCACCCCGGGGCGCCGCAGGACGAGCGGGACTTCCTCACCGCCAGCACCTTCACCCCCAACCTCAAGGTCAGCTGCCTCCTCGACCGGCCGCTCGCCCCGCCGTCCCCGCGGCCGCTGTACGCGCTGTTCACCCCGGACCCCGAGGAGGACCTGCTCGCCGGCATCATGATCGACCACGCCAGACACCCCGGCCGGGCCCCCGCGGGGGCGGGCCTGCTGACCCTCGTGGCCGACCCGCGCCGCATCCCCGAACTGCGCGGCGCCGACCCGCAGGAGACCGCCCGCCGGCTCATCCGGGCCGCCGCCCGCTACGTGCCCGGCCTGCCCGGCGCGGTCCGCGACCACTTCGTGCACTCGTTCACCCATGCCTTGCCCGAGGCCACTCCCCCGGCGCTCGCCCACCGGCCGCGCTTCGCGGCCCGCCCCGCGCGCCGGGTGGAGTACGCGGGCGACTGGCTGACCCTGTGCCCCGCCAGTGAGGCCGCCGTACGCTCCGGCGCCCTGGCCGCCGCCCGTGTCCTCAGCCGGGTCCACCCCTCCCCCACGGCCGCCGCCACCCGCGCGGCAGCCCCCGCACCGAGGAGCGAGAAGCCGTGAAACCGCATGACATGGGCGTCCTGTTCGACGAGTGCGCCGACCGCGGCCACGCCACCGCCGTCCATCTCGACCGCCCCTTCGACATCGCCCCCGACGGCGGCACCCACTGGACCGTCCCCCAACTCGCCGCTCTCGTACGGGAGTCGGCGGGACACCTGGCCGCCGCCGGAGTGCGCGCCGGCGACCGGGTGGCCATCGTCAAGGAGAACCACTGGGACTACGACCTGCTCGCCTGCGCCGCCGTACGCCTCGGGGCCGTGCCCGCCCAGCTCTCCGCGCACCTGTCCGGCGACGCCCTCGCCACGCTCCTCGCCCGCGTCGCCCCGAAGCTCCTCGTCACCTCGGCGAACGTCCTCGAACGCGCCCGGCGCGCCGACGCCGACCTGACCGCCCCTTCGGCCGCCACCCTCGTCGTGGACGCGGACGGCGTCCCCGGCACCCTCGGCCCCGCCGACGTACGCGGCCACCGCCCGCCCGCCCCGGTGCGCCGCAGCGACGACGCGCCCCTCGTCATCAACCACACCTCCGGCACCACCGGCGTCCCCAAACTCGTCGCGCACTCCACCCGCACCATCATCGGCAAACTGGCCCGCTCCGAATGCGTCCGCTACCCGAAGATCGGGGTGCGCCGCACCGACACCCTGCTCAACGCCAACTCCTTCGCCCACGGCCGGACGTTCTGCTGGACCGCGAGCGTCCTGTGCCTGGCGCCCGCCCGCGTCGTCGTCCTCACCACCCAGGACCCGCTCCGCGCCGACCCCCTGCTGCGCGCCCACCCGCCGACCTTCGTGGAGGCCCTGCCCAGCGCGTACGTCCGCCTCCGGCCGCTGACCGAGCGGCTCGACAACGCCTTCCGCAACGTACGCGTCTTCGGCAGCACCTACGACGCCGTGCACCCGCCCGTCATCCGCGCCTACCTCGTGGCCAGCCGGCACCGCAGCCCGCTGTGGATGCAGGGCTGGGGCCAGACCGAGACCGGGCCGCTGACGTTCCGCTTCCACACCCGCACCTCCGACGGCGGCCTCGGCGGGCCCGGGGTGCGCAACCTGGGCCGTCCCGTGCCGGTCAGGACCCGGCTGCGGGTGGTCGATCCGCAGACCTTCCGGCCGGTGCCGCGCGGACGGCCGGGGCTCGTCCTGGCGAGGACCGGGGCCCGCGCCCTCACCTATCCTGGCGAGGAGGCCCGCTGGGCCGCCAAGCAGCTCGGCGACTGGTGGAACACCGGCGACATCGCCGTACACCGCCGCGACGGCAGCGTCGAACTGCTCGACCGGGAGGTCGACCACAGCTCCGAGCTGAGCTGCCTCAGCACCGAGGACCTCCTGGAGGAGCGGCTGCCGCAGGCGCTTGAGTGCATCGTCCTCACCGGCGCCGAAGGGCCGCCGCTGCCCGTCCTCGTCACCGCCGACGGCCGCCTCGACGCCGAGCAGTGGCGGGCGGCCGTGCGCGGACTGCCCCCGCTGGCCGACCCGGTGGCGCTGACGTGGGACGACGTGCCGCGCACCGGCACGGGCAAGGTGCGCCGCAGCGCGCTCCTGCAGCAGCTCACCGGCGTCGAAGGCACCGGCGGCACCGGCCGCTGGACCTGACCGCGCCGCCTCGTACCCCCGCGCCCGCCCCGCGCCCCCCTGCGCCCGCCCCGCGCCCGCCCGAGGAAGGAACCACCCCCGCATGCCTCCCCGCCTGGCCGAAGAACCCGGCTACGTCTTCGACAACGACAGCGTGCACAGCCGTGAACAGCACCGCTGCCTCTCCGACGCCTACGACACGGCCACCTGCGCCCGGCTCGCGGAGACCGGCGTCACCCGCGGCTGGCGCTGCCTGGAGGTCGGCGCCGGCAGCGGCAGCGTCGCCCGCTGGCTCGCCGACCGCGTCGCTCCCGACGGCGAGGTCGTCGCCACCGACGTCAAACCACACCACATCCCGAAGCGGCCCTGCCTCACCGTGCTGCGCCACGACATCGTCGAAGACCCGCTGCCCGAGGCCGAGTTCGACCTGATCAGCACCCGCCTCGTGCTCCAGCACCTGCCGGAGCGGCGCGCCGTCCTCGACAAGCTCGTCCGCGCCCTGAAGCCTGGCGGCCGGCTGCAGATCGAGGAGTTCGACACCTCGTACGAGTCGCCGCTGCTCACCCCGGACGCGGAGTCCGCCCGCCTCTACCGGGCCTTCCTCGACGCCAAGTGCGCGGTGCTGCGCACCGGCGGCGGCGATCCCGAGTGGGGGCGGCAGGTGCCGGCCGCGATGCGGGCCGCCGGTCTGGTCGACATCGACCCCAGGCCCCGGATCGACCTGCGCGCCGCAGGCTCCCCCGCCCTGCGCCTGCAGCTCCACCACACCCACCACCTTCAGGAGGGGCTGCTCGCCGCCGGCCTGACCCGGGAGCAGCTGCACCGGGTGCGCGCCCTGATGGAGGACCCGTCGTTCAGCGCCGTCTCCAGCGTCCTGTACTCGGTGCAGGGCAGGCGCCCGCTCACCGGGGAGGCCGGGGCCCGATGACGACGGCCGCTCCGCCCGCCTCGGTGACCGGTCCGCCGGTGGCCGCCGAGGTTGCCGCCCGCCTCGTCGGCCTGCTCGCCGACCCCGGCGCCGGCGAGGTCAGCTGCGCCGTCGACTGGGCGGGGCCGCTGCGGCTGCCGCTCGCCGAGGAGCGGGACGTGCAGGCGGCCTGCGGCCTCATGCACGTCCACGGCCTGGCCGCCGGCCGCCCCGCCCCCCTCGCCGTCGACTTCGCCTCCACCACCGCCGGGATCCTCGCCGCCCAGGGTGCGACCGCCGCCCTCGTCGCCCGGTCCCGGGGCGGCGCCACCCGGGCCGTACGCACCTCGGTGGGCCAGGCCGCGCTGTTCGCCCTCGGCCAGTACCTGGCCGCCGCGACCGCGGACACACCCGCGTACGAAGACCAACTCATCGCGGGCAGGCCGGAGTTCGTGTCCGCCGACGGGGTGCGCATCGAGATCGAGGCGCTCTACGCCGAGCAGTGGCTCCGTTTCTGGCAGTACCTGAACGCGCCCCGCGCGGCCGTCCGGCACGGCTGGCGGCCCTTCCAGACGCGCTTCGGGACCGCCGTGTGCGCCCTCGACCCCGCGCTCGCGGCGGCCGTGCGCGCCGTCCCGCTCAGCGTGCTCCGCGAGGCCGCCGACCACGCGGGCGCCGCCCTCCTCCCGGTACGCGAGGACCCCTCCGCGCCGGAGCAGGTGGGGCCCTGGACGCTCACCCCGCTGCCCGGCCCCGCCCGCACGGCCCCCGGCGGCGCCCCGCTCCCCCAACTCCCTCTCTCCGGACTGCGCGTGGTGGAGTCGACGCGGCGGGTGCAGGGTCCGCTCGCCGGGCGGGTGCTGCAGCTCCTCGGCGCGCGGGTGCTGCGGATCGAACCGCCCGACGGCGACCCGATGCGCGGCATCCCGCCCATGGCCGGGGGCTGTTCGGCCCGCTTCAGCGCCCTCAACGCCGGCAAGGACGTCACCGAGATCGACTTCACCACGGCGGCGGGCCGCGACGCGGTACGCGAACTCGCCCGCGACGCCGACGTGTTCCTGCACAACTGGGCGCCCGGCAAGGCCGCCCGGCTCGGCCTGGACGCCGAGGACCTGCACCGCGTACAGCCCGGTCTGGTGTACGTGTGGGCGTCCGGCTGGGGCGACGCGCTCGGGCCCCGGCCGCCGCTCGGCACCGACTACCTGGTCCAGGCCCACAGCGGTCTGGCCGCCGCGCTCCGGCCCGAGGACGAGCCGCCGCGCACGTCCCTGCTGACCGTCACCGACGTCCTCGGCGGCCTGCTCAGCGCCCAGGCCGTACTGGCCGCGCTGCTCACCCGGCTCCGCACCGGCCACGGCCAACGCGCCGTTTCCTCGCTCCACTCGGCCTCCGCACTCGTACCCCGCCCCTCGCGGCGTGCCCGATGGGGGCCGCTTGAACGGCCGTTGGCCACCCTCGACGGCTATCTGTGGCTCGCCCCCGAGGCCCGCGAGCGCCCTGAGATCGCCGCCCGCGCGCTCGGCACCGCCGCCGACCCGGCCGCGCTCGCCGCCGCGGCGGCCTGCCGCTCCAGCGCCGAGCTCCAGTCGCTGCTCGCGAGCGCCGGTACGACGGCGACCCCCGTGTGCACCGACCTCGCCGCCCTCTCCCGCGACCCGCGCTTCGCCCCCGCCCTCGGCCCCGGCGCCCACACCTTCGTCCACCCGCCCTGGGAGTTCGCGTGACCCACCCCTGGACCTCCGCCAACGGCATCGTCCTTAGCGACCTGGTGCCGGCCGCGCTCCGCCGCGCCTGGGTCGCCGAGGGGCTGTGCCCCGACCGCGACCTCTACCGCCTCTTCTCCGAGCACGTACGGGACCACCCCACCCGCACAGCCGTCGTCGACCCGGACGGCAGCCTCGACTACGCCCAACTCGACGCCCGGGTACGGCACATCGCCGCCCGGCTCGCCGAACACGGCTTCGGGCAACGGGACATCATCGCCGTACGCGTGCCCAACGGGCGCCGGGCGGTGGCCGCGGAGCTGGCGGTTGCCGCGATCGGCGCCGTCGCCCTGCCCTACCCGCCGGGGCACGGCAGCCGCGGCCCGGTCAGCCTCCTCACCCGCTCCCGGGCGAGCGCGATCATCGTGGAACGGGACTCCGACGCCACCTCCGCCCTGCCCGCGGACGCCCGACTCCCCTACCTACGGGCCGTGTTCAGCTGGGGCGAGCCGACCCACCCCGCGGGCGTCGACCTGCGGTCCCCGGCCCGGCGGCCGTTCACGCCGCGGCCCGTCGACGCCGAGGCACCCGCCCGCATCCTGGTGACCTCCGGCTCCGAGTCCGAGCCCAAGATGATCGCCTACTCGCACAACGCGATGGGCGGCGGCCGCGCCAACTACGTACGCGCCCTGTCCCGCGGCGCCCCCGGACCCGTACGCAACCTGCTCCTCGCGCCGCTCGCCTCCTCCTACGGCTCGCTCGGCACCTCCGTGACGGTGGCCGCGCTCGGCGGCACGCTGATCGTCCAGGACGGCTACGACCCGCAAGCGGCCCTGCGCACGCTCACCGTCCACCGGCCCACCCACGTCTTCGGCGTGCCGACGATGCTGCGGCGGCTCGCCGAACTGCCCCCGCCGCCGGACGAGGACCTGTCCGCGCTGCGGGCCGTGGTCTCCAGCTGCGACGCACTGCCGCCCACCACCGCCGACGTCTGCGCCCGCCGTTTCGGCTGCCCCGTGATCACCATTTACGGCTCCTCCGACGGCGTCAACTGCCACACCGCCGCCACCGGCACCACACCGGACGCCGGAACGGGCCTGCCCGACCCGGCCGTTGCCGACATCCGCATCACCGAGGCGACCGGCGAGATCTGCGCACGCGGCCCCATGACCCCGCTCTGCTACGTGGCGGCCCCCGAGCTCGACGCCCGCTACCGCACCCCGGACGGCTGGGTCCGCACCGGCGACCGCGGCCGGCTCGACGCCCGCGGCCGGCTGCACGTACTGGGACGGCTCAAGCAGATCGTGGTGCGCGGCGGCTACAACATCAGCCCCGCCGAAGTGGAGCAGGCGCTCGCCGGGCACCCCTCGGTCGCCGAGGTCGCCTGTGTCGGCGTACCCGACGAGGACCTGGGCGAGCGGCTGTGCGCCTGCGTCCGGGAGGTGCCGGGCACCGCGGCCCTCAGCCTGGCCGAGCTCACCGGATTCCTGGAGGGCGAGTGCCGTCTGGAGCGCCGGAAACTGCCGGAACTGCTGCTGCGCGTCGGGCAGATGCCGTTGGGTCCCACCGGAAAGATCTGCCGCCCCACATTGGCCCGCCGTGCTCTGCCGATCGGGTGGGGTTCCGTGGGCCACTCGGAGGGTCGGCGGTGAGGGGTGTGAGATCCCGCGGTCCGCCATGCACAGATAGAGGAGAACGACCGTTTGGAACTCGCTGAAGCGTGCGACTCGCCGGCTCCCGGCGAGAAGCGCGCCGCAGCGTGACACACAGTCACCCCCCACCCAGTTCAAGGAGACAGATCTACGTGAACATCCGGTTCGCCACTGCAGTCGCCGCCGCTGCCGGCGCGGTCCTCCTCACCGTCGCCCCCGCCGCCACGGCCGCAGCCCCCGCAGGTCCCGCGGCTGCTGCCTCGACGGCACAGGCGGCGGTCCCGCTGCAGGCCGAGTTCCCGGTGGCCGTCACCGGTGTGGAGATGAACCTCAACGGCCAGACCCACACCCTCAACCTCACCGGCAAGGCATCTCTCACCATCGAAGCGCCCACGTTCGGCGACCTGGAGACGAAGGTCGCCGGCACCCTCACCGTCACCGCCGAGGACCCCGACCTGGGCAAGATCGTGGTGGAGAGCAAGGGCGTCGGCACGGCGTCCTTCAACAGCCTCCTGCAGCCCTTCCCCGCCAAGCTGGAACTGTCGGCCACCGGCAACGTGACCATCCAGAAGGACGGCATGGACCCGGTGACGCTCAGCACCAAGGCCGCGGTCCAGCTCGGCGGCGAAATCAACCAGTTCCCGCCGCGCGGCGACCTGCTCGACCTGCAGAGCCCGGCCGAGCTGGTCGACGCGAACGGCGAGACTGTCGGCACCGTGACGGAGTTCCCGCTCACCGCTCTCCCGAGCTGATCCACACCGGCTGACGACCACGCCTGACAGCGGCCCCGGGGTGCACCCCGGGGCCGCTGCCGCAGTTCCCGAGGCCGCCGCCCCCTCGCACGCAGATCCGAGAACGCGGACGAACCGACATGAGCAAGTCCGCCAAGTGGTCCCTCGTGGCTGTATCGCTCATGGGAAGCCGGGCCCGAACCAGCCGTACCCTGTCCGCCAAGGGCGAGCGCATCCGTGCGTAATCCTCAGGTGGCCGCATCGGGCAGCAACGGTCCCGGGAGACGGCGGCGTCAAAGACCGTCGTGCGACTTGGGCAGGTACCTGCCGCTCGGCGGTTCGACGGCTGACGATTTACCGAAGCGGCCAAGGCGGTAACGGCCCGTCAGCACAGGCCGGCTGTCATCGGCTCTCGGGCGGCATCGTGGTGAAGGGCAGAGCGCTGCCCGCGTTCGCCTCCCCCTGCGTAGTCTCCGCTGACGTGCCGGCGA
The DNA here is from genome assembly GCF_029968095.1 of Streptomyces solicavernae. GTDB lineage: Bacteria > Actinomycetota > Actinomycetes > Streptomycetales > Streptomycetaceae > Streptomyces > Streptomyces solicavernae. The sequence continues at coordinate 31,788 of NZ_JASCIR010000034.1, read as the reverse complement.
GGAGGCGGAGGGCTGCTTCGGACGCCGTGCCCGGTTCGGCGCTGTAGGCGAGCATGCGGTGGCCGGTCTCCGCCAACTGCATGGTTTCGAAGGCAAGCTCCAAGGGGCCCACCAGCGGGTGCAGCAGGTGCTTCGTTCCGGACACGCAGTTGCGCACCGGATGGCGCGACCACATGGTGGCGAACTCGGGGCTCTGCATGGCGAGTTGACCGATGAGTTCGGCAAGGGGCCGGTCGTCGGGGTGCCGTCCCGCGACCAGGCGCAGGGCCGCGAGGGCTGTCTGCGCTTCCTCCTTCCAGTCCGCGTAGAGCTCTCTGGTCCGCTCGTCCAGGAACAGCATGCGGGTGAGGTTGGGGCGCTTCGACGGGGACTCGGCAGCGGCCGCGTCCAGATGGCCGGCGAGCAGCGCGTGTCCCAACGGGTTCCATGCCAGGACATCGTTGCGCCGGTCGAGAACCACGGCGGGCACGTCGGTCATGGCCTCGATGAGCTGTCGCACACCAGGGCCGGCTTGCTCCGTGGGCAATGCGCGGCGGCCACGTCCTGGCCGGGCGGGGCGTGCCAGGTCCCGCAGGTGGGAGCACTCGTCCTCAGTGAGGCGCAAGGCCCTGGCGACCGCGTCGAGTACGGCGTCCGAGGCATTGGTGCTCTGTCCCTGCTCCAGGCGGGTGTAGTGGGTCACGCTGACTCCCGCGAGCAGCGCCAGTTCCTCACGCCGCAGACCGGGAACGCGTCTGCGTGACCCATAGGACTGCAGGCCGACGTCTTCCGGCCTGAGCGCGGCCCTGCGGTTCCGCAGGAAGTCCCCCAGTTCCGACTGTGCGTTCATGTCTTCGAGTGTCCATGATCCTCGGCTGAGGGGAAGGGCTGAGGGTACTCCTGTCATGACCAGTCTCGCCGGGAATGGTGACGGGTTGCGTAGTCAGATCTGAGGTCTGGGTAGACCTCTGGACCGACGGCAGGCTTCCACTCCGTAGTCGCTCTACGGGAAGAAGGGGAGTTTGTGATGTCGGTGGTTGATGAGGTGTCTGTCGGGAGTGGTGCTGGGGGTGGGGGTGTTGCTCCGTCGCGGATGACGGGGCGGATGCGTCTGGTTCTGGTGGTGTTGCTGGTTGCGCAGTTCATGCTTGCGGTGGATTTCTCCATCCTGAATGTGGCGTTGCCGGTGATGGGTGAGGGTCTGGGATTCTCGCTGGCGAATCTGCAGTGGATCGCGACGTCGTTTGCGTTGTGCGCGGCGGGGTTCACGTTGCTGTTCGGGCGGATCGCGGATCTGTTCGGGCGGCGGCGGCTGTTCCTGCTGGGGCTGGCGGTCCTGGGTGTTTCGTCTCTGGTGGGTGGTCTGGCCACTTCGCCGGAGATGCTGCTGATCGCCCGGGTCGCGCAGGGGCTGGCGACCGCGGCGGTCACTCCGGCCGGTCTGTCCCTGCTGACCACGTCGTTTCCCGAGGGCCCGCTGCGTGACAAGGCGCTGGGCCTGAACGGTGCGCTGATGTCGGCGGGTTTCACCACCGGCGCGATCCTCGGTGGTGTGCTGACCGATCTGCTGTCGTGGCGGTGGTCGTTCTTCATCAACGTGCCGGTCGCGCTGGCGGTCCTGCTCATCGCTCCCGCGGTGATCAAGGAGTCGCGTCCCGAGTCCCGTCCGAAGCTGGACATGCCCGGCGCGATCGCCGCGACGGTCGGCCTGCTCGCCCTGGTCTTCGGCCTGACCCAGGCCGGTGAACACGGCTGGGGCTCGCCCACCGCACTGCTGTCCCTGGCCGTCGGCGTCCTCCTTCTCATCGCCTTCTACGCGATCGAGAAGCGGGCCGCTTCCCCGCTGGTCCCGGTCACCATCCTCAAGCGCCGCACCGTGGCCTGGGGCAACATCGCCGGCGCCATCGCCTTCATCACCGAGACCTCCCTGGTCTTCCTGATGACGCTCTACCTCCAGCAGGTCCTGGGCTACTCCGCGCTCGCGGCCGGCCTGTCCTTCGCCGTCCTGGGCATCGGCACCGTCATCGGCGGCTCCCTCGCCGCCAAGGTCATCGGGAAACTCGGCACCAAGTCCACCCTCGTCCTCGGCGGCCTCCTCCAGGCCGTCGCCACCTTCGCCCTCTACTTCCTGGGCGACGAACGCTCCTTCATCTGGCTCCTGCTCGCCGCGACCTTCGCCGGCGGCATCGGCAACATGCTCGTCATCGTCGGCTTCATGGTCACCGCCACCTCCGGCCTGCCCGACCACGAACAAGGCATGGCCACCGGCCTGGCCACCATGACCCAGCAGATCGGCATCACCATGGGCACACCCATCATGAGCGCCATCGCCACCGGACACATGGCCGGACGCACCGGACCCACCGCCGTCCTCGACGGCGTCTCCCTCGCCGTCCTCATCAACACCGCCATCGTCCTCATCGGCGTCGCCACCACCGCCCTCTTCCTCCACAACAAACAACACACCAACAGACCGAGCCGATAGGGCGCCCGCTCGTTTGCCGCGGTGGGACCGACTGGCCGGGCTCAGGAGTTGGACCCGGCAGGAGACGTCCGTGACCGCGTCTGCGCCGCGACGGCCGGAATCGGCTGAGCAGAGACGAAAGGAGAGGAAAACGATCATGTCGAAGAGTGAGGCGCCTCGGGCCCGTGCCGTCGAGTGGCAGCCGGGGCACATTCGAGGAGCCACCCATGACGTCCCCGTCCGGGTCTTCCGTCCCTCCGCCGGCCACAGCGGCTGGCTGGTGTGGGCGCACGGCGGAAGCTGGCACGGTGGCTCCGTGGCCGGATGGCACCGGCCGTGCGCCGATCTGAGCCGGCTGTCCGGGTGCGCCGTCGTCAGCGTGGAGTACCGGCTGGCGCCGGACGATCCGCATCCCGCCGCCCTCAACGACGTCCTCACCGCTCTGGACTGGGCGCAGCGCAAGTCCGAACAGGAAGGTCTGCCCGCGGCAAGCGTGGGCGGAGACAGTGCGGGCGGCACGGTGGCGGCTTGCGCCGCGGTGGTCCGACGCGACCAAGGGCGCCCGCTCACCGCTCAGGTGCTGGCCTATCCGCCGTTCGACCCGTCGTGCCGCGCCCCGTCCTACACCCGGTACGAGGGCAACTTCCCGACCCGGGAGGGCCTTGCCGGGGCGTGGCGGTCCTACCGTTCGGGCGCCTCGAAGGGGAGCGCACTGCCCAGCACTCCGTTCGAGGTGGACGACCTCAGCGGGCTCGCACCCGCCATCCTCGGCGTCGGCGAGTTCGATGCCGTCGCGGACGACGTACGGCAGTACGCGGACAGGCTGCGGGAGGCCGGGAACGACCTTGAGTTCCAGGAGTTTCCGCAGATGGCGCACGGCGCATTTCTGCAGCCTTCCGCCCCGGGACGGAGCCGCGCCGGGGGACCGTCCGCCTTGCGGCCATGGCTGGGAGCTGCTCTGCGCCGCCGCTATCCCTCAGCGGCGGCAGCCCCCGGCCTTGCTGAATCAACCGGCTGAACATCCCGTACGAAGGAGAGAAGGACCATGAGCACCACCACTGCGACCGATCCTGCACCGCACGTGTCAGCCCTGCTACGGCACTTCGGTGATCTGCGCGACGGAACCCACGGTGACACCGCGGTCTCGCGACAGGAGAAGGAGCGGCTCTTCCACCAGGCCGTCACGCTCCTCGATCCGCCGGTCTCCCACGGGCGCCTCCGTGTGGCCCAGGGTCAGGAAGCGGACTTCAGGCGACGGGACAGGAACTGCTCCAGCGTCAGCAGGCCCGGGTGCTGTCGGCGCAGCGCCGGGATGTCCGCCTGATACCCCTCCTCGGCGAACCACTCGAACATGCGGTCCTCGATGGGCTGCGGCTCGAGGCGGGTCGGTGTATTGGTGAGACGCTCGTAGACGGCGGCGATCTCGACGAACGTAATCTCGTCGCCTGCGAGTTCGATCTGCTTGCCGATGAACTTCTCCGGGTCGTCGAAGGCGTCGGCGGCGAAGTGGCCGATGTCGTCGGAGGCGATCAGCTGGATCGGCTTGTCCGGCTTGACCGGCAGCTCCATCAGCCGCTCGCCCTGGGCGTCGGCGTAACCGAGCAGGTTGTTCATGAAGAACACCGGGCGCAGGATCGTGGCCGGGATGCCGAGCTCGAGGACGTGCTGTTCGATCTCGGCCTTGGTCTCGAAATGGTCGATGCCGGTGCTGCGCTCGGCTCCGCCCACGGAGCTGTACACCAGGTGCGTGACGCCGCTCTCCTTGGCCGCGTCGGCGACGGCCTTGCCCTGGCGCACCTCGCCCGCGAGCGTCTCCGGCTCGAACGCCAGCGCCTGCACGCTGAAGACGCCGTACACACCGGTCATGGCCCGGCGCAGCGACTCGGTGTCGTTCAAGTCGCCCTGTAAGAGCACGGCGCCCTGCTCCTTGAGTGCCTGTGCCTCGGGCTTGTCAGGGTTGCGCACCAGAGCGTGCACGTTCCATCCGCGCGAGAGCAGTTCCCTGGCAGTCGCGCCTCCCTGATTCCCAGTGGCACCGAGGACAAGGACGATCTTGTTTTCGCTCAACGTCGTACTCCTTGATTGCTTTTGACAAGAGTCTTGAACCTCATGTGGGGTTGAGGTCAAGGATTCAAACTCGACTGGGGCGGCCCAGGTCACTTTTCGGTCAGGCTCGCCAGGCGCGGCACGATCTGCTCGGGGCCCGGTTCCGCGGCCAGTGCGCGCGCACCGTCCCGGACGGATGCGCGCAGCCCCTCGTCGTGCAGCAGGGTCTTGAGCAGCGCCGCGTCCACGTCGCCCGGTTCGCGGTTCAGGCCAAGCCCGCACCGCTCGACCATGGCTGCGTTGATCCAATTGTCGTCCGCACTCCGGTGGGCCCGCAGCGCCTCTGCTCCCGTGGAAACGCTCTCCGCCCGGTGGCCATGACGACACAGGCCTTGCACCAGGGACTCGGCGGCCCGCGGCTCATCCTCGACGACGAGTACGCGCAGGGACGCCCGGCTTGGCTGCCACGTGACGAGGTCCGGCAAGGGCCTGCGGGGCAGCGTCGTCAGGGGAGTTCCCCGGTGGAGTCGGTCTCTCTGCACATCCAGTAGATCCGTGGGATTGCCGTTTCATCAGCTGCTCCCGCATGTCGCCGCGTCGGAGTGGGCACTGGCGGGCTCGATTTCAGAAACCGTCCTGCCGGTTTGTCAAAGGTTTGATTTGATAGGTCGACTGGCCACATCTCAGTACAGAAATGGACAACGGACGCTTGAGCCTCACACCTGGCGGCGCTGATTCGTCGGAGAAGTGAGAAGCGCGCTCCGCGACGGCATCCAAGTACCCCACGAGTTGGCTGCGGTTGAGTCGGAGCCGGCCGCAGGACCGCCCGTCCGAACTCTGGAGGAGCCAGCCATGACCGACACTCAGGCCTCGAAAGACTCACCGGCGGGGCACGGCACGGCCCTCGCCGGTGTCGCCGCCCCGTTCGCCGCACTGCTCATCGCCGTCCTCTCTTTCTCGTTGATGCAGACGATGCTCGTGCCTGCGCTCCCCGACCTGCAGCGAGCCTTCAAGACCAGCACGACCGGCGTGTCCTGGGTGCTCAGCTCATTCCTGATCACGGCCTCCGTGGCCACCGTCCTGCTCGGCCGGGTCGGTGACATGTTCGGCAAACGCCGCGTCCTGATCGCCTGCCTCAGCGTGTTCGCCGTCGGTACCGTGCTCTGTGCGGTCTCGGACTCCCTGGGCGTGCTGATCGCCGCCCGCTCCGTGCAGGGCGTCGGTGCCGCCGCCTTCCCGCTCGCCTTCGGGATCGCACGCGAGCAGTTCCCACGCGAGCGGGTGCCCGTAGCGATCGGCCTGATCAGCTCGACATTCGGCATCGGCTTCGGTATAGGACTCATCCTGCCCGGCCCGATCGTGGACGCGCTGGGCTGGCGCTGGGTCTTCTGGCTCGGCCTTGCCGTGATCGTGCTCGGCGTCCTTGCGGTCGCCGCGTTCGTCAAAGAGTCCGCTCACCGCTCGCCCGGCCGGGTCGACTGGGTCGGAGGGGTTCTTCTGAGCGCCGCCGTCGTCGCCCTGCTGCTCCCCATCAGCCAGGGAAAGTCCTGGGGCTGGAACTCTCCGGGCGTCATAGGACTGTTCGCCGCCGCCGTGGTGCTCGGCGCGGCGTTCGTGGCCGTCGAGCGGCGGGTGAGGGAGCCGCTGATCGACATGGAGCTGCTGCGCCGCCCCGCCGTCACGACCTCTCATCTGGCCGCGCTCATCATCGGTTTCGGCATGTACGGCGCGCTGACGCTGGTACCGCTGCTCGCCCAGACGCCGCCGGAGGCAGGCTTCGGGTTCGGCTCCTCGGTCACCGAGTCCGGGCTCTTCATGCTGCCCATGGCCGTGACCATGCTCATCGCCAGTCCGCTGACCGGCCGGATCGGCGCAGCCATCGGCTTCAAGCTGCCGCTGGTGTTCTCTTGCCTGATCGGAGCGCTGGGCTTCACGATCTACGCGGGCGGACACAACAGCGAGTGGGCGCTGTACGCCGGTTCCGGCGTGCTCGGCATCGGTGTGGGCGTCGCCTATGCCTCCCTGGCCAACCTCGTGGTGGCCGCCGTAGACCCGCGCCAGGTCGGCGAGGCCACCGGCATCAACACCATCATGCGGACCATCGGCAGTTCCCTCGGCGCGCAGGTCGCCGCTTCGGTCGTGGCCTCGGCGACCGTTCCGGGCACCGCGATCCCGGCCGAGTCCGGTTACACGACGACGTTCGTCATGTCGGCGGTCGCCCTCGGTGCCGCCACGCTCGCGGCGCTCGCAGGACCCCGGTCCCCGCGCCGGACCGCCGCAGCAGGCACCGGTGCCGCGGCGTCGCCGGAGCCGAGCGGTTCACCCGTCCGCTGACCACTCCCCCACACGCAGACAGCGGCCCCGAACAGCATGTCGCTTGCTGTTCGGGGCCGTCCGACCCGCTCGCCGGGTCCGCGTTCAGCGCCTGCCCTCGGCGTAGGCCTTGGCGTGCGCCAGGGTGACCCGGCTGTTGGTGCTCAGCGCGTCGTGCAGGTACTTCCTGGCATCGGCCACAGTCGTCTGCGGCCCCAGGGCTTCGGCGATGCCGTCGGCGTTGAGGACCACCATGTGCCGTGCCGAGGCCAACACCCCGTCACCGTCCTCCTCGAACTCCCACTGACCGGTGTGCAGGGTCAGGAGCTCGGGCAGCCTGACCGCCTTGTATGCGATCTTGTGGTTCGGGAAACACACGCGGTACGCCTTGGTGGTGTGCACGCGGCCGTCCGCGACGCTGATGTCCATCTCCAGCGTCTGCAGACCTGCCGAGTCCTCTACGAGGCGGACGGCGGCGACGTGCGGAAGCCGCTCGCCCCACAACTGAGCCTCGTTGATGAAGTCGTAGGCGTCCTTGGCGGAGCCGTTGACGCGCACGGTGTCCTCGACGACCAACGTCAGGTCACGGTCGGCGTGCGCCTGCTCCAGGTTGCTCTTGAGGGACGCGAGCTGCGAGCGGGCGTTCTCGTCGACCGCCTGGTCGATCCACGTCAGCGACTCGGGGTCGTCGTCGACAGCCCGGTAGTCGAACAGCAGCCGGACGCGGCAGCGGTCCTCCTCGACGGGCTCGATCACGTAGGTGCCGGTCATGGCCTCGATGGGCGCAGGGGACACGTCCTGCTCAAAGCTGATGCGCAGCGCCTGCTCGTCGAGCGTGCGGCGCGTGGACCAGGTCACGGCCTCACCGTTGGCGGTCGCCCAGACGCGGATGCGCTCTTCGTTGTCCGTGCGCTCCGTCTGCTCCACAAAGATGGTGGGCGGGAAGATCTGAGGCAGGCTCTCCACGTCGGCCAGGAGCCGGTAAGCGCGGGCGGCCGGGGCGGCGACAGTGATCTCGTGCTCAACCTCACGGGTCGTCATGTCTGGCTGTCTCCTTGAGGATCTGTGCTGCGATCAAGACGGCGGTCGTGAGGACGGCGGGCTGCCCCTCGTTGGACACTGCTCAGCTACGCGCCTCAGGACGAGATACAGGGAAGAAGTTACAAACCGACGCCGCCGTTTGTCAAAGGTCCACGCTCCCCGATGGTGGCGCCGCGGAACCATTCCGGCCGGCGAGGCGCGCGATCAGTTCCCGTCAAGCCTGGCAATGAAACCGACCTTGCGGTTTACTTTGGCCTCTTCGTTCCCGTCACCCATCAGGAAGTCACATGACCAAGCAGGAACGAGCCGTCCGCACCCGGTACCAGCTGATCGCCGCTGCAGCCGACGTCTTCAACCGGAACGGCTTCGTGCGCACCAACCTGGCGGCGGTCAGCCGACGGGCGAACGTCAGTACCGGCGCTCTCTACTTCCACTTCGAGCGCAAGGAGGAGCTCGCTGCGGCGGTGGTGAATCAGGCCGTGGGGTCCATCCGGTCAGCGGTCCAGCGCGTCCATCACAGCCCCGCGTGCGCTCTGCAGCGGCTGGTCGACGCCACACATGCGATCGCCGCGCTCCTGCGGACCGACAGCGTGGTCAAGGCGGGTGTGCTGCTCAACCAGGAGGGCTACGGGCCCCGCCCCGATCTGCGTCTGGAGTGGCACACCCACATCCAGCGGCTGCTCGCGGAGGCGGAACGGGAGGACATGCTCGCCCCGGACGTGTCACAGCAGAGCGCCGCCAGCGCGATCACGGCGTCCACCGTGGGATTCGAGGTGCTCGGGCGCGACGACCTCCAGTGGCTGTCCCGGCACGCCCTCACCTCTTTCTGGGGGTTCCATCTGCCTGCTCTCGCCGCCGGCCCGGCCCTGGGGCGGCTGGACGCGGCGGGCACAGACATAGGATCGGCACATCGGTAGCGCACTCGGGCCGGTGGGTTGAACCCTCCGGCCCCAGCTGCACTCCATCCAGCCCCGCGCGGCCGCGGCCGGACGCCAGGGGAGGTGGGAGCACGCCTGACGAGGCGACCGAACCGCCCAAGACCGCGTCGCAGGAAGCATCTCCCCCGGTGACGTCCTCAAGGGGCCCCGAACGTTGCAGGCTCGCGACTGTCCGAGCGTCCGGAAGGTACCCACACCGCCGCACACGCGAATCACCCAAGTACGTCCAGTACAAGGGCGATACGGTGGTACGCGGGCGATCCGGGCGTGTGCCGATGCAGCGCCCGCAAGCCTCCGGCTCCTCCCCCAGCTGCCGGATCGGGGAGACGCCCCTAGTCGATGCTGCGTACGATGTTCGGCTCCTCGGGCGCGACGTCGGTGTCGTCGTCGACGCCGGCCAGCAGAAGCGGCGGAACCCAGGGCGGAACATGGCTCAACGCCCTGGCGTCCTCTTGCGGAAGATCGTCCACCGGATTCTCCCTTCGCCGAGACCAGTCTCATGGTCCTCGGAAGCTTTCCCGTACGATGCGCGAGCCGGTTGGACCATTGCTCGAAGCTCCCTGGAATTGCGCCTGGGCGACGGCCGAAGCAGAAATGGCGGGCGATAACTCGGGGGCGACGTGCGCAGAATGCCTTCAGGGCGACCGGCCCTGCGGAATCAGGCCGCGTAAAGGTCGAAGGTGGAGGTGCGCCGGGGTCCTGCGACGATATCCAGTTTGGGGTCGACAGCCAGCATGGCCTGATGCAGGCGCCGCACCTGCGGCGAGGGCTCAACGCCCAGTTCCTCTATCAGGCGCGTCCGCAGCCTGCGGTAGACGTCCAGGGCCGCGGCCTGCCGGCCTGAGCGGTACAGGGCGACCATGGCCTGCGAGTGCAGTCCCTCGTGCTGCGGGTAACGAGCCGTCAACTCGACCAGCTCGGAGATGAGTTCGGAGTGCCGGCCGAGCCGCAGATCGGCGTCGATGCGCCGCTCGATGGTGCCCAGACGGCTCTCCTCCAGGCGCAGCACCTCGATCTCGAGGACCGGCCCGACCCGTACGTCGACGAGCGCGGGTCCGCGCCACAGGTCGAGGGCCCGCCGGAAGCAGACCGACGACACCTCGTCGTCGCAGTCCTCAAAGGCCCCGCGCCCCTCGGCGACCAGCCGTTCGTACTGGTAGACATCGACGGACTCGGGCGGGATCTGCAGCAGATATCCGCCGTGCCGGGTCACGAGCACGTCCTTGGCGGCGCCGGGAACATCCGGGCCCATGGCGGTGCCGAGTCGCCGGCGCAGCTGGAGGATATAGGTCTGCAGGGTGGTACGGGCACTCTGCGGGGGCTCGGTCCCCCACAGCTCTTCCATCAGCGTATGGACGGGCACGATCCGCCCCGGGCGGAGCGCGAGCAGGGAGAGGATCTGCCGCGGCTTGGCCGCGTTCGGTACGATCGCTCCCCCGTTGACTTCGGCGCTCAATGATCCCAGCACCTGAATCTCCACGGATACCCCCAAGCACAACGCGGATTCATCCTCGGCGGCTCTTCGCCGCAGCGAGCACAGTAGCGAAAATCGCGCACGCTCCCGGATTTCTCCAGTCGCGCTCAAGGGGTTTTCCATGCCGTCTGGGCCGAGAATACCGACGCGGCGGGGGCCGAACTCGCGGAAAAGAAGGGAATCCGATACTCCGACCTCTTTGCGCGGCGGGGATCAGCCCCAGATTCTGCCCGCGGCAGCCTCGGCGTCGACGGTCCGCAGCAAAGTCTCGTCGATCTCCCACAGCGTGCCGACGATGTGCCGGACCCCGGCCGTCTCCATCAGCTGCCGTTGGTAGCCGTGCCCGGACTCGCCGGGGTGCCCGATGAAGGCGGTTCCCCGTTCCCTCGCCGTGCCCGCCACGCGCGCCACGTCGTCGATGAAGAGAACCTGGTCGTGGCGGAGCCCGAACAGCTCGGTGATCTCCCGGATGCCGGGGCGGAAGTCGTTGGTGCAGACGTATCCGGGCGCATCGAAGCAGTGGGCGAACTCACCCAGATGACGGGCGAAGTGCGACCGGTCGAGCCCTCCATAGCAGACCGTTCGCACCTGCAGCGCACGCAGCGTCGCAAGGAGCTCGGCGGCGCCGTCGAGCATATGCACCGGATGCTCCTGTACGTACTCCTCGCGCAGGGCGAAGTATTCCTTCAGAAGCTGCTCGGCATCGCCGCCCAGTTCGTCTGCTGCCCACCGGGCGGCGACGTGCTGTGGCTGCGACAGCAGTTCACGCTCGAAGCGGGCGCTGTAGGCGCGCCCGCGTGACTCGACGAGGCGGCGCATGACCGGGCTGAAACTGTCGTTGAGCAGGACGCCGTCTATGTTCACCGCGACCAGGCTCAAGTGTGAGAGCTGACGAAGCAAGGTGTCTCCCAGGTGGGTCGGTGAGCAGGCCGTCGCCGACACTACTGCTGTCCGGTCCCCGGCTGCGGCTTCGGTGCAAAAGCCGGTCAGCGGTCCGTCCCGGCCGGCACGCCGTCGACATCGATCCGACGGTCTCTGACCAGGAGTTCGCGCTCGGACCCGCGCACCAGAGTGTCCGCGCAGACACAGACCTGGTGCACCCGCGACTCACCGCTCGCGCTGGTCGCGTACACGATCGTCTGCGCGTGCACGCGCAGGATCCCGCCGGGGCGCTCCTCGATCTCGAACATGCCGGTCATGTGGCGGCGTTGCTCCCCGGCCGCGGCGATCGCCGCAACCGCCGCGCGGGCACCCGCGGTCAGCTCGGCGCGTCCGCGCATCGGCGCCGGGCGGGTGGAGATCCGGCAGACCGCGTCCTCGGTGAAGGTGTCCGCCCACCCCTCGGCGTCCCCCTCGTCCAGGCGCCGCATCTGGCGAGCGTAGAACCCGGCCACCTCCGCGTACATGAGTCTCCATTCCGTGGCTGGACAAGCGCACTGCAGCTGCGGGCGGTTGGGCACGGCCCCGCCGGCGGTGCTCACAGGGTCCGCCGCTCCGACCGCGCCCGGCTCGAACGGCTGTCGAGCGCGCCCCGCGTGACCGGCGTCTGCGTCGCTGCGGGGACGCGGCGCGGGCCGGGCGCGAGCGAAGCCCGAGTTCCGCGTGCTCCTCTGCTCTCCCACAGATCACCCCCAACACCAGCCGGAGGATCGACCATGGCCACCCGTCGCCGAGTCCTGGGCGCAGGACTATCCGTCGCGGGCGTCGGGCTCACCGGTGTCTCGCTCCTGCCCGCCCTGAACGCGAGGGGGGCCAGCGCGGCGCCCGCGCCCGGCGGGGCCGCCGACGCGGCGGTGCCGCTGTTCGCCGTGGAGATGCCCCTCGTACCGGTCCTCGCACCAGTGTCCACCGCCGACGGCGTGGACACGTACGAGATGACGATGCGCACTCAGGCGAAGGAGATCCTGCCCGGCGTCCGGACCGAACTGCGCACCTTCAATGGCCAGTTCCCCGGCCCGACCATCAAGGCCCGCCGGAACCGGCCCGTCGTCATCCGGCAGCGCAACGAACTGGACGTGGACGTCTCCGTGCACCTGCACGGCGCCTCAGTGCCGCCGGCCGACGACGGCGGCCCGATGGATGTGATCGCTCCCGGTGCGGAGCGCCAGTACACGTACCCCAACAAGCAGCCGCACGCCCCGCTCTGGTATCACGACCACGCCCACCACCTGGAGGCCGAGAACGTCTACCGCGGCCTGCACGGCAGCTATCTGCTCACCGACGACGAGGAAGAGGCGCTGCCGCTGCCCACGGACGAGTACGACGTCCTGATCGCGATTCGCGACGCGCACTTCGACACCGCGACCGGCGCGCTCCAGTACCAGATGGGCGACCGGGCCCGCACCACCCTGCTCGTGAACGGGGCGCCGTACCCGTACTTCAAGGTCGCCGCCCGCTCCTACCGGCTGCGCCTGGCGAACCACTCCAACCAGCGCTTCCTCGAGCTGCGTCTGGAGGACGACAGCGACATGACCCAGATCGCCTCCGACGGCGGGCTGCTCCCACGGCCGCACACCACCAAGGCGGTCTATCTGACGTCCGGTGAACGGGCCGATGTGGTCGTCGACTTCTCCCGCTATCCCGTCGGCACCAGGCTTGTCCTGAAGAACACCGGCTTCGGGGCGGTGGAGGACGTCAGCCAGGTGATGCGCTTCGACGTGGCGCGTACCGCCCAGGACAACAGCTCGGTGCCGGATGTCCTGCGCAAGCTGCCGCCGCTGCCCCAGCCCACCGCCGAGCGCACCGTCGTCCTCAGCATGGACGAGGACGGCCGCCCGGACCCGAAGGCTTACATCGACGGGAAGCTGTACGACCACGCGCGCGTCGACGCGCACATACGCTCCGGCGCCAGCGAGATCTGGACCGTCACCAACGCCAACACGAAGGTGCCGCACAACTTCCATATGCACTTGGTGCAGTTCCGGGTCCTGGAGCGGCAGGGCGCCGCACCGAGGCCCGAGGAGGAGGGGCTGAAGGACACGGTGCGGCTGATGCCCGGCGAGACGGTCAAGCTGCAGGCCACCTTCGACGCCTACCGCGGCGAGTACGTCTACCACTGCCACATGCTCGACCACTCGGCGATGGGCATGATGGCGACGATGAAGATCGGCTGAGTACGGCGGCGATGGCGGCGGCCCCTCGGCATGCAGCCGGCGCGCCGCGGACCCCGGCGGGCCGCGTACGCCTGTTGCTGGCACCGCTGCTGCTCGTGATGCTCCTGTCCCAGCTCGACAACATGATCGTGGGGACCGCCATGCCCACGGTCGTCGGGGAGCTCGGCGGCCGGGAGCACATGGCGTGGGTGGTCACGGCCTACACCCTGGCCACGGCGGCAACCACGCCAGTCTGGGGCAAGCTCGGCGACATGTACGACCGCAAGGGCGTCTTCATGACCGCGGTCGCGATCTTCCTGGCCGGGTCGGCGCTGTGCGGGGCGGCCCAGGACATGGTCCAGCTGATCGCCTTCCGCAGTGTGCAGGGCCTGGGGGCAGGCGGCCTGATATCCGGCGTCGTCGCGATCATAGGTGAGCTGGTTCCGCCCCGCGGCCAGGGTCGCTACCAGGGTCTGGTGGCCGGGGTGATGGGCACCGCCATGATCGCCGGCCCGCTGGTCGGCGGTGCCGTCACCGAACACCTCGGCTGGCGCTGGGCGTTCTATGTCAACCTGCCGCTCGGCGCCCTCGCCCTTGCTCTGGTCGGCACCCTGCTGCACCTGCCCGCGCGGCGCTCCGCAGCGCGGGCCGACTACCTGGGCGCGGTACTGCTCACGGCCGGCGTCACCGCAGCCGTCCTGGTCACCTCCTGGGGCGGCACCGAGTACGCCTGGGGCTCCGCCACCGTCCTCGGCCTCGCCGCCGCCGGAGCGGTCTGCCTGGCCGCCTTCGCTCTGCGGCAGACCCGCGCCGCCGAGCCGCTCGTGCCGCCGCGCCTCTTCCGTGACCGCAACTACCCGCTAATGGCGCTGATCGGCTTCCTCACCGGATTCGTCCTGTTCGGCGCCGCTCTCTTCCTGCCCTTCTACCAGCAGGCTGTGCAGGGTGCGTCGGCCACGGCCTCCGGGTTGCTGCTGCTGCCGATGCCCCTCGCGATGACCGCCGTCGGTGTGGTCGCCGGGCGGGTGATCACCGCCACCGGGCACTACAAGGTCTTCCTCGTGACCGGCGGTGCGCTCCTCCTCGTCGGCATGTCGATGCTCTCCCGGATGGGCACCGGCACCTCCCGGCTCGAGGCGGCCCTGTGCGTCACCGTGCTCGGCGCGGGGCTCGGCTGTCTGCTCCAGACCGTGATGCTGGTTTCGCAGAACAGCGCCGAGCAGCGGGACATCGGCGTCGCCTCCGCCGGAGTCACCCTCTTTCGCATGCTGGGCAGTTCGGTCGGCGTCGCCGTCATGGGCGGTCTGTTCAACGACCGCGTCCGGGAGGTGACAGCCGCGCACCTGCCAAGCCGTGCGGCACACCGGCTGGCCACGGCCGAGGGACTGCAGGCAGCTTTCCCCGCCGGCGCGGCGGCAGGCGCGGTAATGCTCGTCGCGGGTCTGCTCGTCAAAGAGGTCGCGCTGCGCCGCTCGTAGCCCGAAGGTCCGGATCGTGAACGGATACATTCCACTGATCGCGTGTAAGATACCCTCAAGGCGGTTTGATATTTCCCGTTCGCCATTTACTGGACGGGCCCTGGAACACAGCACTGACGCAAGGATGGTCTCGTGGCGCGACAAGAACGTGCAATCCGGACCCGCCGCGCCGTGCTGGAGGCCGCAGCGAAGGTGTTCGGGGAGTACGGCTACTCAGCAGCAACCGTGTCGGACATCCTCAAGGTCGCCGGCATGACCAAGGGCGCCCTGTACTTCCACTTCGACTCCAAGGAAGCCCTGGCACGAGGGATCATCGAAGCGCAGGTCGAGCAGCTCCTCCCGCCCCAGGACCTCAAGGTCCAGGAGTGGGTGGACCAGGGCATGATGCTCGCGTACCAGCTGCCGCGGGACCCGGTGGTGCATGCCGGCGCCGTGCTCTCGTCCGACCCTCTCGGCAGGGAACACTACGGCAGCGCCTGGCCCAAACTGATTGAGCGCTCGGTGCAGACGCTCGCCGAGGCCAAGGAACGCGGCGAGATCCACGGCCACGTCGTGCCGCAGCAGACCGGCGAGCTGCTGGCCAGCGCGTTCCACGGCGTGCAGCTCTTCTCTCAGCTCGAGGTCGGCCTGCGGGACATCGAGGTCCGGGTCTCCGGGCTGTACGAGCACATCATGCCCGCGATCGCCACGCCCGCCGTGCTCACCCGCCTTGACCTCTCCCCCGACCGCGGCGCACGCCTGTACGCGCAGATCCAGCCGCAGGACACACAGCAGCCCGCACCCGTCGCCACGGCCGGCTGAGCCCGCGGCCGGTCCCGGGGCGGGCCGTGACCGGCCCTCACCAGGCGGTGCGCCCGCCGTCCACGGGCAGGGTGGCTCCGGTGACGAACGAGCTGCGGTCGCTGCACAACCATGCGGCCGCCTCGGCGACCTCCTCCGGTGCTGCCATGCGGTTCTGCGGCGCGGACGCCTTGCTCCGGGCCTCCTGCCCGGGAACCCGGGCCAACCAGTCCTCGACCATTTCCGACCGCGTCAGTCCCGGGGCTATCGCGTTCACGCGGATGCCGTCAGCCGCGCACTCGACCGCGGCCGCCTTGGTCAGGCCGATCACGGCGTGCTTGGCCGCGATGTAGGGCGCGGGCACGGAACTCGCCACCAGACCGGCCACGCTGCTCGTGTTCACGATCGAGCCGCCGTGGGTCATCGCTCGGATCTGGTGGCGCAGGCAGTTCCACACCCCGCGCACATTGGTGTCCATGACCAGGTCGTACGTCGCGTCCTCGAGGAGGTGCAGCGGACCCAACTCCCCCCCGGCGCCTGCGTTGTTGAAGGCAACGTCGAGGCGCCCGTACGTCTCCACCGCGTGGGCGACGGCCTGTTCCACGTCGCCGGAGTCCTGGACGTCGCCCGCGCTGTACGAGGCCTGCGCGCCGCCCGCACGCAGTTCGGCCGAGAGCTCCTTGAGGCGGGCCTCGCGCCGGGCGACCAAGACCACCCGCGCCCCTTCGCGTGCGAACACGCGGGCCGCGGCGGCACCGATGCCGCTGCTCGCGCCGGTGATCAGGGCGACCTTCCCCTCGAGCGAACCCTGTGGCTGCGTCATGCTGCGCAATCTCCTATTCCGGCGGCTCGGTCCGGCTTCAGATGCCGCCTACGGCACTGTCGCGTCGTGCAGCGTAGCCTTCATGTCCGGTAGCCGGAGGCCGAATTGCCCGACCCGTCAGCGGAGTCCATGGCCGTGGCGCGTGCGGAGTCCGGCGTGCTCCACGGGAGTTCGTACGGTGCCCCTGTGCCGCCCGGATTGAGCCCGGCTGCGATCCGGGGGTCGGCCACCGCGGGAAGCAGCACCCTCCAGAAGCTGGTGAGCGGCCGGTCGGTCAGCCACCGCATCTCGGACCGGCTCAGCACCACGAGGCCGACCGTCGTGGTCACCACGGCGTTCACGACTCCCTCCGGCGCCACCCCCGGCGCGAGGGATTTCTCGTCCACCGCCCGGGCCACGAGCCCGTGCACGTAGGTCTGCCAGTTCCGGCAGAGGTCGGCTCGGCCACGCTGCCCCGCATCACAGCTCAACAGGAATCCGGCACGCACCACCACGTCCCACAGCAGCAGCTTGACCAGGCTGTGCGAGAGGTCCGTCAGATTCTGTAAAGCGCACGTGTCCCCCGACGGCAGGCTGTCCACCACGTCGCGCAGGGCGCGGGCGGCGGCGTTCTCCACGGCATCGGCCACATCGGCTTTCGTGTCGAAGTGGAAGTGCAGGGCACCACGACTGACCCCGGCGCCTGAACTGATGTCGTTCAGGCTGGCCTTCTCGTAGCCGTGCCGCTCGAACTGCTCGGCTGCCGAGCGGATGAGTGCGCTCTGGGTCCGGGCGGCCCGTTCCTGTTGGCTCACTGTTGACTCTCCCGCTGAAGAGGGGCTCTCCTGGCATATGAAACCAACTCGACGGTTTCAAATCCAGAGTTGAGGTGGACCAGGCGGACCAGGAGTTGCAGTGCGGCTCAATCTGCTCGGCGAGCGCCCACCCCGGAGGGCGCTCTCCACCTGGCCGGGTGGCTCGCGCGAGGGGCTGTTGACCATCCCGGCGCAGGGGCCGGAAGTAAAGGCTCCGGGCCATGGAGTCGACACGGAAGGGACCGCCCGCGTTACGCCCGCACCAAAAACAGCATAGGCGGTTTCTTAAGCCCTGATAAGCCCTCTCTGCGACTCCAAGACCCGATCACGTCGAGAGGCATACCTGCCAGCTTTTCATGCCCTTGAGCTGCGAACGTCGACTGCTTGGGCCGCACTTGAGAGTTTCTGCACCCTGGCTCGAAAGGGCAGCGCGCCGCATCATGCCCGGCACTGCGGCGCGCGGATGGGGTTTACAAAAAAACCGTCTGAACGGTACTCTCTTGGCTCTACGGCAGGTCAGACTCCGGCAACGGAGCACAAGTTTCCAGCCACCACACAGCGAATTCCAGCCTCCGTCCTGCCGCGACGGGAGGGTCATGAGGGCTCGCGGTGGCCGACGCCACCCATGGACGTATCCGGAAGACCTTCCACGCGCGCGCCAATAGAGATTGCTGTCAGGAGGGGCGAGTTGTCTCTGGCCGAAGAGCTGACGTACCCACACATCGACATCGCAGAGATGGATCCGTCGACCATCCCCATCGAAGCGCAGCCACTGACCGACGTACGAATCGACTCGCTCGTCCTGTCGGACTCCCCACGCCTGGACGCCGAGGATCCGGACCACGTACGGATGCTCGCTGAGGCCGGGGACTGTCTGCCTCCCATCACCGTGCACCGGCCCACCTTGCGCGTCATCGACGGGGCGCACCGGGTTCGCGCAGCCCTGCTCAACGGACGGACGGAGATCGCCGCGCGACTCCTCGACTGCGATCCGGCCGACGCCTTCGTCTTATCGGTCAAGGCCAACGTCACCCACGGCCTGCCGCTTTCGCGCGCCGACCGGGCTGCCGCGGCGACGCGCATCATCCTGACCCACCCGCAGTGGTCGGACTGCGCGATCGCCGCCGCCACCGGGATCTCCGACAAGACCGTCTCCCGCATCCGCGCACAGACTCCGGCCGGGGGCTCCGCGCAGTCCAGCACGCGGATCGGCCGGGACGGCCGGGTACGCCCCGTCGACAGCGCGGAACGCCGCCGCCACGCGGCCGCGATCTTCCTCGAACATCCCGAGGCCGGTCTGCGCGAGGTGGCCCGTGCCACCGGCCTCTCCCCCGCCACCGTGCGGGACGTACGCCAGCGCATCAGCCGAGGTGCGGACCCCGTACCGGGCCGCTACCGCACCACCCAGGACGAGAAGCCGGCCGAGTCCGCCCCTGCCGCTGCCGCGCCGACCCGGCAGCGTCCGTCGGCTCCCCCCGGCGTGGGGCGCGGCGCGGTCGCGGTGGACCGCCAGGAGCTGCTCGCCAAGCTCAGCGAGGACCCCTCGCTGCGGCACTCCGAAGCCGGGCGGACCGCCCTGCGCTGGCTGCACCACTACTCCGTCGACGGGGACAGCATCGAGAACCTCGGGCGCGGGCTGCCGCGCCATTGGGCCCCCAAAGTCGCCGACCTCGCCCGCAGCTGCGCGGCGACCTGGAGCGAGCTGGCTGCACAGCTCCAGGAACAGTCCGAATAGCGCGCCTGGACCGTCATCCGCGGTCGCGGGACGGCAGCGGCCCCGAACCGGGCCACCGCCGTGTCTTCGCACCCCTCGCTTGTCCGACCGAAGAACTTCAGGAGGCCTTTTCGTGTCCGAGCACGCAGAGACGACCGGTACCCCTGCCGTCCCCGAGGGCGGCACGGGTGTGTGGTTCATCGGAGCGCGCGGCTCCGTCGCCACGACCGCGGTCGCCGGTTGCGCCGCGCTCGCCGCCGGGCTGTGCCCGCCGACAGGCATGGTGACCGAGACCGAACCGTTCGCGTCCGCCGCTCTGCCCGCCCTGTCCTCCCTCGTCTTCGGCGGCCACGACACCGTCGACTGGCCGCTGCCCAAACGCGCCGAGGCCCTCACCGAGCAGGGCGTGCTGCCACACGGCCTCGCCCGCGCCGTGCACCGGGAACTGGCCACCGCCGACCGCGAGATAGCCGTCGGCGGACCTTCGGCCGGGGACATGCGCACCGACGAGGAGCTGACGGCAGCCTTCGCCTCCGACATCGAGGACTTCACCCGCCGCACCGGGGTCGCCCGGACCGTCGTCGTCAACGTCGCCTCGACCGAGCCCGCGCCCGCCCCGGAGGACCCCCGGCTGCCCACCAGCTCGCTGTACGCCGCGGCCGCCCTGCGCGCGGGCTGCGCCTATGTCAACTTCACCCCGTCGACCGGGATACGCCACCCGTTCCTTGTCGAGGCGGCCCGGGCAGCCGGAGTGCCGTACGCGGGCCGGGACGGCAAGACCGGGCAGACCCTGCTGCGGGCGGTGCTCGCGCCCATGTTCCACCAGCGCGCCCTGGACGTCCGGGCCTGGTCCGGCACCAATCTGCTCGGCGGGGGCGACGGGGCGGCACTCGCCGACTCCGCGGCCGCCAGGGCGAAGAACGCGGGCAAGAAGCAGGTCCTTGAGGACAACCTCGGCACACTGCCCCAGGGCGAGGTGCACATCGACGACGTACCCGCGCTCGGCGAGTGGAAGACCGCCTGGGACCACGTCGCCTTCGAGGGCTTCCTCGGCTCCCGGATGGTCCTGCAGACCATCTGGCAGGGGTGCGACTCAGCCCTGGCGGCTCCGCTCGTGCTCGACCTGGCCCGGCTCACCGCCCGCGCCCAGGAGGCCAGGATCTCCGGGAGTTTGCCGGAGCTCGGCTTCTACTTCAAGGATCCGGACGGCGGGTCCGCGGCACTCGCCGAGCAGTACGACAGCCTGATCGGCTTCGCCGCGCGCCTGCGGGAGGCCCGGTGAGCAGCCTCCGCGACTGGGCCGAACTCCTGCGGGTAACGGCCCTGTTCAGCGTCCCCGGCGATTCGCTCGCCGGGGCCGCGTCCGTCGGCCGGCCGGGCGCCCGTACCGCCCTCGCCGCCGGTGCGTCCCTGTGCCTGTACGAGGCAGGCATGGCCCTCAACGACTGGGCTGACCGTGCGGAGGACGCCGCCGAGCGTCCGCACCGGCCCCTTCCCTCGGGCCGTATCGCCCCCGGGCAGGCGCTGACGGCGGCGGCCGCACTGACCGCGGCCGGGTTCGGCCTCGCTCTCGCCGCGGGTCGGCCCGCCGCCGTCGCCGCCACCGCTCTGGCCGGCACCGTGTGGGCGTACGACCTGCGGCTCAAGCACACCGCCGCGGGCCCGGCCGCGATGGCAGCAGCCCGCGGCCTCGACCTGCTCCTCGGCGCCGTGGCGACCGCCGACTCGCCTGCATACCCAAGTGGTTCGGGTACGGCGGTGCGCCGCGCTCTGCTACCTGCCGCCGTGCTCGGGGCGCACACCTACGCCGTCACCGCCGTCTCCCGCACCGAGACCCGGGGCGGTGCGCCGGGCAGGCCGCTCGCCGCACTCGGGGCGACAGCCGCGATCGGCGCTCTGGCCGGTGCCGGGCCGTTTCGGCACGGGATCCGCTCGCCCCGGGCGCTGGCCCGCACCGCACTGGCCGGCGCCTACGTGACGACGGCCGCGCGGCCGTTCCTGCACGCCGCACTCAACCCGTCTCCGCCGCTGACCCAGCGGGCAGTCGGCAGCGGCATCCGCGCCATGATCCCGCTCCAGGCGGCCCTCGCGGCGCGCTCGGGTCCCCTCGCCCCCGCGGTGCTGCTCACCGGCCTCGTGCCCGTAGCCCGACGGCTGGCCCGGAAGGTGAGCCCCACATGAGCCTTACCTTCGGCTACGGCACCAACGGCCTGACCGATCTACGCCTCGACGACGCCCTCGGCCTGCTGGCCGACCTCGGCTACGACGGAGTCGGCCTGACCCTCGACCACATGCACCTCGACCCGCTCGGCCCGGGCCTTCCCGCCCGGGTCGCCCGGGTCTCGGACCGTCTTGACTCGCTCGGCCTCGGCGTCACCGTCGAGACCGGCGGCCGCTACGTTCTCGACCCCCGCCAGAAGCACGGTCCGACCCTGCTCGATCCGGATCCCGAGGCACGGGCGGCGCGGGCCGGGCTCCTGGTCACCGCGGTGCGGGTGGCCGCGGAACTCGGCGCTCACGCGGTGCACTGCTTCAGCGGCGTCCGGCCCGTGGGTGTCGATGAGAGCGCCGCCTGGGAGCTGCTCGCCGACGCGCTCGGACCGGTCCTCGATGCGGCGGAGACGGCCGGCGTCCCCCTCGCCGTAGAGCCCGAGCCCGGTCATCTGCTCGCCTCGCTCGCCGACTTCCACCGGCTGCGCGACCGGCTCGGCGACCATCCGCTGCTCGGGCTGACTCTCGACATCGGGCACTGCCAGTGCCTGGAGCCGCTGCCGCCGGCCGGCTGCGTCACCGCCGCGGCACCCTGGTTGCGGCATGTGCAGATCGAGGACATGCGGCGCGGTGTGCACGAGCACCTTCCCTTCGGGGAGGGCGAGATCGACTTCCCGCCCGTGCTCGCCGCGCTCGACGCCACCGGGTACCAAGGGCTGACCGTGGTCGAGCTGCCGCGCCACGCACACGCGGGACCGGAACTGGCCCGGTCCTCGCTGGAGTTCCTGCGCACCCGGCACACCGCACTCGAAGCGGATCGGTCCCCGGCCACCCCTGCCTCTCCCACGGGCGGTGCCCCCGGTCCGCGTACCTCGGCACGGCGGCTCCGTCTGCCCGGCACCGTACCGGTGAGGCAGCCCTCATGCTGACGGCCCGTGAGGAACTGCGGGCCCGTCTCGGTGCCAAGGCCGTCGCCTGTCTGGACTCGGCACCTCCCGACGGGCAACACCCCCGGCACCAAACCCATGAGGAAACCCCATGCTGACCACCCACGAGGAACTGCGCACCTGCCTCAGCACCAAGGCCAACGCCTGGCTGGACTCGGCACTCGCCGACGCCGACGACGCCGCGCGCCAAGGCCCGAACGGCCCTTCGGGCCGGGACATACCGCGGTGGGAGCTGCGGTTCGCGGCGGCGGGCCGGGAGTGCGGCGATCCTCAGGCGGCGCAGGCGGTCCGGGTGCTCCTGCTGCACACGGCCCGCCCGAACCCGGCCGACGTGGCCCGGCTCTACGCGCGGGGC
This sequence comes from Streptomyces solicavernae, assembly GCF_029968095.1. Lineage (GTDB taxonomy): Bacteria > Actinomycetota > Actinomycetes > Streptomycetales > Streptomycetaceae > Streptomyces > Streptomyces solicavernae. Next base: position 9,339 of record NZ_JASCIR010000034.1, on the reverse strand, counting down.
ACCGGCGACGAACGCCGCGCCGTGGTGGCTGCCCTGCCGTACCTCCCGCTCACCCCTGCCGAGGGTGTGCCGCTGATCGAGGACGCGCTGCGCAGCAATGACGTGCGCCTGATCGCGGCGGCCGTCGGCCCGTACGCCGCGGTGCTGGATGCCCACGCCTGGCGCCACGCCGTCCTGAAGTGCCTGTTCACCGGGGTGCCCCCGGCGGCCGTCGCCGGCCTCGCGGACCGGGCCCTGGGGGACGCAGAACTCGGCCGCATGCTGCGGGACTTCGCCGCCGAGCGCACCGCCGCCGGGCGGCCCGTCCCCGACGGCCTGACCCACGTACTCGCCCTGACGGCCAAGGGAGCCTGATGCGCATCTTCGACCCCCACATCCACATGACCTCGCGCACCACCGACGACTACCAGGCGATGCATGCGGCCGGGGTGCGCGCGCTGGTCGAACCCGCCTTCTGGCTGGGGCAGCCGCGCACCGCTCCGGAGAGCTTCCTCGACTACTTCGACTCCCTGCTGGGCTGGGAGCCGTTCAGGGCCGCGCAGTACGGCATCGCACACCACTGCACCCTGGCCCTCAACCCCAAGGAGGCGAACGACCCCCGCTGCACCCCCGTGCTCGAGGAACTGCCGCGCTATCTGGTCAAGGACGGCGTGGTCGCGGTCGGCGAGATCGGCTACGACTCGATGACACCGGCCGAGGACACGGCCCTGGCCGCGCAGCTGGACCTCGCCGCCGGGCACAGCCTGCCCGCCCTGGTGCACACCCCGCACCGCGACAAGCTCGCGGGCCTGCGCCGCACTCTCGACGTGGTGGCGGAGTCGCGGTTGCCGGTCGACCGAGTCCTGGTCGACCATCTCAACGAGACCACCGTCAAGGAGGCCAGGGAGTCGGGGTGCTGGCTCGGCTTCTCCGTCTACCCCGATACCAAGATGGACGAGCACCGCATGGTGGCCGTCCTGCGCGAGTACGGGCCCGAGCGTGTCCTGGTCAACTCGGCGGCCGACTGGGGAAACAGCGACCCGCTCACGACCCGCAAGGTCGGCGAGGCGATGCTCGCCGCGGGCTTCAGCGAGGACGACGTGGACCGGGTGCTGTGGCGCAACCCCGTCGCGTTCTTCGGACTGAGCGGCCGGCTCGCCCTGGACCCCGCGATGCCCGAGGCGCTGCACGAGGGCAACTCCATCCTGCGCGGGGGCGAGTGAGCCGTGCGCTTCTCGCACCCCGACGGCTCGACCGTGCACCTCGCGTACTGCACCAACGTCCACCCGGCCGAGACCCTCGACGGCGTTCTCGCGCAGCTCGCCGGCTACTGCGAGCCGGTCCGTCGCCGTCTGGGCACCGAGCGCCTGGGCATCGGGCTCTGGCTGGCACGCGATGCGGTCCGCGACCTGGGCGCCGACCCAGCAGCGCTGCGTCGGCTCCGCACCGAACTGGACCGGCTCGGCCTCGAGGTCGTCACCCTCAACGGCTTCCCCTACCAGGGCTTCGGCGCCCAGCAGGTCAAGTACCGGGTCTACCGCCCCGACTGGACCGAGCCGCAGCGCCTGGAGTACACGAGTGATCTGGCACGGCTGCTCGCCCAGCTGCTGCCACCGGACGTCACCGAAGGCACCGTCTCCACCCTGCCGCTGGCCTGGCGCACCGGCTTCGACGAGGCCGCGGCCGCGGCGGCGCACACGGCCCTGACCGAGCTGACCCGCCGCCTGGACCTGCTGGAGTGGGAGACCGGCCGCTCGATCAGAGTCGCTGTGGAGCCGGAGCCGGGCTGCGTCATCGAGACCACCACGGACGCGCTCGCTCCGCTCGGCGCACTGCCCGGCCACCGCATCGGCTTGTGCCTGGACACCTGCCACCTCGCGACGAGTTTCGAGGAGCCCTCGGCGGCCCTGGCCGACCTGGAGCGGGCAGGCGTCGAGGTGGTCAAGGTGCAGCTCTCCGCGGCGCTGCACGCCGGCGATCCCCGGGACCCGGCGGTCCGTTCGGCGCTCGCCGCCTTCGACGAGCCGAGGTTCCTGCACCAGACCCGGACCAGGACGGACGGGATGCTGCACGGCACCGACGACCTCGGGCAGGCCCTGGCCCCGGGCGCGCTGCCGGACAACGCGCCCTGGCGCGCCCACTTCCACGTACCGCTGCACGCTCCGCCCGCGCCGCCACTGGCCTCCACCCTCGACGTGCTGGGCGAGACACTCGCTCAATTGGTCGGCGGCACCACAGCGCGCAGCCGGCACTTCGAGGTCGAGACGTACACCTGGCAGGCGCTGCCAGCCGCGGCGAGGCCGACCACCGACGCACAGCTCGCGGACGGGATCGCCGCCGAACTCTCCCTGGTACGCGATCTGTTGACCGGACTCGGACTCAAGGAGCAGCTGTGACGACGACCCGCCCCACACCCCTGCTCGTCCTGGATGTAGTGGGCCTGACCCCCGCACTCCTGGAGCACATGCCGCGCCTGAAGGCGCTCGGCGCCAGCGGTTCGCGCGCCGGACTCGGCACCGTCCTTCCCGCCGTCACCTGCGCCGCCCAGTCGACATTCCTGACCGGCACGCTCCCCGCCGAGCACGGCATCGTGGGCAACGGCTGGTACTTCCGCGAACTCGGCGAGGTCCTGCTGTGGCGCCAGCACAACCGGCTGGTAGCCGGGGACAAGCTCTGGGACGCTGCGCGACGCGCGTATCCCGGCTACACGGTCGCCAACGTCTGCTGGTGGTACGCGATGGGCGCGGACACCGACTTCACGGTCACCCCGCGCCCGGTCTACTACGCCGACGGGCGCAAGGAACCCGACTGCTACACCCGGCCTCCCGGCCTGCACGACGAACTCCAGGCCGAACTGGGCACGTTCCCTCTGTTCCGCTTCTGGGGGCCCACCGCCGACCTGGTGTCCAGCCAGTGGATCATCGACGCGACCCGGCATCTCAACCGGACCCGGCATCCTGACCTGACGCTGTGTTACGTGCCGCATCTCGACTACGACCTCCAGCGCTTCGGCCCCGGCGACCCGCGTTCGATACGGGCTGCCGCCGACCTGGACACGGCGCTCGCCCCGCTGCTCGACGAGGCCGAGGCGGAGGGCCGCACCGTGGTCGTCCTCTCCGAGTACGGCATCAGCGAGGTCAGCCGGCCCGTCGACATCAACCGGGCGCTGCGGCACGCCGGTTACCTGGAGGTGCACACTCAGGACGGCATGGAGTACCTGGACACCATGGCCTCGCGTGCGTTCGCGGTCGCCGACCACCAGCTGGCACACGTGTATGTGCGAAGGCCGGGGGACCTGGCCGGGGTGCGGGAGGTTCTCGACGACCTCGCCGGAGTGGGTGAACTGCTCGGCGACGAGGGCAAGAAGCAGCACGGGCTTGACCACCCGCGCTCCGGTGAGCTCGTCGCCGTCGCCGAACAGGACGCCTGGTTCACGTACTACTACTGGCTCGACGACGCCAGCGCCCCCGACTTCGCGCAGCTCGTCGAGATCCACCGCAAGCCCGGCTATGACCCGGCCGAACTGTTCATGGACCCGCTCGATCCGTACGTGAAGGCCAGGGCGGTCGGCGCGCTGGCCCGCAAGAAGCTCGGCATGCGCTACCGGATGGCCGTCGTCCCTCTCGACCCCGCGCCGGTGCGCGGCAGTCACGGCAGGCTGCCCGCGCGCCCGGAGGACGGGCCGGTGCTGCTCTGTTCGCGGCCCGGTGGGGTCGCGGGCACAGTGGCCGCCACCGAAGTGAAGTCGCTGCTGCTGCGGCTGGCGGGGCTCGGCTGACATGACACCTCACAGCGCAACGGCAGCGCCGTACTCAACTGGGCGAGATGCGAGAGGGTACCTCCCGGAATGGCGCCCAACTCCGGTTCCTGTCCCCGACTTTCGTTGAATGCATGGGGCACGGGTTTCGTCCGCAGACCCCCTCGGGCCGGAGTTTCCCGGATTCCCGAGGAACCGGTGAACAACCGCGGAATTTCCGATGTTGCACACTCCATTCCGGCCAATTCCTGTGTCTACGGTGATGCCGGTTTGATTCGCTCCTGACTGCGGGGGCGAGCCAAGTTGAGGAGAGACATGTCGAAAATAAGCAAGTCTTGGGCGGGGGCCTTTCTGGCAGCGGCAGTCGCGGGCGGCCTCACGGTGATACCGACCCTGAGCCAGGCTGCGCCCCAGGACGCGGTGAAGGTCGAAGCCGTCGCGTCCGGTCTGAAGAACCCGCGTGACGTCGCGATCCAGTCCGACGGCTCCATCCTGATCGCGGAGTCCGGCAGCGGTCCGGCCGACGCCTGCACGGAGCCTGGCTCCCAGTGCCTGGGCTTCACCGGCTCCGTCTACCGGATCAAGGGCTCGGACAAGGGCCGCGTCGTCACCGGCCTGCCCTCCAAGAGGATCGTCCGTGCCGACGGCAGCAGCGTGATCGCCGGGGCGAACGACGTCCAGTCCGCCGGCGGTGGCCGCTACCGGGTGACCTACAGCCTGAGCGGCACCGCCGCCAACCGCAAGGAACTCGGAGCGGGTGCCGAGCCGCTCGGCACGCTGGCCATCGCCAAGGGCAAGGTCCTCGGCGACCTGACCGTGCACGAGAGCAGCAACAACCCCGACGGCGGCGAAGTCCTGTCCAACCCGCAGCGGGCGGTCACGGTCGGCAGCGACCACCTGGTCGTCGACGCTGCCGCGAACACCCTGCTGCGGGTAGCCTCGAACGGCACCGTGAAGACAGAGTTCGTCTTCCCGAAGAACGGGAGCTCCGAGGCGGTCCCGACCAGCATCGTGAAGGGCTCGGGCGGCGCGTACTACATCTCCGACATGAGCGGCATCGGCAAGGGGCTCAGCCGCGTCTGGCGCTGGGAGCCGGGCAGCGATCCGACCGTCTTCACCACGGGCATGACGGGCGTCATCGACCTCGCCGTCCAGCCTGACGGCAACCTGGTCGCACTCTCGTACGCGACCGGCGACTCGGTGAGCCAGCCCAACACCGGTGCCCTGACCCGGATCGACAAGTCCACCGGCGCCCTCACGCCGATCGATGCCGGCACCACGCTGAACCTGCCCACAGGCCTGGACATCGCGTCGAGCGGTGAGCTGTACGTCACCAACAACACGCTGTCCGACAACGGAGAGCTCCTGAAGATCCCGGCTCCCTGACCCGGTCCGGCCCGGCAGGCCCGCACCACCGGATCCCCCCGCGTCCGTGGTGCGGGTCTGCGCGTCATCCGGCGTTCTCGGGGCGCGCGGCCAGCGGAACCTCGCAGGTCTCGGAGAAGCCCTGGGACTGGATCCCGAGCGCGTTGTTGTTCCGGGTGGCCAGGTTGGCGAAGGCGATGAATGCGGTGAGCTCGACCAGGCCGGCCTCGCCGAGCGCGTCGAGCAGCCGCGCGGACAGCTCGTCCGTGACGGTCGGAGGGGTGCTCGTCATCGCCTCGGCGTACTCGAGGACGTCCCGCTCCAGCGGCGTGAACACGTCCACCGCCCGCCAGTTGGGCACCTGGCTCGCCTTGGCCGGGTCGAGGCTCTGGTTCAGCGCCTGGAAGTAGTTGATGTCCAGGCACCAGTTGCAGCCGACCTGGGCCGCGACGGCCATGTGCGCGAACGTCTTGAGGCTCTCGTCGACCGCGTCCCACTCGTTCGCACTGCCGCCGAGCGCCAGGGTGGACTCGGCCACCTTGGGGTTGTGCCACGCCACCGCGACGGGCTCCGGCACGACGCCGTAAGCCTTGGTCAGGTCTTCCGTGAGCTCGTCGGAGAGCTCCGCCTTAGGAACGCGCAGTGCCATGGTGTTCTCCCTCTGCGTTGTACGTGCGACGGCTCGATTGTTCGTGGAGGCCTCTCGAGGAATGGTTGAGTCCGGCACGATCTCGTCACGTGACCCACCTCACTTCGCGGTGGACTTGGCGGGGCGACGCCCCTCATGTCACTCTTCCAGCACGCCAGCCCTGCCCAAAAACAGTTGAGGGCAGCTGAGTTGAGCGCCGCAGCCCCTGGCGGTCGGCCCTTTCGCCGGCCACGGTGAAGGCCGGCTTCGAAGCTGTCTCACTCCCTTCGCACAGCCCGCCCCTGCCTGCGCTGCGTCCCCGCGTCCTGCGTCATGCCTCATCCGGCCCCCTGCGCGCCGAAGCCTGCCGCAACCAGGAACCGTTAGGCACTTGGAGGAGAGAAATGTCTGGAGCCACCGCAGCCGAAGACGTGTACGCCACCATCGAGGAGTCGGCCCGGCTGCTGGGGGTGGACTGCGCACGCGAGAAGATCTGGCCGATCCTGACCGCGTACGGCCAGGGCCTCGCGGATGCCGGGATGGTGCTGAGCGTGGCGACGGGCGCGACCCCCCCGGCCGACCTCGACTACACCATCACGGTGCCGGCCGGCGGCCCCGACCCGTATGCCGTCGCGCTGTCCGAGGGCTTCGTCACGGAGCAGGACCACCCCGTTGCGCACCTGCTCGAGGACCTGGGGGCCCGCGTGCCCGTCAGTGAGTACTTCATCGACGGCGGCATCGTCAGCGGCTTCAGCAAGGTCTACGCGCACTTCCCGGGCACACCTCTCACCGTGTCGCAGCTCGCGGACATCCCCTCCATACCGCCCTCCATCACCGACAACGCGGACCTGTTCGCGCGGCACCACCTGGGCAACGTGGCGATGCTGGGGGTCAACTACCAGAGCAGAACGGTCAATCTGTACTTCGCCCACCTGCCCGAGGCCTTCCGCTCAGCGCACAACATCCGGTCGCTCAACCGCGAACTGGGCCTGCCGGAACCGCAGGGGCCCTCGCTCGCGTTCGCGCAGCGGTCGTTCCGCTCCTATGTCACGCTCGGCTGGGAGTCCCCGCGGATCGAGAAGATCTGCTACGCGCCCGCGCCGGTCCGCGACTGGGATCCGTCGGCGCTTCCCGTTCCTCTCGACCCGCGGATCGAGAAGTTCGTACGGAGCACACGGTGCACGTACTCCGACCGTCCGTTCGTGATCGCGGCCCTGAAGTGGTCTGCGTCGGGGCAGCACCTGAATCTCGGCCCGTACATCCGGCTCTCGCCGCTGCTGCGGAATCTGCTGCACGAAGTCACCGGGGAATTGCTGTGAGCCCGGCCGCCGCCCATAAGGGTATGTGACGCACATCACTTCCGGCGACCTCACACTTTCTGGGGCTACGTCGTCGGAAGGGTGTAGCGGTAACCAAGACACATTAGGGAGTTCATGATGACTGCGCGTGTGAATCTTTTCGGCAGCGAGATCGCCGGTAAGGCCATGAAGGGCATCAACACGGCGAGCTTGGCCGTTATCAACAGCGGCCTGCTGCCCAAGGCCACGATCGACCTGGTGCTGCTGCGCGCCAGCCAGGTCAACGGCTGTGGCTTCTGCACGGACATCCACAGCAAGGACCTGGCGCACGCCGGCGAGAGCGCGACGCGAGTCAACCTGGTCGCGGTGTGGCGCGAGGCCACTGTGTTCACCGAGGCCGAGCGTGCCGCCCTTGAACTGGCCGAGCAGGGCACCCGGATCGCCGACGGCGCCGGAGGTGTGCCGGACGAGGTGTGGACGAACGCGTCCAAGCACTACGACGAGGAGCAGCTGGCCGCGCTGACCTGCCTCATCGCGCTGATCAACGCCAGCAATCGGCTCGGCGTCATCGCCGGTATCCCGGGCGGCAACTACACGCCCGGCCAGCACGGCTGAGCACCCTGCGGCACCAGCAGCACGATGCCCCGGCCACCGACAGCGGTGCCCGGGGCATCGCGCTGCCCGCTCTCTTCACGCCCCACCGAGAACGTGACAGACATGAGGAAGGAACTGACATGGCCAAGAAACTGGATGCGGACGTCATCGTCGTCGGAGGCGGTCCTACCGGTCTGATGCTGGCCGGAGAACTGCGCCTGGGCGGGGCGAGCGTCATCGTGGCCGAGGCACTGGAGCGACCCAGTGGTGAGTCGCGCGCGCTCGGTTTCACCACGCGTGCTCTGGAGTCGTTCGACCAGCGCGGTCTCGTCGAACGCTTCCCCGGTCTGGAGACCAGCCCGATGGGGCACTTCGGTGGTATCCCGTTCGACTACACCGTGCTCGAGGACGCGAACTTCGGGGCACGGGGTACCCCGCAGTCCCAGACCGAGGCCGTCCTCGAACAGTGGGCGGTCTCGCTCGGCGCCGACCTGCGCCGCGGCCGTACTTTCCTGTCCCTGGAGCAGGACGAGGACGGCGTCTCGATCACCGTGGCCACGGCCGGGGGCGGGCAGGAGGAGCTGCGGGGCCGGTACCTGGTGGGCGCCGACGGCGCCCGCAGCGCGGTGCGCAAGGCTGCAGGGATCGACTTCCCCGGTACGTCAGGGAGTCAGGTCATGCACCTCGCCGACGTGGTCGGCTGCGGGGTGCGGCCCCGCCCGCACGGCGAGCGGCTGCCCGGCGGTCTGGTGCAGGTCTTCCAACTGCCCGGCGACGTGGAACGCATCATCCTGTCCGAGTACGACACCTCGCTCCTGGGCGCCGGCGAGAACGTCGAGTTCGCGGATGTCGCCGCGGCGTGGAAGCGGGTGACCGGCGAGGACATCTCGGGCGGCACCGCGCAGTGGGTCAGCTCCTTCACCGACGCCACCCGGCAGGCCGCCGATTACCGACGCGGCCGGGTCCTGCTAGCCGGGGACGCGGCGCACATCCATCTGCCCGTGGGCGGTCAAGGGATGAGCGCAGGTATCCAGGACGCAGTCAACCTGGGCTGGAAGCTCGCCGCCACCGTCGGGGGCTGGGCGCCCGGAGGGCTGCTCGACACATACCACTCGGAGCGCCACCCGGTAGGCGCGCGGCTCCTGTCGAACACCCGGGCCCAGGGGCAGGCCATCTTCGGCGGTGACGAGTCCCAGGCGCTGCGCGAGCTGTTCGCCGAACTCCTGACGCTCGACGACGTCAAGCGTCAACTGGCAGGTGCGGTCAGCCACATCGACATCCGTTACGACATCGACGCGGAGGGCCACCCACTCGCCGGCCGCCGGCTGCCGCCGCGCACGCTGGACACCGCGAGCGGCCCGGTCCGCACTCCCGAGCTGCTGCGCTCGGCGCAGGGTGTCCTGCTGGACCTGGCCGACAACTCGGCACTACGGGCAACCGCGGCCGGCTGGAAGGCCCGGGTCACCACCGTCACCGGCGCGCCGGCGTCGGCGGAGACCTTCGGCGGCGCCACTGCCCTGCTGGTGAGGCCTGACGGCTACATCGCCTGGGCGGGCAGCGACCCCGACGCCCTCTCCCGCGCGCTGCAGCGCTGGTTCGGAAGCGCCGGGCCGGCCTGACCGAACGCGCCCCACCTGCAAGCAGACGGTCCGGGCCGGCGGCCAAGATGCCACTCGGCCCGGACCGTCCGCGTCCGGCTGCCCTGGACCGCTCACGGC
>NZ_JASCIR010000033.1 GCF_029968095.1 Streptomyces solicavernae | reverse complement strand
CGGAAGAGGTTAACCGGACGTGATGGTGATCGCCGAGGCGGACATGGAGGGCGAGGGGGCCTTTGATCCGCGTACCGTCATCGCGGCCATCGAGGTCGTGTCCCGCTCCAACCCGGAGAACGACTGGGTGAGCAAGGTGCGCGACTACCCCCTCCTCGGCATCCCCGTCTACGCCCTCTTCGACCCCCGCAGCGCATCCGGCGCGATCAAGACGGACATCCACCCCACCCCGGACGGCCCGCGCTACGCCACCCGCAAGGACTTCGTCTACGGCGAACCCGTCACCGTCGCGGACTGGACCATCCCGACGGACGGCCTGCCCCGCTACCCCGCGTAGGGACTGCGGTGGATCACTTGGCGGGCTTGTCCGAAGACCAGAATTCGGAGCGGACGTTGGGTCGGGGGATGGGGTCCACGTTTTTGTAGGAGGGGCCGTTGGGGGATGTGGTGGGGTCGGATACCTCGGACTTCTTGACGCAGGGGGTCGAGACCCGGAAAGAAGCCTGCCGCTTTGCTCCGATGGTGAGATCAATGCCGAATCCGTCCTTGGACTGGGCATACAGCGCAGGAAACTCCTTGTCCTTGTTCACTGCCTTGATCTCGTATCCGCTCTTCTCCCAGGACCGTTGGACGATTCCGAGGAAGGAACCCAGTCGTTCCTTGGAGATGATGGTCATCACGACACGATGGCGCGTCACATCGCATGAGCCCGCGCTGTTGTATCCGTGAGCCCACTGCACCTCAGGACGGATCGCGCTCATCGTGGCATCAAGCATCGCGTCGGCCCGCTCGGCGGCTTCCTGCATGGTCAGGTTCGTGGCGGGCGCCAACGGAACGCCGGCTGGCTGCTGCTTGTCCGCCTTTTCTCCGACTCCGACTCCGCAGCCGCCCACGGTCAGGAGGGCTGCGACAGTGACCACCGGCAGGGAAATCCGGCAACTCCTGAGTTTCATGGCAATGATTTCTATTCATCAGGCCCGGCTGAAGACCAGTAGTCCGACTCGTGGGACGGGGTTGGATCAGGCTTTTCCTCCGGCCCGTCAGGTTTTCCGGGTGTTCCCGCCGGAAAAGTTAGGCTTGACTCTGCTGCGCAAGGTGATGTGATGGTGAAGTAGGCGGCGCCCTTGTAGCCGAACTCGACCGAGATGGCGAAGCTGTCCGGTGTCTTGGCGAACAGGCTCGGCATCTCCGGATCGGCGTCGGCGCCCGTCAGGGTGTAGCCGTTCTTCTTCCAGTGCCGTTCGATCAGGCCAAGGAAAGCACCGCGGCGCTGCTCCGAAATCTTCGTGGTGATTACTCGACTTCGCTTGACGTTCGCTGTCCCGGTCGGCTCGTTGACGCCGGTGCTGCAGGCCACCTCATTTGACGAGTATCGTTTCCACTTCACCTGCGGCGTGACGGCGTTAATGCTCTCATCGAGCAGCCGCTCATCCCGGTCCCCTGCCTCCTGCATGTTCATTCTGGGCCTCTCGACGGTTTGATCCTTTTCCTTGGGCGCGGCCCCGCACGAACACAGCAGTGTGACTGCGAGCGCTACCCAGGCCATGTGGCCGGTGATGCTCCGACGACTCATCGAGGCTGCACCTCCTCGATGCGGTCGCCATGGCCGGACACGATCTTTCCGATGTTCTTCAATGATTCCGGCCCCTGCTCAGGATCGAAGTAGAGGGAGTGTGCCGGAAGATCCCCAGTGGCGAGGCCTCCCAAGCCAGTGTCTTCTCCTGCCTCCACTTTGAAACGGTGGCCGCCGAAGCCGCTGCTGGCGGGATCCTCACCAAAGGGGCGCTCGCTGTCGAATTCGCTGCCGGGAGCGATGTAATTGAGGAGGTTCCTCTGCGGGAGGCGCGTTACTTGGTCGTTCTCCGCTGCGCCGACGTAGACGTGATCCGGGTCCACACCCAGATCAGCGGCTCTGTCGACACCGACACCCGGGCTTCCGACCAGGATCACCTCATCAGCACGAAGGCCACCTGGCTCCTGGCTTGCCTGGCCCACTGTCAGCGATCCGTAGGAGTGACCGAGTGCCGTCACGTGAGGCTCTTCTCCCTCGTGTGAGGCCTGAATTCCCTGAAGGAACTCGCCGTAGGCAGGCGCGCCTGCCTGAGCGTGGTCGTCGAACATGACGTCCGCTGTGTCCAGGCCAATTCCCCGCAGCTGTGGTGCGTCGTAGCCGAGCCAGACGATCGACGCCGTTGAGCCCGGGCCGGCGTACACCTCGGCAGCATCCGCTACATCTTTGGCCCGCTTGACATCGGCGCTGGCGAAGTGGCCGTCGAGCCGTGTGTTGAGTCCTGGCACGTAGGCCGACACATGCTTCGCGGTGTCCGGGTTCCCGTAGGACACGATCGCGCGGCCGTTCCCCTCATCTCCGATGCCGAGCAAGTAGACGGGAGGCTGCGAACCCTCATGCAACCGGGATTCGATCCCTCGGAGCCCGGCCAGCATCGTCTTCGAGGCTTCATCGCCCTGGCCCTCCAACTTCCCGATCAACAACGGAAGGTTGTGCCTGTTGGCCTCGTCCCGCGCCAGCGCCGGGATCCCGTCCAGGTTGCCGATGATGTCGGGGTAGACCGACAGGTATTCCTGGCGCTTTTCCTCGGTCAGGCCGTCCCACCAGTCCTTGCGTGCGGCCGGTGACTTGTCGGACGGGATGTCCTCCTTGAGGTACGCGGATGCTTCCTTGCGTACGGCGGTGGCGTCCCTGGCTGCGTCCTTCCAGGTGCTCGCCCCGACGTTCAGGCCCTTCTCGGCCTTCAGCCTGTCGAGCGTCCTGGTGTACCGGGCGTCGACTTCGTTCGCGTCGTACACGGCGCGTGCGATCCGGTCGGCGATGCCCTGGGCCACGGCGTGGTTCGGGTTGGGGTTGGTGAGGAAGGCGTCCCTTCCCTCGGTCAGGCGGGGGCCGCCGGTCGGCTGCTCCAGTGCTCCGGGCTTGCCGTGCGTACTCCCGCCGGGGAGCTTCGAGCCGTCGAGCAGGTTCTTCCCGGCGGCCGGGTAGCTGACCGAACCGTCCGCGCCTACCTGGAACTTGAGCTCGGCCGCTTCGGCGAGTGCGTTCTTCAAAGACTTCTGCGGGCCGCGCAGATCGTGAGCCAGCCCGTTGACGGTGGACCGGATCATGCCGCACTCGGTGTACAGGTAGGCGTAGTTCCGGGACAGCCGCCGCATCCGCTTCACCGCAGCTCGGGCCGATTCGCCTTCCTGCGTCTGCTCGATCCTGGCGACCATGCCTTTGTCGACCCGGTCCCGGGCGGCGTCGGAGGCGTTGCTGACGTCTCCCCAGCCGTCGGCCGCGTCGTCCAGCTGCCGGAGGTTGAGGTCACGAAGCTGCTGCCAGGTCAGCACGGGTCACCGGCCCTTCTCGTTGCCGCTCAGCCACGGCACTTCGAGGTTCTTGAAGGATTCCTTCAGCTTGGCGTCGGCTCCCGTCAAGTCCGCTGCTGTGCCTCGGAGATGGGGAACAAGCTGCTCGCACTCCTCCGCCACGGCGTGTAGACGCTCCTCCCACGAGGTCAGCACGGAGCGGAGCGCATCGATGCTGTCCAGGCCATTCGTTCCGGTGGAGACGCCGTAGTGTTCGAGCTCGTACTTGTTCTTGATCCCGTCGTGCGCACTGCCCAACTTGCTCGCGGCATGTTTGGTACGGCCCCGCAGGTCGTCGGCGACGCCCGCGGCATCGTGCCAGGCCTTGTCGTCGTGCTTCAGCTGGGCGCCCTTGCCGCTGCCGCTACTTTCGGCGCCGGCCTGATTCAGCCGCATCCGCGTCGCGTTCTCGGCCTTGATCTGTTCCCATTCGTCCCACGCCATGCTCGTACCCCGTTCTCGTTCTCGTTCGGAAGTTCTGAAGTTCTGTTGCTCTGAGTCACCCAGTGCCGGTCGTTCGGCGTCGGCTGCGGGCTACCAGGGCGGCGACGGCCAGGCCGAAGAGCGCAGCTGAGCCGATGCCGACGGTCACCCAGATCGTGGAGTTGTCGTCCCTCACACCCGAATCCGAGGCCTCGGTATCGCTCCTGTCATCCGTGCCGGAATTGGGCTCGGATCCCTCTGGCGACGGTGACTCGGAGGTCTGGGCAGGGAAGTCCGGGAGCGGGTACTCGTCCGCTGGTCCCGGGTCGCCCGGGTTCTTCAGTGCGATACGGGGGCGGATCGCGCCGTACCCGAGGTAGTCGGTGCGTTCCTTGCCGCTGTTCGGTTTGCTGGCGGTGTTGAGCATGACGCGGAGTACCTGGTTGTTGGTCCAGTTCGGGTGCTTGGACCAGATCAGGGCGGCGGATGCGGAGGCTATGGCGGTGGCGTCGCTGGTGCCGTGGCCCTCACACACCCCGGTTTTGCCAGCGCAGGCAGTCACCATCTCGTCGCCGGGCGCGGCCAGATCCACCTGAGGGCCGTGGTTGGACTCCTCAGTGGCTGTGAGGTCTCTGCTGATGGCGGCCATGCCGACCACGCCTGGCAACGCGGCCGGATACATCTTCGGGTTCCCCCGCTGGCCATCGTTGCCCACACCCGCAAAGACCAGCTTGCCCTTGGAGAGCGCGTACTTGATCGCATCTTCGACGGCATGGACCTTGCGAGTGGTCGCGAGCGAGATGTTCAAGATCTGAGCGTCGGAGTCTGCTGCGTAGCGAATGGCCGGGCCCAAGGCCTTGTCGAAGTTTTCCGGTCCCATACCGACCGGCACTCTGACTGGCAGGATCTTCGCCCCTGGGGCGAGTCCGAAGGCGCCGTTCCCTGCAGGGCCTACGCCGGTGGCCGCGATCAGCCCAGCCATGCTCGTGCCATGCCCATCGAAGTCGTCGTGCTCGTCACCGGCACGACTGGTGAGGTCCTTGCCTTTGAGGATCTGCCCCTGTAGTTCCATGGGGCTTTCTACGCCGCTGTCGATGACGGCGACGGTAACGCCTTTGCCGGTGCTGGTCTTCCACATCTCTTCGGCGTGCATGGCGTCGAGGTGCCACTGCCGTTCTCGGATGGATTCGGCATGGGCGGGCGCTGCAGGGATCGTCGCCAGCAGCATGCCAAGGGCAGCCGTTGCCGTACGGCCGTACCGGCGTGCTGTCTTGGTGTTGCTGGTGTGCATCGTCGTCCTTGTGCTGGTGTGGTGCGCCATCACTCGATCACGGGTGGTACGGCTCGGCGGTGTCCCAACTGCCAGGTTTCTTCTGGTTCGGTCGCTCGGCCTGATTGGCTGGTTGAGCTGTTCATCCGCCCCGCGCCGGGCTGTGCTGGAGTTCCTGTGACGTTGCCCGTCGCGGCATCGCCGAGTCGGGTGTTGGTGTGAGGTGTCCGTGGTGCGGGTGGCTGGGATTCCCCGATGACTCCGCGGAACGGGAGGGTTGAGGAGTTCGGTGTGCCGACGGCTCCGCCGGGCGTTGTCGCTCGCGGGGTGCTGAGCGGTGCTGGGCTTCGTTGGCTCGGTGTCTGGCCGCCGGCTCCTGGTGTACCCGGAACACCGGGTACGTGGCCACGTGCCGGTGCAGCCTGCCCGGACTGGGGTGCCTCTCCTACGACGGTGCCGCGTGGGATCGTCCCGGGGGCAGGGTTGTTGGCGGTCGGTACCGGACGGCCACCGATGATGCCATTGCCGACAGGGCTTCCGGGGATGCCGCGGTGGCCGGTGGGAGGGCGGCTGCCGGGGAGCGCCTGGGCTGGCTGTCCTGGACGTACTGGTGAAGAGGGCAACCCAGTGATCGCAGGAGGGATCGCAACCTCCGGCCGCGCGGCAGGGGGCGGTCCCGGTGTTGGAGTTGCGGGAGCCGCCGGTCGCTCGGGGGGTGCCGTCACACCGTCGAGCTCTGTCCGGACAGGGGTGCTTATGGGCTGGTCAGCGCCAGAAGGTGTCGCTTGGCCGGAGGAATGGGCGCCACCTGCTGCGGCGTGAATCGGGCTGTTCTGCTGCTGGCTGCTGACCCGTACGGCGGGTCTTTCGGCCAGGCTCGTCCCGCGGGAGACGTCCCCTTGGCTGCGTACACTCTCGGGTCTCGGCACAAACCGCTCCGGCAATTCCGGAAACCTGGGCGCCTCCAGCCGCTCGATCTGCTCCGTCGACCCGGCGTACGACTGTGCCAGCTTCACCATCAGCCCGGCTGCGTCCGCGTGGTCCTTGGCGTACTGGGTCTTCGCGTTCTTGACCTCGGAGGCGGAGGGGGCGTTGTGGGTTCCAGTACCCGAATTGTCCGTCGCTGCATGGGTGTTGAGGATGGTCTGCGAGGCCAACGCTTGCTTGTACAGGGTTTCGATCTGGGGCTTGACCTCGTACAGCGTGTCCGCCGCGTGCCCCATCCACTTGCCTGCCGACTCGCTGTACTCGCCGACCCGCAGCGTCGTCATCGCTGCCTTGTGGCACCACTCGCGGAACGCGTCTCCCGCTTCGCCGTCCCACTCCACGGCCAAGCTGTGGTCCCGCAGGTCGCTGCCGATCTCGCGGATCGTGTGTGCCGCTGCGGTGAGCAGGTCGCCCAGGCGCTTCGGTGTTGCACCATTCGCCGCGGAGACCATGGCCCACAGTTGCTCGGGATCGTACGACTGGAAGCGGCCCGTCATGCCTGCGCGTACGAGTCTGTTCTGGAGCTCGGCGGTCCAGTCGGACGCAGACATTACAGACCTCCCGCAACCTTGTCCGCCGACTCGGACGCGGGGGCCTGCTCGCGCTCGTGACCGCCCCGGTCACGCCAGCCGTCCACGATCGCGTCGGTCTCGGTGCGGATCCGGGACAGCTGGGCTCTCACCTCTTCGTCCATGTTCTGGTAGCCCGCCTTCGAAGCGTCGACCGCCGTCAGCAGCGCCTCGATCTGCAGCCCCAGCATCTTCGACAGGTTTTCCAGCTGCCCGTGCACCTTGCGGTACGCGCCGCGCAGGCTCTCCGCCTCGTTGAAGTCGCCGAGATCCCCTGCCGGGAGGACCCCGTCCGCGATGTTCTTCGGCGCGGCCTCGGACTTCTCCAGTTGCCACAGCAGGTGGTCGACCCGCTTCTTGAACGTCGACAGGGTCTCGCTCTCGACCCGCAACTGTTTCGGCGTGATCCCCGCCGCGACTGCGGTGGCCGTGCCCATCGCCTGCACCCGTGCGGCGACCGCAGCCGGATCCATTCCGTTCCCCGTCACAACACCCTCCCCGTCAGGCCGAGGTGGCGTCAGCATCTCGGCTCGGCAGTCACCCTAATTTGCGCCCGTGACAGGGGAAAGCCTGGTCCTGGCCAGAACCCTTCGCCGCGAGCGTGACGATGCGCGGGACCACCCCGAGCTTCGCGCCCCAGAAGGGCAAGAGAGAGGCAGGCGGCAGGAGGATCGACTCCGTGGTCGATCCCCCTTCGCGGCTCACCCTTCGAAGGGCACCCACTGGTCTTCCTGATCAGGGTTGATCATGCGCCCCACACGAGGGCTGTGTTGATCAGTCCCGGCTTGTCACGTGTGGCCAGGGAGGGCGTTTCAAGGCTGTCTGCGACTTCTTCCAGCTCTGGGCGGAGTGAGGGAGGTGCGAGTTGTGAGTGCGCCGTGGGGGCATCGACGCCCTCGATTATTAGGCAGGGGTGATATTGTGTAGAGGTAATGCTTGAAAGTGAGGACGCGCATGGGCTTCAGGATCATCGTCGTGGAGCCGGCCCTCGGATGGATCCACGAGCTCCGCAAGAGTGACCGCGAGGCTCTTGCCCAGATTGCTGCCGCGCTCGACGTGCTCCAGGTCGAGGGTCCCGCGCTGGGCCGTCCGCTCGTGGACCGGGTTGCCGGATCGAACCTGCCCAACCTGAAGGAGTTACGTCCCGGCTCCAGGGGCAGCACTGAAGTGCGTCTCCTCTTCGCCTTCGACCCCGCACGTAACGCTGTGGTGCTCGTCGGCGGCGACAAATCCGGGAACTGGACCGGCTGGTACCGGACGGCCGTCAAGGCGGCCGAAGCGGCCTATCAGGCGTATCTCAAGGAGGAATCGTGAGCACTCTCAAGCCGACGCGGGCTGAAGCTGCGGACTGGAGTGACCTCAGGGGCGAGCTCGACTTCACTCCGGACGAGCAGGCGAGCGTGGAGGAGCGGGCGGCCGACATGCTCGCCGAGGTGCGTGCCCACCGCCTCGCCGAGGTCCGTAAGCGGCAGCACATGACGCAGGCCGCAGTGGCCGAGGTGCTCGGCGTCACCCAGGGGAGGGTCTCGCAGATCGAGAAGGGAGCCGTCACCCGGACCGAGGTCGAGACCCTCGCCGCGTATGTCGCTGCACTCGGCGGGCGCCTCAAGATCGTCGCTGACTTCGGGGACGAGTCGCTGGTCCTCGGCTGAGGCGAGGTGCCACGTGGCTGCTCGGCGCTGACCGGTTGCCGGAGGGGTTGCGGCGGTCGTCAGCGGTTGTGCTTCTGCCCCCGTCGCTGTGCCGCCTCCGCGCGCTCGCGGTCGATCTCCGCGCGCTGTTCGGCGAGGTAGTCGCGGGCCGCTTCCATCTGGCGTTCGCGTTCCTCGCGCGGGATCGCCTCGTACGCGCGGCGGCCCTCCGCGAGCTTCTCGCCGAGCGCGTCCGCGTACGCGCCCACGCGCATCGCCTCGCGCAGGCCGACCCGGCCGGACAGGATCTCGCGGGCCATCTCCTGCAGGGTCGGGCCCGCCTTGTCGCTCTCGGCGAGCTTCTGCAGGGTCTTGCGCAGGGCGCGGGCGCGGGCCTCGTCGCCGCCGGTCATCGAGGTGAGGTCGGCGTCGCCGATCTGGCGGTCTTCAGCCATGAGCATCTCCGGGGTTCCAACTGCGTACGTGCATACGCGGGTTCAGGCGATCGCCTTGTTCGGGTGGTCGTACGCCGTACCCGGCGCGGGGAAGTTCTTGAACGAGTTGCTCAGGTCGTTGGCGAGGTTCTCGACCGCGCTCGCGGTGAGCTGGGCGAGCTGCTGAGCCTGTGTGATGGCCTCGGTGGCGGTGCTCCACTGGCGCAGGATGTTGGCGATCTCCAGGGCGGCGAGCCCGTAGCCGACGACCGCGCCGACGCCCGTCCAGGACAGCGCCGAGCCGGCCGCGATCTCCAGGCCGACGATGAGGAGACCGTCGATGATCCCGGACAGGATGCCCTTCACGCCCTCGGCGCTGAGGTACGCGGAGTGCGCCATGTGCCGGTACGCCTCCTGGAGCTGGTCCAGGGTGTCCTGCTGCTCGCCGAGCTTCTTCGCGAGCTCCTCGAAGTAGACGTACGCGGCGTCGGCGGCGTTGCCGTTCCAGGTGCCGTCGAGCGCGCCGTTGCCGGACTTCACGTTGGCGGCGACGGCGTCGCAGGCCTTGCCGACGTTCGTCCAGACCTCGGCACACCTGAGGAACGCCTCCCAGTCGCCGCTGTACCAGTCGATGACCTCTTCGAGCGGGTTGAATCCGAAGACGAGGTTGATGGCCTCGGTGATGTACCAGGTGGGGCTCATCAGGTCGCCGCAATCGTTGAAGATGTCGACGAGGGCGCCCTGCGAGAACTCTTCCGGGTTCTCATTGGGGGCGGTCAGATGGCTCGACGGTTCCGAGACGTCGCTGAATCCGGACATGCGAGTCGAACTCCTGGGGAATTACGGGGCGATGGGCTGACGTCGCTTCGCGAACAGCCGGGAGCTGTCGCACACAGCCGCGAACTACCGCTTGCTTTCCGGGTACTTGGTGTCGAGGTCGGCCGCATTCCCGCGGTCGGTCTCCGTGTAGTACGTGGAGACGGCGGAGAGTTCGGTCCGGCAGGCGCGGAGGATGGACTCCGTCTTGGTGAGGGCGTCGCCGAGCATGGTGACCAGGCCGTCGTGGGAGTTGGCGAGGTTGCTGATCAGGCCGTTGTCGTACCAGCCGACCTCGGTGTGGGAGTCGACGTACTTCTTCGCGGCCTGCATGTCGTCCGCGGCGCGGCCGATCTGGGTCGAGTAGCTGCCGATGTCGCCCGGCTCGACCTTGAAATCCGTCACGTCGCCCTCGCTCATTTTTTCTCGCGCATGCTACCGCATGATTACCGGCGGGTATTCTTGATCTTGAATCCGTTCGGGAACTGTTCCGGATCTTGAATGCCGTTCCGGTGCTCGGCCTTTGGGGCGTACGTGAAATCACGTAGCCTGCCGAGCATGCTGATGAACGATATGGGCGACAACTCGCGGGCACAAGTTTGGGATCGTATTTGGAATCGAATGGCGATGCTTGCGGGCGGCATTGGCGGATTGCTGGCTTTTGCCGGAATCGCGATGCTGGTTTCGCCGGGCAGTTCGACCGGGGCGCGCGTGGCCGGCCTGGCGCCGGTGGTCGTCGGCGGTCTCGCGATCCTCGCGGCGGTACGGGCGCACCGTACGCGCAGCCGGAAGCTGATGGCTCTGGCGTTCGTCTGCGTCCTGGGCGGCGGGGCGCTGACGGGGATCCTGCAGGGGCTCACGGCGTGAGCGATGGCGACGTGACCCGGTGACGGCATGACTCGGTTACGGCGTGACGGCGCGGGTCGGCTTCGTCCCACAGGCCGGGACGGGGAGGACGTCAGCCGCCTAAAGTGGTCGGAGGAGGAGACCGTGACCGCAGAACTGCCCGACTGGATGTATCCGCCTCGCCCCAGCGGGTGGGAAGCGGACGACCTCGATCACCTCCCCCAGGCGCCCCGGCACACCGAACTCGTCGACGGAGTACTGGTTTTCAGGCTGGTCCCGCAGCGGCTCTGGCACTCTCGCCTCGTCGAGAACCTGACCTTCGCCCTGCGCCAGTCCGCGCCCGACGGCTTCGATACGGCACGGGAGATGACTGTCCGCCTGAACAAGAAGAGCCGCCCGGAAACGGACGTCCTGGTCGCCGCCGCGACCTACGAACCGGACCGCACGAGCTACCTCCCGGACGAGGTCGCACTCGTGGTGGAGGTCGTCTCCGACGAGTCCGCCGACCGCGACCGGAGCCTCAAGCCGTTCAAGTACGCCCAGGCCGGGATCCCGCACTTCTGGCGCGTGGAGGACGCGAAGGGCGAGCCGGTCGTGCACGTCTACGAGCTCGACCGGCTCACGCACTCCTACGTCCCGACGGGCATCCACCGAGGCCGGCTCAAGACGACGGTGCCGTTCGTCATGGACATCGACCTGGGAAGCCTGACGCCCTGACGCCCTGACGCCCTGACTGGGCAGTCGCAGGGCGAGAGCCCCCGTACGCCGGACCTACGTCAAGTCCCGCAGCCCCAGCCGCAAGTGCTCCACGTGGAACAGCGCCTGGTCGAGGAGTTCCGCGACGTGGTGGTCGTACAGCGCGTACACGATGGAGCGGCCGCGGCGCTCGCCCGTGACCAGGCCCAGGTTGCGCAGCAGCCGCAGCTGGTGCGAGCAGGCCGACTGCTCCAGGTCCGCCGCCTCGGCCAACTCGCTCACCGCGCACGGCCCTTCCTGGAGCCGGGCCAGGATGCGCAGGCGGGACGGGGTGGCCAGGGCCTGCAGGGTCGCGGCGACGTCGGCCGCGCCGACGGTGTCCAGACGTGCGCGGGTGCTGCTGCGCTCCTTGTCGACTCCGTGGCCCATGCGCACATCGTAGCGAGCGGCGGCCCGCCACCCACGAATGAATGAAGAGCTGTTCATGTATGCGGGTATGGTGGAAGCGTCCTGCTCGCCGCCAAGCTGAGGGGCTCCTTCGCCATGCCCGCGTCCGTACGGGAATCGACGGTCGACGTACCGGCCGTATCCGCCGCACGCCCCGCCACCCCCACTCGCCGCACCCGCCTCCTCGCCCTGCCCGAGGTGCGCTGGGCCGGGGCCGCCACCGTCGCGTTCCTGCTCGCGCTGCCGCTGCACCTCGCGGGCCTGAGTGCCTGGTGGTGGGCGCCGCTGTACGCCGTGGCCTACGCGGCCGGCGGCTGGGAGCCCGCGCTCGAAGGGCTGCGCGCCCTGCGCGGACGCACCCTCGACGTGGACCTCCTGATGATCGTCGCCGCCCTCGGCGCCGCCGCGATCGGGCAGGTCATGGACGGCGCCCTGCTCGTCGTCATCTTCGCCACGTCCGGCGCCCTGGAGGCCCTGGCCACCGCCCGTACCGAGGACTCCGTACGCGGACTGCTCGACCTCGCGCCGGAGGCGGCCACCCGCATCACCGGAAAGACGGAGGGGATGGAGGAGGCGGAGGAGGCGGAGGAGACGGAGGAGACGGTCCCGGCCGACCGGCTCCGCGTCGGCGACGAGATCCTGGTCCGCCCCGGCGAGCGGATCGGCGCCGACGGCGAGGTGGTCGACGGCGCGGGCGAGGTCGACCAGGCCACCATCACCGGCGAGTCCCTGCCGGTCGCGAAGGGTCCGGGTGACGAGGTGTTCGCCGGGACCGTCAACGGCCCGGCCGGCGCCCTGCGCGTACGGGTGGCGCGGGACCCCTCGGACACGGTGCTCGCCCGGATCGTCACGCTGGTCGAGGAGGCGTCCCGGACGAAGGCGCCGACGCAGCTGTTCATCGAGAAGGTGGAGCAGCGGTACGCGGTGGCCGTCGTCGTCGCCACCCTCGCCGTGTTCGGGATTCCGCTGGCCTTCGGCGCGGACCTCACCGGCGCCCTGCTGCGCGCCATGACCTTCATGATCGTGGCGTCCCCGTGCGCGGTGGTCCTCGCCACCATGCCGCCGCTGCTCTCCGCGATCGCCAACGCGGGCCGGCACGGCGTCCTCGTGAAGTCCGCCGTCGCGATGGAACGCCTCGGCGAGATCGACACGGTCGCGTACGACAAGACCGGCACGCTCACCGAGGGCGCCCCGCGCGTCGTCGCCGTCACCCCCGGACCCGGCTTCGACGAGCGGGAGTTGCTGACCCTCGCCGCCGCCGTGGAGCACCGCAGCGAACACCCCATCGGCCGCTCCGTGACCGAGGCCGCGCGCGCAAGGGACCTGAGGCTCCCAGAGGCGTACGACTTCACCTCGACGCCCGGCCGCGGTGTGAGTGCCACCGTGGCGGGCCGCAAGGTCGAGGTGGGCGCCCCCGCGCGCCTCCTCCCGGACGAGGCCGTGCCGGACGCCGACGGCACCACCACCGTCCTCGTCCTGGTCGACGGCGCCCCGGCCGGCCGCCTCGCTCTCGCCGACCGGCCCCGCCCCGACGCCGCCGCGGCCGTCGACCACCTCGCCCGGCTCGCCGGTACGCCCCCGCTCCTCCTCACCGGCGACGGCCCGGGCGCGGCCGCGGGCGTGGCGTCGGCGGTCGGCATCGCGGACGTACGGGCCGGACTGCTCCCGCACGAAAAGGCCGAAGCCGTACGGGAGTTGGCGCGGCGCGGCCGGACCGTGCTCGTCGTCGGCGACGGGGTCAACGACGCCCCCGCCCTGGCCGCCGCCCACACCGGGGTGGCCATGGGCCGCGCGGGCTCCGACCTGGCCCTGGAGACCGCGGACGCGGTCGTCGTACGCGACGAACTCGCCGCCGTGCCGAGGGCGGTGCGCCTCTCCCGCCGCGCCCGCCGCCTGGTCACCCAGAACCTGGTGATCGCCGGGGTGTGCATCGCGATCCTCACGGTCTGGGACCTGGTGGGCCACCTCCCGCTGCCCCTCGGCGTGGCCGGACACGAGGGGTCGACGGTCCTGGTCGCCCTGAACGGGCTGCGGTTGCTGCGCGAGAAGGCCTGGTAGGGCCTGGTAGGGCCCGGCCGGCGGTCGCCCGCACCACGGTTGCGGTCACAGCAACGGGTGTTGCCCCGCCGGACGGCCCTCGCGTACAAGGGCGCGCACCCTGTTGAAACCACGAGGAGACGAGGTGGGCGACGTGCGCATCGCACTGGCACAGACGGACTGCGTCCTGGGCGACCTGGACACCAATCTGAAGACCGCGGAGCGGAACATCCGGGAGGCCGCCGAGCAGCAGGCGGACCTGGTGGTCTTCCCGGAGCTGAGCCTGCACGGGTACGCGCTCGGCTCCGTGCCCGGCGACATCTCCGTGCCGCACGACGACCCGCGGCTCGCGGAGCTGTCCCGGCACGGCCCGGACGTCCTGGCCGGGCTGCACGAGGACGGCAGGCTGCGGCGGTACAACTCGGCGGTCTACCTCTCCGGCGGTACGCCGCTGCACACGCACCGCAAGCTGTACCTGCCCAACTACCTGGACTGGGAGGAGCGCAAGCACTTCAGCCCCGGCCACGCCCTGCGCGCCTTCGACACCCCGCACGCCCGCGCGGCCACCCTGATCTGCAACGACGCCTGGCAGCCCGTACTGCCCTGGCTCGCCGCGCAGGACGGCGCGGAAGTCCTCTTCGTGCCGACCAACAGCGGGGTGGGGCTCGCGCCCGGCGCCATCGACACCGCCGAGTACTGGCAGAGCCTGCTGCTCAACATCGCGCGGCTGCAGCAGTGCTGGGTGGTCTTCGTGAACCGGGTCGGCGAGGAGGGCAAGGCCACCTTCTGGGGCGGCTCGCGGGTGCTCGACCCGTGGGGCGAGGTCGTCGCCGAGGCCCCGCGCGACCGGGAGGCGCTGACCGTGGTCGACCTCGACATCTCCGCGGTGCGGCGGCGGCGCCGCGAGATGCCGCTGATCGAGGAGCCGCGCTTCGGCCTGGTCTCGCGCGAGGTGCGGCGCCTGATGAGCGAGGGCGTGGACTGAGCCGGTCCCTTCGGCGGTTGCCGTCGCAGCAACTGCCGTTGTCCTGAGCGCCGTCGTCGGCGCAGCCTTGCCCCGTGTTCGACCTCCATGTGCATGCCGCACCCGATGTCACCCCACGCCTTGCCGACGATCACGACGTGGTCGCGGGCTACGCCGCAGCCGGGTTCACCGGCTGCGTGCTCAAGGCCCACTACGAGTCCACCGTCGGCCGGGCGGCCGCCGCCGCCCGCGCCGCACCCCTGAAGGTCTACGGCGGCATCGCCCTCAACCAGCACGCCGGGGGCGTCAACCCGGCCGCCGTGGCCGCCGCCCTGGACGCCGGGGCCCGCGTCGTGTGGATGCCCACCGCCGACGCCCACACCCAGCAGACCGCCGGACTGCCCCGGCTCTGCGGTCTGCGTACGGGACTCTCCCCGCACACCTACGCCGTACCGCCGGTCGACCCGGACGCGGGCGAGGCCGCGCGCGCCGTGTGCCGGATGGTCGCCGAGGCCGACGCGGTGCTCGCCACCGGGCACCTGTCGGCCGCGGAGTGCCGGTGGCTGGTGGCCGAGGCGCGGGCCGCCGGGGTGCGCCGGATTCTCCTCACCCACCCCTCGTACACCGTGCCCGGCATGGACGCGGAGCTCGCCGCCGCACTGACGGCGCAGGGTGCACTCGCCGAGATCACCACCTTCCAGCTCCTGCACCAGCCCGGTATGACCCCCGCCCGGCTCGCCCGCTTCGCGCGCACCGTCGGCCTCGACCGGATCGTGCTGTCCTCCGACGCGGGCCAGCCGGACTCGCCGCCGCCGCCCGCGGCGCTGCGGCTCCTGATCGACACCCTGGCCGCCGAGGGCCTCGACCGGGGCGCGCTGACGGCCTGCGCGGCCGACCTCCCCGAGGCCCTGGTCACCCCCTGACCCACCGACAGCACAAGCCCCGCAAGACGAACCCACCCAGGAGGCACCCGCCCGTGACCGGCACAGACTTCGACGCCAGAGCCGAGGGGAGCGGCGGGCCCGCGTACGACCTCGGGGCCTTCGCCCAGGAGCTGCGACGCGCCGCGCCCGGCGCCTTCGCCCTCGACGCCGGGACCCGGGCGCTCTACACCACCGACGCCTCCAACTACCGGCGCGCCCCCGACGCCGTCCTGGTGCCCCGGCACACCGACGACCTGCTCGCGGCCGTCGACGCCTGCCACCGCCACGGCGTGCCCCTGGTGACGCGCGGCGGCGGCACCAGCGTCGCCGGGAACGCCTTCGGCGGCGGCCTCCTCGTGGACACCTCGCGCCATCTGACCGGCATCGGCGAGGTGGACCCCGGGCGGCGCACCGTCACCGTCCAGCCGGGCGTCGTCCTCGACGACCTGCGCGCCGCCGCCGCCCCGTACGGCCTGACCTTCGGGCCCGACCCGTCCACCCACGGCCGCTGCACCCTCGGCGGCATGATCGGCAACAACGCCTGCGGCTCGCACTCGGTCGCCTGGGGCACCACCGCCGACAACGTCGAGTCCCTGGACGTCCTGCTGCCCGACGGCACCCGCACCACCGTCGGCGCCACCTCGGGCGACGAGCTGGAGCGGCTGGCCAACCGCCCGGACCGCGTGGGCCGCCTGTACGCCGGGCTGCGCGACCTCACCGGACGCCACCGCGCCGCCCTGCGCACCCAACTGCCCACGCTGGCCCGGCGGGTCTCCGGCTACGCGCTCGACCAGCTGCTGCCGGAGAACGGCACGCAGGTCGCCCGCGCGCTCACCGGGTCCGAGGGCAGCTGCGCGGTGGTGCTCGGGGCGACCCTCAAGCTGGTCGAGGCGCCGGCCGCCCGCGCCCTCGTCGTCCTCGCCTACCCGGACGCCCCGGCCGCCGGGGACGCCGTGCCCGCGCTGCTCGCCCACCATCCGCTCACCGTGGAGGGCCTGGACCGCGGCCTGGTGCGGGCCTGGCAGTCCCGGCAGCCGTCGAAGGCGGCCGTGCGGCTGCCGGACGGCGGGGCCTGGCTGCTCGTGGAGACCGGCGGCGCCGACGCGGCCGAGGCCGCCGCGCACGCCCGCGCCCTGGTCACCGCCCTGGACGGCGGCCACCGCCCGCTCTCCGCCCGGATCGTCACCGAGCCCGCCGAGCAGCGGCTCCTGTGGCGGATCCGGGAGGAGGGCGCGGGCGTCGCCACCCGCGTGCCCTCCGCCACCCCGGGCGGCGCGACGGCCGAGGCCTGGCCGGGCCTGGAGGACGCCGCCGTACCGCCCGAGCGGCTCGGCGACTATCTGCGCGACTTCCAGAAGCTGATGTCGGACCACGGCAGGCAGGGCCTGGTCTACGGGCACTACGGCGAGGGCTGCCTGCACGTACGCCTCGACTTCGACCTGCTCACCGACTCCGGCACCCGGAAGTTCCGCGGGTTCATGGAGGAGTCGGCCGAGCTGATCGCCGCGTACGGCGGCTCGCTGTCCGGGGAGCACGGCGACGGCCAGTCCCGCTCGGAGCTGCTGCCGCGCATGTTCGGGCCCGAGGTGTGCGACGCCTTCACGGAGTTCAAGGAGCTGTGGGACCCGCGCGGCCTGATGAACCCGGGCGTCATCGTGCGGCCCGCGCGCATCGACGCCGACCTCCGCCCGGCCCGGGTGACGAGCCCGCCCGGCGGGGTGCTCCCGGTCTTCGAGTACGAGGACGACGAGGGCGACTTCGCCCGCGCCGTGCGCCGCTGCGTGGGCGTCGGCAAGTGCCGGCAGGAGGAGAGCCCGGGCGTGATGTGCCCCAGCTTCCGGGCCACCCGCGAGGAGCGGCACTCCACCCGGGGCCGCGCCCACCTCCTGTCGGAGATGATCGACGGCGAACTCCTCACCGACGGCTGGCGCTCCGAAGAGGTGCGCGAGGCCCTGGACCTCTGCCTGTCCTGCAAGGGCTGCAAGAGCGACTGTCCGGTCGGCGTCGACATGGCCACGTACAAGGCCGAGTTCCTGCACCACCACTACGCGGGACGGCGGCGGCCCGCCTCGCACTACTCGATGGGGCGGCTGCCGCAGTGGCTGCGCCTGCTCGCCCGGACGCGGACCGCGCCGCTCGTCAACCTGCTCGCCCGGGTACGGCCGCTGGCCGCGCTCGGCAAGCGGCTCGGCGGGATCGCCCCGGAGCGGGACCTGCCCGTCCTGCCGCCCCGGCCGTTCACCCGGGAGCGGCGCCGCGAGGACGCGCCGCCGGGCCCGGAGCGGCCCGCGGTCATGCTGTGGCCGGACACGTTCAGCAACCATCTGTCGCCGCGGGTGCTGCACGCCGCCGCCGGGGTCCTGGAGGACGCCGGGTTCCGGGTGCTGCTGCCCGAGGACGAGGTGTGCTGCGGGCTCACCTGGATCTCGACCGGCCAACTCGACGCCGCCAGACGGGTGTTGGAGCGGGCGGTACGGACCCTCGCCCCGGCCGTGCGGGCGGGGATACCCGTCGTCGGACTCGAACCGAGCTGTACGGCGGCGCTCCGCAGCGACCTCACGGAGCTGCTGCCGGGGGAGGAGGCGGAGCGTACGGCGGCGGCGGTGCACACCTTCGCCGAGTTCCTTGAGGCCTTCGCCCCGCACTGGGACCCGCCCGAGGTGGCCCGGCCCGCCCTCACCCAGGTCCACTGCCACCAGCACGCCGTGACCGGCACGGCCCCGGACACGTCCCTCCACGACCGGATGGGGCTGCGCCAGGAGCGACTGCCCTCCGGGTGCTGTGGGCTCGCGGGCAACTTCGGCTTCGAGAAGGGGCACTACGAGCTGTCGCAGGCCATCGGCGAGCAGGCGCTGCTGCCCGCCGTGCGCGCCGCCGCCGACGACACCCTGGTCCTGGCCGACGGCTTCTCCTGCCGCACCCAGATCGAGCAGGGCACGGGCCGCGGGGCACAGCACCTGGCCGAGGTGCTGTGGGAGGGCGTCAGGGCCCGCCGCGCGGGGTCCGGGGAAGGACGGCAGTCATGAATACGTTGCTCACAGGGCAACAGGGGTTGTCCTGCGCAACACCTCGCCCACATGATTCCGTCATGACAGTTGAGGGATCGACCGGGCTCCACCGCACCGTCGCCATCCTCACGGTCCTGGGGACCGGCGAGGCGGCGGAGCAGGGCGGACTCGGCGTCGTCGAGATCGCCCGCCGGGTCGGCAAGGAGAAGACCCAGGTGTCCCGGGCCCTCAAGTCGATGGAGCAGACCGGCCTGGTGGAGCGGGACCCGCACTCCCTGGTCTACCGGCTCGGCTGGCGGATGTTCACCCTCGCCGCCAACGCGGGACGGCCCCGCCTCCTCGCCGAGGGACCGGCCGTCCTCAAGCGCCTCGTCGGCGTGCTCAAGGAGCGCGTCCACGTGACCGTGCTCTGCGGCGAAGGCGTCCTGACCGTCCTCTCCGAGAGCCCGATGCGCGCCATCCAGGCGACCGGCTGGGTCGGCAGGGTCACCCCCCTGCACTCCACCTCGTCCGGCCGCGCCCTGCTCTTCGACCACTCGCCCGACGAGATCCGGCTGCTGTGCGCGGGCCTCTCCTTCGGCCCCGGCTCGTACGGCGCGGACGCGCCGGGCGCGTCGCGGGCACCCCGGGACGCCGACGACCTGATCGCCCGCGTGGGCCAGGCGCGGAAGACCGGATACGCCCTGGTGGACGAGGAGTTCGAGGCCGGGCTCGTCGCGGCCGCCGCCCCGGTGCGGGACTTCCGGGGCCGGGTGATCGCGGCGGTCAACGTCTCCGCGCCCGCCCACCGGATGAGCCGGGACCTCGACCGCGCGGGCCGCCTCACCCAGGCCGCCGCCGACCAGCTGTCCCGCGCGATGGCGGGCATCGGCTCCACCAACGGAACGAGGCCGCCCGCCGCCTGTGCGACGCCTTCGCCGGTACGCACCTGACCCGCTCGCCCGTACGCACCTGACCCGCTCGCCCGTACGCACCTGACCTGTCCGCTCGTACGCACCTGACTGTTCGCAGTACGACCTGACCCGACCGTCCGGACCGATCCGCACCCCCTCCGTACGCCACCGCCCTACCCACCCCTGCCCACATCCAGCTCACATCCAGCTCACATCCACCCAGATCCAGCCCAGATCCAGCCCAGAACCAGCCCAGAACCAGCCACATCCAGCTCACCGAGGAGCCCCCGTGATCACTCGCCCCTTCCCCTTCTTCAGCGAAGGCATCCGCCTCGACGCCGACCTCCACCTGCCCGACGACAACGGCGCCGGTGCCCCGTACCCCGTGCTCATCCCGTCCTCCGGCTACCAGGGCCTGAAGGTCATCCACCCCGAGCGGTTCGCCCGCGCCCTCACCCAGCGCGGTTACGCCGTCCTCGCCTTCGACTACCGCGGCTTCGGCCTCTCCGAGGGTGAGCGCGGCCGCCTCGCCCCGCAGGAGTGGGCCGACGACCTGCGCGCCGCCGTGGACCGCGCCGCCGCCGCCGAGCAGCTGGACGCCGACCGGATCGGCCTGATCGGCTGGGGCATGGGCGGCGGAGTCGTCGTCGCGGAGGCCGCGGACGACCCGCGGGTGCGTGCCGTCGCCTCGCTCAACGGCATCTCCGACGGCCGCCGCTCGACCCGCGCCATGCACGACGAGGAGTCCTGGAACAGCCTGGTCGAGCGGGTCGCCGCCGACCGCGGCCACCGCGCCGAGCACGGCCGCTCGGAGATCACCAGCCCCTGGGACATCATCCGCCTGGACCTGGACGGCCGTACGGACGGGTACGTCGGCGAGGAGCTGTACAAGGCGCCCGGCTTCGGCTCCGGCGTGAGCCTGGAATCCGCCGACCTGCTGCTCCGCTTCTCCGCCGAGGCCGTCGCCGACCGGATCTCGCCGCGCCCGCTGCTGATCATCCACGGCGCCGAGAACGAGCTGCACAAGCCGGAGGAGGCAGAGGCGCTGTACGCGGCCGCCAAGGAGCCCAAGCAGCTCAAGTTCCTCGAAGGGCGCGGCCACACGGAGTGGATGTTCGACGACGACCCGACGTTCAAGTCGGTGGTGGAGGACCTGGACGCGTTCTTCGGCTCGGCCTTCGCGCAGGAGCGGCAGCCGCAGCCCGCGACCGCCGACGCGCACTGATCTGCTCCCCGCCATGACCTTCCTCGACTACTTCGCGTCCAACTGGACGGACGTCGCCGACGCCACGCTCGCGCACGCCGTCCTGGTGCTCCAGGGACTCGGTCTGGCGGTGCTCATCGGGGTGCCGGTCGCGGTGGCCACCTACCGCACCGGCGCCCCGCGCACCGCGGTCCTCGGCTTCGCCGGACTGCTGCTCACGATCCCGTCGTACGCGCTGTTCGGCCTGCTCATCACCCCGCTGGGGCTCGGCACCGGCCCTTCGGTCGTGGCCCTGACGATGTACGCGCTGCTGCCGGTGCTGCGCAACGCGGTGGTCGGCCTGCGCGCACTCGACCCGGCGGTCGTGGAGTCGGCCAGGGCGATGGGCATGACGCGGCCACGGGTCCTGCTGACCGTCGAACTGCCGCTCGCCTGGCCGGTGCTGCTCACCGGCCTGAGGGTGGCGACCCAGCTGCTCCTGGGCATCGCCGCGATCGCCGCGGCGGTGAACGGGCCGGGCCTCGGCAACCTCATCCTCGACGGCCTGGCCAGCGCGGGCACGCCGTACGCCGCGTATCTCACCGTGGAGGGCTGCCTCGGCATCGTGCTGCTCGCGGTCGTCTTCGATCTGCTCTTCGCCGGACTGAACCGGCTCACCACTGCGAAGGGACTGGGTGCCTGACATGACGGACGCCACCCCCGGCACGGAAACAGCCGAGCGCCCCATGATCCGCCTCGACCGCCTCGCCAAGCGCTACCCCGGCCAGGCGCAGGCGGCCGTCGAGGAGCTGTCGCTCGACATACCCGAGGGCCGCATCGTCGCCTTCGTCGGGCCCTCCGGCTGCGGCAAGACCACCACCATGAAGCTGATCAACCGCCTGATCGAGCCGACCTCGGGCCGCATCCACCTCGACGGCCAGGACGTCACCGAGCTGCCGGTGCACGAACTGCGCCGCCGCATCGGGTACGCCATCCAGTCCTCCGGGCTCTTCCCGCACCGCACCGTCGCCGACAACATCGCCACGGTGCCCCGGCTGCTCGGCTGGCCCCGGCAGCGCGTCACGGAGCGGGTGGACGAACTCCTCACCATGGTGGGCCTGGCCCCGGCGACGTACCGCGACCGCTACCCGAAGCAGCTCTCCGGCGGCCAGCAGCAACGCGTGGGCGTGGCACGGGCGTTGGGCGGCGACCCGCAGGTGATGCTGATGGACGAGCCGTTCGGGGCGATCGACCCGCAGAACCGGGAGGCGCTGCAGGACGAGTTCCTGCGCATCCAGCGCACCGTCCGGAAGACCATCGTGTTCGTCACCCACGACATCGACGAGGCCTGCAGGATGGGCGACCTGATCGCGGTCTTCGGCGAGAACGGCAAGGTGCGCCAGTACGACACCCCGGAGCGCATCCTCGCCGAGCCCGCCGACGAGTTCGTGGCCGCGTTCATCGGCTCGGGCGCGGCCGTACGGCGCCTCTCGCTGACCCGGCTCGACGCCCTGGACGTGCCCGAGTGGCCCACGGTCGACGCGGACGCCGACCCGGAGCGGCGGCTCGCCGTCGCGCGTGCGCAGGACCGGGAGTACTGCCTGCTGCTCGACGCCGACCGGCGCCCCGCGGGCTGGCTGCCCACCGAGGAAGCCGACACCGAACCCCCGTCGCACTTCCCGGTGTTCTCCACCCTCGGCCCGCACAGCACCCTGTTCGACGCGCTCGACCTGATGCTGTCCGCGGACACCTCCACGGTCGTCGCGGTCGACGACGAGGGCCGTTACCGGGGCGTCCTGGAGATGGACACGGTGCGGGAGCTGATCAACGGTGAGCGGACCGCTGCCGGTCACGGCCGGCTCCAGGAGGCCTGACCGATGGAAACGGCCCCGTCCCCGCGCCTCCCACGCGCCGCCGCGTACGCGGTCACCCCGCTCTGCCTCGGCACCGCCCTGGCCCTGCTGCTCTGGTACGTGGCGGGCCGCCCGCACGACCTGATCGAGCAGCGCAGCCTCAACTCGGCCTATCTGCTCAGCCGTACGCTCACCCACCTGGAGCTGACCGCCGCCGTCACGGCGCTGATCCTCGCGATCGCCGTGCCGCTCGGGGTGGTGCTCACCCGCAGCTGGGCGCGGGCACTGTCCGGGCCGGTCCTCGCGGTGGCGAACATCGCGCAGGCGGTGCCGTCGATCGGCCTGATCGTGCTGCTCGCGGTGGTGTTCGTGAGCCTCGGCGTGCAGCAGATCGCGCTGATCGCGTTCGTCGCGTACGGGGTGCTGCCGGTGCTGCGGAACACCATCGCCGGGCTGCGCCAGGTCGACCCGGCCGTCATCGAGTCGGCGCTCGGCATGGGCATGAAGCGGTCCACCGTACTGTGGCGCATCGAACTCCCGCTGGCCGTACCGGTGATGCTCGCCGGCATCCGTACCGCCCTGGTCATCACGGTCGGCACGGTCGCGCTCGCCACGTTCATCGGCGCCGGCGGCCTGGGCGACGTCATCTCCAACGGCATCAACTCCGGCCGCAACCTGGTCCTCGTCACCGGGTCCGTGCTCGTCGCCGTGCTCGCGCTGCTCGTCGACTGGCTCGCCGGGATCGCCGAGGACACCCTGCGCCCCCGTGGCCTCTGAACCCGCACCCCCCTACCGGAGGGAGGCACCCGCCGTGCCCCGAAGCACCTCACACGCACCCCGGCGCCTGGCCGCGACCGCCCTCACCCTCGCCGCCCTCACGACGGCCTGCGGCCCCGGCGCCACCGGAGGCCCCGCGGCGCACCAGCTCCAACAGGGCTCCCTGGCCCGCGACTTCGACCTGAAGGGCACCCGGTTCACCGTCGGCTCCAAGGAGTTCACCGAGCAGCAGATCCTCGGCAAGATCCTCCTGTACGCGCTGCGTGCCGCGGGCGCGAGGACCACGGACCAGACCGGCCTGAACGGCACGAACGTGGTGCGCCAGGCCCTGAAGCAGGGCGAGGTCGACATTTACTGGGAGTACTCCGGGACCGGCTGGACCCAGTTCCTCCAGCACGACAGGCCGATCCGTGGCGCCGAGCAGCAGTTCCGCGCCACGGCTCGTGAGGACCGCGCGGAGAACGGCGTGACCTGGCTGGCGCCCGCCCGCTTCGGCAACCAGTACGCGCTGGCCAGGGCGGCGGACGCGACCGGCCCCGCGGCCGACGTGCACACCCTGTCGGACCTGGCCGAGTTCACCAGGAACCATCCGGAGCAGGCCACGCTGTGCGGGGCGTCGGAGTTCCTCGACCGGGAGCTGCGCTCCTTCCAGAAGACGTACGACGCCCGCTTCCCGCCCGAGCTGACCTACCAGAACGCCCTGGCCCTCAACTACGTCAACGTGGCCAAGGCCAGCCCCTGCCGTTTCGCCGAGGTGTTCACCAGCGACGCCCGGATCACCTCGCTCGACCTGAAGGTCCTGGACGACGACCGCGGCCACTTCACCACCGAGCTGGCGGCCGTGACCGTACGCAACAAGACGGCGGCCGAACACCCTCAACTCAAGCGTCTTGCGCAGAAGTTGGGCCACGCCCTGACGGAGAAGCAGATGATCGAGCTGAACGGCATGGTCGACCTGGAGGGCCGCACCCCCGACGAGGCGGCGCTGGCGTTCCTGGCGGAGCACGGCTTCATCGGCAAGGGCGCGGGCACGACCGCGTAAAGGTTCGGGGTAAATCCGGACAACTCGCCCTCTTCGATTCCGCATCGTTACCTGATCCGGTCGATCGCGATGTAGGCATCACGTAAGTTCAGACCAAGGCTCATTCGCGTCGGCAAAGCCACGCGGTGCGGCACCGCGCGGTGGAGGGGGCCGAGCGGTGCCGCAAGCCTCTCTCCGGAGCCGTACGCCTCTCTCCGGAGCCGTACGCCGCTACACCGCTCTCCGAGGCCGTACACCGCTCTACCCCGCCGCCACACCGCCCTCTACAGTCACCCCGTGCCCGCGCTGCTCGCCACCCTCGCCGCCGCCTACGGCGCACTCACCGGAGTGCTCCTGCCGCGCGCCGCCCACCGCCTCGCGGTCGCCCACGACGAACCCTGGCGCGCCGACTGCCCCCAGGGCCACCCCCTCACCGGCCCCGCGAACGGCTGGCTCGGCCCCGCCCGCTGCCCCAAGTGCCCACCGCACACACCCCGTTGGTACGGCCCGAGCACCCCGCTGCTCGCCACGCTCACCGCACTCCTGTGCGCCGCGCTCGCCGCCGCCGCCGGACCCCGCCCCGAACTCGCCGTCTGGCTGACCCTCGTCCCCTTCGGCGTGCTGCTCGCCGCCGTCGACCACGCCGTGCACCGGCTGCCCGACATCCTCACCCTGCCGCTCGCCGCCGCCGCCCTCGCCCTGCTCGGCGCCGCCGCCGCCCTCGACGGCACGGCCGGCACCTGGACCGGCGCCCTCCTCGGCGGCCTCGCCCTCGGCGGCACCTACCTGCTGCTCTTCCTCGCCCACCCCACCGGCATGGGCTTCGGCGACGTCAAACTGGCGGTCGTCCTCGGCGTAACCCTTGGGTGGTACGGCTGGGGCGTGCTCGTCCTCGGCTTCCTCGCGGGCCTCGGATACGGCGGCGGATACGCGCTCACCCTTGTGCTGCGCGGGCGAGCGGGCCGCAGGACGGCGATGCCGCTCGGGCCCTGCATGCTCGCCGGGGCCGCCACCGGACTCCTCGCCGGGGCACTCGCCGGATAGTCGCGCCGCGCCGCTGCACGCGACGCCCCGCAGGAGGGGTTATGGTGGAAACCCCCCCTCGGGCCGGTCCATCTCCCCCCCCATGGACCGGCCCGTTTTTCATGCCTGTTTCATGCCCTGTTTCATGCCCTGGTTCATGCCCGCACACAGGCGCCGTACGGGCTCCGCGCCGTCACCGCCGGCCGGCCCAGATGTTCGTCCCCGGCGTCGACACCGCGAACTCGTCGATCTCGGCCAGCTCCTCATCGGTGAGCTTCGCAGCGCTGAGCGCCGCGACGTTCTCCTCCAGCTGCCGCACGCTGGACGCGCCGATCAGCGCCGACGTCATCCGCTCGTCCCGCAGCACCCAGCTCAGCGCCAGCTGCGCGAGGGACTGGCCGCGCCGGGCCGCGATGTCGTTCAGGCCGTTCAGGCGGCGCAGCACCTCGTCGCTCAGCAGATCCGGGTCGAGCGACTTGCCCTGCGTGGCCCTCGAACCCTCCGGGATGCCCTTCAGGTACTTCCCGGTGAGCAGGCCCTGCGCGAGCGGCACGAACGAGATGCAGCCCATGCCCGACTCCTCCAGGACGTCGAGCAGCGCGTCGTCCTCGGTCCAGCGGTTGATCATCGAGTACGAGGGCTGGTGGATCAGCGGCCGCACCCCCATGTCGGTGAGAATCCGCACGGCCTGACGCGTCTGCTCACTCGTGTACGAGGAGACACCCACGTACAGCGCCTTCCCCTGCTGCACCGCCGAGGCCAGCGCGCCCATGGTCTCTTCCAGCGGGGTGTCCGGGTCGAAGCGGTGCGAGTAGAAGATGTCGACGTAGTCCACGCCCATCCGCTTCAGCGAGGCGTCCAGGGACGACAGCAGGTACTTGCGCGAGCCCCACTCCCCGTACGGGCCGGGGTGCATCAGATAGCCGGCCTTCGTGGACAGGACCAGCTCGTCCCGGTACGGCGCGAAGTCCTGCGCCAGGAGCTTGCCGAAGTTGAGCTCGGCCGAGCCGGGCGGCGGGCCGTAGTTGTTCGCCAGGTCGAAGTGCGTGACGCCCAGGTCGAAGGCGCGGCGCAGGATCGCGCGCTGGCTGTCGAGGCTCTTGTCGTCGCCGAAGTTGTGCCACAGTCCGAGCGAGATCGCGGGCAGCTTCAGGCCGGAGCGGCCGGTCCGCCGGTACTCCATGGAGTCGTATCGGTCACCGGCGGCGCGGTACACACGGTTGTCGTTCATGGCTACGAAGCTACCTTCAGGCGGGACGCACCCTGGGGCGGAGACGGCCGCGACCGGCGGTAAGGTGGCGCCTTCGGGGGCCGCATCTGCCATCTGCACGGAGGGGCTGAAGAGAGTGAACCTGCGCGACCTGGTGTACGGGCTTTACGCACGCCGGGTGGAAGGCCGCCTCGACCACTCCGCGGTGCCGGGCCACATCGGCGTCATCATGGACGGCAACCGGCGCTGGGCGAAGGCGGCGGGCAGCACGACCGTCCACGGTCACCGGGCCGGGGCCGAGAAGATCTCCGAGTTCCTCGGCTGGTGCTCCGAGACCGATGTGGAAGTCGTCACGCTCTGGCTGCTCTCCACCGACAACTTCGACCGCCCCCAGGACGAACTCGGCCCCCTCCTCGGCATCATCGAGAACGTCGTCCGCACCCTCGCCGCCGACGGCCGCTGGCGCGTCCACCACGTCGGCACCCCGGACATCCTGCCCGCCCAGCTGCGCGGCACGATCAAGGACGCCGAGGAGTCCACGGCGCACGTCGACGGCATAACGGTCAACGTGGCGGTGGGCTACGGCGGCCGCCAGGAGATCGCCGACGCGGTCCGCTCGATGCTCCTCGACCACGCGGAGAAGGGCACCTCGATGGAGGAGCTCGCCGAGGTCGTCGACACCGACATGATCGGCCGCCACCTCTACACCAGCGACCAGCC
This sequence comes from Streptomyces solicavernae, assembly GCF_029968095.1. Taxonomy (GTDB): domain Bacteria; phylum Actinomycetota; class Actinomycetes; order Streptomycetales; family Streptomycetaceae; genus Streptomyces; species Streptomyces solicavernae. The sequence goes on along the minus strand of NZ_JASCIR010000033.1, from coordinate 44,735 downwards.
CGACCCGGACCTCGTCATCCGCACCAGCGGCGAGCAGCGCCTCTCCGGCTTCATGCTCTGGCAGACCGCGCACTCCGAGTACTACTTCTGCGAGGTCTTCTGGCCGGCCTTCCGCAAGGTCGACTTCCTGCGCGCGCTGCGCGACTACGCGGCCCGCCACCGGCGCTACGGAGGCTGACCCGCAGTCACCACGGGGCCTGACCCGCAGTCACTGCGGAGCCTGACCCGCAGTCACACGACGGCAGGTCACCGGACGTTCACCGACGCGTCGCCGTGCGCCGCGGCATGGCTGAGCCGGTTCGAGGGCATACCCATGTCAAGTGACCCCCCGGCCAGGGGAGTCGCACCTCAGCGGGTGGCACGGGGCCGCCCGCCCGGGAGGCCCTTTGCACCAGAAGGACCGTACTCCGTACGGACTCGTGGAGGGCCGGCGCTCGGCCCGTGCAAGGCGGCCCGAGCCCGGTCCAGTCCTCCGCGACGCCGTCGCTCCCCTACCTCATCCGAGGGGGTACGTCCTTCCGTGGTGACCAGCACAAAGCGCCGCACTCCCGACAGGCGCACTTACGTTCTCGACACCAGCGTGCTGCTGGCTGACCCGAACGCCATGAACCGCTTCGACGAACACGAAGTAGTGCTTCCGATCGTGGTGGTCACGGAACTAGAGGCCAAGCGGCACCACCCCGAACTCGGCTACTTCGCCCGGCAGGCCCTGCGCATGCTGGACGACTGCCGGATCAGGCACGGGCGACTCGACGCCCCGATCCCGATCGGCGAGCTGGGCGGGACGCTGCGGGTCGAGCTCAACCACTCGGATCCCGGAGTGCTTCCGGCCGGCTATCGAATGGGGGACAACGACTCCCGCATCCTCGCGGTCGCCCGCAACCTGCAGGCCGAGGGGTACGACGTCACGGTCGTCTCCAAGGACCTGCCGCTGCGGATCAAGGCGTCCTCGGTGGGCCTGCTCGCCGAGGAGTACCGCGCGGAACTCGCGATCACGGACTCCGGCTGGACCGGAATGTCCGAACTCGACCTCTCCGGTGAGCAGGTGGACCTCCTCTTCGACCAGGACACCCTGTACGTCCCGGAGGCGGCGGACCTGCCCGTGCACACGGGGCTCACGCTCCGCTCGGAGAAGGGCAAGGCCCTCGGCCGGGTCACGCCCGAGGGCAACGTCCGGCTCGTGCGCGGCGATCGCGAGGCCTTCGGGCTCAAGGGCCGCAGCGCCGAGCAGCGCATCGCCCTCGACATGCTGCTCGACCCCGACATCGGCATCCTGTCGATGGGCGGCCGGGCCGGCACCGGAAAGTCGGCGCTCGCGCTCTGCGCCGGCCTCGACGCGGTGCTCGAACGCAGGCAGCACCAGAAGGTGATGGTCTTCAGGCCGCTGTACGCGGTGGGCGGCCAGGAGCTCGGCTATCTGCCCGGCACCGAGGCCGAGAAGATGGGCCCGTGGGCGCAGGCGGTCTTCGACACGCTCTCCGCGGTCACGAACCGCGAGGTCATCGAGGAGGTCACGGCCCGCGGCATGCTGGAGGTGCTGCCGCTCACGCACATCCGCGGCCGCTCGCTGCACGACGCCTTCGTCATCGTGGACGAGGCCCAATCCCTGGAACGGAACGTCCTGTTGACCGTTCTGTCCCGAATTGGGGCCAACTCCCGCGTCGTACTCACCCATGACGTCGCCCAGCGCGACAACCTCAGGGTCGGGCGGTACGACGGAGTCGTCGCCGTCGTCGAGAAGTTGAAGGGCCATCCGCTCTTCGCGCATGTGACCCTGACCCGCTCCGAGCGCTCGCAGATCGCGGCGCTCGTGACCGAAATGCTGGAGGACGGGCACATCTGACCGGCCCTGCGTTCGGTGCCCGAAATGCAGTACAACCGCATAGCTACGCGGTAGTTGGCGCCGCCCGGCGAAGCCGAAGAGCTTAGCCGGGCGGCGTCGTGCCGTACGCGCATTTCCTCAAAACTCCTGAGGCAAACGGGGTGTGAGCTTTCACACGCAACGCAGAATTGCCTCACGGCATCCCGTTCCGGCAGAGTCGTGGTCCTGTCAGGCCCCGCATGCGGCACTTGCGCACCCCCAGCGGTGTGGAACCCCAGAACTTCATAGAGACCGCCGCATGCCACCCGCTTCACAGGAAGCCGCTCCCGTAAAGGAGTTGCTTCCTGGGGTCCGTGCTGCCCGTGACCATGTCTCAAGGGGTAGCCAGTGCCAGGGGCACGATTGCGCCCGAAAGGTCACCGACCGGGCGATGCTGGAAGGAATGCATGTGAGCCGGATCTCGGTCCGGGGATTCGCGGTGGCTTCGGCCACGGCGGTCACCACTGTCGGCGCCGTCGTGGGCGTTGCCTCGGGCAGCACCCAGCCCTCCAACGACATGGAGGCGACGGCAGCGTCGGGCGAAGGGACGCTGCTCGCCGACATCCCCGCGGGCCAGCAGGCCGAGGTGCAGACCGCATCTCTGGCCCAGCAGGCCGACGCACAGGCTGTCGCCGCCGATGCCGCTGCGCAGAAGTCCGCGGAGGAGTCGGCGCGCAAGAAGGCCGCCGAGGACGCGGTCGCCAAGAAGGAAGCCGCGGAGAAGAAGCTCGCCGAGGAGAAGGCCGCCGCCAAGGAGCGCGAGGCCGAGCTCAAGGCCAGCCGCTCCGAGGCCCGCGCGGACATCTCCGACATCGCGACGCAGAGCTCGTACACCATCGCGGAGACGCAGGCGATCGCCCGTCAGATGGTCCCCGCGGACCAGTTCCAGTGCTTCAGCAACATCGTGGACCACGAGTCCAGCTGGAACTACCGGGCCTCCAACCCGTCCTCCGGCGCGTACGGCCTCGTGCAGGCGCTGCCCGGCTCCAAGATGGCCTCGGCCGGCTCCGACTGGCAGACCAACCCGGCCACGCAGATAAAGTGGGGCCTCAACTACATGAACGACCGGTACGGCAGCCCCTGCGGTGCCTGGGACTTCTGGCAGGCCAACAACTGGTACTGAGATACGGCTGTTACGCCTGAAGCTCAACTTCGTGGAGCCCTTCACCGTCCTACGGTGGAGGGCTCCACGCATGTACGGTCGCAAGGAAAAATCCGGGGGACTCCGGGGGACAAGGAAAAGCTGATGACGCAAACGCCAGGGTGGTTGGGGCGGCTCGGGGGCCGGCTGACCCGGATGGGAGAGCGGTGGGAGGAGCGCCGCGCCGCCGCCGAGGGCGAGCCGCACCCCACGGACGTGCCGCCGCCGCCCGACTCCCCGCCGGACGTACCGGCGCCGCCCGACTCCCTGCCGGACGTACCGGCCGACCGGGTCCCCGCGCCGCCCGCCTACGCGCCCGCGGTCGCCGCCCGGCTCGAACCCGTGGCCGCCGTGCCCTGGGGGCTGCGGGTCGCGGCCGAGGCGGGGTGGCGGCTGCTCGTACTCGCCGCAGCGGTCTGGGTGCTGGCCCGCGCCATCACCTCGATCCAGCTCGTCGTCATGGCCTTCCTGGCCGCGCTCCTCATCACCGCACTCCTCCAGCCGACCGTCGGACGGCTGCGCTCCCTCGGCCTGCCGCGCGGACTCGCCACCGCCGTCACGTTCATCACCGGCTTCGTCATCATGGGCCTGGTCGGCTGGTTCGTGGTCTGGCAGGTGATGGAGAACATCGACACCCTCGCCGAGCGTGTCCAGGAGGGCATCGACGAACTCCAGAGGTGGCTCCTGGACGGTCCGTTCCACGTCACCGAGGACCAGATCAAGGAGATCGCGAAGAACCTCCGCGAGGCCGTCGGCACCAACACCGAGGAGATCACCACCGCGGGCCTCGAAGGCGTCACGGTCATCGTCGAGTTCATGACGGGCATCCTGCTCGCGATGTTCTCGACGCTGTTCCTCCTCTACGACGGCAAGCGCATCTGGAACTGGACCCTCAAGATCGTCCCGGTGCAGGCCCGCCCCGGAGTCGCCGGGGCCGGGCCGAAGGCGTGGCGCACGCTCACCGCGTACGTCCACGGCACGGTGATAGTCGCGTTGATCGACGCGATCTTCATCGGCATCGGCATCTACTTCCTCGACGTCCCGATGGCCGTGCCGCTGGCCGTGTTCATCTTCCTCTTCGCGTTCATCCCGCTCGTGGGTGCGGTGATCTCGGGGGCGCTCGCGGTGGTCGTGGCGCTGGTCACGCAGGGCGTGTTCACGGCGTTGATGGCGCTGGTCGTGGTGCTCGCCGTGCAGCAGATCGAGGGGCATGTGCTGCAGCCGTTCATCCTCGGGCGTGCGGTACGGGTGCATCCGCTGGCGGTCGTGCTGTCCGTTGCGGCGGGCGGCATGGTGGGGGGCATCGGGGGAGCGGTGGTCGCCGTTCCGCTGGTTGCCGTGGCGAACACGGTGGTGGGGTACTTGCGGGCGTACTCGCAGGAGCAGGCGTTGCGGCAATCGCCCCGTCCGCACGGGGCGACGGTGGCGGACCTGGCGCCGGTCGACGGGCCTGCGGCGCCGTCTGCGCCTCCGACTCCGACTCAGCCTCCGCCACCGACTCCGCCTGTGGCGGACTGATCCCCTCCCCGCCCCTGTCGGGGAAGGGGCGGGGTGGGGAACGACAAAGCGGCCCCCGCCCTGATCGCGTCAGGTGGGGGCCGCTTCGTACAGCCAACGTGCGGCGTTACGCGAGGACTTCCTCGGCGTCGAGCGTCGCGCCGACCGCCTGGAGGACGGCCGCGATCTTGACCGCCTCCTGGATCGTCTCGCGGTCGACACCCGCCTTGCGGAGCACCTGCTCGTGCGAGTCCAGGCACATCCCGCAGCCGTTGATCGCGGACACGGCCAGCGACCACAGCTCGAAGTCGACCTTGTCGACGCCGGGGTTGCCGATGACGTTCATCCGCAGGCCGGCGCGCATCGTGCCGTACTCCGGGTCGGAGAGCAGGTGACGCGTCCGGTAGAAGACGTTGTTCATCGCCATGATCGCCGCCGCGGACTTGGCCGCGGTGAACGCCTCCGGCGACAGGTTCGCCTTCGCCTCCGGCTCCAGCTCGCGCAGCACGCGCGGCGAGCGCGAGGTGATCGCGCAGGCGAGGACCGTGCCCCACAGCTGCTGCTGCGGCAGATCGGAGTTGCCGATGACCGAGCCGAGGTTCAGCTTCAGGTCCTTGGCGTAGTCCGGGACGGCGGACTTCAGGTCGTCGAGTGCCATGTCAGATCAGATCCCTTCCGTCACTCGCCGGAGAGCAGTGCGACCGGGTCGAGGGTGTCCTCGCCCTTCGACCAGTTGCAGGGGCACAGCTCGTCGGTCTGCAGGGCGTCGAGGACCCGCAGGACCTCCTTCGGGTTACGGCCCACGGAACCGGCGGTCACCATCGAGAACTGGATCTCGTTGTTCTGGTCGACGATGAACACGGCACGCTGCGCGAAGCCGTCCTCGCCCTCGACGCCGCAGTCGCGCATCAGCTCGTGCTTCGAGTCGGCCAGCATCGGGAAGGGCAGGTCACGCAGGTCGTCGTGGTCCTTGCGCCAGGCGTGGTGCACGAACTCCGAGTCGCCGGAGACACCGAGGATCTGGGCGTCGCGGTCGGCGAACTCGTCGTTCAGCTTGCCGAAGGCGGCGATCTCGGTGGGGCAGACGAACGTGAAGTCCTTCGGCCAGAAAAACACTACGCGCCACTTGCCCTCGTAGGACTTGTGGTCGATCTGCGCGAACTCGTTGCCGCTCTCCAGCGACACACAGGCGGTCAGGTCGTACGTGGGGAACTTGTCACCGACAGTGAGCACGCGCTCTCCTTGCGAGGTTCGGAGGCTCCCTTGTGAGGGTCCTCCAGAGGGTTGGACTGACGCCGATCCTGGCACGAACTGCATTGATCGCGGAAATAGCTAGACTTGGTCATGTTGATCGGAGGTGGTTATCAGTGACCGTTAGTAAAGAGACCGGTAGCAAAGAGACCGGCAGTAAAGAGACCGGTAGCAAGAGGAGCGGAGCAGGCAGGCGCAGTGCCGCGCGCGGCGGGAAGCAGCCCACCCTGGCGCAGCTGCGTGCCTTCGACGCCGTGGCCGAGCATCTGCACTTCCGGGACGCGGCCGCGGCGATCGGCATGAGCCAGCCCGCGCTGTCCGGGGCCGTCTCCGCCCTGGAGGAGGTGCTCGGCGTCCAGCTCCTGGAGCGCACCACGCGCAAGGTGCTGCTCTCGCCCGCGGGGGAACGGCTCGCCGCCCGCGCCACGGACGTACTGGAGGCGGTCGGCGCGCTGTTGGAGGAGGCCGAGGCGGTGCGCGGGCCGTTCACCGGGACGCTGCGGCTCGGCGCGATCCCGACCGTCGCCCCGTACCTGCTGCCGACCGTGCTGCGCCTTGTGCACGAACGCTATCCGGAGCTCGACCTCCAGGTGCACGAGGAGCAGACCGCCTCGCTCCTCGACGGACTGCTCGGCGGGCGGCTCGACCTGCTGCTGCTCGCCGTCCCGCTCGGCGTGCCCGGGGTGACCGAACTCCCGCTGTTCGACGAGGACTTCCTGCTGGTCACCCCGCTCGACCACTGGCTCGGCGGCCGCGAGGGCATCCCGCGCGAGGCGCTGCGCGAGCTCGACCTGCTGCTCCTCGACGAGGGGCACTGCCTGCGCGACCAGGCCCTCGACATCTGCCGGGACGCGGGCCGCGCGGACGCGCCGGTGACGACGACCGCGGCCGGGCTCTCCACGCTCGTGCAGCTGGTGGCGGGCGGGCTCGGGGTGACGCTGCTGCCGCGTACGGCGGTCAAGGTGGAGACCAGCCGTTCCAGCCAGCTGCTCACCGGGTCCTTCGCCGAGCCCGCGCCCACCCGCAGGATCGCCCTCGCGATGCGGACGGGCGCGGTGCGCTCCGCGGAGTACGAGGCGCTGGCCGCGGAGTTGCGCGGGGCGATGTCGGCGTTGCCGGTGCGGGTTCTTCAGGGGCGCGGGGGGGAGTGGCTGAACAGGGGCGCGGGGGAGGTGCCCCGTAAGGGGCGCGGGGAACTGCGCGCTCAGCCATGAACGGCCCGCACCCGCCGATGATGCGCACCCGACAGACGCGTCTGCCACCTTCGTGCCGTTGCCGGGTGCCGCCCGTCGTGGGTTGCTCGCGCAGTTCCCCGCGCCCCTTTCAGGGCGCCTTCGGCGGGCGGCCCCTGCGAGGCATCGGCCTGGCCTCGTTCGGCAGGCGGCCCGCCTCCGACAGCGCCCTGCGCAGCAGGTACTCGATCTGCGCGTTCGTGGACCGCAACTCGTCCCCGGCCCAGCGCGCCAACGCATCGTGCACCGACGGATCGAGCCGCAACAGCACCTGCTTGCGCTGCTGTTGCGGCTTCCGGCCCGGCGAGGGCTCCTCGCTCACTGGTACAGCGACCCGGTGTTGAGGACCGGCTGGGCCGCGCGGTCGCCGCACAGCACCACCATCAGGTTGGACACCATCGCCGCCTTCCGCTCCGAGTCGAGCTCCACGATGTCCTGCTCGGTGAGCCGGTGGAGCGCCGCGTCGACCATGCCGACCGCGCCGTCCACGATCTGCCGCCGCGCCGCGACCACCGCACCGGCCTGCTGGCGCTGCAGCATCGCCGAGGCGATCTCCGGGGCGTACGCGAGGTGCGTGAAGCGGGACTCGATGATCTGGACGCCGGCCGCCTCCACGCGCGCGTGCAGCTCGACCGCCAGCTTCTCGGTGATTTCCTCGGCGTTGCCGCGCAGCGAAAGCCCGGTCTCGTCGTGGGCGTCGTAGGGGTACTCGATCGCGATGTGGCGTACGGCCGCCTCGGTCTGCGTCGAGACGAACTCCAGGAAGTCGTCCACCTCGAACGTGGCCTGCGCGGTGTCCTCCACCTTCCACACGACGACCGCGGCCAGCTCGATCGGGTTGCCGTACGCGTCGTTGACCTTGAGGACGGCCGTCTCGTGGTTGCGGACCCGGGTGGAGATCTTCGTACGGGACGTCAGCGGGTTGACCCAGCGCAGTCCGTCCGTACGGATCGTGCCGCGGTACCGCCCGAAGAGCTGGACGACCCGGGCCTCGCCCGGCGCCACCATGTTCAGCCCGCACATCGCGAGGAACGCGGCGACGGCGACCAGGATGCCGCCGACGATCAGGGCGGCCTTCGCGCCCGCCGGGCCGGCGGTGGTGGCGAGCACCACGAGGCCGGCGCCGGCGGCCAGGCCGAGCAGGCCGAGGAGCAGGGCGAGGCCGCCGCCGATGGAGTGCGCGGCGAACTCGCGGACGCCGGGCTCGGGCATCTCGGGGGCGTCGGCGGGCGTGTGGTCGAGGGTTGGTGTGCGGTCGGGCGTGGTCATCGCTGTCCCCGTTTCTCTGTGTGCTTCTGCGCTGTGTCCAGCAGTGAGTGCTGTAGATGCTCTCAACAGTGAATCAAAGTGCTAACACTTTAATGCGCTGCCCCACTCCCTGCCAACCCATCCGTTGCCAAGCCTCCACACCACCCCAGGGCAACCCTTCGTACGCCCGGCGAGTCGGTTCCCATGGGGCAGGTGCTGATTGTCACGTCCGGAAAAGGCCGGATCAGCAGTCCTTTGTCCGCATGGCCGGTGTTAGCTTCATGAGCTGACCCGGGGGAGCCGAACTGACTGGAGCGACGGAGCAATGGGCCGAGCGGAAGCGAGACGAGCGCGGCAGCGCGGCGGGGAACGCCGGGCGGCGGCGCGTTCGCAGTCCGATGGCATACGCCCCCGTGGCGCCCGCCGGGCCGCCAGGGGCAAGGGCGGTGGCAAGGGCGGCATCCGCCGCTTCTTCACCTGGAAGCGGGTCCTCGGCACCCTCTTCGGGCTCTGCCTGCTCGCGATGGGCGGCTTCGTCGCGCTGTACGTGCTGGTCCCGGTGCCGGTGGCCAACGAGCAGGCCCAGCAGCAGAGCAACGTCTACAAGTACGCGGACGGCAGCCTGATCACCCGTACCGGCGAGGTGAACCGCGAGATCGTCGGGCTCGACCGGGTGCCGAAGGACGTGCAGAAGACCTTCGTGGCCGCGGAGAACAAGACCTTCTACAAGGACCAGGGCATCGACCTCAAGGGCACTGCCCGGGGCGTCTTCAACACCCTCACCGGCAAGGGCAAGCAGGGTGGTTCGACGATCACCCAGCAGTACGTCAAGAACTACTACCTGAACCAGGACCAGACGGTCACCCGCAAGCTCAAGGAACTGGTGATCTCCCTCAAGGTCGACCAGAAGCAGAGCAAGGACGAGATTCTCGCGGGCTACATCAACACCAGCTACTACGGCCGCGGCGCCTACGGCATCCAGGCCGCCGCCCAGGCCTACTACGGCATCGACGCCGAGGAGCTGACCGTCGAGCAGGGCGCCTACCTCGCGGCGCTGCTGCAGGCCCCCAGCCAGTACGACTGGGCCGTGGCGTCCCCGGCGAGCAAGAAGCTGGTCGAGGAGCGCTGGAACTACGTCCTCGACAACATGGTCGAGGAGGACTGGCTGGACGCAGGCGAGCGGTCCGGCATGAAGTTCGACAAGCCCGACAAGCCCAAGCCGGAGGCCGGCAAGGCGGGCCAGGCCGGATACCTGGTGGACGCGGCCGACCAGCAGATCGTCGCCGAGCTGATGCGCCGCGGCGACACCCGCGACGACGCCGAGGCCAAGCTCAAGGCGGGCGGCTGGACCGTCACCCTGAACATCGACCCGGAGAAGCAGAAGGCCCTCCAGAACGCGGTCGACGCGCAGCTCAACGACAAGCTGGACACCGACGAGCGGAAGGTCGACGCCGCCGTGCAGGCCGGTGTGGTCTCCGTGGACCCGAAGACCGGCGCGGTCATCGCCCTCTACGGCGGCGAGGATTACCTCAAGCACTACCAGTCCAACGCGACCCGCGACGACTACCAGCCCGGCTCCACGTTCAAGCCCGTGATCCTCGCGTCCGCCCTGGAGAACGACGCCACGACGCAGGACGGCACCCCGATCCGCGCGGGCACGGTGTACGACGGCACCAGCGGCCGTCCGGTCGAGGGCGGCGAGAAGCCGTACGCCCCGCCGAACGAGGGCAAGAAGGACTACGGCGACATCACCGTCCAGCGGGCCATGGACCACTCGGTGAACTCGGTGTACGCGCAGATGGGCGCCGACGTCGGCATGGACCGGGTCGCGCAGACCGCCTCCGACCTGGGCATGCAGAAGATCACCACGGAACCGGCGATGACGCTCGGCTCGATGGGCGCGAGCCCGATGGAGATGGCGGGCGTCTACGCGACCCTCGACAACCACGGCAAGAAGGTCACCCCGTCCATCCTGAAGTCGGCCACGCACAAGGACCGCGAGAAGGTCCAGCCGGAGCCGCTGGGCGAGCAGGTCGTGCAGCGCACCACCGCCGACTCCGTGACCTCCGTCCTGCAGGGCGTGGTCAACGACGGCACCGGCTCGGTGGTCGGCTCCGGGCGGTACGCGGGCAAGTACGAGGCCGCGGGCAAGACGGGTACGTCGGACAACAACGTCTCGGCCTGGTTCGCGGGCTACACCCCCGAAATGGTCACCGTGGTGGGCATGTTCGGCGAGGCGCCCGAGGGCGGCGGCGGCCTGAAGCGGCCCGGCGGGGCCCCGGCGGGCTCCGGCGACCACGTCTCGCTGGCCGGCGCGGGCGGCGACGGCAAGATCCACGGCAGCGGCTTCCCGTCCCGGATCTGGGCCGCGTACACGCTCGGCGCCCTGAACGGCGGCTCGGACGCGGAGTTCGACCTCGATACGGACATGGGGGCGGGCGTGGAACCGCCGCCGTCCGCGACGACGGAGCCTGAGTCGGCCGACCCGACTGAGACGCCCTCGGCGCCGCCGACTTCTCAGGACCCGACGACGGCTCCGCCTTCGACGGCGACGCCTCCGACGGACGGTCCGACGACCGTGCCGCCGACGACAGGCCCGACCGGCCTCCCGACCAGCCCGGCCCCGTCCGGCTCCTGGACCATCCCCACGGAGCCGGGCGAGGAGCCGGGGAACCCTGACCGGCCGGCGCGGGAGTAGGGGCCCCGGCAGGGGCGCGGGGCTGTGACATGTGCGGCTCCGCCGCGGGGCGCGGCCCGCCACGACGGCGCAGCAGCCGGACAAACGGCCTGAGACCTCAGCCCCGGTTCAGCTCGAACCACACCACCTTGCCGGTCGACAGCCGCGTCGCCCCCCACCGCCGGGCCAGCCGGTTGACCAGGTACAGGCCGCGCCCGCCCTCGTCCGTGGCGCGGGCCTGCCGCAGCCTCGGCAGCTGCGGCACGTCGTCCCCGACCTCGCAGCGCAGCACATCCGTACGGAGCAGCCGCAGCGTGACCGGCCGCGACGCGTACCGCACCGCGTTGGTCACGACCTCGCTGACCAGGAGCTCCACCGACTCCGTCAGGTCCTCCAGGTCCCAGGCGGCAAGGGCGCGACGGGCCAGCCGCCGGGCCCGGCCGGGCGCGGAGTCCTCCGGGTCGAGCTGCCAGTACGCGACGTCGCTGGGCGCGATCCCGTCGAAGCGGGCGGCGAGCAGCGCGATGTCGTCGTCCCGGTCGCCCGGTCCGAGCATGTCGAGCACCTCGTCGCAGAGCGCTTCGAGGGGCGGCGCGTGGTCCGGGCCGGTCAACTCGGCGGTCGCGGCGAGCCGTTCCCGCAGCTGCTCGATGCCGGTCCACACGTCACGGAGGCGGGACTCGACCAGGCCGTCGGTGTAGAGCAGCAGCGTCGCGCCCGCCGGGGCGTCCAGCTCGACGGCCTCGAAGTCGACCCCGCCGACGCCGATCGGCGCTCCGGCCGGTACGCGCAGCACCTCCGCGCGCCCGCCGATGTGCAGGAGCACGGGCGGCGGGTGGCCGGCGTTGGCGATGGTGATGCGGTGCGCGACCGGGTCGTAGACCGCGTACAGGCAGGTCGCCATGCGGTCGCTGCCGAGGCGCTGGGCCTGTTCGTCGAGGTGGTGCAGGACCTCCTGCGGGGGCAGGTCGAGCCCGGCGAGGGTCTGCGCGGTGGTGCGGAGCTGGCCCATGATCGCGGCCGAGGTCATGGAGTGGCCCATGACGTCCCCGACGACCAGGGCGACGCGGCTGCCGGGCAGCGGGATCGCGTCGTACCAGTCGCCGCCGACGCGGGCGGTCTCGGCGGCCGGGAGGTACCGGCTGGCGAGGCGGACGCCGGTGGGCTGCGGCAGCGTCTCGGGGAGCATGGTGCGCTGCAGCTCGTCCGCGATGTACGCCTCGCGGCCGTAGAGCACGGCCTTGTCGATGCCGAGCGCGGTGTGCGTGGCGAGCTGCGCGGCGACCAGCTGGTCGTCCTGCTCGAACGCGGCGCGCTCCGGGCGGCGCAGGAACACGGCCGCGCCGATCACCCGCCGCCGGCCCCGCAGCGGGGCGAGGATCGCCCGCCGGCCCTCGGGCAGCGTGTGCTCGTCGCCGAGGAGTTCGGGCAGCGCGGCGCGCGCGGCGGGGGTGTCTCCGAAGACCGGCCGGACCCCGCGAAGGACCTCGGCGAGAGCACCGCCGATCTGCACCTCGCACAGCTCGGCGGCGTTGGGCTCGCCCCGGCTCCAGCGCAGCTGCAGGGTCGGCGTCGGGTCGGGCTGCGCCGGCAGCGGGGGCAGCAGGACGCCGCCGTCGGACACCGTGTCGTCCAGCTCGTCGGGTATCCGGTCGGTGCGGCGCAGGCGCAGCACGACGGGGCCGACGGGCCGCTCGTCGCCGACCGGGAGCGGGTCGCGGAGGTAGACGAGGATCGCGTCGGAGAACGTGGGCACGGTCGCCCGGCACAGGCCCATCACGATCTCGTCGAGGTCTATGCCGCGGGCGATCCGCCGGGTCGCGGCGCCCACGAACCGCAGCCGGTCCCCGCCGTGCCGGGCCGCGCCGCCGCCGTCGCCGGACGGGGGCGCGGGCGGTACGGGCGGGGCGGGCGGCAGTCCGTCCGCCCGGACGTCGGCGGGTACGGCGGCGGGTACGGCGGCGGAGGTGCCGGGGTGCGCGGAGGGCTCGGGGTGCGTGGCGGGGCCGAGGCTGCCGCCGCTCTCGCCGCTCTCGCCGCCCGAACCGCCCATCCGGGCCGGGGGCACGGGCAGCGGGCCGGGGCGCGGGCGGTGCGCGTCCGGTTCGGGGGTGTCGGCGGGGCCGGTCTTGCGGTGCTCGCCGTCGTCGCCGGGCTGGTTCCGGGGACCCTGTGGCGGTAAGGCGGCAGCGGTCCGGGGCGGCGCGCTGGAGTGCCCGTCGGCCGCGGGGTGCGGGTTGGCCATGGGCTGCCCTTCGCCCAAGGGCTGCCCCTCGCCCAAGGTCTGCCCCTCGGCCACGGCCTGCCCCTCGGCCGCAGCCTGTCCGTCGGCTCCCGTCGGCAGGCCGGTCACGGGCGGCCGGTCGGTTCCGGGGAAGTCCGTGCCGTCGCCGTGGCCCGGCCGGTCCGGTCCTTCGGCGGAGTCCGGGGAACGCAGCAGCGCCCCGCGGGGGTCCGCGGGGTTCGGCCGGGCAGCTCTTGGCTGCCTGCCCTCGTGGGAGGTGGGGTGCTCCGTCACGCCTTTTGAATCCGTCCGTCCGGGGCTGCGCGCGGCGCGCGCCGAGATGTGGTGCCGTCGGTGCCGTCGTTGGGGGTGGTGGGCTCGGTGGGTCCGGTGCCGTCGATGTGCCTCACGCGCGGCGGCAGTTGAGGAACAGCTGGTGCTCGGGTGGGGCGTCGGGTCCGGCCGGTTCGTACGCGTACGCGTCCTCCCCGGCGATGTCCAGACCCGCGGCGCGCACGGCCTCGCGCAGGGCGTCCCGCCGGAAACCCGATACCCGGATCGTCCGGCCGAGGAACGGGATCGCCGTGTCGTCGAGGTCGGCCTCGACCATCGACAGCGAGAGCAGGCCACCGGGGCGAAGCAGCGAGCGCAGCAGCGCGAGCGCGTGCGGGATCTCCGCGCGCGGCAACATCAGCAGCGTGAAGAAGCAGGTGATGCCGTCGAACGTGCCGAGGCCGTCCGGCCCTTCGGCGCGCAGCGCGGCGAGGTCCCGCTGATGGAACGCGCCCTCGGGCACCCGCTCGCGCGCGAGGTCCAGCATGGTGCGGGACAGGTCCACGCCGACCACGGTGTGCCCGGCGTCCACGAGCTGCCGCGCCGTGGGGACGCCGGTACCGCAGCCCACGTCGAGGACCCGGGAGCCGGGCGGCAGCGTCTTCGCCAGCCACTCACCTGTGGCGAGCTGGCCCTCCTTGTGCGGGAAGGCCTCGTCGTACCGCGCGCCGATGGCGTCAAAGGCCTCGGCCTGCCCGGTACGGTCCGGCGCGGCGCCGCCGTACCCCTCGTACCCTTCGCTCACGTCACTGCCGCCCCTCGATGACGTACGGTCAGAAAGTTCGAAGGCCTGGTCAGTTGCCCTCGCTCCGCGCCGCACTACGCGCCCTTGTGGACGACGATCCTACGTTTGGACCATGGGGGCGCAGCAAGGGTCTCATGGGGACACATGCGCGGGCGTACGATCCCAGTCCACCGGCAGGAACGGCACATTCCACTCCGGATCGGGACGCCACTCCTCCCAGCCGGAGGTGTACGGCGGCCCCCACGCCTCGATCGACTCGACCGCCGCCCGGCCCGCCGAGCGCACCGCGCGGGCCTGCCGGGCGCTCATCAGGCCGTCCCGCTGGGCCTGTGCGAACTCGTCCTCGTCGTGCCAGCGCCAGCTGCGGTCCGGGCGCACGGAGATGTCCAAAAAGTGGTCCTGCGAGTCCACCCCGCCCGCCCAACGGGTACGCGGCTCCTCCAGGTTGACGTACCAGCTCCGGAACTTCCATCCGGGCTCCCAGAACAGCCACACGGACCAGGGCTCGCCGGGCCGCGCCAGCTTGAGGACGCCGGTGCCGAACCAGCGCTCGCGGTGCACCGTGCGGGGCCTGGTGTAGCGGGTGGCCAGCGGCTCCTCGTGGACCGAAGTGCCGTCCGCGAGGACAGGTTTGACGCATTCCGTGCCCGGCGCCAGCCAGACGGCGAGCAGTTCGTCGGTGTCCTGCACGACGGTGACGGGACGGCAGATGTGGAAGCGGGGGCTCGCGTTGTCCCGGTACCGCCACAGGACGGGGGTGCCGGGGGCCCAGTGCCCGCTCGTCTTGTGTGTCATGCACGGATTTTAGTGCGGTGCCGTCACGGGTGGGTCATCCGCAGGACGTCCAGGGCCTCGTCCAGCTGCTTGAGGGTGAGGTCGCCGCGTTCCACGTACCCCCCGTCGAGGACGACCTCGCGAATCGTCCGCCGCTCCGCGATCGCCCGCTTGGCGACCTTCGCCGCCTCCTCGTACCCGATGTACTGGTTCAGCGGCGTGACCACGGACGGCGACGACTGAGCGTACTCGCGGGCGCGTTCGGCGTTGGCGGTGATGCCGTCGACCGTGCGGTCGGCGAGCAGGCGGGACGCGTTGGCGAGGAGCCGGACCGATTCCAGTACGTTCTTGGCGAGCACCGGCAGCATCACGTTCAGCTCGAAGTTGCCCGCCGCGCCCGCCGTGGCGACCGTCGCGTCGTTGCCGACGACCTGCGCCGCGACCATCAGGACGGCCTCCGGGATCACCGGGTTGACCTTGCCCGGCATGATCGACGAACCGGGCTGCAGATCGGGCAGGTTGATCTCGGCCAGACCGGTGCGCGGGCCCGAGGCCATCCAGCGCAGGTCGTTGGCGATCTTCGTCAGGCCGACCGCGATCACCCGCAACTGCCCGCTGGCCTCGACCAGTCCGTCCCGCGCCCCCTGCGCCTCGAAGTGGTCCCGGGCCTCGGTGAGCGGCAGGCCGGTGGCGCGGGCGACCTCGGCGATCACGGCGGCCGAGAACCCGGCCGGGGTGTTGATGCCGGTGCCCACGGCCGTGCCGCCGAGCGGGAGTTCGGCCAGGCGCGGCAGCGCCGACCGCAGCCGCTCCACGCCGTACCGCACCTGCGCCGCGTACCCGCCGAACTCCTGGCCCAGGGTGACGGGCGTGGCGTCCATCAGGTGCGTACGACCGGACTTGACGACCTCGGAGAACTCGGCGGACTTGCGCTCCAGGGACTCGGCGAGGTGGTCGAGCGCGGGGATCAGGTCACGCGTGACGGCGGCGGTGGCGGCGATGTGGATGGAGGAGGGGAAGACGTCGTTGGACGACTGGGAGGCGTTCACATGGTCGTTGGGGTGGACGTCCCGGCCCAGGCGTTCGGTCGCGAGGGTGGCCAGGACCTCGTTGGTGTTCATGTTGGACGAGGTGCCGGAGCCGGTCTGGAAGACATCCACCGGGAAGTGCTCGTCCCAGCGCCCCTCGGCCACCTCTTCGGCCGCCTCCCGGATGGCCCGCGCCCGGTCCGCGTCCAGCACGCCGAGCTCGGCGTTGACCTTCGCGGCGGCGCCCTTGATGCGGGCCAGGGCCTCGATGTGGGCGCGCTCCAGGCGCTGTCCGGAGACGGGGAAGTTCTCCACGGCGCGCTGCGTCTGGGCCCGCCACTTGGCGTGCGCGGGGACGCGCACCTCGCCCATGGAGTCGTGCTCGACGCGGTACGCGGTCTCGTCCGTGCGGTCGTTCGTCATGTCCGTACGCCTCCGAAGTCGCTCTGAAAGTTGAGCACTTGTCTTGTTCGGCCTATTCCCCTCGGCCCTACCGCCGAGTAAATACCGGGGGTAACAGCGAACCCGGGGAGGCAGCATGCACCGAACGCAGCGCGCAAGACCCAGACCCAGGCTCACCATCCGGCGGAACGCCGTCGCCGTCCTGGCGGCAGCGGCGGCGGCCGTGGCCGGACTCCATGTTCCAGCCGCCCACGCCGCGCCGTCGGCCGCCACGCCCTCGCCGAAGAAGCCGGCTGCCGCACCCCTGCCGCCGGAACTGGAGAAGATCCGCGCCGCCGAGGCGACGAAGCTCTACGGCGACCCGGCCGAGCGCCCGCTCGCCGAGCGGAAGTCGGCCCTGATCTCACTCGGCGACAGCGAGATCTCCGGCGAGGGCGTCGGCACGTACGAGCCCGGCACCAACGGCCCCGACAACTGGTGCCACCGCTCGCCGGACGCCGCGATCCACCGCACCGGCATCGCCGCCGACGTCACCTACAACGTCTCCTGCTCGGGCGCCTCCACCGCCAACATCCGCATCGGCGGCAGCAAGCAGTACGCGGACGAGCTGGTGCAGAGCGACAGCCTCGCCGTGAAGGCCCGCAACACGAGGATCAAGATGGTGCTGCTGGTCGCGGGCGCCAACGACGACCTGCAGTTCGGGCCCGTCATGACGGACTGCGTCACCCGCTACCTGCTCAGCCAGGGCCCCTGCGAGCCCAAGTACGCGCCCGGCTGGCAGTCCCGCGTCGACGCTCTCGTGCCCAAGGTCGAGCAGACCGTGCGCGACCTGCGGACCGTGATGCGCGACGCCGGGTACGCGGACGGCGCGTACCAGCTCGTCGTCATGGGCTATCCCAGCCCGATCGGACCGGACTTCCGCGACAACCCGGACTTCCCCGGCAAGCTCGCCTGCGGCGGCATGGGGTACGACTCCGACACCGTGTGGGGCCGCAACGCCGCCGTGCCCGCCTTCGAGCGCGGCATCCGCGAGGCCGCCGCGAACACCGGCGCCACCTACCTCGACAACTCGCGGCTCTTCCACGGCCACGAGGTCTGCATGCAGAGCACCTGGGCGCGCGGCCTCTACATCGACCTCTCCAAACCCGGCCTGCCGGACGAGAACTCGCTGCGCCAGTCCTTCCACCCCAACAGGGCCGGCCACGCGGCCTTCGCCTCCTGCCTCACGCAGCTCTACGAGTCCGGGGCGCGCGAGGCGAGTTGTGCCGACGTCAACTCCTCGGGCGAGCCGGAGCTCGTCCCGTACGCCTGGGACGACGTCTTCAAGCCACTCAGGAACGCGGCCACCGGCACCTGCCTGGACGTCGACGGCGCGCAGAGCGCCAACGGCACCCGCGTCCTCGGCTGGGACTGCCACGACGGCCGCAACCAGAACTGGTGGTACGACGCCGAGCACGGCACCGTGCACACCGAACTCACCCAGGACCGCTGCCTGGACGCCAAGTCGGTGACGGCGGGCACGGACCTGGTCCTGTGGAACTGCCACGGCGGCGCCAACCAGCGCTTCGTACGCGACGGCCCGACGATCCGGCCTGCCTCCGCGACCGGGCTCTGCCTCACGCTCGCGGGCGCGCGGGAGCCACTGCGCCTGCGGGCGTGCGACGGCTCGGCGAGCCAGCGGTTCGCCTGAGCCTGAGCGTGCACGGGCGCCGTACGGACCGACTGCGGTCCGTACGGCGCCCGTTGAACGTGCCGGCGGGTGTTACGCGAGGCCGGGTCCGCGCACCGGAATGGACGTGAACGTCGGCTCCGGCGCCGGATTCTGGAAGAAGTCGTTGCCCTTGTCGTCCACGACGATGAACGCCGGGAAGTCCTCGACCTCGATCTTCCAGACGGCCTCCATGCCGAGCTCCTCGTACTCGACGACCTCGACCTTCTTGATGCAGTCCTGCGCGAGACGGGCCGCCGGACCGCCGATCGAACCGAGGTAGAAGCCGCCGTGCGCGTCGCACGCGTCCGTGACCTGCTTCGACCGGTTGCCCTTGGCCAGCATCACCTTCGAGCCGCCGGCCGCCTGGAACTGCTCCACGTAACTGTCCATGCGCCCGGCCGTCGTCGGGCCGAAGGAACCGGAGGCGTAACCCTCGGGCGTCTTGGCCGGACCCGCGTAGTACACCGGGTGGTCCTTCAGGTACTGCGGCATCTCCTCGCCCGCGTCCAGGCGCTCCTTGATCTTGGCGTGCGCGATGTCGCGGGCCACGACCAGCGGGCCGGTCAGGGAGAGGCGGGTCTTCACCGGGTACTTGGCGAGCTCGGCGAGGATGGTGTCCATCGGCTGGTTCAGGTCGATCTTCACCACGTCGGACTCGGAGTCCTCGGACAGGTGCTCGTCCGTCGTCTCCGGCAGGAACCGCGCCGGGTCCGTCTCCAGCTGCTCCAGGAAGACGCCCTCGGCGGTGATCTTCGCGACGGCCTGGCGGTCCGCCGAGCAGGACACCGCGATCGCGACCGGGCAGGACGCGCCGTGCCGCGGAAGGCGCACCACGCGCACGTCGTGGCAGAAGTACTTGCCGCCGAACTGCGCGCCGATGCCGATCTTCTGTGTCAGCTCGAAGACCTTCTCCTCCAGCTCCTTGTCCCTGAAGCCGTGGCCGAGCGCGGAACCCTCGCTCGGGATCTCGTCCAGGTAGTGCGCGGAGGCGTACTTGGCGGTCTTCAGGGCGTACTCGGCGGAGGTGCCGCCGACCACGATCGCCAGGTGGTACGGCGGGCACGCGGCCGTACCGAGCGAACGGATCTTCTCCTCCAGGAACTTCATCATGGAGGCCTCGTTGAGGACCGCCTTCGTCTCCTGGTAGAGGAACGACTTGTTGGCGGAGCCGCCGCCCTTCGCCATGAAGAGGAACTTGTAGGCGCCGCCGTCCGTCGCGTACAGCTCGATCTGCGCCGGCAGGTTCGAGCCGGTGTTCTTCTCGTCCCACATGTTCAGCGGGGCCATCTGCGAGTAGCGCAGGTTCAGGTTCTGGTACGCGTCGAAGATGCCCTTGGACAGCGACTTCTCGTCCTCGCCCGCGGTGAGCACGTTCTGGCCGCGCTTGCCCATGACGATCGCGGTGCCGGTGTCCTGGCACATCGGCAGCACGCCGGCCGCCGCGATGTTCGCGTTCTTCAGCAGGTCGAGCGCCACGAACTTGTCGTTGCCCGACGCCTCCGGGTCGTCCACGATGCGGCGCAGCTGCGCGAGGTGGGCCGGGCGCAGGTAGTGCTGGATGTCGTGGATGGCCTCTTCGGCGAGCTTGCGCAGCGCCTCCGGCTCGACCTTCAGGAACGTACGGCCGTCCGGCCCCTCGGCGGTGGAGACGCCCTCCGAGGTCACCAGGCGGTACGGGGTGGTGTCCTCGCCCTGGGGGAGCAGATCGGTGTACGCGAACGCTGGGCGGGTTGGGGGGGAAGTATGCGGCATCTCGCCCATTCCTCTTTCGGCCGGGTAGCAGCTGGCATCCGTTGGCAGCGCCAACCAGCGTAGAACCTGGCGGCGCGGGCGGGTCTGTGAGGTAAGGCTCAGTTCGTTCCCCCGCATCGTTGCCCGCATCGTTCTCCCGTACGGCTGTCGCGATCTATCGCGTTTGGGTACGCTGGTGGGGTGGACCTCGAAAAGCGCCCCCAGCAGTCCGCCCCGGCGGCGGAGCCCACCGGCCTGCGCGCCTCCGACGCCGACCGCGACCGCACGGCGGACATCCTGCGCGAGGCGCTGGCCGAGGGCCGCCTCACCACGGAGGAGCACGCCGACCGCATCGAGGGGGTGTATGGCGCCAAGACCCTCGCCGAACTGGAGCCCTACGTAAGGGACTTGCCGGGCGAGCACCAGTCCCGCCCGGCCCCCGCGCCGTACGCCACCGCGCACGCCCCGGCGCACTCCGGCGCGCCCCTGCCCGGCACGATCCCCGCCGATCCCGACGAGAACCTGGTGGCGGTCCTCAGCAGCACCACCCGCAAGGGCCGCTGGCGCGTGGGCCGCAGAACGCACGCGTACGCGGTCTTCGGGAGCGTGGAGATCGACCTGACCGAGGCGGTCTTCGAGTACCCCCAGATCGTCATCAGGGCCTGGTCGGTCTTCGGGAACGTCGAGGTCAGAGTCCCGGAGAACATCACGCTGCGCGGCACCGGCAGCGGCGTCTGCGGCAACTTCGAGGTGGACACCCTTGAGGCGGAGGACCCCCAGGCGCCGGTGGTCTTCATCGACGGCTACTCGGTCTTCGGCAACATCGAGGCCAAGCCCAAGCGCGGCAAGCTGATCGCGGACCTGCACAAGTACATCGGCCGGTCCACGGCCAGGCATCTGCGCAAGCACCTCTGACGGCGTCAACCTCCGTGGGCGGGTGGGAAGTTGAGCCGGTCGACGCATGGGAACTCAGTGCATAGGGCCGCGTACAGCGGGTAGGGACGGTTCGTCGCCTTCTTCTCGCTCGCGAAGCCGTCGTCAGGAGTAGACCGTGCTGCAAACGCCGCATCAGTCCCTGCAGGTCGCTGCCGTTCCGGCACAGCGAAGTCAGGGGCAGGAGGGCGCCCCGGCACGGGACCAGGACGTGCCCTGGCACTCCGACGCGGTCTGCCGCCGGGACGAGGCGGGCCTCTTCTTCGCCCCCTCCAAGGAGCCCACAGCCGCCCGCCTGGCCCGCGAAGAGGCCGCGAAGCGGGTCTGCGCCCGCTGCCCCGTGATGGTCGAGTGCCGCGAGCACGCCCTGCTCCAGCCCGAGCCGTACGGAGTGTGGGGCGGGCTCACCGCCGCCGAGCGCCGTGTGGTCCTCGCCCGGCGCCGGCGCCGCGACATGGAGCTGAAGAAGGCGGCCCGCGCGGCGGACGCGATAGCGGCGGCCGGCTGACGAGGCCGGTGCGTACGCGAACGGGGTGCCCCTCCGCACAAGGGACACCCCGGTCGCTTCGTATCAGCCTGCCTTGAGGTGCTACTTCGCGCGGTCGAAGTCGATGGCGCTGTAGGCGCGCAGCTTCTCCAGGCGGTGCGTGGAGTCGATCTGCCGGATCGTGCCGGACTTCGAGCGCATCACCAGGGACTGCGTGGTCGCGGTCTCGGCGCGGTAGCGCACCCCGCGAAGCAGCTCGCCGTCGGTGATGCCGGTGGCGACGAAGAACACGTTGTCGCCGGAGACCAGGTCGCCGGTGTACAGCACCCGGTCCAGGTCGTGCCCGGCGTCCAGGGCGCGCTGCTTCTCCGCCTCGTCCTTGGGCCACAGCTTGCCCTGGATGGTGCCGCCCAGGCACTTGATGGCGCAGGCCGAGATGATGCCCTCGGGCGTACCGCCGATGCCCATCAGGAGGTCGACGCCGGTGCCCTCGCGGACCGCCATGATCGAACCGGCCACGTCGCCGTCCGAGATGAACTTGATCCGGGCGCCCGTCTCGCGGATCTCCTTGACGATGCCCTCGTGCCGCGGCCGGTCCAGGATGACGACGGTGACGTCCTCGGGCGCCGAGCGCTTGGCCTTCGCGACCCGGCGGATGTTCACCGACACCGGCGCGTTGATGTCCACGTAGTCCGCGGCTTCCGGGCCCGTGACCAGCTTGTCCATGTAGAACACGGCCGACGGGTCGAACATCGCGCCGCGGTCGGCGGCGGCGAGCACGGCGATCGCGTTCGGCATGCCCTTGGCGTTCAGGGTGGTGCCGTCGATCGGGTCGACGGCGATGTCCACCTCGGCGCCGGTGCCGTCACCGATCCGCTCCCCGTTGAACAGCATCGGGGCCTCGTCCTTCTCGCCCTCGCCGATGACGACGACGCCGTTCATCGAGACGGTCGAGACGAGGGTGCGCATCGCGCGTACGGCGGCGCCGTCGGCACCGTTCTTGTCGCCGCGGCCGACCCACCGCCCGGCGGCCATGGCGGCGGCCTCGGTGACCCGGACCAGTTCCAGGGCGAGGTTGCGGTCGGGGGCCTCGGGCGAGACCTCCAGAGCGGACGGCAAGTGATGCTCGGTCATCGGAGCGCACCTTTCTGATACGACCAGCAGGCCGCGCCCGAAGTGCCGAGCGGCGGTGGCGGGCGTCGGGTGGGCGGCCGAGGAGGGTGTGGTTCGCACTCTATCCGGAGGCCGACAAATTGAGCAGTGGCCCCCACGCATGAGCAGACGGGGCACCTGCGACGATGGGGGCGTGGCAGGGAGATGGAGGGCGTGGCAGGTATGAGAGGCACCAAGACGCTTCGGGACATGGTGCTGTCCCTCGCGGTGATCGGCGCCGTCGTGGCGGTCATCTACGTCTTCATCCCGCACGACGAGTCCCAGAACCCCGTCAAGGCGGTGAGCTACGACGTCGAGCTGGCGACGGCCCAGCGCGCGGCCACCTACCCAATCCTCGCGCCCGAGGGCCTCGGCAAGGGCTGGAAGGCGACCTCGGTCCGCTTCGACGGCGCCGAGCAGGACCACTGGCACCTGGGCTTCCACGGCCCGGACGACCAGTACATCGCGATCGAGCAGTCCACCGAGAAGACCCCGGTCTTCGTCGACGACGTCACCCGTGGCGCCGAGGAGACGGCCCGCAGCGAGCGGATCGACGGCGCCACCTGGACGCGCTACGAGGGCGAGACGTACGACGCGCTCGTGCGCACGGAGAAGGGCGCGACGACGGTGGTCACCGGCTCCGCCACGTTCGCGCAGCTCGCGGAGATGGCCGGGGCGCTGAAGTGATGCGGGCATGAAGCGGACGTCGTGACTGACTCAGGTGTGAAGCGGACGTCGTGACTGGCGCAGGCGTGAAGCGGACATCGTGACTGGCGCAGGCATGAAGCGGACATCGTGACGCAGACGTGCAGGGGCCCCGGCGACCACTGGAACTCAAGTGATCGCCGGGGCCCCTGCACGTGGCGGATGTGGCTCAGACGGAGGTGACGACCTCTTCGTAGTCCAGGCGCGGGGAGCGCGGGAACCAGGCGTCCTCGCCGGGCTTGCCGATGTTCACGACCATCAGCGGGGTGTGGTCGTCGTCCAGGAACTCCTTCTGGACACCGGCGAAGTCGAAGCCGGTCATCGGGCCCGCGGCCAGGCCCGCGGCGCGTACGCCGACGATGAAGTAACCGGCCTGCAGCGCACCGTTGACGGCGGCGGCCTGCTCACGCACCGGGCGCTCCGAGAAGAAGGCGTCCTTGGCGGCCGGGAAGTGCGGGAACAGCTTCGGCAGCTCGTCGTGGAACTCGTTGTCCACGGAGAGGATCGCGACCAGCGGGGCGGTGGCGGTCTTCGGCTGGTTGCCCTCGGCCATGTGCTTCACCAGGCGCTCGCGGGCCTCGGGGGAGCGGACCAGGGTCACGCGCAGCGGCGAGTTGTTGAAGGCGGTCGGGCCGTACTTGACCAGGTCGTAGATGGCCTGCACCTGCTCCTCGGTCACCGGCTCGTCGGTGAAGGTGTTGGCGGTGCGGGCCTCGCGGAAGAGGAGGTCCTGGGCGGCGGCGTCGAGGGCGAGGGACATGCGGTCAACCTTCTTCAGAAGACGATCGTGGAACGCTTGCGGTGATCACCGTACGCCCATACAGGTTTAAATTTCAACCAAAATGAGGCCGAGGTGATCGGCCTCACAGGCGGAGTGCGCGGGGCTGCTTGCGGAGGGCGCGGAGGGCGCGGAGGGCTGAGGGCTACTCCCCGTCCCTACTCCCCGTCCTCCCCCTCTGCCTCGTCCCCCCGCTCCGCGAGCGCCGCGTCGAGCCGGGCCCGGGCGCCGTCGAGCCAGCGGCGGCACACCTTCGCCAGCTCCTCGCCGCGCTCCCACAGGGCGAGCGACTCCTCAAGGGACGTGCCGCCCGCCTCCAGGCGCCGCACCACGTCGATCAGTTCGTCCCGCGCCTGCTCGTAGCCGAGCGCGCTCTCGGTCGCGGTGGCCGTCGTGGCCGTCGTGGCCGTCGTGCCCGTCGTGCCGGTCGTGCCCGTCGTGCCGGTACTGCTCATGTGCTCCACCCTAGATTTCCGAAGGTTCCCGAAGATTTCCGATACGAGGACGATGTCGCGGCAGGACTAACGCTGCCCGCCGGACTCCGGGTCCGGCGCCTCGGTCACCGTGACCCGGAACTCCCCGCCCGAGACCCGGGCCCGCAGCGCGTCGCCCGTCCCGACCTCGCCCGGGTCGCGGACCACGTGGCCGTCGTCCCGCTGCAGCACCGCGTACCCCCGCTGCAGTGTGGCCGCGGGGGAGAGCGCCACCACGCGCGCGTGCGTGTGCGTCAGCTCTGATTCGGCGCGGTCCAGGAGGTGGCCGAGGGTGCGCCGGCCGCGGTCGAGGAGGGCCGTGACCTGCTCCTCGCGCTCGCCGATCATCCGGTGCGGATGGGCCATCGAGGGGCGCGACATCGCGACGTCGAGCCCGCGCTCCTCGCGGTCCAGGTGTATGCCCACCGCGCGCCGGGCCCGCTCCTGCAGCAGCCGCACCCGGTCGTACTCCTCGCCCACGTCCGGCACGACCTTCTTCGCCGCGTCCGTCGGCGTGGAGGCGCGCAGGTCCGCCACCAGGTCGAGCAGCGGCGCGTCCGGCTCGTGCCCGATCGCCGACACCACGGGCGTACGGCACGCGGCCACCGCGCGCACCAACTGCTCGTCGGAGAAGGGCAGCAGGTCCTCGACGCTGCCCCCGCCGCGCGCCACGACGATCACGTCCACGCCCGCGTGCCCGTCCAGCTCCTTGACCGCCTGCACGACCTGCGGCACCGCGTGCACACCCTGCACCGGGACGTTGCGCACCTCGAAGCGGACGGCGGGCCAGCGGTGCCGGGCGTTCTCCAGGACGTCCCGCTCGGCGGCCGAGGCGCGCCCGCACACGAGCCCGATCAGCTGCGGCAGGAACGGCAGCGGATTCTTCCGCTCGGCCGCGAACAGCCCCTCGCTCGCCAGCGCCTTCTTCAACTGCTCAAGCCGCGCCAGCAGTTCGCCCACACCGACCGGCTTGATCTCGGCCGCCCGCAGCGACAGCTGCCCCCGGGGCGCGTACCACTCAGGCTTCGCGAGGACCACCACCCGCGCACCCTCGGACACGACGTCCGCGACCGCGTCGAACACCTGGCGGTAGCACGTCACGCTCACCGAGATGTCGTACGACGGGTCGCGCAGCGTCAGGAACACCACCCCGGCGCCGGGGCGGCGGTTCAGCTGCGTGATCTGCCCCTCGACCCACACCGCGCCGAGCCGGTCGATCCACCCGCCGATGAGCCGCGAGACCTCGCCCACGGGCAGGGGCGTGTCGGGGGAGGTGTTGAGAGCCATGAGGGGGAGCGTAGCGGCCCGCACTGACAGCCCATTCCTTCCAGCCCGTCCGGCACCTGCGGACGAGCGCGCAAGCGCGATCGACGGCGCCGCAGGCTTACGGGAAGGGGCGGGGAGGGGAGCAGATCAGCCGGTCCGGCGCCTGCGGACGAGCCCGCAGGGCGATCAACGGCAACCGGGCCGACGGCACGAACCCCGCTACGCAAGAACCCGCCGCCCGCGCTGAGCGAACAGCACCACAAGCCCCACCGCGCACCACACCGCCCCCACCACCTGCGCCGTCCGCGAGGCCTCCACGATCACCGCGACCGTGATCACCGCACCGGCGACCGGGATCAGCACATGCCGCCACCAGCTGACCGCCCCGCCCCGCCCCCGTACCGCGAACCACGCCACCACGGACGCGTGCAGCATCGTGAACGCCACCAGGGCGCCGATGTCGACCACCGACACCAGGTGGTCCATGCCGTCGTCCCGCCGCGCCGCCCACACCGCGGCCACCAGCGTGATCACCGCGGCCACCCCGATCGCAAGCCGCGGAACGCCCGAGTCCGTACGGGAGAGCACCCTCGGGAGCCGCCGCTCGCGCGCCATCGCGAACACCAGCCGGCCCGCCGCGGCCTGCCCGGCCAGCGCCGCGAACGCCGCGCCGATCGCCTTGCTCACCGCCACCAGGTCGTGCAGCCAGGTCCCCACCGAGGCGTCCACCGCGTCGTAGAAAGCGGACCCCTGCTTGCCGGGTTCGGCCGCGAGCTGCGCCGACGACAGCGGTTCGAGCAGCGCGACCAGATAGGTCTGCGCCACGAACAGGAACCCCGCGAGCGCCAGGCAGAACAGCACCGCGCGTGCGACCTTCGCCGACCCTCCGGTGACCTCCTCGGCGAACGAGGCGATCGCGTCGAAGCCCAGGTACGAGAGGACGGCGATGGACACCGCCCCGAGGACCGCGCTCACCGCGAACGCCCCGTCCCCGGTCAGCGGCGTCAGCCACCCCCGCTGAGCCCCGTCCCGTACGAGCACCACCACCGCCGACACGACGAAGACCAGCAGCACCACGATCTCCATCGCGAGCACGGCGAAGCCCACACGCGCGGCGGCGCGTACGCCCCACAGGTTCAGAGCCGTCGTGACCACCACCGCGAGCGCCGTCCACACCCACTGCGAGACCGACGGGACCAGCGCGTTCATCGCGATCCCGGAGAACAGGTACGCCACCGCCGGGATCAGCAGGTAGTCCAGCATCGCCATCCAGCCCGCGATGAAACCCGGCCCCTGACCGAGCGCCACGCGCGCGTAGGCGAAGACCGAACCCGCCTGCGGGACCACCTGCACCATCTGCGCGTAGCTGTACGCGGTGAACGCCATCGCGACCGTCGCCACCAGGTAGACCAGGGCGACAGCGCCGTGCGACTTGGCGTCGAGGGTGCCGAAGACGCCGACCGGCGCCATGGGGGCGATGAAGAGCAGCCCGTAGACCACCAGGTCCTTGAAGCCGAGACTGCGCCGCAGGCCCACATGGGTGTCGCCGCCGACAGCCTCCGGCTGTGTGGTGCTGCCGCCGCCGCCATCCGACATCGCGCGCCTCCCTGGCTCCGTCCGCCCGGCGCGGACCCGCCCGCTCCAGTCTCCCCAAGGTGTCGATCTCTGACGCGCTGGAAGCGCCCTTACGATGGGGGGCATGACTGCACAGACCCAAGCCCGCCGCGTCCTGCTTGCCGCCCCGCGCGGCTACTGCGCGGGCGTGGACCGCGCCGTGATCGCCGTCGAGAAGGCCCTGGAGCAGTACGGGGCGCCCGTCTATGTCCGGCACGAGATCGTGCACAACAAATACGTGGTGCAGACCCTGGAGAAGAAGGGCGCGATCTTCGTCGACCAGGCCACCGAGGTGCCGCCGGGCAACATCGTGATGTTCTCCGCGCACGGTGTCGCCCCCTCCGTGCACGAGGAGGCCCGCGAGGGCAGCCTCGCCACCATCGACGCCACCTGCCCCCTGGTCACCAAGGTCCACAAGGAAGCCGTCCGCTTCGCGAACGAGGACTACGACATCCTCCTCATCGGCCACGAGGGACACGAGGAGGTCATCGGCACCTCCGGCGAGGCCCCCGACCACATCACGCTGGTGGACGGCCCCGAGGACGTCGCAGGCGTCGAGGTCCGGGACGAGTCCCGGGTCGTCTGGCTCTCCCAGACCACCCTCTCCGTCGACGAGACGATGGAGACGGTCGACGCCCTCAAGGAGAAGTTCCCGAACCTGATCTCCCCGCCCTCGGACGACATCTGCTACGCCACTCAGAACCGCCAGACCGCCATCAAGGAGCTGGCCCAGCAGTCCGACCTGGTCATCGTGGTCGGCTCCAAGAACTCCTCCAACTCGCAGCGCATGGTCGACGTGGCCCTGCAGGCCGGCTGCCCCGCCGCGTACCTGGTCGACTTCGCCGCCGAGATCGACGAGACCTGGCTGGACGGCGTCGCCACGGTCGGCGTCTCCTCGGGCGCCTCCGTCCCGGACGTCCTGGTCGAGGAGGTCCTGGCCTGGCTGTCGGAGAAGGGGTACGGCGACGTCGAGATCGTGAAGACCGCCGAGGAGTCCCTCACGTTCTCCCTGCCGAAGGAGCTCCGCCGCGACCTGCGCGCCGAGGCGGCCGCCCTGATCGAGGAGCGCACGGGGCGTACGCCGGCTTCGTAGCCGTACGGGGTCAGGGGCCCGGCTCCAGCGGCCCGGCCCCAGCGGCCCGGCGCCGGCGTTCACATCGTGACTGTCGGTTCGTGGCTGTCCGTTCTTGACTGTCGGTCCGTGGGTGTCGGTTCGTGGCTGTCCATTCGTGACTGTCAGTGCCGCGTCGTAACGTGGAGTCCATGCAGATCTTCGGCGTGGACATCGGCGGATCCGGCATCAAGGGCGCCCCGGTCGACCTGGACCGGGGCGAATTGACCGAGCCCCGGCACAAGGTCCTGACCCCGCACCCGGCGACGCCGGACGCGGTGGCCGACGGCGTCAAGCAGGTCATCGGCCACTTCGGCTGGTCCGGCCCGATCGGGGTCACGTTCCCCGGCGTCGTCACCGGCGGCAGCACGATCCGCACGGCGGCCAACGTGGACAAGAGCTGGATCGACGTCGACGCCCGCGCCCTGCTCGCCGAGCGCACCGGCTGCGGCGCGGTCACGGTACTCAACGACGCGGACGCCGCCGGGGTCGCCGAGATGCACTGCGGCGCCGGACGCGACCGCAAGGGCACGGTCCTGCTGCTCACTCTCGGCACGGGCATCGGCAGCGCCCTCTTCACCGACGGCGTCCTGGTCCCCAACACCGAGCTGGGCCACCTGGAACTCCACGGTCACGACGCGGAGAAGCGCGCCTCCACCAAGGCCCGGGACGACGAACATCTGAGCTGGGAACACTGGGCCCGCCGCGTGCAGAAGTACCTCAAGCACGTGGAGATGCTGTTCTCGCCGGAGCTGTTCATCATCGGCGGCGGAGTCAGCCGTAAGGCGCAGAAATTCCTGCCCCTGATCGAGGGCGTCAAGGCGGAGATCGTCCCCGCGGAACTCCTCAACAACGCGGGCATCGTGGGCGCGGCGATGGCGGCGGGCGAGGCCGAAAAGACAGCCCCTCCGGCGTGATTCAGGAAGGCTGGGCGGGCATCCGCCGCCGCTGGGACGGCTGACGCGCACCTGCCCCGCCCGACCCGCCCGCCCCCGCCTGCGCACGCAGCGCCCGCTTCCGCGCCATGAGCCGGATCTTCCGTACGGAAGCGATCACCCCGGCGATCAGCGTCCCGCCGTACAACCACCCCGCGTGCATCGCGAGCCCGGTGAACAGCCCCATCACCTGGCCGGTGAACCCGTCCGAGCCGCCCGAGACCGGCAGCATCCCGACGGCGAACGCGATCGGCACCGCCACCGGCGCCGTCACCAGGTCCGCGGGCCGCACCCACACCGCCGTCAGCGCACTGACCGGCAGGAAGAGCAGCCCGTACGCGAGCGCGGAGCCGCCGAGCAGCAGCCGGTCCAGACCGGCGATCAGCAGCATCACCACCGTGCAGAACAGCCCGCTGCCCAGCCCGGTCAGACGCGGATTGGGCAGCGCGCGCACGGCGAGCACGAACCTGCACACGGCGAGCACGATTCGGCGTACGCCCCGCACCACCGCGCGTACGCCCCGGGCGAGGGGCGAGCCGCCGCCGGGAAGACGAGGCCGGACGGCGGCCCGGTACACGGTGCCGCTCCCGCCTCCGTCCCGGCCGCCGGGGCGCTGACCGCGTTGGCTCTGACCGCCGGGGCGCTCACCGCGTTGGCTCTGACCGCCGGGGCGCTCACCGCGTTGGCTCTGGCCGCTCACCGGCCGGGGACGTGTGGGCGGCGGCCCGCCGGCCTGCGGCGGGAGGGGTGCCGCTCGTCGCGCTCTGTCCCCGGGCGGTCGCGTCCTGTGTTGCTCCACCGCTCCAACCTAGGTCGGCCGCGCCCGGAAAACCGCCCTTGGACACGCGTTTTGGCGCAGCTTGGCCCGCGTTCGACGCGTACCGGCCACCTCGCTCACGGGCGGGCGGCGGCGGCGCGCGCGACGCGCCGTAGACTGGTGGATCGGCCCGGCAGCCATCGGGTCTCCCACCAGACCTCACGTACGGGAAGTCGCAACGTGTCGCTCACGATCGGAATCGTCGGCCTGCCCAATGTCGGCAAGTCGACCCTGTTCAACGCCCTGACCAAGAACGACGTGCTGGCGGCCAACTACCCGTTCGCCACCATCGAGCCCAACGTCGGTGTCGTGGGCGTCCCCGACACCCGCCTCGACAAGCTGGCGGAGATCTTCGCCTCGCAGAAGATCCTCCCGGCGACGGTCGACTTCGTCGACATCGCGGGCATCGTGCGCGGCGCGAGCGAGGGCGAGGGCCTCGGCAACAAGTTCCTCGCGAACATCCGCGAGTCCGACGCGATCTGCCAGGTCATCCGCGCCTTCCACGACGAGAACGTCGTCCACGTCGACGGCAAGGTCTCGCCGAAGAGCGACATCGAGACGATCAACACCGAGCTGATCCTCGCCGACCTGCAGACCATCGAGAAGGTCCTGCCGCGCCTCCAGAAGGAGTCGCGCATCAAGAAGGACATCGCCCCGAAGGTCAAGGCGGTCGAGGAGGCGAAGGCCATCCTGGAGGAGGGCCGCACGCTCTTCTCCGCGGGCATCGTCAACGGCGGCGACAACGAGGAACTCCTCCACGACCTCCACCTCCTCACCACCAAGCCGTTCCTCTACGTCTTCAACGTCGACGAGGACGAGCTGACCGACGAGGCGTTCAAGGAGGAACAGCGCGCCCTGGTCGCCCCGGCCGAGGCGATCTTCCTCAACGCCAAGCTGGAGGCGGACCTCGCCGAGCTGGACGAGGAGGACGCGATGGAACTCCTCCAGTCGGTCGGCGCCGAGGAGCCGGGCCTCGCGACCCTGGCCCGCGTCGGCTTCAACACCCTCGGCCTGCAGACCTACCTGACGGCCGGCCCCAAGGAGTCCCGCGCCTGGACCATCCCGCAGGGCGCCACGGCCCCCGAGGCGGCCGGCGTCATCCACACGGACTTCCAGAAGGGCTTCATCAAGGCCGAGGTCATCTCCTTCGGCGACCTGATGGACATGGGCTCGGTCGCCGAGGCCCGCGCGAAGGGGAAGGCGCGGATGGAGGGCAAGGAGTATGTGATGCAGGACGGGGATGTGGTGGAGTTCCGCTTCAACGTGTAGTGGGTGACATATCACCACGTCGCTGATCTGGCAAACATGCAGTTCAGAGAGGGTCCGACTCTTCGGGGTCGGGCCCTTGGTTTTTCCCGTGCTGGGATGGTGCTGGGATAGCTGACCCCTCGTCACCTGTCGTCATCCCTGGTCATCCGTACCGTGCTGGGATCGTGCCGGGATGGGATGGGGACGCCCGTGCTGGGAAGTGTGCTGCTCGGCGCTTGCGGGCAGCGCGGATCGTGGCGCTTTTCCTACTCGTTTGACACACTCGGGGTATGGGTGAGACGGCGTACGGCATCGGGGAAGGGCCGGCGACACGGGTGAGCCTGTCGCTGCCGGAGGGGACCGCAGAGGCGATCCGGGCGCGGGTGGGCAAGCGGGAGTTCTCCGCGTTCATCGCGGAGGCGGTCGAGCGTGAGCTGCGCGGGCAGGTTCTTGACGAGTACCTGGCGGACTATGAGAACCGCAAGGGGCCGGTCTCCGAGCCGGCCCGCCGGCGGGCGCGGCAGGTCTTCGACGAGGTGTTCGCCGAGGAGGCCGAGTGGCCCGCCGCAGGCTGAGTCACGAGGGGACGTTGGTCCTCGACAGCGAGGGGCTCTCGAAGCTGCTCGCCGACGACGAGCAGGTGGTGGCGCTGATCGCCGAGGCGCGCTCGCGTGGCATGGAGGTCGTGATCAGTGCGCTCACCATCATCGAGGCCGTCCACGCGCGTACGAACAAGTCCCGCCTTAACTGGGTGCTCTCCGGATTGCGCGTGGTCCCGGTGGGCGACGAGGAGGCGAGGGCGGCCTCGAAGCTGCTGATGGATGCCGGCTTGCATGGGCACAAGTACGCGATCGATGCGGCGGTCGCCGAGGCCGCGCTGCGGCAGCACCGTCCTGTGGTCATGCTGACCTCCGACATCGACGACATGACCCAGCTCTGCGGCGATCGGGTCCGGCTCGTGGCGGTGTGATTCCCCTGGGGCGAGGCCCTGCCCATTGTTGGGGGCCTTCTGCTCGGTCAGTATGTGTCCGGCGAACCGTGAGACACCGCAGGGCAGCTGGATGCTGCGACCTTTGGGGGCCCGCTACGTGGTGGGTTCAATACCAGTCTCGTCTTGTGCTTGTTGGATCCACTGCCGTACTGGACACCCTTGCCGCTCATCGCGTTCCAGCACCAGGCCGAACATGACCTTCCCTCAGCACCAGGCCGAACTGACCTCCCCTGGCCGCCTCCGATGAGGTGACGAGACCGGCAGACCCCGGGTGCGGATTCCGTTGGTACCACGGGACATCTGGGCTGGTGAGGCCCCGCGTGGGCCTGTTCGGTATCGTGGTTGAATCGAACATCATCGCGCTGAGGTGCGGCCTCGAACTGTGTATCCGGCTCGTTCGAGAGGGCTGTAGCAGGGAGGGGCCTTGCATTACCCAGCTGCGGCGCAGTTTCTGCGCAACGCGGTACCAGACGTCATCCATGCCTATCAGATGGCGTTGAGAAGGGTCCGCAGTCCTTTGGCCATACGCAAGGAGGTGTGGCCGAAGTGCCGCGACCAGGCGCGGGCAATCGTCGAGGATTGCGTTGCGAGACTGAACGGGGACGGCCCGCTCGAGGCGGCCGAAGCCTGGCGGTACTCGCACCTCGTGGGCACGGACCGTGCCGCCCAGGGAATCGCGGTCGCTGAGTCGGTCCGTGCGGTGGAGATCCTGTGGAACGCCATGCAGCCGACCATCCACTCCGCCGTACAGCACGAGGCGCCCGCGCGACGGGCACCCGCGCTGTTGCTGATCAGTGCCGCGTTCCGCTCCAGCGCCGGAACCCGGCTCTACGCGGGCGCCGTCGGCTATGGCGGGGCCACCGCCCAGGCGTCCGACACCCTGCCGAACGACGACGACGTAGTCGCAGCGGGTGTCTCGGAGGCGGCGCCGATGCACGCTGTGGTGGGCGTGGCGTTGTCCCGGCGTGAGAAAGAGGTGCTTGAGGGGGTCGCGAAAGCGATGACCAACAGTCAGATAGCCCGCCAGCTCGGCATTACTACGGCGACCGTGAAGCGGCATCTCAACAACATCTACGGAAAGTTGGGCGCCGTCTCCCGCATCGACGCCGTCAACAAGGTCTTCGGGCGCTACTGACACGCGGGCTGGTACACGGGCGCGGCAGTCACGCAGGTCCGTGCAGCAGTAGCGCGAGCATCATGGTTAGGTTTGCCGCGAACTGGGTGCGCATGAACACGCGGTACGCACTGCGGTGGGTCCTCTTGTCCACGTTGGCGGCCCTGGCCGTACGGACGATCTGCACCATCATGCAGACGGCCCCGATCACCACGGGAACCGCTTCGGCCAGCGTCAGCGGAGCCCAGGCCAGCGCCGCCAACACCCCGCCTGTTCCGACGAGGAGCGCACCCGTCACCGCGACCGCGCGGGCCCGGGCGGCGCCGTACCGCACCGCCACGGTGCGGCGCCCGCCGACGGCGTCTCCTTCGACGTCACCGAGGTCCTTGACGACCGCTCCCACCAGGGCCATCCAGGCGCTCATCACAGTGGCGAAGACCATTCCGGCCGGGCTCAGTTCGCCTCCCACGGCGGCGGCACCCGACGCGAACGAGGTCCATCCGAGACCGAACACCACCACCGCGCAGGTGCTGCTCCAGCGTTTCGCGGGAAACGGCGGCGCCGAATAGAGCCAGCCCAGCAGCAGGAACAACGCCACCCACAAGGTGAGCCCAGGGACGCACAACGACAGCAGAAGGGACCCCGCGGCCACGACCGCAGTGAGTACCGCGGCCGTCCGCTCCGGCAGATCACCCCGGGCGATCGGACGGGAGGACCCGTTGGCGCGGTCCTCCTTGACGTCCAGCACGCCGTTGACGAGGTAGGCGGCCACCATGGCCAGCCACCAAACGAGGACCCCGACGGCCAGATGCGGTCCCTCCGCCAGATCCTGAGAGGAGAAGGCGGCGCCCACCACGAACCGCATCAGGAACACGATCTGAACGACAGGCCGTGCCTCGACCAGGCTCAGATGCACGTAGCGGAGGCAGCGGCGAAGCGAAACACGAGGCCGCGATGCAGGGGTGAGAACTCTGCCGGAGGTCACTGTCACGGCGTTCAGCGTACGAGGACCGTGTCGTCCCAGGCCGTGAGTGCATCCAAGGGTGCATGCAGGCCCTCGTCCTGATCGCGATCGCCCCACTGCCCAGGCCCTGCTGGCCGGCGCGGACGCCGACTTCACCGAGACCACCGCGATCGACGACGACCGCAGGCACGGCCGCACCGAGCGCCGCCCGGTGCATCCTTGGTTGTAGTTCGGCCTGCTCCGGTACTCCTGGTTGACATCGTATGGGGCGACCGAGGAAGTAGGAGCGTCGAAAGCGAACCGCTCCGGTGCTTCTTCGATAATGCAGTCCAGGGGCGCCAGAAGGCCAAAATCACCTGAAACCGCCCACAGGGATACTGCCGATGAATTCAGGCTGGTTGAACTGATCGACTCAGGAAGTCGGGAATAAGTTCACTGCATTCTTTGCGCCAGTCAACTGGTTGATCTAGGTTTCGATTTCGCTGCCGATGATGGCTGCACCCGGATGACCCTCAACGCTCCACGTGACGGCAAGAGTTATTGATCTGCACTGTGACGTGCCGTTCCGTTATCGAGAGGTAAGCGAAGTGGATTACCATATTGGTACGGTGACCTTGGGTGGCGCCCTGCCGGATAAAATGGAAGCAATCGCTGAAGCCGGATTTTCTGGCATCGAATTGATGGAATGGGACCTGCAAGGATCCTCGGAGTCTGCCGCCCAAGTCATGGCGGAAGGCCTCGGCCTGGAAATCGTAAATTACCAGCCGCTCAGAGACTTCGAAGGTGGCCCCAGGGATCAGCTGGTGCCCAAGCTGGACCGAATCGAGCGAATTTTCGACGGTATGGAGCAGCTGAGGACGAGCACGCTGATCCTGTGCAGCAACGTCAGCGACGTTTCGGACCTTGACGATGATGCCGTCGCCGATGACCTGGCGCGCTTGGGCGAACGGGCCGCAGCCAGAGGGTTTTCGATCGGTTACGAAGCGCTGTCTTGGGGCCTCCGAGTCAATACGTTCCGTCAGGCTTGGAGAATGATCGAGCGTTCTGGTGCCAGCAATATCGGTCTGGTGCTGGACAGCTTTCACACTCTTGCACTGAACGACCATTTCGAAGATTTGGCCGATGTGCCCCCTGATCGCATCGCGCTGATACAGGTATCGGATGCTCCCCGGATGGATCTTGACGTGAAGTCCTGGAGTCGGCATCACCGCTGCTTGCCGGGTGAGGGAGATTTCGATGTAGCCGCGTTCCTGGCGCCTGTCCTGGCCAACGGCTATGACGGCCCGATTTCACTCGAGATATTCAATGATCATTACAAGGCGCGGCCTCCTGCGCCGCTGGCGCGACAAGGCATGACCGCTTTGCGTGAAGTCACATCGGCGGCGATGAATCTAGCAACTAGGCCATTGATTACAAACCCGTGATGCAACGACGGCACTTGGCTGCCGGCTCCCTGAGAAGAAAGACGATGCAATGAGCACAGAGTACGAAGTATTCGACTTCCCGGAGATCAAGCGTGGCCCGGAGAAGCCGTTGGTACTCGGCCCGGCAGGCGAGGTCTTCGACTTCGTGCAAACCGGCGAAAGCAACGGCGGCAAGTACCTGTTCTCCAAGCTGACCGTCCCGCCGCACGTTGGCCCACCGCCGCATATCCATCACCGTACCGATGAATGGTTCTATGCGCCGAACGGCGGATTCAGCATCTTCATGGGGCCTAACGAATTCCCTGACTTGGACATCACGCCGGGTAATGGTGCCGAAAAGGAAACGGTCTCCATGCTGCCGATGCGTCCGAAAGAGCTGCTTTACGTTCCGCGCAACTACACGCATGGTTTCGTCAATACAAGCAGCGTCACCCAAGAGATGTGGCTGGTCTGGACGCCGGATACGCCGGAGAGCTCAATCCTCCCGTATTTCATGAACGCAGGTAAGGTCGTGACCAGCAAGCAGGAAATAGCGGAGCCAGATTTCATGTCCCGCATTCGCCTTATTTCCATGGCTCGCGACTACGGCATCAATCAGAGTGCGGACTTTTGGGACTTTGTCCAACACGTCGTAGAAGACAGGCCCGACTGGCTGCCGAGCGACAGGCGCGCGACGTTGCTGAACCTGATCCACGATGAAATTGAGGCACAGGCCTAGTCTTACGCCACTTACGCCATCGAGTCCGGGAGAAAGCGCATGAGGGGTCGAGAGTCCCATGGGCATCGATAACAAGAATTCCATGGCCGTCGTCGGCGGCGGATTGGGCGGAGCCGCGACCGCCGTGTTGCTGCAGCAAGCCGGTTATTCCGTAGCGGTATTCGAACAGGCGCGCAAATTTGAGCCCGCTGGCGCCGGGATTCATCTGACGCCTAATGTGATGCGCATCTTGGGCCACATTGGGATCGATGATGCGCTTATCAGGTCCGGGTGCTTGCCCGGATCGTTTACCAGCCGGAACCTGGTATCGAATTCCGTCAGGTGCACATTGTCGCTCGGTGACCAAGCGAAGGAGAGGTATGGAGCTCCCTATCTCACCGTCGGCCGCGGCGTGCTCCATCGAGAACTAATCAATGCCCTGCGGCCGGGCAGCGTGCAGTACGACAAGCGACTGGTTTCGCTCGACGATTGCGGCAAGGTGGTGCGGATGCGCTTTGCCGATGGAAGCACCGCCGAAGCCTCCTGCGTCATCGGTGCCGATGGTCTGGGGTCCCAGGTCCGTGAAGTGATGCACGGCGCTGAACGCCCCAGTTTTGCTGGCCAGATCGCGTACCGGGCGATAGTGCCTGCGGACACCCGAGTCCCTGTCGACAGGCGGTGCATTACCAAGTGGTGGGCCGACGACAGTTTTGTCATCGGCTACCTGATCGATTCCCGGAGCGATGACTATTACTTTGTCGCCGGCACGGCGGCTGATGCGTGGACGCATCCACAGTCCTGGGTCGACGGCGATAGGGACGAGATGCTGGACGCCTTCACCGGCTCTTGCGATGAAGTCCGCAGCCTACTAAATGCGGCTGAATCCTTGAGCAAATGGCCGCTCTTCGAGCGCCCGCCGTT
Organism: Streptomyces solicavernae; assembly: GCF_029968095.1. Lineage (GTDB taxonomy): Bacteria > Actinomycetota > Actinomycetes > Streptomycetales > Streptomycetaceae > Streptomyces > Streptomyces solicavernae. The sequence continues at coordinate 7,250 of NZ_JASCIR010000033.1, read as the reverse complement.
GCAGCAATGGGGCCGAGGGCGAATTGCGCTACTGGGCGACGCCTGTCATCCCATGAGGCCGCACATGGCTCAAGGGGCGGCCATGGCCATCGAGGACGGCGTGCTGCTGCTGCGTTGCCTGGAAGTTGAGGACGAGATCGAGGCGGCATTCTGGCGTTACGCCGAGAGTCGCAAGCAACGTACCGGTCGGATCCAAGCCGTGTCCGCGGAAAACTCGTGGCTCAAGGATGCCGAAGACCCAGCTTGGGTTTTCAGCCATGACGCGATGAACATTGATCTTGCGCCGCGCAGGTCCAGCACCCTCACCGTTATATGAATTCAGGAGACATTTCACGTGTACGACACTGACGTCCTGATCGTCGGGAGCGGTCCGGCGGGGTCATCCGCGGCATTGATGCTGAGTACTTACGGCATCGATAACCTCGTGATCACGAAATATCGGTGGCTTGCCGACACTCCGCGTGCGCATTACAAGAATCAGCGCACAATGGAGGTCTTCCGAGACTTGAACGTGGCAGGCGAAATTCTTGCCAAGGCTTCACCTAAAGAGATAATGGGAAACGTCGTCTTCTGCACCAGCCTGGTAGGCGATGAACTGGGTAGATTGCCCTATGGCGCCAACAGGCCACAACGGCAGAGCGATTATTCGTTGGCCAGCCCGGCCGAACATTGCGACCTTCCGCAGAACTTGCTTGAACCCATCTTGTTGTCCAATGCTGCTGAGCGCGGCAGTCATGTGCGATTCGACACGGAATTCCTGCGGCTCGACCAGGACGAGCATGGTGTCACCGCGCATGTCTTGGACAGATTGAAGCGCGAGCGTTATGTGATTCGGGCCAAATACCTGATCGGGGCGGACGGCGGCAATAGTCTCGTAGCGGAGCAGATCGGCCTGCCCATGGAAGGCCACATGGGGCTCGCCGGAAGTATCAGCATCATTCTGCAGGCGGATCTCTCCCACCTGGTGGCGCACCGTCCCGGCTATCTTTGGTGGGTTATGCAGCCGGGTGCCAATGTCGGGGGCATCGGCATGGGCCTACTTCGCATGGTCAGACCATGGAACGAGTGGCAGATCGTGTGGGGATACGACATGAGTGCAGGCGAGCCCGATGTCTCTGAAATCGATGCGGTCGGCATCGCCCGTCAATTGATCGGCGACGATTCAGTGGACATCACCATACGCTCGGTCTCGACGTGGACAGTGAACCAGAAGTACGCCACCAAGTATTCCCAAGGGCGGGTATTTTGTATGGGCGATGCGGTGCATCGTCATCCACCGTCGAACGGCTTGGGCTCGAACACGTCGATTCAGGATTCCTATAATTTGGCGTGGAAAATGGCGATGGTCTTGAAGGGGCAGGCTTCGGACCGATTGCTGAGCACTTACGATCAAGAACGCGCGCCGATTGGCAAGCAAATCGTCGAACGCGCAAACAGGAGCATCGAGCAATTCGGAGGCATCTTTTCCGTACTCGGCTTGGACGCGAACCTGGATGCGGAGCAGATGCGTGCCAATATGTCCGTCTTGAAGGAGGCTTCCGCGGCGGGTGTCGAAAAGCGCAGAATGTTGCGGGAGGCTATCGAGCTCAAATCCTATGAGTTTGCAACGCAAGGCGTGGAACTCAATCAGCGTTATGAATCCGACGCTGTCTGCCCGGACGGTACGGCGCAGCCCGCATGGCAGCGCGATCCTGAGCTGTACTACCAGGCGTCCAGCCGGCCCGGCGCGCGCTTGCCGCATGCGTGGCTTGACCGGCAGGGTACGCAGGTCTCGAGCCTGGACGTGGTGGGCAAGGGAAGATTTACCTTGCTGACGGGGCTGAACGGGCAAATTTGGCTAGAGGCCGCCAAGCGCCTTTCGGAAGAGCTGAACATCGAGATTGCTGCGCATGTCATCGGCCCCGGCCATGCCTTGCAGGATCTCTATGGTGATTGGGCGGATGTGGCGGAAGTGCCGGAAGACGGTTGTCTACTGGTGCGGCCGGATGCATTTGTCGCCTGGCGCAAGGCGGATTCCGCTGCAGCCGTGGATTCGCTGCGCACGGCCTTGTGCGAGGTTCTTGGGCGAGATTCGAAAGAACAGGGCGATCGGGATGGGCTGATTCGCTCTGGAGATGAGCGGGCCTCAGCGGCTCGTCCAGATATGGCGATGACCGAGTAGAAGAGGTGCGCATGACTATCCAGACGTCTTTCCAGGCGGAGCCCGTTACGCACGAAAATGCTGAGATCGGGGCATCGGCTGCCAGCAACATCCGGAGGATGCAAGAGCTGATTCGCGGCATGGCGGTCACCCAGATGATTGCTGCGGCCTGCGAAGTCGGACTGCCCGATGCAGTGGACGAAGAGGGAACCTCGCTGACCCCTCTGTCTGAACACTTGAAGGTTCACGCAGACGTATTGACTCGAGTTGCCCGAGCACTGTCGTCCCATGGCATATTCGAGGTCGATGCGGACGGCAGAATTCGCCACAATGAAGCCTCGCGCCTATTGAGGACCACGACCGGCCCCTCGCTCCACTGGGCTGCACGGTTTTGGGCGATGCCGGGCGTCTGGCGGTCCTGGGGAGCATTGAGTCACTGCGTCGATACCGGCGAGGAAGCGTTCTCGCACGTCAATGGTCAAGACTTCTTTTCGTATATGAACGGAAGTCCTGAAGAGGAAGCGCTCTATCAGCGCTATATGGCAAGCGGATATCCGGGGCGCTACGCGGCGATCGCCGATGTACTCACTGTGGCCCCAGGTGAACGAGTGATCGATGTCGGCGGAGGAACTGGCAGCCTGGCGCGGACGATTCTCGAACGAAATCCGACCGTGCAAGCCGTGGTATATGACCAGGCCAGCGTAATTTCGGCCGGGTCCGGGGCGTCTGGGCACGATCGACTGAGCACGTGTGTGGGCAGTTTCTTCGACGCGGTGCCAGCAGGAGGGGATATCTACATCCTGTCGTGGATTCTTCACGATTGGCCGGATGAGAAGGCGGAGTCCATTCTCCGCAATTGCCGCAAGGCGATGGACGCCGGCGCACGGCTCGTTGTCGTAGACCGCGTCCTGCAGGAATCGCCGCAGGAGTGTGATCCGCTCGATCTGGTGCTGGATCTGCAAATGCTGCTACTGCATGGAGGGCGTGAGCGGACACTGGATGACTTCAATCGGCTTCTGAATGCGGCAGACTTTTCCGCTCCTCAAGTGCTGTCTGCCCGTCCGGAATTTTCGGTCATCCAAGCATGTGCCGTGTGAACCTCGAGTCCCTATTTTGTCGAGAGAGCAATGACCACTGAGAGTGAAACAAGCCAGACGGCGCAGCTACGCATGTCACGCGGACTGACCTTCTTGATGGCTCTGGCCTGCGGCGCGGTCGCAGCCAACATCTATTACGCGCAGCCCCTGGTGGCTTTGATCGGCCCCGATGTGGGGTTGAACGTGAATGCCTCCAGTGTGGTTGTGACCCTGACTCAGATCGGCTATGGCGTCGGCCTTGTTGTGCTGGTTCCGTTGGGCGACATCTTTGAGAACCGTCGTCTCATCATGGTCACATTGGTGGCATGCATGGCGGCGCTGCTGAGCGCGTCCGTTGCATCGAACGCCGGCTTTTTTCTTGCCGCTTCGCTGGTGATCGGCCTGAGTTCGGTCGTGGTGCAGATGCTGGTGCCCTTCGCGGCTCATCTGGCCCCGGAAGAAAGCCGCGGACGGGTCGTCGGCAACGTCATGAGTGGATTGCTGATGGGCATCCTGCTTGCGCGGCCCGTAGCCAGCATGACGACAGATCTGCTCGGCTGGCGTGCGATATTTGCCATCTCCGCCGGACTGATGCTGGTGCTTGCCGTGACCTTGCGCTCGGCCCTTCCGGAAAGAAAGCCGAGCACGTCCTTCCACTACCTGGCGTTGTTGGGGTCGATGGGTCAGCTGCTCGTCCGCACGCCGATCCTGAGGCGACGGGCGTTCTACCATGCCTTGTTGTTCGGGGCGTTCAGTCTGTTCTGGACTGCTGTGCCACTGATCCTGGCGAGCCCGGCGTGCGGCCTGAGTCAAGGCGGCATTGCCCTATTCTCCCTGGCGGCGGTGCTAGGAGCTTTTGTCGCGCCGGTTGCGGGCCGTGTCGCCGACCGTGGTCTGACGAAACCTGCGACGGCCTTCGCGATCCTGACTGTCGTGGCCTGTTTTCTCTTGGTGTTTGCAAGCGGCGGACACGGTGTCGCGGCCCTGTTCATCGCGGCGCTACTGCTCGACGTTGGGGTCTCGTGCAACCTGGTGCTGGGGCAGCGTGCGATCTTTTCGCTGGGGGCGGAAATGCGCAGTCGACTGAACGGTCTCTACATGGCGATTTTCTTCGTTGGAGGCGCGGTGGGGTCGGCCGTGGCCAGTTCGGTGTATGCGACGTACGGTTGGGTGGGTATCGCATGGTGCGGTATTGCCTTCCCGTTGCTGGCGAGCCTTTACTATCTGACGGAGCTGGTGCCGCGGCGTCCCGCGACGGCCGGGTGATCCGGAGGATTCCGCATACGCCCTCGTGATCCGAACGCAAAACGTGGAGGGTGCGGAGCCTCAACCAACTCGCTCTGGGTCCTGAGTGGTTGACCGCATTTGCGGGAGTGCGGATGTCACACTGACGATGCCGCCAGAGGCGCCGCCCCGGCGCGCCTTGCGTCGTCCGGGCCGTCCGGGCCGTCCGTCAGGAATCCGTGGCCCTGCACACTTGGGCCGATGGTCCGATTATCTCGTTCCATCGGGCCGCCTGGTCCCGGGAGTTGGGCAAAATCCAACCCCCGCACGATCATGGGCGGAGCGACTGCCCGGAGCCCGGGGGACTGGCATCGCCACGCAGCGGGAAGATAAGCTGGAACCTCGCGTTCCCGTGATTTGCTGCGGGAACTTGCTTGAGCCGTCACGAACGGACTCGCTCTGCTCCGACGAGAGTTTCGGTCCCTCGGAGCCGCCGAGCGCATTGTCGTCACCCGACACCGCTCCCAGCGCGCCACCTCGTAATACTTCCCGGACTTACCGTCCGTGAACTGCCGAGTTCTGCGCGCTGCCCTTCGAATCATTCGTGCGAACGGGCGTCTTTCCTCTCATCCCATTCGGGTCAGCAGGCACGCCCAGCATTCGAACCAAGCCAACAGGAACGAGCAGATGACGGAACAGATGACAGGTGCTCAAGCTCTGGTCAGGGCTTTGGAGCACGTCGGCGTCGACACCGTGTTCGGATATCCAGGCGGCCACATTCTGCCCGCCTACGATCCGCTCCACGACTCAACCAAGGTCCGCCACGTACTTGTTCGGCACGAGCAGGGCGCCGGACACGCTGCGGAAGGGTACGCCCAGGCCACCGGCAAGGTCGGCGTCTGTATGGCCACCTCCGGCCCGGGCGCCACCAATCTGGTCACCCCGATCGCCGACGCGTACATGGACTCTGTCCCGATGGTCGCCATCACCGGTCAGGTGCCGAGCGGCTTGATCGGCACGGACGCCTTCCAGGAAGCCGACATCTGCGGGATCACCCTTCCGATCACCAAGCACAACTTCCTGGTGACCGACCCCGACGACATCCCGCGCACCATCGCGGAAGCCTTCCACATCGCCTCCAGCGGCCGTCCCGGTCCGGTGCTTGTCGACATCTCCAAGGACGCGTTGCAGGCCCGCGCCGAATTCCACTGGGAGCCGACGACGCACCTGCCGGGCTACCGGCCGGTCACCCGGCCGCACGCCAAGCAGATCCAGGAAGCGGCCAAGCTGATCTCCGAGGCCGAGTGCCCGGTGCTGTACGTCGGCGGCGGCGTGCACAAGGCCGGCGCCTCGGCGGAACTACTCCGCCTGGCAGAGCTGACCGGTATTCCGGTCGTCACCACGCTGATGGCCAGGGGAATCTTCCCCGACAGCCACCCGCTCCACATGGGGATGCCCGGCATGCACGGCAGCGTCTCGGCGGTGGGCGCACTGCAGAAGGCAGACCTGCTGATCGCCCTGGGCGTGCGGTTCGACGACCGGGTCACCGGGCAGCTGTCGTCGTTCGCACCGCGGGCCAAGGTCATCCACGCGGACATCGACCCGGCGGAGATCTCCAAGAACCGGGTGGCGGACGTACCGATCGTGGGTGACTGCAGGGAGGTCATCGGCGCCCTCGTCCACGCGATCGATCGCCCCGGTGACTACGTCAAGTGGCGTGCGCTGCTCCACAGGTTGAAGGAGACCTACCCGCTGGGGTACGAGGACTTCGCGGACGGCTCGCTGGCGCCGCAATATGTCCTGGAAAGGCTCAGCTCCGTCGTCGGGCCGGACGCCCTCTACGTGGCCGGCGTCGGCCAGCACCAGATGTGGGCGTCCCATTTCATCGGCTTCGAGAAGCCCGGCGCCTTCATCACCTCTGGCGGCCTGGGCACGATGGGCTTCGCCGTGCCCGCCGCGATGGGCGCCAAGATGGGGCGGCCGGACACGATGGTTTGGGCGATCGACGGAGATGGCTGCTTCCAGATGACCAATCAGGAGCTGGCCACCTGCATGATCGAAGGTGTGCCGATCAAGATCGCGGTCATCAACAACGGCAATCTCGGCATGATCCGCCAGTGGCAGTCGCTCTTCTACGACCAGCGGTACTCCAACTCCGATCTGCAGACGGCCCAGCGCGTCCCCGACTTCGTGCAGCTGGCGGAAGCCTACGGCTGCGTCGGTCTGCGGTGCACACGGCCCGAGGACGTGGACGGCACGATCGCCAAGGCAATGGAGATCAACGACGTGCCGGTGGTCGTCGACTTCGTGGTCCACGAGGACGCCATGGTCTGGCCCATGGTCGCCGCCGGGACCAGCAATGACGACATCAAGATCGCCCGAGACATGACTCCGAGGTGGGAGAGCGACGACTCATGAGCAAACACACGTTGTCGGTCCTCGTCGAGGACAAGCCCAGCGCGCTCACCAGGGTCACCGCCCTCTTCAGCCGGCGCGGCTTCAACATCGACTCCCTCGCCGTCGTTCCGGCTGAGGGAGGCGGCTTCTCCCGGGTCACCCTCGTGGTCGACGCGGACGACACACCGCTGGAGCAGGTAACCAAGCAACTCGACAAGCTCATCAACGTGCTGAGCGTCACGGAAGTCGGCCGTGCGCGGCCGGAGTCCGTGTACGAATCGGTGGCGGACTGACCCGCGGCGGGGACGTGGCACTCACCGGAACAACGCCTTGAGTTCCAGCTCGCCCCGTCCCCGTCGAACAGTCCGTCCCGCTCGCCCAGTCGGCCTCACGGTCAGGACTCAGCGAAACCC
>NZ_JASCIR010000032.1 GCF_029968095.1 Streptomyces solicavernae | reverse complement strand
GACCTGGCGATCGTCTCGTGGTGGCGGATGACCTCCGCGATGATGAAGTTGAGCAGCTTCTCCGCGAACGCCGGGTCCAGCTTCGCGCTCTCCGCCAACGCGCGCAGGCGGGCGATCTGTTCGGCCTCGCGGTTCGGGTCGGCGGGCGGGAGCTGGTGTTGGGCCTTGAGGTGGCCGACCTGCTGGGTGCACTTGAAGCGTTCCGCGAGCATGTGGACGACCGCGGCGTCGATGTTGTCGATGCTCTCGCGCAGGCGGGCCAGTTCGGCGCTGACCTGTTCGTCGACGCCCTCGCCGGGCTGACCGTTGTCGCTGTTCGTGATGGAGCTCATGGGGCAAGAGCCTACGTTGCCGGGTGGAGCATGGGCGGGTCGTCCGGGTCGGGTATCTGCTGGGACCAGCCACCCGGTACGGCGCGGCCCTGCTGCTGCCGGAAGCGGACGGGGGCGACGCCGACGCGGCGGGTGAACAGGCGGGAGAAGTAGGCGGGGTCGTCGTAGCCGACGCGGCGGGCGACGGCGGCGACGGGGAGTTCGGTGGCGGCGAGGAGTTCCTTGGCGCGGCCGAGGCGGATGCCGAGCAGGTAGTCCTTGGGGCTGCAGCCGGCGCCGCGGCGGACGGCGGTGCGCAGCTCGGCGGGCGTCATGCCGTGCCGGGCGGCGTGCTCGGCGACGGAGAGCGGCTGGAAGGCGTCGCGGGCGAGGGCCTGCAGGACGGGGTCGCCGTCGGGGGCGATGTCGGCGCGGGCGCGGCGCAGGGCGACGAGGAGTTCGTGGACGGCGGCGCCGGTCTCGACCTCAAGGAGCGGGTTGCCGCGGCGGGCGGCGCGGGCGATGCGGCCGACGGCGGCTCGCGGGGCGGCGGCGTCGGACAGGGGGATCACGGGACGCTCGGGTTCGATGTAGCCGAGTTCGGTGTACGTAGCGGTGGCGGGGCCGGTGAAGTCGACGAAGGACTCGTCCCAGCCGGTGTGCGGGTCGGCGCCGTAGTGGTGCGGGACGCCGGGGATGATCCAGAGGAGGGTGGGGGCGGTAACGGGGGTGCGGCGGCCGTCGGGGCCCTGGAACCAGCCGCTGCCGGAGCTGATGACGATGGCGACGTGGTGGTCGAGGGTGCGGGGGCCGACGGTGGGCAGGGTGCCGTGCTGGAGTCCGACGCCGAGGCAGACGAGGCCGAGGCGGTGGTGGACGGGGCTGGGCGTGAAGTACCGCATCCACGTGTGATACATACCCCGTTGCCCCTTTCGCCCCGGCCGGCGGATGCGCCTTGTGGCCGCTCGTGGCCGCCTTGTGGCCGCTCGTGGCCGCCTTGTGGCCGCTCGTGGCCGCCTTGTGGCCGTTTGTTGCCGCTTGTCGCTTGTCGCTTGTCGCTGCTTGTGGCTGCTTGTGGCCGCGATGTTGCCGCCTGCGCCCGCCTTGTTGCCGCCTGGTGTCGCCTCGTTGCCGCCTTGCGTCCAATCAGGGCTGATCTTTGTCCATGGACCGGCCCGCCGCCAGAGCCCGAGAGTAGAACGCACTGTGCGCGACGGAAAGGCGGGCCCGGTGGGCGAGTTTGTGGTGGGGGACGAGGACTTCGAGCTGGACGGGCGGCCGGTGCGGCTGCTGTCGGGTGCGCTGCACTACTTCCGGGTGCACGAGGCGCAGTGGGGACACCGGCTCGCGATGCTGCGGGCGATGGGCCTCAACTGTGTGGAGACGTACGTCCCGTGGAATCTGCACGAGCCGCGGCCGGGCGAGTACCGGGACATGGCGGCGCTCGGCCGGTTCCTGGACGCGGTGGCGCAGGCGGGCCTGTGGGCGATCGTGCGGCCGGGCCCGTACATCTGCGCCGAGTGGGAGAACGGCGGCCTGCCGCACTGGCTGACCGGGCCGCTCGGCGGGCGGATCCGGACGCGGGACGCGGAGTTCGTGACGCGGGTGGAGGACTGGTTCGGGGTGCTGCTGCCGCAGGTGGTGGAGCGGCAGCTCGACCGGGGCGGCCCGGTGATCATGGTGCAGGTGGAGAACGAGTACGGCTCGTACGGCTCGGACCAGGAGTATCTGCGCCGACTGGCGGCGACGCTCAAGGAGTTGGGCGTACGGGTTCCGCTGTTCACCTCCGACGGGCCGGAGGACCACATGCTGACGGGCGGTTCCGTGCCGGGGGTCCTTGCGACGGTCAACTTCGGTTCGCAGGCCCGGGAGGGCTTCGCGACACTGCGCAGGCATCAGCCGAAGGGGCCGCTGATGTGCATGGAGTTCTGGTGCGGCTGGTTCGACCACTGGGGTACGGAGCACGTCGTACGGGATCCGGCGGACGCGGCGGGCGCGCTGCGGGAGATCCTGGAGGCGGGGGCGTCGGTGAACCTGTACATGGCGCACGGCGGCACCAGCTTCGCGGCGTGGGCGGGCGCGAACCGGGGCGGCGAGCTGCACGACGGCCCGCTGCACCCGGACGTGACGTCGTACGACTACGACGCGCCCGTCGACCAGTCCGGCCGGGCCACGCCGAAGTTCTGGGCGTTCCGCGAGGTGCTGGCCGGGTACACGGACGGGCCGCTGCCCGAACTTCCGCCTGCGCCACGGGAGTTGGGCACGACGACGGAAGCCGGCCTCGATGCGTGGACCCCGCTTGGGGAGGTCGTGGACACGCTCGGCGGGCCGGAACGGGCCTGCGGGTCCGCGCCCGCCTTCGAGGACGTGGACGTGGACCGCGGCCTGGTCCGCTACCGGGTCGACGTGCCCGGCCCCCGGCAGCCGTACCCGCTGCGGGTGCCGGGCCTCAGGGACCGGGCGGTGGTGTACGTGGACGGGGTACGGGCCGGGGTGCTCACCGAGGACTGCCCGGTACTGCCCGAGCCGGTCGCCGGGCCGGCGCGCGTGGAGCTGGTCGTGGAGTCCCTGGGGCGCGTCAACTACGGGCCACGGCTTGGCGAGCCGAAGGGCCTCACCGGGGGTGTGCTGCACGAGCGGCAGTTTCTGCACGGGGTACGGGCGGCGGGGTTGCGGCTCGACGCGTTCGACGACGCGGATCGGGTGCGGGGGCTGGTCTCCCGCACCCCGGAGGGCGCCCCCGGTCTGTACCGGGGCACGCTCTCCGTCGCGGGCGCGGGCGACGCGCTGCTCGAACTTCCCGCGTTCACCCGGGGGTTCGTGTGGGTGAACGGGTTCTGCCTGGGGCGGTACTGGGCGGTCGGGCCGCAGCATTCGTTGTACGTGCCCGGGCCCGTGCTCCGGGAGGGGGCGAACGAGGTGTGGGTGCTTGAGGTGGAGGGGGCCGGGGCGGGGGCTTCGGTGCGGGTGCGGGCGCCTGCGGCGGGCTGATTCCCCGCTTGCGACGGCGCCAGGTGTACTGCCCTGTGAGGTTGGGGACGTCTCCCCCTAGACCTCCCGCACCTCGAACCCGTCCATCACGAACTCCGCCTTCCCGTCCTCCCCCACCTTCCGCAGGCCGACCCACGCCTCCCCGTCCGCCGGGGCCGTGAACTCGTAGGCCTGGACCGTCGGTTCGGTGGCCACCGCCAGCGGCTCGCGGGACAGCTCCCGTGCGCCCGGCTCGTCCACCGCCGTGATCCACGCGTACTGGCCCGCCTTCTCGTTCTCGTACCGGAACGCCACCCGGTACCTGCGGCCCGCCGTGAAGCGGACCGTGTGCGGGACCGTGCGGTAGACGAGGCCCTTGTTCTCGCCGCGGGACTTCAGGGACTCCGAGCCGTCGATGACGTCGTCGATCGCCTTGCCGTTCCAGCCGCGCTGGGTGTACGGGGCGTGCCGCTGGGCGATGTGGGTGCGCGGGTCGGTGGCGCCGCCCGCGTCGCCCTTGACGAAGGGGCCCCAGCCCTGCGGCACGTGCTCGAAGTCCTCGAAGACCAGGGCGCCTTCGGGGACAGCGGTGCGCCGCGCCGGGACGACGCGTACGTTGTCGAAGCGGACCCGGGCGGAGCCCCGCTCCGCGCGGAGGGTGAGCTCCACCGGGCCGCCGCCCTCGGGGACCGTGAAGTACGTGAACAGGCGCTGGAAGCGGGTGCCGTGCTTGCGGTCGGCGGCGACGTAGTTCCCGGCGGTGGAGGTGTGCGTGAAGTTCTCCGCCCGTACCCCGTCCGCGGTGCGCACCTCCAGGGCCGCCCGGCGCCGCTCCCCCGCCTTCGCGCCGACCTCGACCTGCACGGACGCCGCGTACGTACCGGGGGCGAGGCGGGTGAGGCGCTGGCCCACGGCGGCCGCGGCGCCCGCGCCGACCACCAGCTCGTGGTCGCCGAGCCCGCTCAGCTCCACGGACGCCGGACCGGACACCGTCCAGCCGTCCAGGGAGCCGGAGTTGAAGCCCGGGTCGTGCAGCGGGGTGGCCTGGCCCCAGTCGGGGTCGGCGGGCGCCGGGACCTTCTCGCGGTAGAGGACGTACGGCTGCTCCGCCTCGGCCCGCAACGTCACCTTGCCGCCGCGGGCGACGCGCACCGTGCCCTCGTACACACGGCCCTGGTCGGTGAGCCGGTACAGCGCCAGCTTCGAGGCGTCCGCCCAGCCGCTCGGGAGCTGCCAGGTGCTGGTGCCGGACTTCGGCGCGTAGTGGTAGAGCTTCGGCGGGTTCAGGGCCTCTCTGGGCTCCCAGGGGAGCAGGTAGCGGCCGTCCTCGTAGACGGTGCGGCCGTCGGTGGTGATGACGCGCTTGCCGCTCGCGTCGGAGACCTTCGTCGCCGGGTCGCCGAAGAACGTGATCTCGTGCTCGGTCCAGGTTCTGATCGGGTGGGCCTGGAGGTACTTGGCGGGCAGCGAGTCCGTCCAGATCTGGTCGTAGAACACGGCCCAGTCCGTCTTGCCGACCCAGCCCTCGAAGTTGCCGGTGCGCGGGATGCCGAGGAGGGTGGGCCACTTGTCGGCGAAGACGTCCTTGTGGTCGTTGCGGATGAAGCGGATGAGCTGCGAGTTGATGCCGCGGGAGGTGTCGGGGCCGTAGTCGGTCTCCGTCGCCCAGTGCGACCAGACCGAGGAGCGCTCCAGGCCGTGGCCCCACTCCGTCGTCACATGCCAGCCCTGTTCGCGCAGGGCGCGCTGGAGGCGGTCGGAGTTCCAGCCGGACTCGCGGAACACGTCGATGTAGAGGGTGTTGAGGGCGTCGTCCGTCTCGGCGCGCAGGTCGGCGAAGCGCCCCACGATGTCGCCGGAGACGAGGTCACGGCGGGGGTCGATGCGGTAGCTCTGGTCGAGCCAGTCCCACTGTTCGTCCGTCTTGTCGACGAGGGTCTCGGAGAAGGCGTTCGCGACCGGGTACGACTCGGTGGCGTTGACGTGCACACCGAAGTCGCTGCCCCACTTCTTCCCTTCCCTGACCAGGGTGTTGAGGTCGGCGAGGCCGCCCGCGCGCTTGTTGTGGTTGCCCGCGTAGTCGGGGTGCGCGGAGTCGTGGCCCTCGGACTGGTAGCCCTTGAGGAGGGTGTACTGGCGCAGCCCGTCGGTGGCCAGGGAGATCCGCTTGACGTGGTCGAGGGTCAGCAGGAACGGGTTGGTGGCCTGCGAGGCGAAGTTGAACGGGATGTGCGGGACCACGCGCAGGTGCTGGTCGTCGGCGCCGAGCGGCATCACCATCACGTCCCGGAACGCGATCGCCGCGTCCTGCCAGTCGACCAGCTCGTCGCCGTTGCGGTCGCCGGTGACGACGACGGTGGCGTACGGGAGGGGCTCGGTGGCGTCGACGGGCGCGGTGGCGGCTCGGTGGGTGAACTGGCCGAGGGCGAGCCGCGCCTCGACGTGGCCGTCCTTCCGTACGGTGCTGCGCCGCAGCCGGCCGTTGTCCCAGGTGGTGCCGTCCGCCGAACTGGGCTTGTCGTACACGGTGTTGGTCTCGACGGCGCCGCCGAGCCGGTCGTGCGCGACGACGGCGTACGCGCAGCCCTTCGCGGCCTCGGCCGGTGTGTCCGGGGTGACCCGGACGAGGGTGTCGCCGCTCTTCGCCTTGTCGAGCTCGATGCGCGCGGCGAGCAGCGCGGCGCCCGGCTGGTCGCTGCGCACCGTGAGCAGGGCCAGGTCGGGCAGGTCCAGGGTGCCGACGCGCAGGGCTGCGGTGTCGGCGATCCGCGTGATCCGCCAGTGCACCTGGTCCCCTTCGACCCGGATCTCGGCGTCGATCTCGGTGCCGCCGGTCAGGGCGAGGGTGTACGTGATGCGGTCGGCGCGGGACTTCGACGTGACCGTCGGGGTGTGCTCGGCGCCGTCGACGAGGAGCGTGGCGACGGGGTCGGCCGCGCCGTGCAGGACGGCTCCGGAGGGGCGGTGGGTGTAGTCGACGATGCGCGGGAAGCTGGTGTCGACGCGCACGTCGAGGGTGCCGGAGCGGAGCAGGGCCTCGCCCTTGGCCGTGGGGGCGGCTGCGGCCGGGAGCTGGACGCCGAGTGCGAGTCCTGCGCCTGCGGCCGCGGTGGCGGCGACGACGCTGCGGCGGGTCGGTCCATCGGTCTGTGCGCGCACTGCACGCCTCCTCGGGACGGTGTCATGTGGGCGTCACGATGCGGGAGGCGGGGGTGGGCGGCCCATGGACAAAGGGGCGGGAGTGGTTGGACAAACCGGTGCGGCGGTCGGGATGAACCCTCCCCCTCCCCCCCAGCCCTCCCCCCCTCAGCCCTCAGACCTCAGCCCTCAGCCCGCGGCCCGCAGCCCGCCGCCGGGCGCCGGGCGCCGGGCGCACGCACACGTCCCCCGGCCCACCGCCGTGCGGGCCAGGGGACGTGCGGTTCAGGAAACCGCCGGGCGGCTCAGAGCTCCGCGGCCGCCTTCGCTATGTCCGCGTTGAAGTGCGACACCTCGGTGTAGACACCGGGCTTGCCGGGACGCGCGCAGCCCTCGCCCCAGCTGACGATGCCGACCTGGATCCACTGGTCGGAGTCGTCCTTGCGGAACATCGGGCCGCCCGAGTCGCCCTGGCAGGTGTCGACGCCGCCCTCGTCGATGAAGCCCGCGCACATCTCCTCGGCCTCGATGAGGTTCGAGTACGCCTTCTTGCAGGTGGCGTCGTCGACGAACGGGACGGTGGCCTTCAGCAGGTGCTGCTGCTGGCTGCCGCCCTCCTTGTCGGCGCCCCAGCCGGCGATGGTGAAGTCGCCCTTGTTGTAGGCGTCCGAGTCGGCCGTCTTCAGGGTGGGGATGCCGAGCGGCTTGTCCAGCTTGATCAGCGCCCAGTCCTTGCCGTTGCCGTCGTAGCCCGGGGCCTGCAGGACCTTGGTGGACTTCGCGGTGACCGCGTCCGGGGACTCCAGGTCCACGACGCCGCCGGTGGCGGTGATGGACGTGTTCTCACCCGAGCCGTCGACACAGTGCGCGGCGGTCAGGACGATGTCCTCGGCGTACATGGAACCGCCGCAGCCCATGGAAAGCCGCACCATGAACGGGAATTCGCCCTGTTCGGCCTTGGTGCCGCCGACGACGCGGGTGGAGGGGCCGCCGCCGTTGTCGGTGTACGCCTGGGCCGAGGACAGGGGCTGCAGGCTGACGGCGGCGAGGGTGACGGCGCCCAGAGCGGCAGCTCTCTTGAATGAACCAAAGGGGTTCTTCAACTGTCTTCCTTTCGTGGGGGGTTGCACGCGCGAGGCGCCACCCGGCCGAAGGTGATCGGCATGGGCATGCCAAGTGCGTGTGTCGGATTATTGAGGGCCGCACGGCGCAGGGGCAAGGGCCAGTTTCAGGTCAGGAGGAACATCACGTTTCGTGACGAACCCCCGTACAGTGGAAGTACCTTGACCGACGGCTGAGGGCGGGTGCGGGTGTGACGTACGGCAGTGACGGACGCCCCGTCGAGCACGGATTCCCGCACCTGGACACCGTGCGGGCGGCGATCAACGCCCTGTACCGCCGACTCACCCCCGAGGCGCTGCGCACGTTCGACAGCAGCGTGGCCCCGGCGGACGTGGCCTTCTCCGACCAGGACGACCTGCACCTGGGTGTGCAGCGGGTGGCCCGCGCGATGGTGCAGCACCTGCGGCTGCCGGACGCCCGGATGATCGTGAGTTTCCGTACGATGGAACACGCCGCGAACGTCGAACTGGCCGCGGGGCCCGAGTACTTCATCGAGCTGAACGACCGCTTCCGCACGCACCGCAGGGACATCGGCGCGGCCCTCGCCCACGAGGTCATGCACGTCTACCTGCACCGCATCGACCTCGCCTTCCCCGGCACTCGCGGCAACGAGATCCTCACCGACACCGCCACGGCCTACCTCGGCGCGGGCTGGCTGCTCCTGGACGCCTTCCGCGAGGACGGCACGTCGTCGCAGAAGCTCGGCTATCTCACCCCGGAGGAGTTCGGGTACGTCCTGGCCAAGCGGGCGGCGGTCTTCGACGAGGACCCGGCGATCTGGTTCACCAGCCCGCAGGCGTACACGGCGTACGCGAAGGGCCACGAGCTCGCCCGGCAGGACACCCGGCAGCCCCCGCTGACCGCGGCCGGCTGGGCGGGCCGGCACCACTACGCCAAGGCCCGCCGCCACGCCACGACCTCACCCTCCGGCGCCGCCCGCTACCGCTTCGACCCGGGCCCCCCGCTCCGCGTCACCTTCCCGTGCCCCACCTGCGAGCAGCGCAACCGCGTCCCGGTCCGGGGCAGGGTCCGCGCGCGCTGCGGGCTGTGCGGGACGGTGCTGGAGTGCGACACGTAGGGGCCGTCTTGGGCGTACGGGGCTCGGGCGTACGGGGGCCTGGGTGTACGGGGGCCTCGGCTGTATGGGGGCCTCGGCTGTACGGGGCCCCGCGCCCGCAAGGCCCCGTGCCGGGGATCAGCCGAAGGTCAGGCGGCCGTGCGGCGGCCGGTGCCGCCCTGGGGCCTGCGGCCTCGGCCGCCACCCGAACTGCGGCGCGCGCCACCGGGCTTGGCGCCGGACGCGCCACCGGCGCCCCCGCCCCGGGCGGCCGAACCGCCGGTGCCCGTGCCCCGCGTGCCCGAGCCGCCTGTGGTCGCGGAGCCGTTGCCCGTACGCGCGCCGCGTCCGCCGCCCCCGGAACCCGACCGGGAACGGGACCGCGACCCGGAGCGCGACCGCGACGAACCGGAAGAACCCGATGAACCCGACGACCGCGCGCCCGAGGACCGGGCGGGCTGCTGCTGCGGCTCCGGCGCCGGCAGGGTCACCGGCACGCCCGACGGCTCGCGCGCGCCCGTGATCCGTACCAGCTCCTCGTCCGTGGAGCGGATGCGGGTGGTGGCCGCGTCGATGCCGGCGACCGACATCAGGCGGCTCATCTCGCGCTTCTCCTCGGGCAGGACGAGCGTGACGACGCTGCCGGAGGCGCCCGCGCGGGCCGTGCGGCCGCCGCGGTGCAGATAGTCCTTGTGGTCCGTCGGCGGGTCCACGTTCACGACCAGGTCCAGGTCGTCGACGTGGATGCCGCGCGCGGCGACGTTGGTGGCGACGAGCGCGGTGACGACGCCGGTCTTGAACTGCTCCAGGGTGCGGTTGCGCTGCGACTGCGAGCGCCCGCCGTGCAGCGCGGCCGCGGGCACGCCCTGGCCGAGGAGCCGCTTCGCGAAGCGGTCGGCGGCGCGCTTGGTGTCGACGAAGAGGATCACGCGGCCGTCACGGGCGGCGATCCGCAGGGCGACGGCCTTCTTGTCGGTCTCGTCGGCGACGTGCAGCACGTGGTGGTCCATGGTGACGACCGCGCCCGCGGACGGGTCGACGGAGTGCACCACGGGGTCGCTGAGGAACATCCGCACGAGCCGGTCGATGTTCTTGTCGAGCGTCGCGGAGAAAAGCAGCCGCTGACCGTCCGGCTCGACCTGCTTCAACAGGGCCGTGACCTGCGGCATGAAGCCCATGTCGGCCATCTGGTCGGCCTCGTCGAGGACGGTGACCGACACGTCGCCGAGCGTGCAGTCGCCGCGGTCGATGAGGTCCTTGAGGCGTCCGGGTGTGGCCACGACGACTTCGGCGCCGCGCCGCAGCGCCCCGGCCTGCCGCCCGATGGAGAGCCCCCCGACGACGGTCGTGAGGCGTATCCGCAGCGCGTCGGCGTACGGGGTGAGGGCGTCGGTGACCTGCTGGGCGAGCTCGCGCGTCGGTACGAGGACCAGGGCGAGCGGCGCCTTGGGTTCGGCGCGGCGGCCCGCGGTGCGGGCGAGCAGGGCGAGGCCGAAGGCGAGGGTCTTGCCGGAGCCGGTGCGGCCGCGGCCGAGCAGGTCACGGCCGGCGAGCGAGTTGGGCAGCGTCGCGGCCTGGATCGGGAAGGGCTCGGTGACGCCCTGGGCGGTGAGGGTGCCGAGCAGCGCCTCGGGCAGGTCGAGCTCCGCGAAGGAGGTCACGGCGGGCAGTGCGGGCGTGATCGACTCCGGTACGGCGAACTCGCCCTGCGGGGGCACGGTGCGGCGGGGCGTGGCCGCCCTGCGCCGGTTGGTGTTGCCGCCGTTCCTCGTACCGTTGCCGCCGTTCCTGGTGCCGCGGGCGGGACGTGCGGAGCTGGTCGTGCCGATGATGCCCTCCTGGAGCGTTGCGCCCTCGACCTGAGGACGGCAGCGAACGGGGCCCGCACCGATCGGTGCGGGCCCCGGTCACGGGATGCGAGTCCCCCTGGCGTCAGGCCGGGAGGATGTTCTCCGCCTGCGGGCCCTTCTGGCCCTGCGTGACGTCGAAGGTGACCTTCTGGCCCTCGTGCAGCTCACGGAAGCCCTGGGTCGCGATGTTGGAGTAGTGGGCGAAGACGTCGGCGCCGCCGCCGTCCTGCTCGATGAAGCCGAAGCCCTTTTCCGAGTTGAACCACTTCACGGTTCCGGTGGCCATGTTTATCTCCTTGATGGGGGCAGATCGGAAGCCCGCCGGGTGCGAGCCTCCTGTCGCGCGTTGAGCCCCGTCCGGAGCGGCCGGAATAGAAACCGGAACGGCCGGAAAACAGAAATGCGCCTGAGGTTCATTCCCGTCAGGCGCACATAAAGTTCATGGGTACCAAAACTGCAACCCCGCCACCCTAACACGCCTTCGCCGCATGCCCTCACTCTCCCCCTCACCCTCACCCTCGCCCTCACCCTCACCCTCGCTCTCGTCGTCGTCGTCGAGGGAGAGGGAGCCGCCGCTAAGCGGGCACGATCCCCACGCCCCGCGCCGCCCGCAGCCAGGACGGAAACTCCCCGACCAGCCGGTCGTACAGCACCGCGTCCGGAACCGAGCACGGATCGGCCCCCGCGTGGAAGAACCCCGCGTTGTCCACGACCCGCCGCCCCGGCACGGGCAGCTCGTCGAGCTTGCGCAGGAAGTCGAACTGCTTGCTGTCCGGGTCGCCGAAGCCGATGAACTGCCAGAACAGCGGGAGCTTCGCCGCCTTGCAGAGCCAGCGCTCGGCGGCCGGGCGGCTGATCGGCCCGCCGTCGGTCTGGAAGACGACCAGGGCGGGGTCCTTCGCACCGCTGTCGAGGTAGTGGTCGATGACCGCGTCCATGGCCAGGTGGTAGCTGGTCTTGCCCATGTGCCCGAGCCGGGACACGATCCGCTCGACGCTGCCCTCGTGGGCGTCGAGGGCGATCGCGTCGACGGCGTCGATGTCGGTGGAGAAGACCACCGTCGGCACCCGCCCGTCGTCGTCCAGGTGCGCGGAGAGCCCGAGGACCCGCTCGGCGAGCGCCTGCACGGTGCCGTCCTTGTAGTACGGGCGCATCGAGCCGGAGTAGTCGAGGACCAGGTACACCGCCGCCCGCGCCGAGTCCAGGCCGTGCTTGGCGAGGCTGACGCCGGCGCGCTTGTAGAGGTCGACGAGGGCGGGGGCCGTCTCCTCGACCTTGCGCAGCGAGATGGCGGACGACATGCGGCGACTCCTGTCAGCAAAGACGGCCCTGCTCCGGCCCGTCGAGGTTACGGAAGCGGGCCCCCGCCGCGAAACGGGGGCCCGCACGGCGACAGGCGGCTCAGCCCTTGACCGCCCCCGCCGCGAGCCCGGAGCCGAGCTTGCGGTGGACCACGACGAAGAAGATCATCACGGGCACCGTGACCAGCATGGAGCTGGCCATCACCGGACCCCAGGCCGTCGAGTTCTCGCCGAAGAACTGGTAAATGCCCACGGCTGCCGTGTACTTGTCGCTGCCCTTCATGAAGGTGTACGCGAACACGAACTCGTTCCACGCGGTGATGAACGCGAAGATCGACGTGGCCACGAGACCGGGCGCGACCAGCGGCAGCAGCACCGACCAGAACATCCGCGGCCAGGACGCCCCGTCGATGTACGCGGCCTCCTCGACCTCCTTCGGCACGGTCGCCACGAATCCGCGCAGCGTCCAGATCGCGAACGGCAGCGAAAGCGCGATGTAGACGACGCTCAGGCCGAGCAGCGAGTTGAGCATGTCGTAGTCCCGCATCTGGATGAAGAGCGGGATGACCAGGGCTTCGAGCGGCACCATCTGCACGATCAGGATCATGATCAGTACGGAGGTCCGGAAGCGGAACCTGAACCGGGCCACCGCGATCGCCGCGAACAGCGAGAGCAGCGCGGCGGCGAGGATGGTGGCGCCGCCGACGATCACCGAGTTCAGCAGGTACGTACCGAAGTTGCCGCGCTCGAAGACCAGTTGGAAGTGGTCGAAGGTGACCCCACTGGGCAGCAGGTCGGAGCCGCGGGTGAGGGCCTTCGGGTCGAACGCGGTGGAGACCATCCAGTAGACGGGGAAGAGGGTGAAGACGAGGAGCGCGGCGACGGCGGCGCCGAGCCCGAGACGGCGCACGGCCGAGTCGGCCGCACCCTTGGGATGGCTCTGCAGGCTGCTCACAGCTCCTCCTCCCCCTGCCGGAACAGCGTCCGGATGTAGACGACGGTGATGGCCAGCAGCAGCAGCGTGAGCAGGACGGCGGCCGCCGAGCCCATCCCGTAGTCGTTCTTGGCGAAGGCCTCGATGTACGAGAAGACGCCGAGGTTGTAGACGTCCGGGTTGGAGCCGTTGCCGCCCGGCATCAGGAAGATCTGCGTGAAGACCTTGAAGTCCCAGATGGTCGACAGGATCGTGACGACGAGGAAGACCGGCTTGATGGTCGGCACGGTGATCTTCCAGAACCGCTGCCAGGCGTTGGCGCCGTCCAGCATGCCCGCCTCGTACAGCTCCTTGGGGATGGTGAGGAGCCCGGCGAGGACGGTGATGGCGACGAACGGGAAGCCGTGGTGGACCACGTTGAGGGTGGCGATGGCGTAGAACGGCAGGCGTTCGGTGAACCAGTTGGTGGTCGCCGGGTCGATCAGGCCGATGGCGCCCGCGAGCTGGGAGAACAGCCCGTCCTGCGGCTGGAACAGCCAGATCCAGACGTAGGTGCCGGTGACGGCGGGCATCGCCCAGGCGGCGAGGATCGCCACCGAGCAGATCAGCCGCCAGGTGGTGCCGAGCCGGTTGAGGAGCAGCGCGACGAGCGTGCCGAGGGCGATGGTCAGGCCGACACAGGCGACCGCGAAGAACACGGTGTTGGGCAGCACCGTCTTCCACAGCAGTCCGCTGGTGAGCAGGTCGGCGTAGTGGTCGAGGCCGGTGAAGGTGCCGACGCCGCCGCCGAACTTCACCTCGTAGTCCTGCAGGGACAGCTTGCCGACCTGGATCAGCGGCCAGAGCAGCAGCCCGGCCAGGACGAGCAGGGCGGGCGCCAACAGCAGCCAGGGGCGGGTGAGTTCGATGCGCCGGCGGCGGCGGAGCGCGGCCGTGTCGGGGGTGGGGTGCGCGGGGGCGGGGGCGGGGCGGCCTGCGGGCCGGGTGTCCCCGGCCTCCGGTGCGCCGCCTCCGCCGGTGGGCGTCTTGCTGTGCTTGTTCTTTACCGTCGTCACCTACGAGCCGTCCTCACTCGTCCTTGGCGAAGATCGCGTCCATGTCCTTGGCGGCCTTGTCGGCGGCCTCCTGGACGCTCGCCTTGCCGCTCAGGATCGACTGGATCATGCGGGGGATGACCTGCGAGGCCTGGATCTCGCCGTACGCCTTGGTCTTGGGGACGGTCGCGCCGGCCTCCAGCATCTGCTTCGCGAACGGCTCGACCAGCGGGTCATTCTTCGCGGCGACCTTCTCCAGCTCGGAGTTCTGGCCGGGGAAGTAGTTGGTCTGCTCGGCCCACTTGGCGGCGAACTTGCCGGTGGTCAGGAGCTTCACGAACTCCCAGGCCAAGTCCTTGTTCTCGGTGTTGAAGGTGGAGAGGTAGGAGCCGCCGAGGAAGGACCGGCTCATGCCGCCGTCCTGGCCGGGGATGGGGATCGCGGCGAGCTTGCCCTTGAGGTCGGGGTTGGCCTCGATGATGGCCTTCGGGGTCCAGTTGCCGCCGATGGACATCGAGATCTGGCCCTTGTTCCAGGCGTCGCCGACCTCCTTCTCGGTCCAGGTGTTCACCTTGGCCGGGGACAGCTTCTCCTTGGTGGCGAGGCCGGTGTAGTACGCGATGCCCTCGACGGACTTCGGCGAGTTGATCGCCGACTTCCACTTGCCGTCCTTCTCGGTGGCGAGTTCGCCGCCCGCGCCCCAGATGAACGCGGTCGCGAACATCTCGGCGCCGCCCGCGACGGGGAAGGCGACCTTGTCGGGCTCCTTCTCCTTGAGCGTCTTCGCGGCGGCGGTGAGTTCCTTCCAGTTCGTCGGCGGCTTGATCTTGTGCTTCTCGAACAGGTCCTTGCGGTACACGACCGAGCGGACGCCCGCGTACCAGGGCATGCCGTACTGCTTGCCGTCGAGCGTGCCCGCGTCCTTCAGGCCCTCGACCAGGTCGTCGCTGAGCCCGGACTCCTCGACCTTGTCGGTGACGTCGACGAGGGCGCCGGTCTCGGCGAACTGCGGCACCCAGGTGGTGCCGACCTCGGCGACGTCCGGGACCTGGCCGGCGCCGCCCTCGATCGCGGTCGTGAACTTCTTCTGGGCGGTGGCCCACTGCTGGTACTCGACCTTGATGTTTGCGCCGGTCTTCTTCTTGAACGCCGCCGCGGCCTCCTTGAAGAAGGGCCGCGCGTCAGGGTTCGTGCCCTCCATGATCCATACGGTGAGGGTCTTGCCCTTGCCGTCGGTGGCGGAGTTTTCCCCGCCCGACCCCTCGCCGCATGCCGTCGCGGTCAGGCCGAGCGTCAGGGCGATCCCCGCCGCGATGACACGTCGCTTCATACCGGCGCCTCCTGGATGGCGGTCCAAACGGAGGTCCCGGTGAACGACCCCCGTAGTGAGTGATTCTCGCCACGCGGGATCCAAGCGGTCTAGACCCATCCGGATACGCGGCCGAACCGTGACTCTCATTGCGGGGTCTGCAACATGCGCTCACGCCGTTGCGGAGGCCGCAATGACAGGGGGCGGACATGCCGCAGCGCCCGCCCTGGCGTCCGGTCGGGGACAGTCGGGCAGGCGCTGCGTCAGGTCCGTACGCCGTTGTACGGAGCGTCGGTGGGGCCGTACGAACTACACCGTGAGGGCGCGGTCCGTGGGCCGGATGGGGGCGGGGAGGTCCGACGCCCCGGTGAGGAAGCGGTCCACGCCGTGGGCGGCGGAGCGGCCCTCGGCGATGGCCCAGACGATGAGGGACTGGCCGCGGCCGGCGTCACCGGCGACGTACACGCCGGGGACGTTGGTCTGGAAGTCGGCGTCGCGGGCCACGTTGCCGCGGGCGTCGAGCTCCAGGCCGAACTGCGAGACGAGGCCGTTCTCCTGGTCGGTGCCGGTGAAGCCCATGGCGAGGGTGACCAGCTGCGCCGGGATCTTCCGCTCGGTGCCGGGCTTCTGCGCCGGCTTGCCGTCCTTGAACTCCACCTCGACGAGGTGCAGGAACTGGACGTTGCCGTCCTCGTCGCCCTCGAAGTGGGTGGTGGAGACGGAGTAGACCCGCTCGCCGCCCTCCTCGTGCGCGGAGGTGACCTTGTAGAGCATCGGGAACGTCGGCCAGGGCTGGCCCTCGTTCCGCTCCTCGCCCGGCTTGGGCATGATCTCCAGCTGCGTGACGGAGGCCGCGCCCTGGCGGTGGGCCGTACCGACGCAGTCCGCGCCGGTGTCGCCGCCGCCGATCACGACGACGTGCTTGCCCTCGGCGGTGATCGGGGGCGCGACGTAGTCGCCCTCCTGCACCTTGTTGGCGAGCGGCAGGTACTCCATCGCGAAGTGGATGCCGTTCAACTCGCGGCCGGGGACCGGGAGATCGCGGGAGACCGTGGCGCCCGCGGCGATCACGACGGCGTCGTACCGCTTGCGGAGCTTCGCGGCGTCGATGTCGCGGCCGATCTCGATCTCGGTGCGGAACTTGGTGCCCTCCGCGCGCATCTGCTCGATACGGCGGTTGATGTGCCGCTTCTCCATCTTGAACTCGGGGATGCCGTAGCGGAGCAGGCCGCCGATACGGTCCGCGCGCTCGTAGACGGCGACGGTGTGACCGGCCCGCGTGAGCTGCTGGGCGGCCGCGAGGCCCGCCGGGCCCGAGCCGATGACCGCGACCGTCTTGCCGGACAGGCGCTCCGGGGCCTGCGGCGCGACATCGCCGCGGTCCCACGCCTGGTCGATGATCGAGACCTCGACGTTCTTGATGGTCACGGCCGGCTGGTTGATGCCGAGGACGCACGCCGACTCACAGGGCGCCGGGCAGAGGCGGCCCGTGAACTCCGGGAAGTTGTTGGTGGCGTGCAGACGCTCCTGCGCCGCCGACCAGTCCTCGCGGTACGCGTAGTCGTTCCACTCGGGGATCAGGTTCCCGAGCGGGCAGCCGTTGTGGCAGAACGGGATGCCGCAGTCCATGCAGCGCGAGGCCTGCTTGGAGATGATCGGGAGCAGCGAGCCGGGAACGTAGACCTCGTTCCAGTCGCGCACCCGCTCCTCGGTGGGGCGGGTCTCGGCGACCTCGCGGCCGTGGTTGAGGAAGCCCTTCGGGTCAGCCATTGATCGCCGCCTCCATCATCTTCTCGTGGGTCTCGGACTCGGGGAGCCCGGCCAGCTCGGCGGCGTCCTTGGCGGCGAGCACTGCCTTGTACGTACTGGGGATGATCTTGCTGAAGCGTTCCACCGAGGTGGACCACTCGGCGAGCAGCTTCTCGGCGACCGTGGAGCCGGTCTCCTCCTGGTGGCGGCGCACGACCTCGTGCAGCCACTGCTTGTCGGTGTCGTCCAGGGCCTCGACGGCCGCGGCGTTACCGGAGTTGACGTTGTCGGTGTCCAGGTCGATGACGTACGCGACACCGCCGGACATGCCCGCCGCGAAGTTGCGGCCGGTCTCGCCGAGGACGACCGCCTGGCCTCCGGTCATGTACTCGCAGCCGTGGTCGCCCACGCCCTCGGAGACGACCGTGGCGCCGGAGTTGCGGACGCAGAAGCGCTCGCCGACCCGGCCGCGGAGGTAGATCTCGCCGCCGGTCGCGCCGTAGCCGATGGTGTTGCCGGCGATGGTCGAGTACTCGGCGAGGTGGTCGGCGCCGCGGTCCGGGCGGACCACGAGGCGGCCGCCGGAGAGTCCCTTGCCGACGTAGTCGTTGGCGTCGCCCTCCAGGCGCAGCGTCACACCGCGCGGCACGAACGCGCCGAAGGACTGGCCCGCGGAGCCGGTGAAGGTGATGTCGACGGTGTCGTCGGGCAGGCCCGCGCCGCCGAACTTCTTCGTCACCTCGTGGCCGAGCATGGTGCCGACCGTGCGGTTGATGTTGCGGATCGCGACCTGGGCGCGGACGGCCTGGGCCTCCTGCGCGCTGTTCGCGGCGAGGGCGTCGGCGGAGAGCTTGATCAGCTCGTTGTCGAGCGCCTTCTCCAGGCCGTGGTCCTGCTCGACCAGCTGGTGCCGTACGGCGCCCGAGGGCAGCTCGGGCACGTGGAACAGCGGGTCCAGGTCGAGGCCCTGGGCCTTCCAGTGGTTCACGGCCCGCTCGGTGTCGAGGAGTTCGGCGTGGCCGACGGCCTCCTCGATGGAGCGGAAGCCAAGCTCGGCGAGGAGTTCGCGGACCTCCTCGGCGATGAACTCGAAGAAGTTCACGACGTACTCGGCCTTGCCGGAGAACCGGTCCCGCAGGGTCGGGTTCTGGGTGGCGATGCCGACCGGGCAGGTGTCCAGGTGGCAGACGCGCATCATGACGCAGCCGGAGACGACGAGCGGCGCGGTCGCGAAACCGAACTCCTCGGCGCCGAGCAGCGCGGCGATGATCACGTCACGGCCGGTCTTCAGCTGGCCGTCGGTCTGCACGACGATGCGGTCGCGCAGTCCGTTGAGCAGCAGCGTCTGCTGGGTCTCGGCGAGGCCCAGCTCCCAGGGACCGCCCGCGTGCTTCAGCGAGGTCAGCGGCGAGGCGCCCGTACCGCCGTCGTGGCCGGAGATCAGGACCACGTCCGCGTGCGCCTTGGAGACACCCGCGGCGACCGTGCCGACGCCGACCTCGGAGACCAGCTTCACGTGGATGCGGGCCGAGGGGTTGGCGTTCTTGAGGTCGTGGATCAGCTGAGCCAGGTCCTCGATGGAGTAGATGTCGTGGTGCGGCGGCGGGGAGATGAGCCCCACGCCGGGCGTCGAGTGCCGCGTCTTGGCGACCCACGGGTAGACCTTGTGGCCGGGCAGCTGGCCGCCCTCGCCGGGCTTGGCGCCCTGGGCCATCTTGATCTGGATGTCGTCGGCGTTGACCAGGTACTCCGAGGTCACACCGAAGCGGCCGGAGGCGACCTGCTTGATGGACGACCGCCGCGCCGGGTCGTACAGGCGCTCCGGGTCCTCGCCGCCCTCACCGGTGTTGGACTTGCCGCCCAGCTGGTTCATGGCGATGGCGAGGGTCTCGTGCGCCTCGCGGGAGATCGAGCCGTACGACATGGCGCCGGTGGAGAAGCGCTTGACGATCTCGGAGGCGGGCTCGACCTCGTCGATGGAGATCGCTTCCCGGTCCGACTTGAAGCCGAACAGGCCGCGCAGCGTCATCAGGCGCTCGGACTGCTCGTTGACGCGGTCCGTGTACTGCTTGAACACGTCGTACTTGCGCTGCCGCGTGGAGTGCTGGAGGCGGAACACCGTCTCCGGGTCGAACAGGTGCGGCTCGCCCTCGCGGCGCCACTGGTACTCGCCGCCTATCTCCAGGGCGCGGTGCGCGGAGGGGACGCCGGAGGCGGGGTAGGCCTTGGCGTGGCGGGCGGCGACCTCGCCGGCGACCACGTCGATGCCGACGCCGCCGATCTTGGTGGTGGTGCCGTTGAAGTACTTGTCGACGAAGGCCTGGTCGAGACCGACACCCTCGAAGACCTGCGCGCCGCGGTACGAGGCGACGGTGGAGATGCCCATCTTCGACATGACCTTGAGGACGCCCTTGCCGAGGGCGTAGATCAGGTTCCGGATGGCCTGCTCGGCCTCGATGCCGGGGAGGAACGTACCGGCACGGACCAGGTCCTCGACGGACTCCATCGCCAGGTACGGGTTCACGGCGGCGGCGCCGTAGCCGATGAGCAGGGCGACGTGGTGGACCTCGCGGACGTCACCGGCCTCGACGAGCAGGCCGACCTGGGTGCGCTGCTTCGTACGGATGAGGTGGTGGTGGACGGCGGCGGTGAGCAGCAGCGACGGGATCGGGGCGTGCTCGGCGTCCGAGTGGCGGTCGGAGAGCACGATCAGGCGGGCGCCGCCCTCGATGGCCGCGTCGGCCTCGCCGCAGATCTCCTCGATGCGGGCGGCGAGGGAGTCGCCGCCGCCGGAGACCCGGTACAGGCCGGAGAGCGTCACGGCCTTCATGCCGGGCATGTCGCCGTCGGCGTTGATGTGGATGAGCTTGGCCAGCTCGTCGTTGTCGATCACCGGGAAGGGCAGGGTGACGCTCCTGCAGGAAGCCGCAGTGGGCTCAAGGAGGTTGCCCTGCGGGCCGAGCGAGGAGTGCAGCGAGGTGACCAGCTCTTCGCGGATGGCGTCGAGCGGCGGGTTGGTGACCTGCGCGAACAGCTGCGTGAAGTAGTCGAAGATCAGCCGGGGGCGCTCGGACAGGGCCGCGATCGGGGTGTCCGTACCCATCGAGCCGATCGGCTCCGCGCCGGCCTTGGCCATCGGCGTGAGCAGGACGCGCAGCTCCTCCTCGGTGTAGCCGAAGGTCTGCTGGCGGCGGGTGACCGAGGCGTGGGTGTGCACGATGTGCTCGCGCTCGGGCAGGTCGGAGAGCTCGATCTCGCCGGCCTCCAGCCACTCCTGGTACGGCTGCTCGGCGGCGAGGGCGGCCTTGATCTCGTCGTCCTCGACGATGCGGTGCTCGGCGGTGTCGACGAGGAACATCTTGCCGGGCTGCAGGCGGCCCTTGCGGACGACCTTCGACGGGTCGATGTCGAGGACGCCGACCTCGGAGCCGAGGACGACGAGGCCGTCGTCGGTGACCCAGTAGCGGCCGGGGCGCAGACCGTTGCGGTCGAGGACCGCGCCGACCTGGGTGCCGTCGGTGAAGGTGACACAGGCCGGGCCGTCCCAGGGCTCCATCATCGTGGAGTGGAACTGGTAGAAGGCGCGCCGGGCCGGGGCCATCGAGGCGTGGTTCTCCCAGGCCTCGGGGATCATCATCAGGACGGAGTGCGGCAGCGAACGGCCGCCCAGGTGCAGGAGCTCCAGGACCTCGTCGAAGGACGCGGAGTCGGAGGCGTCCGGGGTGCAGACGGGGAAGATCCGGTCCAGCTTCTCGTTACCGAAGAGGTCGGACACGAGCTGCGACTCGCGGGCCCGCATCCAGTTGCGGTTGCCCTTGACGGTGTTGATCTCACCGTTGTGCGCGACGAAGCGGTACGGGTGCGCGAGCGGCCACGACGGGAAGGTGTTCGTGGAGAAACGGGAGTGCACGAGCGCGACGGCCGAGCCGAGGCGGCGGTCGGACAGGTCCGGGAAGAAGGGCTCCAGCTGGCCGGTGGTCAGCATGCCCTTGTAGACGATCGTGCGGGCGGACAGCGACGGGAAGTACGTCGCGGCCTCGCGCTCGGCACGCTTGCGCAGGACGAAGGCCTTGCGGTCGAGCGCGATGTCCGTGCTGCTGCCGTCACCCACGAAGATCTGCCGGAAGACCGGCATCGTGGAGCGGGCGGAGGCGCCGAGCAGCTCGGGCGCGACCGGCACGTCACGCCAGCCGAGGACGTTCAGGCCCTCTTCGGCGGCGATGGCCTCGATGCGCGCGGCGGTCTCGTCCGTGCCCTCGGTCGGCAGGAAGGCGATACCGACGGCGTACGCGCCCGCCTCCGGCAGCTCGAAGCCGGCGGCCTCGCGCAGGAAGGCGTCCGGTACCTGCAGCAGGATGCCGGCGCCGTCACCCGAGTCGGGCTCGGAGCCGGTGGCGCCGCGGTGCTCCAGGTTGCGCAGAACGGTGAGCGCCTGCTCTACCAGCTCATGGCTGGCAACACCAGTGAGGGTGGCCACGAACCCGACACCACAGGCGTCGTGTTCGTTACGGGGGTCGTACATCCCCTGGGGGGCGGGGCGACCGTCCATGGGCGACCAGGCGTCGGAACGCATCGGCACTCCCGTCGTCGTCGAGGCAAATGTGCAGTGTGTGCATGTGCCGAGGGACGACGTTGGCCCTCGCGGTGCGCAAAATTTCGTGCAGATTACATGATGGCGGCCTTCTCGAAAACCGGATACTTCGTTCCATCATGCGGACACCACCGAGCTGGCTCATGCGGTGAATTGGGGGTCGATCCGGACAGATCAACGACCGTGGACCCGAGACCGAAGGGAATGCGGATCCGATGACGCAGAGGCTTCGTTGCCCGAGCGCTTACGGCTCATGCCCAGCGATCACGTAACCGAAACCGCCGAGTAATGATTGGTTATGCAGCCCTCTGCATAGACCTTCGTATGCTCATCCTAGAGCGGTTCCGAAGAGTGTGCCCAGGACGTACGTCACACCGGCCGCCGCACCACCGAGCGCGAGCTGCCGCAGACCGCTGAACCACCAGGACCGCGCGGTCACCCGGGCCACCACCGCACCGCAGGCGAAGAGCCCGAGCAGCGCGAGCACCACGGCCGGCCACAGCGCGTTGGCACCGAGCAGATACGGCAGTACGGGAAGCAGCGCGCCGAGCGCGAACGCACCGAACGACGAGGCCGCGGCCACCACCGGCGAGGGCAGGTCGCCGGGGTCGATGCCCAGCTCCTCGCGGGCGTGGATCTCCAGGGCCTGCTCGGGGTCGTGGGACAGCTGCCGCGCGACCTCGCGGGCGAGCCCCGGCTCGACGCCGCGCGACACGTACAGCTCGGCGAGCTCCTGCTCCTCGTCCTTCGGGTGTTTGCGCAGCTCCCGCCGCTCGATGTCCAACTCGGCCTGGACCAGCTCGCGTTGGGAGGCGACGGAGGTGTACTCGCCGGCGGCCATGGAGAACGCGCCGGCCGCGAGCCCGGCGAGTCCGGTGATGACAAGGGTCTGCTGCGACACCGAACCGCCCGCGACACCCGTCATCAGCGCCAGGTTGGACACGAGCCCGTCCATCGCGCCGAACACCGCGGGCCGCAGCCAGCCGCCGTTGACGTCGCGGTGGGTGTGGTTGTCCCGGTGGGCCTCGTGCAGCGTGGCTTCGTTGTCGATGATCGCCATCGGCGGCCGTTCTCCCTTCTCCGGAGCCGGGTTCCCAGACCCCTCGCTCCCCCTCCGGAGCCCGCCCCCGCGGACCCCCTCACGCAGTCGAAAGTACGCCCGAAAAATCGCTCTCGCCAGCAAGGAAGGCCGTACTTACCAGGGCTTTCGACCCTCCGCGGAAGGGTCGTCCGACCCGGTTGGGGACCCCTCCGGGGAGCCGTCGAAGGGGTGACGTACGCGGCCCTGCGGGCCCTGGGCGCGCTCGCGTGGAACGCATCTGCCATGGCGTCGATTGCATGCGATTTCCCGGTACCCGCACCCGGCGACGCGGCGGAGCTCCGGCCCCGCGCCCGCGGCGCGCTGCTCGGCCTCGCGGTCGGTGACGCGCTCGGTGCCCCCGTGGAGAACATGAAGCCCTCGGAGATCCGCCGCCGTTGGGGCCGGGTCGAGGGCTTCGTCACGGACGACCCGGCGGGCACGGACGACACGGAGTACGCGATCTTCTCCGGTCTGCTGCTCGCCCGGCACGGCTCGGCGCTGACCGTGGCGCACGCGGAGAAGGCCTGGCACCGGTGGATCGCGGACGTCGACGAGGGCCCGTTCCGCGGCGCCGGTTTCAGCGAACGCGGCACCCTGGAGAACCTCCGCCGGGGCCTCGCCGCACCCGTCACCGCCCAGCACCGGCACGCCTGGAGCGACGGCCTCGCGATGCGCGCGGCCCCCTTCGGCGTCTTCGCCGCGGGCGACCCGGCCGAGGCCGCGCGCCTGGTCGCCATCGACGGCACGGTCAGCCACGACGGCGAGGGCATCTACGGCGGGCAGGCGATCGCGGCGGGTGTCGCGGCCGCGATGGCCGGCGAGGGCCCGGCGGCCGTCATCGGTGCGGCGCTCTCGGTGATCCCCCTGGACTCCTGGACGTCCCGCTCGCTGCGCCGCGCGGTGGTGGCCGCGCCGGGCGGCGAACGCGCGGTCCGCAAGGCGGTGGTGATCGGCGGCTACCCGTGGACGGACCTCGCCCCGGAGGCGGTCGGCCTCGCCTTCGGCGCGTTCGCCGCGGCCCACGGCGACTTCCGCGAGGCGGTCCTGAGCGCGGTCAACATGGGCCGCGACGCGGATACGACGGCGGCCCTCGCGGGCGCGCTCGCGGGCGCGGCCCGCACGATCACCGCGATCCCCCCGGACTGGGCCACCGCCATCGGCCCGGTCCGCGGCACCTGCCTCCCGTCGATGGCGGGCTACCACGTCCTGGACATCGCGGACTTGCTGACACCGGAGGAATCATGACGGTTGAGGCCGGGGCGGACCGCCCCCGGGCGACCCCACCCACCCGCACCCGGCTCCAGGGCCTCCTCCTCGGCCTCGCCGCGGGCGACGCGGCCGGCTGGCCCGCGGCCCGGCACAGAGCGGCACGCATGCCGGAGTGGACCCGGCGGCTGACCCGGGAACTCGACACGTTCGCCGAGCAGAACGCCACCACCACCCTCCCCGTCCCCATCGCCCTCAACCAGCCTCCCGAACCCCTCCGCCTCGGCCCCTCCGACGACGCCGAGTGGGCGGCGTACACCGCAACCGCCGTACTGGCGGCCGCAGCTGACGGGACAGCAGACGTACGCGCCGCCATCGACCACCACTGGCAGATCCTCGCCGCCCAGATCGCCGCGGCAGCGGACCGCGCCCCCGAGGTCGAGTCGGCGCGGATCCCGCTGCGCGCCCGGATCTCCGTACGCGCCGGGCTCGGCAACCTCGCCACCGGTCTGCGCCCGCCCGCGACCGGGCACGACAACCCG
The DNA here is from genome assembly GCF_029968095.1 of Streptomyces solicavernae. Lineage (GTDB taxonomy): Bacteria > Actinomycetota > Actinomycetes > Streptomycetales > Streptomycetaceae > Streptomyces > Streptomyces solicavernae. The sequence continues at coordinate 49,297 of NZ_JASCIR010000032.1, read as the reverse complement.
CACTTCTTCGACGACGCGGCCTGCGTACGCGCCGCCGTGCTCGCCGCCGTCCACCCCGGCAACCCGCAAGCCGCCGCGGCCCTCGCCGAGTTCGACGCCCGCTACACGCAGGACGGCGACGGCGTGCACGGCGCCCGCGCGCTCGCCGCCGCGGTGGCCGTGGCGCTCGTACGGCCCGACGTGGACGCCGCCGTCGACGCCGCCCTCGACCAGCTCCCGCACGAGACCGAGATCGGCCGCAACGCCCGCCTCGCCGTGCATCTCGCGCGGCACAACGAGGAGAACGGCACCTTCGCGCTCGTACCGCTCCTGGAACACCAGATCGTGGACCACGTCTACAGCTACGGGATCGCCGCCGCCGAGACCGTGCCGGTGGCGCTCGCCCTGGCCACCGCCGCGCGCGGCAGCCTCGCCGAGGCCGTGCCCGCGGCCGCCTGCCTGTCGCGGGTCGCGGACTCGGCGCCGGCGCTCGCGGGCGCCCTGACCGGTGCGCTCGGCGGCGCGGAGTGCGTGCCGAAGAGCTGGCGGGACGCCTGCCGGACGCTGTCGGGCTGTGCGCTGCCCCGGCTCGCCGGGACCGATCTGGTGGAGCTGGGCACCGAACTGGCCGACCTGCTGTCGCGCCCCCGCCACAACTGACCGCTCCGGGTGGACACTCCGCCCATGACGGACACCACGGACACCACACCCCAGGCCCGCAGGCCCACCCTCGACGAACGCATCACCGCGAGCCTCGTCGGCGCGGCCGTCGGCGACGCGCTCGGCGGACCCGTCGAGGGCTGGACGCCCGAGCAGATCACCGAGCGGCACGGCGGCCGGGTACGCGGCATCGTCGGCCCCTGGCACGGCGACGACTGGCGCACCGCCCGGCCGATCGCCCCGTACCACAAGGGCGACGGGCACATCACGGACGACACCTTGATGACGCACGCCCTGGTCCGCGTGTACGCCACGGTCCGCGACCACCTCGACGCGTACGCCCTCGCCGACCACCTGGTCCCCGACCTGATGGGCACGCCCCGCTGGATCCCCGACCTTGAGACCGAGGCGCTGCCGTTGCAGCGGATCTTCCTCGCCGAGAAGTGGCTGGTGGCGCGGCTGCACTACGGCCATGTCGACCCGCGCGAGGCCGGCGCCGGCAACATCGTCAACTGCGGTGCGGCGATGTACATGGCGCCGGTCGGCCTGGTCAACGCGGCCGACCCGCGCGCCGCCTACGCCGAGGCCGTGGACCTCGCGGGCGCGCACCAGTCCTCGTACGGCAGGGAGGCGGCCGGAGTCTTCGCGGCGGCGGTCGCGGCGGCCTGCTCGCCGGAGGCCAGCCCCGCCTCCGTCGTGGACGCCTGCCTGCGCCTCGCCAAGGACGGCACGCGCGCGGCGATCGAGGCGGTCTGCGAAGTCGCCGTACGCCACCAGGACTTCGAGACCGCGCTCCGCCCGCTGCGCGAGGCCGTAGCCCCCTTCGACACGGTCGGCCCCGACTACCGCTCCCCCTCACTCGGCGCCCGCCGCCCCTCCCGCCTGCACGCCATCGAGGAGCTGCCCGTCGCGCTCGGCATGCTCCTTGTCGGCGCGGGCGACTACCGGCGTACGGTGCTCGGCTCCGTCAACTACGGCCGGGACTGCGACTCGATCGCCACGATGGGCGGCGCGATCGCGGGCGCCCTCGGCTCCGGGCCGCCGGAGGACTGGGCGAAGCAGGTCTCCGAGGCCAGCCGGCTCGACCTGCACGCGCCCGCGGAACTCCTGGCGGCCGTCGCCCGCGAGGTGTTCGCCCGCGACCTGGAGCGCCGGGCGGCACACGCGGACGCCTTCCAGCTGCTCGCGGGCGACCCGGCATGAGCGCGGACACGGCGCTCATGGGTACGGCCACGGCGCTGCGGCTGACCTGGGTGCAGCCCGAGGACCTGCTCGGGCACGAGCTGCGCCAGGCCGCCGAGGACGGCCGGGACGCCGGAGCCGTCGCGGGCGTCGAGGACCGCTGGCGCACGGCGGGCGGCGCCCCGGCCCCCGTACGCGCGGGCGCGGCCACCACCCCCGCCGCCCCGGGACTGCGCCGCCTGGCCGTCCGGCTCCTCGACGAACTGGCCGGTCTTGAGCCCGCCCGGGCCGCGGAAGAACCCACCGGGCTGCCCGGCATCAAGGCGCTCTGCGGTACGCGCTGGCCCGCCCCCGGCCCCGCCCCCGGCTGCGATCTCGACCGGCTGCACGCCGCCTGGCTGGGCCGCGCCGTGGGCTGTCTGCTCGGCAAGCCGGTGGAGAAACTGCCGCTCACCGGCATCCGCGCCCTCGCCCGCGCCACCGGCAACTGGCCCCTCACCGGCTACTTCACCGCCCGCGGCCTGCCCCCGGCGCTCGCCGCCGCGTACCCGTGGAACCGGCGCAGCGCCGCCACCTCGCTCGCCGAGAACATCGACGGCATGCCGGAGGACGACGACCTCAACTACCCGCTCCTCAACCTGGAGTTGCTGCGCCGGTACGGCCCCGGCTTCAGCACCCGGGACGTGGCCGCGCTCTGGCTGGACGAGCTGCCGGCCGGCCGTACGTTCACCGCCGAGCGGGTCGCGTACCGCAATCTCCTCGACGGGATCGAGCCCCCGGACACCGCACGCCACCGCAACCCGTTCCGCGAGTGGATCGGCGCCCTCATCCGTGCCGACGTGCACGGCCTCACCCACCCCGGCGACCCCGGCGCCGCCGCCGAACAGGCCCACCGGGACGCGGTCCTCACGCACACCGCGAACGGGGTGTACGGCGCGATGTTCGCGGCCGCCGCGATCGCCGCGGCCGCGGGCGGCAGCGCCGAGGTGCAGGGTGTGCTGCGCGCCGGGCTCGCCGTCGTACCGCCCGGCTCCCGGCTCGCGCGGGCCGTGCGGCACGGCATCCGGCTCGCCCGTACGCACACCGCGTTCGACACGGTCGTGGACACCCTGCACGCCGCGTACGGCGCGCACCACTGGGTGCACGTCGTGCCCAACGCCGCGCTGCTCGCCGCCGCGCTCACCCACGCCGACGGGGACTTCGACGGCTCGGTGACGCGGGCGGTGTCGGGCGGCTGGGACACGGACTCGGTCGGCGCCACGGCGGGCGCGGTCGCGGGCCTGCTCGCGGGCTCCGCGGACGCGATCGACCCGCGCTGGACGACCCCGCTGAAGAACCGCCTCGCCACCTCTCTCACCGACTTCGACGGCATCGGCTTCGACGAGCTGGCCCGCCTGACGTACGAGCTCGCTCCGCACCTGGAGGACCCCGCATGCACACCCCGCCCCTGAAACCCCTCCGCGTCCTCGACCTCGCCACCCTCTTCGCCGGCCCCCTAGCCGCCACCATGCTCGGCGACTTCGGCGCCGAAGTGATCAAGGTGGAACATCCGCGGCGCCCCGACCCGTCCCGCGGTCACGGCCCCGCCAAGGACGGCGTCGGCCTCTGGTGGAAACTCCTCGGCCGCAACAAGCGCACCGTCACCCTCGACCTCTCCACCGAAGGCGGCCGCACCACACTGCTTCGCCTCGCCGCCTCCGCGGACGTCGTGATCGAGAACTTCCGCCCCGGCACCCTGGAGCGCTGGGGCCTCGGCTGGGACGAGCTCAGCGCCGCCAACGAGCGGTTGGTGCTGGCCCGGGTCACCGGCTTCGGCCAGTTCGGCCCGTACTCGCACCGCCCCGGCTTCGGCACCCTCGCCGAGGCCATGAGCGGCTTCGCGGCGATCACGGGTGAGCCGGACTCCCCGCCGACCCTCCCCCCGTTCGGCCTCGCCGACTCCATCGCCGGTCTGGCCACCGCGTACGCGATCATGACCGCGCTGGCCGCGCGCACCGCCACCGGCCGGGGCCAGGTCGTCGACATGGCGATCATCGAGCCGATCCTCACGGTCCTCGGCCCGCAGCCGCTCTGGTACGACCAGCTCGGCTTCGTCCAGCCGCGCACCGGCAACCGCTCCACCAACAACGCGCCCCGCAACACCTACCGCACCGCCGACAGCCGCTGGGTGGCCGTCTCCACCTCCGCGCAGTCCATCGCGGAGCGCGTCCTGCACCTGGTCGGCCGGGCCGACCTGATCGACGAGCCCTGGTTCGCCACCGGCACGGACCGCGCCGCGCACGCCGACGTCCTGGACGAGGCCGTCGGCGACTGGATCGCCCGGCACACCCGCGACGAGGTGATCGCCGCCTTCGAGAAGGCCGAGGCGGCCCTCGCCCCGATCCACGACGTACGGGACGTGCTCGCCGATCCGCAGTACGCGGCGCTCGACTCGGTCACGACCGTCGACGACCCGGAACTCGGAGCGATCCGGATGCAGAACGTCCTCTTCCGCCTCTCCTCCACGCCGGGCGCGATCCGCTGGGCGGGCCGCCCGCACGGAGCCGACACGGAGGCGGTCCTGGCCGAACTCGGCCTGGGCGACGAGGAGATCGCCGAGCTGCGGAAGACGGGTGCCGTATGACTGCCGCACCGATCCTGACCTGGCTGTACGTCCCGGGGGACCGCCCCGCCACGGTCGCCAAGGCGCTCGCGTCGGGTGCGGACGCGGTCGTGGTGGACCTGGAGGACGCGGTGGCGTCCGACCGCAAGGAGTACGCCCGTGCCGCCACCGCCGAGCTGCTCAGCGGCCGCCATCCGGTGCCGGTGCACGTCCGCGTCAACGCCCTTGGCGGGCCGTACGCCGGGGCCGATCTGCTCGACCTCACCGGGCTGCCGGGCCTCTCGGGCCTGCGGCTGCCGAAGGTCACGGACCCCGGCCAGCTGGTCCGGGTCGCCGAACTCACGGACTCCCTGCCGCTGTTCGCCCTGCTCGAATCGGCCCTCGCCATCGAGCGCGCGTACACCCTCGCCACCGCGCATCCCGCCCTGCGCGGCCTCGCCCTGGGTGAGGCGGACCTCCGGGCCGACCTGGGGACGAGCGACTCCGGCCTGGACTGGGTCCGCTCCCGCGTGGTCTGCGCGAGCCGCGCGGCGGGCCTCGCTCCCCCGGCCCAGTCGGTCCACCCCGACATCCTGGACCTGGACGGCCTCGCCGCGTCCTGCGCCCACGGGCGAGCCCTCGGCTTCCTCGGGCGGGCGGCGATCCACCCGCGCCAGCTGCCGGTGATCGAGCGGGCCTACCTGCCGGATCCGGCGGAGCTTGCGGCGGCGGAGGAGATCGTCAAGGCGGTGGAGGCGGCGGGGACCGGTGCGTTGGCCCTCCCCGACGGCCGGTTCGTGGACGCAGCGGTGGTGGCCGCGGCCCACCGTGTCCTGGCGCTGCGGGACCGCGCCGCCCGCACGTAGGTGTCCGGGACGGGGCGGGACGGGGCGTGACTGGACGGGGCGTGACTGGACGGGGCGGGACTGGACGGGGCGGGACTGGGGAAGGGCCGTCAGAGTTTCTTTGCGGGCTTGGTCTCGTCAGAGCCGTCGGACTCGTCAGAGCCGTCGGACTCGTCAGAGCCGTCGGACTCCTCGGAACCCTTGCCCGAGGAGGAACCCGCGTCCGAGGACGACGGCTCGTCCTCAGGATCCCCCGGCTCCACGACCTCCTCCCGCCCCGGCCGCAGCCGAGCCGACACCACGATGTACGCCACCGCCAGCAGGAAGACGAAGATCGACGTCCAGACGTTCAACCGCAGCCCGAACACGTCGTCCATCTGCACGTTGTCCACACGCATGTACTCGATCCAGCCGCGCCCCGTGCAGTACGCGGCGACGTACAGGGCGAACGCCCGCCCGTGGCCCAGCCTGAAGCGCCGGTCGGCCCAGATGACCAGGACCGCGACGCCGATGCACCACAGCGACTCGTACAGGAACGTCGGGTGGTACGTGCCCGGCACCCGGCCGCCGTCTACACGGGTGATCTCCAGAGCCCACGGCAGGTCCGTCGCACGGCCGTACAGCTCCTGGTTGAACCAGTTGCCCCAGCGGCCGATGGCCTGGGCGAAGGCGATGCCGGGCGCGACGGCGTCCGCGTACGCGGGGAGCGGGATGCCGCGGCGGCGGCAGCCGATCCACGCGCCCAGCGCACCGAGCACGATGGCGCCCCAGATGCCGAGGCCGCCCTCCCAGATCTTGAGGGCGTCGACGGGGTTGCGGCCCTCGCCGAAGTACAGCTTGTAGTCGGTGATGACGTGGTAGAGCCGCCCGCCGACGAGGCCGAAGGGCACCGCCCACACGGCGATGTCCGCCACCGTCCCGGCACGGCCGCCGCGGGCGATCCACCGGCGGCCGCCGAGCCAGACGGCCACGAAGACGCCGATGATGATGCAGAACGCGTAGCCGCGCAGGGGGATGCCGAAGGGGTCGATCTCACCCTTGGCCGGGCTGGGAATGAAGGCAAGGAATTCCATGGCGGGGTCGACGCTACCGTGCCGGGCGGCATGCACGGCAATCCGCCCGGCCTAGGGCCTGTCCGGCGGATCTTCGCGGAACAGGCCGCGGCGTCTGGTGCGTGCTCTGGGGGTCCCCCCGGCCGAAGGCTGGGGGAGTGCGCCCGGATCGCCCTCGTACTGGACGTACTTGGGTGATTCGGGCGTGCGGCGAGAGTGCGTGCCAGGCGTCGTGGGCCCGCGAAGATCCGCCGGACAGGCCCTAACGGCTCCGTAACGGGCCCCGGCCCGCGCGCCGCTACTTGTTGGCGGCCTCGACCAGTTGCTTGAGCTTGGCGGGCGTCAGCGGGTTCTTCTGGTCGCCGAAGATGTCCTTGCCGTCGAGCAGCACGGTCGGTGTGCCCCGGAAGCCGCCCTTCTGGAACGCCTCGTTGGAGCGGGCCACCCAGCTGTCGTGCTTGCCGTCGTTCACACACGCCTCGAACGCCGGGGTTTTCAGGCCCTCGACCTTCCCGGCGAGTTCGAGGAGCTTGCTGTTCTCCGCGAAGGCGTCGTCGGTTTCCTGCGGCTGGTTCTGGAACAGCACGTCGTGGTACGGGGTGAACTTCCCGGCGTCCTGGGCACAGGCCGCGGCGTTGGCGGCGCGCACGGAGCCGGTGCCGCCCATGTTGCCGTCGATGATCGTGGCGAGGTGGTACTCGACCTTGAGCTGGCCCTTGTCGACGAGTTCGTGGATCGTAGCGCGGTACATGTTCTCGAAGTTGGCGCAGGCCGGGCAGCGGAAGTCCTCCCAGATCGTGAGGGTCGACTTGGCGCTCTCCTGGCCGACCGGGATGGCCAGCCCGTCCTTGCCCATCGCCCCCTTCGGCGCCACGACCGGGCCCGCGGTCTCCTCCTCGTCCTTGCCCGCGTTGGCGGCGATCACCCCGACGACGGCGGCCAGGCCGAGCACTCCGACCACGGCGGCGGCCACGATCATCGTGCGGCGGCGGCGCTCCCGCGCCTTCTGCTTCTCGCGCTCGATCGCCAGCCGTTCGCGGGCGGTGCGCTTTCCCTCACGGTTCTTCTCGCTCACACCCCGCAAACGAACCGGGGAGGCATGAGCATGCCTCCCCGGTCCCAGGTCCACCCGTACGAGCGATGAGCCCGCCAGGCTGTTCCGTACCGCCTTGTGCGCCTACCGCGTGCGGCCGTACGCCGTTACGCGCGGCCGCGCACGCCTTCCGCGAGGTCGGCGGCGAGTGCCCGTACCGCGTCGAGTCCTGCGGCCTCGTCGGGGGCGTCGAGCATGGCCTTCACGAAGGCCGAGCCGACGATCACGCCGTCCGCGAAGCCCGCGACCTCGGCGGCCTGCCGGGCGTTGGAGACGCCGAGGCCGACGCAGACCGGCAGGTCGGTGGTGGCGCGGGTGCGCCGCACCAGGTCGGCGGCCTGCGAGCCGACGGACTCACGGGTACCGGTGACGCCCATGAGCGAGGCCGCGTACACGAAGCCCGAACCGGCCGCCGTGATGGTGGCGAGGCGGGCGTCCTTGCTGCTGGGCGCGACGACGAAGACGGTGCCGAGACCGTGCTTCTCCGCGTGCTCCCGCCACAGGCCGGACTCCTCGACGGGCAGGTCGGGCAGGATGCACCCGGCGCCGCCCGCCTCGGCGAGCTCGGCGGTGAACCGCTCGACGCCGTAGCGGTCGATGGGGTTCCAGTACGTCATGACGAGGATCGGCCTGCCGGTCGCGGCGTGCGCCTCGCGGACCGTGCGGATGACGTCCTTGATCTTGACGCCGCCGCGCAGCGCGATGTCGTCGGCGGTCTGGATGACCGGGCCGTCGAGCACCGGGTCGCTGTGCGGAAGTCCGACCTCCACGACGTCGGCGCCGGACTCCAGGACCGCCTTGGCGGCCGCGATGCCGCCGTCGACGGTCGGGAACCCGGCCGGCAGGTACGCGACGAGCGCGGCCCGGCCCTCGGCCTTGGCCCCGGCGAGGGTCTCGCTCAGCAGCCCTACGTTCCCGCTCACTTGGCGTCCCCCTCGATCTCGGCGGTGTCGGCGGCGTCGGCCGCGACCTCGGCGTCGGTGCCCTCGTCGTACAGGCCGAAGTAGCGCGCGGCCGTGTCCATGTCCTTGTCGCCGCGCCCGGACAGATTGACGACGATCAGGCCGTCCTTGCCGAGCTCCTTGCCGACCTCGATCGCGCCGGCCAGGGCATGCGCGCTCTCGATCGCCGGAATGATGCCCTCCGTACGGGAGAGAAGCCGCAGCGCCTGCATCGCGGCGTCGTCGGTCACGGCGCGGTACTCGCCGCGTCCGCTGTCCTTGAGGTACGCGTGCTCCGGGCCGATGCCCGGGTAGTCGAGCCCGGCCGAGATCGAGTACGGCTCGGTGATCTGGCCCTCCTCGTCCTGCAGGACGTACGACCGCGAGCCGTGCAGGATGCCCGGCTCGCCCGCGGTCAGGGTGGCCGCGTGCTCGCCGGTCTCGACGCCGTGCCCGGCGGGCTCGCAGCCGATCAGGCGTACGTCCGCGTCCGGGATGAAGGCGTGGAACAGGCCGATGGCGTTGGAGCCGCCGCCGACGCAGGCGACGGCCGCGTCGGGCAGGCGGCCCGCCTGCTCCAGGATCTGTCGGCGGGCCTCGACACCGATGACGCGGTGGAAGTCGCGGACCATCGCCGGGAAGGGGTGCGGGCCCGCGACCGTGCCGAAGAGGTAGTGCGTGCGGTCGACGTTGGCGACCCAGTCGCGGAACGCCTCGTTGATGGCGTCCTTGAGGGTGCGGCTGCCGGACTTCACGGCGATGACCTCGGCGCCGAGCATCCGCATCCGGGCCACGTTGAGGGCCTGGCGCTGGGTGTCGATCTCGCCCATGTAGATGGTGCAGTCGAGGCCGAAGAGGGCGCAGGCGGTGGCCGTGGCGACGCCGTGCTGGCCTGCGCCGGTCTCGGCGATGACGCGGGTCTTGCCCATGCGCTTGGTGAGCAGGGCCTGGCCGAGCACGTTGTTGATCTTGTGCGAGCCGGTGTGGTTCAGGTCCTCGCGCTTGAGGAACACCCGTGCGCCACCGGCGTGTTCGGCGAACCGCGGCACTTCGGTGAGCGAGCTGGGCCGCCCGGTGTAGTGCACGAGCAGATCGTCGAGCTCACGCGCGAACTCGGGGTCGTTCTTGGCCTTGTCGTACTCGACGGCGACCTCGTCGACGGCGGCGACGAGCGCCTCCGGAATGAACTTCCCGCCGAAGGCGCCGAAGTAGCCCTGGGGCGTGGGGACCTGGCCGTCCGGGTCGGGAATGAAGAACTGGCTGGACATGCTGGACATGCTGGACATGCTCCTAGTGGGTACGCAAGATCAGCCCGTCCTGGGGGCACCTCCCAGCGGTAGCTGGGGGAACTTGAGGACGAGCCGTTCAGGCGATCAAGGGGGTCCGGGAGTCCGGGGCCCCCGGTTACGGGAAGGGGCGGGGCTGGGGAAGAAACCCCGTCGCCCCGCGCCATCGCATCCCGTTGACCTGACCGGGCTCGGAGCCGATCACGTACCGCACCCGGCGCCCGTGCACCCGCCGCGCGGGCGCCTGGCAGCCGCGGGGGCGGCAACCGGGTGCGAGGCGGGCGGCGATGGGCATGGGAGGGGGCTCAGCTCCGTCCGTGCCGCAGCGCGGGGTGCGCGCCCGCGGCCACGAGGTCCACCACGGCGGCCTTGGGGTCCTTGCCCGTTACGAGGGACTCGCCCACGAGGACCGCGTCCGCGCCGTCGTTGGCGTACGCGATCAGGTCGTGCGGGCCGCGCACACCGGACTCGGCGATGCGCACGATGTGCGGCGGGATCTCCGGGGCGACGCGGGTGAAGGTCGAGCGTTCGACCTTCAGGGTCTTCAGGTCGCGCGCGTTCACGCCGATGATCTTCGCGCCCGCGTCCACCGCCCGCTCGACCTCCTCCTCGTCGTGCACCTCGACGAGCGGCGTGAGCCCGATGGACTCGGCGCGCTCGATGAGGGAGACGAGGGCCTCCTGGTCGAGGGCGGCGACGATCAGCAGCACGAGGTCCGCGCCGTACGCCCGGGCCTCCCACAGCTGGTACGCCGAGACGATGAAGTCCTTGCGCAGGATGGGGATGTCGACCTTGGCGCGGACGGCCTCCAGGTCGGCGAGCGAACCTCCGAAGCGCCGCTGCTCGGTGAGGACGGAGATGACGGCGGCGCCGCCCGCCTCGTAGTCGGCGGCGAGGCCGGCCGGGTCGGCGATCGCGGCGAGCGCGCCCTTGGACGGGCTGGAGCGCTTGACCTCGCAGATCACCTTGACGCTGTCGCCGCGCAGGGCGGCCACTCCGTCCTTGGCCTGGGGAGCCTTCGCGGCCCGCTCCTTGAGCTCGTCGAGGCTGACGCGCGCCTGCCGCTCGGCGAGGTCCTCACGCACGCCTTCGATGATCTCGTCGAGCACACTCACGCGAGCGGCCCCCTTCCCTGACGGCTGAGCAAGCTGGCTGCACCGGATCCCGCGGATCCGGTGGGGAACTGTCCCACCGTGGTCGCAGCGCCATGGGCGCATTCCGGTAGGCACTGCGATGGTATCCGGACACCGGCCGAGGCTCCGCATCCGGTGGACGGCGGTCCCACTACCTGGACGTTCACCGGGGAGTGGGCCCCGTCCCGTGCCCCGTCCCGTACCCCGTCCCGTACCCCGTCCTGTACTGCTGCGTTCACGGCGCTCGCAACGGTCACGGCGGTCACGGCGGTCACGGCGGTCACGGCGGTCACGGCGCGAGCCAGGCGCCGAAGGGCAGGTTGCGTACGACGCTGAAAACCGCGAGGACCGCGCCGATCGTCCACAGCTGCGCGTTGCTCGGAATCGGCCGCCAGGCGCGCCCGCGGGCCGACGCGACGGTCCACGCGACCCAGCCGACGGCGAAGACCACGAAGCCCACGACGGCGGCCGCGTTGGCGCCGAGCGCGGTGAGGAAGTCGCCGGTGATGAACGCGTGCGCGCTGCGCAGCCCGCCGCAGCCGGGGCAGAGGATCCCGGTGAGCGCGAGCAGCGGGCAGGCCGGGTAGTGACCGGGCTCGTTGGGATCGACGGACCCGACGTACGCGAAGGCCGCGGCGACCGAGCCGAGCACGGCGACCGGCACGAGCAGCCGCTTGGCGACGGCACCCGGACGCATGTCCGCCGTGGGCGCGGGCGGGGGTACGGACGCGGGTACGGACGCGGGCGCGGAGGGGTGGGCGGGTGCGGGTGCGGGCGTGTGCGCAGGGGCGGGTGCGGGGGTGTGCGGGGTGGCGGTGCGTTCGGCGGTCACCCCCCGCATTCTGCCTTGCCGCCCGGTGCGGCGCCCGGGGACGGCCGCTCCCGGGACGGGACGTGTGGCCTGGCTGTTCGGGGCCTTCGGCCTGGGCTCGGGCGGGCGGGGCGGCGGCAGGGTGGAGGGGCGCCGCATGGCTGTCTGTGGACGGACGGGTCCGCAGACGGAAGGGGGCGGAACCGGTGCTCCCGGTTCCGCCCCCTTCGCGTCGGCACGGTGTGTGCGGCTCAGCTCACGCAGGCACGGGGTGCTTACGGCTCAGCTCTCGGCGTGGCTCAGCCCTCGGCGCGGACGACCACGTGGTGCGCGGCCTTCGGCTGGCCCAGGCCCGCGGCGCGCATCGCCATACCGACCACGCCACCGAGGACGACGACGACCATGCCGCCCCAGAATCCCAGCGGCTGGTTCATGACCATGAAGGCACCGCTGATGCAGAAGCCGATGAACGCGATGATGACGCCGGTCCAGGCGGCCGGGGTGTGTCCGTGGCTGCTGCCCGCCATGAGTTGCTCCTCGTGTGCTGAAAGTCGAAAGCTCAGACCCATTGTATGGACCGCGGCCGGGCTGCCTCCGTCCAGCCCCTGAACCGTGGGCAACCTCACCCGGCGGGTGCGGCCCGACTAGGGCCCGTCTCCCCGATCTGTGCGGGCCCGCGAAGATCGGGGAGACGGGCCCTAGTTCGTGGGGTCCTCGCCCCGGTCCAGGGCCTTCCACAGGTCCTCGGGGCGGTCCGGGTCGGTCCTGGTCGCCTTGCCGTGGCCGGTGCCCCGCTCGTACTTGCCGGACATCGCGGGCCAGCTCGCGCCGAAGCGCAGCGCGAGCACCCCGGCGAGCAGCAGCAGGAGGCCGCCGGCCGCCGCCACGAACGGCCAGGGCGTGAACGTGACGGCGTCGATGGTGGCGCCGGCCTGTCCGCTGGCCGTGGCCGCCTTCTCGTCGAGGGCGGCGGGGTCCTGCGCGCCGAGCAGGGCCGCGGCGATCGTGCCCGCGCCGCTGAGGGCGAGCAGCGCCGACACCAGGACCCGCCCGGTCCGGCGGACCGCGAACACGGCGACGAGCGCGGCGAGCCCCACTATGGCGAGCGCGGCGGGCACGCCCGTCACATCGCTGCCCTTGGCGATCTGGTGCAGGGCACCGCCCGCCGTGGCGGCGTCACCCTCGGCCCAGGTCTGCCGGGAGGCGAGCAGGGCGACCGCGGCTCCGAGCGCACCGAGCAGCAGGGCTGCGGCGAGGCTGCGCCGGGCGGCGGGGGCCTTGGTCCGCCGGGATTCTGCGCGGGGCTGGGTTACGGCTGCGGAAGTCACGCCCTCCACTATCCCTCACGGTCCGGACGGTCATTCAGGCGGTTGGCGCTGGGCGCGGAGGGACTGTCGGAGCGGGCTGCCGAGAGCCGGTTGGCGCTGTGCACCGCGCGGAGCACGGCCGCCGCCTTGTTGCGGCATTCGGTGTCCTCGGCGACCGGGTCGGAATCGGCCACGACGCCTGCTCCGGCCTGGACGTACGCCGTGCCGTCACGGAGCAGGGCGGTGCGGATGGCGATGGCGGTGTCGGAGTCGCCCGCGAAGTCGAGGTACCCCACGCAGCCGCCGTAGAGGCCGCGGCGGGAGGGCTCCACCTCGTCGATGATCTGCATCGCGCGCGGCTTGGGGGCGCCGGAGAGGGTGCCCGCGGGGAAGCAGGCGGTGAGGACGTCGAACGCGGTGCGGCCGTCGGCGACCTGGCCGGTGACCGTCGACACGATGTGCATCACGTGCGAGTACTTCTCGATCGACATGAAGTCGACCACCTCGACGGAGCCGGGGGTGCAGACCCGCCCAAGGTCGTTGCGGCCCAGGTCGACCAGCATCAGGTGCTCGGCGCGCTCCTTGGGGTCGGCGAGGAGTTCGTCGGCGAGCGCCTGGTCCTGCTGCGGGGTGGCGCCGCGCGGCCGGGTGCCGGCGATGGGGTGCAGCATCGCCCGGCCGTCCTCGACCTTGACGAGGGCTTCGGGACTGGAGCCGACCACGTCGAAGCCGTCGAAGCGGAAGAGGTACATGTACGGCGAGGGGTTGGTGGCGCGCAGCACGCGGTACACGTCCAACGCGCTTGCCGTACAGGGGGTTTCGAAGCGCTGCGAGGGCACGACCTGGAAGGCCTCGCCTGCCCTGATGCGCTCCTTGATGTCCTCGACCGTGTCCTGGTACTCGGCGCCGCCCCACAGCGCGGTGAACTCGGGCAGCGCGGCGTCCGGCAGCGCGGAGGGGTGCTGCGCGACCGGCCGGGCGAGGTCTGCCTCCATGGCGTCGAGGCGGGCGACCGCGTCCGCGTAGGCCTCGTCGACGCCGGTGTCCAGGTCGTTGTGGTTGACGGCGTTGGCGATCAGCAGGACCGAGCCGTCCCAGTGGTCCAGTACGGCGAGGTCGCTGGTGAGGAGCATGGTCAGCTCGGGCACGCTCGTCGGGTTGCTGTCGTCCCGCTCGCCGGAGCCGATCTTCTCCAGGCGGCGCACGATGTCGTACCCGAGGTAGCCGACCATGCCGCCGGTGAACGGGGGCATGCCGTCGTCGTGCAGGTCGCGCGGGGTGTGCAGGGCCTCGACGGTGGCGCGCAGGGCCTTCAGCGGGTCGCCCTCGGTGGGTACGCCGACGGGGACGCCGCCCAACCAGTGCGCCTGGCCGTCGCGCTCGGTCAGGGTGGCGGAGCTGCGGACGCCGACGAAGGAGTACCGGGACCAGGATCTGCCGTTCTCCGCGGATTCGAGCAGGAAGGTGCCGGGGCGCTCGGCGGCGAGCTTGCGGTACAGGCCGACCGGAGTGTCGCCGTCGGCCAGGAGTTTGCGGCTGACGGGGATGACGCGGCGGTCGGCGGCGAGCTTGCGGAAGGTGTCGAGATCCATGCGATCCATGTCGGCCGACCCTACTGACCCGCGGTGCCGGGCTGTTCCACCGGCGTGCCCGGCTGTTCCACCGGCGTGCTGACCGGCTCCGCCGGCGTGCTGACGGGGAGCACATCGGCGTCGAAGCAGGTGCGGGCGCCGGTGTGGCAGGCGGCGCCGACCTGGTCGACCCGGACGAGCACCGTGTCGGCGTCGCAGTCCAGGGCGACGGACTTGACGTGCTGGAAGTGCCCTGAGGTGTCGCCCTTCACCCAGTACTCCCCACGGCTGCGGGACCAGTACGTGCAGCGGCCGGTGGTGAGCGTGCGATGCAGCGCCTCGTCGTCCATCCAACCGAGCATCAGCACTTCGCCGGTGTCGTACTGCTGGGCGATGGCGGGCACGAGACCGTCGGCGCTGCGCTTGAGGCGGGCGGCGATGGCGGGGTCGAGGTTGCTGCTCATGGGCCCATTGTGCCGGGTGACGCGGAGGGCGCGGCGCGGTTGTCCACAGGGTGAGCGCTGCGGTCATACGAATGCCGGGTCCTGTGGAAACGGGTGGGCGCGGTCCGGGGCGCGGGCTTAGCCTTGCAGCATGTCGACCCATGCCAAGCGTGAACGGCTGCTCCTGGCGGACCTGTTGGAGGCGGCGGGCCCCGAGGCCCCCACCCTGTGCGAGGGCTGGACCACTCGGGACCTGGCCGCCCATGTGGTGGTGCGCGAGCGGCGCCCGGACGCCGCGGGCGGCACGCTCGTCAAGGCCCTCGCCCCCCGCCTGGAGCGGGTGCAGGCGGAGTTCCTGGAGAAGCCGTACGAGGAACTGATCCAGCTGATCCGTACGGGCCCGCCGCGGTTCTCGCCGTTCGCCCTGAAGCAGCTCGACGAGGCGGCGAACGCGGTGGAGTTCTATGTGCACGCCGAGGACGTGCGCCGGGCGCAGGAGGACTGGAGCCCGCGCGAGCTCGACCCGGTGTTCGCGGACGCGCTGTGGACGCGCCTGGAGCGGATGGCCCGCGTGCTCGGCCGGAAGTCGCCGACGGGCCTGGTGCTGCGGCGCCCTGACGGCCGTACGGCGGTGGCGCACCGGGGCACTCCGGTGGTGACGGTCACCGGGGAGCCGGGTGAGCTGACGATGTTCGCGTTCGGCCGGCTGGATCACGCGCGTGTGGAGCAGGACGGCGACAAGGAGGCGATCGAACTCCTCCACGGCGCGAAGCAGTTGGGGCTCTGAGGCTCCTTTTTGGGGTTCCGGCTCACCAGCGCACGGGCAGGGTGCGTACGCCCCGGATCAGGAGGCCGCCCACCCACGGCAGCCCGGCCTCGTCGGCACCGGGGGCGAGGCCGGGGCAGCGGTCGAGGAGGGACCGGATCGCGATGCGGCCTTCGAGGCGGGCGAGCGGGGCGCCGAGGCAGTAGTGGAGTCCGTGGCCGAATCCGATGTGGCCGCGGGCGTCCCGGCGGATGTCGAAGCGGTCGGGTTCGGTGAAGCGACCGGAGTCGCGGTCGGCGTCGGCGAGCGCGACGAGGACGGAGACGCCGGCCGGGACGACGGTGTCGCCGATGGGCACGGGCTCGGTCGTCCAGCGGGGCAGGGCGGTCTCGACGGGGCCGTCGTAGCGCAGCATCTCCTCGATCGCGCCGTCGAGCAGCCCGTCGGGGTCGGCGCGCAGCAGCTCCAGCTGGTCGGGGTGGGCGAAGAGGGCGCGCACACCGTTGCCGATGAGGTTGACGGTGGTCTCGTGGCCGGCGATGAGCAGCAGCACGGCCATGCCGATCAGCTCGTCGCCGGAGAGCCGGTCGCCGCCTTCGTCGACGGTGTGGACCAGCGCGCTGAGCAGGTCGTCCCCGGGATGTTCGCGTTTGGCGGCGGTGAGCCCGCGCAAGTAGTCGACCACGTTGCGGTAGGCGGCGCCCAGCAGTTCCTGGTCGGTGGGGGCGACGATCTCGTTGGACCAGGCGCGGAAGGCGTCCCGGTCGGCCGCGGGGACGCCGAGGAGTTCGCTGATGACGGTCATGGGCAGCGGGTACGCGAGGGCGGCGACGAGGTCTGCACGGCCCGTGCCGTCGGCGAGCATCGCGTCGAGGAGTTCATCGGTGATCCGCTGGATGTGCGGGGCGAGCGCGGCGATCCGGCGGGGGCTGAACTCGCGGGCGACGAGCCGCCGCAGCCTGGTGTGGTCGGGGGCGTCGCGCAGCAGCATGTGGGTGAGTGCGGGGCTGTCGGCGCCGTCCTTCCCGTGGGGGTGCAGCGTGGGGTCGACCTTGCGCAGGTCGCGGGTGAGCCGCGGGTCGGTGAGCGCCGCGCGGCAGGCCTCGTGCCCGACGACGAGCCACAGCTCCTGCCCGTCCGGGGTCCGCACGTGGTGCACGGGCCCCCGGGCGCGCAGCGCGGCGTAAACGGGGTAGGGGTCGCGGACGAAGTCGGGGCCGAGGTCCTTCAGGTCCAGGGCGGGGGCCGATGCCATGACGCTCCTCACGCTGCGGATGGGCACGCCTCCCCCGGACGCTACCCGCACACCCGGCCGGGCGCCGCCCTCTTTCGGCCGGGTCCGAAGGTTGCCCGGTGGGGGCACCTGGCTGGTTCCGGCGGGAGTTGCGGCGTGCCGTACGGGCCGGGGTGCGGGTCAGTGCGGTAGTCGGGCGGCGCGCAGGGCGGGGGCGCAGAGACTGAGGGCAGCGCCGAGGGCGCTGAGGGCGGCGCCTGCGAGGAAGACGGGGCCGGTGCCCCAGGTTCCGACGGCGGCGCCGACGGCCGGGTAGCAGAGGGGGGCGACGCCCAGGGTGGCGAGGGTGCACACGGAGGTGACGCGGCCGAGGTGGGTGGGGGCGGTGACGGTCTGCTGGAGCGCCGCGGACACGGCTCCGGCCAGGCCGACGGAGAGCCCGGTGCAGCCCGCCGCGGCCACGGCGAGCGGCATCGAGGGTGCGTAGGCGATGGCGGCGAGGGCGGCGGCACCGGTGATCAGGGTGATGCTCTGGACGACTCCGGGGCGGGGTATGCGTCCGCGTACGGCGAGGAGGGCGGAGGCGGCGCCCGCGCCGATGCCGAAGCCTCCGATGATCCAGCCGAGTCCGGTGGCGCCCCAGCCGCGTTCCTGGGCGAGCAGGGCGATGCCGATGTTGGCGGGCCCGGAGAAGCCGAGTTCGGTGATGGCGAGGACGAGGACGAGCGGCCGCAGCACGGGGTGCCGGGCGATGTACCGCAGTCCGTCGGCCAGTTGGGTGTGGAGGGGTTGTTCGGTTTCGGCACGCGCGACCGCGCTCGCACCCGGCCCCGTATCCGTGCCCGTGCCCGTATCCGTGCCCGTGCCCGTGTCCGTGCCCGACCCCGTATCCGCATCCGCATCCGCATCCGCATCCGTGTGCAGTGGTCGTATGCGTACCGCTGCGAGCAGGGCGAGGGAGAGGGCGAAGAGGGCGCCCGCGGTGCCGAATGCCGCGGCCGAGCCGCCGACGGAGACGGCGAGCCCGCCGAGCGGTCCTGCCGTGACGAGGCCGATGCGGGCGGCGACGCCGCGCATGCCCTGTACGCGGGCGAGTTGGCCGGGTGTGGTCAGGCGGGGCGGCAGGGCGCCGACGGCGGGCAGGAAGAGCGCGTCCAGGGCGCCGAAGGCGAGGGCGGCAGGGGCGAGCAGCCAGAGGCCGGGGTCGGTGACGGTCAGCAGCGCGGCGACGGCGAGCATCACGAGGCAGCGCGCGGTGTCGCTGGCGATGACGACGCGGCGCGGCCCGAACCGGTCGGCGATCACTCCTCCGGCGAGCATCAGCACCGCGCGCGGGGCGGCGCCGAGGGCGAGGACGAGTCCGGCCTGTCCGGGGCTGCCGGTGCGGGTCGCGGCCCAGGCGAGGGCTACGAAGTAGACGGCGTCGCCGATCATCGACGCCGTGTAGGCCGTGAGCCAGCGCAGTACGTTGCCGTCGCGGTGGGCGGGGCGTTCCGCCGCCGATACGGGTGCGGGTGCGGGTGCGGGTGCGGGTGCGGGTGTGGGTGCGCCGAGCGGGGGTTGCGGCGTGCTGGTCATGGCCGGAACGGGAAGCCGTAGAAGTGGACCGCCACGTGTTCGCGCCCTGCTGTCCGGCCGGCTTCCTCGGCGGCGAGGGCCTGGTCCTTGTGGCGCTGAACGACGGCGTGCAGTTCGTTGCTGAGCTGCCGAAGCTCTTCGACGGTCATGCGGGTGAAGGCCTCGGAGCTGAACGAGGCCGAGCGCCATTCCTCGTCCCAGGCGGGGCCTGCGGCTATGAAGTCGCGGTACAGCTCGCCGCGTTGTTCCAGGGAGAGGCGGGAGAGGGCGCTGTGCGCCACGACTTTCTCGGGGGCGTCGGTGAAGTCCCGCTCGCGGGTGCGCACACCGTCCGACGCGGTGCGCCACCAGCGCTCGCGCCCGTCGCCGCCCGGAGTGTCGGCGTCCTCGATGAGGCCGTGCTCGGCGAGTTTGCGCAGGTGGTAGCTGACCAGCGACACCGCCTCGTCGACGGTCGCGGCCAGCTGGGACGCGGTGGCGGTCTCGGCCACATACAGCGCGCGGTAGAGCTTCATGCGCAGCGGATGGCCGAGGGCCTTGAGCGTGGCGAGGTCCTCGATGGTGCGTGGCTCGCCCTGGGAGCTGCGGCGGGCCTGCCGGGCGGCGGCACGCCGGAGTTCGACACTCGCCGGAGCCGTCTCGTCCGTGCCGGGGCCCGTGCCGGAGTCCGTGACGGGCCCCGTGCCGGTGGTGCTGCTCTTCTTCGCCATGCGTTCGAAGGTAGATACGCAAGGAAAGTTGCGCAATAAGTTTTGCACAACTCTGCTGACAGCTAAGCCCGTTGCCGAACTGTGCGGTTGGCTGGTGGTGGCGGAAACGTGCCGTCGGCGGCGGGGAATCAGCTCATCCAGCCCACCCAGCTCACCCAGCTCACCCCTACCGAACCGGGTACCCCGCCCCCCGCAGCGTCCCCTTGACCTCGCCGATGCGCAGGTCGCCGAAGTGGAAGACGGAGGCCGCGAGGACCGCGTCGGCGCCGGCGGCGACCGCGGGCGGGAAGTGATCGAGGCGTCCGGCGCCGCCGGAGGCGATGACGGGGACGGAGACGTGGGCCCGTACGGCCTCGATCATCTCGATGTCGTACCCGTCCTTGGTGCCGTCCGCGTCCATGGAGTTGAGGAGGATCTCGCCCGCGCCCAACTCGGCCGCCCGGTGGGCCCATTCGACCGCGTCGATGCCCGCGGAGCGGCGCCCGCCGTGGGTCGTCACCTCGAAGGAGCCGGATTCCGTGCGGCGCGCGTCGACCGAAAGGACCAGGACCTGGCGGCCGAAGCGCTCGGCGATCTCGCGGATGAGGTCCGGGCGGGCGATCGCGGCCGTGTTGACGCCGACCTTGTCCGCGCCCGCGCGAAGGAGCTTGTCCACGTCCTCGGCCGTGCGGACGCCGCCGCCGACGGTGAGCGGGATGAAGACCTGCTCGGCGGTGCGGCGGACCACGTCGTACGTCGTCTCGCGGTTGCCGGAGGACGCGGTGATGTCCAGGAACGTCAACTCGTCGGCGCCCTCGGCGTCGTACACCTTGGCCATCTCGACGGGGTCGCCCGCGTCGCGCAGGTTCTGGAAGTTGACGCCCTTGACGACCCGGCCGTTGTCCACGTCCAGGCAGGGGATGACTCGGACCGCCAGGGTCATGACTGCTCAGGCTCCTCGTACGCGTCCCGGGCGCCGCCCAGGAAGGCTTCCAGTTCCACTTCGACCAGGATGCGCGGGTCGACGAAGCCGCTGACGACCATCATCGTCATGACCGGGCGCACGGAGTCGAAGACCTCCCGGTGCGCCCGCCCCGCCTCGTCCACGTCCCGCGCGTGGGTCAGGAGCACCCGCGTACGCACCACGGACTCGGCGCCGAGGCCGAACTGCCCGATCGCGTCGAGGGCGTTGGCGAGGGCGACGCGCGTCTGCTCGTACGGGTCGCCCTCGCCATGCAGCACCATCCCCTTGAAGGAGGTGGTGCCGCCGACGACGACCCGGTCGCCCGCCGCGACGGCGCGTGCGAAGCCGAAGGACTCCTCCCAGGGACTGCCGCTCTGCACCCGTCGTACGTCGCTCATGAAGACACGGCCTCCAGGGCCTCTTCGAGGGTGAAGGCCTTGGCGTACAGGGCCTTGCCGACGATGGAGCCCTCGACGCCGAGCGGGACGAGCTCCGCGATGGCGCGCAGGTCGTCGAGCGAGGAGACACCGCCGGAGGCCACAACCGGGCGGTCCGTCGCGGCGCAGACGTTGCGCAGCAGCTCCAGGTTGGGGCCCTGCAGCGTGCCGTCCTTGGCGATGTCCGTCACCACGTAGCGGGCGCAGCCCTCGTTGTTGAGGCGCTCCAGCGTCTCGTAGAGGTCGCCGCCGTCGCGGGTCCAGCCGCGGCCGCGCAGGGTGGTGCCGCGCACGTCCAGGCCGACGGCGATCTTGTCGCCGTGCGAGGCGATGACCTTGGCGACCCACTCGGGGGTCTCCAGGGCTGCCGTGCCCAGGTTGACGCGGGTGCAGCCGGTGGCGAGGGCGGCCTCCAGGGACGCGTCGTCGCGGATGCCGCCGGACAGCTCCACCTTGATGTCCATGGCGCCCGCGACCTCGGCGATCAGCGCGCGGTTGTCGCCGGTGCCGAACGCGGCGTCCAGGTCGACCAGGTGCAGCCACTCGGCGCCGGAGTTCTGCCAGGCGAGTGCGGCCTCCAGCGGGGAGCCGTAGGAGGTCTCGGTGCCGGACTCGCCGTGCACGAGGCGGACGGCCTGGCCGTCGCGGACGTCGACGGCGGGGAGGAGTTCAAGCTTGTTCACAGTCGTCACAGTACGGAGATCCAGTTCTTCAGCAGCTGCGCTCCGGCGTCGCCGGACTTCTCGGGGTGGAACTGCGTCGCCCACAGCGCGCCGTTCTCGACGGCGGCCACGAACTGCTCGCCGTGCGTGGACCAGGTGACGAGCGGGGCGCGCATCGCCGGGTTGGCGGTCTGCAGGGTCCAGTCGTGCACGGCGTACGAGTGCACGAAGTAGTAACGCTCGTCCGGGGAGAGGCCGTTGAACAGCTCGGAGCCCTCGGGGGCCTCGACGGTGTTCCAGCCCATGTGCGGGACGACTTCCGCCTTGAGGGGGCCGACCGTGCCGGGCCACTCGTCCAGGCCCTCGGCCTCGACGCCGTGCTCGATGCCCCGCTCGAAGAGGATCTGCATGCCGACGCAGATGCCCATCACGGGCCGCCCGCCGGAGAGCCTCCGGTCGACGACCCAGTCGCCGCGCGCCTCCTTCAGCCCCTGCATGCAGGCGGAGAAGGCGCCGACGCCGGGGACCAGGAGGCCGTCGGCGTTCATGGCCTGGTCGAAGTCACGGGTGATCTCGACGTCGGCCCCGGCGCGGGCGAGGGCCCGCTCGGCGGAGCGGACGTTGCCGAAGCCGTAGTCGAAGACGACAACTTTCTTCTCAGTCATGTCAGTTCCCGTATTCGAACATGTCAGTTCCCGTATTCGAGCATGTCAGTTCCAGTAGTCGAGCCGCAGGACTCCCGCGAGCAGGCACATGCCGGCGCCGATCGAGAGGAGCGTGACGAGGCTCTTGCCCATGCCCTGCTTGACGAACGAGATGACGCCGCCGATCAGGAACAGGCCGACGACGATGAGGATGGTCGAGAGGCCGTTCATGACTAGAGCGCGCCCTTCGTCGACGGGAGGATGCCGGCGGCCCGCGGGTCCCGCTCGGAGGCGTACCGCAGGGCGCGCGCGAGGGCCTTGAACTGGCACTCCACGATGTGGTGGGCGTTGCGGCCGTACGGCACGTGGATGTGCATGGCGATCTGCGCCTGGGCGACGAAGGACTCGAAGATGTGCCGGGTCATCGTCGTGTCGTACTCGCCGATCATCGGCGCCATGTTCTCGGGCTCGGTGTGCACGAGGTACGGGCGGCCGCTCAGGTCCACCGTCACCTGGGCGAGCGACTCGTCCAGCGGGACCGTGCAGTTGCCGAAGCGATAAATCCCCACCTTGTCGCCGAGGGCCTGCTTGAAGGCGGCGCCCAGGGCGAGGGCGGTGTCCTCGATGGTGTGGTGGCTGTCGATGTGCAGGTCGCCCTCGGTCTTGACGGTGAGGTCGAAGAGGCCGTGGCGGCCGAGCTGGTCGAGCATGTGGTCGTAGAAGCCGACCCCGGTCGAAACATCGACCTTTCCGGTGCCGTCGAGGTCGATCTCGACGAGGACGGAGGTCTCCTTGGTGGTGCGCTCCACGCGCCCGACGCGACTCATGCGCTCTGCTCCTGCTCCTTCTTGAGTTCGCGTACCGCATCGAGGAACGCGTCGTTCTCTTCCGGGGTTCCGGCGGTGACCCGCAGCCAGCCGGGCACGCCGTTGTCCCGCACCAGGACGCCCCGGTCCAGGATCTGCTGCCATACGTCGTGGGCTCCGCCCTCACCCTCGAAGCGGCCGAACTGCACGAAGTTCGCGTCGGACGCGGTGACTTCGTACCCCATCTCCCACAGCTCGCGGACGATCCGGTCGCGCTCCTGCTTGAGCTGGTCCACGTACGCGAGGAGCGTGTCCGTGTGTTCCAGGGCGGCGAGCGCGGTGGCCTGGGTGACGGCGGAGAGGTGGTACGGAAGCCGCACCAGCTGCACCGCGTCCACCACCGCCGGATCGGCGGCGAGGTAGCCGAGGCGCAGCCCGGCCGCGCCGAAGGCCTTGGACATGGTCCGCGAGACGACGAGATTCGGCCGACCTTCGAGCAGCGGGAGCAGCGAGGTCCCGTGGCTGAACTCGACGTACGCCTCGTCCACCACGACCAGGGACGGCTTGGCCGCCTGCGCCGCCTCGTAGAGCGCGAGGACGGTCTCGGCCGGGACGGCGGTGCCCGTGGGATTGTTGGGCGAGGTGATGAAGACGACGTCCGGCTGGTTCTCGGCGATGGCCTTCTCGGCCTGCTCCGTGTTGACCGTGAAGTCGTCGTTGCGGGGCCCGGAGATCCAGCCGGTGCCGGTGCCGCGGGAGATCAGCGAGTGCATCGAGTACGAGGGCTCGAAACCGATCGCCGTACGGCCGGGGCCGCCGAAGGTCTGGAGCAGCTGCTGGATCACTTCGTTGGAGCCGTTGGCCGCCCAGACGTTGGCCGCCGTGACCTCGTGCCCGCCGGTGCGGGTGAGGTAGCGGGCCAGTTCGGTGCGCAGCTCGACCGCGTCCCGGTCCGGGTAGCGGTTCAGCTCGCGGGCGGCCTCGCGGACCCGCTCGGCGATCCGCTCGACCAGCGGCTCGGGCAGCGGGTACGGGTTCTCGTTGGTGTTCAGGCGGACGGGGACGTCCAACTGGGGTGCGCCGTACGGGGACTTGCCGCGGAGCTCTTCGCGGATGGGGAGGTCGTCGATCCTGGTCACTTGGTCCCCGTCACCTCCTGGCCCGGAACCTTCCACTCGCTGCGCTGGTTTGGTTCGCCTCCGACAAAACGCGCCTTGATCGCGGCACCGTGCGCCGGCAGGTCCTCGGCCTCGGCGAGCGTCACCACGTGGTGGGCGACATCGGCGAGGGCGTCCCGCGAGTAGTCCACGATGTGGATGCCGCGCAGGAAGGACTGCACGGACAGGCCGGAGGAGTGGCAGGCGCAACCGCCGGTCGGCAGCACGTGGTTGGAGCCCGCGCAGTAGTCGCCGAGCGAGACCGGCGCCCAGGGGCCGATGAAGATCGCTCCGGCGTTCTTGACGCGGTCGGCCACGGCGGTGGCGTCGGCGGTCTGGATCTCCAGGTGCTCGGCGCCGTACGCGTCGACCACGCGCAGGCCCTCCTCCAGGCCGTCGACCAGGACGATCGCGGACTGGCGTCCCGCCAGGGCGGGCTTGATCCGGTCCTCGATGTGCTTGGTGGCCGCGACCTGCGGCTCCAGCTCCTTCTCGACGGCGTCGGCGAGCGCGACCGAGTCGGTGACGAGGACGGCGGCGGCCATCGGGTCGTGCTCGGCCTGGCTGATCAGGTCGGAGGCGACGTGCGCCGGGTCGGCGGTGTCGTCGGCGAGGATCGCGATCTCGGTCGGTCCGGCCTCGGCGTCGATGCCGATCCTGCCGGTGAAGTAGCGCTTGGCGGCGGCCACCCAGATGTTGCCGGGGCCGGTGACCATGTTGGCCGGGGCGCAGCCGTCGGGGCCTTCGGTGCCGTACGCGAACATGGCCACGGCCTGGGCTCCGCCCACCGCGTACACCTCGTCGACGCCGAGGAGGGCGCAGGCGGCGAGGATCGTCGGGTGCGGAAGCCCGCCGAACTCCTTCTGCGGCGGCGACGCGAGGGCGACAGACTCGACGCCCGCCTCCTGCGCCGGGACCGCGTTCATGATCACGGAGGACGGGTAGACGGAGCGGCCGCCCGGTGCGTACAGGCCGACGCGCTCGACCGGCACCCACTTCTCGGTGACCGTGCCGCCGGGCACGACCTGCGTGGTGTGCGGGGCGCGGCGCTGCTCGCGGTGGACGGTGCGGGCGCGCTTGATGGACTCCTCAAGGGCGGCGCGCACCTCGGGGTCCAGCTCGGCGAGCGCCTTGGCCAGCGCCTCGGCCGGGACCCGGATCTGCTGGAGCTCGACTCCGTCGAACTTCCGCGCGTACTCGATCAGCGCCGCGGTGCCCCGATGATGCACGTCCTCGCAGATGGGCCGCACCTTGTCCAGGGCGGCCGCGACGTCGAACTCGGCACGGGGCAGCAGGTCGCGCAGGGCGCTTCCCTCGGGGAGGGAGTCACCGCGCAGATCGGTTCGGGAGATCACGCCACCAATTCTCGCAGACGGCCCGTGGGGGCGATCGCCCGTATCAATGGCTGATACAAGCCCCTGGCCGATGACGAGACGGGAAAGAGCGGGAACAAGGGCTCCCCGGAAGATCGGCTTCACGACTAGCGTTCGCTCCGTCACGCAGCGGGCATGCAGCGGGCATGACCAGCGGTGCGGGTCCGGGGACGGGGATCGGCACCTTCAGGGCACGGGGTACGGGGAGGAACCGCAGCAGTGGTCGACGGGCAGCACACGGACATGCCGGACGGCCTGACCGCGGCCGAGATCGGCATGTGGCAGGCCTTCCAGAACGGCAGCAGATACGACCTGTCCAGCGGCGACCAGGAGGTGGACGACCCGCACGGCGGCCACCCCTGGGGCCCGGAGCGCAGCGTGCGGGCGCGGGTGATCTGCCTGCTGATGCTGGACGGGCCGCCGCCGCTGCCGGGGCGGGTCTCGTCGATCAAGCTGACCGGGGTGCAGATCACCGGAACCCTTGACGTCGCGGGCGGCACGGTCGAGCCGTACGTGGAGATGAAGGGCTGCCGGTTCGAGAAGGAGATCGTGCTGCCGGAGAGCCGGTTCTCCACGCTGCGCCTGGTGGACTGCTCGATCCCGCGGTTCGAGGCGGCCCGCCTGCACACCGAGGGCGACCTGCACCTGCCGCGCTGCCATGTGCACCGCGGCATCCGCCTCACCGACGCCCAGATCGGCACCGACCTGCTCCTCAACCAGGCCGTGGTCCACCGCGACCGGCGCGGCCGCACGCTCACCGGCGACGGGCTCACGGTCGGCCAGGACTTCCAGGCCGAACTGATGGACTCGCACGGCGAGATGACCCTGCGCGGCGCGCAGATCGGGGTCTCCCTGAGCCTGCGCGGCAGCCGGCTGCTCAACCCGTACGGCAGCAAGGCCCTGAACGCCCCGCAGCTGACCGTGGAGCGCACGCTCTACATGACGCCCGCCGCGGCCTCCAACCCGCCGCTGACCGGCGGTTCGACGCCGGCGCGCGGGGTGCGGGTGCAGAAGTTCGAGTGCCAGGGCGGGATCCGGCTCGACGACGGTCGGTTCGGGGACGCGGTCGACTTCGAGCAGGCCCGCTTCCAGATGGAGAGCGAGCAGGAGCTGTCGCTGCGCCGCATCCAGGCGCCCGAGCTGCGCTTCCTGGGCGAGAAGCCGGCGCGCGGCAGTGTGGTCCTGTCCGGCGCGAAGATCGTCAACCTGATCGACAAGTCGACGAGCTGGCCGGGCCCCGGCCAGCTGCGGGTCGGCGGTTTCACGTACGAGAACCTGGTCCCGCGCGGCAGCTTCCCGCTGGCCCGGCGCCTGGAGTGGGTGCTCTCGGCGACACCCGAGTACAGCCCGGAGCCGTACGAGAAGCTCGCGACGGTGCTGCGCAACAGCGGCGAGGACGCGGACGCGCGCGAGGTGCTGCTCGCCAAGCAGCGCCGCCGCCGCGAGACCCTGCCGCTCGCGGGCAAGTTCTGGGGGTACGCGCAGGACTGGACGGTGGCGTACGGCTACCGGCCGGGCCGGGCGGCGGTGTGGATGGCGGTGCTGTGGGCGCTGGGCGCGATCGCGTTCGCGCAGTACCGGCCGCCCGCCATGAAGTCCGGCGAGGGCCCGGTGTGGAACCCCTCGCTGTACGCCCTCGACCTGCTCGTGCCGGTGATCAACCTGGGCCAGGACGGCCACTGGCGGGTGGAGGGGCACTGGCAGTGGGCGGCGGCCGCGCTGGTGCTGCTCGGCTGGATCCTGGCGACGACGGTGGCGGCGGGCGCGTCAAGGCTGCTGCGGCGCGGCTGAGCCGTCCGGGTGCGGGATTCACCCTCAGGTGTGTCGCGGCCGAACCGTTACCGGTCGGCATACAACCCACGGGCCCGCAGGACCGTCCATCCCTCCGCAACCACCAGGTGCGCCTCCGTCTCCACCAGGTGCAAGGGAGGGCTCCCCACCATGCCGCTGTTCCGTGCCGTGATCGGCACGGCCCGGATGCTCCGGCACGCGCCGCGGCTCGCGGCGGGCCTGCCGGCCGACGACGCGGTGCTCCTCGACGCGCCCGACGAGCTCCTGGCCCCGGTCCTGCTCGCCGCGGGCCGCGGGGAGTACGAGCCGGCCGCGAAGCTGCTCGCGCACGTGCGCGAGGCCGCCGAGTGGGAGAACCGGGACCGCTGCCTGCTGCGCCTTGCCGCGTTCGCGCAGGGCCGCGGCGACTGGTTCGAGGCCTGGCTGGCCGCCGCGCCGCACGACCCGGACGTGCTGCTCCTCAAGGCCGAACTGGCGGTCCGGCACGCCTGGGAGTGGCCGTCCCGCGCCGAGCTCCTGCGCGAGGCGGCCCCGCTGATCACCGCCGCGGCTCAGGCCGACCGGCGCGACCCGGTGCCCTGGCGGATCGCCCTGGACCACGCGCGCGGCTGCGGGGTGTCGCGTACCGCGTTCCACGCGCTGTGGTCGGAGGCGGTGCGCCGCTCCCCGCACCACTACGGCTGTCACGCCGCGGCGCTGCAGTACCTCTCGGCGTCCTGGTACGGCTCGCACCGCGAGTGCTTCGACTTCGCCGAGCGGGCGGCGGCCGAGGCACTGCCGGGTTCGCTGGTGCGGGCGCTGCCGGTGCGGGCCGTGTTCGCGTATCTGTCCGGGCCCGGCCGGTCCTCGGTGCCTGCGGGCCGGCTGCACGCGGCGGCGGACTGCGCGATCGAGCTGTCGGCGGCGTACGAGGCGGGCGACCCGTACCCGGCGGAGGTCCGCAACCTGCTCGCGTACGTCCTGGTCCGGCTTGAGCGGTGGGGCGACGCCCTGGAGCAGCTGCGGCTGATCGGGCCGTACGCGACGTCCTTCCCGTGGGACCGGATCTCGCCGGATCCGCTCGGCCAGTTCCTCGAAGTGCGCGACGGCGTACGCCTGGACGTGGCCGCTGCGACGCCGCTGCGGGCGCGGGCCGGAAAAGTCCGCTCTGGGCGGACCCGCTCCGGGCGGGCGTGAGCGGCCATTAGGCTAGTCCGTCGTGACCACCGTCCGGCTTCCGCTCTTTCCGCTGAACACCGTGCTGTTCCCGGGACTCGTGCTGCCTCTGAACATCTTCGAGGAGCGCTACCGCGCGATGATGCGCGACCTCGTCAAGGCCGCGCCCGACGACTCCGACGAGCCGCGCAGGTTCGCCGTCGTCGCCATCCGCGACGGCCATGAGGTGGCGCCCGCCGAGCCGGGCCTGCCCGACGCCACGGCGGTGCCCGAGCGCGGCGCGGCGGCCGGGTTCGGCCCCGACCCGCTGAAGTCGTTCCACGGCGTCGGCTGCATCGCGGACGCCGCGACGGTACGGGAGCGCGCCGACGGCAGCTTCGAGGTCCTGGCCACCGGCACGACCCGCGTCCGGCTGCACTCCGTGGACGCCTCCGGCCCGTATCTGACGGCCGAGGTGGAGGAGCTGGAGGAGGACCCGGGCGACGAGGCGGGGGCGCTCGCCGAGGGCGTCCTGCGGGCGTTCCGGAACTACCAGAAGCGGCTCGCGGGCGCCCGTGAGCGGTCCCTGTCGTCGGGTGCGGAACTGCCGGACGAGCCGTCGGTGGTGTCGTACCTGGTGGCCGCCGCGGCCGTCCTGGACACCCCGACCAAGCAGCGGCTCCTCCAGGCCCCGGACACCGCGTCGCGGCTGCGGGACGAGCTGAAACTGCTGCGCGCGGAGACCGCGGTGATCCGTAACCTGCCGTCGTTGCCCGCCGTCGACCTGACGCGCGGGCCGACGAGCATGAACTGACCGCGTCCCCGCAGGCGAGGGCCGATGGCGAGGAAGTCCCCGATGGCGAAGAAGTCCCCCATGGCGAAGAAGTCCAAGTCCAGGAAGCAGCAGTCCGGCGGCACTCCGGCGACGGTGGCCCTCACCGAGGCGGGAGTCCCGTTCACGGTGCACGCCTACGAGCACGACCCGGCCCACCCGTCGTACGGCGAGGAGGCGGCCGAGGCGATGGGCGTGTCCCCGGACCGCGTCTTCAAGACCCTGGTCGCCGACGTGGACGGCGCGCTGACGGTCGCCGTGGTCCCGGTCGCGGGCTCGCTCGACCTGAAGGCGCTGGCCGGAGCGGTGAGAGGGGCGCGCGAAGCGCATCCGGACAAGGGTGGTGGCGGGCGACGGGAGGGCAAGCGCGCCAGTATGGCCGACCCGGCGGCCGCGGAGCGCACCACGGGCTACGTCCGCGGCGGGATCTCCCCGCTCGGCCAGCGCAAGCGCCTGCCGACGGTCCTGGACTCATCGGCCTCCGCCCATGCCACGATCTGCGTCTCTGCGGGCCGCCGCGGCCTGGAGGTGGAGCTGTCCCCGGAGGACCTGGCGAAGCTCACTGGCGCGGTGCTCGCGCCGATCGGGCGGGCCTGAGGGCTCGCTCCGGCCCTCGGTTCGGCCCGTGGGCGCCCTGGCGAGTCAGTCGTACGCGTGCCCTGCGAGTCAGTCGTACGCGTGCCCTGCGGGTGTCAGTCCGTACGTGAGCCCTGCGTGCCCTGCGTTCCCTGCTCCGGCGGGTACGGGTACGGGTGTGCCTCGCCCGGCTCGGTGGGCCAGGCGTGGTACGGCCCGTCGGCGAACTCGGGGTCGCGCGGGCCGAACAGCGCGGTGAGGCCGAGGTGCACGGCGAGCGCGGCGATCGGCCAGGCGAGCAGCGCGCCGAGGGAGCTCAGCTTCAGCGGCGCGTCGAAGGCGACTCCGGGGCCGGCCTCCTTGGCGCGAGCCACCACGTCGTCGCCGGGTCCGATCAGCAGCCCGAGCCGCCAGGCCACGACGGACGCGAGCAGCGCGCCGAGCGCAAGCCCGACGACCAGCGGGAGGCCGCCGCGCCTGCGCCACAGGAACACCGCGACGGCGCTGACCAGCCCGAAGCCGAGCGCGAACAGGATGAACGTGCCGTCGGCGCCGATCGCCTGCTCGCCCTCGATCTCCTTGAGGAACACGGCCTTGTCGTCGGCGACGAGCGGGACCCGCGGCGCGAGCTGCCCCCACAGCAGGCCGAGCAGCGCACCGAGGACCGTGAGGACCACCGCGACCGACGCCGCCTCGGTCAGCTCCCGCTGCAGTCCGGGCCCGCCCTCGTCTGCGCCCGGAGGCACGGCGGCGTACGGCGGCTGCGGCGCCGCCCAGGAGTGGTGGGCGGAGGCCTTGTGGGGAGGTGTGTGCGGTGCGGTCACCCTGCCATCGTGCCAGGCGCCGCGGAGGACGGCGGCCCCGGCCCGGCGATCATCCGCCGGCCTCAGCGGACCGCGGCCCGCCGGTACGCCCAGGTGGCGAGGGCGAGCGAGGCGACGCCGACGCCCGCGCACACCGCGAGGTCGAGCCCGACGGCCGCCCAGTCCGGGTGTGCGTCGAAGGTCCGGGCGAACGCTTCCACGCCGTACGTCGAGGGCAGCAGGTCGCGCGCGTACTGCAGCAGCACCGGCATCCGCTCGGCCGGCAGCACGCCCAGGAGCAGCGCCGCCGACATGCCCAGCTGGCCGAGGAGCGTGGCCAGTTCGGGCCGCGGCGCGAGCAGCCCGAGGGCCGCACCGAGCCCGGCGAGCGCGGCGCCCGCGAGCGGGATCACGGCCAAGAGCACCCATACGTGCGTGAGCGGAAGCCCGAAGAGGAGGCTCCCCACGACGGCCGTGACGAGCGTGCCGGGCGCGGTGAACGAGGCGTACGCCCCGGCAGCTCCGAGGACGACGGCGGCGGGCGGCACGGGCAGCGTCGCATAGTGGTCGAGGCCGCCCTGGGCGCGCAGCTGGCCGAAGTACTGGGCGAGCAGGTTCAGCGCGACGAACGCCACGACGAGCACCGCCGAACCGGCGACCACGGCCCGCGCCTCCTGGCCCCCGTCGACGACGCCACGCATCAGGACCATGATCCCGACGGACTGGAAGGTCGCGACGAACAGCAGCGGGATGCGGGCGACGCGCGCCCGGGACAGCTGGGCCCGGTAGACGGCGCCGAGCGCGGGCAGCAGGCGTGCGGCCGGGGCGAGCGGGGCCTCGGCCGCGGCGGCGCCCGCACCCGAGGCGGTCTCCGTCTCGTGCAGCGTCGTCACACCTTCACCAAACCCTTCGTACGCCCGCCGAGCGCGAGGTACACGTCCTCCAGGCTCGGCGTGGCCAGCGTGAAGTCATCGAGCGCGGCGAAGGCCGCTCCCCCTGTCACCGCGGCGACGGCGGCGCGGGCCTCGTCGGGCGCGAGCCGCAGGGTCCAGCGGCGGCCGGTCTCCTCGGCGGCGCCGTGCAGGGCGGCGACCTCCGGGACGTCGAGCGGGGCGCTCTCGCGCCAGACGAGGTCGAGCCGGACCTCTCCGGCGACGGCGCCCTTGAGGCCCGAGGGGGTGTCGCAGGCGATGACGCGGCCCTGTTCGAGCACGGCGACCCGGTCGAGCACGGTCTCCGCCTCGATGACGTTGTGGGTGACGAGCAGCACGGTGGTGCCGCGTTCGGCGCGGCGCCGGTCGACGGCGGCCCACACGGCGCGCCGGGCCACCGGGTCCATGCCGGTGGTCGGCTCGTCGAGGACGAGCAGCGGCCGCTCGCCGACGAGGGCGGCGGCGAAGCAGGCGAGGCGCCGCTGTCCGCCGGACAGCTTCTTCAGGGGGCGCCCGGCGAGCGGGGCGAGGCCGAGCTCGTCCAGCACGGCGTCCCGCTCGGCGCGGGCGGCCCCGACGTCGAGGCCGCGCAGCCGACCGGTGGTCTCGGCGGCGAGGGCGACGGTCAGTTCGTCGAGGGCGGTGGACTCCTGGCCGAGGTAGGCGAGCAGCCGCGCGGCCCGTTCGGGGTGGCGCACGACGTCGTGCCCGAGGATCCGCACGCTCCCGGAGTCGGGCCGCATCAGGCCGGTGAGCTGGCGTACGAGGGTGGACTTGCCGGCGCCGTTGGGGCCGAGCAGGCCGAAGATCTCGCCGCGGCGCACGCGGAGCGACACGGCGTCGGTGGCGCGCACGGCGGGCGTCGCGGGCGCGCCCCGGCGCCCGCGCGCGGCCGGATACGTCTTGACCAGCTCACGCGTCTCGCACACGGTCCCGTCGCCGTGTGCACCGTGATTCGGGTGGCCGGTACGCGTACTCACGAGGGAGGAGCCTACGGGACCGCCCACCCCTGGGCCTCCCCGGGGACACCGCCCCCGCTCCTGCAGGGGCCGAGGGGGCCGAGGGGGCCGAGGGCGACGAGGGCGACGAGGGCGACGTACGGGGCTTCTACTCCCCCGAAGGCGCCGGTGCAGCCACCTTCACGTCGACCTCGCGCCAGAAGCCGGCCCTGATCGCGTACCGGTCGTGCTCGTCGATCTGGTCGTCCTTGTGGGCGAGGAGGCCGAACCGGGCGGCGTAGCGCAGGAGTTCGCCGTCGATGCGGTGAGGGATGCGCGGGTACATACCGGACAGCTTCTGCACCTCGGCCGTCTCGGGCAGCCGGGCCATCCAGCGGCGGGCGAAGACCTGGCCGACCTCGAAGGGGTCGCCGCCGACCGTGGTGATGTCCTCCTCGCGGTCCGCCCAGCGCTGTTCGGCGGTGGTGAGCTGGGCGAGGGTGGGCAGCGCGGCGATCTCGGGGGGCTCGCCGGGGCCGCCGGGCCGGTCGATCCAGCCCTTGTCGGAGGACCAGCGCAGGGTGGCGTTGGTGTGGTCCTTGCCGGTGGGGGCGCCGGGGCCGTGCAGCGCGGCGAGGTCCTTGGGCGTGGGGACGCCGGGCTTGGCCGGGGTGCGCTCGGGCCCGGTGGGTTCGGCGTCGCGGGGCGCGGCGGCGGCGCCGTTCTGCTGGGCGGCGGGCTCCTCCGGAGCGTGCTCGGCGGCCGCGGCGAGCGCGGACTCGGGCAGCGGCGCGGAGAGGATCGCGGCGATCTCGGGGCGGGGCGCGGGCTGCGGTGCGCAGACCCCGGTGATCTCCTTCGCCCGTACCGCCTGGGTGATCCACGCGCGGTCGAGCACCCGCCGCTCGTCGGCCTCGGCGACCAGGTCCTCGGACTGGTTGTAGTCCCCGTCGGCGGCCTGCACGGCCCAGAGGTGGACGGCGACTCCGTGTTCCTTGGCGGACATCAGGCCGGGCAGCAGATCGCCGTCGCCGGTGACCAGCACGATGTCGGAGCAGGCGCGGTTGCGGGCGAGTTCGGTGAGCTCGGCGTGCATCGCGGCGTCCACGCCCTTCTGCGCCCAGCGCCCGTCGCTGCGGGTCAGGGCACCGAGCCGGACGGTGACCCGCGGCATCACGCGGAG
Organism: Streptomyces solicavernae; assembly: GCF_029968095.1. Lineage (GTDB taxonomy): Bacteria > Actinomycetota > Actinomycetes > Streptomycetales > Streptomycetaceae > Streptomyces > Streptomyces solicavernae. The sequence continues at coordinate 15,914 of NZ_JASCIR010000032.1, read as the reverse complement.
CCTGCGGTGCTCGGGCTGCGGTACGCGGTCGGGGGCGCCGTCGAACCAGTAGATCCGCAGCAGGGGGCGCTCGGTCTCGGTCTCGGCGCGTTCGCGGAGGGCCTGGATGAGGGCGGGATGGTCGACGGTGATCCGTGACCGTGAGGGTTCCTTGGCGAGAAGACTCGCGGCGGCACCGAGCAGATATCCGGCGTCCACCAGGACGACGCAGCGGTCCACGCTTTCCACCCTCTTTCCCTGAGGCTCCCCGACTACGGGAATCGGGTGCGGGTTCGGTTCGGGTTGTCTTTCGAGTCTGCCCGACCGCACAGGGGTTGACGTCCCGAACTCGATCTTCGGCGTGGCGTTTCGGCAAGTTCGGCGCGCGGTTTCCCCGGATCGGTTAAGGCGTACGGCAATGACGCACGGTAATTCTCTGACATGCGCACTATGTCAGCTTATGTGAATCTGGTCCCGGCCCTGGCCCCTAGATCACCCTCAGGAGGCAGATCACCATGGCCAAGAACAAGAATCGCCAACAGGCCCAGCAGAACCGCGGCCGGCAGCGCCCCTCGGAGCGCGGCACGGATCAGCAGACCGAATCGGCGATGCCGAGCGACTCCCCCAGTCCGTCGAACCTTGCCGAACGCAGCCGTAAGCAGAAGAAGTTCGGCCACAACTGACGCAGGCCGCACACCGCCCGGCACAGTGCCGAAGGGCGCGCCCCGAAACGGGGCGCGCCCTTCGCGCGTCATGCGCGCGTCACCGGAGTTCCGTCCGGCCGGGGTGCTGCGCGGTCAGCCGGCGAGGCACTGCGGGCCGAGCAGCACCTTCAGGTCGCCGAAGAGCGCCGGGTCGGGCTGCACCCGGTGCTTGTCGAGCCGGAGCACCGTGGTCTTGCGGGCGCCGACCAGCTTGATACGGACCTCGGAGTTGCCCTTGTGGTGGCTGAGCACCTCGCCGAGGCGGCTGACCATGGGCGGGGTGACCTTGACCGTCGGGATGGTGATCAGGACCGGGGCGTTGGTGCCGGCGTTGGAGAGGTCGGGGACCTGCATCTCCATGGCGACCAGGCGGGGCACGTCCTCGCGCTTGTCGAGGCGGCCCTTGACGAACACCACGGCGTCCTCGACGAGTTGGGTCGACACCAGCTGGTACGTCGCCGGGAAGAACATGCACTCGATGGAGCCCGCGAGGTCCTCGACGGTGGCGATGGCCCAGGCGTTGCCCTGCTTGGTCATCTTGCGCTGGAGGCCGGAGATGATGCCGCCGATGGTGACGATCGAGCCGTCCGAGTAGTCACCGCCGGTGAGCTGCCCGATGCCCGCGTCCGCCTTGTCGGAGAGGACGTGCTCCAGGCCGAACAGCGGGTGGTCGGACACGTAGAGCCCGAGCATCTCCCGCTCCTGCGCGAGGAGATACGTCTTGTCCCACTCGTCCTCGGAGAACTCCACGTCGAGCCCGAAGCCCGGCTCGTCGCCGCCGCCCGGCTCGTCGCCCATCCCGCCGAAGAGGTCGAACTGCCCCTCCGCCTCCTTGCGCTTGACCGCGACGACGTTGTCGATCATCGGCTCGTACTGCGCGGTGAGGCCCTTGCGGGTGTGGTGCATGGTGTCGAACGCGCCCGCCTTGATGAGCGATTCCGTGGTGCGCTTGTTGCAGGCGGTGGCCTCGACCTTGTCGAGGTAGTCGGGGAAGGAGCTGAACTTCCCCTTGGCCTTGCGGGAGCGGATGATCGACTCGACGACGTTGGTGCCGACGTTGCGGACCGCCTCCAGGCCGAAGAGGATCACGTCGTCCCCCTGGGCCGCGAAGTTGTGCACCGACTCGTTGACGTTCGGCGGGAGCACCTTGATGCCCATGCGGCGGCACTCGTTGAGGTAGACGGCCGACTTGTCCTTGTCGTCCTTCACCGAGGTGAGCAGCGCCGCCATGTACTCGGCGGGGTGGTTCGCCTTGAGGTACGCCGTCCAGTAGGTGACCAGGCCGTACGCGGAGGAGTGGGCCTTGTTGAACGCGTATCCGGCGAACGGGACCAGGACGTCCCACAGGGCCTGGATGGCCGCGTCGGAGAAGCCCTTCTTGCGGGCGCCCGCCTGGAACAGGACGAAGTTCTTCTCCAGCTCCTCGGGCTTCTTCTTGCCCATCACGCGGCGCAGCACGTCGGCCTCGCCGAGCGAGTATCCGGCGATGATCTGGGCGGCCTTCTGCACCTGCTCCTGGTACACGATCAGGCCGTAGGTGAGCCCCAGGGTCTCCTTCAGGGGCTCTTCGAGCTCCGGGTGGATCGGGGTGATCTCCTGGCGGCCGTTCTTCCGCTCCGCGTAGTTGATGTGCGAGTTCATGCCCATCGGTCCCGGGCGGTACAGGGCCGAGACGGCGGAAATGTCCTCGAAGTTGTCGGGCTGCATCTGGCGGAGCAGCGAGCGCATCGGGCCGCCGTCGAACTGGAAGACGCCGAGGGTGTCACCGCGGCAGAGGAGTTCGAAGGTCTTCGGGTCATCGAGCGGGAGGTTGAGCATCTCCAGGTCGATGCCCTTGTTCGCCCGGACCATCTTGACGGCGTCGTCCATGATGGTGAGGTTGCGCAGGCCCAGGAAGTCCATCTTGAGCAGGCCGAGCGACTCGCACTGCGGGTAGTCCCACTGCGTGATCGTCACGCCGTCGGTGTGCCGGGTCCACAGCGGGGCGTGGTCGACGATGGGCTCGCTGGACATGATCACGCCGGCCGCGTGCACACCCATCTGCCGGACCAGGCCCTCCACACCCTTCGCGGTGTCGATGACCTTCTTCACATCCGGCTCGTTCTCGTACATCCCCCGGATCTCGCCCGCCTCGCTGTAGCGCGGGTGCTTGGGGTCGGTGATGCCGGAGAGGTCGATGCCCTTGCCGAGGACGTCGGCGGGCATGGCCTTGGTGAGGCGGTCGCCCATCGCGTACGGATAACCGAGCACGCGCGCGGAGTCCTTGATGGCGTTCTTCGCCTTGATCTTTCCGTACGTGCCGATCATGGCGACCTTGTCGGAGCCGTACTTCTCCGTCACGTACCGGATCACCTCGACGCGCCTGCGCTCGTCGAAGTCGATGTCGACATCGGGCATGGAGATGCGCTCGGGGTTGAGGAACCGCTCGAAGATCAGGCCGTGCGTGATCGGGTCGAGGTCGGTGATGCCCATCGCGTACGCCACGATCGAGCCGGCCGCGGAGCCTCGGCCGGGGCCGACCGCGATGCCCTGGCTCTTGGCCCACATGATGAAGTCGGCCACGACGAGGAAGTACCCGGGGAAGCCCATCGAGATGATCGTGTCCATCTCGTACTCGGCCTGCTTCTGGCGGTCCTCGGGGACGCCGCCCGGATAGCGGCGCTCCATGCCGACCCGGACCTCCTCCTGGAACCAGGTGACCTCGGTGAAGCCCTCCGGGATGTCGAACTTCGGCATCAGGTCGCGCTTCTCGAACATGCCGGTGGTGTCGATCTGCTCGGCCACCAGGAGCGTGTTGCGGCAGCCCTCCTGCCAGGCGTCGGAGGAGTCGATGGCGTACATCTCGTCCGTCGACTTCATGTAGTAACCCGTGCCGTCGAAGCGGAAGCGGTCCGGGTCGGAGAGGTTCTTGCCGGTCTGGATGCAGAGCAGGGCGTCGTGCGCCGTCGACTCGTGCGCGTACGTGTAGTGCGAGTCGTTCGTCACCAGCGGCGGGATGCCGAGCTTCTTGCCGATCTCCAGGAGGCCGTCACGGACCCGGCGCTCGATCTCGATGCCGTGGTCCATCAGCTCCAGGAAGTACCGGTCCTTGCCGAAGATGTCCTGGTACTCGGAGGCGGCCTTCAGGGCTTCGTCGAACTGGCCGAGGCGGAGGCGGGTCTGGAGCTCGCCGGAGGGGCAGCCGGTGGAGGCGATCAGGCCGTCCGACCACTGGGCGATGGTCTCCTTGTCCATGCGGGGCCACTTCTGCAGCCAGCCCTCGGCGTACGCGTCCGAGGAGAGCTTGAAGAGGTTGTGCAGGCCCGTGCTGTTCGACGCCCAGATCGTCTTGTGCGTGTAACCACCCGAACCGGATACGTCGTCCCGCTTCTGGTGCGGCTGGCCCCACTGGATCTTCCGTTTGTACTGCCGGGACTGGGGCGCGACGTACGCCTCGATGCCGATGATCGGGGTGACGCCGGCGTTCTTCGCGGAGTGGAAGAAGTCGTACGCGCCGTGGAGGTTGCCGTGGTCCGTCATCGCGACATGGGTCATGCCCATCTCGTTGCAGGCGTTGAACATGTCCTTCATCCGGGCCGCGCCGTCGAGCAGCGAGTACTGGGTGTGGACGTGCAGGTGCGTGAAGGGCGGCCTGGACGAGGCGGTCACGGTGGAAGACCTCCGGAAGAACTCACGGCGACGTAGTGGGGGGACAGCGCTGAAGTCTACGTCCGGGGACTGACAACCCGCGGGCACTCACGGGTAGCTTCGTGCGTTGGAAGAGGATGGAACACCTGTCCCATTTGTCATGCACCAGGAGGCACCCAGCGATGTCGGTCCCCGAGCTCAGCGCCGAGCAGCGCGGCGAGCAGATCCTCGACGTCTTCGACACCGCCTTCGGCGAGCTCCTCGCCGCCGATCCGGCCGCGTTCCGGGTGAAGTTCCGCAAGATGGCGGCGAGCGCCTTCGCCTTCTACCGCGGCACGGCGTGCCTCTTCTACCACGACCTGGAGCACATACCGGACGGCTCGTACCTGGACGAGCGCACCGGCAAGGTGTGGATCCACGGCGACCTGCACGCCGAGAACTTCGGCACGTACATGGACTCCCAGGGCCGCCTGATCTTCAACGTCAACGACTTCGACGAGGCGTACGTCGGCCCCTTCACCTGGGACCTGAAGCGGTTCGCCGCCTCCGTCGCCCTGATCGGGTACACCAAGGCGCTCTCCGACGAGCAGATCACCGACCTGGTGCGTACGTACGCGGGCGCGTACCGCGAGCGGATCCACGCGCTGGCGACCGGCGCGAAGGCTGGCGACATATCTGAGCTGCCGCCCTTCACCCTGGACACGGCCAAGGGACCGCTCCTGGGCGCGCTGCGCTCGGCCCGCTCGCTGACCCGGTTCGGGCTGCTCGACTCGATGACGGAGATCCGGGACTTCGAGCGCAGGTTCTCGTCCGGCGGCGGCGCGATCGAGCTGGACGCCGCCACCCGGTACAAGGTCCTGGCCGCCTTCGACGGGTACCTGGAGACGCTGCCCGAGTCGTCCCTGTCCCGCCCCGACTCGTACCGCGTGAAGGACGTGGTGGGACGGCGCGGGATCGGGATCGGCTCGGCGGGGCTGCCCTCGTACAACATCCTGCTTGAGGGCAATTCCGACGCCCTGGAGAACGACGTCGTGATCTACCTCAAGCAGGCGCAGACCCCGGCGGTCTCGCGGCACATCACGGACCCGGCGGCCCGCGCGTACTTCCAGCACGAGGGCCACCGCACGGTGATCTCCCAGCGGGCCCTGCAGGCGCACGCCGACCCGTGGCTGGGCTGGACCGAGCTGGACGGCTCGGGCCAGCTGGTCGCCGAGGTGTCGCCGTACGCGGTGGACCTGGACTGGTCGGACATCGACGAGGTGGACGAGATCGCCGCCGTGATCGCCGACCTGGGGCGGGCCACGGCCACGATGCACGCCGCGGCGGACGACGAGAGCGGGCACTCCGAGCTGGTGCCGTTCTCCACGGAGCGGGCGATCGACGCGGCCATCGCGGCCGACGAGGAGGGCTTCGGGGACATCCTCGTGGAGTTCGCGCACGCGTACGGGGCGCGGGCCCGGCAGGACCACCAGATCTTCGTGGACCTGTTCCGCAACGGCCGGATCCCGGGCCTGTAGGGGCTCCCACCAGGGCCGGGGCGTTCACAGGAAAACTTGAAGGGGGGCTTACACCGAGGCATGGCAGACTTTCACGCCATGGACATATCCGGGTCGCAGCTCCGCGCGGCGCGGGCAGCGCTCTTCACGGCGGTCGTCGTGACGCTGTCCGCCGCCTCGCACGTGCTGCTGTCCCGGGTTCCGCTGCCGCTGACCACGGTCGCGGCGGTGAGCGCGGCCGTGTTCGCGCTCGCCTATCTGCTCGCCGGTCGCGAGCGCGGCTTCTGGCGGATCACGGCGCTGCTCGTCCCCCTGGAGCTGGCCGCCGACACGGTCTTCACCGCCGGCCAGCACGTCTGTTACGGCGCGGCGGGCGGTCCGGTGGCCGGTCCGCTGCGCTCCTTCGGGCTTGACGTGCTCTGCGCCGGTGACGGCGTGGGCGCCGCCCTCGCGCGGGCCGCGGGCGGCGGGCAGGGGCAGACCACCGAGCTGCTCGCCTCCGCCGATCCGGCCGCGGCCTGGCTGCTGCTCGCCGCGCACATCGGCGTGGGCCTGATCGCCGCGGCCTGGCTGCGGCGCGGCGAGAGCGCGCTGGCGCAGCTGCTCCGCGCGGCCGGCCAGCTGGCGTTCCGGCCGCTGCTCGTCGCGGTGGCCGCCGTCTCCGTACGCATCGGACCGGTGCGGCGTGCTCCGCTGCCCGGCCGGAAAACCCGCACCCCGCGCGCGTGGCTCGTCGCGCACTCCGTGAACCGGCGTGGACCGCCGTGCCAGGCCTCTGTTTTCGCCTGAGCACGAGCACCAGCACCGGCACCAGCACCAACACCGGCTGGACCACCCCACACCACGTCACGTACGACGTCACATACGGAGAAGAATCATGAGCAAGCGCAACAGCCAGGCGGCGAAGACGGCGGCCCGCGAGCGGCTGCGGGCCGAGCGGGAGCGGCAGGCCAAGAAGGACAAGGTCCGCCGGCAGGTCATCGTCGGCGTGAGCGTCGTCGGCGTCCTGGCCGTCGCGGGCGGCGTCGGCTGGGCCGTGATGCAGGCGAGCAAGCCGTCCGCGTGGGAGGCCGCCAAGACGGCGAAGGTCGTCGTCCCCGCCAACACCTCGGGCAAGAACGGCACGACGGTCGTCATCGGCGAGGACAGCGCGAAGAAGACCCTGGAGATGTACGAGGACCCGCGCTGCCCGATCTGCGCCTCGTTCGAGCAGGGTGTCGGCGAAACGATCGAGAAGGACATCGAGGACGGCAAGTACAAGGTCAAGTTCGTCGGCGCCACCTTCATCGACGACGCTACGAACGGCGAGGGCTCCAAGAACGCCCTGAGCGCCCTCGGCGCCGCCCTGAACGTGAGCCCCGAGGCGTTCCTGGAGTTCAAGTCCGCGCTCTACTCCGCCAAGCACCACCCCGCGGAGAGCGACGACAAGTTCAAGGACGACTCGGCGCTGATCGAGATCGCGAACGACGTCCCGGCGCTCAAGGGCAACGAGAAGTTCCAGAAGGCGGTCGAGGGGGGCACCTATGACCGGTGGGCCCTGGAGATGTCGGACGCGTTCCAGAAGAGCGGTGTGCAGGGCACGCCGACGCTGAAGATGGACGGCAAGAAGCTGGAGGCGGAGTTCCCCGACGGTCAGAAGGGGACGCCGATGACGGCCGAGCAGTTCACGAAGACGATCGACGAGGCGCTGAAGGGCTGACCACCGCGTCGCCCTCGCCGCCCACGGGTACTGCACCCAAAGAGCGGGCGAACTTTCGGAGTTCGCCCGCTCTTTGCTCATACCGGTCAGTAATCTGACCGATTGTGACCAGTAGAATCCCCAGCCAGACCACGGGCCCCCAGACCACGAGCCCTCGGGCCACGAGCCCCCAGGCCACAAGCCCTCGGGCCACGAGCCCCTCGCCGTCAACTCCGGGGCGCCGCACGGTCGTCAAGGCCGCCGCGGCCACCGCGGTCGTCGTCCCGCTCGCGGCCGCCCCGCTCACGGCCACGCCCCTCGCCCACGCCGCCGAGAACCGCCCCGCCTTCCGGCACGGCGTCGCCTCCGGCGATCCCCTGCCCGACGGGGTCCTGCTCTGGACCCGGGTGACGCCGACCGCCGAGGCCGTGCCCGGCTCGGGCAAGGGGCCCGACACGGCGGTGCGTTGGGAGGTGTCCGAGGACCGGGACTTCAACCGGCTCGCGGCGAGCGGATCCGTCACCGCGCGTGCGGCGGCCGACCACACCGTGAAGGCCGATGTAAGGGGCCTGCGCCCTGCGACCGACTATTACTTCCGCTTCACAGCGGGCAGTGCGGCCTCCTCCGAGGGCGCCCCCGAAAACCCCTCCGAGGGCTCCCCCAAGGCCTCCCCCGTCGTCTCCCCCGTAGGCCGCACCCGCACCACCCCCGCCCACGGCGCGACGGCGCCGGGCGTCCGGTTCGGCGTGGTGTCCTGCGCCAACTGGGAGGCCGGCTGGTTCTCCGCGTACCGCCATCTCGCCGACCGCCCCGACCTGGACGCGGTCCTGCACCTCGGCGACTACCTCTACGAGTACGCGTCCGGCGGCTACCCCGTCGACGAGGACGTGATCCGGCAGCACGCACCGCTGCACGAGATCGTCTCGCTCGCCGACTACCGCACCCGGCACGGCCATTACAAGACCGACCCCGACCTCCAGGCCCTGCACGCCCGCCACCCCGTGATAGCGATCTGGGACGACCACGAGATCGCCAACGACACCTGGTCGGGCGGCGCCGAGAACCACACGCCGGGCACCGAGGGCGACTGGTCCGCACGCCAAGCCGCCGCCAAGCAGGCCTACTTCGAGTGGATGCCGGTCCGCCCCGCCACCGAGGGCACCGTCTACCGCCGCATCCGCTACGGCAGCCTGGCCGACCTGCACCTGCTCGACCTGCGCTCGTTCCGCTCCCAGCAGACGACGGTCGGCAACGGCGACGTGGACGACCCGGAGCGCACCCTCACCGGACGCGCCCAGCTCGACTGGCTCAAGAAGGGTCTTGCCGCGTCCCGGGCCCAGTGGAAGCTGGTCGGCACCTCGGTGATGATCTCGCCGGTGGCCTTCGGCTCCGTACCGGCCCATCTGCTCGGCCCGCTGGCGGAGTTGCTGGGGCTGCCCAAGGGGGGTCTTGCGGTCAACGTCGACCAGTGGGACGGCTACACCGACGACCGCAGGGAACTCCTCGCCCACCTCACCGACCTGGGCATCCGCGACACCGTCTTCCTGACCGGCGACATCCACATGGCCTGGGCGAACGACGTGCCGGTGAAGGCCGCCACGTACCCGCTGTCGCAGAGCGCCGCCACCGAGTTCGTCGTCACCTCGGTGACCTCGGACAACCTCGACGACATCCTGCACGTCGCCCCGCAGACCGTGTCCCTCGTCGCGGCGGGCGCGGTCAGGGCCGCCAACCGGCATGTGAATTGGCTCGACATGGACTCGCACGGCTACGGCGTCCTCGACGTCACCGCCGAGCGCTCGCAGATGGACTACTACGCGCTGTCCGACAAGGCCGACCGGGACGCGACCTCGTCCTGGATCCGCTCGTACCGGACGCTTTCGGGCACGCAGCGGGTGGAGCGCGCGGAGCAGCCCGTACGCTGATCCGCATGAACGGGGACGGGGGCGCGGCCCACAACAGAGTCGTCGACGGACGCTTCGAGCTGATCGAGCGGCTCGGCAGCGGCGGCATGGGCACCGTGTGGCGGGCGCGCGACACGGTGCTGCACCGCGAGGTGGCCCTGAAGGAGGTCCGCTCCCCCGACCCGGCCCAGTCCCCGGAGGCGGGCGCCGACGCGGACCGGGTGCTGCGCGAGCGGGTCCTGCGCGAGGCCCGCGCGCTGGCCCGGCTCAGCCATCCGCACGTGGTCACCATCCACCACATCGTGGACGCGGCGGTGGAAGGCCACCCGTGGCTCGTGATGGAGCTGCTGCCCGGCCACACCCTTCAAGACCGGCTCGCCCAGGGGCCGTTGGACCCGCGCGAGGCCGCTCGCCTCGGCCGCCAGGTGCTCTCCGCGCTGCGCGCCGCGCACGCCGCGGGCATCCAGCACCGGGACGTGAAGCCCGCCAACGTGATGCTGCGCGAAGACGGCAGCGCGGTCCTCACCGACTTCGGCATCGCCGCACTCCAGGGCACGTCCTCGCTGACCGCCACCGGCGACCTGATCGGTTCCCCCGAGTACATCGCCCCGGAGCGCATCCGCGGCACCGACGACGACCCGGCCTCCGACCTCTGGTCCCTGGGCCTGGTCCTGTACGTGGCGGTGGAGGGCGTCAGTCCGCTGCGCCGGGCCACCACGCTCGCCACCCTGGCCGCGGTGCTCGACGAGCCGGTGCCGCCGCCCGTCCGCTCGGGCCCGCTCGCGCCGGTCCTGGCCGCCCTGCTCGTCCGGGACCCGGCCGCCCGGCCCGACGCGGCCCGCCTGGACGCACTGCTCGGCCAGGTGGAGTCGGGCACCGCCGCCGCCCTGGCGTCCCAGCCGACCCGGACCTCGTACGCGCCGACGCCGCCCCCGCCGCCCACCGCCGTGGACAGCCCGCGCCCCGTGCCGCTCCCGGGCCGGGCCGAACCGGGCGAGTACGGGCAGACGTCCCCGTACGTGTACCCGTACGGGGAGGCGGCGCCGCCCCCGCAGACGCGGCAGCAGCAGCCGGGCGGGCGGAGCCGTACGCCGGTGCTCGTGGCGGTGATCGGCCTCGCCGTCGCGCTGGTCGCGGGCACGGCCCTGCTGTTCGCCCTGGGCGACCCCGGCGGCGAGGGCGAACGGGCCGGGGGCGGCGGACCGGAGCAGAGCCGCACCGCCGGGCCCGGCCCCACCAAGTCCCCCGCCGGCGGCGCCGGTCCGGACCGCACCAAGAAGCCGGCGAACCCGGCAAAGCCGAAGCAGCCCACGCGCAAGCCCAGTCGTACGCAGAAGCCGCCTCCGGCCTCCGGCAGCTGGGTCGCCCAGCTCTTCTCGGAGCCGGTCTCCACGGGCACGGCGGCCCGCGACCGGCGCGTCGCGAAGATCCGCGAGACGGTGCCGAACGCCCGCTTTGTGCGCAGCGACAACTACGCCTCGCTCAGGCCGGGTTACTGGGTGATCTACGCGCCCGGCCCGTTCTCCAGCGGCCGGGCGGCGCTCCGGCACTGCGCGGCCCTCGGCCGGACGACGCCCAAAACCTGCGTCGGCCGGTACCTGAGCCGCGACCGGGCCGACTTCCCGCTGCAGTGCCGCCCGCCCGCCGCGAACCCGACGGGCCGCTGCACGCGCGACTGACCCGCCTACAGGGACTCGACGAACCCCAGCGCCACCCGCCACGTCTGCTCGGCCGCCTCGGAATCGAAGTCCGGCAGGTCCGGGTCCGTGTAGAGGTGGCCTGCGCCCGCGTACCGGAACACCTCGACGTCCGCCCCTGCCCGGCGCATCCGCAGGTACCACGCGTTCAGCCAGTCGTGCGGCTCGAACGGGTCCGGGTCGGCGACGTGCAGCTGCACCGGCAGGTCGTCCACCGTCGCCCCGTCCGCGATGTCCGAGGTGCCGTGCAGCAGAAGCAGCCCGCGGGCCTTCTCGTCGGCGAGCGCGAGGTTCTGCGCGAGGGAGCCGCCGAGCGAGAACCCGGCGTACAGCAGCCCGCGTTCGGAGTGCGGAGCGGAGGCGGCGACGGCGCGGCGGAGCAGCTCGTCCGAGCCGATCTCCTCCTTGATCTTCATCCCCTCCTCGACGGTGTCGGCGGTCCGCCCGTCGTAGAGGTCGGGCACGTGCACCTCGTGCCCGGCGGCGCGCAGCCGGTCGGCCGCGGCGTGCACGGCCGGGCGCAGGCCCTGCGCCGAGTGGAAAAGCATGATGTCCATGCGTCCATCGTGCCAGGCGCACTTACCCTCGGACGCATGGAGAACGTACTGCGTCCGCTGATCGTCCTCGGTGGCACGGTCGTCCTCACGCTGGCCGTCGGCTGGCTGGTGGACCGCGCGTTGCAGCGGGTCGACGCCCGCCACCCGGAGACCCCGCTCTGGGATCTGCTCCGCCGCTGCCGCCTGCCTCTCCAACTGGTCCTCGGCACGGCCGTGCTGCTCGCCTCGCACGACCGGTCCGGGCTGCTCACGGCCCATCGGGACGGCGTCACGCACATCCTCGCCCTGACCCTCATCGCCTCCGCCGCCTGGCTGGTGGTGCGGGTCGCGGTGGCGGTCGCCGACGCGTCGTACGCGCGGTACGCGGCCACGCAGCACGACCGGGCCCGGGTGCGCCGGGTGCGTACGCAGGTGACGCTGATCCAGCGCGTGGTGACGGCCGTCGTCGGGGTGGTGGCGGCCGCGGCGATGCTTCTCACGTTCCCCGCGATGCGCACGGCGGGCGCCTCGCTCCTTGCCTCGGCCGGGGTGCTCGGCATCGTCGCGGGCATCGCCGCCCAGTCCACGCTCGGCAACCTCTTCGCCGGGCTGCAGATCGCGTTCGGCGACATGGTGCGGCTCGGTGACACGGTGGTCGTGGACGGCGAGTGGGGCACGATCGACGAGATCACCCTGACGTTCCTGACCGTCCGCACCTGGGACGACCGCCGGATCACCATGCCGGTCTCGTACTTCACGTCGAAGCCGTTCGAGAACTGGTCGCGCGGCGGCGCCCAGATGACCGGCACGGTCTTCTTCCACCTGGACCACCGGGCGCCGTTGCCGGAAATGCGGGAGAAGCTGCACGACATCCTGCGCGAGTGCCCGGCCTGGGACGGCCGCGACTGGGGGCTCGCGGTCACGGACACGACCCCGTCCACGATGCAGGTCCGCGCCCTGGGCACGGCGAAGGACGCGGACGACATCTGGACGGTCCGGGTCACGGTCCGCGAACAGCTGATCCGCTGGCTCACGGAGCACCACCCGTACGCGCTGCCGCACATCGCGACCACCTCGGCACCGCTTCCGCCGCCGGTGAAGCACCCCAACGAGCCGGAGCCGGAGCTGCGGACGGGCCGGGGGTGAGGTCAGACCGGGAGTGAGGTCAGGCCGGGAGTGAGGTCAGGCCGGGGGCGGCTGTTCGGCCCGGCGTGACCTCAGCGCAGACTGCGAACGTCCAGGTGCCGCAACACTCGGTCCACGATCTCCGGATCGGAACCGTGCTCGTTCCGCGCCGCCAGCACCTCATGCCGCGCGGCACTCATCATCTCGCCCTGGATCCGCCGTACCCGCTTCGCCCACGCACTGCGCTTCACGTACGCCGCCCTGCGGTCCTCGTCGACCATGTCGGGGCTGATCCGGGCCCCGATGTCGTAGGCGCGGCGGGCCAGTTGCTCGGCGAACTCGTCCGGCAGCTCCTCCACCTCCTGGATCTCCCTGAGCCGCCGCTTCGCGGCCTTCGCCGCCCGGATCGCGAGTTCCTTCTCGAAGGCCTCCTCGGCCTCGGCGTCCGCCTCGACCCCGAGCTTCCGTACGAGCCAGGGCAGCGTGAGCCCCTGCAGGACGAGGGTGGTCATGATGACCCCGAACGCGATGAAGATGATCTCTTCGCGTACGGGGAAGGCCTTCCCGTCGTCCGTCGTGAGCGGGATGGCGAGGGCGAGCGCCACGGACGCCACGCCCCGCATCCCGGACCACCACATGATGACGGTCTCCCGCCAGCTGACCGGGATCTCCTCGTCGTAGTCCCGCCTGTGGTGCAGCCGCTTGGCGATCCAGGTGGCGGGCAGCAGCCACAGCAGCCGTACGAGGACGACCACCGCGGTGACGGCCGCGGCCCAGCCGAGGAGTTCGCCCCAGCGGCCGGACGCGGTCCTGACGGCGTTGTGCAGTTCGAGGCCGATGAGCCCGAAGGCGATCCCGGTGACGAGGGTGTCGACGACCTCCCAGAACGTGCGCCCGGCGAGCCGCCCCATCACGTCGTCCGCGTCGGTCGCGTACTCCGCCAGGAACAGCGCGGTGACCAGGACCGCCAGCACCCCGGAGCCCTTCAGCTCCTCGGCGAGCACGTACGCGACGAACGGCACGAGGAGGGTCAGGCCGACCTGGAGGGTGGCGTCGCCGAGGAAGTCCATCAGCTTGTTGGCGGCCCAGCCGATGGCGAGGCCGACGGCGAGCGCGACGACCGCCGACAGCAGGAAGTCCAGGGCGGCCGCCGGCACCGAGAAGGAGCCGCTGACGGCAGCGGCGATCGCCACGTGGTACAGCACGATCGCGGTGACGTCATTGAACAGGCCCTCGCCCTCCAGGATCGACACGAGCCGCCTGGGCAGCCCGAGTTGACCGGCGACGGCGGTGGCGGCGACCGGGTCGGGCGGCGCGACGAGCGCCCCGAGCGCGACGGCCGCGGCGAGCGGCAGCCCCGGCACGACGGCGTCGGCCACCACCGCCACCGCGGCCGTCGTGACGAAGACCAGGGCCACCGCGAGCAGCAGAATCGGCCGGAGGTTGGCGGTGAACTGCCGCCAGGACGTGCGCTGTACGGAGGCGTAGAGCAGCGGCGGCAGGACGAGCGGAAGGATGAACTCCGGCGGGATCTCGACATTGGGCACGAACTCCAGGAGCGCCAGCACGATCCCGACCAGCGTCATCAGCACCGGCGCGGGCAGCCCGAGCCGTGCCCCGACCGGAACGCTCAGCACGGCCCCGAGGAGCAGGACGAACAGCAGGGCCAACTGGTCCACTTCGAGGGCCTCCCAGGCGCGCACGACGGGCGCCGGCACCGCCGGGACGGCGCACGGGCGCGCCCCCGGAGCTCGGGAACGCGCCCTCAAGCCTGCCACGCATAACCGGAAAACCGGTCATGTCCCCCTGCTCGGGGCGCTACGCCCCCGCAACCGCCCTACAGCTTCCGCCGCATCGCCCGGTGCACGATCCCCGCGTCCAGGAACTCCCCGCCGTACGCCGCGTATCCGAGACGTTCGTAGAAGGCGAGCGCACGCGTCTGCGCGTGCAGGTCGACCTCCGCCAGGCCGAGCGAAGCGGCCGTCTCCTCGATGCCCCGCACCAGCGCGGCCCCCACGCCGAGCCCGCGCGCGGCCGACGTGACGGCGAGCCGGCCGAGCGAGCCGACGGCCGGGTCGCCGCCGGTCTTCTCCGCGGCCGCCGCGCCGTGCAGCAGCCACCCGGTGCCGAGCGCCGCCCCGTCGTCCCCGATGGCCAGCACATGCACGGCGACCTTGTCGTACGTGTCGTACTCCAGGTTCACCGGTACGCCCTGCTCCCGTACGAAGACCTCTTAACCTCTTCCGTCGTCCTGAAGGGCGAGGATTTTCCGTCTGTGGGTGGTCCTCGCCGTGAGGTCCTCCCGCTTCGGGTGAGTTCCTGTTTCCTCCCCACCAGGGTGGGGGTTGTGCGCGCTGCCAGGGCGACCCCTTGGTCTTATGTGCGCTCCGCAGGCGTTTACTCGCCGCCGTTACCGGCGTGAGGCCCCCGGTTCAGGGGTGGGTGGTTCTGTCGCCGCGAGGATGCGGCGGCCTTCGTATCGGACGTTCTTGCCCGCATTCCAGTCCCGGTCGTGCCGGGTGCGGCATGTTGGCTCGGAGCACACCCATTCGCGGACGTTGAGCGGCTTGGGGCCGTCTCGGTGTCCGCAGGCGGAGCAGATCTGTGAGCTGGGGAAGTCGCGGGCGACCTTGACGAACTGCCGCGCTCGCCGTGTCGCCTTGTACTCCAGGAAGGACACGAACTGTGCCCATCCGGCGTCGTGCACGCTCTTTGCCAGTCGGCCCCGCGCCAGTCCTCGCACGTTCAGGGTCTCCGCAAACACCGCTTGGTTTTCGCTGGTGAGCTTGTGGGACCACTGGTGATGGAAGTTCCGGCGCGCATCGGCCACCTGGGCGTGAGCGCGTGCGACCTTGATCCGGGCCTTGTCCCGGTTGTTGCTGCCCTTCTTCTTCCGCGACAGCTCCCGCTGCCGCTTCTTCAGCTTCTTCTCCGCCCTGCGCAGGTAGCGGGGGCTAGCGATGTGCGAGCCGTCCGCCAGGACCGCGAAGCGGGTCAATCCGAGGTCGATGCCCTGGTCACCGTCGATGGGCGGCAACACGTCGTCGGCCGGGTCAGTCTCGACCACGAACGAAGCCCAGTACCGGCCGG
The DNA here is from genome assembly GCF_029968095.1 of Streptomyces solicavernae. GTDB lineage: Bacteria > Actinomycetota > Actinomycetes > Streptomycetales > Streptomycetaceae > Streptomyces > Streptomyces solicavernae. The sequence goes on along the minus strand of NZ_JASCIR010000032.1, from coordinate 78 downwards.
AGCGGTCCTTGAGCAGCGTCACCGACGACGGCACAGAGGGGAGATCGCGGGTCCACTTCACCCGCACGTCACCGATCT
>NZ_JASCIR010000031.1 GCF_029968095.1 Streptomyces solicavernae | reverse complement strand
CCCGCCGTAACCCGCCGGAAGGCGATCTCCGCCAGCCGGGCCTGCCCGCTCTTCCCCGGGTGGAAGAAGTCCCAGCGGCTCAACTGCCCCGTGCCGAAGCGGTAGTCAAAGACCGCGCCGTCGTCGTACCGGCAGAGCTCGTCCCTCGCGCAGACCGCCGCCAGCGCCTCGTTGTACGCCACCACCCGCTCGTACACCGCATCCCGGCGCTCCGTCGAGACGGCGTCGAGCGCGTCCGGCTCGCTCAGCATCGTCGGACAGATGCCGAGGCTCCACACCCGCTTGGCCGTCGCGCTGTCCCGCCCCTGCGACCACAGCCGCTTCAGGTCCGGCACGCTCGCCACGTACACCTGTGCCTTCGGCCGCTCCGCGCGCAACGTACGCAGCGCCTGAGCGAAGTCCGCGCGGAACTCGGCGACCGGGGTCATCGCGCCCACCGAGGCCCGGCACGCGTCGTTCGCCCCCACCAGCACCGTCACCAGGTCCGGGGACTCGGCCGCCGCCCGCTCCATCTGCGCGGGCAGGTCGGCCATCCTGGCGCCGCTGCTCGCGAAGTTCCAACTGTGCTTGGCCGCCGCCTCCTTGCCGAGCAGCCGGACCGCGAGCGAACGCACCTCGGGGTCCGTGCCCGTCGCCCACGAGGCCTCGGGGCAGTCCGAGAGCACCTGGCAGGCGTCGAAGGCCCGCGTGATGGAATCGCCCACCGCGGCAAGGGACTTCGGCGAGGTGTCCCAGGCGGGCCCGGGACGCGGCGACGGCTTCCGGCTCGCCTTCGAAGGCTCCGCAGCAGCCTCGGACGCCTCCGTCGTCCGGGCCGTGCCCCCGGAGTCGCCGCAGCCCGTGAGCCCCAGCAGTACCGCGACGCCCAACACCCCCACCGCCCCGCGGCGCAGGCGGCGGACGCAACCGAACTCCGGCATCCGCACGTCCCCCTTCACGTCCCCTCTGTGCCGTCCGCAGCGCCCTGCCGGGTGAATGCCGAACGATTCCCCGCACCGGGACCGACGGTACGTCACACTCGGGCCGCCGCCGCACGGTAGCTTTGCCCCCAGCCGACCCGGAGGCAGGCCGCTGCCGCGGTTCCGGTAAATTACATCACGTCAGATCTGTCCGAATTGGTCATCATTGATTCAGTTCGGTCAGCATTGCTCGGCACGGGCGCGAGGCCGCCGGGAGGCGAACCTCGACCCACACTGGAGGTCCGGTGACGACACGTGGAGTTCTGTACGTGCACTCCGCTCCGCGCGCGCTGTGCCCGCACATCGAATGGGCGGTCGCGGGCGTACTCGGCGGGCGTGTGAACCTCGACTGGATCCGGCAGCCCGCCGCCCCCGGCACCTGGAGATCCGAGTTCTCCTGGCAGGCCGAGCCCGGCACCGCCGCCAAGCTGGCCTCCGCACTGCGCGGTTGGCAGCTGCTGCGCTTCGAGGTCACCGCCGAACCCGGCCCGAGCACGGAGGGCGAGCGGTACAGCGCCACCCCCGACCTCGGCATCTTCCACGCCGTCACCGGCATCCACGGCGACATCCTGATCCCCGAGGACCGGCTCCGCGCCGCCCTCGCCCGCTCGCAGCGCGGCGAGAGCGCCCTGGAGTCCGAACTCGCCGCCCTCCTCGGCAAGCCCTGGGACGACGAGCTTGAGCCCTTCCGGTACGCGGGCGAGGGCGCACCGGTGAGGTGGCTGCACCAGGTGGTGTGAGACCGCCCCTCCCTGCGCACGCCGAAGCCCCGCCCGGAACTCAAGCTCCGAGCGGGGCTTCGTGTGCGTACAGCCTCAGACCGTCACGTACGGCCTCAGACCGTCACGTACAGCCTCAGACCGTCACGTACAGCCTCAGACCGTACGGAACGCCAGCACCACGTTGTGCCCACCGAACCCGAACGAGTCGTTCAGGGCGGCGATGGTCCCCTCCGGAAGGGCCCGCGGCTCGCCGCGCACGATGTCCGCGTCGGCCTCCGGGTCGAGGTTCTCGATGTTGATCGTCGGCGGGGCGATACGGTTCTTCAGCGCGAGGACCGTGGCCACGGTCTCCACGCCGCCCGCGCCGCCGAGCAGATGACCGGTCATCGACTTCGTCGCCGAAACCGCCACGTGGTCCAGGTCGTCGCCGAGGACCTTGCGCAGCGCCTTCAGCTCGCCGATGTCGCCCTGCGGGGTCGACGTGGCGTGCGCGTTGGCGTGCACGATATCGGCGGGCTTCAGGTCGGTCTGGTCGAGCAGGTTCTGCACCGCGTGCGCGATACCGCTGCCGGACGGGTCGGGCTGCGTGATGTGGTGGCTGTCGGCGGAGATGCCCTGGCCCACGGCCTCGACGTAGATCCGGGCGCCACGCGCCTTGGCGTGCTCCTCGGACTCCAGGACGATCACGCCGGAGCCCTCGCCGAGCACGAAGCCGTTGCGGTCGACGTCGTAGGGACGCGAGGCGCCCTGCGGGTCGTCGTTGTTCTTGGACATCGCCATCATGTTGCCGAACGCCACCATGGGCAGCTCGTGGATGGCGGCCTCGGTGCCACCGGCGATGACGATGTCGGCGCGGCCGGTACGGATCATCTCGATCGCGTACCCGATGGCCTCGGCGCCGGACGCGCACGCGGAGACCGGTGTGTGCACACCGGCGCGGGCGTTCAGCTCGATGCCGACGTTGGCCGCCGGGGAGTTGGGCATCAGCATCGGCACGGTGTGCGGGGAGACGCGGCGTACGCCCTTCTCCTTCAGCACGTCGTACTGGTCGAGCAGCGTCGTGATGCCGCCGATGCCGGAGGCGATGACCGCGCCCAGGCGGTCCGGGTTGACGCCCGAGTCCTCGCCGGCGGCGCCGGTCAGGCCCGCGTCCTGCCAGGCCTCACGGGCCGCGATCAGCGCGAACTGCGCCGAGCGGTCCAGCTTGCGGGCCTGCGGGCGCGGAATGATCTCGGTCGGCTCCACGGCGATCTGGCCGGCGATCCGGACCGGCAGTTCGGCGGCCCACTCCTGCTCAAGCAGGGAGATGCCGGAACGGCCCGCGAGCAGGCCCTCCCAGGTAGTAGCCGCATCGCCACCCAGCGGTGTGGTTGCGCCGATACCGGTGACGACCACGGTGCGATTGGTCGAGTTCACAGGGATTCTTTCTCCACGTATTAGGGATACAACGGCGCCACCGCCGGGTGGCGTTACGCGATCAGTCGAGCTCAGCCCTGGTGCTTCGCGATGTAGTCGGCGGCGTCGCCGACCGTCTTGAGGTTCTTGACGTCCTCGTCGGGGATCTTCACGTCGAAGCGCTCTTCGGCGGCGACGACGACCTCGACCATGGACAGCGAGTCGACGTCCAGGTCATCGGTGAAGGACTTGTCCAGCTGGACGTCCTCGGTGGGGATGCCGGCGATCTCGTTCACGATGTCGGCGAGACCGGCAACGATCTCTTCCTGAGTGGCGGCGGCCATATGGCGCTCCTTCGTATGTATCAGTGGGTTGGCGGCCTCGTCCGGGTTCCCGCGCGCAGAGCGATCTCCGCGCAGGTCCGTACGGTGCCTAGGGGAGGGTAACGACCGTGGCGGCGTACACGAGACCCGCCCCGAAGCCGATGACCAGCGCGGTGTCGCCGCTCTTCGCCTCGCCGGTCGCCAGGAGCCGCTCCATCGCGAGCGGGATCGAGGCGGCCGAGGTGTTGCCGGTGGTCTCGATGTCACGGGCGACCGTGACATGCTCCGGCAGCTTGAGTGTCTTCACCATCGAGTCGATGATCCGCATGTTCGCCTGGTGCGGAATGAAGACGTCCAGGTCGTCCGGGCTCAGGCCGGCGGCGTCCAGCGCCTCCTTGGCGACCTTCGCCATCTCGAACACGGCCCAGCGGAACACCGCCTGGCCCTCCTGCGTGATCGCAGGGAACTTGACGTTGCCCTCGCTGTCCAGGGGCAGCTTCGACACATCGCCGAGGCGGAAGTCCGTCCACGGCACTGTCTGCTTGATCGTCTCGGACTTGTCGCCCTCCGAGCCCCAGACCGTCGGGCCGATCGCCGGCTCCTCGGACGGGCCGACGACGACGGCGCCCGCGCCGTCACCGAACAGGAAGGCCGTCGCCCGGTCCTCCAGGTCGGTCAGGTCGCTGAGCCGCTCCACGCCGATCACCAGGACGTGCTCGGCGGAGCCCTCGGTGACCAGGCTCTTGGCGAGGGTCAGTCCGTAGCCGAAGCCGGCGCAGCCCGCGGAGATGTCGAACGCGGCGGCCTTCTCGGTGCCGAGCTTGTCCGCGATCTCCGTGGCCACGGCCGGGGTCTGCTTGAAGTGCGAGACGGTCGAGACGATCACCGCGCCGATCTTGTCGGCGGTGATCCCGGAGTCGGCGATCGCCTTGCCGGACGCCTCGATCGACATGGCGGCGACGGTCTCCTCGTCGTTCGCCCAGTGCCGCGTGGCGATGCCGGAGCGGGAGCGGATCCACTCGTCGGAGGAGTCGATCTTTTCGAGGATCACCTCGTTGGGCACGACCCGGGTCGGACGGTAGCCACCGACACCGAGGATGCGCGCGTACGGTGCGCCCTTCCTTGCCTTGATCTTCGACATGCTCTCGGGGCTCCTACTCAGGCCGTCTGCGAGTGTTCGGCGATCAGGGCGCGGGCCGCGTCGAGGTCGTCGGGGGTCTTCAGGGCGAGCGTCTTGACGCCCGGCAGGGCGCGCTTGGCCAGGCCCGTGAGGGTGCCGCCGGGGCACAGCTCGATGAGCGCGGTCACGCCGAGCTCCTGGAACGTCTCCATGCACAGGTCCCAGCGGACCGGGTTGGCGACCTGGCCGACCAGGCGCGCGATCACCTCGGCGCCGGAGGCCACGGCCGCGCCGTCCTTGTTGGACACGTACCGGACCTTCGGGTCGGCCGGGGACAGCTCCTTCGCGGCCTCGTCCAGGGCGGCGACCGCGGGGCCCATGTGTTCGGTGTGGAACGCGCCGGCGACCTTGAGGGGGACCACGCGGCGGGTGCCCTCGGGCTTGTCCTCGGCGAGCGCGGCGAGCTGCTCCATGGTGCCGGCGGCGACGATCTGGCCGGCGCCGTTGACGTTCGCCGGGGTCAGGCCGAGCTTCTCCAGGTGCGGCAGGACGGCGTCGGGCTCGCCGCCGAGCAGCGCCGACATGCCGGTCTGCGTGATGGCCGCGGCGTCCGCCATGGCGAGGCCGCGCTTGCGGACGAGCTGCAGGGCCGCGGCGTCGTCGAGGACGCCCGCGAGTGCGGCGGCGGTGATCTCGCCGACGCTGTGTCCGGCGACCGCGTCCGGCGCGGTGCCGCCGGGCGCCGGGCCGAGCGCACCGGCGGACAGCAGTCCGGCGGCCACGAGCAGCGGCTGGGCCACGGCGGTGTCACGGATGGCGTCGGCGTCGGCCTGGGTGCCGTAGTGGGTGAGGTCGAGACCGATGGCCTGGGACCAGGCGGCGAGCCGGTCGGCGGCGCCGTCGAGTTCGAGCCAGGGGGTCAGGAAGCCGGGCGTCTGGGCGCCTTGGCCGGGAGCGACGAGTACGAGCACTCTCACACTCTCTCTTGTGGACGGCGGCAACCGCCCGTGAGGACAGGGACGAAGAACAGTCGGGGGAATTGTGGACCCCCGACAAAAGTCTAGGACTGTGGATCTCCGTCGACCAGACGCCCCAGGATCAGCGCGATCCGCAGCGTGAAGGCCGAACGGACATCGGAGGGTGACCAGCCGGTGACGTCAGTCACACGTCGAAGCCGGTAGCGCACGGTGTTGGGGTGGACGAAGAGCATCCGCGCGGCGCCTTCGAGGCTGCTCGCCTGTTCCAGGTAGACGCTCAGGGTCTCCAGGAGCGCGGAGCCGGCCTCCTCCAGCGGTCTGTAGATCTCCTCCACCAGCTGCTCGCGCGCGGCCGGGTCTCCGGCGATCGCGCGCTCCGGCAGGAGATCGTCCGCGAGGACCGGGCGCGGGGCGTCCTGCCAGGCCGTGCACGCCTTGAGCCCGGCGGCCGCGGCCTGCGCGGACCGGGTGGCGGCGAGCAGGTCGGGGACCACCGGTCCGGCGACGACGGGGCCGGCGGCGTACGGGCCGATCAGCGCCTTGGCGACGGCGAGCGGGTTGTCGCTGCCGCCCGCGATGACGACGAGCCGGTCGCCGAGCACCCCGGTCAGGACCTGCAGCTTGGCGTGGCGCGAGGCCCGGCGGATCGCCTCCACGGTCAGCTCGCTGTCGCCGTCGGGCGCGGTGCCGAGGACGACGCACACATGCTCCGGCGAGTTCCAGCCGAGCGCGGCGGCGCGGCTGACGGCGCCCTCGTCGGCCTCACCGGACAGCACGGCGTTCACGACGAGCGATTCGAGCCGGGCGTCCCAGGCGCCGCGGGCCTCGGCGGCCTGCGCGTACACCTGCGCGGTGGCGAAGGCGATCTCGCGGGCGTAGACGAGCAGCGCCTCACGCAGGACCGATTCGTCGCCGGGCGCCGCGACCTCGTCGATCGCGGACTCCATCACCTCGATCGTGGTCCGCACCATCTCGACGGTCTGGCGCAGCGTGATCGCCCGCGTCAGCTCGCGCGGGGCGGTGCCGAAGACGTCCGTCGAGATCGCCTGCGGGGCGTCCGGGTGCCGGAACCACTCGGTGAACGCGGCGATACCGGCCTGCGCGACCAGGCCGATCCAGGACCGGTTCTCCGGCGGCATCGCGCGGTACCACGGCAGCGTCTCGTCCATGCGCGCGATCGCCTGCGCGGCGAGGCTGCCGGAGGACTGCTCAAGTCGCTTGAGGGTCGCGGCATGCGAGTGCGGGGCGGGCGGCTGCGGGGATTCGTCTACGGGTTCGGGCACGGGACAAGACTGCCTTATCGGGGCGGGTCGACGGAGTGCCGGGTCTACGGTGGGGGGCGTGATGGACGTAAGGCGCGCCGCTGAGCGCTACCCCGGAGGCGACCCCAAGGGCGGCATCGAGTCGTGGCACGCGTTCTCGTTCGGACCGCACTACGACCCCGGCAATCTGCGCTTCGGCGCGATCATCGCCTGCAACGAGGAGCGGCTCGCGCCCGGCGCGGGCTTCGACGAGCATCCGCACAGCCACACCGAGATCGTCACGTGGGTCGTCGAGGGCGAGCTGACGCACCGCGACACGGCGGGCCACGAGTCGGTGGTCCGCCCCGGCGACGTCCAGCGGCTCAGCGCGGGCGGCGGGGTGCGGCACGTGGAGCGGAACGCGGGCCCGGACCCGCTGGTCTTCGTGCAGATGTGGCTGGCCCCGCTCCGGCCCGGCGGCGACCCGTCGTACGAGGTGGTCCACGGGATAGCCGACTCGACCCCGTACGAGGTCGCCGAGGCGGGCGCGATGCTGCACGTGCGCAGGCCGGCGGCGGGGGAACGGTCGGCGGTGCCGGACGCGGAGTACGCGTACGTCCATGTCACGCGCGGCGAAGTCGCCCTGGGGGACGTGGAGTTGGGGGCGGGGGACGCGGTGCGGCTGACGGGGGAGCGGGGTCTGGAACTGCGGGGGCGTACGGCGGCGGAGGTCCTGGTCTGGGAGCTGCCCCCGCCGTGGACGCCTCCTAACCCCTGAGCTCGGCGAGCACCGCGTCCGTCAGCGGGGGCCAGGCGTCGATCGCCCACTGGCCGAAGGCGCGGTCGGCGAGCGCGACGCAGGCGGCACCCGCCTCGGGGTCGATCCACAGGAACGTACCGGCCTGCCCGAAGTGCCCGAACGTGCGCGGCGAGGACGAAGAACCCGTCCAGTGCGGGGACTTGGAGTCGCGGATCTCGAAGCCGAGGCCCCAGTCGTTGGGCTTCTGGTGGCCGTACCCGGGCAGGATGCCGGAGAGGCCCGGGTGTACGACGGACATGGCCTCGACGACCGTACGCGCGTCGAGCAGCCGCGGCGCCTGCACCTCCGCGGCGAACCGCACCAGGTCGTCCACCGTGGACACGCCGTCCTTCGCGGGCGAACCGTCGAGCGTGGTGGCGGTCATGCCGAGCGGTTCGAGGACGGCCTGCCGGGCGTACTCGGCGAACGGCATGTCGGCGGCCTTCGCGATGTGGTCGCCGAGCACCTCGAACCCGGCGTTGGAGTAGAGCCGCCGAGTGCCGGCGGGCGCCGTCACCCGGTGCTCGTCGAAGGCCAGACCGCTGGTGTGCGCGAGCAGATGCCGCACCGTCGACCCCTCGGGCCCGGCCGGTTCGTCCAGCTCGATCGCCCCTTCCTCATACGCGACGAGCGCCGCGTACGCCGCGATCGGCTTCGTCACCGAGGCCAGCGGGAAGCGGTGCGCGGTGGGGCCGTGCGCCCCGACGACGGTCCCGTCCGCACGGACGACGGCCGCTGCCGCGGTGGGGACGGGCCAGTTCTCGATCTGGGCGAGGGCATGCATGTGTACGAGGTTACGGGGTGTCTTACGCGGCGCGCCTCGCCCCCTCTGACCAGGGCGCCGCCGATCGGCCCCCGGCCTCGTCCTCAAGCGCCGGACGGGCTGGATTGCCCCCGTCGGCCGTGACGGCGATCGAGGCACCCGGGCGCTCACCCAATGGCCCGGACAGCTCCGGGTGATCCCCTGCCGATTTCGCTTGCCTGGAGCGCACTCCAAGGTCATAGCGTGGAGGCATGACGGTGATGGAGAGCACTCCCGTGACCCCCGCTGAGCAACTCCTTACGCACGACACGGTCGACCGCTGTGCCCGGGCCGACCCCGAGCACCCGCGGCCCGACGGGCAGGACCGCTACACGATCAGTGAAGTGGCGGCGCACACCGGGCTCAGCGCGCACACGCTGCGCTGGTACGAGCGGATCGGCCTGATGCCGCATGTGGACCGCTCGCACACCGGTCAACGCCGGTTCACCAACCGGGACTTGGACTGGCTCTCCCTCGTCGGCAAGCTGCGCCTCACCGGGATGCCGGTCGCGGACATGGTCCGCTACGCCGACCTGGTGCGGCAGGGCGAGCACACCTTCGAAGAGCGGCAGGCGCTCCTGGAGCAGACGCGGCGCGACGTCCTCGGGCGGATCGCCGAACTCCAGGGCACCCTCGCCGTACTCAACTACAAGATCGACTTTTACGCGGGCGCCCGACGGGCGTCGGAGAGGGCCTGACCCGGATGAGCACGGAGATGAGCACGGAGATCGGCACGGAGATCGGCACGGAGATGAGCACGGAGAAGATCAACAGCGTCCGCCTCGGCGCCGAGGGGCCCGAGGTCGGCGTCCAGGGCCTCGGCTGCATGGGCATGAGCTTCGCGTACGGCGCCACCACCGACCCCGACGAGGCGCGCGCCACCCTGGAGCGGGCCCTGGAGCTCGGCGTCACCCTGTACGACACCGCGGACATGTACGGCTACGGCGAGAACGAGAAGTTCATCGCGCCGTTCGTGAACGCCCACCGCGACGAGATCGTCCTCGCCACCAAGTTCGGCATCGTCCTCGACCGGGACGACACGGAGAAGCGCGGCATCAACAACGACCCCGCGTACATCCGCAGCTGCGTCGAGGGCAGCCTGAAGCGCCTCGGCGTCGACGTCATCGACCTCTACTACATGCACCGGCGCGACGTGAACGTGCCCATCGAGGAGACCGTCGGCGTCATGGCCGAGCTGGTCGCCGAGGGCAAGGTGAAGCACCTCGGCCTCAGCGAGGTCACCGGGCCCGAGCTGGAGGCCGCGCACGCGGTGCACCCGATCGCCGCCGTGCAGTCGGAGTGGTCGCTGTTCAGCCGCGACGTGGAGGCCGGCGTGGTGCCCGCCGCGGCCCGCCTCGGCACCGCGTTCGTGCCGTACTCGCCGCTCGGCCGCGGCTTCCTGACCGGCGCGTTCACGGACGCGAACGCCGAGCTCGGCGAGGACGACTTCCGCCGTGGCATGCCCCGCTTCAGCGGCGACAACGCCACCGCGAACGCCGCGCTCCTCGAACCGGTACGGAAGCTCGCCGAGTCCCGTGGCGCGAGCCTCGGGCAGATCGCGCTGGCCTGGGCGCAGCAGCAGGCCGATGTGCACGGGCTGCCCGTGATCCCGATCCCCGGCACGCGTCGGCGCAGCCGCGTCGAGGAGAACGCCGCGGCGACCCGACTGGTCCTGACCGAGGACGAGCTGGGGCTGCTCGAACCGATCGCCGGGCAGGTCGCGGGCGCCCGGTACGCCAACATGAGCCTCACCTCGGCCGGGCGCGAGTAGCCGGGAAGGGGCGGCCTCCGCAGGGGGCTGCCCCTCACGCCAGTCCCAGCGCGAACACGGCGAACCCCGCGGCGAGCAGCCCCGCAGCCGCGCGCCGCAGTCGGGTGGTACGCGTCCCCGCACCCCACGGCCGCTCGAAGCGGTGCGCGTACCGCCCGATCCCCACGAGCAGCAGCGCGAACAGCGGCAGCCAGGCCGCCCGCGCGGCCATCCAGGCCAACGAGTCGGGCGCCGTCGTCAGACCCGGGACCGCGCCGGACTGTGCCCCCGTCAGCGCCGTCGCGAACATCGCCGTCTGGTGCCAGCACAGGATCGTCATCGCCGACAGGTTGATCACCACCACCGGCGCCCACAGCAGCGGCCCGCGCAACAGCGCGCCGATCCGGTCCCGCAGCAGGATCGCCGCGCCGCTCTGCGCCGCCGCGAGCGCGAGGACGAGCAGCGACGGCGGATGCGAGTTGGTGCGCGCCTCACCGGGCACGCCCACCATGGACGCCGGGTAGTGGAAGGCGAGGAGCAGCACCGCGAACAGTGCCGTGCCGCCGAGCAGCAGCAGCCACGCGCCGCGCCTGCCGAGCCTCTTCTCGCCCCAGCAGACGCCCAGTTGGTACGCGAACAGCCACCCCGGCAGGATGTTCAGGACGCTCAGCCAGGACGGCATCGCCTCCGCGTACGGCCCGTAGCGCAGGAAGTCCACGGCCGCGACGCCTGCGAGCAGCGGCGCGGCCGACCAGGCGCCGAGGCGTTCGGCGGCGCGTACGCAGAGCGGGGTGAGCGCGGTGATCACCGTGTAGACGCCCACGAACCACAGCGGCTGGATCACCAGGGTCGAGCCGGTGCGCAGCGAGTCGCCGGGCACGCCCAGCAAGGAAAGCAGCGGGATGAGCAGCGCCCACACGGCCGTCACCCCGAGCACCGGCCGCCCCAGCCGCGCCACCCGCCCCCGCAGCCACCCGCCCGTGGACCCGCCCCGCTCCCGGGCCCGCCGGTACGAGAGGACGGAGGCGTACCCGCCGACCAGGAAGAAGATCCCCAACAGCTGCAGGAACCAGCTGAGCGGCGCGAGGCCGCCGAGCGCGGACAGCGGGCTGACGTTGTGCAGCCCGCCGTCCGCGTCGAGCGTGAACCCGCCGACCAGCCAGTGCCCGGCCGGCACGGCGAGCAGGGCGAGCGCCCGCAGCCCGTCGACGGCCCGGTCCCGGTCCGCGGGCGTCCGGGCGTCGACGGACGCGGCCGTACGGCGCAGGGCGCCAGGGCCCGTCCCGCGAAGATCCGCCGGACGGGCGCCAAAGGCCGAGCGTGGTGGCGCGGTCTGTCGTGCGGGGGTCAAGTGGCGGGTGGGCGGGGTGAGTTCGGCGTACGTCACGACGCGTCCTTCCGGTGGCAGCAGGTCTTGCCGAGGGCGATCTCCGCGAAGGCGTGGAGTGAGTCCGTGCCCGGGGCGAAGTAGCCGGTGTGGCCGTCGGCGTCGGCGGCGGGGACACGGCGGGCGCCGAAGGCCGGGTCGGCCGGGTCGGCGCCGTGGCCGAGGCCGAGGAGCTGGACGTGCGGGACGTTGTCGATCCAGTCGCCCGGGTCCTTCGCGGCCCAGATCCGGGCCCGAGTGCCCAGGTCGGCCGCGCGGTCCACGCGCATGCCGGGGGAGCCGGCCACCACCACGTCGGAGGCGGGCGTCTCGGGCGCGGCGAGGCCGCACACCACCGAGCCGTAGCTGTGGCAGAACAGCACCGGCCGCGGGCCGCCCGCCGCGACCACGCCCTGGGCGAGCCGGGCCAGGCGCGGCGCCCCCGCCTCGGCGAGCCGCCCCGTCGCCGCGTCCGGGCCGAGCCCGACCGGGGTGGTGTACCCGGCCCAGGCGATCACGGCGGTGCGGTGCCCGGTCGCGGCGTGCAGGGACTGGGCCATGCCGGCCGGGGTGCCCAACCGGTCCTTCGTACGGTCGAAGGTGTCCAGGTCGATGTCCGAGCCCGGCACGATCACCGAGACATGCCCGGCCGCCGCCAGGTCCCCGTACACCTCGGCCACTTGGCCGCGGCCGCGCGGGTCGAAGGCGAGGATCTGCCGTCCGGGGGCGCGCAGCTCGGCGTACCGCTCGGCGCGGGCGCGGGCCGCGGCGCGGTCCTGGCCGGGCAGCTGCGGGTCGGCCGCGCGGGCCAGCTGTTTCGCCCGCTCCTCCCGCAGCGCACGGGAGTTGGCCGCGTACCGCAGTTCCGGCGGCGCGCCGTCGAGGTTGCCGACGACGAGGGCGTGCCGTTCGGCCAGGGTCTGGCGCTGCCGCTCGGTCAGGCCCGCGAAGAAGCGCGCGATCCGGGTCGGGGACGCGGTCGCCGGGTCGGGCAGCGGGCGGCCCAGGCCGCGCTCCGCGCGCCACGAACTGACGCCGGGGACGGGCCCGGTGACGGCCTGCTGCTCGGAGCCCGCGGCCCAGCCCGCGCTGCCCGCGACGACCGCCGCGGTGAGCGCCGCCGCCAGCAGCGTCCTCCGGCCGCGCCCCTGGTGCCGCTTCGCCCGCCGCAATTCGGCCATGACCGCCTCCGCTTCCCGTGCATCCCGCGCATCCCGTGCACCCCGTGTGTGCGTCCGTACGGCGCTTGCGTCGCGTACGTCCGTCTCGCTGACGGGAGGGAAGGTAGGAAGACGGCCGCGCACGGCACGTCACACCGGGGAGCCAACTCCCGGGTGCTACTGGGGTCTTGGGGCGTGCTACCTCAGTAGGGGGTGCACACCGCGAGGGGGAGGGGGGCTCAGCCCGCTTCGCCGGGCGCCACGAGCCCCGACTCGTACGCGAAGATCACGGCCTGGGCGCGGTCGCGCAGGTCGAGCTTGGCGAGGACGCGGCCGATGTGGGTCTTCACGGTCTGCTCGGCGAGGACGAGCCGCGCCGCGATCTCCTGGTTGGACAGTCCGCGGGCGATCAGCTCAAGGACCTCGGTCTCGCGCGGGGTCAGGCCGTTGAGCCGCAGCGAGGGGCCGTTGGTGCGGACCGGCCGCTGCCGGGCGAAGTCCGCGATCAGGCGCCGGGTCACGGACGGCGCGAGCAGCGCGTCCCCGGCGGCGACCACGCGGACCGCGGCGATCAGGTCGGCGGGCGGCGCGTCCTTGAGCAGAAACCCGGAGGCGCCGGCGCGCAGCGCCTCGTACACGTAGTCGTCCACGTCGAAGGTGGTCAGCATCAGGACCTTCGGCCGGTGCACCACGCCCGGCGGGGGATCGAGCAGCGCGCGGGTCGCGGCGAGGCCGTCCATCTCCGGCATCCGCACGTCCATCAGGACCACGTCGGGGTGCGTGGAGCGGCCGGCCTCGACGCCCTGGCGGCCGTCCGGCGCCTCGCCCACCACGTCGATGTCGCTCTGCGCGGCGAGCAGCGCGGCGAAGCCCGCCCGCACCATGGCCTGGTCGTCGACGATGAGCACACGGATCGTCACGGGCTGTCCGGTCCTTTCGTACGCAGCGGAAGCCGGGCCGCGACGCGGAATCCGCCGTCGGGCAGCGGCCCTGCGTCGAGCGAGCCGCCGGTCAACCGTACGCGCTCGCGCATGCCGACCAGGCCGTGTCCGGTCTCCCGGTGCTCCAGGGGCGCCGTGCGCTCGGCCGGGGGGCCGTTGACGACCAGGACGTGCAGGTCACCGCCGTCCACCCGGACCGACACCTCCGTACGCGGGCTGCTCGGCGCGTGCCGGACGACGTTGGCCAGGGCCTCCTGCACGATGCGGTACGCGGACAGCTGGACGGCCTGCGGCACCTCGCCCGCGTCGGGCGGGTACGTCAACTCGGCGTTGACACCGGCCCGTACGGTCGCCTCGACCAGCTGCTGCAGCCGGTCGAGGCCGGGCTGCGGGGCGAGCTCGCCCCGCGCGTCCTCGCTGCGCAGCACGGCGAGCAGCCGCCGCATCTCGGCCAGCGACTCCCGCGCGCTGCCCGCGATCGTGGCGAACTCCTCCTGCGCCTCGGCCGGCAGGCCCTGGATGCGGTACGGCGCGGAGTCCGCCTGGACCGTGATGACCGACATGTGGTGGGCGACCACATCGTGCAACTCCCGCGCGATACGGGCCCGTTCCTCAAGGAGGGTGCGCTGCGACCGCTCGGCCTCGCTGATCGTCTCCTGCACGACGAGCCGCCGCTGCGCCTCCCCGCGGGCGCGCAGCGCGTACGTGACGACCAGGACGAGGCCGCTGAGCACGAAGAGCAGGACGTGCACGCCGTCGCTCCTGTCCTGCGAGACCAGCTCGAACAGGAACCCGGCGAGACCGGTGGCCAGCCAGACGGCGAGCAGCGTGCGCCGGGACTCGCGCAGCCCGAGCAGCACCATCAGGAGGAGATAGCCGACGACCACCATGGGCGTCCACGGCCAGGACCGGCCCGGGGTGCCGTCCGCGCCGAGCAGCGCGAGCCCGCCGAGCACGTCCGCGACGCCCACGATCCACCAGGCGGGCAGCGGTCTGGTCACGGCGAGCAGCAGCGGCGCGGTCTGGGCGGTGGCGAGGGCGCCGGCGAGGGCGCCGCCGAGCCGGTAGTCGCCCGCGAGCACGGTGATGGTGACGGGCAGCAGCGAGGCGACGAAGCCGAGGACGACGACGTACGGCAGGTACCGCACCCACGCCTTGCCCGCCCCGGACAGCGGGGCGTCGCCGGACGCGGCGGGCGTGACGAGCGCGGCCCCGAGCTCCCGCAGCCCGTCGCGCAGGCCGTCGCGCAAGCTGTCGCGCGGGGTGTCCCGCGGCTTGTTGGGTGAGGTTTCCATGACGGCTTCAGCGTAGGCAGGCGGGGGCGGTCGTGCCGTCATACCTGAGTCGTCAGGCCGGGGTGCTACTGGAGTATGACGGCCACCGCCCGCAGGCCGCACGCGCCGCACCGGACCTCACAGCTCCGCCAGCAACTCCGCCTTCTTGGACGTGAATTCGGTGTCCGTGAGCAGCCCCGCCTGATGCAGCTCACCGAGGTGCCGGATGCGGTCGGCGATATCGGCCGGGTCGCGCCGGGCCGGACGGCGCCGGGCCCGGTCCGACGAGGGGACACTCGTGCGCACCGCCGCGAGGACCGCCGCCGCGAACGGCAACGACTCGTGCACCGGCCCGTACCCGAGGCCGAACACCACCGCCGCCGGATCCTGGTCCGCCTGCGCGGGCTGCGCGGCCGCCGGGGCGTGGCGCAGCAGCCGCAGATGGCCGTCGAACACCTCGGGCGAGCGCCACTCGACGTCCGCGAGGTCGCCCACCGCGAACCGCTGGTCGCCCGCCTTCCACTTCGCCGACGAGGCGCCCGTCCAGAACCAGCGGTACGACACCGTCCTGCCGTCGAAGGACGCCTTGCCGTCGTACGCCTTGAAGTGCAGCGGGCCCTCCGGCGCCGCCACCAGGAAATCCTCCGCGTCGGACGCGGGGCCGAGGAGCGGGCGCAGCTCGTCCGCGTAGTACTCGGCGAGGGTCTCGCGCTCGGCGGGCAGCACCAGCCGATAGGGGTCGCTGCTGTCCTTCAACTGCCCGGCGGCGGCCGCCATCAGCGGATCCGCGCCGGGTCTCGGGACGGCGTGCAGCACCACCGTCCCGCGCTTGCCCGGGGTCAGGGTCACCGCCGCCAACGCCTCGTGGGGAATGCGTCGTTCACCGAGCGCCTGGAACAGCTTCGGTGTTCTGATCCCCCGTTCGAAGCGGATGAGCACGGAGTCCGAGTCGAACTCCCAGGCGGCATGAAATCCGGCCAGTACGTCACCCATGCGGCTCATCGTATGCGCCGAGCGGGCCGAAGCCCACCCGTCTCCCGGGGGCCGCGGGCCGAACGAGCCGCCCCGCACGGCCCCGCGCCGCGCCCGCGCCGCCCTCCCGCTCACCGCCAGGTGAACTGATCTCTACGCGCGTCAGGCCGAAGCGGAACCGGAGGACATGTCCCGGCACGCCTCGCCGCCGCCCGCACAGCTCACCGCGTCGTACTGGCCGACGCCGATCCGGGCGAAGTTGCGCAGGCTCTCCGTGCCCGGCTGAAAGTAGCCCGTATGGCCGACGGCGCCCTGTGCGGAGACGACCCGCGCGCCGAAGGCCTTGGAGACCGGGTCGGCGCCGTGGCCGAGGCCGCCGAGCTCCATGTGCGGGACGTCCTGGATCCAGTCGTCGGAGTCCCGCATCGCCCACACGCGGGCGTCGGTGTGCAGCCCGCCGACGTTCTCGGCGCGCATTCCGGGGCTGCCGGCGACCGCTATGTCGGTCACGCGCGGGGGCAGTTTCCGGGCCGCGACCCCGCACACCACCGAGCCGTAGCTGTGGCAGTACAGGGCGACCTCCGAGGCGCCGGGCAGCGTACGGACCAGGGAGTTCAGCCGGACCGAGCCGTCCTCGGCGCGCTTCGCGGTGGCCGCGTCCATGCCGAGGCCGGCGGGCGCCGTGTAGTCGGCCCAGGCGATGACGGCGCTGCGGGTCTTCGGGCTGCGCTTCTGCTGCTCGCGGTAGAGCGCGCCCGCCATGCCGCGCGGCGCCGTGTAGCGGCCGTGCGTCTTCTGGAACGTGAGCAGGTTGGTGTCGACGCCGGGCACCACGACCGACACCCGCTCGGCGCGGTTCAGGTCGCCGAGGACCTCCGCGACGCGTCCGGGGCCCATCGGGTCGAAGGCGAGGATCTGCCGCTCGGGCCGCATCAGCGACTCGAAGCGGTTCATCCGGCGGCCCGCCTGGTGCCGGCCCTGTTCGGACAGGCGTTTGTCGTGCATGCGCTGCCGCTCGACCCCGCGCGCCCGGTCGAGGGCGATGCGGTTGGCCTGGTACCGGAGGGTGACCGGCGCGCCGGCCAGGTTGCCGACGGCGAGCGGGTGGCTGCGGGCGAGGCGGAGCTTCTGGGACCCGGTGAGGGTGTCGAAGAAGTGCGCGATCCGGGCGGCGGGGGCGTGCGGGTCGGGCAGCCGGTGGCCGTCGATGCCGCCGTGCTTCCAGGCGGAGAGGGCCCGTTCGAGCGGGGTCGACGCGCCCTTGTCGTGACGCACGGCGCTCCAGCCGGTGGTCGCCAGCATGACGAAGACGACCGCGAGAGCGAGGAGCGCGCGCCAGACGTTCAAAGTGGGGGACGAGTCGAAGGAAGTCACTGCGGAACACCCTAGGAGACCTGCTGCTCGGACCGGGAAGAGGGTGGGGCAGATCACGCTTCGCGGGTGGTGATTCATGTCAAACGGGGCGCATGGGATACGGGGCGACTACGCTCCGTAGGCGCTTGCGGGGCACGGCAGTTCACCCTGTGCCGATGCGTTCGTACGCTCCGTCGGATCCCGCGCGCGGGTGCGGATCCTCGCGCGCGAGTGCGGATCGCACGCGGGTTCGGATTCCCCGCGCGCGAGTGCGCTCAGCCCGCGCGCCAGTCGCCCGCGAGCGCCGGCACCAGCTCGTCGAGCTGGGCGGCCGTGACCACGCGCATCGACTCGACGCTGAGGTCCTCGCCCGCACCCCACAGCCGCCCGGTCATCCGCATCACCCCGCTGAACGCCGCCACGGCCACGCGCGGGCGCGGGTCGGCGTCCACGTCGAGGCCCTCACGCGCGGCGATGATCCGGGCGACCTCCTCCTCGGTCTCGATGGAGCGGCGCATCTGTACGGCGAGCAGTGCGGGCGTCGACTCGATCAACTGAAAGGTGCGCATGTGGAGTTCGACCGGGACGACCTGCTCGATGCTGTCGCCGATGGTGTTCCACGCGTCCAGAACGGCCGCGCGCAGCGCCTGGAGCGGCGGCTCGTGCGGCGGCCGGGCGCGCAGCTGCTCCACGAACTGCCGCTCCACCATCTCCTGTACGGCGAAAACCGCCTCTTCCTTGTTGGCGAAGTACCGGAAGAAGGTGCGCTGCGAGACGTCGACGGCGTCCACGATCTCGTCGACGGTGGTCTGCTCGTACCCCTGGGACGTGAAGAGTTCGAGGGCGGCGCGCAGCAGGGCGTCGCGCGTGCGGCGCTTCTTGCGCTCGCGCAGGCCCGCGGGCGGGGCCGGGGCGGGGCTCGATGCGGGCTTCGACTCGGGCGGGGGCGGGGTCACTCCGGATCCTCTTTCCACCGGTTCCCACCGGTTCGTTCAGCCTGTTTCTGCAGCTCACCCTACCTGTGAGCAACGTGACAGTTACCGACTTGTGAATCGGTTTGTCAACTGTCAGCGGCTGTCATTAGCCTCGAACGCATGACTAGTCAGACCACCGTCGACAAGGCGGACAAGGCGCCGGAGCAGCCGGGGGGCGCTCCCGCCCCGGCCACGGCGAAGGGCCTGCGCGGCCACCCCTGGCTGACGCTGTTCGCCGTCGCGATCGGCGTGATGATGGTGGCCCTCGACGGCACCATCGTGGCCATTGCCAACCCGGCCATCCAGAAGGACCTGAACGCCTCCCTCGCGGACGTCCAGTGGATCACCAACGGCTACCTCCTGGCGCTTGCCGTCGCCCTGATCACGGCCGGCAAGCTCGGCGACCGCTTCGGCCACCGGCAGACCTTCCTCATCGGCGTCGTCGGCTTCGCCGCCGCCTCCGGGGCGATCGGGCTGTCCGAGAGCGTCACGTTCGTCGTCGTCTTCCGCGTCCTGCAGGGCCTCTTCGGCGCCCTCCTCATGCCGGCGGCGCTCGGCCTGCTGCGCGCCACCTTCCCGGCCGAGAAGCTCAACATGGCCATCGGCATCTGGGGC
The DNA here is from genome assembly GCF_029968095.1 of Streptomyces solicavernae. Lineage (GTDB taxonomy): Bacteria > Actinomycetota > Actinomycetes > Streptomycetales > Streptomycetaceae > Streptomyces > Streptomyces solicavernae. Next base: position 61,219 of record NZ_JASCIR010000031.1, on the reverse strand, counting down.
ATGGTCATCGGCGCCTCCACGGCGGGCGGCCCGATCCTCGGCGGTGTCCTCGTCGAGCACGTCAGCTGGCAGTCGGTGTTCTTCATCAACGTGCCGGTCGGCGTGATCGCGCTTGTCTTCGGCCTGTGGATCCTCAAGGACCACCGCGCCGCGAACGCCCCGCGCTCCTTCGACATTCCGGGCATCGTGCTGCTCTCCGGCGCGATGTTCTTCCTGATCTGGGCCATCATCAAGGCCGGTGAGTCCTGGGGCTGGGGCGGCACCAAGACCTGGATCTTCCTGGGCGCGGCCGTGCTCTGCTTCGTGGTCTTCGCCGTCTGGGAGACCAAGGTCAAGGAGCCGCTGGTCCCGCTCGGGATGTTCCGCTCCATACCGCTCTCCGCGGGCACCGTCCTCATGGTCCTTATGGCCTTCGCCTTCATGGGCGGCCTGTTCTTCGTGACGTTCTACCTCCAGGGCGTGCACCGCATGACCCCGGTCGAGAGCGGCCTGCACCTGCTGCCGCTGACGGCCATGATGATCGTGTCCTCGCCGATCGCGGGCGCCCTCATCACCAAGTTCGGCCCGCGCGTGCCGCTGGTCGGCGGCATGGTGCTCACGGCGGCCGCGATGTTCGGCATGACCACGCTCACCACCGGGACCGGCACCTGGACGATGTCGCTGTGGTTCGCCCTCCTCGGCCTCGGCCTCGCCCCGGTGATGGTCGGCGCCACCGAGGTCATCGTCGGCAACGCCCCGCTGGAGCTGTCCGGCGTGGCGGGCGGTCTGCAGCAGGCCGGCATGCAGGTCGGCGGCGCGCTCGGCACGGCCGTCCTGGGTGCCGTCATGTCCAGCAAGACCGCCTCCGTACTGCCCGAGAAGTGGACGGAGGCCGGGCTGCCCGGCGAGCCCGCGCCCGGCCTGGACGCGGCGGCCGAGGTCGGCCACCTGCCCACCGAGGCCCTGGAGAAGGCGCACACCCCGCAGCCGGTCATCGAGCAGATCGGCGGCGTCGTGCAGGACACCTTCATGTCCGGCATGCACCTCGCCTTCGTCACGGCCGGAATCGTCGCATCCGTCGCCGCCGTGGTGGCCGTGTTCACCAAGCGCGGCGCCAACGCGGAGGCGGGCGGCGGAGCCGTCCACATCTGAACCCGCGCGCGAGGTGGGGCGGTGCGCCCCTCGTACGCGCCCCACGCATCCGAAAGTCCCGCCGAAGAGCCCTTCGGCGGGACTTTCCCCCATCAGGGTGATCCGGACCCGAACCCCCTTACGGAATACGGCGGTTACGGGCGAGAGTGCGGTCGGAAGATACGTACGACACGGGGGTTCACCAGCATGCGCAGCACCCTGCCCACCTTGACCACCTCACTGCTCGCCCTCACCCTGCTCGCCGCGCCCGCGGCCGATGCGACCCCGCTCGCCGACTGCGGGCCCGGCGAGCTCTGTCTGTGGCAGGACGCCGAGTTCAAGGGCAAGCGGTACGTCCACGAGCTGTCCGGCACCGACATCGAGAGCTGCGTCGCCCTCCCCGAGGGCGCCTCGGCCCAGTCCCACGCCAACCGCACCGGCCGCCCGGTGACGGTCTACCAGTCCGCCCACTGCGCGGAGACCGGCGAGTTCCAGACCTACCCCGGCGACGGCACGTACGCGCCGCGATCGCCCTACCGCGTACGGGCGTTCAAGATCTGGGAGCGCTGAGGAACAGAAAGGGCGGCGGGACCGTCAAGTCCCGCCGCCCTTCCTGCCGTTGGTGCGGCCGGCGCTATGCGTCGCCCCCCGCAGCCCCCGGCTCCGCCGCCGTCACGTCGAGCAGCTGGTAGCGGTCGACCGCCTGCTTCAGGACCGAGCGGTCCACCTTCCCGTCCTGAGCGAGCTCGGTGAGCACCGCGAGGACGATCGACTGCGCGTCGATGTGGAAGAACCGCCGGGCCGCGCCGCGCGTGTCCGCGAAGCCGAAGCCGTCCGCGCCGAGGGAGGTGTACCGCCCCGGCACCCAGCGCGAGATCTGGTCCGGCACCGAACGCATCCAGTCCGACACCGCCACGAACGGCCCCTCGGCGGAGCCCAGCTTCTGCGTCACGTACGGCGTGCGCTGGTCCTCCTCCGGGTGCAGCAGGTTGTGCCGCTCCACGTCGACGGCCTCGCGCCGCAGCTCGTTCCAGGAGGTCGCCGACCAGACGTCCGCCTTGACGTTCCACTCCTCGGCGAGGATCCGCTGCGCCTCGACCGCCCACGGCACCGCGACACCGGACGCCATGATCTGCGCCGGGATCGCCCCGGACTCACCGCGCTTCAGCAGGTGGATGCCCTTGAGGATGCCCTCGACGTCCACGCCCTCCGGCTCGGCCGGGTGCTGGATCGGCTCGTTGTAGACCGTCAGGTAGTAGAAGACGTCCTCGGCCTGAGGGCCGTACATCCGGCGCAGCCCGTCCTTCACGATGTGCGCGATCTCGTACCCGAACGCCGGGTCGTACGCGATGCAGCCCGGGTTGGTCGAGGCCAGCAACTGGCTGTGCCCGTCCGCGTGCTGCAGGCCCTCGCCGGTCAGCGTCGTACGCCCTGCGGTGGCGCCGAGGACGAAGCCGCGGGCCAGCTGGTCGGCCATCTGCCAGAACTGGTCGCCGGTCCGCTGGAAGCCGAACATCGAGTAGAAGACGTACACCGGGATCAGCGGCTCGCCGTGCGTCGCGTAGGCCGAGCCCGCGGCGATCAGCGAGGCCGTGCAGCCCGCCTCCGAGATGCCGTCGTGCAGCATCTGGCCGGTCGGCGACTCCTTGTACGCGAGCAGCAGATCACGGTCGACCGCCTCGTACTGCTGGCCGAGCGGGTTGTAGATCTTCGCACTCGGGAAGAAGGCGTCCATGCCGAACGTGCGGTACTCGTCCGGCGCGATCAGTACGAAGCGCTTGCCGATCTCCTTGTCCCGCATGAGGTCCTTCAGGATGCGGACGAACGCCATGGTCGTGGCGATCGACTGCTGCCCCGAACCCTTCTTCGCGGCCGCATACGCCTTGTCCTCGGGCAGCTGCAGCGGCTTCGCGCGCACGACCCGGGTCGGGACGTACCCGCCGAGGCCGAGGCGCCGGTCGTGCATGTACTGGATCTCGTCCGAGTCCCGGCCCGGGTGGTAGTAGGGCGGAACGCCGTCCTCCAGCTGCTTGTCCGTGATCGGCAGGTGCAGCCGGTCCCGGAAGCCCTTGAGGTCGTCGACCGTCAGCTTCTTCATCTGGTGCGTGGCGTTGCGGCCCTCGAAGTTGGGGCCGAGCGTCCAGCCCTTGACCGTCTGCGCCAGGATCACCGTCGGCTGGCCCTTGTGCGCCTTGGCCGCCGAGAACGCCGCGAAGATCTTCTTGTGGTCGTGACCGCCGCGGCCCAGGTGCAGGATCCGGTCGTCGGTCATGTTCTCGACCATCGCCCGCAGCCGGTGGTCCCCGCCGAAGAAGTGGTCGCGGATGTACGCGCCGGTCTCCGTCGCGTACGTCTGGAACTGGCCGTCGGGCGTGGTGTTGAGCTTGTTGACCAGGATGCCGTCCCGGTCCTGTGCGAGCAGCGGGTCCCAACTCCGGTCCCACACCAGCTTGATGACGTTCCATCCGGCGCCCCGGAACTGCGACTCAAGCTCCTGGATGATCTTCCCGTTGCCGCGCACCGGACCGTCGAGCCGCTGCAGGTTGCAGTTGACGACGAAGGTCAGGTTGTCCAGGCCCTCCCGCGCGGCGATGGACAGCTGCCCCAGCGACTCCGGCTCGTCCATCTCGCCGTCGCCGAGGAACGCCCACACATGCGACTTGGAGGTGTCGGCGATGTCGCGCGCCTCCATGTACCGGTTCATCCGCGCCTGGAAGATCGCGCCGAGCGGGCCGAGGCCCATCGACACGGTCGGGAACTCCCAGAAGTCCGGCATCAGGCGCGGGTGCGGGTACGAGGAGAGGCCGTTCGGCGCCTTCGACTTCTCCTGCCGGAAGCCGTCCAGCTGGTCCGCGCTGAGCCGGTCCAGGAGGTACGCGCGGGCGTAGATGCCCGGCGAGGCGTGCCCCTGGAAGAAGATCTGGTCGCCGCCGTCGCCCTCTTCCTTGCCGCGGAAGAAGTGGTTGAAGCCCACGTCGTACAGCGAGGCGGAGGACGCGAACGTCGCGATGTGGCCGCCGACGCCGATGCCGGGGCGCTGTGCGCGCGAGACCATGACCGCCGCGTTCCACCGGGTCGCGTTCAGGACCTTGCGCTCGATCTCCTCGTTGCCGGGGAAGAACGGCTCGTCCTTGGTGGCGATGGTGTTGACGTAGTCCGTGCTGCGCATCTCGGGTACGGCGACGCGCTTCTCACGGGCCCGCTCGATGAGCCGGAGCATCAGGTAGCGGGCGCGCTCGCGGCCGCGCTCGTCGACCGCCGCGTCCAGCGAGTCGAGCCACTCCTGAGTCTCTTCGGGATCAAAGTCCGGGACCTGGCTGGGCAGGCCGCCAATGATGATCGGGTTGCGATCGGATCCGGAAGCCACGCTGTTCCTTCGCTGTCGGTCTTGCTCGGTGTCGGGGAGCTGGAGGAGCTGGGAAGCTGGGGGAGCTGGAGGAGCTGGGGGAGCTGGGAGAGCTGAGGGAGCTGTCGTACGCCTCGGTTGTCGTCCCCCATGGTCCACCTCGGTCGCGCAAACGTCATCTGTACCGTTAGGTAACCAGGTCGCGGCCCGCTTCGGCCGCGATTACCACAGGACCGGCAAAACAGGCCAGAATGGCCAGGGGTGAACAGCGGATACCCGGCAAAGCGCAGATAGCACCGCGACGGCACCGCCAGGAACGTCACCGTTTCGGCGGTCTTGACGGCCGGGTACTTGCGCGATCCGCCCCGCACGTGTGGACTACGGCCAGTGGCCCGCGTAGACGTGCGGCCGAGAACAACTTCCAAACATGATCAGGAGGCAATCCGTGAGCGCGACCGCGGACCACGCGGAGACGAGCCTGGCCGAGAGGCTGGGCTTCCAGTCCGGGCAGGTGGTCCAGGAGATCGGCTACGACGATGACGTCGACATGGAGCTCCGCGAGGCCATTGAACAGACCATCGGCGACGACGGCGAGCTCGTCGACGAGGACTACGACGATGTGGCCGACGCCGTGGTGCTCTGGTTCCGCGACGACGACGGGGACCTGACGGACGCCCTCGTGGACGCCATCGCGTACATCGAGGAAGGCGGCCCGATCCTGCTGCTGACCCCGAAGACCGGCCGCGACGGATATGTCGAGCCGAGCGAGATCAGCGACGCGGCCACCACGGCCGGCCTGACCGCGAGCAAGAGCGTCAGCGTGGGCAAGGACTGGTCGGGCAGCCGCCTGGCCACGCCGAAGGCGGCGAAGTCCGGCAAGCGCTGAGCTCCTTCACACGGCCTTCGAGCCCCCGCCGACCCTGGGTCGGCGGGGGCTCGCTTGTGTCTCGGTAGGGTGGCACCACCTGAACAGCTCTACGGAGGGATGCGTCCTCATGGCACTCGCTGGCCTCGCGACCGGCACCAAGGCCCCGGACTTTGAGCTCAAGAACCAGCACGGCGAGACCGTGCGGCTCTCGGACTTCCGCGGCGAGAAGAACGTCGTGCTGCTCTTCTACCCCTTCGCCTTCACGGGCGTCTGCACCGGCGAGCTGTGCGCCCTGCGGGACGAGCTGCCGAAGTTCGTCAACGACGACGTGCAGCTGCTCGCCGTCTCCAACGACTCGCCGTTCAGCCTGCGCGTCTTCGCCGAGCAGGAGGGCCTGGAGTACCCGCTGCTCTCGGACTTCTGGCCGCACGGCGAGGCCTCGCGCGCGTACGGCGTCTTCGACGAGGAGAAGGGCTGCGCGGTGCGCGGCACCTTCATCATCGACAAGGAGGGCGTGGTCCGCTGGACCGTCGTCAACGCGCTGCCCGACGCCCGTGACCTGAATGAGTACGTCACGGCCCTCGGCAGCCTCTGAACAGCCCGACGACCAGTGGTCCTGGGACGAATAGCCTGTTGATGCGGGAACCGGTCACTAGGATCCAGTCGTTGATCCGATGCCAACGCACGACGGGGGCGCTGCCCCTGGACACCAATTGGGAGGACTCGTGGGAGTCAGCCTCAGCAAGGGCGGCAACGTCTCGCTGACCAAGGAAGCCCCTGGCCTGACGGATGTCACGATCGGCCTGGGCTGGGACATCCGTACCACCACGGGTACGGACTTCGACCTGGACGCCAGCGCCATCCTCACGCAGGAGGACGGCAAGGTCGCCAGCGACGCCAGCTTCGTCTTCTTCAACAACCTCAAGAGCCCCGACGGCTCGGTCGAGCACACCGGTGACAACATCACCGGTGAGGGCGAGGGCGACGACGAGCAGATCAAGGTGAACCTGGCCGGTGTCCCGGCCGAGGTCTCCAAGATCGTGTTCCCGGTCTCGATCTACGACGCCGAGAACCGCCAGCAGTCCTTCGGCCAGGTCCGCAACGCGTTCATCCGCGTCGTGAACCAGGCCGGCGGCGCCGAGATCGCGCGGTACGACCTCTCCGAGGACGCCTCGACGGAGACCGCGATGGTCTTCGGCGAGCTGTACCGCCACGGCGCGGAGTGGAAGTTCCGCGCCATCGGCCAGGGTTACGCCTCGGGCCTGCGCGGCATCGCGCAGGACTTCGGCGTGAACGTCTGAGCCACGCAAGGCCACGCATGACCCAGCAGACCGGCGCCGCACTCTGAGTGCGGCGCCGGTCGCGCTGGACAACCGCATCACCACCTTGGGGAGGACCACGAACATGGGCGTCACGCTCGCCAAGGGAGGCAATGTCTCCCTCTCCAAAGCCGCACCGAACCTGACGCAGGTCCTGGTCGGACTCGGCTGGGACGCGCGCTCCACCACCGGAGCCCCCTTCGACCTGGACGCGAGCGCGCTGCTCTGCAAGTCCGGCCGCGTGCTCGGCGACGAGTGGTTCATCTTCTACAACCAGCTCACGAGCCCCGAGGGCTCCGTCGAGCACACCGGCGACAACCTCACCGGCGAGGGCGACGGCGACGACGAGTCCCTGCTCGTGGACCTCTCCAAGGTCCCGGCCGAGGTGGACAAGATCGTCTTTCCCGTCTCCATCCACGAGGCGGATAATCGGGGCCAGACCTTCGGGCAGGTGAGCAACGCGTTCATCCGCGTCGTCAACCAGGCCGACGGCCAGGAACTCGCGCGGTACGACCTCTCCGAGGACGCCTCCACGGAGACGGCGATGATCTTCGGCGAGGTGTACCGCTACGGCGAGGAATGGAAGTTCCGCGCCGTAGGGCAGGGGTACGCGTCGGGGCTGCGCGGCATCGCTCTAGACTTCGGGGTCAATGTTTCGTAAAGCCGCGCACGGCTCGGGGGAGCCCCGTACTCGTCGCGGGCGCGGGGACGCCCCGTACACAACGATTGGGTAGCCAGTGGTACTGAAAACCTTCGGCTGGTCGTTCGCGGTCACCGCGCTCGGCCTGGTCGCAGCGGTGTTCATCGGGGGGTGGCAGGCGTTCGGGATCGTGGCGATCCTGTCGATCCTTGAGATCTCGCTGTCCTTCGACAACGCGGTGGTCAACGCCGGAATCCTGAAGAAGATGAACGCCTTCTGGCAGAAGATCTTCCTCACGGTCGGCATTCTGATCGCCGTCTTCGGCATGCGGCTGGTGTTCCCCGTCGTCATCGTCGCCGTCAGCGCCAAGATCGGGCCCATCGAGGCCGTCGACCTGGCGATGACGGACAAGGACATGTACCAGCAGCTGGTGACCGACGCTCACCCGTCGATCGCCGCGTTCGGTGGCATGTTCCTGCTGATGATCTTCCTGGACTTCATCTTCGAGGACCGCGACATCAAGTGGCTCGGCTGGCTGGAGCGCCCGCTCGCCAAGCTGGGCAAGGTCGACATGCTGTCGGTCTGCATCGCGCTCATCATTCTGATGATCACCGCGATGACCTTCGCGACCCAGGCCCACCAGCACGGCGGTGCCCACGTCGACAAGTCGCAGACGGTGCTGCTCTCCGGCGTCGCCGGTCTGATCACGTACCTCGTGGTCGGCGGTCTCTCCGGCTTCTTCGAGAACAAGCTGGAGGAAGAGGAGGAGCGCGAGCACGAGGAGGAGGAGCGCGCCGCGCGCGAGGGCAAGCCGAAGTCGGCCGTCGTCCTCGCCGGCAAGGCCGCGTTCTTCATGTTCCTCTACCTTGAGGTCCTGGACGCGTCCTTCTCCTTCGACGGCGTCATCGGCGCCTTCGCGGTCACCAACGACATCGTCCTGATGGCCCTCGGCCTCGGCATCGGCGCCATGTACGTCCGTTCGCTGACGGTCTACCTGGTCCGCGAGGGCACCCTCGACGACTACGTCTACCTGGAGCACGGCGCGCACTACGCGATCGGCGCCCTCGCCCTGATCCTGCTCGTCACCATCCAGCACGAGATCCCCGAGGTCATCACCGGCGGCATCGGTGTCGTCCTGATCGCCTGGTCGTTCTGGTCCTCGGTGCAGCGCAACCGGCGCCTGGCCGCGGCCGAAGGGGGAAAAGGCCCGGCCTCGGGTGAGAAGACCGAGGTCTCGTCCGGGGTGTGATCCGCAGGTAGTTGAGGGAACGCTCTGAGCGGGGCGGTCACGAGGTGCTGTGCCTCGGACCGCCCCGCTGTCATGTAGATGTGCATTTCACGAGTTGGGGGCGGGATGTCCTTCTGGGAAGGGCTGTGGCGAGGCCGTGAGGCCCAGTTCTCATCGGGGAACGCGGCGACGAACTCCATCGAGCTCACCAAGCGCCGCCCGTCGGTGTCCCTGACCAAGCAGGGCGCGGCCACCGGCAACCTGCGCGTCAACCTGTCCTGGCGGATGCGTACGTCGGACATCGAGGGCCGGTCCAAGCGGGGCGGCGGGCTGCTGCGGCATCCGCTGAAGATGTTCCAGCCCGATGTGGTCCAGGCCCACACCCAGGGCATGGTCAATGTGGACCTGGACCTGGGCTGCCTCTACGAGATGACCGACGGCGCCAAGGGTGTCGTACAGCCCCTCGGGAAGTTCTTCGGCGACCTGAACGCGCCGCCGTACGTGAAGCTCAGCGGGGACGACCGCTTCGGCTCGGCCTCCGGCGAGACGCTGTACGTCAACCTCGACTACCGCGAGTCCATCAAGCGTCTGCTGTTCTTCGTCTACATCTACGACCAGACCCCGGCCTTCGACCGTACGCACGCGAAGCTCACGCTCTACCCGAGCAACGGCCCGCGGATCGAGATCGAGCTGGACGAGCAGGCCCCGCAGGCGCGCTCCTGCGCGGTGATCTCCGTCGAGAACGTCAAGGACGAGCTGATCGTGCGCCGCGAGGTGAAGTTCGTGTACGGCTTCCAGGCCGAGCTGGACCGGCTGTACGGCTGGGGCCTGCAGTGGGGCCGGGGCTACAAGGCGAAGGCGGAGCGGTAGTCAGGCCGGCGCCGGGCGGGGTACCGGTGTGCGGCGCGGGGTCAGCGGCCCAGGAACTGCGGGCCCTGCGGCGGCAGCGTGAAGTGCGGGTCGGGTCCCATGGGCGCCGCGGCCGGCTGCGGGTAGCCGTACCCGCCCGGCGGCGCCGAGACGGGCTGCGGGTAGCCGTACCCGGGCGGGGCCGCGGCCGGGGGCTGGGCGGGCGGCTGCGGGTAGCCGTAGCCCGGCGCGGGGGCCCGGGCCGGCGCGGGCGGGGCGGCGACGGCCGGCGGCAGCGCGGTGTGCTGGGTCGCGGCCTCGGGGTCGTGGCCCGCCTCCTGGGCCTGCGCCTCCGCCTGGGCCTGCGCCTCCGACTCCGGCTCCGGCTCCGACTCCGACTCGTCGACGGAGATCCCGAAGTCCGTGGCCAGGCCGACCAGACCGTTCGAGTAGCCCTCGCCGAGCGCGCGGAACTTCCAGGTGTCGCCGCGGCGGTACAGCTCGCCGCAGATCAGCGCGGTCTCGGCGCCCGTCTCGGGCTTCACGTCGAAGTACGCGTACGGGTCGCCCTCCGCCGCGGCCGTCGCGTCGTACACCGAGATGCGCAGTCCGCGTACGTGCTCGAAGGGGACGCCGTCCGCCGATGCCACGACCAGGATGCGGTCGACCTCCGCCTCCAGACCGGCGAGGTCGGCCTGGACGGAATCGCTCAGTCCGTCGGCGACGCGCGTCTTGCCGAGGCACCAGACCTTGCCGGAGGGGTGCCGGGGCTGGTTGTAGAAGACGAAGTCCTCGTCGGAGCGGACCCGGCCCTCGCCAGAGAGCAGCAGCGCCGAGACGTCGATGTCCGGGGCTCCCGACCCGGCCGGACCGGGGGTCCAGCGCAGCACGGCCCGTACGGCCGTGGCTTCGAGCGGGACGTTGGACCCCTTCAACATCGCGTGCGTCATGCCGTCATCCTGCCTTCCCGGCCCAGGCCGGGACAACGCGGGGGGCGTGGCCGGGGCGTCGGCGGGGCCGGGTCCGCTCGCGGGAGACATGAGGGGGTTACCTGAATTTCATGCGAGCAGGGAACCCCTGACATGCTCGTTTACGTACTATTACCGGCCACATCCTGTCAGTCGACATCTACAACAGGGAGTCTCATGCGTCATTTCGGGCACATTGCGCCTGAGATCCGGAACCGCTTGTTCCACACGGAACCCTGCGAGTTCACCGCGGACTCTCCGGCGTCGCTCCTGTCGGTCGCCCTCGGCGCCACGCTGTACTCGCCGGCGACCCGCCCCCGCCTCGCCGACGACGTCGTCAAGCAGACGCAGCGCGGCGTGGCCTCGATGGTGCTGTGCCTGGAGGACTCCATCGACGACGCGGACGTCGTCACCGGCGAGGAGAACCTCGTCGCCCAACTGTCCCTGCTCGCGGCCCGGGAACAGGAGGACGACGGACAGCTGCCGCTGCTCTTCATCCGCGTCCGGCACGCCGCCCAGATATCCGACCTGGTCCGCCGCCTCGGCCCCGCCGCCCGCGTCCTCTCCGGCTTCGTCGTGCCGAAGTTCACCGAGGAGCGCGGCGTGCCCTTCCTGGAGGCGCTCACCGCCGCCGAGGCCGCCAGCGGACGGCGGCTCTTCGCCATGCCCGTCCTGGAGTCGCCCGAGCTGCTCCACCTGGAGACCCGCGCCGACACCCTCGCCGGTATCGCCCGCACCGTCGACAAGTACCGCGACCGCGTCCTCGCCCTGCGCCTCGGCGTCACCGACTTCTGCTCCGCGTACGGACTGCGCCGCCAGCCCGACATGACCGCGTACGACGTGCACCTCGTAGCCTCCGTCATCGCCGACGTCGTCAACGTCCTCGGCCGCGCCGACGGCACCGGGTTCACGGTGACCGGGCCCGTCTGGGAGTACTTCCGCGCCCAGGAGCGGATGTTCAAGCCGCAGCTGCGCAACAGCCCCTTCCTCGGCCGCGCCGAGGAGCTGCGTACCACCCTGATCGAGCACGACATCGACGGGCTGCTCCGCGAGATCGCCCTCGACCGGGCCAACGGACTGCTCGGCAAGACCTGCATCCACCCCTCGCACGTCCTGCCCGTGCACGCCCTCTCCGTGGTCAGCCACGAGGAGTTCAGCGACGCCCAGGACATCCTGCGGCCCGAGCGCGGCGGCGGCGGAGTCCTGCGCTCCGCCTACACGAACAAGATGAACGAGGTGAAGCCGCACCGCGCCTGGGCCGAGCGGACCCTGCAGCGCGCCAAGGCCTTCGGCGTGGCGAACGAGGACGTGAGCTTCGTGGAACTGCTCACCGCGGGGCTGCCCGAAGGCAGTTGAGACGAGTGCGGACAGGGACGAGTGCGGACAGGGACGAGTGCCCGGCAGGGACGAGTGCCCGGCAGGGACGAACGTGACGTACGCAAGCAAGCGCGCAAGCAACCAGAGGGATACGAACAACGTGGTGTGGTCGGGTGATTGGGTCGCCGAGCGGCTCGGGGTCGAACTGGACGGCGACGAGCGGCTGCGGGAACTCCTCGGCCTCGCCCTGCGCCGCAACCCGAAACGGGCCCATCTGCTCGTCTCCCACGTCCTCGGCAAGCACGTCCCGCAGTCGCCGAGCCTTGTCTGGCGCTCCGGGTACGACCTCGGCGTACGGGTCCGCCGGCTGCTCGGCGACGACGAGGCGCGGCGCTCCGTCGTCCTCGGCTACGCGGAGACAGCGACCGGACTCGGCCACTCCGTCGCCGACGGCCTGGCCCTGGCCCCGTATCTGCACTCCACCCGGCGCCCCGTGCCCGGCGTCGCGCGGGCCGGCGGCTTCGAGGAGTCGCACTCGCACGCCACCTCGCACCTGCTGCTGCCCGAGGACCCGGAACTCCTCGCCGGGGACGGCCCGTTGGTCCTGGTGGACGACGAGTTCTCCACCGGCAACACCGTCCTCAACACCATCCGCGACCTGCACGAGCGCTACCCGCGCGGCCGGTACGTCATCGTCGCCCTGGTCGACATGCGCTCGACCGCCGACCGGGGCAGGCTCGCCGAGTTCGCCCGCGAGATCGACGCCCGCGTGGACCTCGTTGCGCTGGCCTCCGGGACGGTGCGGCTGCCCGAGGGGGTCCTTGAGCGGGGGCGGGAGCTGGTCGCCGAGCACGAGCGGGCCGCGGACGGTGTTCCCGGCCCGGTGAGCCCGGTGAGCCCGGTGAGTCCGGTGAGTCCGGTCAGCGTTCCGGTCCAGCGGGACGCGCGCCGGCTCGTCCGCGTCGACCTCGGCTGGCCCGCCGGGGTGCCCGACGGCGGAAGGCACGGCTTCACGGCCGCGCACCGGGACCGCCTGGAGGCGGCGGCGCCGGGCCTGGTCGGGCAGATCGCCGCGGCGCTGCCCGCGGACGCGCGCCGCGTGCTCGTCCTCGGCTTCGAGGAGCTGATGTACGCGCCGCTGCGGCTCGCCGTCGGGCTGGAAGCCGAGGTCGAGGCCGAGGTCCGCTACTCCACCACCACCCGCTCGCCCGTCCTCGCCGTGGACGACCCCGGCTACGCGATCCGCAGCCGCCTCGTCTTCCCCGCCCACGACGACCCGGCGGACGGGCCCGGCGACCGGTACGCGTACAACGTCGCGGGCGGCGGCTTCGACACCGTCGTCGCCGTCGTCGACTCCGTCGCCGACACCCCCGAACTGCACGCCCCCGACGGCCTCCTTGCGCAGCTCGCCCGGCACGCCGAGCACGTCCTGCTCGCGGTCGTCCCGTCCCACGTCCCCGGCGCGCAAGCCGTCGAGGGCGCCCCCGAACGGCAGGAAACCCCCAGCATGCTGCCCGAACCCCTGCGCGGCCCCGCCTTCTCCTCGTACGCACCGGACGAGGTCGGCTGGCTGCTCCAGGACCTGTCCGAGGTCGAGCTCGAAGCGCCGACCGAGGAGCGCGAGGAGGCGATCCAGAGCGGCGGCGCGCACTACGCCGAGTCGCTCCCGGTCGAGTACCAGCCGAGCGAGCAGTACCAGGAGCTGTTCAAGGCGGCCCTGGAGACGTCCGCCGCGCGCATCGCGCAGGCCGTCGGCGTCGTCACCGAGACCGTCCTCGCCGAGCGGTCCGAGGGGACCGGGCGGTCCGAGCGGCCCGTTCTGGTGTCGCTCGCGCGCGCGGGAACCCCGGTCGGTGTGCTCATGCGCCGCTGGGCGCAGCACCGGCACGGCCTCGACCTGCCGCACTACGCCGTGTCGATCGTGCGCGGCCGCGGCATCGACGCCAACGCCCTGCGCTGGCTCGCCGCCCACCACGACCCCGCCGACGTCGTCTTCGTCGACGGCTGGACCGGCAAGGGCGCCATCACCCGCGAACTCGCCCAGGCCGTACGGGACTTCGAGGACGCGGGCGGCGCCAAGGGCTTCGACCCGGAGATCGCGGTGCTCGCCGACCCGGGCTCCTGCGTACGGACCTACGGCACCCGCGAGGACTTCCTGATCCCGTCCGCCTGCCTCAACTCCACGGTCTCCGGGCTGATATCGCGCACCGTGCTCCGCGCCGACCTGGTCGGCCCGGACGACTTCCACGGCGCGAAGTTCTACCGCGAACTCGCCGGAACGGACGTCTCCGGCCACTTCCTCGACACCGTCGCCGCCCGCTTCGACGAGGTCGGCGACGCCGTGGACGCCCAGGTCAAGGAGGTCCTTTCGGCGGACCGCGCGCCGACCTGGGAGGGCTGGGCCGCCGTCGAGCGGATCAGCACCGCGTACGGCATCAACGACGTGAACCTGGTCAAGCCGGGCGTCGGCGAGACCACCCGGGTGCTGCTGCGCCGCGTCCCGTGGAAGATCCTCGCCCAGCGCGGCGCGGGCGCCGACCTCGACCATGTGCGCCTGCTCGCCGAGCAGCGCGGCGTGGACGTCGAGGAGGTGGACGGACTCCCGTACAGCTGCGTCGGGTTGATCCACCCCCAGTACACCCGGGGCGCGACCGGCGCCGACGGCAAGGCGGTGACCGGCAAGTGAGCACCACACTCGTCGCCAGCGACCTCGACCGCACGCTGATCTACTCCGCGGCCGCCCTCCAGCTCCCGATGCCGGACGCGGAGGCCCCCCGGCTGCTCTGCGTCGAGCTGTACGAGGGCAAGCCGCTGTCGTACGTGACCGAGGACGCCGCCGAACTCCTCGCCGAGCTGTCCCGGCGCACCGTCTTCGTGCCGACGACGACCCGCACCCGCGCGCAGTACCAGCGCATCAACCTGCCCGGCCGCACCCCGCGGTTCGCGATCTGCGCCAACGGCGGCCACCTGCTCGTCGACGGCGAATCCGACCGGGACTGGCAGCGGCAGGTCGCCGCCCGCCTGGCCGAGGAGTGCGCCTCGCTGGAGGAGGTCCGCGCCCATCTCGTGGCCAGTGCCGACGAGTCGTGGCTGCTCAAGGAGCGGGTCGCCGAGGACCTGTTCGCGTATCTGGTGGTCGAGCGGGCGCTGCTGCCCGAGGGCTGGGTCAAGGAGCTGTCCGCCTGGGCGGAGGAGCGCGGCTGGACCGTCTCCTTGCAGGGCCGGAAGATCTACGCGGTGCCGAAGCCGCTGACCAAGAGCGCCGCCATGCGCGAGGTCGCCCGCCGCACCGGCGCCGACCTCACCCTCGCCGCGGGCGACTCCCTCCTCGACGCGGACCTGCTGCTCGCCGCCGACCGGGCCTGGCGCCCGGGCCACGGCGAGCTGGCCGACTCCGGCCTGGCCGCGCCGC
This sequence comes from Streptomyces solicavernae, assembly GCF_029968095.1. GTDB lineage: Bacteria > Actinomycetota > Actinomycetes > Streptomycetales > Streptomycetaceae > Streptomyces > Streptomyces solicavernae. The sequence continues at coordinate 46,162 of NZ_JASCIR010000031.1, read as the reverse complement.
ACCTCACCGTTCTGCCTCAGCGCGGGATCGAGGCGGGAGAGCGGATACTGCGGGAGTTCCTCTATGCCGCCGGTCCGGGCCGGTCCGCCTGAGGACCCTGGCGGCGAGGAAGGCCACCGCGGCCGCGGCGGCGGCACCGAGGACGACCGTCGAGTACGTGGAGACGTACGCCGTGACCTGCGCCCAGTTCTCGCCGAGCGCATAGCCGGCGAGGACGAACAGGGTGTTCCAGATGGCGCTGCCGAGCGCGGTGAGCCCCAGGAACGTGGGCAGCGGCATGCGCTCCACGCCCGCGGGCACGGAGATCAGGCTGCGGAAGACCGGGATCATCCGGCCGAAGAACACGGCCTTCGTGCCGTGCCGCGCGAACCACCGCTCGGTTCGCTCGATGTCGGACGCCTTGACCAGCGGCAGCCGCGCGGCGATCGCGAGCGTACGGTCCCGGCCGAGCAGCGCCCCGACGCCGTACAGCGCGAGCGCCCCGAGCACGGAACCCGCGGTCGTCCACACCAGGGCGGCCACGAGGTTCATCTGCCCGGTGCTCGACGCGAAGCCCGCGAGGGGCAGGATCACCTCGCTCGGGATCGGCGGGAACAGGTTCTCCAGGGCGACGGCGAGTCCGGCGCCGGGCGCCCCGAGGGTGTCCATGAGGCCGGTGATCCAGCCCGGTGCGGTGCTCTCGATCATGCGGCCAGGCTAGGGAGTACTTCCTGAAGCGGACCTGAAGTCAGCCGCCTGGCGGCGGGCGGCGGGCGGCCTGAGGCGTCAGCCGCAGCAGCCTCCGCCGCAGCAACCGCCTCCGCCTCCGCCGCCTCCGGGGGCGGGCGCGGGCGCGGGCCCGGCGCCTGCCGTTCCGCCGACGGCCACCGTCGACAGCAGCTTCACGGTGTCGCCGTGCCCGGCGGGGCAGGCGGCGGGGTCGGAGGACTCGGCCATGGGCCGACTGAGCTCGAAGGTGTCGCCGCAGGTCCGGCAGCGGAATTCATAGCGAGGCATGGGGTCAGGTTAACGGCGCGTACAGCGGGTGAGTACCGGCTCGGGCCGCTTCTTGCCCTTGGGTGCGGGCCGCCTCTTGCCCTTGGGTGCGGGTGCGGGTGCGGGTGCGGGTCCGGGTCCGGGTGCGCCGAGGGTGCGGGCACGCTGCGACGGTGCGGGCACGCCGGACTCCCCGCGGAGGCTGCGGCCGCGGGGAGTCCGGGGTGGCGCCGCATGCCCGGCGCCGGGCCCGGAGGCGTCGGGGCTCGGGGGCGCCTGAGGGAGGGCTGCTCAGGTCTTGGTGTCCTCGCCACGGGTTCCGGTACGCGTGCCCAGTTGCGTTTGAGTGACGGCCCGCTCCTCGCGTTCGGCCTGGCCGGGGTGGCGGGCCTTCCAGTACGGGTTGTCGTGCGGCAGCGCACTGCCCACCCGCCCGTACATGCCGAACATCATCAGCAGAACGCCCACCACGAAGCTGAACAGGACGTTCTGGATCCGGAACGCCAGGAAATTCAGGTCCGTGTCGAGGAGCGCGAGGTTCGCGAATCCGCTGAGGATGAACGCGACGCCCACGATCATGTTGAGCGTCGAGGCGAAGTTGCCGCCGATCACCATGCCCACGAAGAGCAGCAGCCCCACGCAGATCGACAGCACGCTCAGCGCGCCGTTGGTGTTCAGACCCGCGACCGTGTCGCCCCGGGTGTCGAAGAAGCCGACCTGGTCGATCAGGCCGAGGATGCCGAACGCGAGCAGGACGAGCCCGGTAAGGCCCGCGCCGACGCGGTAGACCTTGCTCAGCCGGTGGTCGACGGGAAGGTGTTCGTCCAGCGTGATCCGCCGCCTGGTGGGGTGGAGCGTTGCGTGCGTGGCCATGTCCGCCTCCCTGGGGTGCCCGGAGGACATCACTCCGTACGGAGGCTCCGCTCCGTTCCGGAGACCTGCGGCACGCGGGCGCCGATCAGCACCCGCGTGCTACCAGGATCCGCCTCCTCGGCCGCTCATGCCACATCGCGCCGGGTACGCGGGTGCAGTACGCCGTACCGGGCGCCGGGTCACGCCCCCGCGCCGCCCCGGTCCTGCCGGATCTGCGTGACCACCCCGGCCACCGTGCTCCGCACCGCCTCCGTCTCCGTGAGGAAGTGCCAGTAGTCCGGGTGCCGGCCCTCCTCCAGGGTGCCGACGGCACGCTCCAGGCGGGCGACCGCGCCGTCGAGCGGGCGGGCGTGCCGCGGGTCGGGGGTGCTGCGGCCGGCCATCGCGAGGCGCTGCGCGTCCCGGATCGCGAAACGGGTCCGCTCGATCTCCTGCTGCGGGTCCTTCGCCACGGCGTTCAGCTGCCGCAGCCGCTCGCCCGCCGCCGAGACCGCCTCGTCGGTGGAGTTCAGCAGGGCCCGCACCGTGCTCAGCAGGGCCGTGGCGTCCGGCCAGCGCTGCTCGTCGCGCGCCTTGCGGGCCTCGGCCAGCTTCAGCTCGGCCTGCTTGACCGCGTCCGCCGCCTGCTCCGGCACCGACTGCAGGTCCTGCCAGCAGGCCGCCGTGAACCGCCGCCGCAGCTCGCTCAGGACCGGCTCGACCTGCGCCGACCGCGTGGTCAGCGCCTGCGCGCGGGTCCGCAGCGACACCAGGCGCCGGTCCGTCTCCGCGGCCCGCTCCGGCAGCCGATCCGCCTCCGCGCGTACGGCCTCCGCGTCCCGCAGTACCCGGTCGGCGCGCTGCAGCGTCTCGGGCACGCCGTGCTGCCCCGCGCCCTGGTTGAGCTTGGTCAGCTCCGGGCCGAGCGCGGCGAGCCGCGCCGCCAGGTCGTCGGCGCGCAGCCCCGAGCCCCGTACCGCGTCCAGTGCGGTGCTCGCCGCGAGCAGCGCCTGCCGGGCCCGCTCGACCGCCGGGGCAAGCCGGGCCAGCTGTGTCTCCGCCTTGTCGAGCAGCGCGCCGAGGCTCTGCCCGAACCGGTCGAGCTCCTGCTTCACCCGCACCAACTCGTCCCTGGCGCCGGTCAGTTCGGCCCTCGCCCGGCTCGCGGCCGAGGCCTCCAGGTCGTCCCGGTCCAGGTCGTGGGCGTCGACCGCCGTGATGTAGCGGTGGCTGACCTCGTCGATCCGGCGGCCGAGCGCGTCGAAGTCGGCGGCGACCCGGCGGGCGGCGGGGGAGCTGTCGACGGCCGTGATGGTCTCGATCGAGATCCGCAGGTCCCGCTGGGCGGTGTCGAGTTCGTAGAACGCCTCCGCCGCCGCGTCCTTGGCGGCCTGCGCCTCGGCCCGCGCGCTCTCGCCCCGCCCGCCGAACCAGCGCCGCGTCCCGCCCCCGGCGAAGGCGGCGGGCAGCACGGCCGCGCACGCCGCGAGCAACGGCAACGGCAGCAGGACGAGTCCGGCCACGTCCCGCAGCGCTCCGGCCCGGCGTGGACCCGGGCGTCGTGAGGGGCGAGGGGCGACCTGCTGCGCGTACGGCTGCGGTGGTGTCGCCGTCACTTCTCACTCCCGTGCTGTCGTCCGCCGGCCAGGGACAGTTCCCGGCGGTGGCCGGGCAGCCATTCTCCCACCCGATGAAGACGATGACACGGGCCGTTCAGTTCACCCGCACACTGCCGTTCCTGCTGTGCAGGGCAGGTCGGGCCTCTGGGCGTTTGCAGGGCAGTGCGTTCGGCAAGGTAGGCTGTCGACTTGTGTCCAGGGCGCGTAGCTCAGGGGTAGAGCGTCGCCCTTACAAGGCGAATGTCGGCGGTTCGAAACCGTCCGCGCCCACCGGGTCCGTACGACGGACCAGCCCGGTCACTCGGCAAGGCCCTCCGGAGATCTCCGGAGGGCCTTACTGCTCCCGCGGCTCTGTCCTGCTGGTGCCCTACTGCCGTATTACTGCCGCCTTACTGCCGCATTACTGCTGTGCGCATCCGCGCGGGCGTACCGCTCACGGGGCCCGAAATCCCGGTGCCCGTAAGGCCGTTGACGTGGCCGGCTCGCCTCATGACGACCGAGAGCCGCAAGGCGGCCGACGGAAAGGGCCGTGCCGCGTAGGCGGCCGGGGAAGGTCCGCGTCGAGCAGGGGGTTCGGACGCCAGGAGCGCTGAGGCGGGTGGCGCGGTCGGAGAACGCGGGGGGTGTCTCCCGGGGCGCTGGCCGAGATCGCCAGGATCGAGCAGCGCCGGAACTATCTGTTCCCCGGGGTGACCGGGTCGAGCGTGCGGCTGTGGCGCGACTTCGTGCGTACCCCGCATCACCGGCCGAGCGGCTCTGACGGGTGCGCCACAGTCTTATGCAACTTGTTGCAGAACAGTCTTCCGATGGGTTACAACAAGCTCGACCGCACCCCATCAGGAGGCCCCGATGAGCCAGAGCCCGTACCCGCACCTGCTGCGGCCCCTCGACCTCGGGTTCACCACCCTGCCCAACCGCGTGATCATGGGCTCGATGCACGTCGGGCTCGAAGAGGCCGAGCGCGGCTTCGAGCGGATGGCGGCCTTCTACGCGGAGCGGGCGCGCGGCGGCGCCGGGCTCATCGTGACCGGCGGGATCGCCCCGAACGAGGCGGGCCGGCCGTGGGCGGGCGGGGCCAAGCTGACCACCGCCGACGAGGTCGCGCAGCACGCCGTCGTCACCGAGGCCGTGCACGCGGCGGGCGGCCGGATCGCCATGCAGATCCTGCACTTCGGGCGGTACGCCTACCACGAGGACCTGGTCGCACCCAGCCCGCTCCAGGCGCCGATCAGCCCCTTCGTACCGAACGAGCTGACGGAGACCGAGGTCGAGCAGACCGTCGAGGACTTCGTGCGGGCCGCCGGGCTCGCCAAGGAGGCCGGGTACGACGGTGTCGAGATCATGGGCTCCGAGGGCTATCTCCTCAACGAGTTCATCGTCGCCGCCACCAACCACCGCACCGACCGCTGGGGCGGCTCGTACGAGAACCGGATCCGGTTCCCCGTCGAGATCGTGCGGCGGACCAGGGAGCGGGTCGGGCCGGACTTCATCCTGATCTACCGGCTCTCCATGCTCGACCTGATGCCGGGCGGCTCGACCTTCGACGAGGTCGTCGCCCTCGCCAAGGAGATCGAGGCGGCGGGCGCCACCATCATCAACACCGGCATCGGCTGGCACGAGGCGCGCATCCCCACCATCGCGACGTCCGTGCCGCGCGGCGCGTACGCCTGGGTGACGAAGAAGGTCATGGGTGCGGTGTCGGTGCCGCTGGTCACCAGCAACCGCATCAACACCCCTGAGGTGGCCGAGCAGTTGCTGGCCGACGGGCACGCCGACCTGGTCTCGCTCGCCCGGCCGTTCCTCGCCGACCCGGAGTTCGTGGCGAAGGCGCGCGCGGACCGCGCCGAGGCCATCAACACCTGCATCGGCTGCAACCAGGCCTGCCTGGACCACACTTTCAGCCTGCAGATCACCTCCTGCCTGGTGAACCCGCGGGCCTGCCACGAGACCGAGCTGGTCCTCGAACCGATCACCGAGATCCCGCGCCGCAAGCGCGTCGGCGTGGTCGGTGCCGGGCCCGCCGGGCTCGCCTTCGCCGTGTCGGCCGCCGAGCGCGGGCACGAGGTCACCCTCTTCGACGCCGCGGACCGGATCGGCGGCCAGCTCAACCTGGCCCGCAAGGTCCCGGGCAAGGAGGAGTTCGACGAGACGATCCGCTACTTCCGCACCCAGCTCGAACTCCGGGGCGTGGACGTCCGGTTGAACACCCGCGTCACCGCCGACGAGCTGACCTCCGGCGCGTATGGCACCACGTACGACGAGATCGTGATCGCCACCGGCGTCAGCCCGCGCACCCCGGAGATCCCGGGCGTCGACCACCCGCGCGTGCTCAGCTATCTGGACGTGCTGCGGGACGGGGCCAAGGTGGGCGAGCGCGTCGCGATCGTCGGCGCGGGCGGCATCGGCTTCGACGTCGCCGAGTTCCTGACCGACGGCGGTGAGCAGGCGAGCCTGGACCCGGCGACGTACTTCGCGCAGTGGGGCGTCGACATGGACTACCGCGACCGCGGCGGGCTGCGCGCACCCGAGCGGTCCGAGCCGCCGCGCCAGGTGCACCTGTTGCAGCGCAAGGCCAGCAAGGTCGGCGCCGGGCTCGGCAAGACCACCGGCTGGATCCACCGCACCGAACTGCGCCACCGCGGCGTGACGATGGTCGCCGGGGTGTCCTACGAGCGGATCGACGACGCGGGCCTGCACGTCACCGTCGACGGCGACACCCAGGTGCTCGACGTGGACACCGTGGTCCTCTGCGCCGGCCAGGAGCCGCGCCGCGAGCTGTACGACGCGCTGCGCGCCGCGGGCCAGTCCGTGCACGTCATCGGGGGTGCCGACGTGGCCGCCGAGCTGGACGCGAAGCGGGCGATCAAGCAGGGCACGGAGCTGGCGGCGCGGGTGTAGCCGAAGGGTACGGAGCTGGCGGCGCAGGCGTAGCCGGCGGTACTTCCGGACGAGGTCCCGCACCGTCGACCCGGTTGCCGTCGATCGCCCTGCGGGCTCGTCCGCGAACGCCGGACGGGCTGATATCAGCGCCCTGACCCTCCATAGGATGCGGACATGTCCCTGCCGCACGCCATCCTCACCGCCCTTCTGGAGAAGCCCTCGTCAGGCCTCGAACTGACTCGCCGTTTCGACAAGTCCATCGGGTACTTCTGGTCCGCCACGCATCAGCAGATCTATCGCGAGCTCGGCAAGCTGGAGGACGCCGGACTGATCCGTGTCCTGCCGTCACCGCAGCCGACCCGCGGGCAGCGCAAGGCGTACGAGGTGCTGCCCGCGGGGCGTGCGGAACTCACCGCCTGGGTCGCCAGGGAGGAGGACCCGAAGCCGATCCGCTCCGCGCTGCTGCTGCGGATGCGCGCCGCCGCCGTGGTCGGCCCGCAGGGGCTTGAGGCCGAGCTGCACCGCCATCTCGCCCTGCATCAGGAACAGTTGAAGGAGTACGAGCAGATCGAGGAGCGGGACTTCCCGGCCGGGCGGGACGGTGCGCAGGACCGGCTGCGCCATCTGGTGCTGCGCGGCGGCATCGAGCTGGAGACGTTCTGGATCGGCTGGATCACCGAGGCCCTCGACGCCATGGAGCGGCTGCCGGAGCAGGCGCCGGTCCAGCCGGTCCAGCTGGATCAGCTGGATCAGCTGGATCAGCTTCCGGACCGCCGTCCGGAAGGCCCCGCGGAGGGCTGAACGCTCAGGCGCCCGCGCCCGCGCCTGCCCCCGCCCCGGCCGCCGCGTCCCGTATGTGCTTGAGGCGCATCCGGCCGTCGACGAGCTCGGGGCCGGAGAACGCGCCCCAGTGCCGATGGCAGGTGACGAACACCGCCAACTCCCGCTCCCGCTGCCGGAGTTTCTCCACCTCCGCCTGCTCGTCGGCGCTCCAGCCCGGGGAGGCGGGACGCTCCACCTTGCGCCAGCCGGCTATGTCAATGAAGCCGTCGAGGGGCGTGACCGACCAGGGGAGCCGCTTGAGCAGAGCCAGAAGCTCGGCCCGGACCTGATGCAGCTCCTCCTGACCTGCGAGGAGGTCTTCGGGGAATTCAAAGGTCTCAGCCACGACCGCAATGCTACGCCTGTTCGAATTTCGGAAGCGAGGTTCCTCGCCGCAAGACCACCCGAACGTGTGTTCCTCACTTTCGCCGGGGCACTGGTCCCGGGAGGCGCCGCGGACCAGACTGTGCGTATGTGCCGAAGCATCAAGACCCTCCGCCCGCCGGCCATGCCCGAGGAGGCCACCGAGGACGACATGCGCGCCGCCGCCTTGCAGTACGTCCGCAAGGTGTCCGGGTTCCACGCGCCCGCGGCCCACAACCGCGAGGTGTTCGACCAGGCCGTGGACGCGGTCGCCCTCGCGACCCGGGAACTCCTCGACGGACTGGTTGTACGCGGCCAGAGACAGGCCCCGTAACCGAGCAGCCCGTCCGCGCGGATCGGATCAGCCGTCCCGTGCGGGTCAGTGCGTGCGAGGCCGGAGCGCGTCAGTGCGTGCGAGGCCGGAGCAGGTCAGTGCGTGCGCGGACGGCGCACCAGGCACGCCGCGCCCGTGCCCGCCGCGAAGAGTGCGGCCAGCGAGACGCCCGTGGCGAGCCAGCCCGCGCCGAGCCACTGCCCGCCGAACCAGCCGAGCCCGACGCTGTACGCGGCCCAGGCCACCCCGGCCGTCAGGGACCAGGGCAGGAACTCGCCGATCGCGCGGTGTGCGGCGCCCGCGCCGAGCGAGACCACGGAACGGCCCGCGGGCGCGAAGCGGGCGACGACGACCAGCGCGCCACCGCCCTTGGCGAGCGCGGCGCCGAGGCGTTCCTGTGCGCTGCTGAGGCGGCGGGAGCGGGCGATCACGCGGTCCAAGCGCGCGCCGCCGCGCCAGGCCACGCGGTACGCGACCAGGTCGCCGAGGACCGAGGCGAGCGCCGCGCAGGTGCCGAGCAGCAGCAGGTCCGGGACCTGGTGCGCCATCCGGTCGGCGGCGGCGCCCGCGGCGCCGGAGCCGGCGGCCGCGGCGGTGGCGGCCGTGACCACCAGGAGCCCGCTGGGCAGCAGCGGCAGGAAGACGTCCAGAACGATGGAGGCGGCGATGACGGCGTAGATCCACGGGCTGCCGGTCAGCGACCCCACACTCTCCAGCACCCATTGCTCCCGCGAGTCCCGTCGGACGGCCCTTTCCCGTCGGACAGCTGTACAGCGTACGCCTGGCACTTCGGGAGGATTCCGGCGGGTGCTCCTCGCCCCCGGGGCGCACTTCTCGTACGCCTCGGCGAGCGTTCACCCGCGTGCCGCTTCCGGAGCGACACGCGGCGCCGCGTTCCCGTACGAACGAGAGGTAGCGAACCGAGAGGAGCAGGGTGATGGTGGCAGGGATGGTCGCCGCGGCGACTGCGGCGGCGGTGTTGATGACGGGCGGCGGCCCGGTCGCGGGCGACGTCGAGGTGGTGCGCGCGGAGGCGGACTTCGCGCCGCCGAACGCGTTCGTGCCGTCGGACGCGAAGACGTACGACATGGAACTGGTGCCCGCGGGGGCGCACATCCAGGTGGTGCAGGTCGCGGAGGACCCGGGCAACGCGGTGACGCTGACGGTCGACGGCCTGAAACCGAACCGCGCGTACGGCGTGCATGTGCACCAGAAGCCGTGCGGCGCGCGGCCCGAGGACGCGGGCGGTCACTACCAGCACCGCAAGGATCCGGTGCAGCCGTCCACGGACCCGGCGTATGTGAATCCGTACAACGAGGTGTGGCTGGACTTCACCACGGACGTCCGGGGGCACGGGGCGGCGGCCGCCCGGCACGGCTGGAACTTCCGCCCCGGGGAGGCCGCCTCGGTCGTCCTGCACCGCGAACAGGGCGGTGCAGGAGACCGGTTGGCGTGCTTCAGCGTGCCGTTCGCGCCTACACGGGCGTGAGGTCGGCCTCGGTCCTGGCGGACTTGTCGGCCGCGCCGGCACCGCGGCCGATGAGCCGGTCGAGGCCGAAGGCCCCGGAGCCGGTGAAGACGATCAGCAGGAACGCCCAGCAGAACAGGGCGGCGCTCTCACCGGTGTTCTCCAGTGGCCACAGGCCCATCGGCTGGTGCACCGTGAAGTACGCGTACGCCATCGCGCCGGAGGCGAGGAACGCGGCCGCGCGGGTGCCGAGGCCGATCATCACCAGCGTGCCGCAGACGACCTCGATCAGCGCCGAGATTCCGCCGGGCCAGCTGACGGGGTCCGTCGTCTGGCCGCCGAGGACGCCGAAGAGCTTCGAGACGCCGTGGCAGGTGTAGAGCAGGCCGATCACGATGCGGAACAGCCCCAGGGCGTATGGCTGTGCCCTGTCGAGGCGGTCGTTCATTGGGGGACTCCTTCGTTCGGTCGGGGACGGCAACCGATCGGAGGCTCTACGTTAGGCAGACCTAATCAATACTTGCAAGTTCAACATCTGGCCGTTCTCCGCGTTCCGCTTCCGCTCCCGAGGCGGTCCGCAGCGCCGCACGCGCCACCGCGTCCGCGTCCGACAGCGTCACCGAGTCGACGCCCGGCCGCGCTCCCGCCGCCGTCACCCAGTGCACACCCTCCGTGGGGACGCCCACCGCGAACCGCCCGGGGTGCGGCCTGCCGAGGCGGTCCACGACCCGGTAGGGGCGCGGCGTCACATCGAGACCACCCGTCTCATAGTCGTCGACCACATGGGGCCTGCACCCACCCGAGGCGAGCAGCTCCGCGAGCAGTGCGTCGCCCGTACGCCGAAGATCCGCTTCCGGAAGGCGCGCCTCGATCATCGTGGTCGCGCGCACCGTGGAACCCGGCACATCGGGGGAGTGCGCCACAAACCCGTCCGCCTCGGCGCGCACCTCCATGCGCGGGCCGACCACGTGGAGCACCCCCGCCGCCACGAGCGCCGTCATCTCCTCGATGCGGCGGCGCGGCGGCCCGATGGACAGGAACGCGTTCAGGGGCGTGTACCAGCGGTCCAGGTGCTCGCGCCGCGAACGGCCGCCGATGCCCCGGTGGTCCACGACCAGGCGCAGCTCGTTGCGCAGGTCCCGCAGCACGTCGAGCGCCGCCTTGACCGGACCTGACACATTGCCGAGCGCGGCCTCGGCGGCGTCCGCGCGCAGCTGCCCGAGCAGCCGGCCGCGGAATTCCTCCGGACCGGCGAACTCCACCCCGTCGTACGGGCGGGCGACGCGCTCCCAGGACCAGCGTCCGGCCGGCCCGAAGCCGAAGGCGTCGAGTACGGCCGCCTCCTGCTCCGAGCCGTGCGCCGAGCCGAGGAAGCGCTCCCGGAACACCTCCGTGGACCGGCCTTCGGCGCGCAGCCGGGCCTCGTAGTGGACCGTCTCGACCTCCTTCGCGACCAGGGGCCAGATCTCGGCGAGGAAGTCCGGCGGATCGCCGTCGGCGGCACGCTTGCGGAAGCCCTCGATCACGGTGCCGGTGAGCACCAGCGGCTCGTGCCTGCCGTACGCGCCCTTCTCGTTGTCGCCACGCGCCTGGTACGGGACTCCGCGCCGCGAGCCCGCGTACAGCTGGGGCTCCCGGCCCGACGGCAGGTAGCCGAGACCGTCCGGGCCGGCGACGAAGCGGCCGCCGCGGCCCGAGGTCAACAGGGCCATGTGGTCGAAGAAGTTGAGGCCGAGCCCGCGCAGCAGCACCGGGGCCCCGGGCTCCACGGACGACAGGTCCAGGTCGGCCGGGTTGGCGGGCTGGACGTACCGCAGGCCGTGGCGGAGCGCATGGTCCGCGAGCCGCCGCTGCGCCGCGCCGCCGGTGGCCGGAAGGTGCCCCTGGGCGAGGACGACGGCGTCCAGGCCGGTGAGTTCGGTGCCGTCGGAGAGGACGAGGCGCTGGCCGGGAGGGCGGGGCGGCGGGGTGTCGCCGTGGCGCTGGCGGGGGACGTGGGCGGTGGCGGTCGTACGGGGCAGGTGGCCGGCGTGGTCCGTGAGGGGAACGGGCTCTTCCGTGAGGTCGGCGGGCTCGTGCTTGAGGTCGGCGGGCTCTTCTGTGGGGTGGGGGGCCTCGTTCTTGAGGGGGACGGGTTCCCTCGTGAGGTCGGCGGGCTCTTCCGTGGGGTGGGCGGGCTCTTCCGTGAGGCGGATCGCGCGGGCCCGGTGGACCTTGACTCGGACCTGCTCCGGGGCCCGGCGCAGCACCTCGGCGAAGACCCACTCCAGGTAGCGGCCGTACTGCGCGCGGGTCGGGTACGCGTCCGGGCCCAGGGGGCCGTCCAGCGCCTCGGGGTGCGCGGACGCCCACTCGTACAGGCTCGGCCCCCGGCGTATCGGTCCTTCGCAGGTCACGCTCGGGTCGGTGAACAGGGTGACCTGGGGGGCGACGGTGTTCATCAGAAGCTCGTCCGACTGCCCGGTCCGCCACACCTGGCCCGCGCCCGGCGGCGCCGGGTCGACCATGTGCACCGTGAGCAGGGCGCCCGGAGGCAGGAGTTCCGGGGCCGACGCGCACAGCCGTTCCAGGACGCTGGTGCCACGCGGCCCCGCGCCGACGACGGCGACGGAGAGATGTGCAGTCGCGGACAAAGGTGTAACTCCCGGGGCGGATGGGCGAAATGAGGCTCCTGCGACCACCGCTGCCCGCTGCCACCGGCGTGACCGGTGTGCTGGAAGCGGATCGTCCGGCTCATCATGCCGCCGGATCAGGCTCTGTCGAACCCCTGGACGAGCCAACCCCCGCCGGTGTGGGCCGGATCACGCCAGCCCTGGGCACGCTCTGTACGTGGACGCTGTACGCGGACTCCGTTCGTGGACTCCGTTCGCGGACGTACGCGGAACCGCGGGCTCCGCGCCCGGAACCGCGGGCTCCGCGCCCGGAACTGCGGGCTCCGCGCCCGGAACCGCGGGCTCCGCGCCCGGAACCGCGGGCTCCGCGCCCGGAACTGCGGGCTCCGCGCCCGGAACCGCGGGCTCCGCGCCCGGAACTGCGGGTTCCGCCCTCGGAACCGCGGCCTCTGCACCTGCAACCGCGAGCTCCGCACCCGGAACCGGCGTCGCGCCCGGGACCACGGCGTCCGCACGCGGAACCTGTCACTCCGAGATGACCGAGTCCCGCACCCGCTCCAGCCGCGCCGACCCGTCCCGCACCGCGCGTGCCCGGTCCAGGGCCAGCTTCCCCGAACGTCCGCGCAGCGTCAGCGTCATGAGGTGGTTGCCGAACCACGGGCCGTCCGTCCTGCGCCAGTCGACCTTCGTACGGGCCGTGCGGCCGTGCCGGGCGAAGCGACGGCCGAGGGCCCGCCCGGCCCGGCTCCAGCCGAAGCGGAAGCCGAGCCGTATCGCCACGTGGATGGAGTTGTGCATCGGCGAACAGGTCAGCTGGAGCACCCGCACGTCCGACCGCGGCCCCTCGCCACGCGGCCAGCTCGGCTCCGCCACGTACGCGTGGTGCACGTCGCCGGAGAGGACGCAGACCGAGGCCGGGGCGTCGGGCCCGCTGCCCGCCTCCGCGATCAGCTCGGTCAGCGCGGCGAACGACTCCGGGAACGCGGGCCAGTGCTCCAAGTCGCTGCGGCGGCGCAAGTCCTCCGCGAACCTCGCCCAGCGCGGGCCGCGTTCACCGCGCGCGAGGGCCGCGTTCCAGCCCTCCACGTCGTGCACGAGGTGCGGAAGCAGCCAGGGCAGCGAGGTGCCGATCAGCAGGTGGTCGTAGGAGCCGGGCGCGTCCAGGGCCTGGTCGCGCAGCCAGCGCGCCTCGTCCGCGTCGAGCATCGCCCGCCCCGACTCGTCCAGGACCCGCGCCGCCCGGGTGTCGATCATCAGCAGGCGTACGCGGCCGAAGTCGCGCCGGTAGCTCCAGCGGGTGCTCGCGGGATTCTCGTCCGCGCGTGCGGCGAAGGCGCGCAGCGCGTCCGTGCCGTCGGCGCTCGCGCGGACCGCCGCGTAGACCGGGTCGGAGTCGAGCTCGGAGGGCGGGAGATTGCCCAGGTGCTGGTAGACCCAGTACGACATCAGCCCACTGCGGATGCGTTCGTTCCACCACGGCGTCGCCCGCATCTCGGCGACCCAGGCGGCACTGGTGTTCCAGTCGTCGATCACGTCGTGGTCGTCGAAGATCATGCAGCTGGGCACCGTGGAGAGCAGCCAGCGCACCTCCGGGTCGAGCCAGGACTCGTCGTAGAGGTGGGCGTACTCCTCGTAGTCGGCGACCTGATTGCCCGGGGGTTCGCTCAGGTCGCGGCGCTCGGCGAGCCAGCGTCGGGTCGCCTGGGACGTCATGTCCGCGTACACCTGGTCGCCGAGCAGCACCAGGACGTCCGGCCGCCGCGCCTCCGGGTCGGCGGCGAGCCGCACGGCCAGGGTGTCCAGGGCGTCCGGGCCCATCGGGTCCTTCTCGCCGGTCGGGGAGATCGCCCAGCGGCAGGAGCCGAACGAGACCCGCAGGTCCTCCGTCGGACGCGCGGGCGTGCGGATCGTGGACGGCGGGAAGGGCGAGTCGTCGAGCGGCCACACGCGGTCGCCGTCGAGCAGCACCTCGTACGCCGTCTCCGTGCCCGGCGCAAGACCCTCGACCGGGATCAGCGCGTAGTGGTGCCCGGCGATCCGGAACGTGTGCGTCGAGCCCTTCGCGCCGTCGGCGCAGCGCACCTCGGCCGTGCAGGGCCGGTCCGACTCGACCCAGACGGTCGCCGTCTCCCCGTCCACGTAGCGCAGCAGCGGCCCCAGACGCAGCCCGGCCATGCGATCACTCTCCTCCGTCGCCCCGTACGGTACGGAACGACGGAGGGAAGTGGGGAGGTTCCCTCTGTTGCAGGTCAGCAACCGTTGCGGGAACCGAATCAGGAACCGATGCAGGACTTGGTTCATGATTCGGGCCACGACTTGGTTCAGGACCTGGTTTCAGGACCTGGTTCAAAGGACCTGGTTCAGCAGCCGTTGAGGATGCCCTCCAGGGCCTGCTTCTCGGCGGAGTCGACGGTCATGTCGTAGTGGTGCTTCACGTCCACCCACATCCGCGCGTACATGCAGTTGTACGAGGACTCCGGCGGCAGCCACTCCGCGGGGTCCCGGTCGCCCTTGGACTGGTTGACGTTGTCGGTGACGGCTATCAGCTGCGGCCGGGTCAGGTCGTTGGCGAAGCTCTCGCGCTCGGCCGTGGTCCAGGAGGACGCGCCGGACTTCCAGCCCTCGGAGAGCGGGACGACGTGGTCGATGTCGACGTCGCCGGACGCCGTCCAGGTCTCGCCGTCGTACTCGGAGAACCAGCTGCCGGAGGTGGCCGCGCAGCTGGAGTCCTGCTCGACGTCCTCGCCGTCGCGCTTGAGGACCACCTCGCGGGTGTTGCAGGCGCCCTCCTGGGTGCTCCAGTGCGGGAACTTGTCGCGGCTGTAGCCGTCCGAGGAACCCTCGGCCTGCTCGGTCAGCTCGCCCAGGTATGCACGGGCGGTGGCCGCGTCGACCGGGGTGGGCGGGGCGGCCTGTGCGGGTGTGCCGGTCAGCAGCGCCGTGGCCGTGACCAGACCCGCGGCGGAGGCGAGGAGGGCGATCCGGCGGCGGCCGAGGAGGGGGCTGCGGTGCGCGGCGGTGCGTCGACGCGCGTAGACACCTGACATGCGAACTCCCTTGAGGTGGGGGGTGTTGGCCGATTCGGGCCAAGCCATGCTGGCGCTCCGGGGTTTCCGTGGGGTGAGCGCCGAGTGACAGGGTCGCGTCAATGGCACGTGCACATCAAGAGGTCTGCCGGATCGTGTCGGAACGTGCCGGATCGTCACGAGGGTGTGGCGGTACGGGAGTTGATGCTTGGCCGGATAAATACGCGGATATCAGGTGTAACGGCTGCCGACGAGGTGCTGAGGAGGTACTGACGAGGGGGTCCCGTAGGCTGGAGGGACCGCTGTCGTGCCGAGGTGCCGTCGCGTGCGGCCACGTCTCGGCGGGCGGCCCGACCGATTGAGGAACCTTGATCAGCTTCAGCGTCACGGCGCTCGTCTTCGGCGTCGTCTTCCTCGCCGAGCTCCCCGACAAGACGGCGCTCGCCGGACTCGTACTCGGCACGCGCTACCGTGCCTCGTACGTCTTCGCCGGGGTCGCCGCCGCCTTTCTGGTGCACGTCGCGCTCGCCATCGCGGCGGGCAGCGTCCTCACGCTGCTGCCCCACCGGCTCCTCCAGGCGCTCACCGGTGTGCTCTTCCTCGGCGGCGCGCTGATCCTGCTGATGAAGAAGGACGAGGACGAGGAGCGCATCAGGCAGCCCGAGAACCAGGGCTTCTGGAAGGTCTCCGGCGCAGGCTTCATGCTGATCCTGGTCGCCGAGTTCGGCGATCTCACGCAGATCATGACGGCCAACCTCGCGGCCCGGTACGAGGATCCGCTCTCGGTCGGCCTGGGCGCGGTGCTCGCGCTGTGGACGGTCGCCGGGATCGGGATCGTCGGGGGTCAGGCGCTCATGCGGCGCGTACCACTGCGGCTCGTCACCAAGGTCGCCGCGATGGTGATGCTCGCCCTCGCGGGATTCAGCCTGTACGAGGCCGTGGCGCCGCGAGGTGAGTGACGGTCTTTTGGGCCGCTGGTGGGGGTGTGTGGGCGGCGCCGCGCGTGGGGTGGTTTTCGGCGCCGCGCGTGGGGTGGGTTTCGGCGCCGCGCGTGGGGTGGGTTTCGGCACCGCGCGTGGGGCGGTTCCCTGGCGCCGCGCGTGCGGTGGTTCCCGGTGCCGCGCTGCGGTGGATTTCGGTGCGTTCGCGAGGTGGGCGGTGCCGGAATCGGGCAGGGCGGTGGCGCGGGACCGTCTCGTTTTGTATCGTGCAGGAACAAAGTGGTTCCCGCCTGTTCTCCCTGACCGGCGGGCGGGGCCCTTTGATTCTTTCCCCGCCCCGCCCAGGAGCCTGCCGATGACGGCCACGCCCACCACCGTTCTGACCGCCCGCGCGCTCCTGCTCGACATGGACGGCACGCTGGTCAACTCCGACGCCGTGGTGGAGCGCTGCTGGCGCCGCTGGTCCGAGCGGCACGGCCTCGACTTCGACGAGGTCATCAAGGTCGTCCACGGCCGCCAGGGCTACGCCTCCATGGCCGTCCTGCTGCCCGGCCGCCCCATGGCCGAGAACTACGCGGAGAACCGCGAGATGCTCGCCCAGGAGACCGCCGACGTCGAAGGCGTCGTCCCGATCGGCGGGGCCGCCGCCTTCATGTCCTCCCTCGCCTCCCTGCCGCACGCCCTGGTCACCTCGGCCGACACCGAACTCGCCAAGGCCCGCATGGGCGCTGCCGGGCTCGACCTGCCCCTCGTCCAGGTGACCGCCGAGTCCGTGGGCGCGAGCAAGCCGGATCCCGAGGGCTTCCTGAAGGGCGCCGCCGAACTCGGTGTCGACCCCGCCGACTGCATCGTCTTCGAGGACTCCGAAGCCGGCATCACCGCCGGGCGCGCGGCCGGCATGCGCGTCGTGGGCGTGGGCCCCCGCGCGGCGGCGTTCACACCCGACGCCCACGTCATGGACCTGAACCAGATCACCGTCCAGGCGACGGGGGACGGGTCGGGGACGCTTCAGGTGCGCGTTTTCGAGGGCTGAATCCGCCCGTACATGTGCGCGTTTCCGCGAGCTGAACGTGCAGCGCGTGATGCCTGGTGAAGGCTCGGGCCGAACCCCGCGCGTGTGGCGCTTTCCGTACGTCCGTCAGTCCGTACGTCCGTCAGTTCGTACGCCCGTCAGTCCGTACGCCCGTCAGTCCGTACGCCCGTCAGCCCGTAGGTCCATCAGTCCGGACGTCCGTCAACGGGACTGGCCCGCCCCGCTCGGTTCCGTCGTCTCGGCCTCCAGCGCCCTGCGCGTAGCCGGGCCGTACACGCCCTGCGGGTCGCCCTCAACCCCCTCCGCGTACTGGTAGCGCGCGACCGCGTCCTCGACCAGGACGTCGTAACTCCCGTGCGTCGGGCCCGCGTAGAAGTACCGCTGCCTGAGCCGGTCCTGCAGCTCCCGCACCTCCGGGCCCTCGTCGCCCGCCCGCAGCACCGCAGGCGCGGTACGCGTCGGGGGCCCGGAGCGGGAGGGCCGCTCCGCTCCGGAACGCGAGGCGGTGGCGGCGGCCTTCGGCGACTCGGGCGGCGTGTGCGTACGGGCCGGGGCCTGCGTCGTCGTACGAGGCGGGGCCGGGGGCGTCGTGCGGTGGTCCGGGAGCGCGTGTTCCTGGTCGGGCCCGGCGGAGAACAGCCCGCTCGCCGTGACCGTCACGGCGACCACGGCCAGGGCTGCGGCCGCGGTGGTCAGGAGGGTGGTGCGGCTCGGACGAGAGCCGCGGGTGCGGCGGGTCGGGCGCGCCGGTCGGGTCACATGGGCGTGGTCCGGGAACTCCGGGAACTCCGGGGGCTTCGGGGACTCCGGGGGCTTCGGCGTCTCCGTCGTCTCGGGCATTTTCGGTGGCCCCGGTGCCTTCGGCGGAGGCGGCGTGGCCGACGGTAGCGATACGTGGGCCGGAACTTCCGCTTCCATAGCGGCCGTTGGACCCGTCGGTTCCGCTAACGACACATAGGGCCGCAGCCGCAGCAGGTCGAAGTCCTCGGCGGCGGCCGCCTCCGCCGTGCGGGTCTCGCGGAGCGCGTCCGCCGCGCGCCGTCCGCAGCCGCAGGCCGGGCCGCCGCCCGCGGTCCTGGGCGTACCGCACTGCGGGCAGGTGAGTGCGCTCACCGTAGGGTCCCCCTCCCCAGTTCCCCGGCGCTCCTGCGCCAAGGCGGTCCGGGGGCGATTATGCAGCGCCCCGGCCGCGCCGCCCAGGGCGTTCCTCAGCCACAGCGGCCGCCGCACCCCCTCGACAGGCCATAACCGGCCGAACCGACCACGATGGAAGGTGCGGCGGGCCCCGTACGGGGGACCCGCCGGCGGCGGCTGCGCCGTAGCGGCCTGAGGAGGCGCCGATGACGACGACGGACCAGGGGGGCGGCGCGCTCCCGGCGACACCCGGCAAGCACGGCCACGGGAGCGTGCTCGTGTCCATCGGAGCGCTGCTGCTCGGCATGCTGCTCGCCGCGCTCGACCAGACCATCGTGTCCACGGCGCTGCCGACGATCGTCAGCGAACTGGGCGGTATGAAGCACCTGTCCTGGGTGGTCACCGCGTACATGCTGGCCGCGACCGCAGCCACCCCGCTCTGGGGCAAGCTCGGTGACCAGTTCGGCCGGAAGAAGCTCTTCCAGACCGCCATCGTGATCTTCCTGATCGGCTCCGCGCTCTGCGGGATGGCGCAGAACATGCCGCAGCTCATCGGCTTCCGCGCGCTGCAGGGCCTCGGTGGCGGTGGCCTGATGGTGCTGTCGATGGCGATCGTCGGCGACCTCGTGCCGCCCCGCGAACGCGGCAAGTACCAGGGCCTGTTCGGCGCCGTCTTCGGCGCGACGAGCGTGCTCGGGCCGCTGCTCGGCGGGCTCTTCGTCGACCACCTCTCCTGGCGCTGGGTGTTCTACGTCAATCTGCCCATCGGCGTCGTCGCGCTCCTCGTCATCGCCGCCGCGCTGCACATCCCGGTCCGCTCGCAGCGGCACGTCATCGATTACCTGGGCACGGTCCTGATCGCCTCCGTCGCCACCTGCCTGGTGCTCGTCGCCTCCCTCGGCGGCACCACCTGGGCCTGGAGCTCGGCGCAGATCATCGGCCTCGCGGTGCTCGCCGTAGTACTGCTCGTGGCGTTCGTCGCGGTGGAGCGCAGAGCTGCGGAGCCGGTGCTTCCGCTGAAGCTGTTCCGGATCCGTACGTTCACCCTGTCCGCGGTGATCAGCTTCGTCGTCGGCTTCGCGATGTTCGGCGCGATGACCTACCTGCCGACGTTCCTGCAGGTCGTGCACGGTGTGTCGCCGACCATGTCGGGCGTCCACATGCTGCCCATGGTGCTCGGCCTGCTGCTCTCGTCCACCGTCTCCGGCCAGATCGTCAGCCGCACCGGCCGCTGGAAGGTCTTCCCGGTCCTCGGCACCGCCGTCACCACGCTCGGCCTGCTGCTCCTGCACCAGCTCAGGGAGACCAGCTCCACTGTGGAGATGAGCGGCTACTTCTTCGTCTTCGGACTCGGCCTCGGCCTGGTCATGCAGGTCCTCGTCCTGATCGTGCAGAACGCCGTCTCGTACGAGGACCTGGGCGTCGCCACCTCCGGCGCCACCTTCTTCCGCTCCATCGGCGCCTCGTTCGGTGTGGCGATCTTCGGCACGATCTTCGCGAATCGCCTCGACGACAAGCTCACCGCCGCCCTCACCGGCCAGGCTCTGCCGCCCGGCACGGTCGCCGGTCTGGAGGCCGACCCGCGGGCCATGACCCAACTCCCGCCCGAAGTCCGCCCGTTGGCGCTGCAGGCCTATTCCTCGGCGATCACCGATGTCTTCCTGTACGCCGCGCCGGTCGCCCTCGTCGCGTTCGCGCTGTCCTGGCTGCTCAAGGAGGACCGGCTGCGCGGCTCGGTCACCGCGCCGGAGATCACCGAGACCCTGGCCAGCAACCCCGTCGAGCGGTCTTCGCACGACGAGGTGATGCGCGCCCTGTCGGTTCTCGGCACGCGCGAGGGCCGCAAGGAGATCTACAAGAAAATCACCGCACGCGCGGGGTACGACCTGCTCCCGGCCGCGAGCTGGCTGGTGCTGCGCATCCAGCGGTACGGGGTCGTGGAACCGGCCCGGCTCGCCGAGCACAGCGCCGTGCCCCTGCCCGTGGTCCAGGCCGCCGCCCGGCAGGTGGAGGAGCGGCATCTGGCCCTGCGCGAAGGCCTGGTCCTCGTCCTCACGGACACCGGGCGCGAGGTCGCCGGCCGCCTCGCCAGGGCCCGCGAGGAGTCCCTGGCCGAACTCCTCGGCGACTGGTGGGGCCCGGACCGCCCCACGGACCTGGCACAGCTCGTGGAGGAGCTGAACACGGAACTGTGCGGCTCCGACAGCGAACGCCCGCACGACGGGGTGATGACGGCGATCGAGAAACAGCGGGCGGGGCGGCGATGAGAACGGCCGGCGCGCGGCCGCCCGCACACGCGCGTGGTGCGGGTTTTCGCTCACGCGGGGCCGTCTTCACACGCGCGTACTGCGGGTGTTCGTGCGCTCGGTCGGCCAGCGGCGCGGCCCTGTCAGAGGTGTTTGCCGTACCAGATCTCGCTGTACGGGCCGGTGGCGTACGCCGGGATCTCCCGGAAGCCGTGCCGGGTGTAGAGGGCGCGGGCCTCCACCAGGTCGAGGCGGGTGTCGAGCACCAGCTCACGCGCCCCGAGACCCCGCGCGGAGCGCTCGACGGCCGCCATCAGGGCCGCGCCGCCGCCGGTGGCGCGCAACGCGTCGTCCACGTACACCCGGGTCAGCTCCGCCCGCCCGGCGCCGAGGAGCCGCAGCCCCGCACTCGCGCCCGGCAGCCCCCCGTACCGGCCGACGAGGAGCGTGCCGGCGGGCGGCGCGAGATCGGCGCCGGTCTCCACCGTGACACCGCGCTCCAGCTCGTCGGGCGGGGTGCGGCGCCCGGTCTCGCGTACGTACCAGCGGTCGCTCACCTCGGTGTAGTACGCGCGCCAGAGCGCGGCCGCGGTGGCGGAGTCGTACGGCTCGGGCCTGACGGTCCAGGAAGGCATGGCCCGATGCTCGGCCCGTTGCACGCGCGCGTGCAACGGGATTACGGGATAACGGGATAACGGAGTCCTGAGGGCGCTCAGGAGGTACGGGCGGCTCGGACGGCTCAGGCCCGCTTCGGCGGGGCCTGCTGGACGACCTCGAACGTCCACACCGTCGAACCGGTCGCCGCGGGCTTCGGGCGTTCGCCGCCCTCTCCGCCGCCACCCTGGTGAGCGGCCTTCATCGGACCCTCCATCCAGGCCTGGAACGCGGCCTCGTCGCGCCAGCGCGTGTACACCAGGTACTGGTCGGTGCCCTCCAGCGGCTTGAGGAGCTCGAACCACTCGAAGCCGTCGGCGCTCTCCACGGCGCCCGCGCGGGAGGCGAAGCGCTTCTCCAGGACCTCGCGCTGCTCCTGCGGCACGGTCAGGGCGTTGATCTTCACGATGCTCATGGGCCCATCCTCTCGCACGAGCCTCGCGCGCCCCCGCACCCCGTCCACCCGCCTGCCGCACGCGCCCGCCCGCCGCCACACGCACCGCGCCGCCCGCTTCCGCGCGTGCGGCCGGTCGTCTCCGCGCGTGCGGCCGGTCGTTCGTGTGTCCCGGGTCACGTACGCGGGGTCTGGCCGCGACCTATCATGCGGCGGCGCGCCCCACCGCGTCCCGATCCGGTCGAGCCTCCCGACTCCCGGGAGGACACCGCGACTTGAAGGAGTCGTACGTGCTCGAACTCACCATGGCCTCGGTCTCGGCGGCGGACGCCGGCGCGACGGCGGGCATGCTCATGGCCGACGAGGACAGCGCGCCGGGCGCCGTACTGCGTGTGGGCCGCGACAGTGCCGTCTGCCGTCTCGTACCGCCCGAGGACTGGCTGTTCGTGTCCCGCGCCCACCTGGAGTTCCGCTGCGCCGCGGACCTGACGTGGAGCGTGACGTGGCTGAAGGGCTCGCACCCGGACCCGTCCTCGCGGGTCCGCCTCGCGAGCGGCGGCGTCACCCAGGACCTGCCGTACGGCGGAAGCGCGCCGCTGCCCGCGGGGGGCTCCGGCGAAGTGATCATCGAGGACCGGACCGGGCCTCGGAGCGTGAACGTGGGATTCCACCACGAGGCCTGACTCCGCCGAGGCAGTCCGGACGGGCGGCCCACCACCACCCACTGCCACCTACCACCACCACCCACCACCACCCACCACCACCCGCCACCGCCCGCCTCCTCCCACGGCCTCCTGAACCCCTGCTGACCCGTCTGACCTGCGGCCCGGCCGATTGTCAGTGGGTCCCTGCATACTTGGCGGCAAGTCTTCGACCAGACCGACCAAGTCATCGACGACGAACGGGGGATGAGTCATGACCGAGCAGATCGAGAAGGCGCTGCCGGCAGCAGAGGTGCGTCGCCTCGCCGAGCGCTGGCTGCCGCACCTGGGCGGCGGCG
The DNA here is from genome assembly GCF_029968095.1 of Streptomyces solicavernae. Classification (GTDB taxonomy): domain Bacteria; phylum Actinomycetota; class Actinomycetes; order Streptomycetales; family Streptomycetaceae; genus Streptomyces; species Streptomyces solicavernae. The sequence continues at coordinate 23,809 of NZ_JASCIR010000031.1, read as the reverse complement.
ACGCGGACTTCGCGTGTTCACCCACGGGCCTGTGGCTGGCCCTCGCGTCCGTCGCCGCGGGCGCGCGGGGCCGCACGGCGGAGGAATTGCGCGTGCTGCTCGGGGCCGCCGGCGAGGAGGCGTCCGCCGCGGTGACCGAGGGCGCCCGGGCCCTGGCCGGCACGGAGGCCCTGGCGGTGGCCACGGGCGTGTGGAGCCGACTTCCGGTCTACCGCGCCTACCGCGAGGCGCTGCCCGACATCGGCTTCGGACCGATGGACCCGGACGAGATCGACGCGTGGGTGGACCGTGCGACCGGCGGGCTCGTGCCCCGGCTCCCGGTGCGGATCACCGAGGCCATGCAGCTGGTCCTCGTCAACGCCCTGGCGCTCAAGGCGCGTTGGGCCCTTCCGTTCGAAGCGCCGACGACCCGGCCGAAGCCGTTCGCCGACGCGTCCGGGCGGCAGCACGAGGTCGCGACGATGCACGGCCCGGTGCCGCCGGGCCAGGCCTGGGACGTGACGTCCACGGGTGGTGACGCGCGCGTCGTGGAGCTGGCCTGCGCACCGCCCGAGTCGGCCGGTCCCGCAGCGGTCCCGTCGGCCGCCGCCAAGGTGCGGTTCGTGCTCGGGGCGCCCGGAGCGGAGCCCGCCCAGGTGCTGCCCCTGGCCTGGGCGCCCGCCGAGCAGCGCCGCCGGATCGACGCGGGCGCGGTCCGCGTCGCCCTGCCGAAGCTGTCGCTGCGCACCACTGTCGAGGCTGTGCGGCACCTGGAGGAGCTGGGCATACGGCAGGCGTTCCTCGCCTCTGCCGACTTCTCCGGGCTCTCGCCGGAGGAGATCGCCGTCTCGCAGGTCGTGCAGGAGACGGTGGTCAAGGTCGCCGAGCAGGGCGTGGAGGCGGCCGCGGCGACGGTCGTCGCGATGCGCGGGGCCGGTGCCCACCGCCCGTCCGAGCCCACCGAACTCATCGCGTACGACCGGCCCTTCGGCATAGTCGTCCTCGACGGCAGCGGCACGGTCCCGCTGTTCACCGCCTGGCAGGCACAGGTCCCGACGGACCCGGAGAGCTGACCGACGTCAGCCCCGGGCCCCGGCCGCCCTGAGCTCCCGGGCCTCCGCCTCCGTCTCCACCGCGGGCGGTGAGCCCGGCAGCGGGCGGCGGGCGCTCTCCGTCATGAACCAGACGGCGACACCGCCGACGACGGCCGCGGCCATCATGTAGTAGGCGGGCATCATCACGTCGCCGGTGGCGCCGATCAGCGCGGTCACGACCAGCGGGGTCGTACCGCCGAAGATCGAGACGGAGATGTTGAACCCGATGGACAGGGACCCGTAGCGCACCCGGGTCGGGAACAGCGCGGGCAGCGTCGACGGCATCGTGGCCGTGAAGCAGACCAGGAGCAGGCCGAGCGCGCCCATGCCGAGGGCGATCGCGAGCAGCGAGCCCTGGCGGATGAGCAGCAGCGCCGGAAGGGACAGGAGCAGGAAGCCCGCGCAGCCGAAGGCGATGACGGGGCGGCGGCCGACGCGGTCGGTGAGCCGGCCCGCGAACGGCTGGACCAGCATCATCAGCGCCATCACCCCGAGCACGACGAGCAGGCCGTGCGCGGAGTCGTACTTCAGCTCGCTCGTCAGATAGCTCGGCATGTACGAAAGGAGCATGTAGTCCGTGACGTTGAAGACCAGGACCAGACCGACGCAGAGCAGCAGCGCCCGCCACTGTCCGACGACCATCTCGCGCAGCCGCACCTTCGGACGCGCTTCCTCCGCCTTGTCCAGCTCGGCGGCGAACGCCGGCGTCTCCTCAAGGCGCATCCGCAGATACAGGCCGATGAGACCCATCGGACCGGCGATCAGGAACGGGATGCGCCAGCCCCAGGAGAGCAGGTCGTCGGTGGACAGCAGCGCGGTCATCAGGGTCACGAGACCGGCGCCGCCGATGTAGCCGGCGAGCGTGCCGAACTCCAGCCAGCTGCCGAGGAATCCACGCTTCCTGTCGGGGGCGTACTCGGCGATGAAGGTGGAGGCGCCCGCGTACTCGCCGCCGGTGGAGAAGCCCTGCACCAGTCGCGCCAGGAGCAGCAGCGCGGGGGCCCAGAGGCCGATCGAGGCGTGCGAGGGGATCAGGCCGATCGCGAACGTGCCCGCCGCCATCATGATCATGGTGAGGGCGAGCACCTTCTGCCGGCCGATGCGGTCGCCGAGCGGGCCGAACACGAGCCCGCCGAGGGGCCGGACGAGGAAGGCAGCGGCGAACGCGCCGAACGTGGAGAGGAGTTGCGCCGTGGCGCTGCCGGACGGGAAGAAGACCTTGCCGAGGGTGACGGCGATGTAGCTGTAGACGCCGAAGTCGAACCACTCCATGGCGTTGCCGAGTGCTGCGGCCTTCACTGCGCGCTTGACCATCGCGGGGTCGGTGACGGTGACCTCGGAGGGGCTCGCGGAATCGGTCGCGGCCGGACCGAGAGTGGCTGATGACATGTGTTCCGAAGATAGGCGCACTTGTCGCATTACGTACGGTGTGCGGTTCGTTGCGCGACCTGCGGAAACCCCGTCTCACCAGTGTTGTCGGCGCCCGGCAAGGGCCGTGCGGCATGTCCCTCTTGTGATCTTTGTCGCGCTTGATACGGGCAACTGGGCGGGGTGACTCCCGTCTGTCGAGCGGGTGCGGGGGAGTGCCGGGGAGGTTATCCACAGGCCGAGCGGGGTTGGCCCAGGGGCTCATAAGATCCGGACACGGGATCCGGGCACGGGATCCGGACACGGGATCCGGACACGGGATCCGGGCACGGATGCGGAAACGGGGCGGTGGGGGACAGCCATGGAGCATGTGGAGCAGGGGTGGGGCGATGGCCGCGTGCGGGTCGGCCGGTCAACCAGTCGTCACCGGGAGCTCCTTGATGCCGTTGAGCCACGCGGCCCGCAGGCGGCGCGGGTCGCCGGCCAGGCGCAGGTCGGGGAGTGCGTCCGCGAGGGCGTTGAAGATCAGGTCGATCTCCTGGATGGCGAGGGACTTGCCGAGGCAGAAGTGCGGTCCGCCACCGCCGAAGCCGAGGTGCGGGTTGGGGTCGCGGGTGATGTCGAACCGCTCGGGCCGGTCGAAGACCTCGGCGTCGTTGTTGGCGGAGGAGTAGAAGAGGCCGACGCGGTCGCCCGCCTTGACGGGTGTGCCGCCGATCTCGGTGTCCTGGGTGGCGGTGCGCTGGAAGGCGGTGACGGGGGTGGCCCAGCGGACGATCTCCTCCGCGGTGGTCGTGGGCCGTTCCCGCTTGTAGAGCTCCCACTGCTCGGGGTGGGTGAGGAAGGCGTGCATGCCGTGGCTGATGGCGTTGCGGGTGGTCTCGTTGCCCGCGACGGCGAGCAGGAGGACGAAGAAGCCGAACTCGTCGGTCGACAGGTTGCCCTGGTCCTCGGCGGCGACCAGCTGGGACACGATGTCCTTGGCGGGGCACTGCTTGCGGTCGGCGGCCATGTTCATCGCGTACCCGATGAGTTCCATGGCGGCCTCGGCGCCGACCTCTTCGGTGATGGCGTACTCGGGGTCGTCGTACGCGATCATCTTGTTCGACCAGTCGAAGATGCGGGCCCGGTCCTCCTGCGGGACGCCGATGAGTTCGGCTATCGCCTGGAGGGGGAGCTCCACGGCGACGCGGGTGACGAAGTCGAAGGAGCCGTCGGAGTCCAGGGACTGCCTGGCCTCGTCGGCGATGGCGCGGGCGCGCACACGCAGGGCGTCGGAGAGGGTACGGACGGCACGGGGCGTGAAGCCGCGCTGGACGATCTGGCGGACCCGGGTGTGCTCGGGCGGGTCCATGTTGAGCATGATCAGCTTCTGGACGTCTATCTGGTCGCGGTTGATGTGCTCGTTGAAGCGGATGACGGCCGTGTTGGTGCTGGAGGAGAACAACTCGGGGTGCGTGGAAACGTACTTGACGTCGGCGTGCCGTGTCACGGCCCAGTAGCCCTCGTCGTCAAAGCCCGTGATGCCTCGCGGCTGGGGGCACCACCACACCGGTGCGGTCTGCCGCAGCTCGGCGAACTCGGGGTGCGGAACGCGGCTCTGCAGAAGGTCGGGGTCGGTGGCGTCGAACCCGTCGGGCAGCGCGGGACAGGGCATCGGCAACTCCAGTGTCGTACGACGCGGGGTGAAACGTGTCGGCGGCGAATGTCTGACGGCCCATCAGGAACTGCCCGAAAGGTAGTAACGGGTTCTACAAGTGGCAAGGCCTTCGGCGCCATCGGTTGCGCACGCGCGGTGCACGCGGTCGGTGCAAGACCCTTGCGGTGGGCGGGGGGCACTCATAAGACTGCTCTCAGAACTAGAACGCGTACTAGTTCTGTCTGTCCGTGCATGGCGGGGTGCCGGGATCGCCCCCGGGACGGGCGAGATGCGCGAGGAGAGGACTGGCTCATGGCCGCGGAACCCGTCATCGTCGAAGCCGTACGCACCCCCATCGGCAAGCGCTCAGGGGCGCTCGCCAACCTCCATCCGGCCTATCTGCTCGGTGAGACGTACCGCGAACTCCTCGCCCGCACCGGCATTCAGCCCGACTGCGTGGAGCAGATCGTCGGCGGTGCGGTCACGCAGGCGGGGGAGCAGTCCGCCAACCCGACGCGCACGGCGTGGCTCACCATGGGCCTGCCGTACGAGACGGCCGCGACGACGGTCAACTGTCAGTGCGGGTCGTCGCAGCAGGCGAGTCACATGGTCGCGAACATGATCTCGTCCGGGGTGATGGACGTCGGGATCAGCTGTGGCGTGGAGGCGATGTCGCGGGTGCCGTTGGGGGCGGCGTCCAAGCACGGGCCGGGCAAGCCGTTCCCGGACGAGTGGAACGTGGATCTGCCGAACCAGTTCGAAGCGGCCGAACGCATCGCGCGCAACCGGGGGTTGACCCGCGAGAACGTCGACTCGCTCGGTCTGATCTCGCAGGAGCGGGCCGCGAGCGCCTGGGCGGAGGAGCGCTTCAAACGCGAGACCTTCGCCGTGCAGGTGCCGACGACGGAGGAGGAGCAGGCGGCGGGCCAGGGCATGTGGCGGCTCGTCGACCGCGACGAAGGTCTGCGGGACACGACGATGGACGGGCTCGCCGGGCTCAAACCGGTGATGCCGACCGCCGTGCACACGGCGGGCAACTCCTCGCAGATATCCGACGGCGCGGCGGCGATCATGTGGGCGTCCAAGCGGATGGCGCGTGCCCTGAAGCTGAAGCCGCGGGCGCGGATCGTGGCGCAGGCCCTGGTCGGCTCGGACCCGCACTTCCACCTCGACGGTCCGATCGACGCGACGCGGGCGGTGCTCGGCAAGGCGGGCATGTCGCTGAAGGACATCGACGTGGTCGAGATCAACGAGGCGTTCGCGTCGGTGGTGTTGAGCTGGGCACAGGTCTTCGAGCAGGACCTGGAGAAGGTCAACGTCAACGGCGGTGCGATCGCCCTCGGTCACCCGGTGGGCGCGACCGGGGCCCGCATGATCACCACTGCGTTGCATGAACTGGAGCGCAGGGACAAGGAGTTCGCCCTGGTCACGATGTGCGCGGGCGGGGCGCTGGCCACCGCGACCATTGTGCAGCGGCTGTGAATTCGCACTCGGCCGCACCCCGTCCGGGGTGCGCCCGGTCTCCAGTCGAAGCGGCCGGCGGCTCAGTACCAGCCGTTCGCCTGCCAGAAGTTCCAGGCCTCGACCGGGCTGCCGTAGCGGTCGTTCATGTAGTCCAGGCCCCATTCGATCTGGGTGGCCGGGTTGGTCTTCCAGTCGGAGCCCGCGGAGGCCATCTTGTTGCCGGGCAGGGCCTGGACCAGGCCGTACGCGCCGGACGAGGAGTTGGTGGCGGTGTGGTTCCAGCCGCTCTCGTGCGAGACGATCTTGCTGAACGCGGCGTACTGGGCCGCGTTCGGGATCATCTTCTTCGCGATCGCCTGCGGGGACCCGGCGGCGGCCGGGGCCACGGCGGCCGGGGCCACGGCGGCCGGGGCGGCCGCGGGGGCGGCAGCGTGGGCCGGGACCGAGGAGAGGGCCATACCGGCGGCGGCGAGTGCCACGGCGGCACCGGCGACGGTCTTCTTCGGGGTGGCGATGCGGCGGAGAACGGAGACGGTCACGGAGAGCCTTCCAGTGGGGACGGGGAGGCCGCAAGGCATGCCGGTGCCGTACGGGAGCGGCGGGGGCCATGCACAGGCGCCGCGACCGATGCGGCCGTGGCGCCCTGCGACGTCCTCCAGAGAACCAGGGCGGTTACGTCGCCGCAATGCCCCCCTTTTACTAGTTGTGGTCGCATGTGGGGCGAAAAGTCCCTCGCTCTGATAGGGGTGTATCAGTGCAGGTCGGGCGCGGTTTCAGAACGGTGGTGGATCATGGTTCAGGCCCTACTAGCGCACGTAGTGGAGGACCAAGGTCCTGTGCGGGGGCTCACCCTCGTCGAGCGGATTCCGTTACGTACCGCAAGGGCGCGTCTACGGTCGCGGTTCGTGCACGGTGACCTGTGTCTCGCTGCCGGGGCCCGAGAATGTGACGGGTGCCTCGAAAGCGGCCCGGCGGGTGGCCCGGCGCAGCGCCTTCAGGACGGTCGGGCCGACGGCAAGAGTCAGGACGACCGTCATCACGGCCCGGCCCAGGTCCCAGCCGAGCGAGGTGGCCACGCAGTACGCGAGGTAGCGGGCCAGGTTCTCGTGCAGCGGGTCGCCGGGCGTGAAGGAGATGCCGGAGGCGAGGCCGGGCACGATGGTCCAGCCGTACAGGTTCATCACGAACCCGTAGCCGAACGCCGCCACCGCCCCGTACAGCGCGAGCAGCGCCAACTCGGCGCGGCCGCGCAGCATCCCCCGAGCCAGGCCCGCGCCCATCGAGACCCAGCCCATCGTCAGCATCTGGAACGGCATCCAGGGGCCGACCCCGCCGGTCAGGAGCGCGGACGCGAACATCGTGACCGCGCCGAGCACGAAGCCGAAGCCGGGGCCGAGGACGCGCCCGGCCAGGATCATCAGGAAGAACATCGGCTCAAGCCCGGCCGTGCCCGCGCCGAGCGGGCGCAGCGCGGCGCCCACCGCGGCGAGTACGCCGAGCATCGCGACGGCCTTCGCGCCGAGCCCCGACTCCGCGATGGTCGCGGCGACCACGCCGACGAGCAGCGGGAGCAGCGCGGCGAAGAGCCAGGGTGCGTCCTGCGCGTGCGCGGTCACGCCCGAGGCGCTGTCGGCGAGCAGCGGCCAGCCGAACGCGGCGACGCCGATCGCGCTCACCAGGAGCAGCGCGCACACCGACTTGGGGCCGAGCCGGACGGCCCGCGCCCGGCCCGTGAAGCTCTGCGGGGAACCGGTCACGCCGCACCGTCCAGTGCGGCCCGCACCTGCGCGACCGTCAGCCACTTCTGCGGCGCCAGGATCTTCGTGACCTGCGGGGCGAACGAGGGGGACGACACGACCACGTCGGCGGTCGGGCCGTCCGCGACGACCTCGCCGTCGGCCAGGATCACCACGCGGTGGGCGAGTTCGGCGGCGAGCTCCACGTCGTGCGTGGCGAGGACGATGGCGTGCCCGGCGTCGGCGAGACCCCGCAGGTGCTGGACCAGGCGGGCCTTGGCCGCGTAGTCGAGGCCGCGCGTCGGTTCGTCGAGCAGCAGCAGCGGCGGCTTCGCGGTGAGGACCACGGCCAGGGCGAGGGTGAGGCGCTGGCCCTCGGAGAGGTCGCGGGGGTGGATGTCGTCCGCGATGCCGGGCAGCAGCTCGCCGACCAGGGCGCGGCAGGTGCCGGGTGCGGCGCCCGCGTCGTGGTCGGCGGAGGCGCACTCGGCGGCGACGGTGTCGGCGTGCAGCAGGTCACGGGGTTCCTGCGGTACGAGGCCCACGTGGCGGATGAGTTCGCGGGGCGCGGTCCGGTGCGGGGTGGCGCGGCCGAGGCGTACCGAACCCGTGGAGGGTTCGAGCATGCCTACGAGAGTGTTGAGGAGGGTGGACTTTCCGGCGCCGTTGCGGCCCATGAGGGCGAGGGTCTCTCCTGCGGTGACCTGGAGGTCGACCCTGCGGAGGGCTTCTACGCGGGCCCGGCGTACGGCGAGGTTCTCCGTTACGGCTACGGAGGTGCCCTCGGCTTGTCGTTCCTGTGCGCTGTGCCTGCGGCGGAGCCAGGTGGGCCACCTGGAGGCACGGCTTTCAAGGGGCCGGGCAACGGAGGTTGTGCCCACGCTCCCCGAAGCTCCCGGCTCCGCTCGAACAGGGGGAACCCCCATCGCCCCAGCGGAACAACTGCCCGCAACGGCAAGTTGGCTGCGCAGATCCCCCGCCCGTCGCCGCGCATCGCGCACCGTGAGCGGCAGTGGCTCCCAGCCCGCCAGGCGTCCCAGGCCCACCACCGGCGGGTACACCGGCGCGACCGCCATGACGTCGGCCGGGGTGCCGAGGACCGGTGCGGCTCCCGGGGACGGCAGGAGCAGGACCTGGTCCGCGTACTGGACGACCCGTTCCAGGCGGTGTTCGGCGAGGAGGACCGTCGTGCCGAGGTCGTGGACCAGGCGCTGGAGAACCGCCAGGACCTCCTCCGCCGCCGCCGGGTCGAGGGCCGAGGTCGGCTCGTCCAGGACCAGGACCTCCGGGTGCGGCGTGAGGACCGAGCCGATGGCGACGCGCTGCTGCTGGCCGCCGGAGAGCGTGGCGATGGGCCTCTCGCGCAGGTCGGCCAGGCCGAGCAGGTCCAGGGTCTCCTCGACGCGGCGCCGCATCACGTCCGGGGCGAGGCCCAACGACTCCATGCCGTAGGCGAGTTCGTCCTCGACGGTGTCCGTGACGAAGTGCGACAGCGGGTCCTGGCCGACCGTGCCCACCACGTCGGCCAGCTCGCGCGGCTTGTGCGTACGGGTGTCCCGGCCCGCGACGGTGACGCGGCCGCGCAGGGTGCCGCCCGTGAAGTGCGGTACGAGACCGCTGACGGTGCCGAGCAGGGTCGACTTGCCGACTCCCGACGGGCCGACCAGGAGCACCAACTCGCCCTCGGGGACGGTGAGATCGACCCCGGCGACGGTCGGCGCCGCGGCGTCGTCGTACGTGACGGAGACGTCCTCGAAACGGATCAACGGGCTTCCTTTCGAGGACTACGAGGACTACGAGGACCACGAGGGCTGAGGGCAGCGGCCGGCGACGGGGCCACGAACGCCGGGAGCAGGCCGAGCAGGACACAGGCCGCCGGCCACAGCGGCAGCGTCGGCGCGACGAGCGGCACCACACCGGGATGCAGCCCGGCCGGGTCCGTCGAGGCGAACCGGATCATCAGGGCCGCCACGGCCGCGCCCGAACCGGACACGAGCCAGGCGCGCACGCCCCACACGTCCGGCCGGTAGCGGGTGCGCACGCTGCGCCGGCCGCCGAGCCAGAGCCCGCCGAGGGCGGCACCGACCCCGACGAGCAGCACCGGCAGTCCGAAGCCCGCCCCCTCGGCGGCGAGCAGCCCGTACGTACCGGCGCACACGCCGATCAGGCCGCCGAGCGTGAGGGCGGATGTGGTGTGCCGGACGAGGGGCGGTACGGCGGCGGTACGGCCGTAGCCGCGCGCGTCCATCGCCGCCGCGAGCGCCACCGAACGCTCCAACGCGCCCTCCAGGACCGGCAGTCCGACCTGGAGCAGCCCGCGTATGCCGCGGTCCGGGCGGCCGCGCAGGCGGCGGGCGGCGCGCAGCCGCTGCAGGTCGGCGATCAGCTGCGGCGCGAACGTGAGGGCGACGACGACGGCGACGCCCGCCTCGTACAGGGCGCCGGGCAGGGACTTGAGGAGCCGGGCCGGGTTGGCGAGGGCGTTCGCGGCGCCCATGCAGATCAGCAGCGTGGCCAGCTTCAGCCCGTCGTAGAGCGCGAAGACCAGTGTCTCGGCGGTGACGCGGCCGCCGATCCGGACGCCCTGCGCCCACTCGGGCAGATCGACGTCGGGAAGCGTGAACAGGGTGTGTGAGCCGGGGATGGGCGAGCCGAGGAACACGGCGAAGACGAGCCGGATGCCGAGCACGAACAGGCCGAGCTTCACGAACGCGCCGTAACTGCGCGCCCAGGGAGCCTCGCTGCGCCGCGCCGCCACCACGTACCCGGCGACGCCCACGAGCAGCCCGAGCAGCAGCGGGTTGGTGGTGCGGGACGCGGCCGTGCCGAGGCCGAGCGCCCATACCCACCAGGCGCCGGGGTGCAGGGCGTTGCTCCGGTTCGCCTCGGGGGCGCGCAGGCCGGCACGCGCGCTCGACATCAGCATCACACGCCTCAGCCGCGGCGCCGGCGGGCCTGCCACAGGGCGGCGCCGCCGAGTACCAGTACCGCGGCGATCCCGGCGATCAGACCGACGGACGGCCCGTCCTCGTCCCGCTGCCGGGCGTCGGGCGCGGTCTTCCCCTCGTCGGGCCCGGTCTTTCCCTCGTCGCCTGCGGAGACCTGCTCGCCGCAGCCCGACTCCGGGTAGCCGGCGACGGCGCAGAGCAGCGCGTCACTGCCGTAGCGCAGCGGCTTCGCTACGGCGGCGAGCGCCTCCGCCGACGTGCCGTCCTCGGGGATCTGCGCACAGGCGGTACGCGCCTTCGGCGGGGTCTCGCCCTTGGGTGCGTCCTCGGCCGTGCCGAAGTCGAGGACGAGCGCCACCCGCTTCGTGCCGTCCTCGGCCGGGGTGTCCGCGCAGATCCGTCCGAAGTCGGCCGCGCCGCGCGGCTTGGCGGCGTCCTTCGAGTCGGCGCTCACGGAGAACCGGAAGCCCTCGACGTCCCCGTCGGCGGGCTTGGCGGACGACGGCCCCTGGGTCGCGTACTGCCAGGCGCCGTCCTGGTGGTACCAGAAGGACCAGTACCGGTATCCGGCGGCGTGGGCGGGGGAGGCGCCCGCGATGAGCAGGACGAGGAGGACGAGCCAGCCCGCCCGGCGGCGGGCGCTCACAGCTGGTTCTTCTTGTTGCGGCCGCTCAGCAGGAACCCGAAGCCGACGCTCGCGATGAAGAACACGCCGATGACCCACCACGGGCTCAGGCCGCCGTCCTCGTCCTTCTTCTCCTCGGCCGCCGCGTCCTCCTGCTGCGGGGCGGGGCCGGTGGCGTTGAGGGAGCGGACCAGGTCGGTCGCGCCGAAGTCCGCGGGGTTCGTGCCGGTCGCGTGGGCGGCGAAGATCAGCTGCGCGTAGGCGGCGGGGCCGTTGTCCTTGGCCCACTTCGCGGCGTGCTTCTGCAGCCAGTCCGTGGACTGCTTCGCCTGGTCGCCGAGGCCGGCCGCGGCCAGCGCGACGACCGCGTCGGCCGTGTTGCCGTAGTCCGGCTGGTTCTCGGAGCCCGGCAGCGCGGACGTGAGGTGGTCGTTCTCGGCGAGCTCGGCGGCCAGGTACGCGGCGCCGTTGCGCGCGGCCTGCGCCACGTCCTTGGGGTCGGCGCACTTCGCGGGCTCGGCGGGCTTTTCCGCGGGCTTCACCACGAGGCCCTGGTCGAGGGAGCCGAGGACGCCCGCGGCGGTGGCGTCGGCGTTGGCGGCGAGCTTGCCGGTCTTCATGTCGGCCAGGCCGAACGCGCCGTCCTCGCCCTTGCCGCAGCCGAGCGCGAGCTTCGGCAGGGCGTCGTGCGCGGACTTGCCCTGCTGCGACTTCACCTCGGCCGGCTTCTCCCCGGCGGCGACGAGGGCGCCGACGACGATGCCGGTGGAGTTGGCGTCGCTGGGCAGGCCCGGGTTGTAGCCCCAGCCGCCGTCCTGGTTCTGCACGGACTTCAGCCAGCCGACGGCCTTCTTGACGGTGGTGTCCTGCCCGCCGAGCGCGCTCAGGGCCTGCACCGCGGCGGCCGTGGAGTTGGAGTCGACCTGCGTCTTCGCGTCGCAGGGCTCGCTCGGGTCGGCGCGGAAGGCCGCGAAGCCGCCGCTGTTGCACTGCTGACGGGTCAGCCAGTCCACGGCCTTGCGCGCGGGCTTCACCCCGACGGTGTCCTGCGCGAGCAGCGCGTACGACTGCCGGAAGACGCCGTCGAACTTCGGGTCCTTGTCGCCGTACAGGCCGGAGGGCAGGTCCGCCGAGGAGTCGGGCGAGGGCGTGTCCGCGGCGTGGGCGGCGGGTACGGCGGCGCCGAGGAGCAGGGCGGTGGCAGCGGCGGCGGCCGCGCTGCGGCGAACGTTCATGATCGGGGCGGGGCCTCTCCTGCGGGGAGCAGGGGCGCGGACCCGCGCGGGGACCGAGCTCCGGCTCCGTATACCTCGACGGATCGCCGTACGGCGACGGGAGCGCACGCCCGGGCGGGGCATTCCGGCTCGCCGATGCGCGGTCGCGGTCGGCTCACGGCTGCGGGTCAGCGCCGGGCTTCCACCGGCTTCCCCCCGTACGGGCGTGTGATGACCCGCCCACTCTACCGGTCGGTCACCCGGGACCACCGGGCCCCGGGGCCACCGGGCCGGGGCGCCGGGAGGGGGCTCAGCGGGAGGGGGCTCAGAACGTGCCTTCCGTATTCACCGGGCCGACCTGGAAGATGTCGGAGCAGATCTTCCACTCGGCCGGGACGAGGACCGCGGTGTACGAGGCGGGCGGATAGACCCTCAGGTAGGTGCCGGTGCGCAGGCACGGGCCGTCGACGGGGCCGGTGGCGGTGCGGACGGTCGCGGTGACGGTGCGTGCCGGGGCGATGGTGACGGTGTCGTAGGGCTTGCCGTTCCGGTCGGCGGCGGGGCCGATCTGGTGGTGGGTGGTGTCGAGGACGCTGACGCCGGGGAAGCCGCGCAGGGTGCAGCTCGTGGTGCTGGTGTTGGTGAACCGGATCGGCCAGTACAACGAACCCGCCGCGCCTTCCTTGCGGCCCATGGACAGGTACAGGTCGCTCACGGTGCAGGTGCGGGAGGTGGAGGGGGCCGAGGTGGCCTCCGGGGCCGCTGTGGTGCCGCCCGCCGAGCCGGCGGCCGTGAGTCCGGCAAGCCCCGCGAGGGCGGCGGTCAGTGAGACGGCGGTGGCCCGCCGGGAGAAGTGACGCGAACGAATAAACATGACGCATCCACCTTCATCGGGCGAAGGGGTGAAGGGGGCGAAGGGGGTGAGGGGGCGAGGGGGCGAGGGGGGAGAGGGTGATATGCAGACATATTTTAGGACGCGCCGCCTGCGCGAACGGTTGCACGGCCCGGTCGCCGCTCACACCGCCACGTAGGAAACCGGCTCGCTCCCCGGCACCGCCTCCGCGAGCCCCAGCTTGACCAGGCGGCGCAGGTGGGCCTCCGCCTCGGAGACGGCGATGGTGCGGGAGCCGTGCGGGATCTGGTCCCAGGGCCGGTTCCACTCCATCCGCTCGGCGATCTGCCAGGGCGAGAGCGGTGCGGCGAGGAGTGCGCGCAGGTCGCGCAGGCGGGCCTCGTGGTGGTCGAGGAGTTCGTCGACGCGGGCCCGGGAGCCGGTGAACGCGTGCTGGTGCGCGGGCAGCACCTCCGCGACGCCCAGCCGGCCGATCCGCTCCAGGGAGTCCAGATAGTCGCCGAGCGGGTCGATCTCGGTGGCGCCCGCGTCGTCCGGGTCCTCGTACAGGCCGATGTGCGGGGTGATGCCGGGCAGCAGGTGGTCGCCGGAGAAGAGCCGGCCGCGGCCGGGCAGTCCGGCGGGGTGCTGCTCGTCGAGGTGCAGGCAGACGTGGCCGGGGGTGTGGCCCGGCGTCCAGATGGCGCGCAGGCGGCGGCCCGCGAGGTCGAGGAGTTCGCCGGGGGCGATCTCGCGGTCGGGTAGGGCGGCGTTCAGGCCGGGCAGCGTGCGCATCCGGCCGGAGGCGCGGGCTGCGCGCAGCGGCGCGAGGTGGGCGTCGGGCGCCCCGGCGGCGGCCAGCTTCCCGGCGAGGTAGTCGAGCCAGCGGGCGGGTTCCTGCGCGCGGGTGCGGCGTACGACATGGGCGTCGGCGGCGTGCATCGCGATCCACGCGCCGGAGGCCTCGCGCACGCGCCCGGAGAGGCCGTGGTGGTCGGGGTGGTGGTGCGTGACGAGGACGCCGTGCAGCTCCTTGACCTCAGTCCCGCACGCGGCGAGCCCGGCGACGAGCGTGTCCCAGGCGTCCGGGTCGTCCCAGCCGGCGTCGACGAGGACGGGCCCGCGGTCGGTGTCGAGGAGGTGGACGAGGGTGTGGCCGAGCGGGTTGTCCGGGATGGGCACCTTGATGCTCCACACGCCGCCGCGGTGGTCGATCACCTGCGTCATCGGACTCCCCCGCTCCGGTTTGGGCGCTCTCGGCCGCCGCTCGCGCGTCCGGCCACCTCGTCCGGCCACTATAACTAGAACCAGTTCCAATGGTTGCCCAATGCGCCTCTCCCGCAGGCTTGTTGAGTCCGCAAGGTTGTTGAGTCCGTGGACGTGGACTAGTGGAACTAGAACTGGTATCAGTTCTGATAGCGCGTCAGATACGGTACATCCCCCGGGAGGAAACCGGCCATGACCGAGCTCGTGGAGCATCAGAAGCTGTTCATCGGCGGGAAGTGGGCGGACCCCCACGGCCGGGACGTGATCGAGGTGGTCTCCCCGCACACCGAGGAGGTCGTCGGGCGGGTGCCGCACGCCGCGCCCGCCGATGTGGACCGGGCCGTAGCCGCCGCCCGCCGCGCCTTCGACGACGGTCCCTGGCCGCGGATGTCGCTCGACGAGCGGATCGAGGTCGTCGCCCGCATCAAGGACGCCTTCGCCGTGCGGCACGAGGAGATCGCCCGCGTCATCAGCGCGCAGAACGGCACCCCGTACACGTCGAGCATCATGGTGCAGGCGCTCGCCGCGATGATGGTCTGGGACGCCGCGATCGCCACCGCCCGCGACTTCCCGTACGAGGAGAAGCGCGATGGTGTCCTCGGCAAGCTGCTCGTGCGGCGCGAGCCCGTCGGGGTGGTCGCGGCCGTGGTGCCGTGGAACGTCCCGCAGTTCACCGCCGCAGCGAAGCTCGCGCCCGCGCTGCTCGCCGGCTGCCCCGTGGTCCTCAAGGTCTCGCCGGAGACGCCGCTCGACGGCTATCTGCTCGCCGGGATCGCCGCCGAGGCGGGGCTGCCCGAGGGGGTGCTGTCCGTGATACCCGCCGACCGCGAGGTCAGCGAATATCTCGTCGGGCACCCCGGTGTCGACAAGGTCTCCTTCACCGGGTCGGTCGCGGCGGGCAAGCGTGTGATGGAGGTCTGCTCGCGCCATCTCACCCGCGTCACCCTGGAGTTGGGCGGAAAGTCGGCCGCGGTCGTACTCCCGGACGCGGACGCCGCGACCGCCGTGCAGGGCATCGCGCCCTTCGCCTGGATGATCAACGGCCAGGCCTGCGTGGCCCAGACCCGCATCCTCGTGCCGCGCAGCCGCTACGACGAGTTCGCCGAGGCCTTCGCGGCGGCGGCCTCAGGGCTGAAGGTCGGCGACCCGCTCGACCCGGCCACCGAACTCGGCCCGCTCGTCGCGCGGCGCCAGCAGCAGCGCTCCCTCGACTACATCCGGATCGGCCAGGAGGAGGGCGCCAAGATCCTCGCGGGCGGCGGGCGTCCGGCGGGCCTGGAGAAGGGCTGGTACGTCGAACCGACCCTCTTCGGCGACGTCGGGAACTCCATGCGGATCGCCCGCGAGGAGATCTTCGGCCCGGTCATCTGCCTCATCCCGTACGGCGACGAGGCCGAGGCCGTGAAGATCGCGAACGACTCCGAGTACGGGCTGAGCGGCAGCGTGTGGACCGCCGATGTCGAGCGCGGCATCGACATCGCCCGGCAGGTCCGCACCGGCACGTACAGCGTCAACACCTTCAGCCTCGACATGCTCGGCCCCTTCGGCGGCTACAAGAACTCCGGCCTGGGGCGGGAGTTCGGGCCCGAGGGGTACGGGGAGTACTTCGAGCACAAGATGATCCATCTGCCGTCCGCGTATACATCAGCCGCTGACGCGGCGGGTGAGGGATGAGGTGCTGCGACGATGGGTGACCGCTGGCAGGTCGAGGTGGACCGGAGCCTGTGCATCGGGTCCGGGATGTGCGTGAACGCTGCCGCTGAGGCGTTCAGGCTGGACGCGGCGCGGCAGTCCCACCCGGTCTCTGAGGAGACGGATGCCGACGAGGAGGTGCTCGCGGCTGCGGAGGGGTGCCCGGTGGAGGCGATCGCCATCACGGTCCTGGGGACGGGAGAGCCCGTGTTTCCGCCGGAGGAGTAGGGGCTGAGGCCGTCCGGGGCCCGCTACCTGGGCGCTGCGCCCCCAGACCCCGCTCCATCGGCCTTGCGGCCTCGTCCTCAAGCTCCCCCAGCCTTCGGCCGGGAGGTGCCCCCGGACGGGCTGGACTCTGTCAGGTCGATCAGCCTGCACACCGTCTCGATGTCGATCTTCACCTGGGCGATCGAGGCTCGCCCCGACAGCCAGGTGATGAGCGCCGAGTGCCAGGTGTGCTCGATGACGCGGACCGCGGAGAGCTGCTGCGGGGTCGGCTCGGCGTCCAGGCCCATCGCGTCCAGGATGATCGCCGTGGTGAGCCGCGAGACGGTGTCGACCTCGGGGGAGACGGAGCGGTCCGCGAAGGTCAGCGCGCGCACCATCGCGTCGGCCAGGTGCGGCTCGCGCTGCAGGGCGCGGAAGGCCCGCATCAGCGTCTCGGCGACCCGCTCGGCCGCGTCGTCCCCGGCGGGCGGGCGCTTGCGCAGCGTCGTGTGCATGTGCTGGAGCTGGTCCTGCATCGTCGCGACCAGCAGGTGCACCTTGGAAGGGAAGTAGCGGTAGAGCGTGCCGAGGGCGACGCCGGCGGCCTCGGCGACCTCGCGCATCTGCACCGCGTCGAACCCGCCCCTGCTGGCCAGTTGCGCACTGGCGTGCAGGATGCGGCGCCGCCGGGCTTCCTGACGCTCGGTCAGGGGAGGGGATGCCGCGCCGGGGCCCTTCGCTTCCACTTCCGCAGTCATATGTCCCGTTCCGTGATGCCGATTCCGGAGGGTCTGGGACCGGCCCAGGCCGTGGCCGGAATGTACCGGCCTGGCGGTCCGAGACCGCGAGGGGCACAGCATGGCAGGGGCCCCGCCGTGGCGCGAATCACCCGAGCCGGGTCTTCCGGTCTGGTTACCTGCCGGTAAATTCGATGCTCCTCAAGCGATCAAGTCTGAAACTTGTTCTAGGTTAGCGTCCCGACGTAGTGTCGCGGGAGCCGCAGGGAGAAGGGGGCCGCGCGTGACCGCTGAGGCCATGGAGACAGGCCCCGGAACGGGCCGTGCGGCGGGGACCCTCACGGGCCCCGGCGTGATTGCGACGCGGGGCGGCGACCGCCCGCTGCGGATCGCGATGCTCACCTACAAGGGGAACCCGTTCTGCGGCGGCCAGGGCGTGTACGTCCGCCACCTCTCCCGCGAGCTGGCCCGCCTCGGCCATCACGTCGAGGTCATCGGCGCGCAGCCCTACCCCGTGCTCGACGGGGGCGTCCCGCTCACCGAGCTGCCCAGCCTCGACCTGTACCGCAGCCCCGACCCGTTCCGCACGCCGAAACGCGAGGAGTTCCGGGACTGGGTGGACGCGGTCGAGTTCGCCACGATGCGCACCGGCGGCTTCCCCGAACCGCTCACGTTCTCGCTGCGCGCCCGCCGCCATCTCGCCGCCCGCCGCGGGGAGTTCGACGTCGTGCACGACAACCAGACCCTCGGGTACGGGCTGTTGGGCGGCCCCGCCGCGCTCGGCGCGCCGCTGGTGACGACCATCCACCACCCCATCACCGTCGACCGGCAGCTGGAGATCGACGCCGCCGCCGACTGGAAGGGCCGCCTCTCCAAGCGCCGCTGGTACGGCTTCACGCGCATGCAGAAGCGCGTCGCCCGCCGGCTGCCCTCCGTGCTCACCGTCTCCGGCACCTCGCGTCAGGAGATCGTCGACCACCTCGGCGTCCGCCCCGACCGCATCCACGTCGTGCACATCGGGGCCGACACCGACCTCTTCTCGCCCCACCCGGCGGTGCCGGAGGTGCCGGGGCGGATCGTGACGACGTCCAGCGCCGACGTACCGCTCAAGGGACTCGTCCATCTCGTCGAGGCGCTCGCCAAGGTGCGGGCCGAGCAGCCCGACGCCCATCTCGTCGTCGTCGGCAGGCGCGCCGAGGACGGGCCGGTCGCCGCGGCCATCGAGCGGTACGGCCTCGAAGGCGCCGTCGAGTTCGTGAAGGGCATCTCCGACCGGGAGCTGGTCGACCTGATACGCAGCGCGCAGGTCTCCTGTGTGCCGTCGCTGTACGAGGGCTTCTCGCTGCCCGCCGCGGAGGCGATGGCGACGGGGACGCCGCTGGTTGCGACCACGGGTGGCGCCATCCCCGAAGTCGCCGGTGCGGACGGCCGTACGTGCCTCGCGGTGCCGCCCGGCGACGCGGGGGCGCTGAGCGCTGCGCTGTGCCGGGTGCTCGGGGACCGGGAGTTGAGGCTGCGCCTCGGGGCCGCCGGGCGCGAGCGGGTGCTCGCGAAGTTCACCTGGGCGCGGGCGGCGGAGGGGACGGCTGAGCGGTACCGGGCGGCGATGGAGCGGTCGGCCGTGGTGGGTACGCGATGACGTTTCCCCTGACCCGCCCCTTCCCGAAAGTCCTGCCGGACGGGGCGTCCCGCACCCGACCAGCCCAGCAGTACCCCCATCACCCCCACCACCCCCGACACTCCCGAGGCAGGACCCTTTGCTGACCGTCGACTTCACCCGCTTCCCGCTCGCCGCGGGCGACCGCGTCCTCGATCTGGGGTGCGGCGCCGGGCGGCACGCCTTCGAGTGCTACCGGCGCGGCGCGCACGTCGTGGCGCTCGACCAGAACGGCGAGGAGATCCGCGAGGTCGCCAAGTGGTTCGCCGCCATGAAGGAGGCAGGGGAGGCCCCCGAGGGCGCGACCGCCACCGCCATGGAGGGCGACGCGCTCCGACTCCCCTTCCCCGACGAGTCGTTCGACGTCGTCATCATCAGCGAAGTGATGGAGCACATCCCCGACGACAAGGGTGTGCTCGCCGAGATGGTGCGGGTGCTGAAGCCCGGCGGCCGCATCGCCGTGACCGTGCCGCGCTACGGCCCGGAGAAGGTCTGCTGGACGCTCTCCGACGCGTACCACGAGGTCGAGGGCGGCCACATCCGCATCTACCGGGCGGAGGAACTGCTCGGCCGCATGAAGGAGGCCGGGCTCAAGCCGTACGGCACGCACCACGCGCACGCGCTGCACTCCCCGTACTGGTGGCTCAAGTGCGCCTTCGGCGTGGGCAGGGACGGTAAGGACGCAGCGCTGCCGGTGCGCGCGTACCACAAGCTGCTCGTCTGGGACATCATGAAGAAGCCGCTCGCCACCCGCGTCGCCGAGCAGGCCCTCAACCCGCTGATCGGCAAGAGCTTCGTGGCGTACGCGACCAAGCCGCACCTGCCGAAGCTCCCCGACGAGGCCGTGGCGGACGCTTCGTGACGACGCCCCGTACCGACCACCTCGTCCTGCCCGGGGTCCTCACCGCCGAACAGGCCGCGCACACGGTCCGCGGCATCCTCGCCGGGCAGCGCGACGACGGCGCCATACCGTGGTTCCGCGGCCACCACCTCGACCCGTGGGACCACATCGAGGCCGCCATGGCCCTGGACACGGCCGGCGAACACGAGGCGGCCGCGCGCGCGTACGACTGGCTGGCCCGGCACCAGAATCCGGACGGCTCCTGGTACGCGGCGTACGCCGACGGGGACTTCGAGCGGCCCACCGATCGCAGCGTGGAGTCCAACTTCTGCGCGTACGTCGCCGTAGGTGTCTGGCACCACTACCTCGCCACCGGGGACGACGCGTTCCTGGACCGGATGTGGCCGACGGTCGCCGCGGCGGTGGAGTGCGTGCTCGCGCTCCAGCAGCCCGGCGGCGAGATCGGCTGGAAGCGTGACCCCGTCGACGGGAACGGCAGTGGCGGCACCGTCGTCCCCGACGCGCTGCTCACCGGCTGCTCCTCCATCCACCAGGCGCTGCGCTGCGCCCTCGCCATCGCCGAGGCGCGCGAAGAGCCGCAGCCCGACTGGGAGTTGGCGGCCGGCGCACTCGGCCACGCGATCCGCCGGCACCCCGAGCGCTTCCTCGACAAGGACCGCTACTCCATGGACTGGTACTACCCGGTCCTGGGCGGCACGCTGACGGGCGTCGAGGCGAAGGCCCGGATCGAGGAGGGCTGGGACCGTTTCGTCGTCCCCGGCCTCGGCGTCCGCTGCGTCGTGCCCAACCCGTGGGTCACCGGCGGCGAGTCCGCCGAACTCGCGCTCGCCCTCTGGGCGATGGGGGAGTCCGACCGCGCCCTGGAGATCCTCCAGTCCATCGGGCACCTGCGCGACGAGCGTACGGGGCTCTACTGGACGGGGTACGTGTTCGAGGACGCGGCGATCTGGCCCGACGAGCAGACCGCCTGGACGGCGGGAGCGGTGCTGCTCGCGGTGGCGGCGCTCGGCGGACACGAGGCGACGTGCGCGGTCTTCGGAGCGGGGCGCCTGCCGACGGGGCTTGAGCCGGACTGCTGCTGAGGGGGGGGCGGGCTCGCTCGGCTCGCGTCCCGGCCGGGCCCCGACAGGGGCGCGGGGAACTGCGCGACCAGCCACGACGAAAGCCGCAGACGAGAGGCGACCCCGGGGCTCGGGGCGGCAGCCCCGACGAAACCGAGCCCCGGTCAACGGCAAGCAGCGGACGACCCGTTACCCGTTCAGCTCCGCCAGCACCCGCAGCGTCACCCGGTCCGGCGCGAGGACCAGCAGGTCGGTCACCGGGCCCTTGCGCCACAGCTCAAGCCGTTCCGCGATCCGTTCGCGCGGCCCGACCAGCGAGATCTCGTCGGCGAACGCGTCCGGCACGGCGAGCACGGCCTCCTCCCGGCGCCCCTCGGCGAACAGCTCCTGGACCCGCCGGGCCTCGGCCTCGTACCCCATACGGGCCATCAGGTCGGCGTGGAAGTTCTTCGCCGCGTGGCCCATGCCGCCGATGTAGAAGCCGAGCATCGCCTTCACCGGGAGCAGCCCTTCGGCCACGTCCTCGCAGACCCTGGCCCGCGCCATCGGGGCGATCCGGAACCCGTCCCGGAGGCCGTCGAGGGACGCCTCGTACACGTCCGTCCGCAGCGGCGACCAGTACAGCGGCAGCCAGCCGTCGGCGATCCGCACCGTCTGCGCGATGTTCTTCGGGCCCTCCGCGCCGAGGAAGACCGGCAGGCCGGCCCGGAGCGGGTGGGTGATCGGCTTGAGCGGCTTGCCGAGGCCGGTGCCGTCGGCGCCGTCGTACGGGTGCGGGTGGAAGCGCCCGTCGAGCGCGACCGGGCCCTCGCGGCGCAGGACCTGGCGGATCACGTCCACGTACTCGCGGGTCGCGGTGAGCGGGCTGCGCGGGAACGGCCGCCCGTACCAGCCCTCCACCACCTGCGGCCCGGAGAGCCCGAGGCCGAGGGCCATGCGGCCGCCGGAGAGGTGGTCGAGGGTGAGGGCGTGCATCGCGGTGGCGGTCGGCGTACGGGCCGCCATCTGCGCGACGGCCGTGCCGAGTCCGATGGTCGAGGTGTGCGCGGCGATCCAGGTCAGCGCGGTGAACGCGTCCGAGCCCCAGGCCTCCGCCGTCCACACGGAGGAGTAGCCGAGCCGCTCGGCCTCCTGCGCCAGGGCGATGTGCTCCGCGTCGGGGCCGCGCCCCCAGTAACCGAGTGCGAGCCCGAGCCGCATGCGCCCTCCCGACCGAACACCGCCTTCTGACGGTACGTCAGTTCTCTTGTGCGGGCCGACTGTACGGGCGTTGCCGCGACATGGCAACGGCCCCCCGCTCCGCGTACGGAACAGGGGGCCGCGAACAGCGGACCGGGTCAGCCGCGCTGGATGCCCGTGGTGTCCTGGAGCACGCCACGACGGCCGTCCTGGGTCTGGGCGACCAGGCCGGGGCCGCGCTGCTCGACCGCGAGGTACCAGGTGCCCGGCGCCAGCTCGGCGATCGGGGTGGGGTTGCCGTCCTCGGCGTACAGCGGGCGCTGCACCGGCACGGCGAACCAGAACGGGGCGAAGTCGCCGCCGGCGGCCGGGGCCTGCGCCTGGGCCGCCTGCGCGCCCTGGTCCTGCGGGGCGGCCTGCTGGCCCGGGACCGGCTGGCCGCCGTAGGACGGCTGCTGCTGGCCGGGGTAGGGCTGCTGGCCCTGCTGGCCCTGCTGGGCGCCCGGGTAGCCGTACCCGCCCTGCTGCGGCTGGCCGCCGTACATCGGCTGCGGCTTCGGGGCGCCCATGAGGTCGGCGCTCAGGGCCGGGACGAGCGGGGTGGCGACGGCGCCGCCGGCGAGGGCGAGCGAGGCGATGAGGCCGAGGATGATGGCCGGGCCGGCGCCCGAGGCGTCGAGGATCGTCCAGAAGAACTGCCAGGCGACGGCCACCGTGAAGGCGATGCCGACCTGGTTCAGCTCCAGGCCCGCGATCTTGCGCGGCTGCGGCATCGCCCGGTGCACGACGATCAGGGCGGCACCGATGATGCCCACCATGTACATGCCGATGGCGTTGCCCAGGAACTCCCACGGGGTGATGGAGAGACCGGAGTCGCCGCTGGTGGTGTTGAGGAAGGAGGCGATGAACAGCAACACCGCTGCTCCGATCACCACTGCGTCGCCTCGAGTGAGAGAGCGGAAGTTCACTTCAGGTCCTTCGTAGATCGTCGATCGTCGAGTCGTCAGGCGTCGCTGTCGCCGGTACGCGGGGTGCGAAGCGTGGGGGTTTGGATGACCCCCCATCGTACGGATGACAATATCGCCCGGCGGGCCGGGGTGTCTGGCCGGTATAAAGACCGCCACCCGACTGTGATCCGCCCAGTTCACGCACCCGGACCCGCCCGTTTCACGCACCCCAGGAGGCCTCCGTGACCGTCCCCGACCCCGCCCCCGACCCCGTCCCCGACCCCGCCCCCGACCTCGTCCCCGGCCTTGTCTCCGTGCCTGCGGAACCCAAGCCCGGGATCATGGACGCGTTCCAGGCCGCGAAGGGTTTCATGCCGGTCGACGAGGGGCTGGCGCTGTACGCGGCCGCCGTGCAGGCCGGTGCCCTGGGGCTGCCGCTCCTGGAGGTCGGCACGTACTGCGGGCGTTCCACCGTGCTGCTCGCGGACGCGGCGCGCGCGTGCGGTGTGACAGCTGTCACGGTCGACCATCACCGCGGCAGCGAGGAGCAGCAGCCGGGCTGGGAGTACCACGACCCGGAGGTGGTCGACCCCGAGCTCGGCGTCATGGACACGCTGCCCACCTTCCGCCGCACCCTGCGCCGGGCGGGTCTTGAGGGCCACGTGGTCGCGGTCGTGGGGCGTTCGCCGCAGGTGGCGTCGGTCTGGGGCGGCAAGGTGGGCCTCGTCTTCATCGACGGCGGCCACACCGACGAGCACGCCACGGCGGACTACGAGGGCTGGGCGCCGCACCTCGCCGAGGGCGGCCTGCTCCTCATCCACGACGTCTTCCCGGACCCGGTGGACGAGTTCACGGGCCAGGCCCCGTACCGCGTCCACCTGCGGGCGCTCGCCTCCGGCGCGTTCACGGAGGTCTCGGCGCACGGGTCCCTGCGGGTGCTGCGGCGGACGGGGGCCGGGATCTGATTCCGCCCCGGCGTCCCGGTTAGGCTCGCAGGCGTGTCGTACGACGATCCGGACAACCCCTCGCCCGCCTTCGCGACCCCCGCGCACCGTCCCCGGCGCCGCCGCGGCCTGATCGCCGTCGCCGCGCTCGTCCCGCTGGGGCTTGCGGGGTGGCTGCTGTGGTCGGGCCTGAGCGGGTCCGGGGGGACGGGGAAGGGACCGGCGCCCGCGAGGCAGGACCCGTCGGCGCCCGCATCGTCGCCGACGGAATCGACGGACCGCGACGGATCCGCCGGGTCGGATGAAACCGCCGGAACCGGTGAAAGCGGTGCAACCACCGAAACCGGTGCAACCGGCC
>NZ_JASCIR010000030.1 GCF_029968095.1 Streptomyces solicavernae | reverse complement strand
CACGACCCATGAAGAACATCGCTGCACGTCAGACGGTCGTTACCGTCGACCTGATCGACCGCGACCCGACGGCCGCGGAGCTGGACGCGATCGAGCTGGAGATGCCGGGCGTCCTGGCAGGTGTCGATCT
Organism: Streptomyces solicavernae; assembly: GCF_029968095.1. Taxonomy (GTDB): domain Bacteria; phylum Actinomycetota; class Actinomycetes; order Streptomycetales; family Streptomycetaceae; genus Streptomyces; species Streptomyces solicavernae. The sequence goes on along the minus strand of NZ_JASCIR010000030.1, from coordinate 79,853 downwards.
GCTGGACGCGCAGATCGTCGCTCTCGACCGCACCCCGAACGAACTGGACGAGCGCCGCATCCGCCGCGCCCGCCGCCGGGTGCTCGCCGCCCGCCGCGACCTGGCCAACACGGCCGTCGCAGCAGTGCAGATGGGCGGTGCCGCATGAGCGCCACCGACACCCAGCTGAAGGCCGCGCACGCCGAGGTCAAGGCGGAGATCACCCGGACCGACACCAAGACCGGCCTCCTGCTCGCGTTCATCGGCGCGGTCCTCGCCGGTACGTGGAGCGCGGGCAAGGACCTGCCGCTGACCGTCTTCGCGCTCGTGCCCGGCTTGGCCGGCATGGCGCTCCTCGTCGGCGCGGCCGGTCTGCTGCTGGCCTCGGTCCGCCCCAACCTGGGCGGAGACCACGGCTTCCCGCTGTGGGCGACGCTGACCGCCGAGCAGATCCGCGCCACCGTGGCCACCGACCTGGCCGAGGACATCGCCGGTCTCTCCCGGATCGCGGTCAAGAAGTTCACCGGTCTGCGCCGCGCGGTCGATCTGACCCGTATCGGCGGTGGTCTGCTCATCCTCGCCGTCCTGATCGCGCTCGGGGGTGCCGCATGATCCGCATCGTCACCAAGAAGCGTCTCGCGCTGCTCGAATCCGACACGGCGGCCGCGTTCGAGCGTGCCCGTCTGGCGACCGAGGCCGCGAAGACGGCGTCCGGCCGGCACGCGGATGAGCTGTCCACGGCCACCGGCCGTGCCGAGCGCGCCGAGGCCACGGCGCAGGAGGGAGGCGTGCTCCTATCGCACGCTGTGCAGGAACTGAGCACCGCCCAGCAAGACCTTCTCCTGAAGCACATCGAGCTGGAGCGTCTGCGCGACGAGCTCGCCGAGGCGCGCGAACCGGCGCGGGAGGTGTTCGTGCTGATGCACTACGGCATCCCCTGCATGGTCTACGGCAGCTGTGAGGACGCCTACGCCGACACCCCCACCCACGGTGCTCCTGCGGACCGCTGGGGTCCCGCCCAGCGGTTCTGGGCTGATGCGGAATGGTTCCTGGCGACGTTCACGTACGACGTCGCATCGCGTGGATTCCGGGGCGCGCTGACCCCGGTCGCCCAGCCGGTCGGGGGTGCCGCGTGAACGCTGTTCAGACCCGTTCAGCAGAGAAAGCACTCTCCGGCGGCACGTGGCTGATCGTGTGCGGCGCGATGCTCTACTCCATCCTCACCGTCACCCCGTTGATGGCCAAGCACACGGCCGATGAGTGGGACTGGACGGCGCCGATCCTGCCTCTCGTGGTGGATGCCGCGGTGGTCATCGTGGTCAAGCTCGACGACGTCATGGCCCGCCTCGGCGGAGACGGAGGCCGCTGGCCCGTCGTGCTGCGCTGGATGACCGGCCTGATGACCCTCGCCCTCAACACGGCCGACTCCGCGCTGAAGAAGGACCTGGTCGGCATGGCTGTGCACGCTGTGGCGCCGCTTCTGCTCATCGCCACGGCAGAGACCAGCCTCGCCTACCGGCGGGCCATCGCGGCTGCCCAGGCGGCCCTGGCAGCAGAGCAGAAGGCCGAGCGGGAGAAGGCTGAGAAGGCGGCACGTGAGCGGGCCGAGCGGGCGCGTCAGGAGGCCCGCGAGGAGCGCGAGTACGCCGAGCGGCTGGCCCGTGAACAGCGTGAGCACGAAGCCGCGTTGGCCCGCGAGGCGAGTGAACGTGAGGAGCGCCGCCACCGCGAGGAGCGGGAAGCTCACGAGCGGGCCGAGGCGGCCGAGCGTGAGGCCCGTGAACGCCGTGAACGCGAGCGTGAACAGCGTGAACAAGAGCGGCTGCGCCTTGAACGCCAGACACGTGAGCGCGCCGAAGCCCAGCAGCGCGAGCGTGCCATGGCGGCTGAGCGTGAACGCCGTGAACGTCAGGAGCGGGCCGAGCGTGAACGCGCCGCACTCCTTGGCCGGGGCCCGGCTGAGAGCAAGCTGCCCGAGAGCGAGGCGCGCCAGATCGTGGCCGCCGCGTTCGCGGCGAACCTGCCGGTACGGCAGGCGGCCGAGCTGTGCGGCTGGTCGGTCGGGTGGGTCTCGTCCCGCTACACCGAGCACCGCGAGCCCGGCGCGGGACGTCGCGCTGAACTCGCGATCGCGAGCCAGTGATGAGCGCCGCGTACGGCAAGTGCTACGACCCCACCGGCGCCCGCCACGGCATCCCCACCTACCCGTGGCGATTTGCCCCGGATGGCTACGCCACCCGTCGGCAGCTGCGCGAGCAGGGCTTACGGCCGGGTGGTCAGCCGGTAGCGGCCCAGCTCATGCGCGTCTCGCGCGGCCGCAAGACGGGGGTGGCCGTGGCGTACCTGTACCGGGTCGACTGCGCGAAGCCGGTGCGTCCGATGACGTCGCGGAAGTGGGGCGCGCTCGCGTTGGCGATGCTCGCCCGCCGCACCTGCCCCAAGTGCCGGATCACCTACAGCTACTGCCTGCCGACCTCGCTCGGCATGTGCCTGTACTGCCACCAATCAGAGGAACAGCGCACCGCCTGAACACCCCCGACCAGTCACAGAGGTGAACGAAATGGCGAAGACGGAGACCACGCCGCCCGGTGAGTGCCCGCAGTGCTGGCAGCACGCCCACGACCGGCGCGCACACCGCCACCTCGGCCCCCGCGAGGACTGCCCGCAGTGCGTCGACCACATGATCAACGGCCACCCCTACCTCGTCCCCAAGCCGTCGAAGTGGTGGTGACCATGCGCGCCCGACAACTCCACCGTCGCCTGGCTCAACGCCGACGGTCACAGCGCGCGGACTGGGTCCGGTCCTTCACCGGCTGGTGAGACCGGGCCGTTCGCGTTTCCGGGCCACGTGCCCTCAGCTCTCACCGCACTCACCGGGTCCGGCCGACTCGCCTCCTACAGCCGTCGGCCGGACCTCTGGTCCCTCCCTGAGAGAAGGAATCGCCAGTGAACCACGAGGACGAAAACGAGCTGTTCAGCCGACTGGAGAAGGAGATCAACGCCGACCCGTCGCCAGGCTCGGGCGGGGAGGTGGTCGACCTGGACAGGGCCCGATCCGCCCGCGCCCAGTCCGTCACCGGGCCCGATGCGTCGCCCGACTCGCCCCCGGACGGGTCTGGCGGGGGCGAGGACGCCGGGTCGGCGGACCCGGACAAGGCCGTGATGGTCGACCGACCGGCCCCGGCGGCGGCCGGTCCCGGCTACCTGGGTCGGTTGCGCGCCGCCCGGCGCCGTGACGTCGTACCGGTGTGGCTGCGCTCCACCTCGGAGTTGAAGACGGCCACCGCCTGGGTGGCCCGGCACTACACGCATGCGGCCGGGTACCACGCGCTGCGTTCCCCGGTCTACGCCGCCCGGCTCACCCTGCAAGCACCGGTCGGGGCGGCGAAGTTCGTCGGCTCCACGGTGCGGTGGGTGGCCGACGCCGAGGGCGCCCCGGTCCGTGCCGCGGCGGTGCGCCGCGAGGACGCGAGCGAGTACCTGACCCTGTCGCGGCAGCGAGATGGCCGGGTCCGGCTGCGCAGCCTGGTCACGGTGCTCTCCATGTTCGTGGGCCTCGCCTCCGCGCTGGCCATCTACGTGCTGGCGCCGGGCTGGCTTCAGGCGGTCTCGGTGTCCGCGCTCGTCATGGCGCTCGGCTTCAACGGCCGGCGGGCCGACGCCCCGGTCGTCCAACGGGCGGTGGACATGCCCAAGGCCACCAAGCTCACGTCCGACATCGTGCTCCGCGCGCTCGGTGCGCTCGGCATCGCCCCGATCAACCAGGCCCAGGCCAAGGGCCGGGACGGGTTCGAGTTCACCGCCCCGATCACCCGGGACGGGCCCGGCTGGCGCGCCGAGGGCAACCTGCCCTTCGGCGTGACGGTCACGGACGTCATCGAGCGGCGCGACAAGCTCGCCTCCGGCCTGCGCCGCCCGCTGGGCTGCGTGTGGCCCGAGGCCGTGCCGGACGAGCACACCGGCCGCCTGGTGCTCTGGGTCGGTGACCAGGACATGTCGAGCGCGAAGAAGCCCAAGTGGCCGCTGCTCACCTCGGGTTCGGTCGACCTGTTCAAGCCCGTCGCGTACGGCACCGACCAGCGCGGACGCTGGGTGAACGTCACCCTGATGTACATCGCCGGGATCATCGGCGCGATCCCGCGCATGGGCAAGACGTTCCTGCTCCGCCTCCTGCTGCTCATCGCCGCGCTCGATGCGCGTGCTGAGCTGCACACGTACGACATGAAGGGCACCGGTGACCTGGACCCGGTCGGCAACGCCGTCTCTCACCGGCACGCCGCCGGGGACGACGACGAGTCGATCCAGTACGCGCTGAACGACTTCCGTGCCCTGCGCGAGGAGTTGAGGCGCCGTACGAAGGTGATCCGCTCGCTGCCGAGGGACATCTGCCCCGAGTCGAAGGTGACCAGCCAGCTCGCTGACAAGCGCTCCCTCGGGCTGCACCCGATCGTGGTCGGGGTGGATGAGTGCCAGGTGTTGTTCGAGCACCCCGAACACAGCAAGGAGTTCGAGGAAATCGCCACTGACCTGGTCAAACGTGGTCCGGCGACCGGCATCGTGCTCCTGTTGGCCACGCAGCGGCCGGACGCCAAGGCCCTGCCGACGGGCATCTCGGCGAACGCGTCGGCCCGCTGGTGCCTGAAGGTCATGGGCCAGCTGGAGAACGACATGGTCCTGGGCACGTCCGCGTACAAGCGCGGGGTGCGGGCCACGATGTTCGCCTGGGGCGACAAGGGCATCCACTACTTCGTCGGTGAGGGCTCGGACGCCCGGATCGTCGGCTCCGTCTACGTCGACGGCCCCGCCGCCGAAGCCATCGGAGCCCGAGCCCGCAAGGCCCGCGAGAAGGCCGGTCTACTCTCCGGCTACGCCCTCGGGGAGGCACCGGAGACGGCCGTGACCAGCTACGACCTCCTCGCGGACATCCTCGCCGTGGTCCCCGTCAAGGAGGCCAAGGTGTGGTCCGAGACCATCGTGGCCCGCCTCGCCGAGCTGCGGCCGGAGGTCTACGAGAAGTGGACGCCCGAGACGTTCGCCGCAGCCCTCAAGCCGCGCGGCATCTCCACCATCCAGGTAGGCCGGCGCGTGGACGGAAAGGTCGTCAACCGGCGCGGCATCGCCCGCGCCGACATCACCACGTCGATTGCGGAGCGTAACGGAAAGCGGGACGCGAGCTGACCGCCTGGGCCCGCTAGCGCTAGCGGCACACCCCGCTAGCGTTAGCGGCCCTCTTAGCGCCCCAAACCGCCTGCGATCAGGCCGCTAGTACATAGCGGCCCACCTGCGGAAACCCCTGAAAACCGCCTGAGAGGCCTTCTGTGACCCTCACGAGCCTTGCTATCGCCTGCCTGTTGATCGTTACTATCTGTTACTGGATTCTGTGTGCGGTCAGCCCGTTCGGGGACTGCCGCAAGTGCCGCGGCCTCGGCGTGAAGACCCGAATCACCCGCAGCGGAAAGGTCAAGGCCGGGAAGACCTGCCGCCGCTGCCACGGCGAGGGCAAGCGCATCCGCGTCGGCTGGTGGCTCTCGAACCGGGCCAGCCGCATCCACCGCGAAGGCACCCGCTGATACCCCGCCTGCGGCCCCTGCTCGTCCTCATCGCGCTCGGCGTCGCCATCGGCTCCTGCCACCGCGACCCCACCGGGCGCAACCACTCCCAGTACCGCCCCAACTCGCTTCAGGAGGTGCCGTCATGGCGCTGACCAACAAGGACCCCCACAACGCCCGCGAGGTCGCCCGCGTCCTCTACCTGTCCGGCAAGGCTATGCGACGCCAGTCCCGCGGCAAGTCCATCAAGGCCATCGAGAACGAGATCGAGGCCATCCGCGAGACCGCCCAGGCCCGCGAAGACGCCAAGGCCCGTGGCCGCCGCCGCTGACACAGGAGACGACCTCATGGCACTCACGATCTCGCTCGTCCTGCTCTTCGGCATCGGCGCGTTCGTCCTGCTCCGCTTCAAGGCGGTCGGGCCCGTCGCCGCCGTGATCCTCGTTCTGTTCGGCTTCTACCTCGCCGACACCGACGCCCGCACCACCATCAACGACCTCGTCCAGGGCGCCCTCAGCGTCATCCGCAGCGTCGACACCTAGGCCGCTTCCAGGGGACACGATGACCGACCTCTCACCCAACACGCGGGGCTGGGCCGCCAGGGTCTGGCGCCAGCACCAGCCCACACCGACCGACCGCACTCTCACGGACTGGACCACCAGCACCGCCGCCGACGGCCGGCCCCTCCACACCGCCCGCGTCGATCACCCCGACGCGCGGCACCTCCTGCACCGCGCCGCCGAGCACTTCGACAAGTCCCAACTCAGCGCCATCACGCAGGAACACCCGCACCTCGACATCCACGCCCCCGGCCGGGTCGCTCTCGTATGGCTCCTCAACGGCGAGTGGATCGAACTGTGGGCCCCGAACCCATCGCGAATCCCGCTCACGAAGGAGAACGCCGCAACCCGACCGGCCGTGGCTGCCTTCGTCGAGACCGCCGCGCTCAACTCCTCGTCGCCCTAGGAGGGCAGCAGTCATGAACGAACCCCTCGTCGCCAAGCACTGGCTCGCCCTCGCCGCCCCCAAAGCGGGCCCGGCCGTGGCCACGTCCACCGTGCTGATCCTCGGGCGGATCTGGAACGCCAACGGCGCCGAACACAGCATCGGCAACGCGGTACTCATGGGCGGCCTCGCCGCGGGCTGCGCGGCGGCCGGCGTCGTCTGCGCCAGCCGCCTGAACAACACCACAGCGACCGCGACCGCGTTCACCGCCTCAGCCGCCCTCGCCCTCGCCGGAGTGGCCGGATACTCCGACGGCCTGTCCCTGCCACTGCTGCTGTGGGCCATCGCCACCGGCATCGGCTACGGCCTCGCCGCCCGCCTCTGGCGCCACGACCGCAAGGAACAGACCCTCCACGACCGACACGTCGCCGTACGCCGCGAGGAACACGCCCACGTCGAACGTGTTGAAGCCATCCGCGCCGGAGCCCAGATCGAAACCGCCCGCGCCGGAGCCGCCTACGCCGAACAGCTCGCCACCGCGCTGCTGACCCGCGCGAGCCTGCCCGGCTACAACCCCGCCGCCCTCGCCGAGGCCGGACTGCCCCAACTCCTCACCGCCCCACTCGATAAGGAGCACTGAGCCATGGACACCACGTACGACGACGAACCCCTCGACTGCGACCTGTGTTCGGACGAATCCGACCCCTACCCGTACCCGCACTGCTGTGGATGCGGCGCGGAGGGATCAAGCGAACGCCCCGACTGCACCTGCCAGTAGCCGCCACGCAGAACAGGACAGACCCCACCGACATCAAGCCCGCAGAACTCGCTGCCCAGGCCGCCGACGCCATCCGCGGCCTCAACCACGCCACCCAGGCATTCAAGGGCCAGCTCGCCTACCCCGGCGACGCGTACGAAGTCGTCGGGCCGCTCGCCCGCCTCGCCCACCGGCTCCCGCAGAGCTTCGACCAGCTCAACGAACTCCTGCACAAGCTCACCGAGACCGGCGCCGTGACCGCCGACTACGGCTCCGCCGAGGACCAGATCCTCGAAGCCCGCTCCGCCCTCGCATCCAGCGCCCTGATCGCCCTGACCCTCGCGGACCATCTCGACCGCGCCCACCAGGCCCTCGCCCCGCTCGGCTACAGCCCCGCTGACGACGCGCCTGGCGTTGACCACGACTGCGACGAACACGAGCGCCCCAGCTACACCGCCCACTACACCGGCGCCGACCAGTAGCAACGCCAAGGGCGGCCCCCACCTCACGCCAATGACGCGGGGCCGCCCTTGTTCGCCAGCATCCATCCGAGGAACTGGAGACATCCAGCATGACGCAACTCACCGACATCCGACGAGAGGCCCTGCACGTCGCCGCTCGCGGCCTGCCCGTACTGCCGCTACGCAAGGGCAAGGTGCCCTTCGGGAACTGCCCCGCCTGCGCCAAGAACGCCTGCGGCGGCCGTCCGAACATGCGGCAGGCCGGACCCTGCGCCTGCCCGCGCCCCTGCCACGCCTGGGCCGCAGCCACCACCGACCCGAGCGTCATCAACTCCCCGACATGGGCCAGGGCATGGCGTGACGCCGCGGCGGTGGCCTACCACCCCGGCGGGGCCGGACTCACGATCGTGGACCTGGACGACACCGACGCCATCACCTGGGCCCACGCATCCCTTCCGCCAACCCGGACCGTGGTCACAACGCGGGGAGAGCACTGGATCTACCAGGGAGCCATGCGCTCGGTGAACGGCGTCCGTGAGGGCGTGGACATCAAGTCGACGATGTCTTACGTCCGTTGGCTCGGACCCGGCACCGGCCGCATCACCGAGCTGCCGGACGCTGTCCGCCAGCTGGCCGTGAAGAAGCCCGCCACCCTCCAGCCGACCCCGCAGACCGTCACCGTGCCCGCCGGGCAGGAGGTGTGCCGTCACCGCACCCCCGCCTACCTGGAACGGGGCATCGCCATGGCCGAGCAGCGCATCACTGACGCGGCCAGCGCGGTCCACAACACCACCTACGCCACGTTCCTGGCGGTGCTGTCCGCCCACGGCCGCTGCGGATGCCTCACCGACACGCACGTGGAGCGACTGTTCGCCGCCGCCCAGGCCAAGGGCGAATCACCGCGGCACTGCACCGACGCGTGGTCCAACGCCCGTACCAGGTTGGGGCTCTGACCATGTCCGAGGACGAGAAGACCCCGGCCCGCGAGGTCATCGCCGACTACGCGCAGCAGCATTTCCGGTACTTCCGCACCGCCGACGGGGCCGTGTACGCGCAGAAGAACGGCCACCCCGTGGCCCGCCCGATCCGCTCCCAGGGCACCTCGGGCAGCCACCGCCAGGAACTCATGGTCGGCCTGTTCAACGACGGGCTCGGCGTATTCAACGGCACCGCCATGAAGGAGGCGTTGGACTTGATCGAAGCACTCGCGATGAGCCAGCCCGTGCAGCAAGTGCACATCCGGGTCGCGCCGGGATTCGACGGCGCGACCTGGCTCGACCTCGGCCGCAACGACGGCCAGTCCGTCCGCATCCACCCCACCGGCTGGGACATCCTCACCCCCGACCCCCAAGAGGTGTGCTGGCGCCGCACCCAGCTCACCGGCGAACTGCCCCTGCCCGCCAAGGACACCGACGGCAAGGGCATCGACCTCCTGCTCCGGCTCTGCAACTTCGCCACCGCCGAGACCGAATGCCTGGCCATCGCCTGGCTCATCGGCTGCCTCGGCCCGTCCGTCCCCGTCCCCGCCCCGTTCCTCACCGGCCCCCAGGGCGCAGGCAAATCCACCGGCGGCCGGATGCTCGTACGGATCATCGAGGGCATGAGCGGCGACCTGCGCCGCGCCCCGAAGGACGAGGAGAACCTGATCGCGGCCGTCGCCGCCGGATGGGTCACCGCCCTGGACAACCTCTCTCACCTGACGCCGGACCTCTCCGACGCCATGTGCTGCATCGTCACCGGCGCCGAGAACATCAAGCGCGCCCTCTACACCGACGGCGACGTCGTCCGGGCCCGCTACCGCCGCCCCCTGCTCATGACCGGCATCGACGTCGGCGTCATCCGCCCCGACCTCGCCGAACGCCTCCTGCCGCTCCGCCTGGAACGGCCCGGGGTCCGGCGAACCGAGGCGGAACTGTGGTCGGAGTTCGCAGAGATCTTGCCCGTCGTCCTCGGCTCGCTCCTCGACCTCACCGTCAAGGTCCGCGCCGCCGAGGCCGACATCCCCACGGATCTGCGCATGGCAGACTTCGCACACCTGTGCGCGCAGCTCGACGCGGCCACCGGCCTCGGCGCCCTCAACGCCTACCGGACCAGCCTGGACGACCTCAACGACGACGTCATCGAGGGCGATCTCCTCGCGCAGACTGTGCTCAAGCACGCCGACAGCCTTGAGCCGGGCGCAGCGCAGCGGATGACATCCACGGAGTGGCTGCTGTGCCTCACCCGCCTCTACGCGGGCGAGGACTGCCGTCCCCTGCCCAAGGGATGGCCCACCACGGGCAAGGTCCTCTCCGACCGCCTCAAGCGTCTCCAGCCGACCCTGGCCGCCCGCGGCGTCCTCATCGACTCGGGCCGCACCAAAGAGGGCCGCTACATCGAGATGACCCGCCCGGCACCCCCGCCGCCGCACCCGCAAGAGGCGCTGCACTGACTGGTGCACGAGCAAGAAGAGCACCACGCGCCGCGCGACGGGTGCTCCTCTTGCTGTTCGGCGGCTCGCCGCCGCCCGAGGTCGCGCCGCGAAGCGGCTCCTTCTTCAATCCCTGAGCCGAGCACAACAACAGACACCCACCCCCTCTTTTTCCTAAGAGAAGAACGCTGCGTCACCTGCGTCACCAGCGAGCAGAAAACGCCAACTGACCTGCGGCTACAGCGGTGACGCAGACGGCCGGACGCTGCGTCACCCCGCGTCATCTGCGTCACCAGCGATGACGCAGATGACGCACGCGATGACGCACCCGCACCCCCTGCGTCACCCAAAAGCCGCAGGTCAGAGGCTCGCATGACGCAGATGACGCGGTGACGCAGAAATCCCTACCTCGGACACACGCGGCCCCGCCGCGCCGAGCCGACCCACCTCCGAGGACTCCATGAGCCGAACCCGTTCCGCTCAACCCGACCCCGTCGCCACCCTCAGAGGCGGCCTCCCTGACCGCTACCTCACCCCCGAGGACATCGCCGCGATGTTCGGCGTGCCCCTGGAGACCGTCTACCAGTGGCGCAAGAAGCGCACCGGCCCACCCGGATTCCGCATCGGCAAGCACGTCCGCTACGACCCCGGCGACGTACGCACCTACGTCGACGGCCTCCGCACCGCCGACGCAGAAGCCGCCTGACGCGGCGAGGCAGAACAACACTCATCTCCCGTGGGGAAGGCCCGGCCTGGGCCTTCCCCACGGCCTTTCCCAGAAGGACCCGCCACAGATGGCAGGACACATCCAAGACCGCTGGTACAAGACCGAAACCGACGCCGACGGCAAGACCCGCCGCGTCAAGACCGACCGCCACGGCAGCGGCCTCCGCTACCGCGCCCGCTACATCGGCCCCGACGGCACAGAGAAGTCCAAGAGCTTCCGCGACGGCCAGAAGCGCCTTGCAGAGAAGTGGCTCGTGCAGATCGAGGCCGACATGTCGCGCGGCCAGTACATCGATCCGCGAGCGACGAGGACGACGTTCCGGCAGTACGCCGAGAAGTGGCTGAGTGATCAAACCTCAGATGTAGCTACTCGTCAGGCAGTCGAGATGCGCCTCAGGCTCCACGCGTTCCCGTATATCGGCTCTCGCCCGCTCGGCTCGTTCCAGCCCGGTCACATCCGCACCTGGGTGCGCCAGCTCGAAGACACCGTGCCGGCCGCTTCGTATCGCCGCGCCATCTTCGGCAATGTCTCCGCCGTGTTCACCGCGGCCATGGACGACGGTCTGGTAGTGAAGCACCCGTGCCGCGCCGACTCAGTGAAGGCTCCCAAGCCGTCGCCAACACGCGTGAAGCCGTGGCTCGCAGATCAGGTCTTTGCTGTACGTGCTGCCCTGCCTGGCCGGTACCGGACGATGGTGGACCTCGGCGCAGGGTGCGGACTACGACAGGGCGAGATCTTCGGTCTTCCCGTAGACGAGACCGACTTTTTGGGCGGTTGGCTCCACGTGGCCTATCAGGTCAAGCTCGTACGCGGTAAGCCCATCTTCGCCCCGCCCAAGGGAGGGAAGGAGCGCGACGTGCCGCTTCCGGGCGCTGTGGGTGAAGCTCTGGCGGTGCACATGACGGCCTACCCACCGGTGAAGGTCACGCTCCCGTGGCTCGACCTGGACGGCCCTCCGGTGACGAAGACGCTGTTCTTCACCAACTCGGAGGGCTCTGCCGTGCGCAGGAACACCTTCAACCGGCGGCACTGGAAACCCGCTCTCGCTACCGCAGGAATCATCCCGGAGCGCGAGAAGGGCGAAGCGGAGTACGAGAAATCTCCCGAGGACGGGATGCATGCCTTGAGGCACTTCTACGCGTCCGTGCTTCTGGACGCGGGGGAGAACATCAAAGCGCTGAGTCAGTACCTCGGGCACAGCGACCCAGGTTTCACGCTGCGGACGTACACGCACCTGATGCCGAGCAGTGAAGGGCGCACACGAAAGGCCGTGGATGTGATCTTCAGGGCTCCGGAGCTGTCCGGCGTTCAAGATCACGGCCCAGGCACGGCCCAGGCGGCATGAGCGGGCCCCCTACCGGCGAGAAAGATGCTGGTAGGGGGCCTACTCCGTGCGCTGAGGGATCAGATCATGCCCGACTGTCGTCGCGCTCGCTTCCCCCGGTGGTCAGTTCGGCGCTACGTCGGTGTTCGGCGGCCTTCTTCTCGTAGATCTCCGCCATCCGCAGGTGGTACTCGGGCGAGTCCTGCTCGTAGATGTCGGGGATGCCGGAGTGGTCCTCGTCGCGCTCCTCTTCCTCCCACAGCTTGCGGTACTTGGCGTTGCGCAGCTTGAGCAGGAAGGCCGCGAGGACGGCGGCGATCAGGGAGCCGGTCAGGACGGCGGCCTTGACCTCGTCCGTCATGGCCGCGTCGCCCGCGAAGGCGAGTTCGCCGATGAGCAGCGAGACGGTGAAGCCGATGCCGGCGAGCGTGGAGATCGCGAAGACGTCGGGCCAGGACAGGTCGTCGCTGAGCGAGGCGCGGGTGAAGCGGGCGGCGAGCCAGGTCCCGCCGAAGATGCCGACGGCCTTGCCGACGACGAGTCCGAGGACCACGCCGAGCGTCTCGGGCTGGGTGAAGACATCGGCGAGCGCGCCGCCGGACACGCCGACCCCGGCGGAGAAGAGCGCGAACAGCGGCACCGCGAGGCCGGCGGAGAGCGGCCGCACCAGGTGCTCGATGTGCTCGCCGGGGGAGTGCTCCTCGCCGTCCCGCCTGCTGCAGCGCAGCATCAGGCCCATGGCCACCCCGGCGATGGTGGCGTGCACGCCGCTGTTGTACATCAGCCCCCAGATCACCAGGGCGAGCGGGACGTACACGTACCAGCCGCGCACTTCCTTGCGGAGCAGCAGCCAGAAGAGCACGAGACCGGCGAACGCGCCGCCGAGCGCGGCGAAGTTCAGCTCGCTGGTGAAGAACACCGCGATGATCAGGATCGCGAACAGGTCGTCGACGACGGCGAGCGTGAGCAGGAACGCCCGCAGCGCCGAGGGCAGCGAGGTGCCGAGCACCGCGAGGACGGCGAGGGCGAACGCGATGTCGGTGGCGGTCGGCACGGCCCAGCCGTCCGTCGAGCCGTTCCCGACGACATTGGTCAGTACGTAGACCAGGGCCGGGACGGCCATGCCGCAGAGCGCGGCGACGACCGGCAGGATCGCGGCCTTCGGGTCGCGCAGGTCACCGGCGACGAGCTCCCGCTTGAGTTCGATACCGGCGACGAAGAAGAAGACCGCGAGGAGTCCGTCGGCCGCCCAGTGCTGGATGCTCAGGTCGAGGCCGAGCGCGGCGGGGCCGATGTGGAACTTGCTGACGGTCTCGTAGCTGTCGCTCAGCGGGGTGTTGGCCCAGATCAGGGCGGCCACCGCGGCGAGGAGGAGGAGTACGCCGCCGACCGTCTCGGTGCGCAGGGCGTCGGTCACATAGGTCCGCTCGGGCAGCGAGAGGCGGCCGAAGGCCTTGCGGTTCTGGTTGGGGGATTCGGTGTGCGCGCCCACGAGCGGGGACCTCCGGTCTCGTTCAGCAACTTGGGGTCGTTGAAGCAGTTGCCGACCAGACTTCCCGGCGCACCTATTGCGTCGTTCGACGGCTTTGGCCTTGTCGTGTTCTTGACGCGGTCCTCACTCTACCCGGAGGTCCCGCGGGTGCGTCTGGTGATCTTCACCTCAGGTGCGAGGAGGGCACCCGGCTTGTCGCCGGGCGCCCTCCGGAGTTCGCACGCGGACCGGTCCTGGTGCAGGCAGCAGGCGGCCGTCCGCACGGGGACCGCTTAGCTGCGCCGGGCCGCTTCCGCTACGGGGCCGCTTCCGCTACGCGGGGACCGCTTCGCTCAGTCCTCGGAGCCCGCCGAGGGCAACTGGGTCTGGATGAGGTCCATGACCGACGAGTCGGTCAGCGTCGTGACGTCGCCGAGCTCGCGGTTCTCCGCGACGTCCCGCAGGAGGCGCCGCATGATCTTGCCCGAGCGGGTCTTGGGCAGCTCGGCCACCGGCAGGATCCGCTTGGGCTTGGCGATCGGGCCGAGGGTGGCGCCGACGTGGTTGCGCAGCTCGGCGACCAGGGCCTCGTCGTCCGCCGCGTCGGCGCCGCCGCGCAGGATCACGAAGGCGACGATGGCCTGACCGGTGGTCTCGTCGGCGGCGCCCACCACGGCGGCCTCGGCGACCGAGGCGTGCGAGACGAGCGCCGACTCCACCTCGGTGGTCGAGATGTTGTGGCCGGACACCAGCATCACGTCGTCCACCCGGCCGAGCAGCCAGACGTCCCCGTCCTCGTCCTTCTTCGCGCCGTCACCGGCGAAGTACTGGCCCTCGAAACGCGACCAGTACGTGTCGAGGAAGCGCTGATCGTCGCCCCAGATGGTGCGCAGCATCGACGGCCACGGCTCTGTCAGGACGAGATAGCCACCGCCGCCGTTCGGCACCTCGTTCGCCTCGTCGTCGACGACCGTCGCGGAGATGCCGGGCAGCGGGCGCTGCGCGGAACCGGGCTTGGTCTCGGTGACGCCGGGCAGCGGCGAGATCATCATCGCGCCGGTCTCGGTCTGCCACCAGGTGTCCACGATCGGGCAGTTGTCGGCACCGATGTTCTTCCGGTACCACATCCACGCCTCGGGGTTGATCGGCTCACCGACCGACCCCAGGACCCGCAGCGAGGACAGGTCGAATTTGGCGGGGATGTCGTCGCCCCACTTCATGAACGTACGGATCGCGGTGGGCGCGGTGTAGAGGATCGTGACGTCGTACTTCTGCACGATCTCCCAGAACCTGCCCTGATGCGGGGTGTCCGGGGTGCCCTCGTACATCACCTGCGTCGCGCCGTTGGCCAGCGGTCCGTACACGATGTACGAGTGGCCGGTGACCCAGCCGACGTCGGCCGTGCACCAGTAGACGTCCGACTCGGGCTTGAGGTCGAAGACGGCGTGGTGGGTGTACGCGGCCTGCGTGAGGTAGCCGCCCGAGGTGTGCAGGATGCCCTTCGGCTTACCCGTGGTCCCCGAGGTGTAGAGGATGAACAGCGGCTGCTCGGCGTCGAAGGCCTCCGGTGTGTGCTCGGCGCTCTGCCGTCCGACCGCGTCGTGCCACCAGACGTCCCGGCCCTCGGTCCAGGTACCCCCCGCCTCTTCGAGGGGCTGCCCCGTCCGGCGGACCACCAGGACGTGCTCGACGTTCTCCACCCGCCTGAGGGCTTCGTCCACGGCGGGCTTGAGGGCGGCGGGCTTGCCGCGCCGGTACCCGCCGTCGGAGGTGATGACGACCTTGGCGTCGGCGTCCTCGATGCGCTTGGCGATCGCGTCGGCCGAGAAGCCGCCGAAGACCACCGAGTGGGCGGCGCCGATGCGGGCGCAGGCCAGCATGGCGATGGCCGTCTCCGGGATCATCGGCATGTAGACCGCGACCCGGTCGCCCTTCTCAACACCCAGCTCAAGGAGGGCGTTCGCGGCCCGCGAGACCTCGTCCTTGAGCTCGGCGTAGGTGATCGCGCGGCTGTCGCCGGGCTCGCCCTCGAAGTGGATGGCGACGCGGTCCCCGTGGCCGGCCTCGACGTGACGGTCCACGCAGTTGTACGCGACGTTGAGCTTGCCGTCGGCGAACCACTTCGCGAAGGGCGGGTTCGACCAGTCGAGCGTCTCGGTCGGTTCGGTGGCCCAACTCAGGCGCCGGGCCTGCTCGGCCCAGAAGCCGAGCCGGTCAGCCTTGGCCTGTTCGTACGCCTCTGCCGTGACGTTGGCGTTCGCGGCCAGTTCGGCGGGCGGCGCGAACCTGCGTTCCTCTTTGAGCAGGTTGGCCAAGGATTCGTTGCTCACGACATCTCCCTTACGGTGCTTTGCCAGGGGGCGACCGTTGTGTCCCAGGCCACAGCTCATCAGACGTGCCCTGCTGGTGACAAGGCCTGTGGAAAACTGGTGTAGACCTGTCGGGGGGGCGACCCCGGAGAACCCGGCGCCGCACTCCTGGTGCGGACGGGGGAAGGGGAGCGGCGAAGCCGCACCCCGCCCGCGCCTCAGACCGGCGATCTCTCCAGACCCGTCGGCGCGTCCGGAGCCTGACCGCCGTACGCCGAACCATCGGGCGCCGAAGCGCCGTACGCCGAACCGCCGGACGCCAAGCCGGCAGCTGCAGGACTCACCGCCGCCACCCGGTCGAAGAGCTGCTCGGCGTCGGCGAGCAGATAGGCCTGCGCCTCCCCCACATGGAAGTACATGCCGTGCAGCGTGAGGCGCCCTTCGGCGACCCCGCGCCGCACCGACTCGTGCTCCCGCAGATGCTCCAGCTGCTGCACCACATTGGTCAGGCACAGCTGCTCCGCCGCGTCCGCGGGCGCGCGCCCCGCGATCCGCGCCCACGCGCGGCCGTTGTCGGCCATCCGCTCCAGGCTCGGCAGCCCGTGCCGCAGCCAGCGCCGCAGCGGCGTCTGCCCGCCTTCGGCGGGGGAGTTGAGCAGCGCCTGCATCGCCCCGCACCCGGAGTGCCCGCACACGGTGATCGACTCGACCTTCAGCACCTCCACGGCGTACTCGATCGCCGCCGCCACCGAGTCGTCCCCGCTCTCCGCCCCCGGCAGAGGTACGAGATTGCCCACGTTCCGTACGACGAACAGGTCGCCAGGACCGCTCGACGTGATCATCGACGTCACCAGGCGCGAGTCCGCGCAGGTCAGGAAGAGCTGTGAGGGCCGCTGCCCCTCCCGCGCGAGCCGCGCCAGCTCGCCGCGCACCAGCGGCGCGGTGTTGCGCTGGAACGAGCTGATGCCGTCGGCGAGCCGGGCCCCGCTGCGCGCCACCTCGGTCGACTCGTGGCAGCTGTGGTTGCGCCACGCCGTCCAGGGGCGGCAGCAGGAGTGCGCCGCGGACGCGGGCTCGGCGATCCGGCCGCCGCCCCGCCCGGTGAACGTGACCTTGCCCCCGGCCTTGGTGTGCGCCTCCTGCCAGTGCTGCAGGGTCTCGTACGCGGCGTGGTCCATGAAGGATCCGTCGAGCTCCACGATGATGTCGGCCTTGTGCGGGACGAGGTGCAGTGTGCGGGTCAGCCGGGGCACGGCCAGGAAGGTCAACTGCCCGCGGACATGCACCTGGTGGGTGCCGTCGGACTCCACATGGGTGATGCGGGTACGGGTGAGGCGGTGCAGGGCGACGCCGACGGCGACCGCGATGCCGAGGGCGACCCCTTCCAGGACGCCCAGCACGATGACGCCGAGCGTGGTCGCGGCGTAGACCAGCATCTCGCGGTGGCGCGTGACCGTGCGGATGTGGTTGAGGCTGACCATCCGGATGCCGACCGCCATGACCAGGGCGGCGAGCGCGGCGAGCGGGATCAGCTCGATGGCCGCGACCATCGTGAGAGCGGCCAGCGCGATCCAGACGCCGTGCAGCATGGTGGAGTTCCGGCTGACGGCGCCCGCGCGGACGTTGGCGGTGCTGCGCACGGCGACTCCCGCGGTGGGCAGTCCGCCGAGCGCTCCGGACGCGACATTGGACAGGCCCTGCCCGAGCAACTCCCGGTCCAGATCGGCCCGTTGCGGCGGACCGGCGAGGCCTGAGGTGAGGCCCGAGCGCCCGGCGCTCAGCTTGTCCACGGCGACGGCGCCGAGCAGGGACTGCACGCTGCACACGAGCGTGGTGGTGAGCACGGCGGCGACCAGGCCGAGCACGGGCCCCTCGGGCAGCCCGGCCAGGGCGTGGCTCCGCCACGACGGCAGGTCGACCCTCGGCAGCGCGAGCCCGGCGAGGGCGGCGACGACGGTGGCGCCGACAACGGAGATCAGCGGCGCCGGCACCGCGCGTGCGATGCGTCCCGCGCGCTGCCCCGGGATCCGTGGCCAGAGCAGCAGGAGCGCGATCGTCAGGACGCCGATCCCGACGGCCGCCGGATGCACCCGCGTCACCTGCCGGGGCAGGTCGAGGATGTTGTCCACGACAGAGCTGTGGGGTGTGCCGCCGAGCATGATGTGGACCTGCGCCACGGCGATCGTGACGCCGATGCCGGCCAGCATGCCGTGCACGATCGCCGGGCTGACGGCGAGCGCCGAGCGCGCCACTCGCAGGAACCCCAGGGCGAGTTGGGCGAGTCCGGCGATGACGGTGATGGCGCATGTGGTGCGCCAGCCGTACGTCTGGATGAGGTCGGCGGTGACGACGGTGAGACCGGCGGCGGGGCCGCTCACCTGCAGCGGCGCGCCACCGAAGCGGCCGGCGACGAGGCCGCCGACGGCCGCGGCGACGAGCCCGGCCTGCAGTGGGGCCCCGGTGGCGAGGGCGATGCCGAGGGACAGCGGCAGTGCGATCAGGAAGACGGCGATCGAGGCGGACACGTCGGCGCCCGCGATACGGAAGCGGCGCTTGCCGGGCGGCGGTCCGTGAGGTCGGCGGTCGTCGCCGGGTTCTGAGGAGTCGTCGGTGCGGGTGTGGGCGCAGGCAGACATGGTTCCCGTCTCCTCCGGGGCTACGCGGTCGCTGGGACTGCCCCGGACTGTGCCGGGGGCATGTGGGGACGCGGCCGTGGGTCACGGCGTACAGCGGCGGGATTCATCAACTCTCGGTAAATGAATCGTAATGGAGAGTAAAGGCTTCGGTCGGACTTTCGGCGCAAATGGGGCACGTGTTCACCCCCGAGAGTGATTAGTCCGTTTGTACGGCTTGTCGCGCCGTCCGGCTCGGGCGGGCGTGCGACGTTGGCGGCCCTGTCGCCTTTTTAGGGCGAATTACTGCTATTTGGGCGTTTATGCCTTCCTTGCGGAATTCCTGGTGAAGGCAGCCGCGCCCGGCCCCGCACACGCCGAAGAACCACGACCCGAAGGAAGAGGTGGGCGGATGATGGCCGCCACCAAGAAGCTCGCCGCGGGCGTCACCGTCGCGGCCTGCGCCGTCGCACTCGCCGGTTGCGGAAGCGGTCAGTCCGGCCCCAAGGAAGGCGCCCACGGCCCCAAGAAGGCGCAACCCGCGCCAGCCCCCAAGAGTGCGGTCCGGCTCATCGGCGACGGGTCCACCTCGTACACCGGAGCGCAGCCCAACCTGCCCGAGCCGAAACGCCTGAAGCCGGGTCAGAAACCCCCGCAGTTCGTGGTGTTCTCCTGGGACGGCGCGGGCGAGGACAGCCAGAAGCTGTTCTCGCACTTCCGCAAGGTGGCGAAGGAGAACAACGCCACCATGACGTACTTCCTGAGCGGCGTGTACATGCTCCCCGAGGACAAGAAGGAGCTCTACGACCCGCCGCAGCACTCGGCCGGCAGCTCCGACATCGGCTTCAACGACACCGAGGGCATCCTCGACACCGTGACCCAGCTGCGCGCCGCGTGGCTTGAGGGCAACGAGATCGGCACGCACTTCAACGGCCACTTCTGCGGCAAGGACGGCGGCGTCGGCCAGTGGTCGGTCGAGGAGTGGAAGTCCGAGATCCGCCAGGCCAAGTCGTTCGTGAAGCACTGGAAGACGAACACCGGCTCCACCAAGGCCGCCGCCCTGCCCTTCGACTACGACAAGGAGCTCATCGGCGCCCGCACCCCCTGCCTCGAAGGGCAGAAGAACTTCACCCGCGCCGCGCGTGAGCTCGGTTTCCGGTACGACACGAGCGGCGTCAACAACCAGGTCTGGCCCAAGAAGAAGAAGGGCCTCTGGGACCTGTCCCTGCAGCTCGTCCCGGTGCCCGGCCGGGACTTCGAGACGCTGGCCATGGACTACAACTTCATGGTCAACCAGTCCGGCACCGACTCACAGGGCGACCCGTCCAAGCATGAGTACTGGGGCGACCAGATGCGCGACGGCCTGCTGCAGGGCTTTGAGCGGGCCTACAACGGCAACCGTGCCCCGCTGATCATCGGCAACCACTTCGAGTCCTGGAACGGCGGCACCTATATGCGCGCCATCGAGGAGACCATCGAGCGAGTCTGCACCAAGAAGGAGGTCCGCTGCGTCTCCTTCCGCCAGCTCGTCGACTGGCTGGACGCCCAGGACCCGAAGGTCCTGGAGCGGCTCCGCACCCTGCCCGTCGGCAAGGCGCCGAAGCAGGG
Source organism: Streptomyces solicavernae (assembly GCF_029968095.1). Taxonomy (GTDB): domain Bacteria; phylum Actinomycetota; class Actinomycetes; order Streptomycetales; family Streptomycetaceae; genus Streptomyces; species Streptomyces solicavernae. The sequence goes on along the minus strand of NZ_JASCIR010000030.1, from coordinate 59,701 downwards.
CTGGCCGGCGTTCCTCTCCGGCAAGCCCGCCCCGGCGCCCAAGGGCGTGCCGGGCGCCCCGGCCGTCAAGCCGGCTGAGGGGCAGTCGAAGCACTGACCTGCGCGGCCTCGGGGATCTCGCGCAGTACGAAGTCGGGGTCGACCTGGTCCGCCAGGTCGGCCCCGGTCCGTTCGTTCCCCCAACTCGCCGCGTTCTTGCGGTGGAAGTGCACCATCTGCCGCGTGTACCGCTCCCAGTCCCGCCGCTCGTACGACGCGTCCGCGGCCGTGAACATCGTCGACAGGGCCTCGCGGTTGGCCGACTCCAGGAGTTCGAACCGGGGCGGCCGGCCCTTCTCCATCGCCCGCACCCAGTCCGAGTGCCCGACGGTCACCAACAGGTCCTCGCCGACCTCCTGGCGCAGGAAGTCGACGTCGTCCTCGCCCTGCACCTTGTTGCCGACGACGCACAGGGCGACGCCGAAGTCCCGTGCGTACTCCTTGTACTGCCGGTAGACGGAGACGCCCTTGCGGGTCGGCTCGGCCACTAGGAACGTCATGTCGAAGCGGGTGAACATGCCCGACGCGAACGAGTCCGAGCCCGCCGTCATGTCGACCACGACGAACTCGTCCCGGCTGTCCACCAGGTGGTTGAGGCACAACTCGACCGCGCCCACCTTGGAGTGGTAGCAGGCGACGCCGAGGTCGGACTCCGTGAAGGGGCCTGTGGCCATCAAACGGATGGTGGCGCCGTCGAGTTCCAGGGGGCGCGCACACGCGTCGTAGACCGGGTTGTCCTCGCGCACCCGCAGCAGGCGCGATCCGCTGCCCGGCGGCGTGGTCTTGATCATCGTCTCGGCGGAGGGGATCCGCGGGTTGGCGCCGCGCAGGTACTCCTTGATGAGCGGCAGCTGCGCCCCCATCGCGGGCAGCGCGGCGGCCTCCTCGTCGGCTAGGCCGAGGGCGGCGCCCAGGTGCTGGTTGATATCGGCGTCGACCGCGACGACGGGCGAACCGGTGACTGCGAGGTGGCGGATGAAGAGCGAGGACAGCGTGGTCTTGCCGCTGCCGCCCTTCCCTACGAAAGCGATCTTCATGTTCACGAAGGGTAGTGCGGCGATCGCTGTGTGCGGTCGGGATGCGTGAAGAAGACCACTCCATCGTGGGGCGGCCCGCCGCAGTGCGTAGGCTGCTTACCTATGAGTACGTCAGCCGATCCGCTCGCTGTGCTCGGCTCGCTGCCGGGCGTCGCCGAGTCCGTGGAGTCCGTGCGCAAGAGCGTCGACCGGGTCTACGGACACCGCGTCATGCGCCGCCGCAGCAACGAGATCACCTCCGAGGCGGCGCTCCGCGGAGCGCGCGGTTCCGCGGCGCTCTCCGGCGCCGACTGGGCCCTCGAAGAGGTGCGCAGGCGCAGCGACTTCAGCGGCGACGACGAGTCCCGCACGGTCGGCGCCGCCCTGCGGCTGACCGCGGAGGCCGGGCAGCTGCTCTCCATCTGGCGTCAGTCGCCGCTGCGCGTCCTCGCGCGTCTGCACCTGGTCGCGGCCGGCGTCCAGGACGAGACGGTGGGGCGGCCGCGCCTGGCGGGTGAGCCGGTCGACGAGCCCGTGGTGGAACTCCCGCTGCCGCCCGCGCGGGAGGTGGCGGGCCGCCTCGAAGGCCTCTCCCAGTTGATCATCGAGGGCAGTGCGGCTCCGGCCCTGGTGACGGCGGCCGTGGTCCACGGTGAGCTGCTCGCGCTGCGCCCCTTCGGCTCGTACAACGGACTCGTCGCACGCGCGGCGGAGCGGCTGGTCCTGATCGGCAGCGGTCTCGACCCGAAGTCGATCTGCCCGGCGGAGACGGGGCATGCGGAGTTGGGGCGCGCGGCCTATGTGGCGGCGCTCGACGGCTATGCGGCCGGTACGCCGGAGGGGATGGCGGCGTGGATCGCGCACTGCGGCAAGGCGGTTGAGCTCGGGGCGCGGGAGTCGACCGCCGTCTGCGAGGCGTTGCAGCGCGGCGCGGCCTGATGCCTTCGGGTTCTTGAAACGCCCCTGAACAGGGTTGCGGCGGTACCAGTCCTGGTACCGCCGCTGGCATGTCCGCCCAGTTACCAAGCGTCCTCGAAATATTGCCCATCAGGTCGGGGAACTTTGCCCGTTGCCTGGTGCAGCTGGCCCGTAATCGACGGGTCGACGTCGCGTGGGTGCTCGACGGCCATGCTTCGGTCCGTGGGGCCTTCGGTTGCGTTAAAGGTGATCCTCTCGGATGTCCTTGGTCTCGCGGGCCGTTGACTCCTTTCTACTCCTGTCATGGGGGATGCGAAAGTCCTGGGCTGACTTCTTTACTTTTAGGTTCAAACGCGGGCGAAACGACGCCGTTGTGCCGCCTTCGAGCGCACGATGAGTGCCTGAATTCAGGAGGCGAGCGCGCGCCGCCTGCTGGCGAACCAGACCAGCCCCGCGGTGGCCGCGGCCGCGCCGACCGCGGCCACGGCGACGAGCGCGGGCCTCGGCGGAGCCGACAGGGACGGAACCCGCTGCTTCAGGCGGACCGGCCGGTGGAAGTCCAGAATCGGCCACTCGCGCGTGAGCGCCTCGCGGCGCAGCGCGCGATCCGGATTGACTGCGTGCGGGTGGCCGACCGTCTCCAGCATGGGCACGTCGGTCGCCGAGTCGCTGTACGCGAAGCACCGCTCCAGGTCGTACCCCTCGGACTCGGCCAGCTCTCTGATGGCCTCGGCCTTCGTCGGCCCGTACGCGTAGTACTCCACCTCGCCGGTGAAGCAGCCGTCCTCGCCGACGACCATGCGCGTGGCCACCACCCGGTCCGCGCCCAGGAGTTCACCGATCGGCTCGACCACCTCGGCGCCCGAGGTGGAGACGATCACGACGTCCCGGCCGGCGGTGTGGTGCTCCTCGATGAGGGAGGCGGCCTCGTCGTAGATGATCGGGTCGATCAGGTCGTGCAGCGTCTCGGCGACGATCTCCTTGACCTGCTGCACGTTCCACCCGCGGCAGAGCGCCGAGAGATATTCGCGCATACGCTCCATCTGGTCGTGATCGGCACCGCCCGCGAGAAAGACGAACTGGGCATATGCGGTACGCAGCACGGCCCTGCGGTTGATCAGTCCTCCTTGGTAGAAGGACTTGCTGAACGTGAGCGTGCTCGACTTCGCAATGACCGTCTTGTCCAGGTCAAAGAAGGCAGCTGTGCGAGGCAGGGAGTGGTTTTCCACATGCCCGAGCATAGGGGCCAACCATTCGGCGTAAGCTCGGGCGCGTGGGTTTGCCTGAGAAGGCTCTCGGGTACACCATGGAAGTCACGGATCGTTCGCGACCGTGCTAACCCGGTCTGGCTCCTCCCCCCCCGAGTCGGACCGTGGGGACGACCCCCGCTCTCCCCCCCGGCGGGGGTCGTCGCATGTCCGGGCCCGTTTCGGGCCCTTCTTTCTGCCCGCTCCACGCTGCTCGGTGCCGCTTGGCGCCCGATCGGCGTGCAGGCGCCGCATCCCAAGATCCGTGACCGTGCGTAGCGATCAGGCTGCTCTGTGGCAGTTTTCCGTCCGTCACCGGTTTGGGTGACGGAGTTATTCACAACCGCTGAGTTGTCCACAGTTTTCGACCAAGATCCACACGATTTCCAGCCTCCGCTCATCGTGATTCCAGCCGCGAAGTCCGGGACCCGTTCATCGGCCCGATCGCGGACTGCGGGATTCACGACGTTCGCCACGTTCACAAGTGAGAGGGGGGCCGAGTCATGACGGGTTCGATCGCGCATGACCGGGGGCCGGCCGAAGGAGAAGAGCGGGCCGGACCGCTGATCGTCACCGAGGACGCGCTGTTGCTCGACGACCTGCTGAGGCTGTGCGCCGCGGCGGGTGCGCGACCCGAGGTGCACCATGGTGTGCCCGAGCGCGGCGGCGGCTGGGACACGGCGCCGCTGGTGCTGGTCGGGGACGACGCGGTGTGTCGGCTGCGCGGGGCCGCCCGACGGCGCGGGGTGTGCCTGGTCGGCCATGACCAGGACGACCCCAGGGTCTGGCGGCGGGCTGTCGAGATCGGCGCCGACCATGTGCTGCGCCTTCCGGACGCCGAGGAGTGGCTCGTCGACCGGATCGCCGACGTGGCGGAGGGAGTGGGCCATCCGGCCCTCACCGTCGGCGTGCTCGGCGGCCGGGGCGGCGCCGGGGCGTCGACGCTAGCCTGCGGCCTCGCCCTGTCGGCGGCACGGTCCGGCCGGCGCACCATGCTCGTCGACGCCGACCCGCTCGGCGGCGGCCTCGATGTGCTGCTCGGCGGGGAGACGGCGAAGGGGCTGCGCTGGCCCGCGTTCGCGGAGTCCAAGGGGCGGGTCGGGGCCGGCGCCCTGGAGGAGTCGCTGCCGCGCCTGCACGATCTGCGGGTCCTCAGCTGGGACCGCGGGGACACCGTGGCGGTGCCGCCGGGCGCGATGCGGGCCGTCCTCGCCGCGGCACGCCGCAGGGGAGGGGCGGTCGTGGTGGACCTGCCGCGCCGCCTGGACGACAGCGTCGTGGAGGCGCTGGCCCAGGTGGACCTCGGCCTGCTCGTGGTGCCCGCCGAGCTGCGCGCGGTCGCGGCGGCCGGCCGGGTCGCGGCAGCGGCGGGCATGGTGCTGCGGGACCTGCGCGCCGTCGTCCGTGCACCGGGCCAGGCAGGGCTCGACAGCGACGAGGTGGCCGGACTGCTCGGCCTGCCGCTGGCCGGAGTGCTGCCGCAGGAGCCCGGCCTCCGGCACACCGGCGGGCCGCCCGGCGCCGACACGCGCGGTGCCCTCGCCCGGTTCTGCTCGGCCTTCTGGGCGAGCGTCCCCGCGGAGGGCACGTCATGACGGCGGACCTGCTCGACGGCGTACGGCAGTGGCTCGCCGCGTCCGGTGCCGAGCCGACACCGGCCGGGGTCGCGCGGGCGCTGCGGGAGCAGGGCAGAGTCTTGGGCGATGCCGAACTGCTCGGCGTGGTGCGGGAGTTGCGCTCCGAGTTGGTGGGCGCCGGTCCGCTGGAGCCACTGCTCGCCGATCCCGAGGTGTCCGACGTGCTGGTGACGGCGCCCGACCAGGTCTGGGTCGACCGGGGCGGCGGCCTTGAGCTCACCGCGGTCGCGTTCGCGGACGTCGGCGCCGTACGGCGGCTTGCCCAGCGGCTCGCCGCGGTCGCCGGACGGAGGCTGGACGACGCCCGCCCGTGGGTGGACGCGCGGCTGCCGGACGGCACGCGGCTGCACGCCGTGCTGCCGCCCGTCGCCGTCGGGTCGACGTGCCTGTCCCTGCGGGTGGTGCGGCCGAAGGCATTCTCTCTGGACGAGCTGGTCGCGGCGGGCACGGTGCCGCCCGGCGGTGACCGGATCCTGCGCGCGCTGCTCGACGCCCGGCTCTCCTTTCTGATCAGCGGTGGCACCGGGTCGGGCAAGACGACGCTGCTGTCGGCCCTCCTCGGCCTCGTCGAGCCGACCGAGCGGATCGTGCTTGCCGAGGACTCCGCCGAGCTGCGCCCCGACCACCCGCACGTGGTCCGGCTGGAGACCCGGCCCGCCAATCAGGAGGGCGCCGGCCTGGTGAGCCTGCGGGACCTGGTCCGCCAGGCGCTGCGGATGCGGCCCGACCGGCTGGTCGTGGGCGAGGTGCGCGGTGCGGAGGTCGTGCACCTGCTGGCCGCGCTCAACACCGGCCACGAGGGAGGCTCGGGCACGCTCCACGCCAACGCCGCCACCGACGTCCCGGCCCGCCTGGAGGCGCTCGGTACGGCCGCGGGGCTCGACCGGGCGGCGCTGCACAGTCAGTTGGCGGCCGCCGTCTCGGTCGTCCTCCATCTCGTACGGGACCGTGCGGGGCGGCGGCGCATCGCCGAGGTGTGCGTGCTGGAGCGGGACGCCGCGGGCCTCGTGGTGGCGGAGCCCGCCCTGCGGTGGGGCTCGGAGGCGTTCGCGTACGAGCCGGGCTGGCCGCGTCTGCAGCGGCTGTTGGGCGGTGCCGCGTGAGCGGGGGAGCGATGGCCGCGGCGGGTGGCCAGGCCGCGCCGGTGTACGCGGCGGCGGTGTGCGCGGGAGCGGCCGCCTGGCTGTGCCTCGGGCAGGACCGGGGGATGCGGCGGGCACGGCTGCTCCTCGCGGGGACAGCGGTGCGCGAACCGGTGGCCGCGCCTCCGTGGGAGCGGCTGCTCGCGCGGGTGCGGGAGCGGGTCGGACGGGAATGGTGGTGTCTGGCGGTCGGGCTGGTGGTGGCGGTCGTCGCGGAGTCGGTGCTTCCGCTGCTTGCCGGTGCGCTCGGAGTGCCGTTGCTGAAGCGGGTGTTGGGCGGCCGGGAGCGGCGCAGGAAGCAGCAGGCGCGGGCCGATGCGGTGATCGCGCTGTGCGGTGCGCTGGCCGCGGAGGTCCGCGCCGGGCGGCAGCCGGGGGAGGCGATGCTGGCCGCCGTCCGTTCGGCGGATGCGGACCGCTCGGCCGATGCGGATGCCGGTGCCGGTGCCGGTGCATGGGCTGGGGGCCATGCCCATGCCGATACCGGGGGCGGTCTCGGGGCGGAGCAGGGGGCGGTGCTGGCGGCCGCGCGGTTCGGCGGCGATGTGCCGCAGGCGTTGCGCGCGGCCTCGGCGGAGCCGGGGGCCGAGGGGCTGCTGGGGCTCGCCGCGTGCTGGCGCGTGGCGGTCGACCGGGGCGGCGGGCTCGCGGCCGGCCTCGCCCGGCTTGAGGGCGCGCTGCGGGCCGAGCGGGACCAACGTGCCGATCTGCGCGTGCGGTTGTCCACGGCGCGGTCCACCGCGGCCCTGCTCGCCGCTCTCCCGGTCGTCGGTCTCCTCATGGGGACGGGCCTGGGCGCCGACCCGCTGCGCGTACTGCTGCACACCCCCGCCGGGATCGGCTGCCTGCTGGTCGGCGGCGCTCTGGAAGGTACGGGGATCTGGTGGGCGGTGCGGATCGTGCGCCGCGCGGAGGAGCGGTGACTCGGGATGGGCATGACGGGCGCGGGGGAGTGGTTCGTGTCGGCGACCGGGACGGGGATCGGGATCGGGATCGGGATCGGGACGGGGATCGGGGCCGAGACCGGGGTCGAGCTCCATGCGGATGCCGTCCACCGGGCGGCCGATGCGGTCCACAGACTGGGGGTGACGCTGCTGCTGGTGGTGGCGCTGTTCCTCGTCGTCGGGACGGTCCTGGCGGAGAGGCGCGTACGACGGGCGCGGCGACGGGTCCGCGCGTTGCTGGGAGGCAGGAACCGGCCACGGCGCTCCCGGAAGCCGCTGCACACGCGCGAACTGACCGGCTGGATCCCGGTGTTGGGAGCGGCCTGCGCAGGCCTCGTGCTGCTGGACGGCGTTCTGGGGGCCGGTCTCGGTGGCCTGGCCGGGTACGCCGTACGGCAGTGGCTGCGGCGGCGCGAGCGGTCCTCGGGAGGCGCCGGACCGGACGGCACCGGCGGCGCCGCGGAGCGGGCCGAGGCCGAGCGTCAACTCCCGCTGGCGGCAGACCTGATGGCGGCCTGCGTGACCGCGGGGGCGGATCCCGTCGTCGCTGCGGAGGCCGTGGGGGAGTGTCTGGGCGGGCCGGTGGGTGACCGGCTGGCGCTGGCGGCCGTGGAGCTGCGGCTCGGCGGCGAGTCGGCCCAGGTGTGGGGGAGGTTGGGCGCACTACCGGGCGCCCGGCCCTTGGCGCGCTGCCTCGCGCGGGCCTGCGACGCGGGCGCGCCCGCGGCCGAGGAACTGGCCCTGATCGCCGCGGACTGCCGCGCCGCGTGGACCCGTGCGGCCGCGGCGAGGGCGCACCGGGCGGGCGTTCTGATCGCGGCACCGGTGGGGCTGTGTCTGCTGCCCGCGTTCCTCGCGGTGGGGGTGGGGCCGGTGGTCATCGGGCTGGCCGGTGGGGTTCTGCACATCGACTGATCCGAGCGAGCCAGCGAAACAGAGCCAGCGAGCCAGCGATACAGAGCCAGCGAGCCAGCAAGCCAGCAAGCCAGCAAGACAGCAAGGCAGCGATACGGAGTTACGGGGGTTCATCAGCACATGGGAGGAAGGCGAGGCATGCGGTACGTGAAGGAGAACGGGGTCCGTGCGGGCGGTGTCGGAGGCCGTTGCCGTGGGGCTCTGCGAGGGGTGTGCGACCGGCTGCGGGCGGCGGGCGACGCGGGGATGACAACGTCCGAGTACGCCTTGGGCACGGTCGCGGCCTGCGCCTTCGCGGCCGTGCTCTACAAGGTCGTGACGTCCGACACGGTGCGGGCGGCGCTGGAGTCGATCGTCGGGAAGGCGCTCGGTGTCCAGGTCTGAGCAGGGCGCCCACAAGGTCCACAAAACCCACAAGGTTTACAGGGCCCACAAGACCCACAGGACCCACAAGGCCCACGCGTCTCTCGGGGCGCGTGACGGCGGCTATGTGACCGCCGAGGCGGCCACGGTGATCCCCGCGCTCGTCCTGGTCGGGGTGGCGCTGCTGTGGGCGCTGATGGCGGCCGTCGCGCAGATCCAGTGCGTGGACGCGGCCCGGGCCGGGGCGCGGGCGGCGGCCCGGCAGGAACCGGAGCGCGCCGCCGTCGCCGCGGCGGAGCGGGCCGCCCCGGAGGGTGCGCAGGTGGAGGTGCGCAGAGCGGGAGACCTGGTCCGTGTGGCCGTCACCGCCCACGCTCCGGGCCCGCGTGCGCTCACGCTGGAGCTGGAGGCGGAGGCGGTCGCCCTGGCCGAGGAGGCGGTGGGGCGGTCATGGCCGCAGAAGTGAGGCCCGACGGCGCACGGCGGGCTGCGGTGGTCGGCCGTGCGAACGGTGCGCCGGGGCACGTGGCGGACGGTGAGCGCGGCTCGGCGACGGTCTGGGCGGTGATGGTGGTGGCCGCGCTGTGCGTGGTCTTCGGGGCCGTACTGCTGCTGACGCAGGCCGTGTTGGCGCGGCACCGGGCCGGCGGGGCCGCCGACCTGGCCGCGCTCGCCGCCGCGGACCGGGCTTTGCGTGGCACGCGCGCGGCGTGTGCCACGGCCGAGCGGGTGGCGGCGGAGCAAGGGGCCGAGGTGGTGCGCTGCGCGGTGCGTGGGGAGATCGCCGACGTGACGGTACGGGCGCGGGCGGGCGGCTTCCGGGCACAGCTACGCGCGCGTGCCGGACCGCCGGAGGCCGGACCGCCGGAGGCGGGGCCGCCGGTGTCGCCCGGCGAGTCGCCGCCGGACCAGGGGCTCGGCAGCGCGCCTAAGAGTCCGGCTCCCCGGGCGCCCCCCTGAGGAGTTCCGTGAGGAGGCGTACGGCTCCGCGTTTGTGCAGGGGGTCGTTGCCGTTGCCGCACTTGGGAGACTGGACGCAGGACGGGCAGCCGGCCTCGCACTCGCAGGAGGCGATGGCCTGCCGGGTCGCGCCCAGCCACGCGCGCGCGGTGTGGAAGGCGCGCTCCGCGAAGCCCGCGCCGCCCGGGTGGCCGTCGTAGACGAAGACGGTCGGCAGCAGGGTGTCGGGGTGCAGCGGCACGGACACCCCGCCGATGTCCCAGCGGTCGCAGGTGGCGAAGAGCGGCAGCATGCCGATGGAGGCGTGCTCCGCGGCGTGCAGGGCGCCGCCCAGGATCTCCGGGTTGATCCGGGCCGCGTCCAGCTGGTCCTCGGTGACCGTCCACCACACCGCGCGGGTGCGCAGCGTACGAGGAGGAAGGTCGAGCCTGGACTCGCCAAGGACCTCGCCGGTGATCAGGCGGCGGCGGAGGAAGGAGACGACCTGGTTGGTGACTTCGACGGAGCCGTAGCAGAGCCGGCCCTGGCCCCACGGGATCTCCACATCGGTCTCCAGGACGGAGATGGCGGTGGTGTCCCGCGCGGTGGTCGAGTAGGGCGGGTCGGCCCGCTCGACGAGGGCGACCGAGTCCTCCAGGTCGAGCTCGCGCACCAGGTACGTGCGGCCCTGATGCAGGTGGACGGCACCGGTGTGCACGGCGGTGTGGGCGGCGGAGGCGTCGACGGTGCCGAGGAGGGTGCCGGTGCCGGCCTCCACGACCTGGACGGGGGTGCCGCCCTCGCCGCGGATGTCGGTCAGGTCGGCGGCGCGCTCGCGGCGGGTCCAGTGCCAGGCGCTGGTGCGGCGGCGCAGCAGCTTCGCGGCCTCCAGCTGCGGCAGCAGCTCCTCGGCGGTCGGCCCGAACAGCTTCAGGTCGTCGCCGGTGAGTGGCAGTTCGGCGGCTGCGGCGCAGAGGTGGGGCGCGAGGACGTACGGGTTGTCGGGGTCGAGGACGGTGGACTCGACCGGCTGCCGGAACAACGCCTCCGGGTGGTGGACGAGATACGTGTCCAGCGGGTCGTCACGCGCCACCAGGACCGCGAGCGCGCCCTGGCCCGAGCGTCCGGCGCGGCCTGCCTGCTGCCACAGGGAGGCGCGAGTCCCGGGGTAGCCGGAGATGACGACCGCGTCCAGGCCGGAGATGTCGACGCCGAGTTCGAGGGCGGTGGTGGCGGCGAGCCCGAGGAGCTCGCCGGAGTGCAGGGCACGCTCCAGGGCGCGCCGCTCGTGGGGCAGATATCCGCCCCGGTACGCGGCGACGCGCCGGGCGAGCGAGCGGTCGACCCCGGCCAGCCGCTCCTGGGCGATCACGGAGATCAGCTCGGCGCCCCTGCGGGACCGTACGAAGGCGACCGAGCGGACGCCCTGGACGGTGAGGTCGGTGAGCAGGTCGGCGGTCTCGGCGGTGGCGGTACGGCGGACCGGGGCGCCCTTCTCGCCGTGGAGTTCGGTGAGCGGGGGCTCCCACAGGGCGAAGACGACTTCGCCGCGGGGGGAGGCGTCGTCGGCGACCTCCTGCACGGGCAGACCGGTGAGCCGGCCCGCGGCTATGGACGGGTCGGCGGCGGTGGCGGAGGCGAGGAGGAACACCGGATCGGAGCCGTAGCGGGCGCACAGGCGGCGCAGCCGGCGCAGGACCTGGGCGACATGCGAGCCGAACACGCCGCGGTAGGTGTGGCACTCGTCGATGACGACATAGCGCAGGGCGCGCAGGAAGGAGGACCAGCGGGGGTGGGAGGGCAGCATGCCGCGGTGCAGCATGTCGGGGTTGGTGAGGACGTAATTGGCGTACTGGCGCACCCACTCGCGTTCCTCGACGGGGGTGTCGCCGTCGTAGACCGCGGGCCGGATCGCGGTGCCGAGCGGGCCGGCCAGTTCCTTCACGGCGCGGCACTGGTCGGCGGCGAGGGCCTTGGTGGGGGCGAGGTAGAGGGCGGTCGCGCCCCTGCCGTTGGGCGCCTCGGAGCCGTCGAGGAGCGCCGAGAGCGTGGGCGCCAGATAGGCGAGGGACTTGCCGGACGCGGTGCCGGTGGCGACGACCACGGACTGGCCGTCGAGGGCGTGCTCCGCGGCCTCCGCCTGGTGGGCCCAGGGGTGCTCGATGCCCGCTCGTTGAACGGCAGCGATCACTTCTGTTCGGATGCGATCGGGCCAGACGGCATGGCGGCCTTCTCTCGGGGGCAAGTGCTCCACATGAGTGATGCGCGAAGCCCGGTTTCCCCCTGCGGCGAGGCGGTCGAGGACCGCACGCGGCGAGGGTCGCTCGGGCCCGCCCGCAGAGGGGCGATCGGGTCGGTGATTCTTGGCCATCGGCACCGAGTCTGTCACTGGCGTGACGGACAATGGTCCGAAGGCGTCGTGCACGCCCGCCGGTAAGTGATTGAATGCCATCGCGGCTGGCGACCGTCCCAGGCCTGAGACCAGGTGTCCGAGGGGCGAGCGCTCGATAGCAAGGTGCTGGAGGATCCGTGGACCTGTCCCTGTCGACCCGTACCGTCGGCGATCGTACGGTCGTTGAGGTCGGTGGCGAAATCGATGTATATACCGCGCCCAAGCTGCGCGAACAGCTGGTCGAGCTGGTGAATGACGGCAGTTTCCACCTTGTCGTCGACATGGAGGGCGTGGACTTCCTCGACTCCACCGGACTCGGCGTGCTGGTTGGCGGTCTGAAGCGAGTGCGGGCCCATGAGGGCTCACTGCGACTGGTGTGCAACCAGGAGCGCATTCTGAAGATCTTCCGCATCACCGGCCTGACCAAGGTGTTCCCGATTCACACCTCGGTCGACGAAGCGGTGGCGGCCACCGACTGAGGGCCGGTGCCCCCGGGCCTGCGGGTCCGGGGTGTCAGAGCAGGGGGTGCCGGACCGATCGGTCCGGCACCTTGAAAGCACGCTCACACGTCCGAGGGGGATGCATGGCCACCGTTGAACTCCGCTTCAGCGCGCTGCCCGAGCACGTCCGGACCGCCAGACTCGTGGCGGCCGCAGTAGCGCGCAGGGCCGGAGTGGACGAGGCCGTACTCGACGAGGTGCGGCTCGCCGTCGGCGAGGCATGTTCGCGCGCCGTCGGGCTGCATCAGAGTGCCGGCGTCACGGCGCCGGTGCGGGTGGCCCTCGTCGAGGAGGAGAAGCAGTTCTCCATCGAGGTAGGTGACGAGGTGGCGCACGCCGACACCTCGTCCGGCGCCGGATCCGCCTCGGGTGCGCCCCGAGCGGACGACCTGGACGCCGACGGCGAGGACGACATGGGCCTCGCCGTCATCAGCGGACTGGTCGACGACGTCGAGGTGACGGCCGGACCGGAGGGCGGACTCATCAAGATGAGCTGGCCGACGGCCCCGGAGCCGCAGCTTCCCTGACCCGGATCGAACAGACGGCGCCGTCCCCACGGGGGCGGCGCCGTTTTCCGTGTCGCGGCAAGCCCTCCGTTTCCCTCAACTCTCCCTGTAAACAGGCCATGTGACGATCAATGGCGGCGGCCGATGTTTATCGATCACCATCAGCGCATCGGCCGAGCGTCCCACCCCGTCAATGCCTTTGAGGCATTACCACTTTCGAGGGCAATCGTAGGACGCGATCATTTGCTGATGAGCTGGTGCGGGCCAATTCCGTTTGTCGCGCACTGTTTTGATCAGGTTCTGCTCCCTACAATCCGTCCACATCTTGAGCTCAGCCCAAGCGTCAAGGAGGACGAATGGCGGGGCTTTCTACCCCTCATCAGTTTGACCACCCCTCAACCCTCGCGGCAGCGGTACTCACCTCCGACAATCGACTGATCGTCATGGCCATCGGAGTCGTCGCGCTCGCGGCGCTCGCGGTTGCCGGAGTCCTGGTGCGCCAAGTGCTCGCGGCGGGCGAGGGCACCGAGAGCATGAAGAAGATCGCCGGAGCGGTCCAGGAAGGCGCGAATGCCTATCTGGCACGGCAGTTGCGCACCCTCGGCGTATTCGCCGTAGTGGTGTTCTTCCTGCTCATGCTGTTGCCCGCGGACGACTGGAATCAGCGCGCCGGACGTTCGATCTTCTTCTTGATCGGCGCCCTCTTCTCCGCGGCCACCGGCTATATCGGCATGTGGCTCGCGGTCCGCAGCAATGTGCGGGTGGCGGCAGCCGCTCGTGAAGCCACCCCCGCGGAAGGCGAACCGGCAAAGGACCTCACCGCCGTTTCGCACAAGGCCATGAAGATCGCTTTCCGTACGGGCGGCGTCGTCGGCATGTTCACGGTCGGGCTCGGCCTCTTCGGTGCCGCCTGCGTGGTGCTCGTATACGCCGCCGACGCGCCGAAGGTGCTCGAAGGGTTCGGCCTCGGCGCCGCGCTGATCGCGATGTTCATGCGAGTCGGCGGCGGCATCTTCACCAAGGCCGCCGACGTCGGCGCCGACCTGGTCGGCAAGGTCGAGCAGGGCATTCCGGAGGACGATCCGCGTAATGCCGCGACCATCGCCGACAACGTGGGCGACAACGTCGGTGACTGCGCGGGCATGGCCGCCGACCTTTTCGAGTCGTACGCCGTGACCCTGGTCGCCGCGCTGATCCTCGGCAAGGCGGCCTTCGGCGACGCCGGACTCGCGTTCCCGCTGATCGTGCCCGCGATCGGCGTGCTCACCGCCATGATCGGCATCTTCGCCGTGGCCCCGCGCCGCACCGACCGCAGCGGGATGAGCGCCATCAACCGCGGCTTCTTCATCTCCGCGGTGATCTCGCTCGCGCTGGTCGCGGCGGCGGTCTGGGTCTATCTGCCGTCCACGTACGCCGAGTTGAAGGGCGTCACCGACGCCGCGATCCAGGCCAAGAGCGGGGACCCGCGGGTGCTCGCCGTGGTCGCCGTGGCCATCGGCATCGTGCTCGCCGCCCTGATCCAGCAGCTCACCGGCTACTTCACCGAGACCAACCGGCGCCCGGTGAAGGACATCGGCAAGACCTCGCTGACCGGACCGGCCACCGTGGTCCTCGCCGGGATCTCCATCGGCCTCGAATCGGCCGTCTACACCGCCCTGTTGATCGGCCTCGGCGTGTACGGGGCGTTCCTGCTCGGCGGTACGTCGATCATGCTGGCGCTGTTCGCGGTGGCCCTGGCCGGTACCGGTCTGCTCACCACGGTCGGCGTGATCGTCGCGATGGACACCTTCGGTCCGGTCTCCGACAACGCGCAGGGCATCGCCGAGATGTCCGGCGACGTCGAGGGCGCGGGCGCGCAGGTGCTCACCGACCTGGACGCCGTCGGCAATACCACCAAGGCCATCACCAAGGGCATCGCCATCGCTACCGCGGTCCTCGCGGCCTCGGCGCTCTTCGGCTCGTACCGCGACGCCATCGCGGGTGCGGCCAGGGACGTCGGCGAGAAGCTCGGCGACGGTGCGCCGATGAACCTCGTGATGGACATCTCGCAGCCCAACAACCTGGTGGGCCTGATCCTCGGTGCCGCGGTCGTCTTCCTCTTCTCCGGGCTCGCGATCAACGCGGTCTCGCGCTCCGCGGGTTCGGTGGTCTTCGAGGTGCGGCGGCAGTTCCGCGAGCACCCCGGGATCATGGACTACACGGAGAAGCCGGAGTACGGGCGCGTCGTCGACATCTGTACGAAGGACGCGCTGCGCGAGCTGGCCACGCCCGGTCTGCTCGCCGTGCTCACGCCGATCGCCGTCGGCTTCACGCTCGGCGTCGGCGCGCTCGGCTCGTTCCTCGCGGGCGCCATCGGCACCGGCACGCTGATGGCCGTCTTCCTCGCCAACTCCGGCGGCGCGTGGGACAACGCCAAGAAGCTCGTCGAGGACGGCCACCACGGCGGCAAGGGCTCCGAAGCCCACGCCGCGACGGTCATCGGCGACACGGTGGGTGACCCGTTCAAGGACACCGCGGGCCCGGCGATCAACCCGCTCCTGAAGGTGATGAACCTCGTCGCGCTGCTCATCGCGCCCGCGGTCATCCAGTTCAGCTACGGCGACGACGCCAGCGTCGGCGTACGGGTGGCCGTCTCGCTGCTCGCGATCCTCGTGATCGTCTTCGCGGTCTACCTCTCCAAGCGGCGCGGGATCGCCGTGGGTGAGGAGGGCGACGCCGACCGGGTCGCGAAGCCCACGGACCCGGCGGTGGTGTCCTGACCGGAAGCCACCATCCGGCTCAACAGGCGGGCGGGCGAGGCGTTTTGATGCCTCGTCCGCCCGCCTTGTTGCGTCATGCGCCGACATTTTGTTTCAGTGACTCTCCTCTCCCTTGGTGCAAATGGCTGCAATGGGTGTTGAATCGGGCGTCCGGCCTGCTGCTGTCGCCCACTCGGCGTGTATGTTCCGGGGCCGAGAGCCATGGAAGGGACCAATCCGGTGAACAAGAAGCTCGCAGCCGCACTGTCCGGCGGTGCGGTACTGGTACTGGCCTTGTCGGGATGCGGTGACAGCGACGAAGAGAAGCTCGACAACTGGGCCAAGTCGCTGTGCGGCCAGATCCAGCCGCAGCTTGAGAAGAGCGTGAAGGCGCAGCAGAAGATCGTCTCCACGGCAGCCGACGGCAAGCCGGAGGACATCCAGAAGGCCGACTCGGAGGCGTTCAAGGCCATCGCTGACGCCGACAAGGCGATCGCCGGAGCCCTGGAGAAGGCGGGCCCGCCGCCCGTCGACAACGGCGAGAAGATCCAGCAGGACGCCATCAAGGACCTCAACGAGGCGTCGAAGGCGTACGAGAAGCTGAAGAAGGACGTCGACGGCCTGGACGCCAAGGACCAGTCGCCCGAGGGCCTGAAGGCGTTCTCGGAGGGCCTGCAGAAGGTCGCAGACGACCTGGGCAAGATCCAGAAGCAGGGCGACGGCGCCCTCAACGCGCTCCTTGAGGGCGACGTCGGCGCGGCCATCAAGAAGCAGGACGCCTGCAAGGCCAACCCGTCCACGGCCCCCGGCCCGTCGAAGGCGTAACGCCCTCCGGCACCTCCCTTAAGAGGCGGATTTCGAAAAGGCCCTGCACGCATGCGTGCAGGGCCTTTTCGCGATGCCCGTGTCCCGCCGCCCGCCTGAGTCGGCCTAGGTGCGCGCGAAGCAACCGGCCCGGAAGAGGACAATGGACGGGTGAGTACGACAACGCTGCCCACGACCGACCGCCCCGAAGTCGCCGACCGCCTCAGGAAGGCCCTCCTCGACGCCGACTTCACCGCCGACGGACTCCTCGAACTCCTCGGCGCCCCGGCCTACGCCGCGCTCGCCAGGAGCGAGACCGTGCCCGCGCTGCGCGCCACGCGCGAGGACGGACCGCCGGCGGCGCTCGTCCGCCTCTTCCTCCTGCAGCAGAGCGTCGCGCACGCGCGCGTGGCGGCGGTTCTGCCCGTGGACGACCTGCTCGCCGACGGCTGGCTGACCCAGGACGGCGACCAGCTGCGGGCCACGGTGGATGTACGGCCCTACGGCGGGCCCGACGGTGAGGACTGGTTCATCGTGTCCGACCTCGGGTGCGCGGTCGGCGGCGCCGGCGGCATCGGGGGCGGGGGCCGTCCGGCGGACACGGCGGTGGTGCTCGGCGTCGGCGGGGCCTCCACGACGCTCGCCGGGATCACTGTGCGCGCCCCGGTCTCCGCCGCACTCGACCTCGGCGCCGGCTCCGGCATCCAGGCCCTGCATGCCGCCCAGCACGCGACGCGGGTCACCGCGACCGATCTCAACCCGCGCGCGCTGAGCTTCACCCGCCTCACCCTCGCGCTCTCCGGCGCGGCTCCCGCGGAGCTCAAGGAGGGCTCGCTCTTCGCGCCCGTCGAGCACGAGACGTACGACCTGATCGTCTCCAACCCGCCGTTCGTCATCTCCCCGGGCGCGCGCCTCACTTACCGGGACGGCGGGATGAGCGGGGACGATCTGTGCCGCTCGCTCGTTCAGGAGGCGGGGGAACGACTGAACGAAGGGGGATACGCGCAGTTCCTCGCCAACTGGCAGCACGTGGAAGGGGAGGACTGGCAGGACCGGCTCCGCTCGTGGGTGCCGCGCGGCTGCGACGCCTGGATCGTGCAGCGCGAGGTGCAGGACATCACGCAGTACGCGGAGTTGTGGCTGCGCGACGCCGGTGACCACCGCCAGGACCCGGAGGCGTACGCCACGCGATACGAGGCCTGGCTGGACGAGTTCGAGGCCCGTAAGACCAAGGCGGTCGGCTTCGGCTGGATCACGCTCAGGAAGACGGGCGCCGAGACTCCCTCGGTGACCGTCGAGGAGTGGCCGCACCCGGTCGAGCAGCCCCTCGGTGACGAGGTCCTGGCCCACTTCCGGCGCCAGGACTACCTGCGGGACACCGACGACGCCGCGCTGCTCGCCGGGCACTTCAAGCTGGCCGAAGGAGTCGTGCAGGAGCAGGTCGGGCTGCCGGGCGCCGAGGACCCGGAGCACGTGGTGCTGCGCAGCCAGCGCGGCATGCGCCGGGCCACCCAGGTGGACACGGTCGGCGCCGGATTCGCCGGGGTGTGTGACGGCACGCTCAGCGCGGGCCGGATCCTGGACGCCATCGCGCAGCTGGTCGGCGAGGACCCGGTGCTGCTGCGCGACCGTACGCCGGACCAGATCAGGCTCCTCGTGGAGCAGGGCTTCCTGGACCCGGCTGAGCTCCCGGGGTAGGCGCCGGGCCTGACGGCGGGACTGCCGCCCAGCCTGCTGCCAGGCCTCGGGATGTGCCCGCCGTCACGCCCGGTCTTCACGCCGGGTTCGCGTCCGGGACGCCCAGAGGTGTTCATGGCGTGTCCCGGCCGTGTCAGCCTCCGAGCCCTGGGCACCGGCGGGGAGGATACGGGCATGGAGAGCGGACCGGCGATCTTCGCGGGAGCGGTGTTCACGCTGTTCGGAGCCGCACTGCTGCTGTGGACCGGCGCCCGGGTGCGGCATCGTGCGCCGGTCGCCCAGGGTGTGAGCCCGGTCGCATCCGTCGCGCTCGCGACCGCCGTCGGCGTGGCGTCCCTGGCGCTCGGCGTGTGGTGCTTCTCGCGGCTGTGACCTGGTGCCGGACGCGTACCGGGCCTGACACCGGGGCGGCTCCCGGGTGACGCGCGGGTGGAATCCGAGAGGCGCGATTCCGGATATTGCCGAAAGAGCGGGTAGACACTCCGGGCGGCAGGAATGCCGGTAGTCGGGTTACCGTTCGAGTGGCCGTTGCGGACTTTTCCCGTTTGACACGGGGGCGGGCTGTACCGTCACACTCCGCAGCGTCACCGTAGGAACGCGTACGGCGTCACCGTAATGAAGGTGTACGAGCCCCCGTGCGAGGCCGTACGGAGCGCAAGAGCGCGACCGCGGAGCCACCGCAGAGCCACCGAGCGTCGACCGGAGAGAAGAGCCAACGTTGTCCCCGACCAGCGAGACCGCACACGGCGGCCGCCGACTCGTCATCGTCGAGTCGCCTGCCAAGGCGAAGACGATCAAGGGCTACCTCGGCCCTGGTTATGTCGTCGAAGCGAGCGTCGGGCACATCCGCGACCTCCCCAACGGCGCCGCAGAAGTCCCCGACAAGTACACGGGTGAGGTGCGCCGCCTCGGCGTGGACGTCGAGCACGACTTCCAGCCGATCTACGTCGTCAACGCCGACAAGAAGGCGCAGGTCAAGAAGCTCAAGGACCTCCTCAAGGAGTCCGACGAACTCTTCCTCGCCACCGATGAGGACCGCGAGGGCGAAGCCATCGCGTGGCACCTCCTCGAAGTGCTCAAGCCCAAGGTCCCGGTCAAGCGCATGGTGTTCCACGAGATCACCAAGGCCGCGATCCAGGAGGCGGTCGCCAGCCCCCGCGACCTCAACAAGCGCATGGTCGACGCCCAGGAGACCCGCCGCATCCTCGACCGCCTCTACGGCTACGAGGTCTCGCCGGTCCTCTGGAAGAAGGTCATGCCGCGGCTCTCGGCGGGCCGTGTGCAGTCCGTCGCCACCCGTCTCGTCGTCGAGCGGGAGCGCGAGCGCATCGCCTTCCGCTCCGCCGAGTACTGGGACCTGACGGGCACCTTCGGCACCGGCCGCGCGGGCGACAAGAGCGACCCCTCGCATCTCGTCGCCAAGCTGACCACCGTCGACGGCAAGCGCATCGCGCAGGGCCGCGACTTCAACTCCGTCGGGCAGCTCAAGTCCGACACCCTGCACCTGGACGAGGCGAACGCCCGCGCGCTCGCCGCCGCCCTGGAGAACGCGCGGTTCGCGGTCCGCTCGGTCGAGTCCAAGCCGTACCGCCGCTCGCCGTACGCCCCGTTCCGTACGACGACGATGCAGCAGGAGGCGTCGCGCAAGCTCGGCTTCGGCGCGAAGGCCACGATGCAGATCGCGCAGAAGCTGTACGAGAACGGCTTCATCACCTATATGCGTACGGACTCCACGACGCTGTCGGACACCGCTGTGTCCGCGGCCCGTGCGCAGGTCACGCAGCTCTACGGCAGCGACTACCTGCCGGAGAAGCCGCGCACGTACGCCGGAAAGGTCAAGAACGCGCAGGAGGCGCACGAGGCGATCCGTCCCTCGGGTGACCGTTTCCGCACTCCCGCCGAGACCGGTCTGACCGGTGACCAGTTCCGGCTCTACGAGCTCATCTGGAAGCGGACCGTCGCCTCCCAGATGAAGGACGCGACCGGCAACAGCGTCACCGTCAAGATCGGCGGCACCGCCTCCGACGGCCGCGACGCCGAGTTCAGCGCCTCCGGCAAGACCATCACCTTCCACGGCTTCCTCAAGGCGTACGTCGAGGGCGCGGACGACCCGAACGCCGAGCTGGACGACCGCGAGCGCCGCCTGCCGCAGGTCGGCGAGGGCGACGCGCTGTCCTCCGACGACATGTCGGTCGACGGCCACGCCACCAAGCCCCCGGCCCGCTACACCGAGGCCAGCCTGGTCAAGGAGCTCGAAGAGCGCGAGATCGGCCGCCCGTCGACGTACGCGTCGATCATCGGCACGATCCTCGACCGCGGCTATGTCTTCAAGAAGGGCACGGCGCTCGTCCCGTCCTTCCTGTCCTTCGCCGTGGTCAACCTCCTGGAGAAGCACTTCGGGCGGCTGGTCGACTACGACTTCACCGCCAAGATGGAGGACGACCTCGACCGCATCGCGCGCGGTGAGGCCCAGGCCGTGCCGTGGCTGAAGCGGTTCTACTTCGGCGAGGGCGATGCGGCGGGTTCCGCGTCCGATGCCGGGAACGGCGACGGGGACCACCTCGGCGGCCTCAAGGAACTCGTCACCGACCTGGGCGCGATCGACGCCCGCGAGATCTCCTCCTTCCCGGTCGGCGAAGGCATCCTGCTGCGCGTCGGGCGGTACGGCCCGTACATCGAGCGCGGTGAGAAGGGCGAGGAGAACCACCAGCGCGCGGACGTTCCGGACGACCTCGCTCCGGACGAGCTGACCGTGGCGTACGCCGAGGAGCTGCTCGCCAAGCCCAGCGGCGACTTCGCGCTCGGCACGGACCCGCACAGCGGCAACGAAATCGTCGCCAAGGACGGCCGCTACGGCCCCTACGTCACGGAGATCCTCCCCGAGGGCACCCCGAAGACCGGCAAGAACGCGGTCAAGCCGCGCACGGCGTCGCTGTTCAAGTCGATGTCCCTGGACACGGTCACGCTGGACGACGCCCTGCGGCTGATGTCGCTGCCGCGCGTGGTGGGCACGGACGCCGAGGGCGTGGAGATCACCGCGCAGAACGGCCGGTACGGCCCGTACCTGAAGAAGGGCACCGACTCCCGCTCCCTGGAGACCGAGGAGCAGCTCTTCGCCATCACGCTCGAAGAGGCCCTGGAGATCTACTCCAAGCCGAAGCAGCGTGGCCGCGCCGCCGCCAAGCCGCCGCTGAAGGAGCTCGGCGAGGACCCGGTGAGCGGAAAGCCGGTGGTCGTGAAGGACGGCCGCTTCGGCCCGTACGTCACGGACGGCGAGACCAACGCGACGCTGCGCGCGGCCGACTCCGTCGAGGAGATCACCGCGGAGCGCGGCTTCGAGCTGCTCGCCGAGAAGCGCGCCAAGGGCCCGGCGAAGAAGAAGACCGCCAAGAAGGCCCCGGCGAAGAAGACCGCGGCGAAGAAGACGGCCGCCAAGAAGACGACGGCCACCAAGACGGCAGCCAAGAAGACCACCGCCAAGACAGCCGCCAAGACAGCCGCCAAGAAGACAACGACGGCGAAGAAGGCCACGGCCAAGACCGCCGCCGCGAAGAAGGCCCCAGCGAAGAAGACCGCGTCCGCGAAGGTGCCTGCCGAGGACTGACGCGACCGCCCCTTCCGGGGGCCGGACCCTGAGGGGCGGACCGACTCGTTCGGTCCGCCCCGCCTTCGTTTCCGCGGCCGTGTTGCCTTGATCGCATCCGGCCGTATGTTCGGCCGGGCCCCCGGTTTGTCAGTCGTTCCCGATAGGCTGACGGGATGACGCGTGCCGAGCAGCCAACGGTCGTGAGCCACGACCCCGACGACGCCCTGGTCGCCGACTCCCGGGAACGCGCCGTCCGCGCACTCCTGCGCAACCCGCCGCTCAAGCGGCTGTGGAGCGCACACCTCGTGGGCAGTGTCGGCGACGCACTCGCGCTTCTCGTCCTCGTCGTCCTGGCACTTCAGGCGGCGGTCGCGGAAGGCGCGTTCGGGAGCGGCTACCGCGGGGCGGCCTTCGCCGTCGCGGCGGTCTTCGGCGTGCGCGTCCTCGCCACGCTGCTGTTCGGAGCGGTGCTGCTCGGCCCGCTCACCTCGCTGACGTCAGGATCCGGGGGGAGCGCAGCGAGTTCGAACAAGAGTGGTGGCGGGCGCCGGGCGGGCGGTCCGCTCGACCGCCGCTGGACGATGATCGTGGCCGACGGCCTGCGCGCCGCGCTGCTGATCATCGCGCCGCTGTGGATCGACTGGACGCCCGACAACGCCCTGGCCGCGCTGCTGGTCAGCGGCTTCGTCATCGGTGTCGCCGAGCGATTCTGGGCCGTGTCCCGGGAGAGCGCCGCGCCCGCCCTGCTGCCCGCGCCGCCGCCCGAGGGCGCCACGGTGCGGCCGCTGCCGGACCACCTGGAGGCGCTGCGCCGACTCTCCCTGCGCACCGGTTTCATCGCGCTGCCGCTCGCCGCGCTCGCCCTGCTCGCCGTCACGCTGATCGGCAACCTGCTCGGCGCCGGGATCGACTGGTTCGCGCTGCACCAGGTCGCGCTCGCGTCGTACGTCGCGGCCGGGCTGTTCGCCGCCTCGCTCTCCGTCGTGTACTTCCTGGAGCTGCCCGACGCGCAGACACCGCGCGCCCGTTCGCCGTTGGAGGGGCTGCGCCGCCCGAAGACCGCCTCCGGTGTGGACAAGGGCCGCACCAACGCCGCCCCGCTGCTCGTGCTCGCCTGCGCGGCGGTCGCCGGCGCGATCGCGGCCGCCGTCGCCGTGGCCGTGCTGCACGCCGTGGACCTGGACGGCGGTCCTGTGCTCTTCGGCCTGTTCGTGGCCGGCCTGACCGGCGCCACCGTCGTCGGCATCCGCTCCGCGCGGTCCGTGCTGCCCGCCCTGTCGCGCCGCCGGCTGCTCGCGCTCGCCGTCGCGGTGACGGGCATCGGCCTGCTCGCGGCCGGCCTGGTCCCCGACTCCACCACGGTCCTGCTGCTCGTGACACTCTCCGGGTACGCGGCCGGGGTCGCCGCCCACACCGGGCACGCGCTGCTCGACCTGGAGGTCGAGGACCACCGCCGCGCGCGGACCACCGAACATCTGCAGGCGGTCGTACGGGTCCTGGTCGCGCTCGGGGCGCTCTCCGCACCGCTGCTCGCCGCGGTGATCGGGCCGCACCGGCTGGAGAGCGGCAAGTTCGTGTTCGCGCACGGCGGGGCCGCGTTCACCATGATGCTGGCCGGTGCGCTGCTGCTGCCCGTCGCTGCCCTGGTCCTCGCCAAGACCGACGACCGCTCCGGGGTGCCGCTGCGGCGCGACCTCGGTGAGGCGCTGCGCGGTGCCGAGCCCGAGCAGGCGCCCGCGCGCACCGGCTTCTTCATCGCCCTGGAGGGCGGCGACGGCGCGGGCAAGTCCACGCAGGCCGAAGCGCTCGCCGAGTGGATCAGGGCCAAGGGCCACGAGGTCGTCCTCACGCGCGAGCCCGGCGCGACCCCGGTCGGCAAGCGGCTCCGCTCGATCCTGCTCGACGTCTCCTCGGCCGGGCTCTCGCACCGCGCGGAGGCCCTGCTGTACGCCGCTGACCGCGCGGAGCACGTCGACACGGTCGTACGGCCCGCCCTGGAGCGCGGCGCCGTCGTGATCACCGACCGGTACATCGACTCGTCGGTCGCCTACCAGGGCGCCGGGCGCGACCTCTCGCCGACCGAGATCGCCCGCATCTCGCGCTGGGCCACGGACGGACTCGTACCGCATCTGACCGTGCTGCTCGACGTCTCCCCTCAGACCGCGCGGGAACGGTTCACCGAGGCCCCCGACCGCCTGGAGTCGGAGCCCGCCGAGTTCCACGCGCGCGTGCGCTCCGGTTTCCTCACGCTCGCCGCCGCCGACCCGGGCCGCTACCTGGTGGTGGACGCGGGCCAGGAGCCGGAGGCGGTCACCACCGTCGTACGCCACCGTCTCGACCAGATGCTGCCGCTCTCCGACGCCGAGGTGACGGCGCAGGAGGAGGCCCGTAAGGCGGCCGAGGAGGAGGCCCGGCGCAAGGCCGAGGAAGAGGCCGCGCGCAAGGCCGAGGAAGAGCGTCTGGAGCGCGAGCGGCAGGAGCAGCTGGCCAAGCTGCGCGCCGAGGAGGAGGAGCGCAAGCGGCGCGAGCTGGAGGAGGCCCGCCGACGCGAGGCCGAGCGCCAGGCCGAGGAGGCCAGGCAGCGCGCCGAGGAGGCCCGCCGCCTCGCCGAGGAGGAGCGCAAGCGCCGCGAGGCCGAGGAGAAGGTGCGGGCCGCCGAGGAGGAGCGCCGCCGCACTCAGGCCGAGGAGGAGGCCCGGCTGCGCGCCGAGGCCGAGGAGCGCCGCCTGGACAAGCAGCGCAAGGCCGAGGAGGCGCTGCTCCGCGCGGAGGAGGCCCGCCGGGCGACGGCGTCCGGCCCTTCGGGTTCGGCGCAGGGGCAGGGGCAGGGGCAGGCGCAGGGGCCGCAGCGCGACGCGGGTACGACCTCCGGTTTCGGCAGCCCCGCCAACTCCGCCTCCGGCACAGGCACCGGCTTCGCCTCCGGCACAGGCACCGGCTCCGCGTCCGGCACCGCCTCCGACAACGAGGCCACGCTGCAGACGCCGATCGTCCGGCCGCAGTCGTCCGGCGGGACCGCCGCGGACGCGGACTCCGACGCGACCACGGTCCTTCCGGTGGCCGGCGGCGCCGACTCCGAGGAGACCGCCGTCCTGCCGCAGCCCCAGCCCCAGCCGTCGGCCCCGCAACCCCAGCCGTCGGCCCCGCAGGGCGCAGCCGACGAGACGACCGTGATGCCTCGGGTGCGGGACGCCCACCCGGCCGACGCCCCGGCGGACCGCGCGCCGCACGGCATCTTCCGCGACGAGCAGCCCGGGCCGTCCGCCGGCTCGGACAACGAGCGCACCGCCGAGCTCCCGCAGGTCGATCCGAACGCGCTCCCGCCGCGCGCCGCCCGCCCCCGGCCGGACTGGGCGGAGGAGACCCCGCTCGACGACCTGCCGACGCTGGCGGACGAGCTGCTCGGCCCGCGGGAGGACGACGGCGAGGGACGGGGCGGGAAGCGCCGAGGGCGGCGGTGACCGGAGTCTCCGGTGAGGGGCGGTGGGCGCGTACGTGCGCCTGCCGCCCTTCCGTGTAGGCGGGGCCGGGCCGGGCTCGGGCTCGATTGTCAGACCTCTGCTCCACAATGGACGTCGCAGGGTCAGGCAGCAGGAAAGGCAAGGGGGGCGCCATGCCCGTATGGGACGACCTGGTCGGACAGGAGCGCGTCGCGGCGCAGCTCGACGCCGCCGCCCGGGACGCCGACGCCCTGGTGACCGCCGAGGCCACCGGCGAGACGGTGGCCGACGCCTCCAAGATGACGCACGCCTGGCTGTTCACCGGCCCGCCCGGCTCGGGCCGCGCCACCGCCGCGCGCGCCTTCGCCGCCGCCCTCCAGTGCGTCAGCCCGGACCGCGCCCTCGGCGGAACCCCGGGCTGCGGCTTCTGCGACGGCTGCCACACCTCCCTGGTCGGTACGCACGCGGACGTGGAGGTCGTGCGCACGGACCTGCTCAGCATCGGCGTGAAGGAGACGCGCGAGCTCGTCCGCCGGGCGCAGCTCTCGCCCGCCGGCGGCCGCTGGCAGGTCATCGTCCTGGAGGACGCCGACCGCCTCACCGAAGGCGCGGGCAACGTCCTCCTGAAGGCCGTGGAGGAGCCCGCCCCCCGCACGGTCTGGCTGCTCTGCGCGCCCTCCCTGGAGGACGTGCTGCCCACGATCCGCTCCCGCTGCCGCCACCTGACGCTGCGTACGCCCTCGGTGGAGGCGGTCGCCGACCTGCTGGTCCGCAGGGACGGCATCGAGCCGGACGTCGCGGCCGCCGCCGCTCGCGCCACCCAGGGCCACATCGACCGGGCCCGCCGCCTCGCCACCGACGAGCGGGCCCGCGCGCGCAGGGCGGCCGTCCTGAAGCTGCCGATGCGCGTGGAGGAGATCGGCGGCTGCCTGAGAGCGGCGCAGGAGCTGATCGACGCTGCGGCGGAGGACGCCAAGCAGGTCGCCGAGGAGGTCGACGCCAAGGAGACCGAGGAGCTGAAGGCGGCGCTCGGCGCGGCACAGGGCGGCCGCATGCCGCGCGGCACGGCGGGCGTGATGAAGGACCTGGAGGACAAGCAGAAGCGCCGCAGAACGCGCACGCAGCGCGACAGCCTGGACCTCGCCCTGGTCGACCTCACGGCCTTCTACCGCGACGTCCTCGCGCTGCAGCTCGGCTCCCAGGTGGCCCTCGCCAACACCGAGGTGAGCGACGCCCTCGACCGGATCGCGCACAGCAGCTCGCCGGAGACCACGCTGCGCCGCATCGAGTCGATCGCCGCCTGCCGTACGGCACTTGACCGGAACGTGGCCCCGCTGCTCGCGGTGGAGGCGATGGCGGTGTCGCTCAGACGCGGCTGAGGCGGGCGTCCCGCCAGCTGGATGCGACCACGGAATGTGCGTGCCCGACCACCCTCCGGATACGCTCCCCGGATGGGAACCAGGCTCCGCATCATCCGCGCAGGCGGCTCGCTCCTCACGGTCGTCGCCCTGCTGGTCTCGGGCTGCTCGTCCGGGAGTTCCGGAAGCACGCCGTCCGACGACACGGAGGCCGCGCTCCCGACGCAGACGCCGAAGGAGCTCCAGCCCTACTACGACCAGAAGTTGAGCTGGCGCGACTGCGGTGTGCCGGGCTTCCAGTGCGCGTCGATGAAGGCCCCGCTCGACTACGAGAAGCCGCAGGAGGGGGACATCAAGCTCGCCGTCGCCCGCAAGAAGGCCACGGGCCCCGGCAAGCGGCTCGGCTCCCTGCTGGTCAACCCGGGCGGCCCGGGCGGCTCGGCCATCGAGTACCTGCAGTCGTACGCGGCCATCGGGTACCCGGAGCCGGTCCGCGCCCGCTACGACATGGTGGCGGTCGACCCGCGCGGCGTGGCCCGCAGCGAGCCCGTCGAATGCCTCGACGGCAAGGCGATGGACGCGTACACGGAGACTGACACCACGCCCGACGACCAGGCGGAGACCGACCTGCTCGTCGCCGCGTACAAAAAGTTCGCGCAGGGCTGCGAGCAGAAGTCCGGCGAGGTGCTTCCGCATGTCTCGACGGTCGCCGCGGCCCGCGACATGGACGTGCTGCGCGCGGTGCTCGGCGACAAGAAGCTCCACTACGTGGGCGCGTCGTACGGAACGTTCCTGGGTGCGACGTACGCGAGCCTCTACCCGACGCGGACCGGGCGGCTCGTCCTCGACGGGGCGATGGACCCGTCGCTGCCCGCGCGGCAGATGAACCTGGAGCAGACGGAGGGCTTCGGGACGGCGTTCCGGTCCTTCGCCGAGGACTGCGTGCGCCGCAAGGACTGCCCGCTCGGCACCGGCACACCCGAGGAGGCCGGTGAGCGCCTGAAGGAATTCTTCCGCTCCCTGGACAAGAAGCCCATCCCGACCGGCATGGGCCGCGAGCTCGGCGAATCCCTCGCCACGACCGGGGTGATCGCCGCGATGTACGACGAGGCGGCCTGGTCCCAGCTGCGCGACGGTCTCGCGACGGCCATCGAGGACAAGGACGGCGCGGGCCTGCTGTTCCTCGCCGACAGCTACTACGAGCGGGACGGCGACGGGACGTACGGGAACCTGATGTTCGCCAACGCAGCCGTGAACTGCCTCGACCTGCCGCCCGCGTTCACGTCGCCGGAGGAGGTGGAAAAGGCCCTGCCGGAGTTCGAGAAGGCCTCCCCGGTCTTCGGCGAGGGCCTCGCCTGGGCCTCGCTGAACTGCGCGTACTGGCCCGTCCGCGCCACCGGCGAACCGCACGAGATCCACGCCGAGGGCGCCGCCCCGCTGCTGGTGGTCGGCACGACCCGCGACCCGGCCACCCCGTACAAGTGGGCCGAGGCCCTCGCCGACCAGCTGGACACGGGCACCCTCCTCACGTACGACGGCGACGGCCACACGGCGTACGGCCGCGGCAGCACCTGCATCGACTCGGCGATCAACCGCTACCTCCTGGAGGGGAAGGTGCCGGCGGACGCGAAGAAGTGCTGATGGGCCCCTATGAGCCCCGATGAGCCCCGGCGAGGCGGCGCCGGGGCCCGGCCGAGCCCCTGGCCGTGGCCCCGGCCGGGGGTGGTCATGGGCACCCGTTTCAACCCTGTAGACTTGGCGCCGCTGCTGATGCGAACCTCTTCCCACGGGAGGAGACCTCACTCCCGCAGCCTGCCGCCTTAGCTCAGATGGCCAGAGCAACGCACTCGTAATGCGTAGGTCTCGGGTTCGAATCCCGAAGGCGGCTCCACTGGAACCCCAGGTCGCGTTGATCGCGACCTGGGGTTCTGTGTTTTCGCTTGGCAGATGTCGATCAACCAGCTGCTGCATCTTCTGAGGGCATGAGATGTGGACGGTCAAATGGGCCATGCCTGATGACCACGGCCACAGCCACAGCCACGGCCATGGCCAAGTTCAGGGCCACAGCCACGGCCACGGCCAAGTTCAGGGCCACAGCCACGGCCATCAAGCATCGGCATGAGCCGTGAGGAATCCGGACACGGTCAGTACCGTCGGGCCGGTCAGCGTGTGGGAGCCGTCGGGCAGTACCCGTACGTGAAGGGTGCCGCCGGGGGCGTCGACGCGGTACTTGCCGTCGCGCGGACGGTGGCCGGTCCGGTGGGCCGCCGTGACGGCCGCGCAGGCTCCGGTGCCGCAGGCCGGGGTCTCGCCGACCCCGCGTTCGTGCACCCGGAGCGAGAGATGGCCGGGGGCGAGGACGCGGACGAACTCGACGGTGACGCCCTGCGGCGGGCGCGGGGTGACGGCCGGAGGGGAAGCGAGGGAGCCGGGGTGGGCGAGGTCGTCGACGAAGGCGACGGCGTGCGGATTGCCGACGTCGACGTACCGCGCGGGCCAGCAGCGCCCGTCGGCGGTGACCGTCAACGCGCCGTCGCCCAGCGGCAGGTGAGGTTGTCCCATGTGGACGGTGACGTCGCCGGTGGGCTCGGCGTCGGCGATGTCGACGGTGCGCAGGCCGACGCGGGTGGCGAGGGTGAGGCGGCCGGGGGCGCTGTGGCCGTGGTGGGTGAGGTGGCGGGCGAGGACGCGCATGCCGTTGCCGCACATCTCGCCGAGGCTTCCGTCGGGGTTGCGGTAGTCCATGAACCACGTGGCCCGGCCTGCGTACGGGTGGGCCTCGGGCGAGCGTGCGCAGCGGACGGCGCGCAACAGGCCGTCGGCCCCGATGCCGGTCCGGCGGTCGCACAGGAGCGCTGTCGAGGCCGGCGTGAGGTCGGCCCGGTCGTCGGGGTCGTGCAGCACGAGGAAGTCGTTGCCCGCGCCGTTGCCCTTGGTGAAGGGGATGGGGGCCACCGCGCTCTCCGGGTGGAGCCTCATGCCGTCCCAGGCGCGTCGAAGCGTGTCCAGGCCACCTGGCCGACGGCGGTGTCGGTCAGGCCGTAGCTGCTGCCCAGGTCGAGGACGGCGAGCAGGTCGTCCCAGCGGGCGGCGAGGGCGGGCGTGACGGGCAGTTCCAGGCGGATCGCCCCGTCGGCTTCGCTGTGCAGGCGTGGTGGGTGGCCGGCCAGGTCGTTGAGGGCGGCGTAGGCGCGCAGGACGTCGGGGGGCGGTGCTGACGCTCCGGACATCACCCTCCGAACCCTCCGAACCCTTCGGTCACCGTACGAGATTCTGGTTAACCAGATTTTAGGCGGTGGGTTAAATTGTCAAGCCCGTGAAGTTGACCTTGCAGGTGAGGAGCAGCATGGGTGCATCCGGATCGGCGAGTCCGGCCCCCTACCTGCGCGTTGCGCAACTGCTGCGCGACCGTGTTGCGGACGGCGTCTGGGCCGTCGGCGACCGGCTGCCCTCCCGGGCGACTCTCGGTACGGAATTCGGCGTCGGCGACAACGTCGTGCGCCGCGCGCAGGAGGCGCTGATCGAGGAGGGCCTGCTTGAGGGGCGGGCCGGTTCCGGAACCTTCGTCCGGGCGCCTCGCGAGCGTCGCGTCCTGCGTCGTACGAGCACGGACATGGCGACGCCCGCGCCGGCCGGGTTCACCGGCACCTGGGAGTCGCGCAGTACCGCGAAAGTCCCGGCCGGCCAGGAGACCGCGGCCAGGCTCGGGATCGGTCAGGGCGACCTGTGCGTGGTCACCACGTACGAGTTCTTCACGGAGGCCCAGCCGGTTCTGCTGGCGGTCTCGTGGGAGCCGATGGCCGTCACCGGGGGCAGCCCCGTCGTTCTGCCCGAGGGGGGACCGCTCCGCGGGCGGGGCGTTGTCGCGCGTATGAGGCACCTGGGCATCGCGGTCACCCGAGTCGTCGAAGTCCCGCACCCGGTGCGGCTCGACCGCGACCAGGCGCAGCTGCTCGGCCTGGCGACCGGCGCCCAGGCCACGCTCATCGAGCGCACCCACTACGCCGAGGACGGCCGCGCGGTGGAGACCGCCGACTGGGTCGTGCCGGGCGATCTGTGGGAGATCAACTACGCATTCGCCCCGACCTCGCCCGGAGCCTGAAGCGTCCCGCCTGAGCGCGGGGAGGCGCAGGGGAGGGTAGGGCAGGGCAGGGGGCGCAGCGGAGGGGCAGAGGGTGCGCGACACAACGTATCGAGGGGGAACTCATGGCTCAGCGGCCTGACTTGATGACGCGGATCATCGACGCACTCAACAACAAGGCGCTCAGTGCCTTGATCGGCATCGTCTCCTTGGCCGCGCCCGTGGCGGCCTGGGTCGTCGGGCACGTCAACCTGGTGCTGCTCGTTGTCGGGCAGGAGGCGCTGATCCTCTTCTTCGTGGTCACCCGCCTGTGGTCGGACAGGACCCACATTCGGCTGCGTCGTACGAACAGCATCGAGGCCATGGACAACCCGCCCTTCTACGACCGGATCCGCTCGCAGGTCGAGAGGTCGCTGACCACCGAGTACCGGAGGATCGCGGACGGGTATCTCACCGTCAACGGGCCTGCTGTGCCCCTGACTTCGGTGATGCTCGTCGACGCTCTCATCGCGACGGAAACCCAGCCGCAGCGGATCCTGGCCGTCGACCGGACGACCGATCCGCACGTGCTCACCGGGCGCCGCGAGTACCTCGACGCCAACCGCCGGTTCATCGACTCCGGCGGGCGCATCGACCGGCTGTTCGTGGTGCGGCGCCAGGACCTCGTCGACGAGGACTTCGTACGCCCCCTGCTGAAGCTGATCGACCACCATCAGGAGCTCGGTGTCATCTGTGGCCTGGCCGTGCGTGAACATCTGCGCCAGCAGGACACCGTCGACACGGTGGTGTTCGGCGACGCGGCCGTCCTCATCGAGGACGAGCAGGGCGACGCGGCGTACACCCAGGGGCGTTCCACCGTCTTCTTCAAGGGGATCGAGGGCTACTCCGAGGGTTGCACCCGGGCTTGGGAGCACGGCTTGGGTGCGACCACAGCTCTGCGCACGTACCGGGATGCGGTCCGTCCCCTGATGGACGCCTGGGACCCGCAGCAGGCCGCCGACGTCGTCGAAAGCCTCTGAACCGGCAGGCCCTACGAAAGCCTCGGCACCGGCAGACCCCACGAAAGCCTCGAAAGCCTCGGCACCGGCAGGCCTACGACAGCCTCTGAACCGGCAGGCCGCCCTACGGAGTCAGGCTCCCCTGCCGCCCGCCGCGTGCGGCCACCCCTGCCGAGGCCTCCCGCTCCCCGGCCAGAGCACGACGATGCCGCGCAAGCAGCGAGCCCGACCCGAGCAGGAGGGCCGCCGGAGTGCAGTGCGGGGGCGCCAACTCCCGCTCCACCGCGGGCAGGTAGTTCCACCGTACGGCGGGGTGGGCGGAGTGCGCGTAATGGTGGAGGTCGCCGTACGGGAGCCAGGTGACCGCCGCCACGGCCGCCAGAACCGGACCCTCCGGGTAGAGGCGCAGGCAGCGACCCGCCTCGATCTCGGCCCGGCTTCCGGTGCGACGCTGCGGGTCGAACCAGGTGTGTTCCCCGAGCAGGGACAGCCAGGCCAGCTGGGGATACAGCCACAGCCGGGGCACGATCACCCCGGCCACGAGCCCGGTCCAACCGCCCACCGCGTACGCGGCCACCGCCACCAGCACCACCGCGGCGGCCCGCTCGGGGCGGGCGAGGCTCTGCCCGAGACCGCTGACCGTGTCCCGCAGCCCGCGAAGCGTCAGCGGGTGGACCGCCGCACGCGTCACCGCGCCCCGCGCCGCACCGGGCACGAGGCCGGCGGCCCGCAGTTCCTCAAGGTTCGGATCGACCCCGCCGACGGTCGCGTTCGGGTGGTGGTCGCGTACGTGCCGGGTCCTGCGCTCGGACACGGGCCCCAGCGCCATCGGCAGGTGAACGAAGACCTCCGCCAGCATCACGTTGGCGCGGCGGCCGCGAGCCAGCACACCGTGTACCGCGAAGTGGCTGATCTCCTGCAGGTGTCTGAAGTGCACCCCGACCGCCACCGCGGCGAGGACGGCCAGTAGCGGCTCGACCCCGGCCAGGAGCCACCAGCCCGCTATCTGGATCCACTCCCCGGCCAGCAGGAGTGCCGGCACCCAGACCGTCGCGCGCGTCCGCTGCAGGGACATGGCCTCGGCCGCCGTCAGCGTCCTGGGCTTGCGCAGGTGACGGACTCGGTCGAGCTGCCGGAGCAGGAGCCCGACGACGATCAGGGCTATGGCTGCAGACATGGGTGTCCCGTGGGGGAGGTGGTGGAGGAGGAGCGGCGACGGACGGAGTGCAACCGAGAGTGTAATTAGTCCACCAGTTCTACGGTGGGGTTCGGCGGGGATGGCTGGATCGGGATGACTGGATCGGGATAGCTGGA
Organism: Streptomyces solicavernae; assembly: GCF_029968095.1. Taxonomy (GTDB): domain Bacteria; phylum Actinomycetota; class Actinomycetes; order Streptomycetales; family Streptomycetaceae; genus Streptomyces; species Streptomyces solicavernae. Next base: position 27,126 of record NZ_JASCIR010000030.1, on the reverse strand, counting down.
TCGGGATGACTGGATCGGGATGGCTGGATCGGGGATGGCTGGACCCCAGTAACCTCGGCGTCATCGTCAGCAGCGCTGTCAGGGGGACGTATGAGGGTCGAACTTCCGCCGGAGCCGGTGTACTTCGTGAATCGGGACGAGGAGAAGGCGCGGGCCTTACGGGCCGTCACGGAGTGGCAGGGGCGGGCGCGGCCGCTGATTCTCGCGCTGCGGGGACCGGCCGGGCTGGGGAAGACGGAGCTGGCGGGCGTCCTGGCCCGCAGCCAGCTGGAGCGGTTCCCGCACGGAGTGCTCTCGGTCGATCTGGACGACTTCCGGCTGCGCGGCGTGGCCGACCCGGGGGAGGTGCTCGAACAGCTGCTGCGCTCGCTCGGGGTCGAATCCGCCTTGGTGGAGGCGCAGTTCAGGGCGCGGAGCAAGCAGTACTGGAGCCTGACGCGCGACCTGCGATTCATCCTGGTCGTGGACAACGTCCGCTACGCATCCGAGTTGGAACCGCTCCTTCCGGCCTCCGGCGGCTGTGTCGTCATAGCGGCCGGCCACGGTCCGCTGCGTGAGCTGGAGGGCGGGGCCGTGGACCTCCCGCTGCCGCCGCTCGGCGAGCGCGCCGCGACGGAGCTGATGGAGTCGATCGTCCGCAGCTCCCGGCCGACCGCCGGCCAGGAGGACGTACGCGCCCTGGTGCGGCTCTGCGAAGGGCTGCCGATGGCGCTGCACGTCACCGGCAAGTGGGTGCGCGCCTCCCCGCTGCGGCCCTTGCCGCGGCTTGTCGAGGAGCTGCGCGGGGAGTTCGACGAGCGGGGCGTGGATGGCGTCGAGCACCTCTGGAACACGGTGTACGAGGACCTGTCGCCGCCCGCCGCACTGCTCTACCGGCTGCTGCCGCACCACCCCGCCGCCACCTTCACCGTCCCCTCGGCGACCGCGCTGCTCGGCCTCGGCGAGGACTCCTGCACGCAGGCGTTGGAGGAGCTGGACCGGGTCGGCTTCCTCGATCTGCAACGGGCCGTGACGGAGGGGCTTCCGCTCCGCCTGCCGGGTCCGCTGCGCGCGCACGCCCTGCGCCGGTCGCGACGCGACGCCACGGAGCGGGAGGTCACCGAGGCGCGTACGCGCATCCTGCGCTGGTTCGTACGACAGGCGCAGCTGGCCGACCGGTATGCCGCGGGCGAGCGCCTGACCGTGGCGGACCGGTACGAGGAGGTGCCCGGCGCGCCGGACGTACCACTGGACGATCCGCGGGCCGCGCACGGCGCCGAGCGGGAGGCGCGGGTCGCACGGGCGGCGCGCTGGCTGTACGAGGAGCGGCACGCGCTGTTCGCCTGCGTGCGGACGGCCCATGCGTACGGGAGGGACGCCGAGGCGGTCGCGCTCTCCGAGCCCTTGTGGACGTACGCGCTCGATCACCCGTACCAGCCGGAGGTAGTCGAGGTGTTCCGGCATGCCGTCGAGGGGGCGGTGCGGGACGGTCGGCATGCGGCCTGGATCGCCCGCACGCGGTGTCAACTGGCGCGCCCGCTCTGGGAGTCGGGGCGGTTCGAGGAGGCGGAGCGGGAGCTGAGTGCGGCCGCGGCCGCACTCCGGTTGCTGGGAGACGGCACCGAGGACCGCAGGCTGACCGCCTCGGTGACCGAGTTCCAGGGGATGCTGAGCGGCGCGCGCGGTGCATGGGCCGAGGCCGCCGCGTACTTCGTCCGCTCCCGTGACATCCACCGCACCCTGACCGGATCCGACTACGGCGTGATGCTGCAGACGTACCGGCTGGGCGAGGCCCGGTGGAAGCTGGGCGAGACCGAGGCCGCGCACGAGCTGCTTTCGGACGCGCACGCACGGGCCGTCAAGCTGGAGCGGCAGCGGATGACGGGGCGCACGGCGTTCGCGCTGGCCGGTGTCGAGCGGGAACTCCGTGGGGCGGCGGCCTGCACGGACGAGGAACCGGAGGCCGGGGTTCGGCGGCTGGGCCGGGCGCGTGAGCTGTACGAGCAGGCCCTCGCGAGTGCGCGTGGCCGCCGGTCCGGGTTCGATCAGGCGCGGATCCAGGACGCGCTCGCCGCACTGGCCGAGGAGGACGGGCGCGGTGCGGATGCCGCTGAGCACCGTGAGGCGGCGCATGCGATCCGGCGACGGAACGGGCTGGTGGATTAGGCGGGTGGGTTGGGACGCGTGCATTGAGGCGCGTGGTTTGAGGCGTGTGGATCAGATGGTCTGGCTGCGTTCGGGCGGTGTGGCGGCGCGGATTCGGAGGCGGAACTGGCGCTTCCCGACCAGGCAGTTGAGCTCATCGCCCGCTGCGGGTGCGTCCGGCGAGGCATGCACGGCGGATGCGGCCAGGGCCGGGTCGATACGGGCGATCCGGCCGCCGTCCTCGGCGTGCGGCCCGGCCTCGACGGCGTACGTCTGGTCGTGCGCGCGGGCGCGCAGCAGGCAGGCGCCGGCCGGCAGGAGAACGGCGGCGGTGCGGCAGCCCGGGTACGAGTCGAGGGCGTGCCGCAGCCAGCCCTCGGCCGACCAGGCCAGACCGGGCGCCGCGGGTTCGGAGGCGTACCGGTAGAGGAGGCCCGCGGAGCGGATCAGGGGCTCGCTTGCGGCACCGTATTCCGCGGCGAGGTGATGGCCGGGCGGGCCGAGACCGGCGGGGTGACGGGTGAGACGGACGACCCGGGGCGGTCCGGGGTCGGCGGGGCCGCCGGATTCCACGACCCCACCGGTAATCCCGTCCGCGGTCCCGTCCGCGGTCCCGTCCGTGATCTCCGCGTGGACGTCGATCCCCGCGTGGACGTCGAACGCTGCGTGGACGTCGAACGTCGCGTGGACGTCGAACGCCGCCGGTGAGCGGGGCGGCGCCGCTGTCGGGTCCGAGAGGGGTACGGGCAGCGGGCGCGGTGGGGTGCGGCCGGTGCTGGTGGCCGGTGGGGTGAGGCCGAGGAGGGCGTACAGCTCCTCGCGCAGCCGGGCCGTCGCCTCGCCCGGGTACGCGAAGGCCGCCTCGGCGGCGGCCCGGCCGATCCCGGGGTCGTAGGCGCGCAGGGCGCTTTCCACCTGCCGCAAGGTGTCGGCGGGGGCGCCGGTCTCGTCGAGCTTCAACTCCGGTGCCCGGCCGAGGAGTACGTGCATGGGGCTGCCCGGAATCAGCTCGCCGCTGAGACGGCTCCCGTACGCGCGGTCGTGGACGCCGATGACCGGCCGTGCGTCGCCCGGCGGCTGGGCGGCGGCGAAGTACAGCGCGGCCGAGCCGTGGTCGGTGACCAGGGCGTCCGCGGCGAGGAGGACGGCGGCCCACTCCTCGCGCGGGCGGGCGAGGACGAGGCCCGCGTCGAGTGCGGGGGCGAGCCGTTCGGCCAGCTCGTACGCGCCGAGCCGGCTCCATTCGTTGGGGTGGACGATCAGGGCCAACTGGTAGGAATCGTACGGGAGATGGGCCGCGAGCCGGGCGGGCAGTCCGGGGTGGCGGTGGAGCAGGGAGTCGGGGCCCCAGGTCGAGGCGAGGGCGAGGAGGGTGCGGGGGCCGGTGCCGAGGGCGGTCCGGTAGCGCTCGCGGAGCGGGCGGGAGGCGAGGAGGCGGTCGAGGGTCGGGTCGCCGATGACTTGGGCGGCGCGGGCGGCCTGCGGGTCGGTGGCGGCGAGGCGGTCGAGCTGGTCGGGGTGGGCGAGGGCGTGGAGCGCTGTCGGGGCGGCGCCGCCGGGGCGGGTGCGGCGCAGGAAGGCGGGGTCGAGCCCGGACGCCGAGTCCGCGGAACCCTCGTACGGGAGGGCCTTGTTGAAGCCCGCGCCGTGGGGGAGGAGGACGTGCCGGCCGTGGAGCAGTTCGAGTGCGCCCTTCGGGCTGGCGGTGACGATCAGGTCGAAGGTGCGGGTGCGGGCCTCTTCCCAGGGGACGAGGCGGCCGCCCGCCGCGTCGATGGCGGCGAGAGCGTCGATGCCGAATTCGGAGCCGGGTACGAGGGTGAAGAGGCGGGTGATCCGTTCGTCACCGGCGAGGGCGGGTGCGGCGTCGAGCAGCCGGTGGAGGGCCACGGCGGACCTGGCGGCGAGAAGCACGACACGGCGCTCGCCCGTCGCCCGTCGCCCGTCGCCCGTCGCCCGTCGCCCGTCGCCCGTCGCCCGTCGCCCGTCGCCCGTCGCCCGTCGCCCGTCGCCCGTCGCCCGTCGCCCGTCGCCCGTCGCCCGTCGCGTCGATTCTACCGTGGAGCGGTCCGTGAGGTGGGGCGTTCTCGCAGGTCAGGGCGGGTTCTTCGGGGTCGTCCGGCGCCATGTCCCGATCGTACCGCCGCCGTGGGGGCGTACGGCCGGGAGTGATCTCTGACGCACCTGTGGGGAGCGGAGGGTGGGGCGGTGGGGGCGTGGTGAGGATGGGCCCATGACTGAGGTGTGGGTGGGGGTGATCGCTGCCGTGGCGGCGCTCGGGGGCAGTTTCGTGGCCGGATGGTTCGGCCACAGTGCGGGTGCCCGGCAGGCGGAGGCGGCACGGCATGCGGGAGACCGGCAGGCGGAGGCGGCGCAGCATGCGGGGGACCGGCAGGCCGATGCGCTGCTTGAGTCGGTACGCCTGACGATCCGGGCGGAGGCGCGGCAGCGTGCGCTCGCGCTTCGGCGCCAGGTGTACGGAGAGTTCCTGGTGGCCGCCGAGGCCGCGATGCTGGCGGAGCGGACGGGACGCGGTGGGCCGGACGACTCGGTGCGGCTGCAAGGGGCGCTCGGCGCGGTGGTACTGGAAGGCCCGGCGGAGGTGTCCGCGGCTGCTCGGCTCGTGGTCGACGGTCTGCGTCGGCATGTGCGGCCCGATGAACTGGCCGATGCGCGGGACGAGTTCGTGGCGGTGGCGCAGCGCGCGCTGATCGATCCGGCGGCCGACGGAGGGGCGGCCGACGGCGGGCCCGCGGGCGGAGGGCTGGCCGACGCAGGGCCCGCGGACGGAGGGTCCGCCCAGGACCACCAGGGCTAGTCTCCCGGCGCCGAGCCGCCGTCGGGGCGGTACGCAGGCGGTACGCAGGGGTGCAGGCCGAGGGGGCGTGGTCCGGGGCTGCGAGGTGCCGACTACGCTCGGCCGCAGGTCACGCGGAGCAGCCGGGGTCGTACGGGACTGCCCTGCGGGGCACGCGTGTCGAGGGGCGAGGTGGCTGAGGTGGCTGAGGTGTCCGAGGTGGCTGAGGTGTCCGAGGTGTCCGAGGCGGAGGTCGTCCGGGAGGTGCGCGGCAGCGCCGGGTGGCTCACCCTGAACCGGCCGCGCGCCCTGAACGCCCTGACGCATGACATGGTCCGCCTGATCGACGCGGCCCTCGCGCGCTGGGAGCGGGACGAGCGGATCGCGTACGTCGTACTGGACGGCGCGGGGGAGCGCGGCCTGTGCGCGGGCGGCGACATCCGCGCCGTCCGGGACTCCGCGCTGACGGACGAGGGGGCGGCGGCGCGCGCGTTCTGGCGGGACGAGTACCGCCTGAACGCCCGCATCGCGCGCTTCCCCAAGCCGTACGTCGCGCTCATGGACGGCATCGTCATGGGCGGCGGCGTCGGGCTGTCCGCGCACGGCGGGGTGCGGATCGTCAGCGAGCGGTCGCGGGTCGCGATGCCGGAGGTGGGCATCGGGTTCGTGCCGGACGTCGGCGGCACGCATCTGCTCGGTCGCGCGCCGGGCGAGCTCGGCACGCATCTCGCGCTCACCGCCGACGCCATGACCGGCGCGGACGCCGTGCACTGCGGGTTCGCCGACCACTTCGTGCCCGCCGAGCGGCTGCCCGAGCTGCGCGCGGCGCTCGACGGACGCCAACTCGCCGACGTGCTCGCGGAGTTCGCCGCGCCCGCTCCGCCGTCCCCGCTTGCGGAACAGCGGCCGTGGATCGACGGGTGCTACGCCGCCGGAACCGTCGAGGAGATCGTCGACCGGCTCGTCGACCACGGCGAGCGTCCCGCGAAGGAGGCGGCCACACGCATCCTCGGCCACTCGCCGACCGCGGTGAAGGTCACCTTGGAGGCCGTACGCCGGGCCCGCGCGCTCGGCACCCTCGACGCGGTGCTCGACCAGGAGTACCGGGTCTCCTGCGCGGCGCTCGCCGGAGCCGACTTCGTCGAGGGCGTACGCGCCAAACTCGTCGACAAGGACGGCGAACCGCGCTGGTCGCCGGGCACGCTGGGTGAGGTCGCTTGGGCGGAGGTGGAGCGGCACTTCACCATCAGCCCGTCCGGCGCTTGAGGACGAGCCCGCAGGGCGGTCAGTCGAGCCCGCAGGGCGGTCAGCCGAGCCCGCAGGGCGGTTAGTCGAGCCCGCAGGGCGGTCAGTCGAGCCCGCAGGGCGATCAAGGGTGCCCAAGTCGACCGTGCCCGGGCCGACTGCGTAAGCCCTCTCACTTCGCGTCCGCATAGCACTCCACCACCGCCGTGCTGAACGGAAACCGCACCCGCGTCTCGCCGAAGACCGTCCGGGCCGCTTCGAGCGAGGCCGCGCCGATGGCCTCGACGACCGCCTCGGCCTCCTCCTGCGGGCAGTGCACGATCACCTCGTCGTGCTGGAAGAAGACCAGCTCGGCCGCCAGGTCCGCGGTGGCCCGGCGGAGCGCCGCCAGCAGCACGAGCGCCCAGTCGGACGCGCTGCCCTGGACGACGAAGTTCCGGGTGAAGCGGCCGCGCGCGCGGGAGTTGGTGGACGCGTACCCCGGCACCCACTCGTCCGGCTCCGCCGAACCGCCCGCCGACCGGTCCGCCGCCTCGCCCGTGCCGCCGCCCCCGCGGTCCGTGCCCTGGCCGCCCTCCTCCGGCGGGACCGGAATCCCTGCCTCCCCCTGCTCCTCGGCCCCCGCCGCGGCCGGGCTCGTCCGGCCCAGCCAGGTGCGGACGAGGCGGCCCTCCTCGCCGGCGCGGGCCGCCTCGTCCACGTACGCCACCGCGCGCGGGAAGCGGCGGCGCAGCAGGGCGAGGTTCTTCAGGCCGTCACCGGATGTCTGGCCGTAGACCGCGCCGAGGACCGCGAGCTTGGCCGCGTCCCGGTCGCCGGAGAAGGCGCGGTCGGACACCGCCTGGTAGAGGTCGTCCGCGCGGGCCGCGACCTCGGTGAGGCCCGGGTCGCCGGAGACCGCCGCGAGCACCCGGGGCTCCAGCTGGTCGGCGTCGGCGACGACGAGCCGCCAGCCCGGGTCGGCGACGACCGCGCGCCGGATGACCTTCGGGATCTGCAGGGCGCCGCCGCCGTTGGTCACCCAGCGCCCGGTGACGGTGCCGCCCGGCAGGTACTCGGGGCGGAAGCGGCCGTCCCGCACCCAGTCCTGGAGCCAGGACCAGCCGTGCGCGACCCAGATGCGGTACAGCTTCTTGTACGCCACCAGGGGCCGCACCGCCGGGTGGTCCAGCGTCTCGATCTCCCCTCTGCGGGTCGACCTGATCCGGATCCCGGCCTGCGCGAACGCCTTGATCACGTCCGCCGGGAGGTCGGGCCGCACCCGCCGCCCGAACGCCGCCGACACCTCGTCCGCCAGCTCGGCCAGGCGGCGCGGCTCGCCCCCGCCCGCGTACCGCTCGCCGAGGAGTTCGCGCAGCACCTGCTTGTGGACGTCCGCGCTCCAGGGCAGCCCGGAGGCGTTCATCTCGGCGGCGACCAGCATGCCCGCCGACTCGGCCGCGGTGAGCAGCCGCATCCGGCCGGGATGCAGCGCCCGCTCGTGCCGCCGCAGCTGGTCCGCGTACACCTCAAGCAGCCCCTCCAGCGGTACGTGAACAGGGCCCGGCTCGAAGAGGGAGGACTGCGAGCCGGGTTCGGCGGCGCGCTGCGGCGGGTCGGGAGGCACCGGGCGGTCGTGCAGGCGGGCCCGGGCGGCGGCCGCGGAGCGGGGTTCGCCGAGGCGGCCCTCGTGGGCGAGGAGAAGCTGCTCGGCGTCCTCGATGTCGTAACACCGCTCCACCCGGACCCCGGCCGCCAGCAGCCGCGGGTACACCTCGGCGGTCGAGCGCCACACCCAGCGGTAGACCTCCGGGCGGGCGCGCACGGCCGTCACGAGGTCCGGCTCGCGCACGGCGTCACCGAGCGGCCGCCCGGCCCCGTCGACGGGGACGAGCAGCGCTCCGCGGCCGTCGTCGGCCAGGGCCAGGACCCAGCGTTCGCTCACAGATGCGAGTCTTGCAGCCGCCACTGACAACGCCCCCGAGCTGCTCCGACCGTACGGTAGAAAAGGCACAAAGAGCGTCGAAGTCATACGAACCGGTTCGCGGTGCTCAAGGCGGAGGTGTCTGAGGAGTCTGAGGGGTCGGAAGAGCCGGAGGAGCCGGAAGAGCCGGAAGAGCCGGAAGAGCCGGAGGAGTCGGAGGAGTCGGAGGAGACCGTATGCGTGTGGCCCTGGCCCAGACGGACTGTGAGCTCGGCGAGGTCGACGCGAACCTCGCGGCCGCCCGCGACCAGATCGGGCAGGCCGTGGCCCAGGGCGCCGACCTGGTCGTCTTCCCCGAGCTGAGCCTGCACGGCTACCACCTGGGCGGGCTGCGTCGGGACACCTCCGTCGAGGCGCGCGACCCGCGCCTGCTCGACCTGTCCACCCTCGGGGCCGACGTCCTGGTCGGCCTGCACGAGCACACCAGCCTGCGCGCGTACAACACCTCCGCGTACTTCAGCGAGGGCGCGCTCCTGCACGCGCACCGCAAGCTCTATCTGCCCAACTACCTGGCCTGGGAGGAGCGCAAGCACGTCAGCCCCGGCCAGTCCCTGCGCGCGTACGACCTGCCGGGCGGGCACGGGCGGGCGGCGACGCTGGTCTGCAACGACGCCTGGCAGCCGGTGCTGCCGTGGCTCGCGGTGCAGGACGGCGCGGAGGTCATCGTGGTCCCCACCAACAGCGCCGCGAGCCTCGACCCGGAGGCCATGGACACCGGCCTCTACTGGGACACGCTGCTCTCGTACACCGCGAAGATGCTGCAGTGCTGGGTGGTGTTCGTGAACCGCGTGGGCAACGAGAACGGGGCCACGTTCTGGGGCGGTTCCCGGGTCGTCGACCCGCGCGGCACCGTCGTCGCGCAGGCCCCCAAGTGGGAGCCGGCGCTGGCCACCGTGGACATCGATGTGCACGAGGCACGGCGGCAGCGGCGCGCGGTCCCGCTGGTCGCGGAGGCCCGCCTGGGTCTGGTGGACCGCGAGGTGCGGCGCCTGATCGACGAGGGCGGCGACAGCTGACGGGGCCGCCACTGGCAGGGGGGCGAGGACGCGCGGCTATCGTGGACGGCTGCCCACGCGCGCGTGGGGAGTGATTGCGGGAGGGAATTCGGGAGGGACTCATGCCGGACGCGACAGACGCGACAGACGCGACGGACGCGACGCACGCGACGCACGCGACGCACGCGACGGACGCGACAGGCCCGACGGACGCGACAGGCCCGACGGACGCTGTGGAGCGCGCCTTCGCCGCCGCCCTGTACGCGGACGGCGACGACGGCGTGGACACCGGCGCCGCCCTCCTCACCGCGAACCCGGCACACGCGCGGGAGGCGGAGCGCCGCGGCGAGGAGTTCGTACGCAGCGCCTGGCAGCGCGGCTGGCAGCCGGCCGACGTGATCCGTACGGTCCGCCGTGAGCTGACGGAACAGCACGCGACGGTCGCGGCCGAGCTGATCCGCCGGGAAATCCGGCGCTACAAGAGTGAGCCCGCCGGCCTGCCCCCGCGCTGGCAGGACCAGCTGGACGAGCTGCCCGGACCGGCACCGCGCGGGGACCGATTTCTGTACGCCGGCGCCCTGTTGGAGCTGTACCGGCTGCTGCTTCGCCTGCCCGCCCTTGAGCCGGTCGGCCCCGCACCCGGAACCCCCGTGCACGCGCGCGTGGGGCACGCCGAGCCCCGGACGCCGGCGCGGATCCGGGCGCTGCTCGCCAAGGCCGAGGCGACCGGCTACCCCGAGGAGGCGGAGGCGCTCACCGCGAAGGCCCAGGAGCTGATGGCCCGCCACGGCGTCGACGAGGCCCTGCTTGCCCACCGCACGCACACGCCGGACACCCCGGCCGCCCGCCGGATCGGCGTGGCCGCCCCGTACGAGTCGGCCAAGGCGATCCTCCTGGACGCGGTGGCCACGGCGAACCGCTGCCGCGCGGTGTGGAACGAGGCGTTCGGCTTCTCGACGGTGGTCGGGTTCGACACCGACCTGGACTCGGTCGAGTTGCTGCACACCTCGCTGCTCGTCCAGGCCACGGCCGCGATGACGAAGGCGGAGGCGGCCCAGCGGGCGGGCGGCCGTAAGCGTACGAAAACGTTCCGGCAGTCCTTCCTGCTCGCCTACGCCCACCGCATAGCCGCCCGCCTCGACGAGGCCGCCGACCACGGCACGGCGGCGGCCCGGGACGAGGCGGGCGCTGCCGCGGCCGACCTGCTGCCCGTCCTCGCGGCCCGCGACGTGGCGGTCACGAACCGGACCGACGAGATGTTCCCGGAGACGACCAGCACCCGCGTCCGCTCGGCCCAGGACGCGGCCGGCTGGCACGAGGGCACGGCCGCGGCGGACCGCGCCGGCATGTGAGCCCCGGCCAGGGAGCCCTGCGTACCGCCGCACAAAGATCACTCCCGACCCCTCCTCACCCCCTCTCACCCCCTCATCCGACGTATCCTCGCGACGTGAGCTGGCTGCGAGCGCTGAAGGAGACCGCCCGCTCGGGCCTGAAGGTCGAGCGGCGCCGCCTGGAGCCCCTGATCACCGTCCGGGCCGGCGCGGGCCTCGCGATCGTCGTCGGCGTCAGCCTCTGGCTGTTCGGCCCGGCCGTCGCCGCCAGCTCCGCGTTCGGCGCGTTCCAGGCGGCGATCGCGACGTTCCAGCGCAGCTGGCGCCCGCGCCCGGTGCTCGCCCTCGCCTCCGGCGTCAGCCTGGGCATCAGCACGTTCCTCGGCTATCTCACCGGCACCCATGTGGTGCTGTTCCTCGCGCTGCTCGCCCTGTGGACCTTCCTCGCGGGCCTGAGCTGGTCGGTGGGGCCGACGGTCGGCATCATCGCGGCCTCGAACGTGGCGATGATGCTGGTCACGATCACGCTGCCGACCAGCCTCCCGGCAGCCGCGGGCCACGCCGCGATGATCGCCGCGGGCGGCCTGGTGCAGGCGCTGCTGATCGTGTTCTTCCCGGTACGCCGCTGGGGCGCCCAGCGGGACGCGCTCGCCGACGCCCTCGCCGCCGAGGCCGACTACGCCCGCCGCCTGCGCCAGGACCCGGAGGCGCCCTTCGACCCGGCCCCGCTGATGGCGGCCAGGGACGCGGCCACGGTCACCCCGCGCCAGGCCCGCCGCCGCCCCGTCGAACTGCACGGCGCCCGCGGCCTCGCCGAGCGCATCCGCCCGGTCCTGGCCTCGCTCGCCGACCCGGCCGTCGGCGTACCCGCGGAGGGCGTGGAGCGCGACCGGGTACGGGAACTCCTCGCCGCGGCCGGTGAGGTGCTCGACGCCGCGGCCCGCGCGATCCGGCACGGCGTACCTGCCGGGCTGCCGCCCGCCGCGCTCGCCGCCCTGCGCACCCCGGACACCGGCGCGATCCTCACGGGCCCGCCGCACCGCGCGGCCGGCCGCCTCGCCGCCCTGCTCGACGACGTGATCGAGACGGCCGACCCGCCGAGCTCGATCGCCGGCCGCCGCTCCCTGAGGTCCATGCTGTCGACGATGGCCGGCCACCTCCCGCCGACCGTCAGCAACCACCTCCCGCCGACCGTCAGCAACCACCTCCCGCCGACCGTCAGCAACCACCTCCCGCCGACCGTCAGCAACCACCTTCCGCCGGCGGTCACCGAGCCACAGACAGCCGACCCGAAGTCCGCGGAGACCCCCGACGCGCCCGTCGGCCCCGCCGTCACCGGCACCACCCCCCTCCCCGCCACCCCCAGCTCCTCCGACACCCAGCCCATCACCCTCTCCCGCCCCACCGTCCCCGAGCTGGCCCCGGTCGCCGCCCGCAAGATGCGCGTCGAACTGGCGCAGAGCACAAGGGAGTCGGCGATCAAGCGGCACGCGTTCCGTGTCACGGTCGTCGCCGTCGTCGGCTACCTGATCGGCCAGGCCCTGCCCCTCGGCCACGGCTACTGGGCGCCGATGGCCTCCGTGATGGTGATGCGCCCGGACTTCTCGCAGACGTACGGCCGCGCGGTCGCCCGCTTCGGCGGCACCCTCGTCGGCGTCGCCGTGGCCACCGGGGTCGTCCAGCTCACCGACCCGGGCCCGGTCCTCTCCGGCGCCCTGGCGGTGATCTGCGCGGCGCTCACGTACCTCCTGATGAGCACCGGGTACGCCGTCTCACAGGTGACGATCTCCGCGTACGTCGTGTTCCTGCTCGGCATGGGCGGCACCGAGTGGACCCAGACCGTGCCGGAGCGCGTCGTGCTCACCCTGGTCGGCGGCGTCCTGGCGATGCTGTCGTACGCGGTCTACCCGGCCTGGGAGACCCCGCGCCTGCGCACCCGGCTCGCGGACTGGCTGGTCGCGGGCGGGAGTTACGCCGCGACGGTCGTGCACCACTACGCCGAGCCCGTGGGCCGGCACAGCACCGGTGTGCGGGAGACCCTGCTGGCCATGCGGGACGCCAGGATCGCCTGGCAGGACGCGGTGGAGCGGGCCGAGGACGAACCCGTACGGCACCGCGGCCTGTCCCGCGCGGCGACCGAGGACGCCGGGCACGCGCTCGCCGAGATGGCCCGCGTCGCGATGCTGATGGAGGCCCACCTCCCGGAGCGCGGCACCACCCCCGTACCGCCTGCCGCGCTGCTCGCCGCAGCCCTGCGCGAGACCACCGAGCGAGCCGCCAAGGACGTGCGCGAGCGGCGCGTGCCCGACTGGGAGTCGGTACGGGAAGTGCTGCGCGACTGGGACGGCGAGGGCCTGCCCGACCGGGTGGTGCGCCGCGGCGGCCGCCTGCTCCTCGAATCCCTCGACGAGCTCTCCGAGTCCCTGGACACCGCGGCCCCGCGCGAGCCCGCCGAGACCGGGCGGGAGCGCGGGCAGGACCAACAGGAACCCCGGCAGGACCAGCAGGAATCCCGGCAGGGCAAGCCCGGACCCCGGCAGGGCAAGCCCGAACCCGGGCTGGACCAGCAGGAATCCGTCCGTGACGACAGCGGGCCGCAGTCCCCGGAGGGAACCGCGGCCCGCTGAACGACCCTTGCGGGGCGGTGGGTTCAGCTCTGCGGGATGCCCTGCGGCAGGTCCGTCGGCATGCCCTCCGGCAGCTTGCCCTCGTCCGTCTTCCGGAACTCGTCGACGCCGACGCCTTCCCAGGCGACGGTCAGCGAAGTGGCGTCCACGGACTCGACCTTGCCGGTCTCCCGCTCGCCGCCGCCCTGGCACTTCAGGTCGATCGCCGTGGCAGTGGCCGTGCCGACGCAGGTGGCGCCGGTCTTCTCGCCCTGGCCGAGCTCGCCGAGCACCGCCACCTTGCCGCCCTGCTGGACGGAGAGCACCACGGACTTGCCGCCGTTCACCGAGACCCACAGCCCGTCGATGCCGCCCTCGGCACCGGTCCCGGCGCCGGAGTCGCCCGTGTCGCCGGTGTCGTCCGAGCCGCCGCCGGTGGTGGTGTCCTTGGCGCCGTCCTCGGCCGCGGCGCCGTCGCCGCCCTTCCGCTTGCCGCCGTCGTCGCTGCTGCACCCGGTCAGGGCGAGGGCGGCGACAACCGCAGCGGCGGCGGCGCAGACGCGTACGTGCTTGATCATGTGAAGTCCCCCTGGACGGCTCGTGGTTCGTGTCGGGTCGACGAAGCCGGGCCAAGTTACCAGCACGTCTTGCGCACCCCGGGGAGATGTCCGGCGTGCGCTTGCTCACGCAGGTTCACCCGGGACAGCCCGAAGGCGCGCAGATGGCCGCGCAGTTCCCGCTGGGCGGCGAGGCGTTCGGAAGCGGCGGCACTCCGCGTACCGATTCCGTCGAGTACTGATTCCGGCGCGATTGGGCACACGTATTGACGCGCAGTGCTGTAACCAGGCAAACACCGCGCGTGCACGTGCATCTGCCCATGCATCCGCATGTGAACAGGGTTATGATCCGGGGCAGTTGACGGCTCGACCGACACGAGTCACGGCACCACCGGGGAGCGACCTGTGCACCACGTGTACAACGGCATGGCGGCCACGGAGCTTGACGGTGTGGCCTGGCAGAAGAGCATGCACAGCAATTCGCAGGGCTCCTGCGTGGAGTTTGCGAAGCTCGCCGACGGCAGTGTGGCGGTACGCAACTCACGCCACCCCGAAGGCCCGGCCCTGGTCTATACGCGCGCCGAGATAGAGGCGATGCTCCTGGGCGTCAAGGACGGGGAGTTCGACCACCTGATAGCGGGCTGATCCGCCCGGAACGGAACCGAACGGAACCGGACGGAACCGGACGGAACCAGACGGGAGCCGGACGGCGTAGTGCCGCCCGGAGCGGCGCCGGGCGAGGTGGCGCCGGGCGAAGCGGCGCCAGGCGAAGTGGCGCCGGGCGAAGTGGCGCCGGGTGGATCAGCGCTCGTCCGGCGCCAGCCGGAACAGCGCCCACACCACCTTGCCGCCCCGCGTGCCCGACAGCGGATGCCACCCCCAGCTGTCCGCGAACGACTCCACCAGGAAGAGCCCACGCCCCGACTCGGCGGAGAAGTCCGAGAGCTCGGCGTCGTCCCGCGCGACGGGGGACTCGGCGCTGGGGTCGCGTACCGCGCACACGAGACGGGACGTCCAGCGCATCAGGTGCAGCCGGACCGGAGAGGCCGCCTCGCGCGGGGTGTCGGCGGGCAGGCCGTGCCGCAGCGCGTTGGTGACGAGTTCCGAGACGATCAGCGCGACGTCGTCGAAGCGCTCGTCGAGCGACCAGTCGCCCAGCGTGCGCCGGGTGAACTGCCGGGCCGCGCGCACCGCTTCGTAGCGGGCCGGCAGCGCGCAGGACGCCGCGTTCGACACCGCTGAGCGGTCGATGGGGGGAAGCCCCTGCCGTAACGGCTCGACCATGGTCGATCCATTCGTCCCCATGCGAGGCACTCCCCGGTTTCGCGGCCAGTCAGCCAGTAGCGATGTTGCGGTGGTGCGCGGGGCCCATCGTTCCGAATGCGCAGGGCGGATGCAAGGGCAGATGCACGTGCACGCGCCGGAGTTGGACGTTCCCGTACCGGTTCTGGGTCATTTCTTCTTGCGTCCGGTTTTGAAGCTGTTCCGTGAGAGGCCTGTTTCTGTAATCGATCGAGTACGGGGCGGAGCGTTTTAATGGCAGACTGCGGCCTCTGGCCAGACGTTCGCGAACGACGGGGAGAGTGGGGAGGGTTGTCCACGTGACCGCTGGAGTGTCATGGGGGTCCCCCCAGGCGGGCGAGCCCGGGGGCGGCTCTGTCGTGCGACGCATCCTGCTGGGCTCGCAGCTGCGGCGGCTGCGTGAGGCACGTGGCATCACGCGCGAGCAGGCGGGCTACTCGATCCGGGCGTCCGAATCGAAGATCAGCCGCATGGAGTTGGGGCGGGTGAGCTTCAAGGCCAGGGACGTCGAGGATCTCCTCACGCTCTACGGCGTCTCGGCGGACGCCGAGCGCGGCCCGCTCCTCGACCTCGCCAAGGAAGCCAACGTCGCGGGCTGGTGGCACAGTTACTCCGACGTTCTGCCCGGCTGGTTCCAGACTTATGTCGGTCTGGAGGGAGCGGCTTCGCTGATCCGGGTCTACGAAGTCCAGTTCGTGCACGGCCTGTTGCAGACCGAGGACTACGCCCGCGCGGTCGTCGAGCGCGGCGCCCCGAACCTCGGCAGGGCCGAGACCGAGCGCCGCGTGGCCCTGCGCCTGGAGCGCCAGAAGGTCCTCGTCTCCGAGCGCGCCACCCGCTTCCACTGTGTGCTCGACGAGGCCGCGCTGCGCAGGCCGTACGGCGACCGGGCCGTGATGCGGGGGCAGCTGGAGCATCTGATCGAGGTCTCGCAGCGGCCGAACGTCACCCTCCAGGTCATGCCGTTCAGCTTCGGCGGCCACGCGGGCGAGTCCGGCTCCTTCGCACTGCTCCGCTTCCCGGAGTCCGACCTCTCCGACATCGCATACCTGGAACAGCTCACGAGCGCCCTGTACCTCGACAAGCGTGAAGAGGTCGGTCAGTACGAAAAGGTCATGGAGCGGCTCCAGTCGGACAGCCCGAATCCGGACGAGACCCGGGATCTCCTCCGCGGCCTTCTCCAGCTCTCGTGAGAACGGCCGCCTCAAACTCTCATGAGAAACAGCAGCATCAAACCCTCATGAGAAACAGCCGCCCCAACTGTCGTGAAACACAAGTACGATGACGAGTCATCAGTCGGCAACGACCATGCCGATGACGCACCCGAACCCGCGGTAAGGGGTCGCATGTCCTTCTTCACCGACCTTGGCCGGCAGTACATCGACGGCAAGTGGCGCACCGGCAGCGGTTCGTGGGACATCATCGATTTCAACCCGTACAACGGCGAGAAGCTGGCCGCCGTGACCGTGGCCACCCGCTTCGAGGTCGACGAGGCCTACCGCGCCGCCGAGCGCGAGCAGAAGCCCTGGGCCGCCCGGAGCCCGTACGCGCGCCGGGCCGTCATCGAGCGGGCGCTGCGCCTCACCGAGGAGCGGCAGGGCGAGATCGTCGAGGCGATCATCGACGAGCTCGGCGGCACCCGCATCAAGGCGGAGTACGAGGTCCACCTCGGCAAGGAGTTCCTGCGCGAGGCCGCCGAGCTGGCCGTGCGTCCCGAGGGCCGGATCTTCCCGTCCACCACGGACGGCAAGGAGAACCGGGTGTACCGGCTGCCGGTCGGCGTGGTCGGCGTCATCAGCCCGTTCAACTTCCCGTTCCTCGTCACGCTCAAGTCGGTCGCGCCCGCGCTCGCGCTCGGCAACGGTGTGGTGGTCAAGCCGAACCAGAACACTCCGGTGGTCGGCGGCGGTCTGATCGCGAAGATCTTCGAGGACGCGGGTCTTCCGCCCGGGCTGCTCAACGTCGTCGTGACGGACATCGCCGAGATCGGTGACGCGCTCATAGAGCACCCGGTGCCGAAGGTGATCTCCTTCGCCGGCTCGGACCGGGTGGGTAGGCACGTCGGCGCGGTGACGGCCAGTCACTTCAAGCGGGCGATCCTGGAGTTGAGCGGCAACAGCGCGCTCGTGGTCCTGGAGGACGCGGACGTGGACTACGCCGTGGACGCGGCGGTCTTCAGCCGGTACGTGTACCAGGGCCAGGTCTGCATGGCCGCCAACCGGATCCTGGTGGACCGGGCCGTGGAGGCCGAGTTCACCGCCAAGTTCGTGGCCCGCGTCAAGGCGCTGAAGGCCGGTGACCCGCGCGACCCGGACACCCAGATCGGCCCGGTCATCAACGCCTTCCAGGCCGACGCGCTCACCGGCCTGGTCGACCAGGCCCTGGCCGAGGGCGCCACGGCCCTGGTGCGGGGGCGCACGATCGGCAACCTGGTCGAGCCGACCGTCCTCACGGGCCTGCCCGACGACTCCCCGATCCTGCGCCAGGAGATCTTCGGCCCGGTCGCCCTGCTGGTCCCCTTCGACGGCGAGGACCACGCGGTCCGCCTCGTCAACGACACCCCGTACGGCCTCAGCGGCGCCGTGCACACCGCCGACGTGGAGCGCGGCGTCAGCTTCGCCCGCCGGATCGAGACGGGCATGATCCACGTCAACGACGGCACCGTGCACGACGAGCCGTACGTCGCGTTCGGCGGCGAGAAGCAGTCCGGACTCGGGCGGCTCAACGGCGACTCGACGGTCGACGCGTTCACCACCCAGAAGTGGATCTCCGTGCAGCACGGCCGGAGCCGCTTCCCGCTCTGACCCCCGTGGCGGGTGCGGGAGTTCAGTCCTGGTCGCCGGGATGGTGCTCCCCGGTGGCGTACGGGTTCTCCTGGCCCTCGGCGAGCACGCCCACGAACGGCTCGCCCTCGCCGGAGAAGACGTACGCCCCCTCCTCGATGCGCTGGATCAGGCCGCGCGTCCACTCCGCGCCCGCGTCGGCCGAGTGCACCCAGAAGTTCATGATCTCCCCGATGTGGCCCAGCTGTTCGGGCCCTTCCTCCGGGGTGTAGTACTCGGTGACGGACGTCCGCCACTGCTGCAGCCCCTCGACCCGCTTCTTCAGCAGCTCCACGGCCTCCGCGCGCGGCAGGTCCACGATGAAGCCGATACCGGCGGAGAGCACGTCCAGCTTCTGATCGTACGAGGTGAGCGCCTCGCGCAGCAGCTTCAGGTACTCCTCGGTGCCCTGCTCGGTGATCTCGTACTCGGTGCGCGGCGGGCCGCCCGCGGTGGACGGGGCGATCTCGTGGGCCTTGAGCAGTCCTTGCTTCGCCATCTGCTTCAGGGCGTGGTAGATCGAGCCGGGCTTGGCGTTCGACCACTCGTGCGCGCCCCAGAACTCCAGGTCGTTGCGCACCTGGTAACCGTGCGCGCGGCCGTGCATGCGGACGGCGCCGAGGACCAGGAGCCGGATGACGGACATGGGGGCAGCCCTCCCTCTCGTACGGGTTCGCGACCTGGGTTCGCGACCTGGGTTTCGCGACCTGGTCACGCCCTAATCAACTTTGACTAGGGTACCCCGGAGGGCTGCCCCGCGACTCATGCGGTCCCGCTCTGTGCCTCGTCCACCAGCTCGAAGGCGGTCTTGCCGTCCAGGGACTCGCGGATGATGTCCGCGTGCCCGGCGTGCCGGTCCACCTCGCTGATCAGCCGGAGCAGCAGCCAGCGCAGCGAGACCCGCTCCTTGGGGAACCAGGGGGCGTCCGGGAGCGCGAAGGTCGCGTTCAGGTCGGGTGCGTTCCGGATGAACTCCTCGGTCTCCTTGGCCACTTGGTCCCAGTAGGCGAGCTGCGAGGCGACCGTCTCGTCGCGTACGAGGACGAAGCACTCGTGCCAGTTGGACTCGTCGCGCGACACGGCCGGGTCCTCGCCCTTGGCGCGGGCCACCCAGCCCTGTTCGACCTCGGCCACGTGCTTGATCAGGCCCGCGAGGGAGAGCTCGCTCGCGCTCGGCCGGCTCGACGCCTGCTCGTCGGTCAGTCCGAGCACGGTGCGGCGGATGCCTCCGCGGGCCTCGTCGAGGAAGGCGAGCAGGGCGCCTCGCTCGTCGCCGTGGGCTTCTGCGGGAACGTGCTTGACCATGATTCGGCCGCCTCTCGGTCGTGGTCACCCGGCGGTGCCGGATTGCTTGAGTACGACGTTACGGAGGATTGCGGTCAGGTTCTGTCCGCAATCCGCGAGTCTTGCGTCGGCCTGGACCTTGGCCGTGCGCCGCGGCCGCGGGCATCGCGCTGCGGCGGCCCACGCTCGGCGAGGCGTTCCTGCGGCTGACCGGCGACGATCAGCGGCCCGGACCTCACCTCGCCGTCGTCGGATCCCCCGGCGGCGGCGTCGGCGCACCCGGGAGGCGGATCACCGCCACCGTGCCGGGGCCGTCCTCCGCGCGGCGCAGTGAGACCTCGCCCCCGCAGTGCTGCACCGTGCGCGCCACGATCGAGAGCCCCAGGCCCGAGCCCGGCAGGCTGCGCGCCGAGGGAGATCTCCAGAACCGGTCGAAGACATGCGGGAGTTCCTCCTCGGGTACCCCCGGCCCCCGGTCCCGGACCGTCAGCTCGCCGCGGTCCAGGCGGACGTCGACCCGGCCGGCCGGCGGGCTGAACTTCACCGCGTTGTCGAGGACGTTCACCACGGCTCTCTCCAGCGCCGGCGCCTCCGCCCGTACGTACCAGGGCGCCAGCTCCGCCTCGACGGTCAGCTCGGGGCCGCGAAGCCGGGCCCGGTCGATGGCCGTCCGCACCACCGTGTGCAGCGCCACCACCTGCACCTTCCCCGGGCCGCCGGTCTCGTCCGCTCTGGACAGTTCCTGCAAGTCCCCGATCAGCGCCGCCAGTTCGGTCATCTGGGCCTTCACCGAGGCGAGCAGCGCCCTGCGGTCCTCGGGCGGAATGGCCCGGCCCGTCTCCTCACTCCGGGCGAGCAGCTCGATGTTCGTACGCAGCGAGGTCAGCGGCGTACGCAGCTCGTGGCCCGCGTCCGCGATCAGCTGGGCCTGCAGCTCCTGGGACGACGCGAGCGCCGCCGTCATCGCGTTGAACGAGCGGGACAGACGCGCGATCTCGTCGTCCCCCTCCGCCGGGATGCGGACCGTCAGGTCCTCCGTGCGCGCCACGTGCTCCACCGCGCCGGTCAGCTCGTCCACCGGCCGCAGTCCGGTCCGCGCCACCCACAGCCCCGCCGCCCCGGCCCCGACCACGCCGGCCCCGGCGACCAGGGCGAGGACCAGGGTGAGGTCGCTGAGCGTGGCGTTGACCTCGGTGAGCGGGCGGGCCACGGAGACGGCGCCCTTGTACCCCGCGAGCGGGTAGGTGAGGACGCGGTACTCCGTGCCCGCCTCCGATCTCGTGTTGTGCAGGCTCTTCGGCGAGCGGCCGTCCGCCACCTCGATGTCGCTGCCCGCCACGGCGACGCCCTTGCCGATGAGCGTGCAGGTGACGCCCTGCGGGTTGATGACCTGGATGGACAGCTTGAACGGGTTCACGTCGTCCGGCAGCAACGGCCCCGACGAGCGGCACTGCGCCCCGTCGACCTGCTGCAGCACCCAGCCGCTCGACACCCGGTTCTGCTGCAGGGAGTCGTCCAGGGAGTCGTACAGCGCGCCCCGCACGATGAACCAGCAGGCGGCCGCGCTCGCCGCCACCGCGACCGCCACGGCCGTGGCGACGAGCAGGGCGAGCCGGGACCGCAGGGGCAGGGAACGGAAGCGCCGCACGGCACCGTTCATTCCGCGCCGCCCGACCGCAGGACGTACCCCACCCCGCGCACCGTGTGCACCAGGCGGGGCTCGCCGCCCGCCTCGGTCTTGCGGCGCAGGTACATCACGTACACATCGAGGGAGTTGGAGCTCGGCTCGAAGTCGAATCCCCAGACGGCCTTCAGGATCTGCTCGCGGGTCAGCACCTGGCGGGGGTGCGCCAGGAACATCTCCAGGAGCGTGAACTCCGTACGCGTGAGCTCCACGGGACGCTCGCCGCGCACCACTTCGCGCGTCGCGAGGTTCATCCGCAGGTCGGCGAAGTCCAGGACGTCGGGCTCCGCGCCGCCCTGCGCGCCGAGCAGGGCCGCCGCGTACGAACTGCGGCGAAGCAGCGCGCGGATGCGGGCGAACAGCTCGTCCAGCTCGAAGGGCTTGACCAGGTAGTCGTCGGCACCGGCGTCCAGGCCGGTGACGCGGTCGCCGACCGTGTCCCGGGCCGTGAGCATCAGGATCGGCGTCGTGGAGCCGGTGGCGCGCAGTCTGCGGGCGGCGGTCAGGCCGTCCATGCGGGGCATCTGGATGTCGAGCACGATCAGGTCGGGCTGCGTGGCCGTGGCCTTCTCCACGGCCTCAAGGCCGTCCGCGGCGACGTCCGTCGCGTACCCCTCGAACGCGAGGCTGCGCTGCAGCGCCTCGCGCACGGCGGGCTCGTCGTCGACGATCAGGATGCGCTGCTGGGCGGCTTCGGGGCTCATGTCTCTCGGGTCCTCGGGGCTGGTGCCGGTGTCGTGCGGTCAGCCTCGCACGGAGTCGCGGCACGTGCGTCGGCCTGTGGATAACTCTCCCGCGGCGCCCGCGCAGCTCAGTCCGCCGAGCCGGCGCGCAGCTTCGCCAGGTCGGCCTTGACCGTGTCGATCGGGATGGCGAAGCCGAGGCCGACCGAGCCCGAGCCGGAGCCGCCGCCCGAACTCGGGGCGTACATCGCGGAGTTGATGCCGATGATCTCGCCGTTCATGTCGATCAGGGCGCCCCCGGAGTTCCCCGGGTTGAGCGAGGCGTCGGTCTGCAGGGCCTTGTACGTGGTCTTCGACGAGCCCGTGTCGCCGTTGAACTGCCGCCCCTCGAACTCGAACGGCCAGCGCCCGCCGCCGCCCTGCTGCCCCTGGTCCTGGCCGCCTTCCTTGGACACCGTCACGTCGCGGTCCTTGGCCGAGATGATGCCGCTGGTCACGGTGCCGGTCAGGCCCTCGGGCGAGCCGATCGCGACGACCTGGTCGCCGACGTTCACCTGGTCCGAGTCGCCGAGCGTCGCCGCCTCCAGGCCGGACGCGCCGCGCACCTTGATCAGCGCCAGGTCCTTGTCGGCGTCGGTGCCGACGACGTCGGCGGTGTGCGTCTTCCCGTCGTTGGTGCGCACCTGGACCGTGGCGGCTCCGGAGACGACGTGGTTGTTGGTGACGATCTCGCCGTCGGACGTGATGATCACGCCGGAGCCGGTGGACTCCCCGGAGGGCGTCTCGGCCTGGATCTCCACGATGCTGTCGCTCACCGCGTTCGCGACCCCGCTGACGCTGCCCTTGCCGCCCGCCGCGGCGTTCGTCCCGTTCACGCCGGTGGTCGCGGCGGCCGCGGTCTTCCCCCACAACTCCTGCGCGACGTACGCGGTGCCGCCGCCCACCGCCGCGGCCCCGAGCGCCACGGCGGCGAGCAGCGCGACCGGGCCCTTGGCCCGCCGCCTGCGGCCTCCGGCCGGGGGTGCGGGGGCGTACGGGGGTGGCGGCGGGTAGGCGTGGTGGGTGCCGTACGTGTCGGGGTCGCCGTCGCGACGGAAGCTCTCGGTCATGTCTCCGAGCTTCACCGGCGATCATGAGAACCGTCTGAGTGCGTCCTGAGAAGCCCGACAGAAGGCCGTATGCCCGATGTAAGGCTGCGGGCGCGGGGGCGTTCTTCTCCCCCTCCGCCCCTTCCCCGGGGGCCGGGTCCTAGTCGCAGCCGCAGGACTGGCGGACCACCAGCCGCGAGGGGAACAGCCGCAACCGCTCGCGGCGGGAGCCGCTGACGCGCAGGGAGTCGTCCAGGAGCAGGTCCACCGCGGCCCGCGCCATGGCCGGGCGGTCCGAGGCGACCGTGGTGAGCGGCGGATCGGTGAGCGCCGCCTCCTTCACGTCGTCGAACCCGGCGACGGCCAGCTCGCCCGGCACGTCGATGCGCAGCTCACGCGCGGCGCGCAGCACGCCGATGGCCTGGTCGTCGGTGGCGCAGACGATCGCGGTGGGCCGGTCGGGCGCGGACAGGATCCGCAGCGCGACGTCGTACGCGTCATAGCGGTTGTACGGCGCCTCGAAGAGGCGGCCCTCGGTGGCGATACCGGCCTCGGCCATCGCGCGCCGCCAGCCCTCGATGTGGTCGGCCACCGGGTCGCCGATCGTGGGCGTCGACTCGGTGATGCCCAGGCAGGCGACGTACGCGTGGCCGTGCTCCAGGAGGTGGCGGGTGGTGAGCTGGGCGCCGCCGACGTCGTCCGTGACGACCGCGACGTCCTCGATGGCCTCCGGCCGCCGGTGCAGCAGCACCACGCGCGCGTCCCAGGCGTCGATCTCGGCGGCGGCGTGCTCGCTCGGGCCCTGGCTGACCAGAATCAGCCCGGCGACGCGCATTCCGAGGAAGGCCCGCAGATAGTGCACCTCGCGCTCGTCGAGGTAGTCGGAGTTGCCGACCAGGACCATTTTTCCGCGCTCGGCTGCGGCCTGTTCCACCGCGTGCGCCATCTCGGCGAAGAACGGCTGCCGCGCGTCCGGCACGATCATGCCTATGAG
Source organism: Streptomyces solicavernae (assembly GCF_029968095.1). Lineage (GTDB taxonomy): Bacteria > Actinomycetota > Actinomycetes > Streptomycetales > Streptomycetaceae > Streptomyces > Streptomyces solicavernae. The sequence continues at coordinate 3,651 of NZ_JASCIR010000030.1, read as the reverse complement.
GTCGGTGCGCCGCGAGGCCATCGCCTGGGCTACCCGGTCCGGCCGGTATCCCAGCTCCTTGATCGCGGCGAGCACACGCTCGCGCGTGGCCGGGGCGACCGGCCGGGGTCCGTTGTTGATGACGTAACTGACGACCGCGGTCGACGTCCCCGCCAGTCTTGCCACATCATCTCGCGTCACCTTGGCCACACGCGAAGTCTACGCGGGGAGAGCTAGCGCTTTGCAGGTCGCGTACCGGCTCGGACCGCTTCCGCTGCGCCCGGCCGGGTGACAGATGCCGCAGAAGCCGCATCCTTGCCGCTGCTCCCGGCCGGCTCGGAGCCCTCGGCCTTCGGCCGGGCCTCCTTCGCCTTCTCGGCGTCGGCCTTCCGCTCCACCTTCTCCGGCGTCACGAAGCGGTATCCCACGTTGCGCACGGTGCCGATCAGCGACTCGTACTCGGGCCCGAGCTTGGCGCGAAGCCGTCGCACATGCACGTCCACGGTCCGCGTACCGCCGAAGTAGTCGTAGCCCCAGACCTCCTGGAGCAGCTGCGCGCGCGTGAAGACCCGGCCGGGGTGCTGCGCCAGGTACTTCAGGAGCTCGAACTCCTTGAAGGTGAGGTCGAGCACCCGGCCCTTGAGCTTCGCGCTGTACGTCGCCTCGTCCACGGAGAGATCGCCGTTGCGGATCTCCATGGGGGAGTCGTCGCCGGTGATCTCCGAGCGGCCCATCGCGAGGCGCAGCCGCGCCTCGACCTCGGCCGGTCCCGCGGTGTCCAGGAGGACGTCGTCGATGCCCCAGTCCGCGGTGACGGCCGCGAGGCCGCCCTCGGTCACGACCAGGACCAGCGGGCAGCCGGGCCCGGTGGAGCGAAGGAGCTGGCAGAGGCTGCGCACCTGCGGCAGGTCGCGGCGGCCGTCGATCAGGATGACGTCGGCGCCCGGGGTGTCCACGAGTGCGGGGCCCTCGGCGGGGGCCACGCGCACGTTGTGCAGGAGCAGGCCGAGAGCGGGCAGCACCTCGGCTGAGGGCTGCAGAGCGTTGGTCAGGAGCAGCAGAGAGCTCATCGCGACCCACCTGCCTGGGTCGGTCGTTCTTGGTCGTGCACGGTTTGCTCGCCCATTACGTCGGTTCCTCCTCGGTCCCTGCGCTGGGGGCATCCCCCTCGCCGTGTGCGGCGGTGGGGGAGTTTGCGGCACTGCTTCGTACGCGCACAGCCGGTGGTGCTTCTGCGGTACCCGCGCCCTGGGTTCCGCCGCTCTCCCGGGCCCGTACCGCGCACCGGCCCGAAAGCACGAAAGGACCCGGGGGCTGCGCTGCCCAGGTCCTTCAGCTAGGAGAATAGCCCACATGAGCACCGGATCGGCAGGACGTGTGACGCGAACTACTCCCCGGCGGCCCCGCCGGGCGAGCACGGAACGCGGCGACGCGGGCACGCTCCGTACCACTCTGCGGGCCGCCGACGGCGTCCCCGTGGACGCCCTCTACGAGCCCGGCCACCTGGGTGCGCGGGGCCCGGCGATCGTCCTCGCGCACGGTTTCACCGGCGACCTGGAGCGCCCGCACGTGCGCCGCGCGGCAGCGGTTTTCGCGCAGTACGCGGGTGTGGTGACGTTCACGTTCCGGGGGCACGGGAAGTCGGGCGGCACGTCCACGGTGGGCGACCGCGAGGTGCTCGACCTGGCGGCCGCGGTGGCCTGGGCGCGCAGCCTCGGGCACGCGCGCGTGGTGACGGTCGGGTTCTCGATGGGGGGCTCGGTGGTGCTGCGGCACGCTGCCCTGCACCGGCCGCCGCAGGAAGACGGTACGGGGAGGGGGCGTGCGGAGGCGCACGCCGACGCGGTCGTCGCCGTGAGCGCCCCCGCGCGCTGGTACTACCGGGGTACGGCCCCGATGCGCCGCCTGCACTGGCTGGTCACGCGCCGGTCGGGACGGGTAGTGGGCCGGCACGTGCTGCGCACCCGGATCCACCACCGCGAGTGGGACCCGGTCCCGCTCAGCCCGGCCGGGGCGGTCCCGCTGATCGCGCCGACCCCGCTGCTCATCGTGCACGGCGACCGCGACCCGTACTTCCCGGTCGACCATCCGCGGATGCTCGCCGACGCCGCGGCCGGCTCCGCCGAGCTGTGGCTTGAGCCGGGCATGGGGCACGCGGAGAACGCGGCCGGGGACGAGCTGCTCGCCCGGGTCGCGACCTGGGCCGTCGGCAGGTTTTCCACAGGCGGAACGGGCCGGGGCGCGGAACACGGATACTGAGTCGGTAGTGAGTCGGTAGCAACGAAAGGAGCGCTCGCCATGGCCAACGGCACCATCCGCTACTGGGCGGCCGCCAAGTCCGCCGCCGGCATCGCCGACGAACCGTATGACGCGGTGACCCTCGCCGAGGCGCTGGCAGCCGCCCGCGAACGACACCCCGGCGAACTCGTCCGCGTGCTGCAGCGCTGCTCGTTCCTGGTCGACGGGGACCCGGTGGGCACCCGCGCCCATGAGACGGTGGCGCTTGCCGAGGGCGGCACGGTCGAGGTGCTCCCGCCGTTCGCAGGAGGGTGACCCGCACGCCATGAGTCAGCAGCCGTATGAGCCGTACGAGCAGCACACGTACGACCCGTATCAGCAGCCGCAGCAGTACGAGCAGCAGGCGCAGCAGTACCAGCAGCAGTACCAGCAGCCGTATGAGCAACAACAGCGACTGCATCAGCACCAGCACCAGCACCAGCAACTGCACCAGCACCAGGCGTCGGACGCCGCCGCGGACGCCACGTATCTGTCGCAGGGACAGCAGGCCGCGCCGATCGGTGCCCCGTCGAGTGCTCTGATCCAGCCTCCTGAGTCCCCTGAGTCCCCTGAGTCCCCTGAGTCCCCCGAGTCCCCTGAGACCGGCTCCGGCGTGTCCACCGCCACCAGCGAAGAACCCCGCCTCACCTACGCCCAGCGGGCCCGGCTCGAAGGGCGGTCGCCGATCATCGAGCCCGGCCTGAAGCCCGCCGCGCTCACCGCGGTGCTCGCGCTGCTGCTTGCGGGTGGTGCGGCCCTCGGCCCGTTCGGACTGCTCGTGCCGCTGGTTCTGCTGCAGGCCCTGACGGCGGCCGGCTGGTTCCGGCTGAACGGCATGTGGCCCGCCCGGCAGGGCATCGCGCTCGCCTTCCTCGGCGGGCTCGTCGCCGACGCGCTCGTGCTGATCGCCGGCCGGGAGCACGCGCCCGCGGCCATCGTCGGCACCGGCGGGGTCTGGGTGCTGCTCACGCTCGTGCTGCAGCTGCGCAGCCACGCGGGCGCGGACGAGCGGATGTACGGCCTGATGGCCACGGTCTCCTCGGCCGCGCTCACGATCCTCGCCGGAGGCAGCCTGGCCGCGGCGCCCGAGGCGGTCTCGGTCGGCGCGGCCGCCGTGGCCGTCGCGGTGCTCGCGCGTGCCCTGCCGCTGCCCGGTGCCGCGTCCGTCGTGGTGGCGCTGCTCGCCGCTGCGGGTGCGGGCATCGCCGCGGGCGGGCTGACGGACATCGGCACCTCCGGTGCGCTAGTCGGCGCGGGCGCCGGGGTGTGCGCCCTGGTCGGCCTGCGGGTGGCGAGCTACGACTACCCGTCGCGGTTCGTGCACATGACGGCCGGGGTGGCCCTGCCGCTGACGGCGGCGGTGCCCGCGCTGTACCTCCTGGGCCGGGTCGTGGC
>NZ_JASCIR010000003.1 GCF_029968095.1 Streptomyces solicavernae | reverse complement strand
ACGAACGGAGTCTAGGACGGGTCGGGTCGGGGACGGGGGTGGGAACAACGGAGTCCAGGACGGGGGTGGGAACAGGGGAGGGCTGTCGCATTTCTTCAAGGCGCGGGCACCGGCCGTCGCCTACGTTCGGGGCATGACGAAGAGCATCAGCGAACTCCTGGACACGGCGGGCGTGCAGGCTGTCGCCGTGATCCGGGGTATCGAGGACGGGCAGCTCGGACAGCGCACGCCGTGCTCCGAGTACGACGTACGAGCCCTGGTGAACCACCTCACGCAAGTGGTCGTGCAGTTCCAGGCACTTGCGGTGAAGCAGGACGCGGAGTTCGGGGAGACGCCCGACGCGGTCGGCCGGGGCGACGACTGGCGGGACCGCTTCGGCGAGGAGACCCGGCGGTTGGCCGCCGCGTGGGGCGAGCCCGGGGCGGAGGAGGGGACGACGGGTGCGATGAACTTCCCGGCCCGCACGGTCGGCCACATGGTGCTCGGCGACCTCGCCGTGCACGCCTGGGACCTGGCCCGCGCGACCGGCCGGGACCACGTGATCGAACCGGTGGTCCTCACCGAACTCGTCTCCGCGTACGAGGGCCTCGCCCCGGCGGCACGGCAGGCGGGTGTGATCGGCGAGCCGGTGGCCGTACCGGCGGACGCGCCCGAGCAGGACCGCCTCCTCGGTGCCCTGGGCCGCGACCCGCACTGGCGCCCCTGAGAACACGCCCGAGCTCTGCACGTGCCGGGTCCCTGACGGGCCGGCCGCAACCGACCGCCCCTGCAGCCGCCCCCCTACAGCCACCCCCTGCGCCGCAGCATGCGGTGCAGCAGGAAGCAGGCGAGGACGGTGAGGACGATGAGAACGGGATAGCCGTAGGGGGAGTCGAGGCCGGGCATGTGCTCGAAGTTCATGCCGTAGACGCCGCAGACCATGGTCGGGACGGCGATGATCGCGGCCCAGGACGTGATCTTGCGCATGTCCTCGTTCTGCTCGACCGTGACCTGGGCCAAGTGGGCCTGGAGGATCGAGTCGAGGAGGGCGTCGAAGGACGCTATGTGCTCGCTCGTCCCGGCCAGATGGTCGGCGACGTCCCGGAAGTACGGCTGGATGTCCGGGGCGATCAGGGTGTTCGTGCGGGTGGCGAGGATCTGCAGGGGGCGGCTGAGCGGGGAGACGGCCCGCTTCAGCTCCAGGAGTTCGCGCTTGAGCTGGTAGATCCGCCCGGCGTCGGCCCGCCCGCCCGAGCGGTCCGGCTGGGCGGCGAAAACCTGGGACTCCACGTCGTCGATGTCTTCCTGCACGGCGTCGGCGACGGTCAGGTACTCGTCCACGACATGGTCGGCGATCGCGTGCAGCACGGCCGACGGGCCCTTGGCCAGCTGCTCCGGGTCGGCCTCCAGGGCTTCGCGGACCGGGCCGAGCGAGCCGTGCCGGCCGTGGCGGACGGTGATGACGAAGTCCTGGCCGGTGAAGACCATGATCTCGCCGGTGTCGACGACCTCGCTGTTGGCGGTCAGCTCGTCGTGGTCCACGTAGCAGACGGACTTGAAGACGGCGAACAGCATGTCGTCGTACGACTCCACCTTGGGGCGCTGGTGGGCGTGGACGGCGTCCTCGACGGCCAGCGGGTGGAGGCCGAACGGCTCGGCGAGCGCTGCGAGTTCGTCGGGCGTCGGCTCGTGCAGGCCGATCCATACGAAGCCCTCGCCCTCCTTGCGTACGCGGGCCAGGGCCTGGGCGGCCGAGACGTCAGCGCGGCCGTCGGCGCGGCGCTTGCCGTCCTGGTAGACGACGCAGTTCACCACGGCACTGCCGAGAGGGGAGCGTGCCGGATGGCTGAGGTCCACCGTGCGGCGCTTGGCGCGGCCGACCATGCGGCGCAGCTTGCGGATCATGGGCACGTCCGGTCTCCCTCCGGGTCGACGTGCCAGTGTGCCACTGGGGCCCGTCGGCGATACAGAGCACCCCGCGAACCGTTCCGTCTCGCGCGGGGCGCGGGGCACAGGGTGCGGGGCGCGCAGCACGGTGCACAGGGCACACAGCGCACAGGGCACACAGCGCACAGGACACGCAGCGCACACAGCGCACAGGGCACAGGGCACACAGCGCAGAACGGGCGGGGCCTCCGTATCCGCCTTAGAGTCGACTCCCGTGGGGGACAGCTGCCTCGGGGAGCCGAAGGAGTCATCGCCTCATGAGCAGCAGCGGCATACCGGCCGGCGTGCCGGTCGACGTGGCGTACGACGCGCGTCTCGGCCCGAAGTACGCCGGTCTCGATGTGAAGGACGTGCGGCGCCGGCGCCTTCGCGCGACGCTCAGGGTGTACGCCCGACGCGTGGAGACGGCTCTCGACAAGCTGCGGTCCAGGGCGGCCCGGGCCCTCACCCCCGACCCGGAGGGTGCGCTCGCCCGCCGCGCGGCGGTCCGGGAGGCCGAGCAGGAGGTGCGCGAAATCGACGCCGACGGCCGGGTCTTCACCCGAAGGGACACCGGAGCGCAGATCAGGACCCGCGACACCCTGGCGGCCGCGGATCCCGTGCTGCGCGGGGCGGGGCGGGCCGACGACCGGTACGAGGTGGAGTGCCTCACCCACCGCGGCGACCCACTGTTCCTCGACGACGCCAACGCCGCCGCGCGCGCCGCCCGGCGCTCGGACGTGTGGTGCGAGGGCTGCCGTCAGCTCGTGCAGGTCCTGCGGCCGGTGCGCGGCCGTGCCCGCATCCGTACACGCACCGCCACCCGGGCCTGGGCCCGCGCCCGCGCGCGCAAGGGGGCCGAGCGGCGGGCTTGACCTTGCCGTTGGCGTCAGGGTCGGAAGCTCCCACCATGAACGCCAACGAACGCACGGACACAGACCCGCGCACGGACACCGACCCTCGTACGAACAACACGGACCCTCGTACGAACACGGACCCGCGTACGAACACCACCCCCCGAGTCGTCTGCGTGACCGGTGCAGGTACCGGCATCGGGCGGGCCGCCGCCAGGGCCTTTGCGGGCGGAGGGGCGCGGGTGCTTGCGGTGGGGCGGCGGCCGGGGCCGCTGCGGGAGACCGCCGCCCCCCACCCGGAGTTGATCACCCCGATCGTCGCGGACATCACGGCGGAGGGCGGCCCCGAGCGGATCGTCGAGGCGGCGGAGCGGACGTACGGACGTCTGGACGTGCTCGTCAACAACGCCGCCGTGGTTCGCAGCGGCGCCCTCGGGGCGGTCACGCGCGGCGCGGTCGACGAGCAGCTCGCCACCAACCTGGTCGCGCCGGTCCTGCTGTCGCAGGCGGCGCTTCCGCTGCTCGCCGAAGGGGGGCGCGGGGTGATCGTCAACGTCAGTACGTCGGTCGGGCAGCGGGCCTTCCCGGGCAGTTCGGTGTACGCCGCCACGAAGGCGGCCCTCGAACTCCTCACCCGTAGCTGGGCGGTGGAGCTGGCGCCGCGTGGGGTGCGGGTGGTCGCGGTCGCGCCCGGCGCTGTGGAGACGCCGATCGGCGACCATCAGGGCCTGTCGCCGGAGCGGATCGCGGAACTCCGCGACTGGCAGCTGGCGCACACACCGCTCGGCCGGATCGGCAGGCCGGAGGAGGTGGCCTGGGCGATCACCGGGCTCGCCGCGCCGCAGGCGTCGTTCGTGACGGGTGTCGTGCTGCCGGTCGACGGGGGTGCGGTGGTGGCCTGACCGCGTGCGGGACGAGAAGTACGTCGTGATGGGATGACCGGTACGGGCAGGGGGAGTGGGCGGATAACGGCGCGAGGAGGAGCGGGATCCCGGTGCGGATAGGGGAGTTGGCGGCGCGCACCGGTACGACCGCGCGCGCCCTGCGCCACTACGAGCAGGCCGGACTGATCTCCTCGGAGCGCGCCCCGAACGGCTACCGGGCCTACGGCGAAGGCGCGGTCGTCCGGGTCCGCAACATCCGGCACCTGCTCGCGGTGGGCCTCACCCTCGACGACGTACGGGTCTTCGCGCCCTGCCTGGACGGTGACGTGGCCGAGGCGCCGCCCGCGCCGAAGGGCCTGGCCGTGGCGCGGGAACGCCTCGCCGTGCTCGACCGCCGCATCGCGGCCCAGACGGAACTCCGGAACCGACTGGCCGCGGCGCTGGACGAGTCGACGAGGCCGGCCCCGGCGCCCTGACGGACGGTCGGCCAATCCCCGGCCGCCTCCCCACGTCCGCCACCAGTGTGCAGGCGTGACCAGCCCCAACTCGTCGTACAGCCGCTCAGGCTCGGGCAGTCGGTCCGGTCAGGGCGAGGCAGCAGGTCCGGTCAGGGCCCGACGGTCGGTCCGGTCAGGGCCCGACGGTCGGTCCGGTCAGGGCCGGACGGCTGGTTCGGTCAGGGCCAGACAAGGCAGTAGGGCTGATGCCCCGCCTCATGCAGCCGGTGGCTGAAGTCCTGCCATTCGTGCAGGAGTTGGTAGACGTTGAACGCATCGCGCGGGCCGCCGCGGTCCGGGACCGTGGACCAGATGAACGCGGCCGCGCCGACCGCCTCGTCGCCGATGCCGCGGAGCGGGTCGACGACCGTCATCGGGAGTTTCACCACCGCGTAGTCGGGGTGCAGGACGACGAGTTCGAGCGGGGGCACCTTGTGCAGGGGTATGCCCTCGATGCCGGTGAGGACCATCGCGGCCATCGTCTCCGGCTTGATCTTCGTGAACATTCCGCCCATGCCGAGCTCGTCGCCCCCGAGCTCCTCCGGGCGCATCGAGATCGGCACCCGGGCGGCGGTCGCACCGTCCGGAGCGCCGAAGTACTTGTAGGTCACCCCCACCCGGCCACTCCTGCTCCCCGTGCTCGAAGGGATACCCGCCGTGGCGTCGCGCCGGCCGGCCGCGCCCGCTGCCGTGTCCGCCGCTGCCGTGTCCGCCGCCGTGTCCGCCGACTCCGCGGCCTCAGGTTCCCTACGGTGCCTCCCCCGGCGGGCACGCCGGGGACCGAGGTCGTCGGTCCCCTCGCCCAGTCCGCCACCGCGATGCATATCTCCACCCGACTGCTTTTTTAGGTAACACAGCGACGCCGCGCAACCCGATCATCGTGTCAGTTGACCTCCCCCGTGACCGTACGCCGAAACGTGGGTGTGAACAGCCGTGCTGAAACACCTGTCCACAGGATGTCCGAGGGCTCTGACACCATGGCTTGTGTGAGCTTTCCGTATGTCCACCCAGTCTCGCAGACGAGAGGGGGCTGACGCCCGGCCGTTAGGACCGGGCCCCACCGACTTGGCCACCGACTTGGCCGGACTTGGCCACGGACTTGGCCACCGACTTGGCCGGACTTGGCCACCGACGGCGCCGACGCGCGCCGATCCCCGTCGACCTCCGCCGTCGTCACACTCACCGTCGTCCCACTCGCCGACGCATCGCAGATCAGGACCAAAGTGCCGTATTCATACGAAGCCCCCGTTTCGCAGACGCTTTTCGACCGAGCGGCCGTCGTGACGCCCGGCGGCGTGAACTCTCCCGTGCGCGCCTTCCGCGCGGTCGGGGGCACGCCCCGCTTCATGGTGTCCGGCACCGGTCCGTATCTCACCGACGCCGACGGCCGTGAGTACGTCGACCTGGTGTGCTCCTGGGGTCCGATGATCCTCGGGCACTCGCACCCCGAGGTGATCGCCGCCGTGCAGGACGCGGTCGCGCGCGGCACGTCGTTCGGTACGCCGGGGGAGGGTGAGGTCGCGCTCGCCGAGGAGATCGTGGACCGGATCGCGCCGGTCGAGCAGGTCCGCCTGGTGTCGTCGGGCACCGAGGCGACGATGTCCGCGATCCGGCTTGCCCGCGGGTTCACCGGCCGCGCCAAGGTGGTCAAGTTCGCCGGGTGTTACCACGGCCATGTGGACGCGCTGCTCGCCGCGGCCGGCTCCGGCGTCGCCACGTTCGGCCTGCCCGACACCCCGGGCGTCACCGGCGCCCAGGCGGGCGACACGGTCGTGCTGCCGTACAACGACCTGGAGGCCGTGCGGGCCGCCTTCGCCGCGCACCCCGGCGAGATCGCCTGCGTGATCACCGAGGCCTCGCCCGGCAACATGGGCGTGGTCCCGCCGCGCGACGGCTTCAACGCCGGCCTGAAGCAGCTCTGCCAGGACAACGGCGCGCTGTACATCTCGGACGAGGTCATGACCGGCTTCCGTACGTCGAAGGCGGGCTGGTTCGGCGTCGACGGCGTCGTGCCGGACCTGCTGACCTTCGGCAAGGTCATGGGCGGCGGCTTCCCGGCGGCGGCGTTCGGCGGCCGCGCGGACGTGATGGCGCACCTCGCCCCGGCCGGCCCGGTCTACCAGGCGGGCACGCTCTCCGGGAACCCGATCGCCACGGCCGCGGGCCTCGCCCAGCTCCGCCTCCTGGACGACGCGGCGTACGACAAGGTGAACGCGGTGTCGAAGGAGCTGCAGGGCCTGGTCGGCGCGGCGCTCAGCAAGGAGGGCGTGGCGCACCGGCTGCAGACCGCGTCCAACATGTTCTCGGTGTTCTTCACGGAGAACGAGGTGCGCAGCTACGACGACGCGAAGGCGCAGGATGCGTTCCGCTTCACCGCGTTCTTCCACTCGATGCTCGCCGACGGCGTGTACCTGCCGCCGTCGGCCTTCGAGTCCTGGTTCGTCTCGACGGCGCACGACGAGCGCGCGGTCCAGCGCATCGCGGACGCCCTGCCCGCCGCGGCCCGCGCGGCGGCGGAGGCCACGGCATGAGCGGGCGGGACGACCTCACCGTCGTGCACGTGATGCGCCACGGTGAGGTGCACAACCCGGAGGGCATCCTCTACGGCCGCCTGCCCGAGTACCACCTGTCCGAGCTCGGCCGGCAGATGGCCGACCGGGTTGCCGAGCACCTGGCCGGGCGGGACGTGACGCATGTCGTGTCCTCGCCGCTTGAGCGCGCGCAGGAGTCGGCCGCCCCGATCGCCAAGGTGCACGGTCTGGATCTGGCCACGGACGAGCGCCTGATCGAGGCGGACAACGTCTTCCAGGGCAAGACCTTCGGCGTGGGCGACGGCGCCCTGAAGAGTCCGGAGAACTGGAGGCACCTGGTCAACCCCTTCAAGCCGTCCTGGGGCGAGCCGTACATCGAGCAGGTCGTGCGGATGATGGGCGCCCTTGACGCGGCGAAGGACGCGGCCCGCGGGCACGAGGCGGTGTGCGTGAGCCACCAGCTGCCGATCTGGATCGTGCGCAGCTTCGTGGAGAGGCGCCGACTGTGGCACGACCCGCGCAGGCGGCAGTGCACGCTCGCCTCGCTGACGACGTTCACGTACCGCGGCGACAAGATCGTGTCGGTGGGGTACTCCGAGCCGGCCCGTGACCTGGTCCCCGCGCATCTGCTCGCGGGTGCGAAGCCGGGCAGGGGCGTCAAGGGCGTCAAGGGCGTCAAGGGCAAGGACAAGGCGTTCGGGGCGTAGCGGTATGAATCGGACGATGAAGGCTTAACAGGCCCTAATAAGCCTCAACCAGCATCAAACCGGCCTCAATCAACATTAAACCGTCCTCAACCGTCCTCAACCGGCAAGAAGGGTCGGGCACTTACTCAGTGTCTGGCCCTTCTGTCGTGTGGGCGCCAGAAGAATCAAGCCACTTGGCGCAACCCTTTCGCCTCCCCCGCTATCTACCGGTATGCCCACCTACGTGGAGTGCGGGTACGAGTACGGAGAATCGGGGACAAAATGCGCGACTACAGCCGAAGGGGACTGCTGGGACTGGGAGTTGGCCTCGGGGCCGCCGCGGGGCTCGCCGGATGCGGCACCGGCACGGACGACGCGAAGCCGGCGGGCCGGGCGAAGGGGAAGGACACTCCCATAGAGGGCCGCGCGATAGGCGACGGTTCCACGTCCTTCACGGGAAAGCAGCCGCACCAGCCCGGAGCGCCGCGCAAGCTGGCGCCCGGCGAGACCCCGCCGCAGTTCGTGGTCTTCTCCTGGGACGGCGCGGGCGAGGTCGGCAACGGCCTGTTCCCGCGCTTCCTGAAGCTCGCGAAGGAGCACGACGCGCACATGACGTTCTTCCTCTCGGGCCTCTATCTGCTGCCCGAGGCGAAGAAGCGCCGCTACCGCCCGCCGAACAACACCGTCGGCGCCTCCGACATCGGCTACCTCACCGACGACCACATCAAGCAGACCCTGAAGTACGTGCGCCAGGCCTGGCTCGACGGCCACGAGATAGGCACGCACTTCAACGGCCACTTCTGCGCGGGCACCGGCTCGGTCGCCAACTGGACGCCCCGGCAGTGGCGCGACGAGATCGACCAGGCCACGTCCTTCGTCAAGGAGTGGCGTACGAACACGGGCTGGTCGGACCTGCCCTCGCTGCCCTTCGACTACGACAAGGAACTCGTCGGCGGCCGCACCCCCTGCCTGCTCGGCCAGGAGAACCTGCTGCCCGTCGCCCGCGAGCTCGGCTGGCGCTACGACGCCTCCTCGCCCGGCGGCCACCAGCGCTGGCCCGTGAAGAAGCAGGGCATATGGGACCTTCCGCTGCAGGCGATGCCGTTCCCCGGCCACACCTTCGAGGTCCTGTCGATGGACTACAACATCCTCGCCAACCAGTCCCAGAACTCCACCAAGGCCCCGCCCCACAACTACCCGGCCTGGCGCAGGCAGGCCACGGAGTCCTACCTCGCCGGCTTCCACCGCGCGTACGAGACGAACCGGGCGCCCTTCTTCGTAGGCAACCACTTCGAGCAGTGGAACGGCGGCATCTACATGGACGCCGTCGAGGAGACCCTGAAGACGGTCGCGGGGAAGAAGGACGTACGCCTGGTCTCTTTCCGGCAGTTCGTCGACTGGCTCGACGCGCAGGACCCGAAGGTGCTGGAGAAGTTTCAGGGGCTCCCCGTCGGCCAGGCCCCCGCGGAAGGCTGGCGCGGACTCGGCAAAGCCGCCTGAGCGGGCCGTTTCGTACGCGCCGGGGGGCGCCCAAGATCCTCGAAACGGTCATGCGAAACTTTTCACATGAGCTACCGCCGTCCTGTCTTCCGACGTGCCTCCCTGTTCGCAGCCGGGGCCGCGGTCGCCGCCCTCACTCTGAGCGCCTGCGGCGACGGCGGCACCCAGGGCGGCTCCGGGAACACCAACTTCGTCACCGGAAAGAACGGCATCGCGAGCCTCGACAAGTCCGAGCGCGTGGCCGCCCCGAAGCTGGAGGGCAAGAGCCTCGACGGCAAGCCGCTCAGCCTCGACGACTACCAGGGCAAGATCGTCGTACTCAACGTCTGGGGCTCCTGGTGCGGACCCTGCCGCGTCGAGACGCCGTACCTCGTGAAGGTCGCCAAGGAGCTCAAGCCGAAGGGCGTCGAGTTCGTCGGCATCAACACCCGTGACTTCAACAAGGGCCCGGCGGTCAAGTTCGAGGAGGAGCACGGCGTGGAGTACCCGAGCTTCTACGACCCCTCCGGGAAGCTGATCCTGCAGTTCCCGAAGGGCAGCCTCGCCCCGCAGCAGATCCCGTCCACGATCGTCATCGACAGGGACGGCAAGCTGGCGGCCCGCGCCCTGCAGGCCGTCAACGACAAGCAGCTGCACCAGATGATCGACCCGCTGCTCGCGGAGAAGTGAGCGAGACGTGATGCACGCCCTCGCCGCGACGCTCGACGGCACCCAGGTGACCGCCCTCGCCGCGGCCCCCAACGAGACCGTCCTCACCGGCGCCCTCGTCCTGGCCCTGCCGATCGCTCTCCTCGCCGGCCTCGTCTCCTTCTTCTCGCCCTGCGTCCTGCCGCTCGTCCCCGGCTACCTGTCGTACGTCACGGGCGTTTCCGGCACCGACCTCGCCGAGGCCAAGCGGGGCCGGATGGCCGCCGGGGCCGGGCTGTTCGTCCTCGGCTTCACCGCCGTCTTCGTCTCCGGCGGCGCGCTCTTCGGCGGCTTCGGTTCGACGCTCCTGGAGCACCGGGAGGTCATCTCCAAGGTGCTCGGCGCGCTGACCATCGTGCTCGGGCTCTTCTTCATGGGCGCCATGCCGTTCCTGACGCAGCGCGAATTCCGGTTCCACAAGCGGCCGGTGTCCGGACTGCTCGGCGCGCCCATGCTCGGCGTGCTCTTCGGCATCGGCTGGACGCCCTGCATCGGCCCGACCCTCTCCGCGGTCACCGCGCTCTCCCTGCAGGAGGCCAGCGCGGGGCGTGGCGCCATACTGACCCTGGCCTACTGCCTCGGCCTCGGCGTGCCGTTCATCCTGGCGGCGATCGCGTTCCGGCGGGCGCTCGGCGCGTTCGACTGGGTCAAGCGGCACTACGTCTGGGTGATGCGGATCGGCGGCGGCATGCTCGTCGCCACCGGCCTGCTGCTCGTCACCGGCGTCTGGGACCACCTGGTGTCCCAGATGCAGTCCTGGACTTCCGGCTTCACCGTGGGGATCTGATCGTGAGCAAGACCGACACCGCAGCCGGCAACGCGGCCGACCCCGCCGACCCCGCCGACGAGAAGGACCTGGGCAGCGCCGGATCGCAGCTCAGCACCGCGCCCCAGGAGGACACCGGCGGCGACGCCCCGAACCTGCCGGCGCTCGGCGTGATCGGCTGGACCCGCTGGTTCTGGCGGCAGCTCACCTCGATGCGGGTCGCCCTGATCCTGCTCTTCATGCTGTCGCTCGGCGCGATCCCCGGCTCGCTCATCCCGCAGAACAGCGTCGACGAGCTCAAGGTGCAGGACTTCAAGGAAGCCCACACCACGCTCACCCCGATCTACGAGAAGCTCCAACTCTTCGACGTCTACAGCTCGGTGTGGTTCTCCGCGATCTACATCCTGCTGTTCATCTCCCTGATCGGCTGCATCGTCCCGCGCACCTGGCAGTTCGTCGGCCAGCTCCGCGGCCGCCCCCCGCGCGCCCCGCGCCGCCTGGACCGGCTGCCCGCGTACACCACGTGGCGCACCGACGCCGAGCCCGAGCAGGTGCGCGAGCAGGCCCTGGCGCTGCTGAAGGGCCGCCGCTTCCGCGCCGAGCTCACCGGCGACGCCGTCACCGCCGAGAAGGGCTACCTCCGCGAGGCCGGCAATCTGCTCTTCCACGTCTCGCTGATCGTGATGCTGATCGCCTTCGCCGCGGGCACGCTCTTCAAGTCCGAGGGCGGCAAGCTGATCACCGAGGGCGACGGCTTCGCCAACACCCTTACGCAGTACGACGATTTCAAGTCCGGCAACCTCTTCGACAACGACAGCCTGGAGCCGTTCAGCTTCACGCTCGACCGCTTCGAGGACACGTACGAGAAGAGCGGACCCGAGAAGGGCACGCCGCGCATCTACAAGGCGCACATCACCTACTCCGAGGGCGCCGACGGGCCGGAGAAGAAGACGGCCATCGAGGTCAACTCGCCGCTTGAGGTGAACGGCGCCAAGGTCCACCTGATCGGCCACGGCTACGCGCCCGTCGTCACCGTCAAGGACGGCCGCGGCGAGACCGTCTACCACGGTGCCGTGCCGATGCTGCCGATCGACTCCAACGTCACCTCGACCGGCGCCATCAAGGTCGCCGACGGCTACCGCGACAAGAACGGCAAGAAGGAACAGCTCGGCTTCAACGCCTTCTTCGTGCCGACCTTCGCGGGCGCGGGCAAGGGCGAGATGTTCTCCCAGTTCCCGGCGCCCGAGTACCCGGTGCTCGCGCTCTCCGCGTACCACGGCAGCCTTGGCGTGGACTCCGGTCTTCCGCAGAACGTGTACCAGCTCGACACGTCGAAGATGAAGGAGTTCAAGGACGAGAACGGCGAGCTGTTCAAGCAGCGCATCCGGCCGGGCGAGACCATGACGCTCCCGAACGGCGCCGGCTCGATCACATTCGAGAAGGACCTCAGGGAGTGGGCGTCCTTCCAGATCTCCCAGCAGCCCGGCAACGGCTGGGCGCTGGCCGGCGCCGGCGCCGCCCTCGTCGGACTGGTCGGCTCGCTGTTCATCCAGCGCCGCCGCGTCTGGGTCCGCGCCGTGCGGCACGCCGACGGCACCACCGTCGTCGAGATGGCGGGCCTGGGGCGTAGTGAGTCCACCCAGTTGCCGGAGGAGCTGGGCGGCCTTGCGGAGAAACTCCATTCGAGGGCGCCCAGCGTCTCCGAACGATCTGCCGAAGGGGCTGAGAATTGAGTCCTCCCTCGCGCAGATGGAGAGGGGTTCCCGGCTCACGCTGCTCCGACGCTCTGCGAACGACCGAGTCTTCTGCGATCAACACCAGCCGGGTTGAAACCAGCCCGGGTACTACGACTACGTACCAGCGGGCGGAACTGCCTGTCCGGAGGTTTCAGTGAATCTCGCCGCCGCCACCAACGAGAACCTGGCGAACATCAGTAATGTCCTGATCTATTCGTCGATGGCCGTCTACACCCTGGCCTTCCTCGCGCACATCGCCGAATGGACCTTCGGCAGCCGCAGCAAGGTCGGCCGCACCGCCGCCGCGCTCACGACCAAGGGCACGAGCGCCGCCGCTGCCCCCGCCGCCCCCGCCGTCACCGTCAAGAAGGCCGGGGGCACCGCCGTCCTGGAGCGCCCCAAGGTCGTCACGCGCACCGCCTCCGGCTCCCGTGACGTGCCGGACGGCCCCGGCGCGCACGGCGGCACGGAGAAGGGCGACATGTACGGCCGGATCGCCGTGTCGCTCACCGTGCTCGCCTTCCTCGTGGAGGCGGGCGGCGTCGCGACCCGCGCGTTCTCCGTGATGCGCGCCCCCTGGGGCAACATGTACGAGTTCTCGATCACCTTCTCCACGGTGGCCGTCGGCGCGTACCTGCTGTTCCTGGCGCTGAAGAAGAACGTCCGCTGGATCGGCCTGATCCTGGTCACCACGGTCCTGCTCGACCTGGGCATCGCCACCACGTGGCTCTACACCGACAGCGACCAGCTGGTCCCGGCCCTCGACTCGTACTGGCTGTGGATCCACGTCTCCACCGCCATCTTCTGCGGAGCGGTCTTCTACCTCGGCGCGGTCGGCACGCTGCTCTACCTGTTCCGCGACTCGTACGAGAGCAAGCTGGAGGGCGGCGGCACCCCCGGCACCTTCGCGCACTCGGTGCTGTCCCGGCTGCCCTCGGCGGCGTCCCTGGACAAGTTCTCGTACCGCATCAACGCCGCGGTCTTCCCGCTGTGGACGTTCACGATCATCGCGGGCGCGATCTGGGCGGGCGACGCCTGGGGCCGCTACTGGGGCTGGGACCCCAAGGAGGTCTGGTCGTTCGTGACGTGGATCGTGTACGCCTGCTACCTGCACGCGCGCGCGACGGCCGGCTGGAAGGGCCGCAAGGCCGCCTACCTGGCGCTCTTCGCCTTCGCGACCTGGCTGTGGAACTACTACGGCGTCAACATCTTCATCACCGGCAAGCACTCGTACGCGGGCGTCTGAGCCCCGTCCGACCTGCACGGGTGCGGATGTTCCGCAACCGCGCCAGGCTGGAGCCATGACCGCGACGATCGGACAGGGCACCAGCCGGACCGAGAACGGAATCCAGCACCTCCACTTCGAGCTGCATCTGCCGCATCCCGTCGAGCAGGTGTGGCTCGCCGTGGCCACTGCGCGGGGGCTGCCCCAGTGGCTCGCCGCCGCCGATGTCCTCGAACCGAGGCTCGGCGGCGCGGTCGTTCTGCGCTGGCTCAACCAGGCGGGCGAGCGCCACTCGGGGCGGGTCACCGCGTGGGACGTGGAGCGGATCGCCGAGTACACCCTGGACTCGTTGCACGGGCGGATGCGGTTCCATCTGGAGCCGGACGGCACGCGGGGGACGACGGTCCGCTTCACGAGCGACTTCCGCGGCGACGACGCGTTGCGCCTGGACTGCCTGGCGGGGTGGCACGATCACTTCGAGTATCTGGCGGAGGCGTTGGCGGGGCGTCCGGCGGAGTGGTCGCGCTGGACGCCTGACCGGTGGCAGCGGTTCCGGGACGTGTACGCGTCGCGGGGGTAGGGGCGGGTGGAGGTCGGGCAGGGGAAGAAGCCCTACTTCGGCGGGTTCCCCTTGTCGTCCTCGTCCAGGTCCGGCTCCGGCTCGTCCTTCTTGAGCGTCTGCAGGAACTCCGGGTTGTCGTCCGGCGCGACCCAGCCGCCGCGTGCCCCGGACGGGCGGCGCGCCGTGCGGTCGCGCCCCACGACCAGCCACGAGACCGAGCCGACCAGCGGAAAGAGCAGCACGAGAATCGCCCAGAGCGGCTTGGGGACGTACCGGACCTCCTGCTCGTCCGTGGTGATGCAGTCGATGAACGCGTAGATGCTGAGTGCCAGCGGCACCAGGATCAGCAGCACCCGGAACATGAAGCCGTCCCCCTGCGTGTGGAGTGCCGGGGCCGGGTGACGGCCCCCGTGACAGGTCAAGCGTAGCGAGTAGCCGATACTGGTCCCTATGGCTTACGACGATCTTCGCTCCCTGCTCCGGGCGCTGGAGCGCGAGGGCGACCTGTTGCGCATCAAGGCCGAGGTCGACCCGCATCTGGAGGTCGGTGAGATCGTCGACCGGGTGAACAAGGCCGGCGGCCCCGCCCTGCTCTTCGAGAACGTGAAGGGCGCCTCGATGCCCCTCGCGATGAACGTGTACGGCACCGACCGCCGCCTCCTGAAGGCCCTCGGCCTCAAGTCGTACGCGGACATCAGCGACAAGATCGGCGGCCTCCTCAAGCCCGAGCTGCCGCAGGGCTTCGTCGGCATCCGCGAGGCCTTCGGCAAGCTCGGCGCGATGACCCACGTACCGCCGAAGAAGGTGAAGTCGGAGAACGCCCCTGTGCAGGAGGTCGTGCTCACCGGCGAGGACGTGGACCTGGAGCAGCTGCCCGCGCTGTTCACCTGGCCCCAGGACGGCGGCTCGTTCTTCAACCTGGGCCTCACCCACACCAAGCACCCGGAGACGGGCGTGCGCAACCTCGGCCTGTACCGGCTGCAGCGGCACGACAAGCGCACCATCGGCATGCACTGGCAGATCCACAAGGACAGCCGCAACCACTACCAAGTGGCCGCCCAGCGGGGCGAGAAGCTGCCGGTCGCGATCGCCTTCGGCTGCCCGCCGGCCGTGACGTACGCGTCCTCGGCGCCGCTCCCCGGTGACATGGACGAGTACATGCTGGCCGGGTTCATCCAGGGCAAGCGCGTCGAGATGGTCGACTGCAAGACCGTGCCGCTCCAGGTCCCGGCCAACGCCGAGGTCGTCATCGAGGGCTGGCTGGAGCCCGGCGAGATGCTGCCGGAGGGGCCGTTCGGCGACCACACCGGGTTCTACACGCCGCAGGAGCCGTTCCCGGCGCTGAAGATCGACTGCGTGACGATGCGGAAGCGTCCGTTGCTCCAGTCCATCGTGGTCGGCCGCCCGCCGACGGAGGACGGCCCGCTGGGACGCGCGACCGAGCGCTTCTTCCTCCCCCTGCTCAAGGTGATCGTCCCGGACATCGTGGACTACCACCTGCCGGAGTCCGGCGGCTTCCACAACTGCGCGATCATCTCGATCGACAAGAAGTACCCGAAGCACGCGCAGAAGGTCATGCACGCCATCTGGGGCGCGCACATGATGTCGCTGACCAAGCTGATCGTCGTCGTGGACAAGGACTGCGACGTGCACGACCTGCACGAGGTCTCCTGGCGCGCCCTCGGCAACACGGACTACGCCCGCGACCTGACGGTCGTCGAGGGCCCGGTCGACCACCTCGACCACGCCTCCTACCAGCAGTTCTGGGGCGGCAAGGCGGGCATCGACGCCACGAAGAAGCTGCCCGAGGAGGGCTATACGCGTGACGGCGGCTGGCCGGAGATGGTCGAGTCCGACCCGCGCACGGCGGCCCTGGTGGACCGCCGCTGGAAGGAGTACGGACTCAAGTGAGCAGCGCCGCAGCAGCCGTCCCGCAGCCGGGGCGTACGAGGGCCTTTCTGCGCCTCGTCATGATCGAGCACTCGGTGTTCGCGCTGCCCTTCGCGTACATCGCCGCGCTGACCGCGATGTTCCAGCTGGACAAGAGCGTCCACTGGGGCAGGCTGCTCCTGGTGACGGTCGCGATGGTCGGCCTGCGGACGTTCGCGATGGCCGCGAACCGGATCATCGACCGCGAGATCGACGCCCGTAACCCGCGCACCGCCCACCGCGAGCTGGTCACCGGCGCGGTCTCGGTGAAGTCCGCGTGGACGGGCGCGCTGATCGCCCTGGTCGTCTTCCTGGGCGCCGCGGCCCTGCTCAACCCGCTCTGCCTGGCCCTGGCCCCCGTCGCGGTGATCCCGATGGTGGTCTATCCGTACGGCAAGAGGTTCACGAACTTCCCGCAGGCGATTCTGGGGTTGGCGCAGGCGATGGGCCCGGTCGGCGCGTGGCTGGCGATCACGGGTTCGTGGTCCTGGGACGCGGTGATCCTGGGCCTCGCGGTCGGGATCTGGATCGGCGGCTTCGACCTGATCTACGCCTGCCAGGACGTGGAGACGGACCGCGAGGTCGGCGTGCTGTCGGTGCCCGCGCGCTTCGGTATCCCGGCGGCGATCCGGGGGGCGCGCGGGTGCCACCTGGTGACGACGGGCCTGTTCGTCTGGTACGCGGTGTCCACGGGCGCGGGGGCGTTCTTCTGGCTCGGCCTGGTGATCGTCGCGGGGGCGTTCCTGTACGAGCACCGGATCGTCCGCCCGCACGACCTGTCCCGCCTGAACCGGGCGTTCTTCCAGGTCAACGGGTTCATCGGGATCGCGCTGTTCGTGTGCGCGCTGCTGGACCTGGTGGTGCGGGGGCTGACGGTCTAGGGCCTGTCCCGCGGAGATCCGCCGGACAGGCCCTAGGGGTCTCGCTCACTCGTTCGGGTGGCCGGGTGGCCATACCCGGGCTGGCGATGGGGCCCGTGAATACGGTGGGGCGCCTACCATCGAGGGCAGGGAAGGGAGAGGCCGTGACCATCTCGGAGACCGATCGCCTGCACTCTCAGCTCAGCCGGTTCGAGGACATGTTCCACGGTTACCGGACGGAGATTGTCGAGGGCAACATCGTGATGAGTCCGCTCAGGCCGTTCCACAACCGGACGATCCTGGAGGTGTGGAGCCAGCTCAAGGCGCAGTTGGGCGATGACTGGAGCTGCGTCAGCGACGTGGCGTTCCCGTTCAGCGACGAGTTCGAGTTCTGCCCCGACCTGGCAGTGATCCCGGCCGTGGAGGAGGCGCGGAACGTCACCGCGTACTCGCCCGACCTGATCGAGCTTGTCATCGAGGTCGTCTCGCCGAGCAGCATCCGGCACGACTACGAGGTCAAGTCCCGCCAGTACGCAGCCCGGGGCCTCGCCCACTACCTGATCTTCGATCCGCGGGCCGGCCACCTGGTCACCCGCTGGAATCCCGGCCCCGACGGCTATCGCGGCTCCGACACCATCCCCTACGGCGGCAAGGCCGTCGTCGAGACCGACCTCGGCAAGCTGACGGTCGACACCGGCGCACTGCCCGTCGACCCCGAGCACAGCACCTGACCGAGCCCCGCCGCCGAGGCGCCGGATAGGCTCGTGGCGTGCAGCCCGTACCCGAAGACTTCGCGCAGCGCCGACCCTGGGTGGTCGGTGTCTCCGGCGCGTCCGGCACGCCGTACGCCGCGGCCGTGCTGCGCGCGCTGCTCGCCGCGGGCGAGAGCGTGGACCTGGTCGTCAGCCGCGCCTCACGGCTGACGCTGCTCGACGAGACGGGCATCTCGTTCCGCGACGCCCACTGGCAGGACGACCTCCGCGAGTGGCTGGCGCGCGGGGCGGACGGCAAGCCGGACGCGTTCGCTCCGGTCGACGTGGCGGACGTGCGGTACTGGGCGGCGGGCGACCTCGCCGCGGGCCCTTCGTCCGGCTCGTACGCGACACGCGGGATGTTGATCGTGCCCGCCTCCACGGCCTGCGTGGCCGGAGTCGCGCTCGGCCTGTCGAAGGACCTGCTGCAGCGGACGGCGAGCGTGACCCTCAAGGAGGGCCGCAAGCTGGTCGTCGCCGTGCGCGAGACCCCGCTGAACGGCCAGACGCTGAAGCACCTCGTGGCGCTCGACGAGGCGGGCGCGACCGTGCTGCCCGCCTCACCGGCGTTCTACGCGGGGGCGACGCACATCCAGGATCTGGTGGACTTCGTCGCCGGGCGGGTGCTCGACGCGGCGGGGGTGCCGCACGGCCTGTACCGCCGCTGGGAGGGAGAGCTGGGTGGCGGCTCTCGGGGGACGTAGCGGGCTGCTCACGTACTCCTGGAATCTGAAAGATCACCGGCGATCTGGTAAAAGAATCACAGGGGTGCGACCCTGCTTGCCTTAGATTAGACAAACTCACGACTCGTGACTCCCGACTCACGACTCACGACTCGTGACTCATGACTCGTGGCATCGCTGAACAATGGAAGGCGCCAGGCATATGGACGCGGTGGACAGGCAGCTCATCCAGGCCCTGCGGGAGAACGGCAGGGCCTCGTACGCCGAACTCGGCCGGCTCGTCGGCCTCTCCGGCCCCTCCGTCACCGACCGCATCAACCGCCTGGAGGCGGCGGGTGTGATCACCGGCTACCGCGCGACCGTCGACTCGGCGGCGCTCGGCCTCGGCGTCACCGCCCTCGTCGGCATCTCCCTCTCCGACGCGACCGACCACGAGGACGTGGCGCAGCGCCTCAAGGACCTGCACGAGATCGAGGACTGCTGGTTCATCGCGGGCGACGACTCGTACATGCTCAAGGTGCGCGTCGACGACGTGGACGGTCTGGAGAAGACCATCCGCCGGCTCAGCGGCACGAAGGGCGTCTCGCGCACCCGTACCACGATCGTGCTCTCCACGAAGTGGGAGAACCGGGTCGGGGAACTGCCCGAGGAGGTATAGCAGTACGGTTGGCCGCAGTTGTCGTAGGGAGAGGTAAGGGCATGGACGCGGGACTCAAGCGGGACCTTGAGCAGAAGGTGCTGGCCGGTGAGCGGCTGACCCGCGAGGACGGGATCGCCCTCTACGACTCGGACGACCTGGCCTGGCTCGGCAGCCTCGCCCACGAGGTGCGCACCCGCAGGAACGGCGACGTGGTGCACTTCAACGTCAACCGGCACCTCAACATGACGAACGTGTGCACCGCGTCCTGCGCGTACTGCTCGTTCCAGCGCAAGCCGGGCGAGAAGGACGCGTACACGATGCGCATCGAGGAGGCGGTGAAGCTCGCCCAGGAGATGGAGGGCGAGAACCTCACCGAGCTGCACATCGTCAACGGCCTGCACCCCAACCTGCCGTGGCGCTACTACCCGCGTTCGCTGAGCGCGCTCAAGGAAGCCCTGCCGGACGTCTCACTCAAGGCGTTCACCGCCACCGAGATCCACCACTTCGAGACCATCTCGGGCATGCCCGCCTCCGAGATCCTCGACGAGCTGATCGACGCCGGGCTCGAATCCCTCACCGGCGGCGGCGCCGAGATCTTCGACTGGGAGGTCCGGCAGCACATCGTCGACCACGCCACCCACTGGGAGGACTGGTCGCGCATCCACCGCCTCGCGCACGAGAAGGGTCTGAAGACCCCGAGCACGATGCTGTACGGGCACATCGAGGAGCCCCGGCACCGCGTCGACCACGTGCTGCGCCTGCGTGAACTGCAGGACGAGACCGGCGGGTTCCAGGTCTTCATCCCGCTGCGCTACCAGCACGACTTCGTCGACATGCAGGACGGCAAGGTCCGCAACAGGCTGCAGGCGCGCACGCAGATGGCGACCGGCGCCGAGGCCCTGAAGACCTTCGCGGTCTCCCGGCTGCTCTTCGACAACGTCCCGCACGTCAAGGTCTTCTGGGTGATGCACGGCGTGCAGACCGCCCAACTCGCCCTGCAGCACGGCGCGGACGACATGGACGGCTCGGTCGTCGAGTACAAGATCACCCACGACGCCGACAACTACGGCACGCCCAACAAGCTCACCCGCGAGGACCTGCTCGACCTGATCCGCGACGCCGGCTTCCGCCCGGTCGAGCGCAACACCCGGTACGAGATCATCCGCGAGTACGACGGCCCGGACCCGGAGCGCCGCGAGGCCCCGCAGCCGATGCGGTTCTGAGGCGGTCCCTGAGCGATGCCCCTCATATTCGAGTGCGAACCGAAGGTCGGCCCGGAGCTCGCCCAGGGCATCCTGAACCTGTGGGCGGACGTCACCAACGCGGGCGGAGCCGTCGGCTTCGTCCCGCCCGTGACCCCTCAGTCCGTACGGCCCGAGTGGCTGAAGCATCTCACCGCGATGACGGAGGGGCGCACGAAACTGCTCGTGGGGTACGACGAGCAGGGTGCCGTCGCCGCGACGGCCTTCCTCGCCCTCAACTCGCACCGCCTGATGCGCCACTGGCTCTGGCTCTACACCGTGATGCTGCACCCCGCGCACCAGGGCCGGGGGCAGGGCCGCGCGCTGCTGTCCGCCGCCGCGGACGCCGCCCGCTCGCACGACGGGATCGAGGCCATCCGCCTCACCTGCCGCGGCGGCGAGGGCCTGGAGCGGTTCTATGCGTCCTGCGGCTACAAGGAGGTCGGCCGGGTGCCGTCAGCGATCCGGGTCGCGCCGGACGAGGACCGGGACGACGTCATGATGTGGCTCCCGCTGCACTGAGCCCGCCGAGCTGAGCCCTCTGCACTGAGCCCGCCGAGCTGAGCCCTCTGCACCGAGTCCGCTGCACTGAGCCCGCCGAGCTGATCCATTTGCGGGCGTGCTTCACTAGTTGGACACCCCGCAGACGTACGAGCAGAGAGAAGGCGAGCCGTGGCACCGAAGCCGAGCGCCACCGTCCGGTACACCGCGATGCGGCTTGGCATCTTCGCCGGCTGCTTCTTCGTGCTCTGGGGACTCGTCTTCCTCGGCGTGCTGCCGCGCGGTCTCGGCGACTCGAACCTGCTGTGGGTGCTGGTGCTCGCCATCGTCGTCTCCGCGCCGCTCAGCTTCGTGCTGCTGCGCGGGCAGCGCGAGGAGATGTCCGAGCAGATCGTCGGCAAGGTCGACCGCGCCAAGTCCCGGCTCGCGGAGAACCGCAGCATGGAGGACGGCGTACGGGAGCTGTGACCGGCGTACGGGAGCTGTAACTCTCGTCACAACGCACCGGGTGCCCCGGCCTGTCGAGCGATGGCTCGAAGGCCGGGGCACCTGCGTTTTCCAGCCTGATACGGGGGCGTATGGCCGGAACCGTACCCAAAGAAGCCCTTTGATGTTCTCAAAGTTCAAGTGTTAACGTGTTCGACATGAAGACAGCAGCCGCGCCCCGCAACGCCCTGAGCGATCCGCTCAAGGGCACGAGCCTTCCGCTCGTCGCGCGCCTGCACGTCGATCTCTGCCGCTGCATGTCCGCGGCCTGTTGCCGCGCCTGAGCGACATCTATGCAGCGGCGCCGCGCCGTAGTCAGCGGCCGCCGCTCCACGCAAGTCACGTGCAAGTCCGTACGTACTACGTCCCCGCCCCACGCGTCTTCACCGGAGTGTGTCCGTGTCCGCGAATTCCCCCGCCGCCACCGAGAAGCCGTCCGGCTTCCGAATACCCAAGGTCCCGTTCTGGGCCCAGATCGTCACCGGTCTGGTCCTCGGTGTCCTGCTCGGCTGGCTGGCCCGGAGCCAGGACGTGTCCTGGCTCGTCACCACCCTCGACAAGGTCGGCTCGATCTTCGTCCAGCTCCTCAAGCTGGCCGTCGCGCCGCTCGTCTTCTTCGCCATCCTGGTGTCGATCACCAACCTGCGTAAGGTCAACAACGCCGCGCGCCTGGCGACGCGCACCCTGCTCTGGTTCATGATCACGTCGCTGATCGCGGTGGTCATCGGCCTCGCGATCGGCCTGCTCACCAACCCGGGGGCCGGCACCGGCCTCACCCCGAAGGACGGCGCGAAGCCGGACAGCGCGGGCACCTGGCTGGACTTCCTCACCGGCATCATCCCGGAGAACGTGATCACGCCGTTCACCGAGCTGAACGTCCTGCAGATCGTCTTCATGGCCGCCGTCGCCGGTATCGCCATCCTGAAGATCGGCGAGAAGGCCAAGCCGATCCTGGACCTCAGCGAGTCGGTCCTGACGCTGCTGCAGAAGGCCCTGTGGTGGGTCATCAAGCTCTCCCCGATCGGCACCGTCGGCCTCATCGGCTACGCCATCGCCACGTACGGCTGGGGCCTGATCGGCAAGTACGCGACCTTCACCGCGGACATCTACATCGGCTGCGCCCTGGTCCTCTTCGGCGTCTACCCGCTGCTGCTCGCGACCGTCGCCAAGGTCAACCCGCTGAAGTTCTTCAAGGGCGCCTGGCCCGCGATCCAGCTGGCGTTCGTCTCCCGCTCCTCGGTCGGCACGATGCCGGTCACCCAGAAGGTCACCGAGCGCCTCGGCGTCCCGAAGGACTACACCTCGTTCGCCGTGCCGTTCGGCGCGACGACCAAGATGGACGGCTGCGCCGCGATCTACCCGGCGATCGCCGCGATCTTCGTCGCGCAGATCTTCGATGTGCAGATGGGCATCAAGGAGTACATCCTGATCGCCTTCGTCTCCGTCGTCGGCTCCGCCGCCACCGCCGGTCTGACGGGCGCCACGGTCATGCTGACGCTGACCCTGTCGACGCTCGGCCTGCCGATGGAGGGCGTCGGCCTGCTGCTCGCCATCGACCCGATCCTGGACATGATGCGCACCGCCACCAACGTGGCCGGCCAGTCGGTCGTCCCGGTCCTGGTCGCGGCCCGGGAGAACATCCTGGACCGTGAGGCGTACAACACCGCGTCTTCGTCGCCGATCGACGAGCCGGACGCCGAGCCGGACGCTGCGCTCGCGGACGAGCGGCAGGCTGCGCCTGTTCCTGCGTGACGCTTCGCACCTGCCGCGCCCCGGACCGGGATACTTGGTCCGGGGCGCGGTGCTGTTCACTCGCCGGGGGCGGTCCTGTGTACGGGGGGATGGATGAGCAGAGCTTTGCGTGTGATGGCCGGGCCGATCGGCGGAGTGCTCACCGGAGGGCTCGGGGCCGGGTTGCTGGGGTGGGCCTGGCGGACTTGTGACATCGGGATCAACGGGGCCGCGAACTCGTTCTCGCTGGCCCTGGTCTTCCTCGCGCTCACGGCGGTCGCGACCCTCTGGTGGTGGTTCGCGCCGGCCCGCTTCGGGGTGGCCGGCCCGGCGATCGCGGTCCTCGGCTCGCTGCTCCTCGTATGGGGCGTACTGGCCTGGCTGCACGCGCCGGACGGCTACCCCGCGCCGTTCTGTCCGCCCGGCAACGTGCCGCCGTGGTGGCCGGAACTGCTTCCGTTGTGAGCGGGGGGACTCCGCCCGGAGTCGTAGGCTTACCGAGGAGTAATCGTGAATCGGGGAGGGCGACCGGCGTGGGCGCTGTGAAGGGCAAGCGGATGCCGCGGGCCGTACGGGAACGGCAGATGATGGACGCCGCCGTGCGGACCTTCGCCCAGCGCGGGTACCGGGCCGCGTCCATGGACGAGATCGCGGAGCTCGCCGGGGTGTCGAAGCCGCTGGTCTACCTCTATCTGAACTCCAAGGAAGAGCTGTTCACCGCCTGCATCCGCCGGGAGGCGGCCGCGCTCGTCGGGGCGGTGCGGTCGGCGATCACGCCGGACGAGCCGGCCGACGGCCAACTCTGGGCCGGGCTGCGGGGGTTCTTCACGCACACCGCCGAGCACCCGGACGGCTGGGCGGTCCTGCACGCCCAGGCCCGCACGCAGGGCGAGCCGTTCGCGCGCGAGGTCGCCGTGATGCGCGAGGAGATCGTGGCGTTCGTGACGCTGCTCATCGCCGAGGCGGCCCGTGAGGCGCACCGCAACCCCTCGCTGCCGGAACGCGAGGTCGCGGGCCTCGCGGAGGCCCTGGTCGGGGCGGCCGAGGCCCTCGCCGTATGGGCGAACACCACGGAGGGCGTCACCGCGAAGCAGGCGGCGAGCACGCTGATGAACTTCGCCTGGGCGGGGTTGGGGAACTTGATGCGCGGAGAGCCCTGGTCGCCGCCCCGCTAGGCCCTCAGAGGCCTGGCTCACCGCCCTACCGCCCCACCGCCCCACTCAGCCCTGGACGACCCCGCCGCTCAGGTGCAGCCGCCCGCCCGGCCCCCGCAGCTCGAACCGCTCACCGTCCGCCCCGTACGCCACCCGCCCCGGCAGCAGGACCGGGGCCCTGAACTCGGCGCGGACCCCTGCCGTGCCCGGCGCGCCGTGTTCCGCGAGGCAGCGGGCGACCGTCCACATGCCGTGGGCGATCGCGCGCGGGAAGCCGAACAGCCTGGCGGTGAGCGGGTGCAGGTGGATGGGGTTGCGGTCACCGGAGGCCGCCCCGTACCGCCGTCCCAGATCGCCCGGCAGGTCCCACTCGGCGCGCACGGGAAGCGGAGCGTTGTCGGTGCGCTCCGGGGCCAAAGGGCCCTCGTACGACGTGGCGTGCCGCGCCAGATACGTGCTGCGCGACTCCCAGACCAGCTCGCCCGCGAGTCGCGCCTCGGTGACGAGGGTCGCCTCCGTGCCGCGTCGGTGCGGGCTCAACTCCGAGGCATACACGGTCAGTTCGGGCCGGTCCTCGGCGGTGAGCGGCCGGTGCTGGTCGACCGTGAACGCCGTGTGGACGAGGCCGAGCAGCGGCAGCGGGAACTCCCGGGCCGCCATCAGCCGCATCGCCAGCGGAAAGCCCAGGATGTGCGGATACGTCACCGGAAGCGCGGTACTTGATACGGGGAAGCCGCACACCTCCCGGTACGCGGCAAGGCGGCCCCGGTCGATCGCCGCGTCCCGCAGGACCAGCCGCGTCGGCGGGGCGACGGCGCCCTCCGCGGCCCGCTTCAGCGGGGACCGCAGCGCACCCCGGGCGAGCAGCGGCGCGAGGCTCGGGGCGGCGTCGAGTCGTACGACCGCCATCGTCAGGCCCCCAGCAGGCTCTGGCCGCAGACGCGGACGACCTGGCCGTTGACCCCGCCGGAGCCGGGGCCGGCGAACCAGGCGGTGGTCTCGGCGACGTCGACCGGGAGGCCGCCCTGCGCGAGGGAGTTCATCCGGCGGCCCGCCTCGCGGATGAACAGCGGCACCGCCGCCGTCATCTCGGTCTCGATGAAGCCGGGCGCGACCGCGTTCACGGTGACGCCGTGCTCGGCGAGCGCGCGCGGCGCGAGGGAGCGGACCAGGCCGATGATCCCGGCTTTGCTCGCCGCGTAGTTGGTCTGGCCGGCGTTGCCCGCGATGCCCGCGATGGACGCCGTGGCGACGATCCGCCCGCCGCGGTTCAGGGTGCCGGACGCGAGCAGCGAGTCCGTCGTACGGAGGACGGCCGCGAGGTTGACCTCCAGGACCGTGCTCCACCGCTCGGCGGGCATGTTGGCGAGCTTGCGGTCACGCGTGATGCCCGCGTTGTGGACGAGGACGTCGAGCCCGTCAGGTACGGCGGCGGCGATCCGCTCGCCCGCGTCGTCGGCGGTGATGTCCAGCGGCAGCGCGCTCCCGCCGAGCCGCTCGGCGAGCCGGACCAGTTCGGCCTGGGCGGAGGGGATGTCGAGGGCGACGACCTGCGCGCCGTCGCGCGCGAGGGTCTCCGCGACGGAGGCGCCGATGCCGCGCGCGGCGCCCGTGACCAGGGCGGTACGCCCGTCGAGCGGCCGGGCAGGGTCGGCGGCGGCGGACTCCCCGGCCTCGCCCGCCTCGCCCACCTCGATCACCTGACCGCTCACGTAGGCGGACCTGGGCGACAGCAGGAACCGCAGCGTCGACTCGGCCGCCGCCGCGGAGTCCGTCCGTACGAGCCGCACGAGCGTGACCGTGCGGCCGCGGCCCGCCTCCTTGCCGAGGGAGCGTACGAACCCTTCGAGGCCCTGCTGGACGGCGGCCTGGTGGTGGTCCGTGTCCGAGGGCGCCGCGCCGAGCACGACGATCCGGCCGCCGGGGGCGATGTCGCGCACCACCGGGTGCAGGGCGGCGTGCACCTCGGCGAGCCCGCTGACGTCGGCCACGCCGGTCGCGTCGAGCACGACGGCGGCGGGCCGCTCGGCGCCCGGTTCGAGGCCGGTACGGGCGAGCGCTTCGGCCAGGCCCTTGAGCGCGGTCCTACCCGCCGTCAGATGCAGCAACGGGCCGTCCAGGGACGGGCGTCCGGGGGACCAGCGGCGCAGCGGGGCCGGCTGCGGGAGCCCGAGTCTGCGGGTCAGGAAGCGGCCGGGCGCGGTGCCGGTGAAGTTCAGATAGCGGTCGGCCATTGTCCAACTCCCAGCTCGGTCGTAAATTTACCTGCGAGTAAGGTTACTCAAGGGTCAGGAGTTGGTCGAGATGAGCACCGAAGAAGCCGGCGGGGGCGCCGGGCTGCTGGGCGGCGGCGTGGTCCGCAGGGTGGCGGTCCTGGGCGGAAGCCGCATTCCGTTCGCCCGCTCCGACGGTCCCTACGCCACTGCCTCCAACCAGGAGATGCTGACGGCCGCGCTCGACGGGCTCGTCGACCGCTTCGGGCTGCGCGGCAGCTGCGTCGGCGAGTTCGCCGCGGGCGCCGTCCTCAAGCACAGCCGGGACTTCAACCTCGCGCGCGAGACCGTCCTCGGCTCCGGACTCGACCCGCGCACCCCCGCGTACGACGTCCAACAGGCCTGCGGCACCGGTCTGCAGGCCGTGATCGCCGCCGCCAACAAGATCGCGCTCGGGCAGCTCGACAGCGCGATCGCGGGCGGCGCGGACACGGCGAGTGACGCACCCCTCGGCGTCAACGACGGGCTGCGCAAGATCCTGCTCGAAGCCCGCCGGGCGAAGACGGTCGGCGCCCGGGCCAAGGCCCTCGCGAAGATCCGCCCCGGCCACCTCGTCCCCGACATCCCGCGCAACGCCGAGCCGCGCACCCGCCGTTCGATGGGCGAGCACGCGGCCGTGACGGCGCGCGCGTGGGGCGTGCGCCGCGAGGACCAGGACGCGCTCGCCGCCACCAGCCACCAGCGGCTCGCGGCGGCCTACGACCGGGGCTTCCTCGACGACCTGGTCGTGCCCTTCCGCGGCCTGGAGCGGGACCAGAACCTGCGGCCCGGCTCGACCGTCGAGAAACTCGCCGAGCTCAAGCCGGTGTTCGGCACCGACGGCCCGAACCCCACGATGACGGCGGGCAATTCGACCCCGCTGACCGACGGCGCCGCGACCGTGCTGCTCGCCGACGAGGAGTGGGCGGCCGCGCGCGGCCTCACCCCGCTCGCGTACCTCACCGCGTACGAGACGGCCGCCGTCGACTTCGTGGCCGGGGACGTGACCGGTGAGGGCGGCGACGGGCTCCTCATGGCCCCGGCCCACGCGGTGCCGCGGATGCTGGAGCGGGCCGGGCTCGGCCTGGACGACTTCGACCTGGTCGAGGTGCACGAGGCCTTCGCCTCGCAGGTCCTGGCGACCCTGTCGGCCTGGGAGAAGGCGGGGCTCGCGCCGGTCGACCGGGACCGGCTCAACGTGGCGGGCTCGTCCCTCGCCACCGGTCACCCCTTCGCCGCGACCGGCGCCCGCATCGTCGCCACGCTCGCGGGACTCCTTGCCGAACGGGACGCCCCCGCACGGGGGTTGATCTCCGTCTGCGCGGCGGGCGGCCAGGGCGTGACCGCGATCCTCGAACGCGCCTGAGCGCCCCCGCGCACCCCGACACACCCCGACACACCCCGACACACCCCGACACGCCCCGACTCACCCCGACTCACCCCGACTCGCCCCCAAGGAGCCACGTGCCCCGCAAGAACGCCCCCGCCCCGCCCCCGCTCGTCGAACCGCGCAGGACCGTCACCGACGGTGTCGTGCGCGAGGTGTCCGTGCCGCCCCTCGCGCCCGCGGTGACCTCCGGCTCGCTCGCGGACATCCCGTACGAGAACGCCGAACACGCACCGGAAGACGCCGTGTTGACCCGTAAGGGCGCCGACGGGACGTGGCGCGACGTGACCGCGCGGGAGTTCGCCGCCGAGGTGCGGGCGCTCGCCGACGGCCTGGCCGCGCACGGCCTGCGCCCCGGCGACCGGCTCGCGATCATGGCGCGGACCACGTACGAGTGGACCCTGCTGGACTTCGCCGCCTGGTCGGCCGGACTGGTCACCGTCCCCGTGTACCCGACCTCGTCCGCCTTCCAGACCCGCTGGATCCTGCAGGACTCCGGGGCCGTCGCCATCGCCGTGGAGAGCGGGCAGCAGGCCGCCGCGCTCGGCCCCGAACGCGACCGCATCCCGGACCTCGCCCACGTGTGGACCTTCGCCGACCTGCCCGCCGTGGCGGAGGCGGGCCGGGGCGCGGACGACGGCGAGGCGGACAAGCGGCGCGCGGCCCTCACCCCCGACTCGCCCGCCACCCTCATCTACACCTCCGGCACCACCGGCCGCCCCAAGGGCTGCGTCCTCACCCACGGCAACTTCTTCGCCGAGGTCGACAACGCCATCGAACTCCTGCACCCCGTCTTCAAGTCGATCAGCAAGGACCCCGCGTCCACCCTCCTCTTCCTCCCCCTCTCGCACGTCTTCGGACGGATGGTCGCCATCGGCTGCCTGCGCGCCCGCGTACGCCTCGGGCACGCCCCCAGCATCCGGACCGACGACCTCCTCGCCGACCTGGCGGCCTTCCGCCCCACCTTCCTCCTCGCCATTCCGTACGTCCTGGAGAAGGTCTTCAACACCGGCCGCGCCACCGCCGAGAAGCTGGGCAGGGCCGCCTCCTTCGACCGCGCGGCGAACATCGCCCGGCGCTACGGCGAGGCGGTCGAGGCCGCCGAGCACGGCACCGGGCCCGGCCCGACGCTCGGCCTGAAGGCTGCCCGCGCGCTGTACGACCCGCTGGTCTACCGCCGCATCCGCGCGGCCCTCGGCGGCCGGGTGCGGTACGCGATCTGCGGCGGCTCCCCGCTCGGCCGACGGCTCGCGGCGTTCTACGCGGGCGCGGGCATCCAGATCTACGAGGGCTACGGCCTCACCGAGACCACCGCCGCCGCCACCGTCACCCCGCCCCTCAAGTCCCGCCTCGGCACGGTCGGCTGGCCGCTGCCCGGCACGGCGGTGCGGATCGCGGACGACGGCGAGGTGCTGCTCCGTGGCGGCCAGGTCTTCCACGGCTACTGGGACGGGCAGTCGGGCGCTTCTGCTCCCGCGTACGAGAAGTGGTTCGGGACCGGGGACGTGGGCGCCCTCGACTCCGACGGCTACCTCTCCATCACCGGCCGCAAGAAGGACATCCTCATCACCACCGGCGGCAAGAACGTCGCGCCCGCGCCCCTGGAGGACTGGCTGCGCGCGCACCCGCTGGTCGGCCAGTGCATGGTCGTCGGCGACAACCGTTCGTATGTGGCCGCGCTGCTCACCCTGGAAGCGGACGGCATCGCGCACTGGCGGCAGATGAAGAAGAAGCAGGACGTGCCGCCGGCGGAGCTCGTCCGCGACCCGGAGCTCCTGGAGACCCTGCAGAAGGCCGTGGACGAGGCCAACAAACTGGTCTCCCGCGCGGAATCCATCCGCCGCTTCACGGTGCTTCCCGTCGACTTCACGGAGGAGGCGGGCCACCTCACCCCGTCCCTGAAGCTGAAGCGGGCGGCGATCGAGGCGGACTTCGCGGGGGAGATCGAGGAGTTGTACGCACAGCGTCGGACGGGCTGAAGGGGGCGTGGGGAACTGCGCGCCCAGTTAATTCTTGAACTATTCCTGCGGCGGGGGCGCGCATTCCCTTTCCGCAAAAGGCAGGAGCCCCGCTCCGCCGCATGAAGCGGGGGCGAGGCTCCTTGGGTACTGCTATCCGTACCGGATCAGAACCGAAAGGTCCCTGGCCTGATTAGGCCGGGGTGACGTTCTCGGCCTGCGGGCCCTTGGGGCCCTGCGTGACGTCGAAGGTCACGGCCTGGTTCTCCTCAAGGGAGCGGAAGCCAGACGCGTTGATCGCGGAGTAGTGGACGAAGACATCCGGGCCGCCGCCTTCCTGGGCGATGAAGCCAAAGCCCTTTTCAGCGTTGAACCACTTCACGGTTCCGGTAGCCATAAAGCCCTCCTATGGGCCGAAGGGTGTCCCTGCTCCCAGAACCCCACGCGTGTCAAACACAACCGCAAAAGTCTGAAAACGACGAGAGCCCGCGGTCACATGCTCCGCAGGCTCTGTACTGCAAGGGAAACCAAACTGCAACTTGCGGCGAGCCTAGCACGCAGGCAGCCGCAAGCGATAGAGGGCAAGATCACGTCACCCGGATGTCTGAGAAATCGTACGGACTCGTTGACATCCGTGCATCCTGGGGACTCATGGCGTTCTTCCGGCGGACCCCGACGAGGCGCCGTATCGCCCGGGCGCTAGCCTCGCGATGTGGACAATTCTCCTCGCAACCGCCCGCGCGTCGGGCACATCCAGTTCCTGAACTGCCTGCCCCTGTATTGGGGTCTCGCACGGACCGGAACCCTGCTCGACCTGGAGCTCACGAAGGACACCCCGGAAAAGCTCAGCGAGCAGCTCGTACGCGGTGATCTGGACATCGGCCCGGTCACCCTCGTGGAATTCCTCAAGAACTCCGACCGGCTCGTCGCCCTGCCGGACATCGCGGTGGGCTGCGACGGCCCCGTGATGTCCTGCGTGATCGTCTCCCAGCTCCCGCTCGACCGGCTCGACGGGGCCCGGGTGGCGCTCGGCTCCACCTCGCGTACGTCGGTACGGCTCGCGCAGCTGCTGCTCGCCGAGTCCGTCGGTGTCACGCCCGACTACTACACGTGCCCGCCCGACCTCGGCCTGATGATGCAGGAGGCGGACGCCGCCGTCCTCATCGGGGACGCCGCGCTGCGCGCCAACCTGCACGACGGGCCCCGGCTCGGCCTGCAGGTCCACGACCTCGGCCGGATGTGGAAGGACTGGACGGGGCTGCCGTTCGTCTTCGCGGTGTGGGCGGCCCGGCGCGACTACCTGGAACGTGAGCCGGAGGTCGTGCACAAGGTGCACGAGGCGTTCCTCGCCTCCCGGGACGTGTCCCTTGAAGAGGTCACCAAGGTCGCCGAGCAGGCCGCGCGCTGGGAGTCCTTCGACGCGGGCGTCCTGGAGCGCTACTTCACGACGCTCGACTTCCGCTTCGGCCCCGACCAGCTCGCGGGGGTGCGCGAGTTCGCCCGCAGAGTCGGCCCGAGCACCGGCTTCGGCGCGGACGTACGGGTCGACCTGCTGCAGGCCTGAGCCGCCCCACGCCTGCCCGGTTCGCCCTGCCCGCCCGGCCCCCTCTGCCCGTACGCTGGCGGGGGACGGGCGGGACGACGCGGGACAACGGGGGAGGGGCTCATGCAGCCGCTGGATGCCGGAGAGCCGACCGTCGTCGGGCCGTACCGGCTGCTGGGCCGGCTCGGCGCGGGCGGCATGGGCCGGGTCTACCTGGGGCGCAGCGCGGGGGGCCGCACCGTCGCGGTGAAGGTCGTCCATCCGCACTTCGCGCTCGACGAGGAGTTCCGGGCCCGCTTCCGGCGCGAGGTCGACGCCGCGCGGCGGGTCGGCGGCGCCTGGACCGCGCCGGTGCTCGACGCCGACCCGGAGGCCGCGGTGCCCTGGGTCGCCACCGGGTACGTCGCCGGGCCGCCGCTGAACCGTGCGGTGGGCGAGCGCGGCGTGCTGCCCTCGCTGCCCGAGCAGGCGGTACGGGTCCTGGGCGCCGGCCTCGCCGAGTCGCTCACCGCGGTGCA
This sequence comes from Streptomyces solicavernae, assembly GCF_029968095.1. Taxonomy (GTDB): domain Bacteria; phylum Actinomycetota; class Actinomycetes; order Streptomycetales; family Streptomycetaceae; genus Streptomyces; species Streptomyces solicavernae. The sequence goes on along the minus strand of NZ_JASCIR010000003.1, from coordinate 334,684 downwards.
CGCCCTCGGCCTGGTCCACCGCGACGTGAAGCCGTCCAACGTGCTGCTCACCCTGGACGGGCCGCGCCTGATCGACTTCGGGATCGCCCGGGCGACCGAGGGCACCTCCGGGACGGAGTCCGGGGGAGGGACGGCCTCGCTGACCTCGACCGGAGTCTCCGTGGGCTCGCCCGGCTACATGGCGCCCGAGCAGATCCTCGGCAAGGGCGTCACCGGCGCCGCCGACGTCTTCTCGCTCGGCACCGTGCTCGCGTACGCGGCGACGGGTCGCGCCCCGTTCGCCGGTGACTCCTCGGCCGCGCTGCTCTACAAGGTCGTCCACGAGGAGCCCGAACTCACGCTTCCCGAGGGTGAGTTGCGGGAGGTCGTCGTCGACTGCCTGGCCAAGGACCCGGCCGCGCGGCCCACGCCCGAGGAGGTCGCCCGGCGGCTCGCGCCCGAGGGTGCGCAGGCCCTCTCGGCCGCCGGCTGGCTGCCGGGGACGCTGGTCGAGCAGGTCAGCCGCAGCGCGGTCAGCCTCCTCGACCTGGAGGCCGCACAGCCCGAACCGGCCTCGGGGCTCGTGGAGTTCAGCAGCCCCTCGGTGGGCCGGCCACCCGGGCCCGGGGGCACTTCTGCGGATGGTGCGGGTGCGGGTGCGGGTGCGGGTGCGGGGCCTGGTTCCGGTTCTATGGGTGCGGGTTCCGGTTCTACGGGCACGGGTGCCGGTTCCACGGCGGGGCCCGGTTCCACGGCGGGGCCCGGTGCCGCGGGCACAGGTCCCGGTGCCACGGGTGCGGGCGCCGGTGCCCCCGTCTCCTCGCACTTCGACCCGAACAGCACACAGCCCCCGCCGCCCGGCGTGCCCGGTTTCGGGCCGCCGGATCCGGCGTACGCCGCGGACGCCGCCCGGCACGCCACGGCCACGTCGGCCACGTCGGCCTCCTCGGCGGACGGGCTGGGCGGCGCCGGTGCCGTACCGCCGCCGCGCGGCCGGCTCGCCGTGACCGTGGACGCGGGCAGCACGCCGGGCGAGGGCGGCCGGGGGCGGCGGCTGAGCTGCACCGTGGCGCTCGCGGTCGCGGGGGCGCTCGCCGCGGTGACCGTCGGCGGAGTGTTCATGTCGGGGCTGCTGCCCGCGGACCGCGACAACGCCGGCGCGGGGAAGAAGCCGCCGGCGGACGGCGCGGCGGATCCCAGCGCGAAGGACCCCGGCGCGAAGCCCGCGCAGAGCATCCCGAAGCGCTACCTCGGCACCTGGGAGGGCAAGGCCGAAGCCCTGGACGGGACCCTGCCGGCCGGCACGGTCCGGGTCGTCGTCGAACAGGCCCGCCCCGGTGAGAAGTTCGGCACCGCGAGCATGACGGACGAGCTGGGCCTCAGCACCTGCACCGACGTCCTGATCCTGAAGAAGGTCACGGAGAAGGAGATCGTCGCCACCGGCCGCGCCAAGGTGAAGGGCGACGCCCGCTGCACGGACAACGACCACCCGGTCCGCCTCACGCCGGTCGGCGACGACCTGAAGTACACCTCGGAGAACCCGGAGGGCGGGAACCCTCAGGCGCGGCTGTCCCGGCGGTAGGGCGCACGCGGGGCCTCACAGCGGCGGTGTCGGACCCCTGGCGTACGCTGGATCAGTCCGCGCGTAAGACCGCTTGATACCGCTCGATACCGCTCGACAGCGCTTGAAGCCGCCTGAAATTTCCCGAAACCGCCTGAAAGGGACACCGGTGACCGAGAAGGCCTCCCTCCAGTCCGTTCTCGACCGTGCCGCTGAGGGCGGGCGGATCACCCCGGAAGAGGCCCTCGACCTCTACCGCTCCGCGCCGCTGCACGCGCTCGGCCGCGCCGCCGACGCCGCGCGCAAGCTGAAGTACGCGGGCACGGAGCACATCGCGACGTACATCATCGAGCGGAACATCAACTACACGAACGTCTGCGTGACGGCGTGCAAGTTCTGCGCGTTCTACGCCGCCCCGAAGGACACCAAGAAGGGCTGGACCCGCGACCTCGACGACATCCTGCGCCGCTGCGCGGAGACCGTCGAACTGGGCGGCACGCAGGTCATGTTCCAGGGCGGCCACCACCCGGACTTCGGCGTCGAGTACTACGAAGAGCACTTCTCGGCGATCAAGAAGGCCTACCCGCAGCTGGTCATCCACTCCCTCGGCGCCTCCGAGGTCGAGCACATGGCGCGGATCTCCGGAGTCAGCGCGGAGGACGCGATCCGCCGGATCCACGCCGCCGGTCTCGACTCCTTCGCGGGCGCCGGCGCCGAACTGCTCCCGGCCAGGCCGCGCAAGGCGATCGCGCCGCTCAAGGAGTCCGGCGAGCGCTGGCTGGAGATCATGGAGCTGGCCCACGAGCTGGGCGTGGAGTCCACCTCCACGATGCTGATGGGCACCGGCGAGACCAACGCCGAGCGCATCGAGCACCTGCGCATGATCCGCGACGTACAGGACCGGACGGGCGGCTTCCGCGCCTTCATCCCGTACACGTACCAGCCCGAGAACAACCACCTCAAGGGCCGCACGCAGGCGACGCTCTTCGAGTACCTGCGGATGATCGCCATCGCCCGCCTCTTCCTCGACAACGTCGCGCACATCCAGGGCTCCTGGCTGACCACCGGCAAGGAGATCGGCCAGCTCTCGCTGCACTACGGCGCGGACGACCTGGGCTCGGTGATGCTGGAGGAGAACGTGGTGTCCTCCGCGGGCGCCAAGCACCGCTCGAACCTCCTTGAGATCATCGACATGATCCGCAAGGCGGACCGGGTCCCGGCCCAGCGCTCCACGACGTACGAGCACCTGGTGGTGCACGACGACCCGGCGAACGACCCGGTCGACGAGCGCGTCGCCTCGCACATCTCGTCCGTCGCGATCGAGGGCGGCACGGCCCACCCCGAGCTCAAGCTGCTCCCCGCCAACTGACCTGCACGTGTTCACCCTTCACATCGCCGAGGCATCCCCCGAGTCCGCCGTCCTGGTCGACGGCGACACGATCGCCGCAGTCGGCCCGTACGAGGAGCTGGCCGCCGCGCACCCCGGGGCGCGGGTGCGGCGCTGGCCCGGCATCCTCACGCCGGGCCTCCTCAACCCGTACGGGCCGGAGATCCTGGAGTCGACGTACCACCCGGACCCGCGCGAGGCCGACACGTTCGGCACCGCGCCGATCGGCGGGGAGCGGGCGCGCGAGCTGTTCCGCGCCGAACCCGCCCGGCTCGGCGCGAGCGCGCGGCGCGGGGTGCAGCGGCTGTTCGCGCACGGCACGGTCGCGGTCGCCGGTGAGCTGCGCTCGCGCGCGGCCCTTGACGCGGTACGGCGAGCGGGCCTCGCCGTCGGCCGGCGCCCGGAGAGGCTGCCGGGTCCGGTGTCCTTGTCCCCGACGCCGCTGGTGCTGCTGCCGCCCTTGTCGCCGGGTGCCCCGGCCAGGTTTGCGGTGTTCGACGTCCCGGACCGCGCGGAGCTGGTCCGCCGCGGCGCGGCTACGTGCGTGGCGACGGTGGTGGGCGGCCGGCTGGTCTACCGGGCCCGCTGAGGGGTTCGGCGTTCGTCCGGACGCGGACGCGGACGCGGCCCGGTCGGCGGGAGTTCGGGGGCCGCCTGCCACAATGACCACGTGACCCGCGCATCCCTGGACAAGCAGCCGCACGAAGTCGCCGAGATGTTCGACGACGTCGCCGAGAAGTACGACCTCACCAACGACGTCCTCTCCCTCGGCCAGGCCCGCCTCTGGCGCCGGGAGGTCGCGAAGGCCGTCGACGCGCGGCCCGCGCAGAAGATCCTCGACCTCGCCGCCGGCACCGCCACCTCCTCGCAGCCGTTCGCCCAGGCCGGTGCGTACGTCGTGCCCTGCGACTTCTCCCTCGGCATGCTCCGTGTCGGCAAGCAGCGCCACCCGCACATGCCGTTCACCGCGGGCGACGCGACCCGGCTGCCGTTCGCGGACGACTCCTTCGACGCGGTGACCATCTCCTTCGGGCTGCGCAACGTCCAGGAGACGGACCGTGCGCTGCGCGAGCTGTACCGCGTGACGAAGCCCGGCGGACGCGTCGTCATCTGCGAGTTCAGCCAGCCGACTTGGGCGCCGTTCCGCACGGTGTACACCGAGTACCTGATGCGCGCGCTGCCGCCCGTGGCCCGTGCGGTCTCGTCCAACCCGGACGCGTACGTCTATCTCGCCGAGTCGATCCGCGCGTGGCCGGACCAGCCCGCGCTCGCCTCGCGGCTGCAGTCGGCGGGCTGGTCGAAGGTGGCCTGGCGCGACCTCACCGGCGGCATCGTGGCCCTGCACCGGGGCTTCAAGCAGGTCTGAAGAGCGCAGGTCAGCCGATGGTGAACGTGGACCTCCAGGCCGTCCTGGAGCAGATCGCCGACGAGGTGGGCGCCCTGCCGGGGCGCGGCCACAGCGCCGACTACATCCCCGCGCTCGCCGGCGTCGACCCGCACCGCTTCGGGATGGCCTTCGCCGACCTCGACGGCCGTGTGCACGGCGTGGGGGAGTGGCAGGTTCCGTTCTCCGCGCAGTCGATCACCAAGGTGTTCACACTCGCCCTGGTCCTGGCGAAAGACGGCACCGGGCTCTGGGAGAGCGTCGGCCGTGAGCCCTCCGGCAACCCGTTCAACTCCCTGGTGCAGCTGGAGTACGAGAACGGCATTCCGCGCAATCCGTTCATCAACGCGGGCGCCCTCGTCGTCACCGACCGGCTGCAGTCCCTGACCGGCGACGCGGGCGAGGACCTGCTCGACTTCCTGCGCGCCGAGAGCGGCAACCCGGACCTCGGCTTCGACCTGGAGGTAGCCGCCTCCGAGACCGCGCACGGCGACCGCAACGCGGCCCTCGCCCACTTCATGGCCTCGTACGGGAACATCCGCCAGCCCGTACCGACCCTCCTCGCGCACTATTTCCGGCAGTGCTCGATCGAGATGAGCTGCGCCGATCTCGCCCTGGCCGCGGGCTTCCTGGCCCGGCACGGGCTGCGCGCGGACGGCTCCCGGCTGCTCACGCGCAGCGAGGCCAAGCAGATCAACGCGGTGATGATGACCTGCGGGACCTATGACGCGGCGGGCGAGTTCGCGTACCGCGTCGGGCTGCCCGGCAAGAGCGGCGTCGGCGGCGGGATCGTGGCCGTCGTGCCGGGCCGGGGCACGCTGTGCGTGTGGAGCCCGGGGCTCGACGAGCGCGGCAACTCCGTTGCGGGCGTGGCCGCGCTCGACCGCTTCACGACGCTGACGGGGCTGTCGGTCTTCTGAACTCGCCCGTACGGCTCGGCCTGCAGCTTCTCGGCCTGCAGCTTCTCGGCCTGCAGCTCCTCGGCCTACAGCTCAAGGCGGAAGCAGTACCCCGTCCGTCCCGTGGGCGTCGTGAACGTCTCCCCGAGTTCCATGCCGAGGCGGCGGGTCACGGCGATCGAGCGCTCGTTCCCAGCGGCGACCATCGCCACCACCTCGCTCACCCCGGCCGCCCGGACCCGCTCCAGGGTCGTCCGCGCCGCGGCCGTCGCGTACCCGCGCCCCCAGGCATCCCGGCCGAGGCGCCAGCCGATCTCTGTCGCGCCCTTGGGGCCCCACTCGTACGGCCAGGGCTGGGCCCCGGTGAAGCCGAGCACCCGAGCGTGCTCGTCGAGGACGGTCCACAGGCAGAAGCCGAGCTCCGCGTCGTGCCGGCGCTGGCGGGCGGTCAGCTCCTCGTACTCCGACAGCTCGGCCGTTCTGCCGCCGTGGAACTCCATGACGTCCGGGTGGTCGAAGACCCGGTGCCAGGCGTACGCGTCCTCCTCCGTGGGGACGCGCAGCCTGACGGTGGGGGCGGGTGCGGCGGAGCTCGGCGTCGGTGACGTCATACGAGGCAGCCCTTCGGTCCGTGATCAGTACGCCCCCATAGACTGCCCGTGTCCAGTGCGCTTCGGCACGTGAATCTGCCGACAGCCGAACTCCATACCTCCGAGCCCGGGGAGATCCGCCGTGACCGAGCCCCTGCCCCTCTCCGAACACAGCGCAGATGTGATCGTCGTCGGGGCCGGGCCAGCCGGTTCCACGACGGCGTACTACCTCGCGAAGGCCGGACTGGACGTCCTGCTCCTGGAGAAGACGGCGTTTCCGCGCGAGAAGGTCTGCGGCGACGGCCTCACGCCGCGCGCCACGAAGCAGCTCGTGTCGATGGGCATCGACATCTCTCAGGAGGCGGGCTGGCTGCGCAACAAGGGCCTGCGGATCATCGGCGGCGGGGTGCGGCTCCAGCTCGACTGGCCGGACCTCGCCTCGTATCCGGACTACGGACTCGTCCGCAAGCGCGACGACTTCGACGAGCAGCTGGCCCGCCAGGCGCAGAAGGCGGGCGCCCGCCTCTACGAGCGGTGCAATGTCGGCGCCCCGGTCCTCGACGCGCGGACCGGCCGCGTCACGGGCGTGCACGCCAAGCTGGGCGAGGACAAGCGTGCGGTGACCTTCCACGCCCCGCTGGTGGTCGCCGCCGACGGCAACTCGACCCGGCTCTCCCTCGCGATGGGCCTGCACCGCCGCGAGGACCGCCCGATGGGCGTCGCTGTCCGTACGTACTTCGAGTCCCCGCGCCACGACGACGACTACCTGGAGTCGTGGCTGGAGCTGTGGGACCGGCGCGGCCCGCAGGACCGGCTCCTTCCCGGCTACGGCTGGATCTTCGGGATGGGCGACGGCACGTCCAACGTCGGCCTCGGCATCCTCAACTCCTCCAAGGCGTTCCGGGAGTTGGACTGGCGCGAGGTCCTGAAGGCGTGGTGCGCGTCGATGCCGGAGGACTGGGGGTACACCCCGGAGAACATGACGACGCCGATCCGCGGCGCCGCCCTGCCGATGGCGTTCAACCGTCAACCGCACTACACCAAGGGCCTGTTGCTCGTGGGTGACGCGGGCGGCCTGGTCAATCCGTTCAACGGTGAGGGCATCGCGTACGCCATGGAGTCGGGGCAGCTCGCGGCCGACGTGATCGTGCAGGCGCACGCCCGCGCCACCGACGCGCAGCGCGAACTCGCCCTGCAGCGCTACCCGAAGGTCCTCAAGGACACCTACGGCGGCTACTACTCGATGGGCCGCGCCTTCGTGAAGCTCATCGGCAACCCGAAGGTCATGAAGATCGCCACGGAGCGCGGCCTGACGCACCCCGTCCTGATGCGGTTCACGCTGAAGATGCTGGCCAACCTCACCGACCCCACGGGCGGCGACGCGATGGACCGCATCATCAACGGCCTCTCCAAGGTGGCTCCGAAGGCCTGACGGCCGTGGTGACGAAGGCGAAAGGGCCGCCGCTCCCTCGCGGAGCGGCGGCCCTTTCGTGCGCTGTGGGGGTCCGTCACATGACGCGGACCGCGCCGTCGGCCGGGTAGCCCGACAGGTCCTGGATGACGACGCCCTTGCTGGGGTTCGCGGCGTCGAGGTACTGGCCGTTGCCGATGTACACACCCACGTGGTACGCGGAGCCCTTGCCGCCCCAGTACAGGATGTCGCCGACCTGGAGGTTGCCGGTGCCCACCTCGGTGCCGACCATCGACTGGTCCTGGGAGACGCGCGGCAGGTCGACACCGGCCTGCTTGAACGCGGCCTGCACCAGGCTGGAGCAGTCCCAGGCGTTGGGGCCGGAGGCACCCATCACGTACGCGTCGCCGACCTGCGCCTGCAGGAAGCTGATGACGGCACCCATGCTGCCGGTGGCGGGCGCGATGGAGTCGACGGTGTCGGAGGCGGTGGTGGCGCTGAGCGTCTGGCGCTCGGCGGCGCGGGCGGCACGCTCCTCGGCGGCGCGCTCCTTCGCCTCCTTCTCGGCCTTGGCCTTGGCGATCGCCTTGGCCTTGGCCTTCTTGGCCTCCTTGGCGGCCTTCGCGGCTGCGGCGTCCTGCTCGGCCTGCAGCTTGTAGGAGTCCGCGGCCTGCTGGGTGGCGTCCGCGCTCGCGGCCACCTTGGTCGCCAGCTCAGTGGTGAGCGTGGGCATCTCGATGGTCTCGGTCATCGGCTCGGCCGCGTGCGCCGAACCGGCGGTGCCGGCCACCGCGAGGGTGCTGAGGACGCCACCGGCAACTCCGGCGCGCAGCTTGTTGGTGCGCTGCGGGCGGGGCTTCCGGTGGCTGGGTATGTGAGCGGTGTGGGACATGAGGACAACGGCTATCAAAGCCTCCGGGTTCCCTTCAAGAAACGTGTGGTGCGCCACAGTTGCGTGCCCGTGGCGTGAATCCCGGGCGTGTCGGCCTTTATTGACGCCGTAACGGGCAATGTGGACACCAGGGATCGGGCCTTTGATCATTGGTTTTCTGGGTTACGTCCCATTTGCCCTTCGCTTACCACCGGATCCGGTCGGTGGCCAAGCCCGGCGTTCGCGACGGATCGGCGACGTGGCACAGGTCACGGAAAGGTCACCGGTGGAACGGGTAACCGCGCGCGAACGTCGGGGCTTTCCCTGGGGAGTTGACGGGGTGTTCGTTCAGTAATGTCCGATGCGATCCGCTATGTCGTGTGAACGCATCGCGCCGGTCGTGACCGCTGGGTGCCCTGGGTGTGTGCGTGAAGTGCGCGGATGCGGGCGGCTGGTGAGGCCGGGGCGCTGTCGGGTGCTGGGTGGTGTCGTCGGGGGGGGGGGGAGGGGGGCTGCCGGGGTGTCGGTGGCGTGCTGCCGGGGTGCCGTCGGGGTGGTGTCGGGTGGCGGCGTGGATGTGACGGTTCTGTGGTTGCCGTCCGCTCGTGAACGCGTGCACGCATTCCTCCGGCGGGCGCCCGTGCGGACGCCTCTCGCGCCCCGCGCGCCCCATGCGCCCCGTGCGTCACGCGCGCCTCACAAGTACGCGTACGACTTCACGTCCGTCGCGGCTCCCATCCCCTCCCGGAGGTCCGCTCGCTCGGCCCGGGCTTCGCCCTCCGGCCGTTGGTCGGTGTAGCGCGCATCGAGAGACAGGGCGCGTTATCAGCTGCTTCCGTCCAGCACCAATTTGCTTGCAATGGTCATGGCTTGATAATGCCGCACCCCTCTTGACCAGGCATGACGCGTACAGATGTCACCTATGGTGATCAGTTCGGTGCTTCGCGTATGTAGATCACCGCTCATCCGACTTCATGATCCTTCGTCAGGTGGTGGAGATCACAAAGGCGTTGACGCACCCCGTGTCGCAGATCACAGACCGCCGGGCATAGGATGCGAGGCAGTTGGGCTTGTGAACTGCCTCACATAAGCGCGATCTTCGTGGGGCTCGCAGGTCCGGCGGTCCGTCCGCCGAAGCAGTCAATGTCGACTGAGAGGAGCGAGGAGCGGTGAACGCGTATGCGCCCATCCTCGTATTGGGAGCCCTAGGCGCCGGCTTTGCGATCTTCTCCGTGGTCATGGCCACGCTCATCGGTCCAAAGCGGTACAACCGAGCCAAGCTCGAAGCCTACGAATGCGGCATCGAGCCGACGCCGACGCCGGCCGGCGGAGGGCGTTTCCCGATCAAGTACTACCTGACGGCGATGCTCTTCATCATTTTCGATATCGAGATCGTCTTCCTCTACCCCTGGGCCGTCACCTTCGACGCCCTGGGGATTTTCGGGCTCGTGGAGATGCTGCTCTTCGTGCTCACCGTCTTCGTGGCCTACGCGTACGTATGGCGGCGCGGCGGCCTGGAATGGGACTGAGGGGCTGAGGGGGCACCTATGGGACTCGAAGAGAAGCTGCCGAGCGGCTTTCTGCTGACCACCGTCGAACAGGCCGCGGGCTGGGTGCGCAAGTCGTCCGTCTTCCCCGCGACCTTCGGCCTCGCCTGTTGCGCGATCGAGATGATGACCACCGGGGCGGGGCGGTACGACCTCGCGCGCTTCGGCATGGAGGTCTTCCGCGGATCGCCGCGCCAGGCCGACCTGATGATCGTGGCCGGCCGCGTCAGCCAGAAGATGGCGCCCGTCCTGCGACAGGTCTACGACCAGATGCCGAATCCCAAGTGGGTCATCTCCATGGGGGTTTGTGCGTCGTCGGGCGGAATGTTCAACAACTACGCAATTGTCCAGGGCGTCGACCACGTCGTCCCCGTGGACATCTACCTGCCCGGGTGCCCGCCCCGGCCGGAGATGCTGATGGACGCGATCCTCAAGCTCCACCAGAAGATCCAGACCTCCAAGCTCGGCGTGAACGCCGAGGAGGCGGCCCGCGAGGCGGAGGAAGCGGCGCTCAAGGCGCTCCCCACCATCGAGATGAAGGGGCTGCTGCGGTGAGCGAGAGCAACAACAACGGCGCGAGCAACAACGGCGCAAGCAACAACGGCGCGAGCAACAACAACGGCGCAAGCAACAACAACGGCAACAAGGCCGCAGGCGGCGACAACGGCGTGAACCCCGAGAAGGACCTCGGTTCGCAGAACCTGCCGGGCCAGCGCGGCGACCACGGCGAGGAGATCCGCGTCCAGCGGGGCATGTTCGGCGCCAACAACGGCGGCGACACTTCCGGTTACGGCGGCCTGGTCCGCTCCGTACGCCTGCCCGGCGCCTCGTCCCGGCCGTACGGCGGCTGGTTCGACGAGGTCGCGGACGAGCTGGAGGGCGCTCTGGAGGAGCAGGACCTGCTCCCTGCGAGCGCCATCGAGAAGACCGTCGTCGACCGGGACGAACTCACCTTCCACATCGCCCGCGAACACCTCGTCCGCGTCGCGCGGACCCTGCGCGACGACCCGGCGCTCCGCTTCGAGCTGTGCACCGGCGTCTCCGGCGTGCACTACCCGGAGGACAAGGGCCGCGAGCTGCACGCCGTCTACCACCTGCGCTCGCTCACCCACGGCCGCGTGATCCGCCTGGAGGTCAGCGCCCCGGACGACGACCGGCACGTGCCGTCCCTCGTCCCGGTCTACCCGACCAACGACTGGCACGAGCGCGAGACCTACGACTTCTTCGGCCTGGTCTTCGACGGGCACCCGGCCCTCACCCGGATCATGATGCCGGACGACTGGCAGGGCTTCCCGCAGCGCAAGGACTACCCGCTCGGCGGCATTCCCGTCGAGTACAAGGGCGCCCAGATCCCGGCTCCCGACCAGCGGAGGTCGTACAGCTGATGTCAGCATCCAACGCAACGTCCCACGCGTCCGGTCGGGAGACGACCGAGGGCACCGTCTACACCGTCACCGGCGGCGACTGGGACGAGGTCGTCGAGCAGGCGGCGAAGTCCGACGACGAGCGCATCATCGTCAACATGGGCCCGCAGCACCCGTCCACGCACGGAGTGCTCCGCCTCATCCTGGAGATCGACGGCGAGACGGTCACCGAGGCCCGCTGCGGCATCGGCTATCTGCACACCGGCATCGAGAAGAACCTCGAATACCGGACCTGGACGCAGGGCACCACCTTCGTCACGCGCATGGATTACCTGACGCCGTTCTACAACGAGACGGCGTACTGCCTGGCCGTGGAGAAGCTGCTCGGCATCGAGAACGAGATCCCGGACCGCGCGACGGTCATCCGCGTGCTCCTGATGGAGCTGAACCGGTTGTCCTCGCACCTCGTCGCCATCGCCACCGGCGGCATGGAGCTCGGCGCGACGACGATCATGATCTACGGCTTCCGGGACCGCGAACTGGTCCTGGACATCTTCGAGTTGATCACCGGCCTGCGGATGAACCACGCGTACATCCGCCCCGGCGGGCTCGCCCAGGACCTGCCGCCCGGTGCGGTGGACCAGATCCGCGAGTTCGTCAAGAAGATGCAGAAGAACCTGACCGAGTACGACAAGCTCGCCACCGGGAACCCCATCTTCAAGGGCCGCATGCAGGACGTCGGCTATCTCGACCTCGCCGGCTGCATGGCCCTCGGCGCCACCGGACCGATCCTGCGCTCCACGGGCCTGCCGCACGACCTGCGCAAGACCGACCCGTACTGCGGGTACGAGACGTACGACTTCGACGTGCCCACCGCCGACACCTGCGACTCCTACGGCCGCTTCCTCATCCGCCTGGAGGAGATGCGCCAGTCGCTGCGGATCGTCGAGCAGTGCCTGGACCGCCTGGAGCCTGGGCCGGTCATGGTCGGCGACAAGAAGATCGCCTGGCCCGCCCAACTGGCCCTCGGGCCGGACGGCTTGGGCAACTCGCTCGACCACATCAAGAAGATCATGGGGACCTCGATGGAGGCCCTGATCCACCACTTCAAGCTGGTGACGGAGGGCTTCCGGGTCCCGCCGGGCCAGGCGTACGCCGCGGTGGAGTCGCCCAAGGGCGAGCTCGGCGTGCATGTCGTCTCGGACGGCGGCACCCGCCCCTACCGGGTGCACTTCCGTGACCCGTCGTTCACCAACCTGCAGGCCATGGCGGCCATGTGCGAAGGCGGCCAGGTCGCCGACGTGATCGTCGCCGTCGCATCCATCGATCCCGTGATGGGAGGCGTCGACCGGTGACCGATGTATCGCTCGGGATGCCCCAACTCCCCGCCCCCGACTACCCGGCCGACGTACGCGCCCGGCTCGAAGCGGACGCGCGCGAGGTGATCGCCCGCTACCCGGACTCCCGCTCGGCGCTGCTTCCGCTGCTGCACCTCGTGCAGTCCGAGGAAGGGCACGTCACCCGCACCGGAATGCAGTTCTGCGCGGACGTCCTCGGCCTCACCACCGCCGAGGTCACCGCGGTCGCCACCTTCTACACGATGTACCGGCGCAAGCCGAGCGGTGACTACCAGGTGGGCGTCTGCACCAACACGTTGTGCGCCGTCATGGGCGGCGACGCCATCTTCGACGAGCTGAAGCAGCACCTCGGCGTCGGCAACAGCGAGACGACCGACGACGGCAAGGTCACCCTCGAACACATCGAGTGCAACGCCGCCTGCGACTTCGCTCCCGTGGTGATGGTCAACTGGGAGTTCTTCGACAACCAGACCCCGGATTCGGCCAAGCAGCTCGTGGACGACCTGCGCGCGGGCCGCCCCGTCGAGCCCACGCGCGGCGCCCCGGTCTGCACCTTCAAGGAGACCGCCCGCATCCTCGCCGGGTTCCCGGACGAGCGCGAGGGCGCCGTCGAAGCAGGCGGAGCCGCAGGGCCCGCCTCGCTGATCGGCCTCCGCCTGGCCAAGGGCGAGGCCCCTCCCGCGCGCGTGGTCCACCCCCGCGGCGAGGCCCCGCAGGGCGAGTCACCCGCCGAACACCCCAGCTCGCACGACGCACCGCAGCAGACGTCGGCATCGGACCCGGACCACCCGGCCGGTCCCACCGCCGAGGAGGGGGAGTGATGACCGTGTCCACCGCCTACGGGGGCTCCCGGCCGGACACCGGAGGAGAGCACGGGCCCGAGAAGCTGCTCGCCCCCGTCCTCTCGGCGTTCTGGGACGAGGACCGCCCCTGGTCCCTGGACACCTACCGCAGGCACGAGGGGTACGAGGGCCTGCGCAAGGCGCTCGCGATGTCCCCGGACGACCTCATCGCGTACGTGAAGGACTCCGGTCTGCGCGGCCGCGGCGGCGCCGGATTCCCCACCGGGATGAAGTGGCAGTTCATCCCGCAGGGGGACGGAAAGCCGCACTATCTAGTTGTCAACGCCGACGAATCGGAGCCGGGCACCTGCAAGGACATCCCGCTCCTCTACGCGAACCCGCACAGCCTCATTGAGGGCATTGTGATCGCCTGCTACGCGATCCGGTCGAACCACGCGTTCATCTACCTGCGGGGTGAAGTCGTCCCCGTGCTGCGCCGCTTGCACGAGGCCGTACGAGAGGCGTACGAGGCGGGTTATCTGGGGGATGACGTCCTGGGCTCAGGACTCGATCTGGAACTCACCGTGCATGCCGGCGCCGGGGCGTACATCTGTGGTGAGGAAACCGCGCTGCTCGACTCTCTCGAAGGACGGCGTGGCCAGCCCCGGCTGCGACCCCCCTTCCCTGCTGTCGCCGGTCTGTACGCCTGCCCCACTGTCGTGAACAACGTCGAGTCCATCGCGTCGGTTCCCGCGATCCTGAATCGGGGCAAAGACTGGTTCAGGTCGATGGGCAGCGAGAAGTCCCCGGGCTTCACGCTCTACTCGCTGAGCGGCCACGTCGCCTCCCCCGGCCAGTACGAGGCCCCGCTCGGCATCACGCTGCGCCAGCTCCTCGACATGAGCGGCGGCATGCGCCCCGGCCACCGCCTCAAGTTCTGGACGCCGGGCGGCAGTTCGACCCCGATGTTCACCGACGAGCACCTGGACGTCCCGCTCGACTACGAGGGCGTCGGCGCCGCCGGATCGATGCTCGGCACCAAGGCCCTGCAGTGCTTCGACGAGACCACCTGCGTCGTACGGGCGGTCACGCGCTGGACCGAGTTCTACGCGCACGAGTCCTGCGGCAAGTGCACGCCCTGCCGCGAAGGCACGTACTGGCTGGTCCAGTTGCTCCGCGACATCGAGGACGGCAAGGGCACCATGTCCGACCTCGACAAGCTGAACGACATCGCCGACAACATCAACGGCAAGTCCTTCTGCGCCCTCGGCGACGGCGCCGCCTCGCCGATCTTCTCCTCCCTCAAGTACTTCCGCGAGGAGTACGAGGAGCACATCACCGGCAGGGGCTGCCCCTTCGACCCGGCCAAGTCGACCCTCTGGGCCGACAAGCACACGGAGGTGAACGCATGACGGTCACGACAAATGCTCCCTCCGGGGGCGGCGAGGCGGCTCCTGGGCCCGAGGACCTGGTCTCCCTGACCATCGACGGCATCGACATCAGCGTCCCCAAGGGCACGCTCGTCATCCGCGCCGCCGAACAGCTCGGCATCGAGATCCCGCGCTTCTGCGACCATCCGCTGCTCGACCCGGCCGGCGCCTGCCGCCAATGCATCGTCGAGGTCGAGGGCCAGCGCAAGCCGATGGCGTCCTGCACCATCACCTGCACCGACGGCATGGTCGTCAAGACCCAGCTGACGTCGGCGGTCGCGGAGAAGGCGCAGAAGGGCGTGATGGAGCTTCTGCTCATCAACCACCCCCTGGACTGCCCGGTCTGCGACAAGGGCGGCGAGTGCCCGCTGCAGAACCAGGCCGTCTCGCACGGCCAGGAGGACTCCCGCTTCGAGGGCAAGAAGCGCACGTACGAGAAGCCCGTCGCGCTCTCCACGCAGGTGCTCCTCGACCGTGAGCGGTGTGTGCTGTGCGCGCGCTGCACCCGGTTCTCCAACCAGATCGCGGGCGACCCGATGATCGAGCTGATCGAGCGGGGCGCGCTGCAGCAGGTCGGCACCGGTGAGGGCGACCCCTTCGAGTCGTACTTCTCCGGGAACACCATCCAGATCTGCCCGGTGGGCGCGCTCACTTCGGCCGCCTACAGGTTCCGCTCGCGGCCCTTCGACCTCGTCTCCTCGCCGTCGGTCTGCGAGCACTGCTCCGGCGGCTGTGCCACCCGTACCGACCACCGGCGCGGCAAGGTCATGCGGCGGCTCGCGGCGAACGACCCGGAGGTCAACGAGGAGTGGATGTGCGACAAGGGCCGCTTCGGCTTCCGCTACGCCCAGCAGCGTGACCGGCTCGCCACCCCGCTCGTCCGCAACGAGGACGGTGTGCTCGAACCGGCCAGCTGGCCCGAGGCGTTGGAGGCGGCGGCCGCGGGACTCAGGGCGGCACGCGCGCGTGCGGGTGTGCTCGCGGGCGGACGCCTGACCGTCGAGGACGCGTACGCGTACAGCAAGTTCGCGCGCGTGGCGCTCGGCGGCAACGACATCGACTTCCGCGCGCGCGTGCACTCCGCCGAGGAGGCCGACTTCCTGGCCGCCCGGGTCGCCGGGCGCGGCCGGGATCTCGGGGGCACCTCCCGGACGGAGTCCGGGGGAGGCGAGGGTGTCACGTACACCGCCCTTGAGAAGGCGCCCGCGGTGCTGCTCGCCGGGATCGAGGCCGAGGAGGAGGCGCCCGGCGTCTTCCTGCGCCTGCGCAAGGCCTGGCGGGGGCACGGCCAGCGGACCTTCGCGCTCGCCCCGTACGCCACCCGCGGCCTGGAGAAGGCGGGCGGCACGCTGCTGCCCGCCGCGCCCGGCACCGAGACCGAGTGGCTGGACGCGCTCGCCTCCGGAGTCGGGCTCGGCGAGGACGGTGCGAGGGTCGCCGAGGCGCTGCGCGCCGAGGGCGCGGTGATCGTCGTCGGCGAGCGGCTGGCGGCCGTGGCCGGTGGCCTCACCGCCGCCGTACGCGTGGCGACCGCGACCGGGGCCCAGCTGGTGTGGATCCCGCGCCGGGCCGGTGAGCGCGGCGCCCTGGAGGCGGGTGCGCTGCCGGCGCTGCTGCCCGGCGGGCGGCCCGCGACCGATCCACGCGCGCGTGACGAGGTCGCCGCCGTGTGGGGCGTGGCCGAACTTCCGCACCGCTACGGCCGCGACACCGGGCAGATCGTGGAGGCCGCCGCCACCGGCGAGCTGGGCGCCCTGGTCGTCGCCGGTGTCGAGGTCCGGGACCTGCCGGACCCGGCACGCGCGCGTGCCGCACTCGACGCGGCCTTTGTGGTCTGTCTGGAGCTGCGGCCCGGCGAGGTCACCGAGCGGGCGGACGTCGTCCTTCCGGTCGCCGCCGTCGCGGAGAAGTCCGGCACGTTCCTCAACTGGGAGGGCCGGTCCCGGATGTTCGAGGCCGCCCTGAAGCCGGACCAGATGACCCGGCAGCTGCCGCCCACAGACGCGCGCGTGCTGCACATGCTGGCCGACGCGATGGACGTCCACTTGGGCCTGCCGGACCAGCGCACCATCCGCCGCGAGCTGGACCGGCTCGGCGCCTGGGACGGCCCGCGCGCCGGCGAACCCCAGGAGAGTGCAGGGCAGTTGCCGCGCCCCGGCGCCGGGGAGGCCGTGCTCGCCGGGCACCGGCTGCTGCTCGACCGGGGTCGCCTGCAGGAGGGCGACGAGGCGCTGGCCGGGACCCGGCACGCGGCCGTGGCCCGGCTCTCCGCGGCCACCGCCGCCGAGGCGGGCGTCAAGGACGGCGACGTCCTCGCGGTCACCGGCCCAGACGGCGGCGTCGAACTGCCGCTGCAGGTCACGGAGATGCCCGACCGCGTGGTGTGGCTCCCGCTCAACTCGACGGGCGGCGGCGTCACTTCGGACACAGGGGCGCGCCCCGGTGAACTCGTCCGCATCGGCCCGGCCGTGGCCGCCGCCTCGGACGCCAAGGAGGTGCGGTCATGAGTCAGGCACTGATGGAAGCGGCCGCCATGAGCACGCTCGCCGCGGAAGACCTGTCCATGTTCGGGCGCGACCCCTGGTGGCTCGTCGCGATCAAGGCGGTGTTCTGCTTCGCGTTCCTCATGGTGACGGTTTTGTTCTCCATCGTCTGGGAGCGCAAAGTCGTCGCCTGGATGCAGCTGCGCATCGGCCCCAACCGGCACGGCCCCTGGGGCATGCTCCAGTCCCTCGCGGACGGCATCAAACTGATGCTCAAGGAGGACGTGGTCGTCAAGCGCGCCGACAAGGTGGTGTACGTCCTCGCGCCGATCGTCGCCGCCATCCCGGCCTTCATGGCGATCGCGGTGATCCCCTTCGGCCCGGCCGACAACCAGGTCTCGATCTTCGGCCAGCGCACCACGATGCAGCTCACGGACCTGCCGATCGCGATGCTCTACATCCTCGCGGTCGCCTCCGTCGGCATCTACGGCATCGTC
Source organism: Streptomyces solicavernae (assembly GCF_029968095.1). Taxonomy (GTDB): domain Bacteria; phylum Actinomycetota; class Actinomycetes; order Streptomycetales; family Streptomycetaceae; genus Streptomyces; species Streptomyces solicavernae. The sequence goes on along the minus strand of NZ_JASCIR010000003.1, from coordinate 317,141 downwards.
CTCGCGGGCTGGTCCTCCGGGTCCACGTACCCGCTCCTCGGCGGCCTGCGCTCGTGCGCGCAGATGATCTCGTACGAGATCGCGATGGGCGCCGCGTTCGCCTCCGTCTTCCTCTACTCGGGGTCGATGTCGACCTCGGCGATCGTGGAGGCGCAGGGCGACCGGTGGTTCATCCTGCTGCTGCCGGTGTCGTTCCTGCTGTACGTGGTCACGATGGTCGGCGAGACCAACCGCGCCCCGTTCGACATGCCGGAGTCCGAGGGCGACCTCGTCGGCGGTTTCAACACCGAATACAGCTCCATCAAGTTCGCGCTTTTCATGCTCGCCGAGTACGTGAACATGGTGACGGTTTCTGCCGTCGCCACCACGCTGTTCCTCGGCGGCTGGCGCGCGCCCTGGCCGATCAGCACCTTCTGGGAGGGCGCCAACCAGGGCTGGTGGCCGATGCTCTGGTTCGTCCTCAAGGTGCAGCTGCTGCTGTTCTTCTTCATCTGGCTGCGCGGAACCCTGCCCCGTGTCCGCTACGACCAGCTGATGAAGCTCGGCTGGAAGGTGCTCATCCCGGTGTCGGTGGCCTGGCTGATGCTGGTCGCGACCGTACGCACGCTGCGGAACGAGAACGTCGCCTTCACGGGGATCGTGCTGTACGTCGGCGGCGGTGTCCTGGCTCTGCTGCTGATCTCCTTCGTCGTCGACATCTTCCGCGACAAGCGGGAGAGGGCCGAGGCGCAGGCCGCTCCCGTCGAGCGGGAGCCCGCGTTCGACCCGATGGCCGGCGGTTATCCCGTGCCGCCGCTTCCGGGACAGACCCTGCCGCCCGTGCCGCGTCGACGCTCGCGCCAGGAGCGGGAGTTGATTGTCAGTGGTGGCGGCGATACTGCCAGTGACGGAAAGGAGGCTGACGGTGTCTGAGATCTCCAGGAACGACCGTTCCGAGAAGTCGCCCGCGTCCGGCGCACCCGCCGGGTCGGGCGAGGGCAAGGACACGGCGCAGGGGTTCCACAACCCCGTGGCCGGCTTCGGCGTGACCTTCAAGGCCATGTTCAAGAAGCGGCTGACCGAGCAGTACCCGGAGCAGAAGAAGGTCACAGCCCCGCGCTTCCACGGCCGTCACCAGCTGAACAGGCACCCGGACGGCCTGGAGAAGTGCGTCGGCTGCGAGCTGTGCGCCTGGGCCTGTCCGGCGGACGCGATCTACGTCGAGGGCGCGGACAACACCGACGAGGAGCGCTACTCCCCGGGCGAGCGGTACGGGCGGGTGTACCAGATCAACTACGCCCGCTGCATCCTGTGCGGCCTGTGCATCGAGGCATGCCCCACGCGCGCGTTGACGATGACGAACGACTTCGAGCTGGCCGACTCCAGCCGCGAGAACCTGATCTACACCAAGGAGCAGCTGCTCGCCGGCCTGGAGGAGGGCATGGTCGACAGCCCGCACGCGATCTACCCGGGCATGGACGAGCAGGACTACTACCGCGGTCTGGTCACCGAGGCGGCGCCCGGCACCGAGCCCCAAGTCGCCCACTCCAAGGGCGAGGTGGTGCAGGAGGCGGAGTCGACCTTCGGCCCCGACGAGCCTGCGTCGAAGAAGGTGGTCGGCCGATGAGCACGCTCGCCGCCTACGCCACCTCCACCGGCGAGGCGTTCCAGTTCTGGGTCCTCGGCACCGTCGCGGTGATCGGCGCCCTGTGCACCGTCCTGATGAAGAAGGCCGTGCACAGCGCGCTCTGCCTGGCCGGCACCATGATCATTCTGGCGGTCTTCTACCTGGCCAACGGCGCCTACTTCCTGGGCATCGTGCAGGTCGTCGTCTACACCGGCGCGATCATGATGCTGTTCCTCTTCGTGGTCATGCTGGTCGGCGTGACGGCCGCGGACTCCCTGAAGGAGACCATCAAGGGCCAGCGCTGGCTGGCCGCGCTCTGTGGTCTGGGCTTCGCGGTGCTGCTCGTCGGCGGCATCGGGAACGCCTCCCTGAAGGAGTTCAACGGCCTGGCCCAGGCCAACGCCGGTGGGAACGTGGAGGGGTTGGCGGCCCTCATCTTCACCAAGTACGTCTTCGCCTTCGAGATCACCGGCGCGCTGCTCATCACGGCAGCGGTCGGCGCCATGGTGCTCACGCACCGCGAGCGCACCGAGCGCGCCAAGACGCAGCGCGAGCTGGCGGAGGAGCGGGTGCGCGAGGGCAAGCACCTCCCGCCGCTGCCCGCCCCGGGTGTGTACGCGCGGCACAACGCCGTGGACATCGCGGGCCTGCTGCCGGACGGCACCCCCTCGGAGCTCACGGTCAGCAAGACGCTGCGCGACCGCGGCCAGATCCGGGACGTGTCCAGCGAGGCCCTGAACGATCTGCAGGCCCTGGAGCAGCGCTCCGACGAGCGGCTCGGCAGGAGCGGCGGCGCCGCGTCGTCGACCGACGACGCGGCCTCGGGCGACAAGAAGGAGGCCGCGAAGTGAGTCCCGTCAACTACCTCTACCTAGCGGCCCTGTTGTTCGCGATCGGCTCCACGGGCGTGCTGATCAGGCGGAACGCCATCGTGGTGTTCATGTGCATCGAGCTGATGCTCAACGCCTGCAACCTCGCGCTCGTGACGTTCTCCCGGATGCACGGCAACCTCGACGGCCAGATCATCGCGTTCTTCACGATGGTCGTCGCCGCCGCCGAGGTCGTGGTCGGGCTCGCGATCATCGTGTCCCTGTTCCGTTCCCGCCACTCGGCCTCGGTCGACGACGCCAGCCTGATGAAGCTCTGAGGGGCAGGAGGAATCGTGGAGAACCTGATTGCGCTGCTCGTCGCGGCGCCACTGCTCGGAGCGGCCGTACTGCTCTGCGGCGGGCGGCGGTTGGACCGCGGCGGCCACTGGATCGGCACACTGCTCGCGGTCGTCTCGTTCGCCGTCGGTGTGCTGCTCTTCACCGACATGCTGGGCAAGGACGCGGAGCACCGCGCCCTGCACCAGTCGCTGTTCAGCTGGATCCCGGTCGAGGGCTTCCAGGCGGACGTCGCCTTCCAGCTGGACCAGCTGTCGATGACGTTCGTGCTCCTGATCACCGGCGTGGGCTCCCTGATCCACGTCTACTCGATCGGGTACATGGAGCACGACGAGCGCAGGCGCCGCTTCTTCGGCTATCTGAACCTGTTCCTCGCGGCGATGCTGCTCCTCGTCATCGCCGACAACTACCTGCTGCTTTACGTGGGTTGGGAGGGCGTCGGTCTGGCGTCGTACCTGCTCATCGGGTTCTGGCAGCACAAGCCCAGCGCGGCCACGGCGGCCAAGAAAGCCTTCCTGGTCAACCGCGTCGGTGACATGGGCCTGTCGATCGCGATCATGCTGATGTTCACGACGTTCGGCACGTTCGCCTTCGGCCCGGTCCTCGAATCGACCGCTGACACGAGCGAGGGGATGCTCACCGCGATCGGCCTGCTGCTGCTGCTCGCCGCGTGCGGAAAGTCGGCCCAGGTGCCGCTGCAGTCCTGGCTCGGTGACGCGATGGAGGGCCCGACTCCGGTCTCGGCCCTGATCCACGCGGCCACGATGGTCACGGCGGGCGTGTACCTCATCACCCGGTCGGGGGCGATCTTCAACGCCGCCCCGGACGCGCAGTTGGCGGTCGTGATCGTTGGCGCGGTCACGCTCCTGTTCGGTGCGATCGTCGGTTGCGCGAAGGACGACATCAAGAAGGCCCTCGCGGGTTCGACGATGTCGCAGATCGGCTACATGATCCTGGCGGCGGGCCTCGGCCCCATCGGGTACGCCTTCGCGATCATGCACCTGGTGACGCACGGCTTCTTCAAGGCCGGGCTCTTCCTCGGCGCCGGCTCGGTCATGCACGGCATGAACGACGAGGTCGACATGCGCAAGTACGGCGGCCTCCGCAAGTACATGCCGGTCACGTTCGTGACGTTCGGTCTCGGTTATCTCGCGATCATCGGCTTCCCGGGTCTGTCCGGCTTCTGGTCCAAGGACAAGATCATCGAGGCGGCGTTCGCGTACGACGACGGGATCCGCGGCTGGATCTTCGGCGGCGTCGCCCTCCTGGGAGCGGGCATCACGGCCTTCTACATGACGCGCGTGATGATCATGACGTTCTTCGGCGAGAAGCGCTGGCAGCCGGACGCCGACGGCAACGAACCGCATCCGCACGAGTCGCCCAAGTCGATGACGATCCCGATGATCGTCCTCGCCTTCGGCTCGGTCTTCGCGGGCGGGCTCTTCTCGCTCAACGAGTCGTTCGTGAAGTGGCTGGAGCCGGTCACGCAGTTCGAGCACCCGCACCCGGTGATCAGCGTCCCGGCGATCACGGCCTCCACGGTCGTGGTGCTGCTCCTGGGCGCCGCCCTGGCGTACGTGATGTACGGCCGCAAGCCGGTCCCGGTCACCGCACCGCGCGGCTCGCTGCTCACCCGGGCGGCCCGCCGTGACCTGCTGCAGGACGACTTCAACCATGTGGTCCTGGTCCGCGGCGGCGAGCACCTCACCCGCTCCCTTGTGTACGTCGACCACACCATGGTCGACGGCGTCGTCAACGGCACGGCGGCGGGCTTCGGCGGACTCTCCGGCCGGATGCGCAAGCTGCAGAACGGCTTCGCCCGTTCCTACGCGGTCTCGATGTTCGGCGGTACGGCGATCCTCATCGCCGCGACCCTGCTGATGAGGGCGGTCTGATCACGATGTCCTTTCCTCTGCTGACAGCGACGGCCGCGGTGCCGGCGATCGGTGCGATCGTCACCGCCGCCGTGCCCTCCGCGCGGCGCACCGCCGCCAAGTGGCTGGCGCTGCTCTTCTCGCTCGCCACGCTGCTCCTCGCGGGCGTGGTCGGCGCCCGCTTCGACCCGGGCGGCGACCGCTACCAACTCACCGAGTCGCACGCGTGGATCGCGGACTTCGGCGTGCGGTACGAACTTGGGGTCGACGGCATCGGTGTCGCCCTGATCGGCCTGACCGCGCTGCTGATCCCGTTCATCATCCTTGCGGGCTGGCATGACGCCGACCCGTACGAAACCGATTCCAAGAGGTGGCGCCCGACTCAGGGCTTCTTCGCCCTGATCCTGATGGTCGAGGCGATGGTGATCCTCTCCTTCGAGGCCACCGACGTCTTCCTCTTCTACGTCCTCTTCGAAGCCATGCTCATCCCGATGTACTTCCTCATCGGCGGCTTCGGAGACCGCGCAGCTGCTACTCAACCGGCCGCTGACGCGGCGGGGGGCAGCGACGAGAAGGCCGCCGCCCAACGCAGTTACGCGGCAGTGAAGTTCCTGCTCTACAACCTGGTCGGCGGCCTGATCATGCTGGCCGCGGTCATCGGCCTCTATGTGGTCGCCGGGAACTTCTCGCTCCAGGAGATCGCCGCCGCGCGTGCGAGCGGCGAGCTGGAGATGGCGACCAACACCGAGCGGCTGCTGTTCCTCGGCTTCTTCTTCGCCTTCGCGGTGAAGGCGCCGCTGTGGCCGCTGCACACCTGGCTGCCCAACGCCATGGGTGAGGCCACCGCCCCCGTCGCCGTGCTGATCACCGCGGTCGTCGACAAGGTCGGCACGTTCGCGATGCTCCGCTTCTGCCTCCAGCTGTTCCCGGAGGCCTCGAAGTGGGCGACGCCGGTGATCCTGGTGCTCGCGCTGATCTCGATCGTCTACGGTGCGCTGCTCGCCGTCGGCCAGCGCGACATCAAGCGTCTGGTGGCGTACGCGTCGATCTCGCACTTCGGCTTCATCATCATGGGCATCTTCGCGATGACCTCGCAGGGTCAGAGCGGCGCGACGCTCTACATGATCAACCACGGCATTTCCACCGCCGCGCTGATGCTGGTGGCCGGCTTCCTGATCTCGCGTCGCGGCTCGCGGCTCATCGCGGACTTCGGCGGGGTGCAGAAGGTCGCGCCGGTGCTCGCCGGGACATTCCTGATCGGCTCGCTGGCCACCCTCTCGCTGCCGGGACTCGCGCCCTTCGTGAGTGAATTCCTGGTCCTGGTCGGCACATTCACGCGCTATCCGGTGGTCGGCATCATCGCCACCTTCGGCATCGTGCTCGCCGCGCTCTACACCCTCGTCCTGTACCAGCGGACGATGACGGGCCCGGTCAAGCTCGAAGTCGCCAAGATGCCGGACCTGCGGGTGCGTGAACTCGTCGTAGTCGCCCCGCTGATCGCCTTGCTGATCTTCCTCGGTGTCTACCCGAAGCCGGTCACCGACCTGGTGAACCCGGCGGTCGGCCACACCCTGTCCGACGTACAGAAGAAGGACCCCAAGCCCGAGGTGGAGGCGGCCAAGTGAGCGCATCAGCCGTCCACAGCCTGTGGACAACGGCGGCGCCGATCCAGAAGATCGACGCCCCGACCATCGAGTACGCCCAGCTTCTGCCCACGCTGATCGTGATCGGCGCGGCCGTGGTGGGCATCGTCGTCGAAGCGTTCGTCGGCCGGAAAGTCCGCTATTACGCGCAGATGTTCGTGACCGTGGTCGCCCTGGTGGCCGCGTTCGCCGCCGTGATCGGGCTCGCGGCGGGCGGGCACGCCTCCACGGAGGCGCAGATCGCCGCCATGGGCGCGATCGCCGTCGACGGACCGGCCCTGTTCCTGCAGGGCACGATCCTGCTCACCGGGCTCGTCGCCGTCTTCACCTTCGCCGAGCGCCGCCTCGACCCCGAGGCGCACGGAAACCGCGTCGACTCCTTCACGGCACAGGCCGGGTCGGTGCCGGGCAGCGACGGTGAAAAGGCCGCCGTCAAGGCCGGGTTCACCACGACCGAAGTGTTCCCGCTCGCACTGTTCGCGATCGGCGGCATGCTGGTCTTCCCCGCGGCGAACGACCTCCTGACGCTGTTCATCGCCCTGGAGGTCTTCTCGCTGCCGCTCTACCTGCTGTGTGCGCTCGCCCGCCGCAAGCGCCTCATGTCGCAGGAGGCCGCGGTCAAGTACTTCCTGCTCGGTGCCTTCTCCTCGGCGTTCCTGCTCTTCGGCATCGCCCTCCTGTACGGCTACGCGGGCACCGTCTCGTACGCCGGGATCGCCGACGTGGTCGACGGCACCGTGCAGAGCATCGACCCGGCCCTCGCCGACACCATGGGGAACGACGCGCTGCTCCTCGTCGGCGGCGCCATGATCCTCATGGGCCTGCTCTTCAAGGTCGGCGCCGTGCCGTTCCACATGTGGACGCCCGACGTCTACCAGGGCGCTCCGACCCCGGTCACCGGCTTCATGGCGGCCGCCACCAAGGTCGCGGCGTTCGGCGCGCTGCTCCGGCTGCTCTACGTGGTGCTTCCGGGCCTGCGCTGGGACTGGCGGCCGGTGATGTGGGGCGTCGCGATCGTCACGATGCTGATCGGCGCGATCGTCGCGATCACGCAGACCGACATCAAGCGGCTCCTCGCGTACTCGTCGATCGCGCACTCCGGCTTCATCCTCGCCGGTGTCATCGCGGCGACGCCGGACGGTATCTCCTCGGTGCTGTTCTATCTGGGCGCGTACTCCTTCGTGACGATCGGCGCCTTCTCCGTGGTCACGCTGGTGCGGGACGCCGGCGGCGAGGCCACGCACCTGTCCAAGTGGGCCGGCCTCGGACGGCGTTCGCCGCTGGTCGCGGCGGTCTTCGCGGTGTTCCTGCTCGCCTTCGCGGGCATTCCGCTGACCTCCGGGTTCTCCGGCAAGTTCGCGGTGTTCAAGGCGGCGGCCGAGGGCGGGGCGGGCGCGCTCGTCGTGATCGGTGTGATCTCGTCGGCGATCGCGGCCTTCTTCTACATCCGTGTGATCGTCCTCATGTTCTTCAGCGAGCCGAAGCCCGAGGGGCCGACGGTCGCGGTGCCCTCGCCGCTGACGACGACGGCGATCGGGGTGGGCGTGGCGGTCACGCTGGTGCTCGGCGTGGCGCCGCAGTACTTCCTCGACCTGGCCGGTCAGGCGGGGGTCTTCGTCCGCTGAGCCGATGGCCGTCCGGGTGGCGAGGTGTCCGGGCGGGGCGGATGGTTTGCGGTGCCCGGTACCTCTTCGGAGGGACCGGGCACCAACTCTTCCTACCGGCACCCCCAGCCTGTGGATAACTTTTCCGGACTGTCGGCGGGGCGGCCTATCGTGGCTGTCGTGGTCGAAGGACGGCGTACGGGGGGACAGACGATGAACGGGACCGTGGTGATGGACGTGGCCGGGGAACAAGGCCGGACCGAGACCGGCCTGGCCGGGGAAGAGACCCGAGCCGGTGTGACGCCGAGCGACGCCCTGAGCACGCTCCACCGCGTCTTCGGGTACGACAGCTTCCGCGGCGAGCAGGAGGCGGTCATCGAGCATGTCGTCGCCGGTGGGGACGCCGTCGTACTCATGCCCACGGGCGGCGGCAAGTCGCTCTGCTACCAGATCCCGGCCCTGGTCAGGCCCGGCACGGGCGTCGTGGTCTCGCCGCTGATCGCTCTGATGCAGGACCAGGTGGACGCGCTGCGGGCGCTCGGCGTGCGGGCCGGGTTCATCAACTCCACGCAGGACTTCGAGGAGCGCCGCCTGGTCGAGGCCGAGCTGCTGGCCGGCGAGCTCGACCTGCTGTATCTCGCGCCGGAGCGGCTGCGCCTGGACGCCACGCTCGACCTGATCGAGCGCGCCAAGATCTCCGTCTTCGCGATCGACGAGGCGCACTGCGTCGCCCAGTGGGGCCACGACTTCCGGCCCGACTACCTGTCGCTCTCGCTGCTCGGGCAGCGCTGGCCCGAGGTCCCCCGGATCGCGTTGACGGCCACGGCGACGCGGGCCACCCACCGCGAGATCACCGAACGCCTCGCCATGCCGCAGGCCCGCCACTTCGAGGCCAGCTTCGACCGGCCCAACATCCAGTACCGCGTCATCCCGAAGGACGAGCCGAAGAAGCAGCTGCTGCGCTTCCTGCGCGAGGAGCACCCCTCCGACGCAGGCATCGTCTACTGCCTCTCGCGCAACTCCGTGGAGAAGACCGCCGAATTCCTCTGCCGCAACGGCATCGAGGCGGTGCCGTACCACGCGGGGCTCGACGCCGGCACGCGCGCGGCGCACCAGGCCCGTTTCTTGCGCGAGGACGGCCTGGTGGTGGTGGCGACCATCGCCTTCGGCATGGGCATCGACAAGCCGGACGTCCGCTTCGTGGCCCACCTCGACCTGCCCAAGTCGGTGGAGGGGTACTACCAGGAGACGGGCCGCGCAGGCCGGGACGGACAGCCCTCCACGGCCTGGATGGCATACGGACTCAACGACGTGGTGCAGCAGCGCAAGCTCATCCAGTCCGGCGAGGGCGACGAGGCGTTCCGGCGCCGGGCGGCCGCGCACCTGGACTCGATGCTCGCGCTCTGCGAGACCGTCCAGTGCCGACGGGCCCAACTCCTCGCCTACTTCGGCCAGGAGCCGAACGGCCAGGGCTGCGGCAACTGCGACACATGCCTGACGGCGCCGGAGACCTGGGACGGCACGGTCGCGGCCCAGAAGGTGCTGTCGGCGGTCGTGCGCCTCGACCGGGAGCGGCGGCAGAAGTTCGGCGTGGGCCAGATCGTCGACATCCTGCTCGGCCGCAAGACCGCCAAGGTGATCCGCTTCGACCACGACCAGCTGTCGGTCTTCGGGATCGGGGAGGACCTGTCGGAGGCCGAATGGCGGAGCGTGGTACGGCAGTTGCTGGCCCAGGGGCTGCTCGCGGTGGAGGGGGAGTACAGCACGCTGGTGCTGACCGAGGGCAGCGGCGCCGTCCTCGGCAGACAGCGGGAGGTGCTGCTGCGCAAGGAGCCGAAGAAACTCGCCGCGCGTGGCTCGGCCGGCGGGGCCAAGGGCGAGCGGAAGAGCAAGGCCCCGGTCGACCTTCCGGAGGAGGCGCTGCCGCTCTTCGAGGCGCTGCGTGCCTGGCGGGCCGAGCAGGCCAGGGAGCAGGGAGTGCCCGCATATGTGATCTTCCACGACGCGACGCTGCGCGAGATCGCCCTGGCCCGGCCCGCCTCCGTGACGGAGCTGGCAGCCATCGGCGGAGTGGGCGAGAAGAAGCTGGCCACCTGGGGTGAGGGCGTGCTGGGAGTCCTGGAGGGCTTCGAGGGGTGAGCGCGCGGTGGGCCGGCCCGCCGGGTGGCGGTCCGGCCCACGGGATGCGAGGCGCGGTCAGTCCGTGGTGCGGGCCGGGGCGATGCGGCCGGTCACCTCGCCGAGGCCGACACGGCTGCCGTCAGGGCCGGGGGCCCAGGCGGTGAGGGTGATCTCGTCGCCGTCCTCCAGGAACGTCCGCTTGCCGGTGGGGAGTTCGAGGGGTTCGGCGCCGTTCCAGGTGAGCTCGATCAGGGAGCCCCGCTGGTGGGTCTCGGTGCCGCTGATGGTGCCGGAGCCGTAGAGGTCGCCGGTGCGCAGGGAGGCGCCGCCGACGGTCATATGGGTCAGCATCTGGGCGCCCGTCCAGTACATCGAGGCGAACGGCGGCTCGGAGATCACCTCGCCGTTGAGGGAGACGGTGATCCGCAGGTCGTAGCCGCCGGGCTCGTCCTCCGCGGAGTCGTCCAGGTACGGCAGCACGGCGACGTCGCGGGCGGGCGGGGCGACGCGGGCGTGGTCCAGGGCTTCGAGGGGGGTGATCCAGGCGGAGACGGAGGTGGCGAAGGACTTCGCGACGAACGGGCCGAGGGGGACGTACTCCCAGGGCTGGATGTCACGGGCGGACCAGTCGTTGAGCAGGCACAGGCCGAAGACGTGGTCACGGAAGGAGGACAGCGGGACGGCGCTGCCGAGCTCGGAGGGTGCGCCCACCACGAAGCCGACCTCGGCCTCGATGTCGAGCTTGGCGGAAGGGCCGAAGGACGGTTCGGCGGCGGAGGGGGCCTTGCGCTGGCCGCTGGGGCGGATCACCTCGGTGCCGGAGACCACGACGGTACCGGCCCGGCCGTGGTAACCGACCGGCAGATGCTTCCAGTTGGGCAGCAGCGGCTCGGAGTCGGGGCGGAAGAGGCGGCCGAGGTTCGTGGCGTGGTGCTCGCTGGCGTAGAAGTCGACGTAGTCGGCGACGTCGAACGGCAGGTGCAGGGTGACGTCCGCCAGGGGGTGGAAGAACGGGCGCACGGCCTCCTGGTGGGAGGGCACCGTCACCCAGGCCGTGAGCGCGCGGCGCACATCGCTCCAGGCCTGCGGGCCGGCCGCGAGCAGCGGGTTCAGTGTCGGCTTGCCGAGCAGTGAGGCGTACGGAGAGCCCAGGGCGTGCGCGGCGGCGCCGGCGTCGAGCACATGGGAGCCGAGGCGGACACCGACCCTGCGGTGCTCGCCGCTGTCCGGGGAGCCGGCAAGGGAGCCGGGGAGGGAGAAGACGCCGTACGGAAGGTTGTGCGGGCCGAAGGGGTCGCCTTCGGGGAGGTCGAGCGGGCTCTGCTCGGGCATGGGTCGCGTGCCTCACTTTCCTGCATCGGGTTGATCACACGTTACGTCGGAGGATGCCCATGGCGGCAGTGCATGAAGATAGGTCAACGTCGTCTTTTGTGTGGTTTGTTGGGGTCTCTCTATTGTGTGGCCATGCTCTCCGCACCCCCCTTCTCGCTGGTCGCCACCGACCTCGACGGCACCCTGTTGCGCCGTGGCGACACCGTCTCCGCGCGTTCGCGGGCCGCGCTCACGAGGGTTTCCGCGGCCAGTGCGCGGCACGTCGTGGTCACCGGGCGCCCGGCGCCCCAGGTCCGGCACCTGCTGATGGAGATCGACTACCGCGGGCTTGCCGTCTGCGGGCAGGGCGCGCAGGTCTTCGACGCGGGCGCGGGCCGCTTGGTGAGTGCGCTGACGCTGGACCGGGAGATCGCGGAGGTGGCGCTTGGGAAGATCGAGGCGGAGGTCGGCGAGGTCTTCGCGGCGGTCAACCAGGACGGCATGGACGGCCTGATGCTCATGGAGCCGGGGTACGAGCCGTCGCATCCGACGCTGCCCGCTGTCCGGGTCGGCCTGCGGGCGGCGCTGTGGGACGAGCCGATCAACAAGGTCCTGGTGCGCCATCCCTGGCTGGGCGACGACGAGTTGGTGCAGGTGGCGCGGGAGGTCACGGACGGTCTGGTGACGATGACGATGGCGGGGCCCGGGACGGTGGAGCTGCAGCCGCTCGGCGTGACGAAGGCGACCGGGCTGGCCCTGGCCGCCGAGATGTGGGGCGTCCCGGCGGCGGCCACGATCACGTTCGGGGACATGCCCAACGACCTACCGATGTTCCGCTGGTCCGGGCACGGGGTGGCGATGGCCAACGCCCACGAGGAGTTGAAGGCGGTGGCGGACGAGGTGACGTCGTCGAACGAGGAGGACGGGGTGGCGGTCGTTCTGGAGCGGCTGTTCGGGCAGGACGGCTGAGGAGCGGGGGCCCAGGAGTGTGGGGACCGGCGTCCCGGTGCTCCCCGCTGGTCCTGTGTTTGCCGCCGGTCCCGCGACCCCCGCTGTCCCCGGACCGGTCGCTCTCCCCGGCCTCTGCGGCCCTCTCGGCCTCCGTGGCTTCCCCGGCCTCGGCGGCTGCCGCGGCCTCCGTGGCTTCCCCGGCCTCCGTGGCCACCTCGGCTACCGCGGCCTCCCCGGCCCCCTCGGCCTCACCCCGCCGTTCGGGGGATGCGCTTCTCCCAGGTGCGGTGGAAGACGACCTCGTCGCCCTCGCGGCAGATCACCTCGTTGGACGTGAGGAAGTCGTCCGCGTCGCAGCTGATCGTGGAGTGGGTCTCGACCCTTGCGTCCCAGCCGAGTTCGGGCCGGTGCAGGCGGATCGACCAGTCGGAGTGGGTGCGGGCGCTCAGCGGGTCCCGCTCGTCGATCTCGTACGTCTCCAGGGCGTCCTCGCTGAACTCCAGGCCGTCCGGGTAGATCCGGGTGCCGCCGTAGCGAGGGTCGACCTCCAGGCGCCAGGTGCCGCGGGCGACATCGCGTACGACGAGGCGTTCCGGACGCGGCTCCTCCAGGGTCTCCGGCTGGACGACTCCGAGCGGCTCGGACTGCTCGGGCTGGTCGCAGACGTGCGGCGGTTCACTCAAGCCGCCCGTCCAGACGGGGAGTTCGAGGGAGCTGCCCGAGGGGTCGAGGGTGAAGCCGTCCTCGGAGCCGGGCTGCGGCCAGATCCACGGCCAGTACGCGGAGGAGACGGCGAGCCGGATCCGGTGGCCGGCGGGGAAGGCGTGCCCGATGCCGTTGAGCTCGAACGTCACGTCCTGCGTGGTGCCGGGCTGCCAGGGCTCGATCCGGTCCCGCCCGTGCCGCGCCGACAGGTTGAGCACCCCGCGGGTGACGAGCGTGGACGAGCCGTCCGGCGCCACGTCGCAGAGCCGCGCGACGGCCTGGCCGCGCGGGGTGTCGAGGGACAGCCGGAGGTTGACCCGTGCCCGGCCGAGGATTTCGAGCCGCTCGGGCACCTCGAACTCGAAGCACACCGACTTCGCGTCCTCGTCCCGCTGGTCGGGCGGCAGGTCGGCGTCGTTGCCGAAGGGAAAGAAGCGGCCCGCGTCGAGGCCGGTCTGCTGTGGCGAGCGAACCGGCCGCGGGTCACCGGCGAAGGTGTACGTCACGGGTGTGACCTGCGGCGACGGCCACTGCGCCGCGCCCACCCAGCGGCCCGGCAGCTCCTCGTACACCGTGGCCGGCGGATGCGACTCGCTGATCCAGGCCCGCAGCAACGGCTCGTCCATGACCCCACCGGAACCGCCCACCGCGCCGGAACCGGAACCGGAACCGGAACCGGAACTGCCCACTGCACCAGGCTCGGCCCCGGAACCGGAACCGGACCCGGAACCGCCCACCGCACCGGCCCCGGACCCAGAACCGGAACCGCCCACCGCACCGCCCGTCCCCGTCCCCGTCCCCGAAGGCTCAGGCGCCCCCTTGAGCCAGTGGTCCCACCACCGCAGCGTCTCCTGCAGGAACCCGATCGCGGGACCCGGCGGCAGGCCGCGGTCCGGGTACTGGTGGGACCAGGGGCCGATCAACCCCTTCGCCGGGCCCGGCAGGTGCTCGACGAGGCGCAGGACCGTGTCGCGGTACGGGTCGTGCCAGCCGCCGACGGCGAGGACGGCGGCCTTGACCGAGGAGTAGTCCTCACAGACGCTGCCGTGCTGCCAGTAGGCGTCGCGGGTCTGGTGGTGCAGCCAGGTGTGGATGAACGGATCCACCGACTCCAGGCGGCGCAGCCACATCGCGCGCCAGTCGTCGCCGACGAACTGAGGGTCCGGCGGGCGGGAGACGAAGGCCAGCATGGTCGAGGCCCAGGCGTGCATGTCGACGGCGAGGACGGAACCACCCATGTAGTGCACGTCGTTGTCGTAGCGGTCGTCCGTCGAGCAGACCGTGACGATGGCCTTCAGCGGCTCGGGCGCGAGGGCCGCGATCTGCAGGGAGTTGAAGCCGCCCCAGGAGATGCCGAACATGCCGACCTTGCCCGTGGACCAGGGCTGTGCGGCGAGCCATTCGACCACGGCGACGCCGTCGGCGAGCTCGGTCGCCGAGTACTCGTCGCCGGGCAGCCCCTCCGAGTTGCCGTGCCCGCGCACGTCCACGCGCACGGACGCGTAGCCGTGGCCCGCGTACCAGGGGTGCCGCTGCCAGTCGCGCGGCGCGGTCCAGTCACTGAGGCGGTACGGCAGGTACTCAAGGAGCACGGGTACGGGCTCGTCGGTGACCGGCCGCCACACGCGTGCGTACAGCCAAGTCTCTCCCTCACTGCCAATAGCGTGGGCGGTACCCCCAGGCAACGGGATGCGGATGTCCTCGCGGATGGTCTCGTACGGGAACTCTGTGCGGATCTGCATGGCGGATCAACCTCGGGGGCGAGCCCCTCACAGGGCTCGGAACAGGGCTCGAAGGGCTCAGTGGACGGGGTGCATGGTGCGCCGCAGCCAGGGCGCGGCGGCGATGACGGCGATGCCGACGACCACGGCGACGGCGCCGTTGAGGCCGAAGTACACGGGGTTCGAGACCTCCCCGTAGACCTTCACGACCTGCGCCTGGATGCCGTTGGCGAGGGCCAGGGAGAGGAACCAGAGGGCCATGGTCTGGCTGGCGAAGGCCTTGGGGGCGAGCTTGGTGGTGGCCGACATCCCGGAGGTCTCCAGAAGGATGTCGCCGAGGCCGAGCAGCAGGTAGGAGCCGACGATCCACCAGGCGGCCATCCTGTACGTGTCGTCCTCGTGGCCGGAGGTGGGCAGCACCATCAGGAGGAACGAGAGGCCGCCGAGGATCACGCCGAAGGCGATCTTGTTGGAGGCGTGCGGCTGCTTGTGGCCCATCCGCGCCCAGGCCGCCGCGACGACGGGCGCGAGCGCCACCTCGAAGGCGCCGAGGGCGGAGGCGTACCAGCCGGCCGGGAAGTGGAAGCCGAGGATCTCGGTGCGGGCGTTGGTCGACGCGAGCAGCATCATCGTCGAGTACGCCTGGAAAAGGATGAAGTTGAACGCCACCGAGGCGAGGAACAGCACGATGTACGGGCGGAGTCGGCCGCGTTCCTCGGTGGTGACCCGGGGGCTGCGGAACATCCATACGAAGTAGACGACCGGCGCGATCACCGAGATCAGCGTGAGCAGGTCGACGAAGCGCTCCATGGTGAGCCAGCCGACGGCCGAGAGGACGCCCCCGAGCAGCGCGAAGCCGGCCAGGCCGACCACGATGAGAAGCACCGCGCGCCGCATCGCCTGCGGCGGAAGGGCATACTCCGCGGCGGCCCTGCGCCCGGCGAGATGGCGGCGGCCGGCCACGTACTGGATCAGGCCGAGCGTCATGCCGATCGCGGCGGCGGAGAAGCCCCAGTGCCAGCCCTGGTGCTCGCCGAGCCAGCCGGTGATCAGCGGGCCGAGGAAGGCGCCGATGTTGATGCCCATGTAGTAGAGGGCGAAGCCGGCGTCGCGGCGGTCGTCCTCGGTGCCGTACAGCTTGCCGACCATGCTGGCGACGTTGGGCTTGAGCAGGCCCGTGCCGGCGCTGATCAGGCCGAGCCCGACCCAGGTCATGGTGGCGGTGGGCACGGCCATGGAGTAGTGGCCGCAGGCGATGAGGATGCCACCCCACAGGACCGCGCGGTACGAGCCGAGGATCCGGTCGGCGAGCCAGCCGCCGGCGACCGAGACGAGATAGACGAGCGTGCCGTACGCGGCGGAGACGGAGGCGGCCGTTCCGGGGTCCATGCCGAGGCCCTCGTCGGCCACGGAGTCGGCGAAGTACAGGACGAGGATGGCCTGCATGCCGAGGAACGAGAACCGCTCCCAGACTTCGAGGCCGGAGAGGGTGAGCAGGCCGCGCGGCTGCCCGAAGAAGGCCCGGTCGTCGCCGGGCTGCGGTTCGGTGTCCGCGGTCCGTTGCGGCGGGTTGGGGGACAAGGCGCGAACTCCGTGGGTAGGGGGCGTCGGACACGGGCAGGGCAACGGAAAATGGCCAGTGGCCGAAAATCACTGAACTGCTTGATCACGAACATACCTTCGCCCGGTCTGCGCCGCGTACCCGGACCGTGACCGGGTGTGACGCACAGGGTGGCTGGGACGGGTCCGGGGAAGTGCGGGGATCGCGTGCTGGTCGGGCGGGGGCCCGCAGTGATCGAAACGCGACCGGATACGCTGACTTGAGTGATGGCAGCGACACATCGGCAAACTGTGTCACCGAGCGTGTGATCGACCGTGCATCGATCGTGCACCGACTGTGGATCGACCGTGGATCGACTTGTGATCGTCAGCAGACAGGAGAACCCCTCGTGACCGTCGTCGGGCCGTTCGGGCTGAGCGTGCGGGACCAGGCTCTGGAAGCCGATGTCCAGGCCGGATTGGCTGCTGTCGAGGAAGGTCTCATCGAGGCCACCAAGAGCGAGGTCCCGTTCATCACGGAGGCCGCGCAGCACCTGGTGCGGGCGGGCGGCAAGCGGTTCCGGCCGCTGCTCGGCATGCTCGCCGCCCAGTTCGGTGACCCGTACGCACCCGGCGTGGTGCCGTCCGCGGTGGTCGTGGAGCTCACGCACCTCGCGACGCTCTACCACGACGACGTGATGGACGAGGCGGACGTGCGCCGCGGCGTGGCCAGCGCCAACGCCCGCTGGGGCAACTCGGTTGCGGTCCTCACCGGGGACTTCCTGTTCGCCCGCGCCTCGCACATCCTCGCCGACCTCGGCCCCGAGGCCGTCCGGATCCAGGCCGAGGCCTTCGAGCGCCTGGTCACCGGCCAGATCCTGGAGACCGCGGGCCCGCGCGACGGCCGTGACCCGGTCGAGCACTACCTCGACGTGATCAGCGGCAAGACCGGCTCCCTGATCGCGGTCGCGGGCCGCTTCGGCGCGATGATGTCGGGCGCCGACGAGACGGTCGTGGACGTCCTGACGCAGTACGGCGAACGCCTCGGCACCGCCTTCCAACTGGCGGACGACGTGCTCGACATCGCCTCCGACGCGCACGAGTCCGGCAAGACCCCCGGCACCGACCTGCGCGAGGGCATCCCCACGCTGCCGGTGCTGCACCTGCGCGCCCAGGCCGCCCGGGACGGCGCGGCCGAGGACGTCGCGCTGTGCCGGCTGCTCGACGGCGACCTCACGGACGACGCCCGGCACGCCGAGGCGCTGGCCGGACTGCGCGCCCACCCGGCCCTGGAGCAGGCCCGCCGGGACACGATCCGGTACGCGGAGGACGCGCGCGCGACGCTCGCCCCGCTCCCGGAGTGCGGCGCGAAGGCGGCCCTGGTGGAGCTGTGCGACGCGGTGGTGCACCGCGCGGGCTGAGGCTTGAACGCGGTGGTGCACCGCGCGGGCTGAGGCTTGAACGCGGTGGTGCACCGCGCGGGCCGAGGCTTGAACGCGGTGGTGCACCGCGCGGGCCGAGGCTTGAACGAGGTGACGCACGGACCGGGCTGCCGAGGCCGACGAACCTTCCTTCGACGGCGGCGCTTCCCCTACGGGACGGGGGAGGCGCCGCCGTCGTATGTCATCCCCTGGGCGTACATCAGGTTGCATCCCGGGGCTGACGCTTCCGGCCGGGCGATTTGGTCGTATAGAGGTGCACGAGGTCGACGTAGAGGCGCGAACTCGACGACACAGCACCACTCCTGACCAATTCGGGTGAGAATGGCGGCGCGGGGTGGACGAGTGCAGAGGGAAGACCGCCGCCGAACACGGAGGTAGGGCACACATGGCACCGTACGAATCGGCACAGCGCACCGAGGGGGACGAGGACAGGTCCGCGGGCCGTCGCAGGGTGACGCGTTATGCGGTTCCGGTCGCGGTGGCCGGCGTCGCGGCGTTGACCATCGGGCTCGTCCCGGCGCTCGCGGACTCCGGCGACCCGGATCTGCCGAAGATCAGTGCGCAGCAACTCATCGAGAAGATCGCGGCGTCGGACCAGCAGCAGCTCTCCGGCCAGATGAAGATCAGCACCGACCTCGGCCTGCCGTCGCTCGCCGGCGCGGCCGCCTCGTTCGCGCCCAAGGGTGTTGACGGGGAGGGCGGTTCGGCCGCGGCGCCGGACGAGAAGCTGATGGAGCTGGTGTCCGGCACGCACACGCTGCGCGTCGCCGCCGACGGTCCGGACAAGCAGAAGCTGTCGATCCTGGACGACGCGGCGGAGTACAGCATCATCCGCAACGGCTCCGACGTGTGGGCGTACGACAGCAAGTCGGACGAGGCCTTCCACGCCGAGGACGGGCACGCGGGCAAGGACGGGCACGCGGGCAAGGGCGAGAAGCCCGAGGGCAAGGCTCCGGAGGGCATGCCGACCACGCCGAAGGAGCTCGCCGACGAGGTCCTGAAGGCGGCCGACGAGACCACCTCCGTGACGGTCGACGGCACGGCGAGCGTCGCCGGACGGGACGCGTACCAGCTGCTCGTCGAGCCCAAGGGCCCCGGTTCCACGGTCGGTTCGATCCGGATCGCGGTGGACGCGGAGAACGGCGTGCCGCTGAAGTTCACGCTCAGCCCGAGCAGCGGCGGCAAGCCGGTGGTCGACGCCGGGTTCACCAAGGTCGACTTCGCGAAGCCGGCCGCGTCCACCTTCGAGTTCAAGCCCGGCAAGGGCACGAAGGTCACGGAGGCGGACGAGCTGGAGAAGCAGGCGCCCAAGGGCCCGAAGGGCGACGCGCTCCCGTTCGGCGGCAAGCTCCACAAGGACGGCAAGAACGCCGAGGGTGTGAAGGTGATCGGCGAGGGCTGGAGCTCCGTCGCCGTCATCGACACCGGCGCGAAGGACGGCGTGCCGTCCTCGAAGTCGGGTGAACTCCCGCCCGAGGCAGGGCAGTTGCTCGACTCCTTCGGCGACAAGGTGACCGGGAAGTTCGGCTCCGGCACGGTCTTCTCCACCCGCCTGGTCAACGCGCTGATGACGGACGACGGCAAGGTCTACGTCGGCGCCGTGGACAAGGCGACGCTGCTGAAGGCGGCCAACTCGCAGCAGTAGCAGTAGCAGTAGCAGTAGCAGTAGCAGTAGCAGTAGCAGTAGCACCGGCACCGGCACCGGCACCGGCACCCGCAAGGTTCCGCCCCCGTGGGCCACCGGGTCCACGGGGGACGGAACGCGCCGCAGGCGGTACGGGAGAGGAAGCGGAGGGGAAGGAGGAGAGGCATGGACGACGCGGCCGTGGAGACCCGGGGGCTGACCAAGCGCTTCCGCGGCGGCCAACTGGCCGTGGACCACCTGGACCTCGCCGTCCCGGCCGGCGCCGTCTTCGGCTTCCTCGGGCCCAACGGCTCCGGGAAGACCACCACCATCCGCATGCTGATGGGCCTGATCGAGCCGACCTCCGGCACGGCGCACGTCCTCGGCCGACGCATGCCCCGGGCCGCGCGGACCGTCCTCCCGCACGTCGGCGCGCTCATCGAGGGCCCCGCCCCGTACGGCTTCCGCACCGGCCGGGACAACCTGCTGCGGTACGACGCGGCCGACCCGACCGCCGACCCGCGCACCCGCGCCGCCCGCGTCGACGCCGCCCTGGAGCGGGTCGGCCTGGGCGCGGCGGCGGGGAAGAAGGCCAAGGCGTACTCGCTCGGCATGAAACAGCGGCTCGGTCTGGCGGCCGCGCTGCTCAGGCCGCGACGGCTGCTCGTACTCGACGAGCCGACCAACGGCCTCGACCCGCAGGGGATGCGCGAGATCAGAGCGCTGATCCGGGAGTTGGCACAGGACGGCAGCACCGTCTTCCTCTCCTCGCACCTGCTCGACGAGATCGAGCAGGTCTGCACGCACGCCGCCGTGATGGCCCGCGGGCGGCTGGTCGTCCAGGGCCCGGTCGCGGAGCTGGCGGCCCGCGCGCAGGGGCGCATCGCGGTCACCACACCGGACCCGGGCGATGCGGCGCGGGTCCTGAAGGAGTACGGGGTCACGGACCTGACGGTCGCCGAGGACCGGGTCACGGGCGAGCCGCCGCCCGGCGACCGGGACCCGGCGGAGCTGACCGCGGCCCTCGTGCACGCGGGCGTCCGCGTCCGCGCGTTCGGGCTCGAACGGGGCACTCTGGAGGACGCGTTCGTGGCGCTGACGGGGGAGGGATTCGATGTCACAGGGTGACATCACGTTCGCAGGGCCACCGGGAGCGCGCGCCGCCGCGACGCTCGGCCTCCTCCGCTCCGAGCTGGGCCTCACCTTCCGCCGCCTGCGCACCCTCGTCCTGCTCGGCGTGCTCGCGGCCGTGCCCGTACTGATCGGCGTCGTCGTGCGGATCGAGACGGGGGACGGCTCACCGGCCGGAGGACCCGGGGCGGCGGGCGGGGGCGGTCCGGCGTTCATGGCGCAGATCAGCAACAACGGCCTGTTCCTGGTGTTCACCGCGCTCGCGGCGACCCTGCCGTTCTTCCTGCCGCTGACGGTCGGCGTCGTCGCGGGGGACGCGGTCGCGGGCGAGGCGAGCGCCGGCACGCTGCGCTATCTGCTGGTCGCGCCCGTCGGCCGGACACGGCTGCTGCTCGTCAAGTACGCGTCCACGCTGGCGTTCTGCCTCGCCGCGACCCTCACGGTGGCGGTGTCGGGCCTGGTCACGGGGGCGCTGCTGTTCCCGGCAGGGGAGCTCACCACGATCTCCGGCACGACGATCGAATACTCCGAGGGCTTGTGGCGGGCGCTGCTGATCGCGCTGGCCGTCGCGGCGTCACTGGCCGGCTTCGCCGCGCTCGGGCTGTTCGTGTCCACCCTGACCAACAGCGGGATCGCGGCCATGGCCGGCGCCGTGGGACTGCTCGTCACGGTGCAGATCCTGAACACGATCCCGCAGTTGGACGCGGTGCATCCGTACCTCTTCTCGTACCACTGGCTGTCCTTCGCCGACCTGATGCGCGAACCGGTCCTCTGGGACAACCTGTACGCCAACCTCCGACTCCAGGGTTTCTACGCCCTGTTGTTCGGCTCGGCGGCCTGGGCCCGGTTCGCGGGCAGGGACATCAGCGCGTGAGCGAGGCGCGGGCGCGTGAGCGAGGCGCGGGCGGGTGCCGAGGTCATGGCGGGTGCCGAGGTCATGACGACAGCTCCCAGATCGCGTGCGCGATGGCGTCGCTGTTGCGGTCGAGGGCGGTCTCGTCGATGTTCTCGGTCGTGTCGCAGGCCGAGTGGTAGCAGCGGTCGAAGGGCTCGCCCGCCGTGCCGCCCCACTTCTGCGCCTGCTCGCCCGACATGGTGTTCCCGGCCCCGGTGAACAGGCCGCCCACCGGTATCCCGGCGTCCAGGAACGAGGCGTGGTCCGAGCGGCCGTCGCCCTCGGTCTCGATCTCCGTGGGTACGCCGAGACCGGCGAAGTAGTCCTTGAAGACCTTCTCGATGGCCGGGTCGTCGTCGTACACGAAGTAGCCCGGGTTCGGCGAGCCGATCATGTCGAAGTTGAGGTAGCCGCTGATCTTTGAACGGTCCGTCTGGGACAGCGAGTTGACGTAGGTGCGGGAGCCGGCCAGGCCCCGCTCCTCGGCGCCCCACCACGCGAAGCGCAGATGCTTCGCGGGCGCCAGCTGTTCGCGGGAGACGGCGAGCGCGGTCTCCAGCACGGCGGCGGAGCCCGAGCCGTTGTCGTTGATGCCGGGCCCGGAGGCGACGCTGTCGAGGTGGGCGCCGGCCATCAGGACCTGGTTCTCGTCGCCGCCGGGCCAGTCGGCGACCAGGTTGTAGCCGGTGGCGCCGCCGGAGGTGAACTCCTTGACGGAGGTGGTGAATCCGGCGGCGTCCAGCTTGCCCTTGAGGTAGTCGATGGACGCCTTGTAGCCGGGCCGGCCGTGGGCGCGGTTGCCGCCGTTGGCCTCGGCGATCGACTGGAGCTCGCCGAGGTGCGCCTGGACGTCGGCGACGGGTATGTCGGGCGCCGCGGCGGCCGCGGGCTGCTCGGGCGTGGGCGCCGCGGTGGCCGCGGGCATCACGAGCAGGCCCGAGGTGACGAGCGCGGCGGTGGTGAGGGTGAGGAGGGAGGTGCGTATCGGGGCGGAGAGCTTCATGTGGGGGGCTCCGAGGTCCGTACGGGAACAGAGGGGCGTACGAGACACGCGGGGCGCGCGGGGCGCAGGGTGCTGGTGGCGCACGCGCGCAGCGCGTGGTGCGTGCGCCCTGATGGTGGGCGCACTTTGACGCGACGTCAAGAGCGCATGCCGGTCCGTCTGTTCCGTATACCGGGCGTCGGCCTCTGAGCAGAGGCGTTCTCAACTCCCGTCAGGCCACGCAGAATTCATTGCCCTCCGGGTCCTGCATGATCACCCAGCTGCCGCCCGGCTCGTCCACCGCGCGCACCACGCGCGCGCCGAGCCCTTCGAGGCGCGCCACCTCGTCCGCGCGCTGCTCGGCGCCGACGTGCAGGTCGAGGTGGACCCGGTTCTTGCCGGTCTTCGGCTCCGGCACCTCGTTGAACAGCAGCCGCCGCCCGAGCCCCGCGCCGCTCGACTCGTCGTACGGGTCGTCCGGGTGCCGTGCCGCCGCGGCCCCGCGCCACGCGTGCCGGCCGTGGTGCTCGGTGACCAGCTCGGCGGGCACGGCGCCGGCGCCGAGGAGCTGCTCGATCAGCGCACTGTTGTCCTCGACCGAGTAACCGAGCGCGGCCGCCCAGAAGTCGGCCTGCGCATGCGGGTCGGCGGAGTCGACGACGATTTTCCACTGGAGAGGCATGTAACCGGTTATAGCGGTTACATGGAGCGGGCGGCAAGGCGACGCCCGGTAAGGCGACGCCCGACAAGGATGACGCCCGGCAAGGACGGCGCCCGTCGCCCACGAGTCACCGGGGAATCGCCACTCGCCAGCCTGCGTTGTACGTACCGGGCACCGGGATCACCCGCAACTCGCCCGGCGTGGACGGCGGTTCGGCGCGGCGCAGCACCCACGCGTCCGGCGGCCGCCCCGGACGCTGCGCCGCGGGGAAGCAGCCCGCCGTGTACGCCACGGGGATCACCATGCTGTTGCCGTCCAGGACGCAGCCCCGGCCGACGCCCGCCTCGCGCAGCACGGCGGTGATCCGGTGCCAGTCGGCGCGGGCCTCGGCCTGGATGTCCGCATGCCCGTGCGCCACGGCCAGCTGCACGGCGAGCTGCCCGGCGAGGACGAGGCCCAGCAGCCCGACGGCGACCCGCCCGTGCCGTCGCGCCGCACCCCACAGGGCCCGCACGGCGAGCGCGGCGGGCAGGGCGAGCAGCGCGTACGGGGTGAGCAGGAAGCGGGCGGCGGAGTAGTCGAGCAGGAAGAGGTACGTGACGGAGGCGGACCCGGCGACGAGGACCGGCAGCACCACGGCCGCGACGGGCAAGGCGTCCGGGCCACCGCGGTCCGGGCCACCGCGGTCCGGGTCACCGGGGTTCGGCGCGGCGCGGTCCGGAGCACCGCGGTCCGGCCCGCGCAGGACGAGCCACACCCCCGCGGCCACCAGGACCGGCAGGGCGTACCACCACAGAGCCGTCGGCAGGTTCGGGGCCGCGGGCGCGCAGGGGCGGCAGAGCAGCGGGCCGTCGAGGGCGTTGAGCACGGCGGGCAGGTTGAACTGCAGTCGCACACCGCCCTGTTGGTCGGTGGCCAGGGCTAGCCGCTCACGTACGCCGCCGAACCGCAGCTCGGACTCCACCAGCCATGGCACACCGCCTGCCAGGACACCGGCCGTCAGCGCGGCGAGCGGAGCCGCCCGCCGCCACGGCCGGTGGGCCAGCGCGGCGAGGACCAGCGGCGCGGCGATCCAGGCCGCGTCGTTGGGCCGCGTCAGCGTGGCCAGCCCGAGGCCGCAGGCGAGCCCGGCCGAGGCCCGCAGCGGTTCCCCGCGCCTGGCCCAGGTGCCGGGGTGGCGCAGGAACCAGCCGACCCCCGCCGTCGCCCCCATCGCCGTGTAGTGGTTGGGCATCGCGGAACCGGCGTAGAACAGCGTGAACCAGAGGCTGGCGTACCCGGCCGCGGCGAGCGGCACGACGGAGGGCCGCGCGCGCAGTACCCGCAGCCAGGGCACGTACCCGGCGTACAGCGCGACCCCCGCGAGCAGGCCCAGCCACGCCCGCAGCAGCACCACGTCGTCCGACCAGAGCGCGACCGGCGCCATCAGCACGGGCACGCCCCGGGTGCGCGGCGCCTCGAAGGGGACGTCGAGGCCCTGGGCGTACGAGGCGAAGCGGCCGGCGTAGACGATCTCGTCCCAGCCGAGCGGCAGGCTCAGCGGGACGAGCAGCGCGGGCAGCACCACGAAGGCGGCGCATACCGCGAGCAGCGCGCGGTGGGCGCGTTGTGCGGGTTGAGCGGTTTGTGCGGGTTGACGGGCCGTCGGGACCGAGATGCGCGGAGGCGGCATCGCCACACGGTACTGAAGGTTTCATACCGTTTTGGGGCGACTTGTCCGTGCGAAGCAAAGGCGACTTGTCCGTGCGAAGCAGAGGTGACTTCTCCGTGCGGCGCGGAGGTGGCTTCTCCGTGCGAGCAGGGGTGGCTTGTTCGTGGGAGGCGCGAGAGAGGCGGGCCGTCGCCGCACGGCTCGTAACCGCATACGCTGGTTACATGACGTACGGCCTTCCCTTCCCCTTCGACCCCGGCGCCCTGTGCCTGGAGCTGCTGCCGACCGGAGGCTCGGTGCGCTACCCGCAGTTCGAGTCGCTGCACAACCCGGCCGATCTGCGCGCCTGGGCCGCGGAGAGCAGGCTCGGGCCCGGCCTGGAAATCACGGTCGAGGAGCGGGAGTTGGCTGCCGCGCACGCCCTGCGCGCCGCGCTGTGGTCGCTGGCCGGGGCGCGGGCGCGCGAGACCGCGTTCGCTCCCGAGCCGCTGGCCGTGGTGAACACCGCCGCGGCCGCGCCGCCGCTGACCTCCCGCCTGCTGCCGGACGGCACGCGCGCGTGGAGCGCGGGCGCCACGGCGAGCGCGCTGCTCTCGACGGTCGCGCGCGACGCGATCGACCTGTTCACGGGCCCGTACGCGGACCGCATCCGGGTCTGCGGCGCCGACAGCTGCGCCCTGCTCTTCGTGGACACCTCACGCGCGGGCCGCCGCCGCTGGTGCTCGATGGAACGCTGCGGCAACCGCAACAAGGTCCGCACGCACCGCGCGAGAAAATAGCCCCTCCGGCGTCAGAGCGTCGCCCTGGAGGACGGCAGCTCGGTCGCCTCCGCCGCGTCCGGAGCCTTCGCCGCGCCCGCCGCCTTCGCCGCGTCCCCCTCCTTCGCCGCGTCCGGCGCCACCGCCACCGCCACCGCCCGCTCCGCGGCCAGCCGAACCGCCTCCGCCCGTGTCCGGCGGGCATTGCGCAGCGCGTCCCACGTGAGCAGCGAGAGCGCCAGCCACACCAGGGCGAAGCCCGCCCACCGCTCGGGCGGCATGGCCTCGTGGAAGTACGCGATGCCGAGCACGAACTGGAAGACCGGCGCCAGGTACTGCAGCAGCCCGAGCGTGGACAGCGGCACGCGGATCGCCGCGGCCCCGAAGAGGATCAGTGGGATCGCGGTCACCAGGCCGGTCGCCGCGAGCAGCGAGGCGTGCCCGACGCCGTGCGGCCCGAAGTGGGACTCGCCCTGGGCGCCGAGCCAGACCAGATAGCCGAGCGCGGGCAGGAACTGGATGGCCGTCTCCGCGGCGAGCGATTCGAGCCCGCCGAGGTTGACCTTCTTCTTGACCAGTCCGTACGTCGCGAACGAGAAGGCGAGGGTGAGCGAAATCCACGGCGGCTGCCCGTACCCGACGGCAAGGACGAGCACCGCCGCCGCGCCCACGCCGACCGCCGTCCACTGCAGCGGACGCAGCCGTTCCTTCAGGAGCAGCACGCCCATCGCGATGGTGACGAGCGGGTTGATGAAGTAGCCCAGCGAGGCCTCGACGACGTGCCCGGAGTTCACCGACCAGATGTAGATGCCCCAGTTGACGGTGATCACGGCCGCCGCGATCGTCACGAGCCCCAGCCGGCGCGGCTGCTTGAGGAGTTCGCCCGCCCACGCCCAGCGCCGCACCACGAGCAGCACCAGCGCCACGAGCACCAGGGACCACACCATCCGGTGGGCCAGGATCTCGCCGGCGCCGGCCGGTTTGAGGAGCGGCCAGAAGAGGGGGACGAGGCCCCAGAGCCCGTAGGCGGCAAAGCCGCTCATCAGTCCTGCGCGACCCTCACCGGACGGCTTCAAGGCCCCTCCACTCTGCTCCGCGCGACGGCACTCTCCTGTGTCGCGTCAACCTCACGAAGGTAGCGCCGAACAGGCCCGCCTGTCATGCCCGTATTCCCATACGGTCATGACAGGCGGGCCCGCCGTACGGAGGGGCGCTCAGCTCGCCCTGAGCGCCGCCGCGATCGACTCCGCCACCGGCGTCGTCGGCCGCCCGATCAGCCGGGCCAGGTCGCCGCTGCGCCCGGCGAGCCGCCCGCGCGCGACGGCGGCGTCCACGCCGACCAGGATCTCGGCCATCGGCGCGGGCACCCCGGCCCCGGTGAGCACCGCGAGGTGTTCCGCCGCGGGCAGGTTCCGGTACACGATCTCCCGGCCGGTCTGCCGCGCCACCTCGGCCGCGTACTCCGCGAAGCTCCACGCCTCGTCGCCGCTCAGCTCGTACGTACGGTTCTCGTGCCCCTCGCCGGTCAGCACGGCGACGGCGGCCGCGGCGTAGTCGGCGCGCGCCGCCGAGGCGGTCCGCCCCTCGCCCGCACTGGCCAGGACCGCGCCGTGCTCGACGACCGGGGCCAGGTGCGCGGTGTGGTTCTCGTGGTACCAGCCGTTGCGCAGGAACGTGTAGGGCAGACCGGAGTCGAGGATCGCCCGCTCGGTCGCCTTGTGCTCGTCCGCGAGCCGGAAGTCGGCCTCGGGGCCGCCGAGGATCCCGGTGTACGCGAGCAGCGCGACGCCCGCCGCCTTCGCCGCGTCGATCACCGCCCGGTGCTGCGCCACCCGCTGTCCGACCTCGCTGCCGGAGATCAGCAGCACCCGGTCACCGGCGCCGAACGCCCCGGCGAGGGTCTCGGGCACCGAGTAGTCCGCGATCCGCAGCTCCACCCCACGCTCGGCGAGGTCGGCGGCCTTGCCCTTGTCGCGGACGACGGCGGCGATCCGGCCGGCCGGGACCCGGGCGTCGAGCAGCTGCTCCACGACGAGGCGGCCGAGCTGTCCGGTGGCTCCGGTGACGACGATCATGGGGGACTCCTGTCCTGTTCCGATGGGGGATGACTTCACCGTAAACTGGACACTAACCATGGGGAAGTACCCACTTTGAAGTAAGGTACTGGTATGAGAGTAAGCAGTGAGGGCGCGGCCGGTGCCGCGGGCGCGGGCTGGCAGCCGGGCATGAAGATGGACGTCAACGCCCCGATGTGCCCCTCGCGCGGAGTGCTCGAACACGTCACGAGCCGCTGGGGCGTGCTGATCCTGATCGCCCTGCGCGAGCGCTCGTACCGCTTCAGCGAGCTGCGTCGGCACGTCGGCGGGGTGAGCGAGAAGATGCTGGCCCAGACGTTGCAGACCCTGGAGCGCGACGGTTTCGTGCTGCGCGACGCGCAGCCGGTGATCCCGCCGCGCGTCGACTACTCCCTGACGGAGCTCGGCGAGGAGGCGGCCACGCAGGTCGCGGCGCTAGGCCGGTGGACGGAGCGGCGCACCGAGCAGGTCCTCAAAAACCGTGAGATGTACGACGAGGCCCGGTCCTGAGCAGCTGCTCGGAACCGGGCCCCGACGAGGTCCTGGCCGACGGCCCTTCTCGGCAACGGCCCTTCTTCGGCAACGGGCCTAGCCGACGACGGTCCAGGTGTCGTTGCCGGTGAGGAGGGCGCCGAGGTCGCCCTTGCCGTTCTGCTCCGTGGCCGTGTCGAGCTGGTCGGCCATCTGCGTGTCGTAGACCGGGCGTTCGGCTGAGCGGAACACGCCGATCGGGGTGTGGTGCAGGGTGTCCGGGTCGGCGAGGCGGGACAGGGCGAAGGCGGTGGTCGGGGACGCGGAGCGCGCGTCGTGGACCAGGATCTGCGCGCGGTTGGCGTCGGTGACGTCCACGACGCGCAGGTCCCCGGTGGCCGGATCGCGTACGACGCCCTTGGCCTGGTCGACGCCGAAGGTGATGGGCTGCCCGTGTTCGAGGCGGATCACGGCTTCCTCGGCCTGCTGCTTGTCCTTCAGGGCCTCGAAGGCGCCGTCGTTGAAGATGTTGCAGTTCTGGTAGATCTCGACCAGCGCGGTGCCGTCGTGCGCGGCGGCCTGCCGAAGCACGTCGGTGAGGTGCTTGCGGTCGGAGTCGACGGTCCGGGCCACGAAGCTCGCCTCCGCGCCGAGGGCGAGCGAGACCGGGTTGAACGGTGCGTCCAGGGAGCCCATGGGGGTGGACTTGGTGACCTTGCCGACCTCGGAGGTCGGGGAGTACTGGCCCTTGGTGAGGCCGTAGATCCGGTTGTTGAACAGCAGGATCTTCAGGTTGACGTTGCGCCGCAGCGCGTGGATGAGGTGGTTGCCGCCGATGGACAGCGCGTCCCCGTCACCGGTCACGACCCACACCGACAGGTCACGGCGCGAGGAGGCCAGGCCGGTCGCGATGGCGGGGGCGCGGCCGTGGATGGAGTGCATGCCGTACGTGTTCATGTAGTACGGGAAACGGGAGCTGCAGCCGATGCCGGAGACGAAGACGATGTTCTCGCGGGCCAGACCCAGCTCGGGCATGAACCCCTGCACGGCGGCCAGGATCGCGTAGTCACCGCACCCCGGGCACCAGCGCACTTCCTGATCGGACTTGAAGTCCTTCATGGACTGCTTGGCTTCGGCCTTGGGGACGAGGGACAGCAGCGTCCGAGCCGGGGTCTGCGCCTCCCTGCGCGTCTGCCCGGAGCTGTGCGTGGTCGTCGTGTCAGCCATCGAGCGCCTCCTTGAGAACCGTGGCGAGCTGCTCGGCCTTGAACGGCATGCCGTTGACCTGCGTGTAACTCCGGGCGTCCACCAGATACTTGGCCCGGATCAGCGTGGCGAGCTGGCCCAGGTTCATCTCCGGAACCACCACATGGGGGTAACGCTTCAACACCTCGCCCAGATTCCCCGGCAGCGGGTTCAGATGCCGCAGATGGGCCTGCGCGACCTGCTGCCCCGCGTTCCGCAGCCGCCGCACGGCCGCGGTGATCGGCCCGTACGTCGATCCCCAGCCGAGGACGAGGAGTTCGGCAGCGCCGCTCTCGTCGTCGACCTCCAGGTCGGGCACGTCGATGCCGTCGACCTTGGCCTGGCGGGTGCGGACCATCAGGTCGTGGTTGGCCGGGTCGTAGGAGATGTTGCCGGTGCCGTCCTGCTTCTCGATTCCGCCGATCCGGTGCTCAAGGCCCGGCGTGCCCGGCACCGCCCACGGCCGCGCGAGGGTCCGGGGGTCCCGCTTGTACGGCCAGAACACCTCGGTGCCGTCGTCCAGGGTGTGGTTCGGGCCGTGCGCGAACTGGGGCCGCAGATCCGGGAGTTCGTCCACCTCGGGGATGCGCCACGGCTCGCTGCCGTTGGCCAGATAGCCGTCGGAGAGCAGGAACACCGGCGTCCGGTACGTGAGCGCGATCCGGGCCGCCTCAAGCGCCGCGTCGAAGCAGTCCGCGGGCGTCCTCGGCGCCACGATCGGCACCGGCGCCTCACCGTTGCGCCCGTACATCGCCTGCAGCAGATCCGCCTGCTCCGTCTTGGTGGGCAGCCCCGTCGACGGGCCGCCGCGCTGGATGTCCACCACCAGCAACGGCAGCTCAAGGGAGACCGCAAGACCGATCGTCTCGCTCTTGAGCGCCACTCCAGGCCCGGACGTCGTCGTCACCGCGAGGCTGCCGCCGAACGCGGCACCGAGCGCCGCTCCGATCCCCGCGATCTCGTCCTCGGCCTGGAACGTCCGCACACCGAAGTTCTTGTGCTTGCTCAGCTCATGCAGGATGTCCGAGGCCGGAGTGATCGGATACGAACCCAGATACAGCGGCAGATCCGCCTGCCGGGACGCGGCCACCAGGCCGTACGACAGGGCCAGATTCCCCGAGATATTGCGGTACGTGCCCGTCGGGAACGCCTGCGCCGCCGGTGCCACCTCGTACGAGACGGCGAAATCCTCCGTCGTCTCCCCGAAATTCCAGCCCGCCCGGAACGCCGTGATATTCGCCGCCGCGATATCCGGCTTCTTCGCGAACTTCGACTTCAGGAAACTCTCGGTGCCCTCCGTGGGCCGGTGGTACATCCACGACAGCAGGCCGAGCGCGAACATGTTCTTCGACCTGCCCGCGTCCTTGCGGGACAGCTCGAACTCCTTCAGCGCCTCCACCGTCAGCGTCGTCAGCGGCACCGGATGCACGTGAAAGCCGTCCAGCGAACCGTCCTCCAGCGGAGACGACGCGTACCCGACCTTCTGCATCGCCCGCTTCGTGAACTCGTCCGTGTTCACGATGATCTCCGCGCCCCGCGGCACATCGGCGATGTTCGCCTTCAACGCCGCCGGATTCATCGCCACCAGCACATTCGGCGCGTCCCCGGGCGTGAGAATGTCATGGTCCGCGAAATGCAGCTGGAAACTCGAAACGCCCGGCAGCGTTCCGGCAGGCGCCCGGATCTCGGCCGGGAAATTCGGCAGCGTCGACAAGTCATTGCCGAACGAAGCCGTCTCCGACGTGAACCGGTCACCCGTCAGCTGCATACCGTCCCCCGAGTCACCCGCGAAACGGATGATCACTCGGTCCAGACGGCGCACTTCTTTCCCGCCGTCGCCGGACGGCTTCCGCTGTCCACCCACGACGGCCGAGTCGGCCTGCTCGGCGTGGCTACTGACCTGGCTGGTCACTGAACTGGACCTCCCTAGAGGCTGCGGCACGGGAGTCGCCGGCTCACCGGTCCTCCCAGGGCCACCCTACGTCCGTGAGGGTGCCCTTCCTGGGCTCGCTCGCATCGTGGACGCGTCTTTGAGACGCCCCTGACGGCGTGAACGGTCATAGCTGACAGGGTGTCAGTAAACTAGGATCTGAGGTAGGTGAGCACCGCCAGAACACGACGGTGATCCCCCTCACTCCGGGACAGTCCGAGCTTCATGAAGATGTTGCCGACGTGCTTCTCGACCGCCCCGTCGCTCACCACCAGCTGCCGGGCGACCGCCGAGTTCGTCCGCCCCTCCGCCATCAGGCCGAGCACCTCGCGCTCGCGCGGGGTCAGCCCCGCCAGGACGTCCTGCCTGCGGCTGCGCCCGAGCAGCTGGGCCACCACCTCGGGGTCCAGGGCCGTCCCGCCCCCGGCGACCCGCACCACCGCGTCGACGAACTCCCGCACCTCCGCCACCCGGTCCTTGAGCAGGTACCCCACGCCGCTGCCGGACCCGGCGAGCAGTTCGGTCGCGTACTGCTCCTCCACGTACTGCGAGAGGACCAGCACGCCGAGCCCCGGATGGGCGTGTCGCAGCGCGACCGCGGCCCGCACCCCTTCGTCGGTGTGCGTCGGCGGCATCCGTACGTCCGCCACCACCACGTCCGGCAGCGCGCCCCGGCCGGCCAGCTCCTCGACGGTGCCGATCAGGGAGTCCGCGTCACCCACGCCCGCCACGACCTCGTGGCCCCGGTCGGTGAGGAGCCGGGTCAGGCCCTCCCTGAGCAGCACCGAGTCCTCCGCGATGACCACCCGCACTGTGTCCTCCACGTCCTCCACGTCCTCCACGTCCCCGACGTCCCCGACGTCCCCCACGATCCGTACGCCCCTCACTCCTGGTCCCGCCCCGACGACGGGACCAGCATCCCAGCATTCGGTCAGCGCCGCGGGCGAGTGCCGGGATCCCATTCGGAGGCGTAGGGGAACGCATATTCGTTGGCGTGCGGATCTATTCGGAGGCGTACGGGAACGCTCATTCGGAGGCGTACGGAATCGCGCATTCGGAGGTGTACGGGAACGCTCAGCCCCGCCAGGGCAGTTCGGCCGTCACGCGGGTGGGCCCGCCCGCGGGGGAGTCCACGTCCAGGACCCCGTCGACCGCGCCGAGCCGTTCGGCGAGCCCCGCGAGGCCCGTGCCCGCGGCCGGGTCGGCGCCGCCGCGGCCGTCGTCCGTGACCTGCAGCAGCAGCCGGTCCCCGACCCGCCACACGTCCACCGACGCGGTACCGGCGCCGCTGTGCCTGCCCACGTTCTGCAGCAGCTCGGAGACCGTGAAGTACGCGATGCCCTCGACGGCCTGCGCGGGCCGCTCCGGCAGCTCCACCTCGACCCGCACCGGCACCGGGCAGCGCGCGGCCAGGGCGGAGAGCGCGGCGTCGAGGCCGCGGTCCGTGAGGACGGCCGGGTGGATGCCGCGGGCCAGGTCGCGCAGCTCCCGCAGGGCGACCTTCACCTCGCCGTGCGCCTCGTCCACGAGCCGGGCCGCCTCCCGCGGGTCGTCGTGCAGCTTCTCTCTGGCCAGGCCCAGGTCGGCGGCCAGGCCGGAGAGCCGGGCCTGCGCCCCGTCGCGCAGCTCCCGCTCGATCCGGCGCAGGTCGGCGGCGGCCGTGTCCACGACCGCCCCGCGGTCCGACTCCAGCTCGCCCACCCGGGCGTCCAGGCGGGACGCGCCGAGCAGCCCGGCGACCAGGACCCGGTCGACGGTCGTCAGGGCCCGGATCAGCCACGGCGTCACCAGCGTGACCAGGAGGCCGAGCGCGGCCGTGGCGCCGATCTCGAAGGGCGTGTCCAGATAGATGCCGCCCTGCCCGCCCTCCTCGCCGTACACCTGGATGCCGTCCACGCCCAGGTACGCCGGGAACACCCACCGCCACAGCGGATACGTGAGCAGCGACCAGCCCACCGACCAGAACGTCACCGACACCGTGAACGCGAACACCGCCCACGGGAGGTGCAGCACCGCGTAGAGCAGGCTCCGCCAGGACGTGCCGCTCTTCAGGACCGCCCCGATCCACGCCATCGCGCCGCTCTTCGCCGCCCGCACCGGCTGCGGCTCCGCCACGTCGAGGCCGAGCAGCCCGCGCGCCCGCGCCCGCTCCAGTACGCCGAGACCACGGCACCCGGCGAGCGCGGCGGCCAGCACCGGCACCCCGAGGAACGTGACGAGCAGGCCCGCGCCGAGCGCGGTCATCGTCACCGCGTACGTGAACGTCACGATGCTCAACGGCAGGCTGACCAGCAGATACGCGAACTCGCGGAATGTCCGGCCGGCGACCGGGGCGCCCAGCGCCGGGGGCAGCAGCGGGCGCCGCGCGGGGTGCCCGGGCGGCCGGGTGCGCTGTCCGTACTCCGTGGCCATGAGGTCATCCGTTTCTGCCGGGCGGCTCCACAGCCGCGCGATTCGGTGCGTCCGGATCGGTGCGTCCGGATCGGTGCGTCCGGATCGGTGCGTCCGGATCGGTACGTCCGGATCGGTACGTCCGGATCGGTACGTCCAGATCAGTATGTCCAGGCTCCGCCGCGGCCGACCCGCGCGCCATGAGGACCGTCGCCGTCTTCGACCGGGGGTTTTCCCCACCCTGCTCCGGCGGCCTTCAGCTGTCGGCCCGGTCGCGCCACCGGTCGCGCCAGGGGAGTTCGGCCGAGACCGTCGTGGGGCCGCCCGTCGGGGAGTCCACGACGAACAGGCCGTCCACCGCACCGAGCCGGTCCGCGAGCCCCGCCATGCCCGTACCGCCGCCGTCGAGCGAGGCACCCCCGCGCCCGTCGTCCTCGACGCGCAGCAGCAGCCGCCGGTCCGCGCGCCACACCTCGACGGAGGCCGAGCGCGCCCCGCTGTGCTTGCTGACGTTCTGCAGCAGCTCGGAGACCGTGAAGTACGCGATGCCCTCGATCGCCGGCGCGGGCCGCTCCGGCAGCGCGACCGTCACCCGGACCGGCACCGTGCAGCGCGCGGCGAGCGAGGAGAGGGCGGCGCCCAGGCCGCGGTCGGTGAGGACGGCAGGGTGGATGCCGCGGGCCAGGTCGCGCAGCTCCTGCAGGGCCAGCTTCACCTCGCCGTGCGCCTCGTCGACCATCGCCGCCACGGCCGCGTCGGCCTGCCCTTCGCGCAGCTTCTCCTTGGCCAGGCCGAGCCCCATCGCCAGGTTGACCAGGCGGGCCTGCGCCCCGTCGTGCAGATCGCGCTCGATCCGGCGCAGGTCGGCGGCGGCCGTGTCCACGACCGTGCCGCGGTCCGACTCCAGCTCCGCGATCCGCCGCTCCAACTCGTCGGACGGGCTGAGCAGTCCGCGCACCATCGCCCGGTCCGCGTTGCTCAGCCCCCGTACGACGAACGGCAGCACCGGCCAGAGCACGAGCAGCGAGACCAGGGTGAGCGTGCACGCCAGCACGCCCCACGGCAGCCGGACGAACCCGTACAGCAGGCTCCGCCAGCCCACCGGGTCCTTCAGCCGGGTCCACATCCGGGCGAGGAGACCGTCGCCCGCGCGGACCGACAGCGGACTCGGCTCGTCCACCCACGTGCCGAGCAGCCGCCGCGCCCTGGCCCGCTCCACCCTGCCGAGCCACCGGGCGCCCGCCAGGCCGAGGGCGAGCAGCGGCAGGCCGACCGCGGTGACCGCGAGCGCACTGCCGACGGCCACGACGATCACCGCGTACCCGAAGGTGAACAGTGCGAGCGGCAGGTCGAGCAGCAGGTGCGCGACCTCCCGCCACGTCTGGCCCGCGAACGCGAACGCGAGCCGAGCGGGCGGCAGGGGGCGCTGTCCGGTGGTCATGGCAGCCAGCCTGCCGGGCCCGCGGACCGGGCGCCATGAGGTCCGCCGCAGCGACCGGCGGGGGAAAACCCCACCCCGACCCCGAAGGGGCTGCTTACCAGTTCTTTAACAGGGCCTAGACTCCCGTGCGTACAGATCGTCGAACAGGGCCACCGCGCCCTTGACCGGCCGGAACTCTTCCGAACCGCCGGAACACAACGAGATCAACGAGATCAACGAGATCAACGAGATCGCAGGGATCGCAGGGATCGCAGGGATCGCAGGGATCGCAGCGATAGAGGTCGCAGAGATCGCAGAGATCGCAGAGATCGCAGAGATAAGGGAGCGAGGGGCCGACGTGCCGGGACCGACCGTTCTCGCCGCGGACTACTTCCAGAGCTACTCCGTCGTAGGACTGCTCGCCACCGTCGGCGTGCTCTTCGTCGCCGTCGCCTTCGGCGCGGGCCGACTGCTCCGGCCCGTCGTGCCGACCCCGGAGAAGCTGCTCACCTACGAGTGCGGCGTCGACCCGGTCGGCGAGGGCTGGGCGCACACCCAGGTCCGCTACTACGTCTATGCGTTCCTGTACGTGATCTTCGCCGTCGACTCGATCTTCCTCTTCCCCTGGGCCACCGTCTTCGCCGATCCGCAGTACGGCGCGACGACGCTGGTGGAGATGTTCGTCTTCCTCGGCTTCCTGGCCGTGGGTCTGCTGTACGCGTACAAGAAGGGGGTCCTGACATGGACGTGACCATCGAACCCAACCCTGGTCCCGACAAGGGCTCCTCCCGGCTCGGGCCGCTGGCCCGGCTCGCGCCCGAACCCATGAAGGTGGTCCTCAACTGGGGCCGCCGCTACAGCCTGTGGGTCTTCAACTTCGGACTCGCCTGCTGCGCCATCGAGTTCATCGCCGCGTCCATGGCCCGCCACGACTTCATCCGGCTCGGCGTCATCCCGTTCGCCCCGGGCCCGCGCCAGGCCGACCTGATGGTGGTCTCGGGAACGGTCACCGACAAGATGGCCCCCGCCGTGAAGCGCCTGTACGAGCAGATGCCCGAGCCGAAGTACGTGATCTCCTTCGGCGCCTGCTCCAACTGCGGCGGCCCGTACTGGGACTCGTACTCGGTGACGAAGGGCGTCGACCAGATCATCCCGGTGGATGTGTACGTTCCCGGCTGCCCGCCGCGGCCCGAGGCGCTGCTCCAGGGCATCCTCAAGCTGCAGGAGAAGATCGCCCGGGAGTCCCTCGGCGAGCGTTACTCGGCGGCGGGGCGCCCTTCGGCTGCGGCGCTGCAGAGCGGCTTGGTCGAGCCTCCGGCTCCGGGTTCGACTCCGGGTTCGGCTCAGGGGGCTGGTCCGGGTTCGACTCCGGGTTCGGCTCAGGGGTCTGTGGAGGGCGAGCGATGACGACCGGCTGGCTCCCCGACGAGGTCACCGCACTCTTCGGCCCGGACGCGACCGCCGAGGAGTCGTACGACCTGCTCACGGTCGACGTACCCGCCGATTCCTGGACGACGGCCCTGCTCACGGCCCGCGCCCGGCTCGGCTGTACGTATTTCGACTGGCTCAGCGCGGTCGACGAGCCGGGCACCGGCTTCCGCGTCTCCGCTCACGTGGTGGCCCT
Source organism: Streptomyces solicavernae (assembly GCF_029968095.1). Classification (GTDB taxonomy): domain Bacteria; phylum Actinomycetota; class Actinomycetes; order Streptomycetales; family Streptomycetaceae; genus Streptomyces; species Streptomyces solicavernae. The sequence continues at coordinate 280,600 of NZ_JASCIR010000003.1, read as the reverse complement.
GCATCCGGTACGCCGCCTCCTCGTCCGTACGACCGTGCCGCACTCGGCACCGGTGCTCGCCTCCGCCGTCGAGGTGTACGCGGGCGCCGCCTGGCACGAGCGCGAGACCCACGAGATGTTCGGCGTCGACTTCACCGGCCACCCGGGACTCGACCACCTGCTGCTGCCCGACAGCTTCGAAGGCCATCCGCTCCGCAAGGACTTCGTACTCGCGGCGCGGGTCGCGAAGGCCTGGCCCGGCGCCAAGGAGCCGGGGGAGTCCGAGCACGGCGGGCCGAAGCGGCGGCAGATGCTTCCGCCGGGCGTGCCCGACCCCAACGAATGGGGCCCGCTGAAGGGCCAGCTGCCACCGGCTCCGGCGCGTCCGGCGCGGGGGGCTCGCGCGGGTGCGGCGGGTGCTGGTGCCGGTGCCGGTGAGCGGCCGACTCGGCGTACGCGCTCGGCGAGCGCGGGCTCGGCCAGCCAGGCCGCGGGCGACACGACTGCGGCCGCTCCGGCCGAGGGTGGCGCCGCGACCCCGCCCCGTCGGATGCGGAGCGCTTCGCAGGGGTCGGCGAGCCAGGCACCGGCGAGCGAAGCGCCGGCCACGCCGCGCGAGACCTCCGCGACCCCGGCGGCACCGGCGACCCCGGCGGCACCGGCGGAGGAGCAGGCCACCGGCACCCCGGAACCGTCCGAGAAGCCCGCGCCGCCCAAGAGCTCGGACGCCCCGTGGCACAACCCGCGGCCCACGTTCGAGGAGCCCGAGCCCCCGGCCAAGTCCGAGTCCCCGGCCAAGTCCGACAAGCCCGAAACCCCGGACGAGGGCACCCCCGACAGCGACACCCCCGCCGGAGGCGACCCCGCATGAACGACGCCCTCGACGTCGCCCTGCGACTCCTCGTCGTCTTCGCCGTCTTCCTGGTCCTCCCTCTGGTCATCGGCCAGACCGAGCACAAGGTGATGGCCCACATGCAGGGCCGCCTCGGCCCCATGTACGCGGGCGGGTTCCACGGCTGGGCCCAACTCGTCGCCGACGGCGTCAAGTTCGCCCAGAAGGAAGACGTCGTACCCGCGGGTGCCGACCGCCGTATCTTCCAGCTCGCCCCGGCCGTCGCCCTCCTGCCCTACCTCCTGGTCCTCGTCGCCATCCCGATCGGCCCCGGCGAGGGCGCCGTCGGCCAGGTCGTGGACGCGGGTCTCTTCTTCGTACTCGCCGTCATGGGCGTGGGCGTACTCGGCTCGCTCATGGCCGGCTGGGCCTCCGCCAACAAGTTCTCCCTCCTGGGCGGCCTGCGTACCGCCGCCCAACTCCTCGCCTACGAACTGCCGATGCTGCTCGCCGCCGCCTCCGTCGCGATGGCCGCCGGGACCGTCTCGCTGCCGGGCATCGTCGCGGCCTTCGAGTGGTGGTGGCTGCCCTGGCAGATCGTCGGCGCCCTGGTCTTCTTCGTGGCCGGCCTCGCCGAACTCCAACGCCCGCCGTTCGACATGCCGGTGGCCGACTCGGAGATCATCTTCGGCGCGTACACCGAGTACACCGGCCTCCGTTTCGCTCTCTTCCTCCTCGCCGAGTACGCCGGGATCGTCGTCCTCTGCGGCCTGACCACCGTCCTCTTCCTGGGCGGCTGGCAGGGGCCGTGGGGTGCCGACGGGCTCGGCTGGCTGTGGACCCTGCTCAAGACGGCGATCCTCGCCTTCCTCGTGATCTGGCTCCGCGTCTCGTACCCCCGACTCCGCGAGGACCAGCTCCAGAAGCTCGCCTGGACCACGCTCGTCCCGCTCGCCCTTGCGCAGATCGCGCTCACCGGAATCGTGAAGGTGGCGATCCAGTAATGCCTCCGATCCCCGGGTCCGGCCTGGCCAAGGGCCTCGCCGTCACCCTCCGCACGATGACGCGGAAGACCGTCACCCAGCAGTACCCGGACGTCCAGCCCGAACTGCCGCCGCGCACCCGCGGCGTCATCGGCCTGTTCGAGGAGAACTGCACGGTCTGCATGCTCTGCGCCCGCGAGTGCCCCGACTGGTGCATCTACATCGACTCCCACAAGGAGACGGTCCCCGCCGCCACCCCGGGCGGCCGCGAGCGCAGCCGCAACGTCCTCGACCGCTTCGCCATCGACTTCTCCCTCTGCATGTACTGCGGTATCTGCATCGAGGTCTGCCCCTTCGACGCGCTCTTCTGGTCCCCGGAGTTCGAGTACGCGGAGACCGACATCCACGAACTCACCCACGAGCGCGACAAGCTCCGCGAGTGGATGTGGACCGTCCCCGCCCCGCCCGCGCTCGACGCGGCGGCGGAGGAGCCCAAGGAGCTCGCCGCGGCCCGCAAGGCGGCCGACAAACTCGCCGCCCAACAAGCCGCCGAGCAGCAGGCCGCAGCCCAACAAGCCGCCGAGCAGCAGGCCGCCGAGCAGCAGCCCGCGCCCGGGGAGGACGAGCAGTGACCCTCGCCGCCCCCGCCCCGCAGGGCTTCCTCTCGCCCACCGGGGTCGAGATCGCCTTCCTCCTCGTCGGCCTCGTCACCTTCGCCGCGGCGATCGTCACCGTCACCACGAAGCAGCTCGTGCACGCCGCCCTGTGGCTGGTCGTCGCGCTCGGCGGCCTCGCCGTCGAATACCTCCTGCTCACCGCCGAGTTCATCGCCTGGGTGCAGGTCCTGATCTACGTCGGTTCCGTCGTCGTCCTCCTCCTCTTCGGGCTGATGCTCACCAAGGCGCCCATCGGCCGCTCCCCGGACGCCGATTCGGGCAACCGCTGGGCCGCGCTCACCGTGGCCGTCGCCGCCGCGGCGACCCTGGTCTGGGTGGTCGTGGACGCGTTCCGCACCCAGTGGATCGACCTCGACGCCCCGCAGGGCACCACCGCGGTCACCGGCGCGATGCTCTTCCAGCACTGGGTGCTGCCCTTCGAAGCCCTCTCCGTCCTCCTCCTCGCCGCCCTCGTCGGCGCGATCGTCCTCTCCCGCAAGGCCGACGAGGGCGACGAGGCCGACGAGACCGGACCCGAGCCGGGCGCGAAGACCGCCCCCGGCACCGCAGACGAGGAGCAGCGCTGATGCATCTCGCCTATCCCGCAGTGCTCGCCGTCCTGCTCTTCTGCACCGGCCTGTACGGAGTGCTCGCCCGCCGCAACGCGATCCTGGTCCTGATGTCCGTCGAGCTGATGCTCAACGCCGTCAACCTGAACCTGGTCGCCTTCGACGTCTGGCTCCGCGACGCCCTGCACGCCGGCCAGGCCCTCACCCTCTTCACCATCGCCATCGCCGCCGCCGAGATCGGCATCGGCCTGTCGATCGTGCTGATGGTGTACCGCAACCGCGGCACGTCCGACGTCGACCGCCTCCGCGACACCGCCGAGACCCCCGGGCCCGGCGACGCCCCCGAAGCACTCGAAGCACCCGAGGCCCCTGAGGGCGCCGACGCGACCGCCGCCGCGCAGAAGGCAGAGGCCACCGCGTGACCACCCCGACCCTCGCCGTTCTCGTCCCCCTCCTGCCGTTCCTCGGCGCCGCCGCAGGCCTGCTCCTCGGCCGCAGGGTCCCCGGCTTCGTCCGCCCCCTCGCGGTGCTGCCCACGCTGGCGTCGGCCGTCATCGCCGTACTGATCGCCGTACGCCAGGGCGGCGGCACCGGCGGCGGCGTCCGCCCCGTCGACGCGGCCACCGAGCTCACGCCCACCGGCTCCGTGCCGATCGAACTCGCCCTGCACCTCGACGGCTTCGCCGTCCTCGTCGCCGTACTGGTCGGCCTGGTCGCCTCCTGCGTGCAGCTCTACTCGACCGGCTACCTGCGCGACGACCCGCGCTACCCCTCGTACGCCGCCCTCGTCTCGCTGTTCACCTCCGCGATGTTGCTGGTCGTCTACTCCGGCGACCTGATGGTGCTGCTCGTCGGCTGGGAAGTCATGGGCATCTGCTCGTACTTCCTGGTCGGCCACTACTGGGAGACGCCCGAGGCGCGCGCCGCCTCCCTCAAGGCCTTCCTGGTCACCAAGCTCGGCGACGTCCCCTTCCTGATCGGTCTGTTCGCGCTCGCCGCCGACACCGGGTCCTTCCGCATCACGAAGGTCCTCGACGCCGTCGCGACCGGCGGCCTCGACCACCCCACGGTGATCGCCCTGCTGCTCCTCGCGGGCGTGGCGGGCAAGTCGGCGCAGTTCCCGCTGCACACCTGGCTCCCGGACGCGATGGCCGGCCCCACCCCGGTCTCCGCGCTGATCCACGCCGCGACGATGGTCGCCGCCGGTGTGTACTTCGTGGCCCGTCTCCTTCCCGTCTTCGCCGCGTCCGCCGCCGCGCTGGTCGTCCTCGCCGTGATGGCCGCCGTCACGATGGCCGGCTCGGCGCTCGCCGCCCTCGCCCAGGACGACATCAAGCGCGTCCTCGCGTACTCGACCGTCGGCCAACTCGGCTACATGACGGGCGCCCTGGCCGTCGGCGACCGTGGCGCGGCCGTCTTCCACCTCCTTTCGCACGGCGCCTTCAAGGCGCTGCTCTTCCTCGCCGCCGGCGTGATCATCCACGCCGCCGGCACCAACTCGCTGGCCGCGATGTCCCGGATGAGGGGCCTGCGCGACCGCATCCCGGACGCCTTCTGGACGATGACCGTGGCGCTGCTCGCGCTCGCCGCGATCCCGCCCTTCAGCGGCTTCTTCTCCAAGGAGGCCGTCCTCGCCGCCGCCGAGCACGCGGCCACCGGCCACACCGAGTCCGTCCCCGGCTCGGCAGGCTGGATCGTCCTCGTCTCCGGCCTCCTCACCGCCGTCCTGACCGCCGCCTACGCGACCCGCCTCTGGCTGCTCGCCTTCCGCCCGCCGGTCACCGCGCCCCACCCCACCGCCGGGGCACCGGGCGCCGGCGCCGGGTCGGAGGCAGCCCCTGCCGGGTCGGAGGCAGCCCGTGGCGTGTCGGCGGCCGCCGGTGTGGTCGAGGCCCCGGACCACGGCAGGCAGCCGGTCGTCATGAACGTCGTCCTGTGGGTTCTCGCCGTTCCCTCCCTCGCTTTCGGCATCACCGTCGGATCACTCCCCGACTGGTTCGACGGCCGCCCGCTCACGCCGACCCTCACCACCTCCGTCCTCGCCACCGGCCTCACCCTGGTCGGCGGCCTCGTCACGTACGGCGCCTGGCGGCACACCACCGCCCTGGCCGCCCGGGTCCCGGTGGGCGCCGTCGCCGCCCACCCCGGCGCCGAGCCCGCCGTGTCCGAGGCCGAGGCGATCGCCACGCACACCCCCGCGTACGGGTCGATCGCCTCCGCACCGGACCCGGCCGACCCGGGCCGCCTGCTGCTCGGCCCGCTGCACCGGCACGCGGCCGCCGGTTTCCGGGTGGATGCGGTCTACTCCGCGCTGTTCGTCCGCCCCACCCAGTTCCTGGCCGGCGTCGTCCGCTTCCTCGACCGCGAGGTCGTGGACACGTACGTGCGCGGCGCGGGCACCCTGCCCCGCTGGCTCGGCGCGGCCGCCCGCCGCGCCCAGACCGGCAATGTGCAGACCTATCTGAGCGTGCTGCTCGCCGGATCCGCCGTCCTGGCCGTCGCCGCCGTACTCGTCGCAGCGGGAGCCTGAGCCGTGATCGATATCAACGACACCGTCATGCAGTACCTCCTCGCCCTCGTGGTGGTGCTTCCCCTTCTCGGCGCGGGCGCCGCCCTGCTGCCCGCCCCGCCCGGACTGCGCGGCAGGTCACCGGACCAGGCGGTGCTGCGGCACGGCGTGACCGTCACCGGAGTCGTGCTGCTCGCCGCGCTCGCCCTCGCCGCCGGCTTCGATCACGACGAGCCCGCGCGTATGCAGGCCACGACCGACATCAGCTGGATCCCCGCACTCGACGTGCGTCTCCACCTCGGCATCGACGGCATCTCGCTCCCCCTTCTCGTCCTGACCGCGCTGCTGACCTTCCTCTGCGCGCTCTACAGCTACTTCCGCATGCCAACGGGCCCGTCTCCCAAGGCATTTGTCGCGCTGCTGCTCGTCCTTGAGTCCGGCACCCTCGCGACCTTCGCCGTCCTCGATCTGCTGCTGTTCTTCCTCGCGTTCGAGATGGTCCTCATCCCGATGTACTTCCTGATCGCCCGGTGGGGAGGTGATCAACAGCGCGCCGCCGCCTGGAAGTTCATCCTCTTCACCCTCCTCGGTTCGGTCGTGATGCTGCTCGGACTGCTCCTCGTCGGCCTCGACTCAGGCACGTTCGACATGATGGCACTCGCCACTGACAACGGCCGTGGGCTCACCACATCCGTGCAGGTCATCGCCGCTTTGGCGATCGGGATCGGACTGGCCGTCAAGACCCCGATGTGGCCGCTGCACAGCTGGCTCCCGGACGCCCACACGGCCGCCCCGACCGTCGGCTCGGTCCTCCTCGCCGGTGTACTGCTGAAGATGGGAACGTACGGGTTCGTCCGAATCCTCCTCCCCATCACCCCCGACGGAATGCGGGAGTTCGCGCCGTACCTCGCCGCCTTCGCGGTCGTCGGGATCATCTACGGCTCCCTCGCCTGCCTCGCGCTCGCCAGGCGCGGCGCGAAGGGCGACCTCAAGCGGCTCATCGCGTACTCCTCCGTCGGCCACATGGGCTTCGTGCTGCTCGGCATCGCCTCGATGACCCCGACCGGCGTGAACGGCGCGCTGTTCGCCAACATCGCCCACGGCCTCATCACGGGCCTGCTGTTCTTCCTCGTCGGCGCGCTCAAGGACCGCACCGGCAGCACCGACCTCGACGCCCTCGCCGAGCAGACCGGCGCCGCCCTCTACGGCCGCGCGCCCCGCCTCGGCGGACTGCTCGCCTTCGGCGCCGTCGCCTCGCTCGGACTGCCCGGACTCGCCGGATTCTGGGGCGAGATGCTCGCCCTGTTCGGCGCCTTCGACCCCGCCGAAGGGCTGAGCCGTCCGGCCTTCCTCACGTTCATGGCGATCGGCGCCCTCGGCACGCTTCTGACCGCCGCGTACCTGCTCGTCGTCGTACGCCGCGTCTGCATGGGCGCCGCCCCCGACCCGGCCGCCCCGAAGCTCGCCGACGTCCAGGGGTACGAATTCGCCGCCTGGACCCCGCTCGTCGCCCTCACCGTCCTCGCCGGACTCTGGCCCGCGCTGCTGCTCGGCCTCACCGACCCGGCCGTGCAGCAGCTCCTCGCGGGAGGAAACGCATGACCGCAGCCGCCGCAAGCCTCGTCCAGAACGTCGACTGGGTCGCGATCGCACCGCCCACCATCGCGGCCGTCGTCGCCCTGGTCGTCCTCGTCGCCGACCTGTTCGTGCGCGAGGGCAACAAGACGCTCCTGGCGTGGATCTCCCTCGCCGGTCTCGTGGCCGCGGGCCTGTCGCTGCTGCCGCTGCTCGACGGCGACCGTGCGACGTTCTGTCTCGTCGGCGCCGGCGACGTGTGCAGCTACACCGCGGACCGCTTCACCGTCGTCATCCAGTTCCTGGTCATCGCCGGCGCGCTGCTGACCGCACTGCTCTCCGTGAGCCCCCTCAAGGACAACAAAGCACTCCCCGAAGGGGAGTTCTGGTTTCTCCTGCTGGCCTCCGTGGCGGGCGCCGCCCTGCTGCCCGCATCGCGCGACCTCGCCACGCTGATCGTGGCCCTGGAAGTCGCCTCCCTGCCGGCCTTCGCGCTCGTCGGCCTCAAGCGCGGCGACCGCCGCTCGTCCGAGGCGGCGCTGAAGTTCTTCCTGTCCTCCGTCACCGCCACCGCCGTCAGCCTCATGGGCGTCAGCTTCGTGTACGCGGCCACCGGCACCCTGCACCTCACGGAGGTGGCCGACAGGCTCGGCGCGGCCGACGGACAGCTGCACGTCCTCGCGCAGACCGGTGTGGCCCTCACCCTGGTCGGCTTCGCCTTCAAGACGGCCGCGGTGCCCTTCCACTTCTGGGTGCCCGACACGTACATCGGCGCCCCGCTGCCGGTCGCCGCGTACCTCTCGGTGGTCGGCAAGGCGGTCGGCTTCACCGGCCTCATCCTGGTCACCGTGGTGGCCTTCCCCGCGTACGCCGACGTGTGGGGCCCCGTGCTCGCCGCCCTCGCCGCCCTCACCATGACGGTCGGCAACGTCGCCGCCCTGCGGCAGGTCGGCACGCGCGCGTACAGCGCGATCCGCCTCCTGGCCTGGTCCTCCGTCGGGCAGGCCGGCTACCTCCTGGTGCCGATCGCCTCGGCCGCGTACGCGGACAGCCCCGCCGAGACGGAGAAGGCGATCGGCGCCACCGTCGCGTACGCCCTGATGTACGCGGCAGTGAACCTCGGCGCGTTCGCCGTCGCGGCGCTCGTCGCCCGCACCCGGCCCCTGAACCGCCTCAGCGACTACCGCGGCCTGTACGCGAACCGCCCGCTGGCGGCGCTCGTCCTCGGCTTCTTCCTGCTCTGCCTGGCCGGTCTGCCGCCGGGCATCATCGGCCTGTTCGCGAAGGTCACGGTCTTCGCGGCGGCCGTCGACGCGGGCCTCGGCTGGCTCGCCGTCGTCATGGCGGCCAACGTCGTGATCGCCCTCTACTACTACCTGCAGTGGACCGCGGTCCTCTTCCGCGCGCCTGTACGCGCACCTGTACGCGCACCTGTCCGGGCGCCTGAAGGAGCGGCGCAGCCCGAGAAGAAGCACGCGGTTCCGTTCCCGCTGGCGGCGGCGCTCGTGCTGACCACGGTCATCGGCGTCGCCCTGTCCGGGGCGCCGCAGCTCGTCCTGCGCTTCTCGGCGACCGTCCTCTTCTGAGAGCCGGTTTTCGGGCCGCCGCCCCCGCACCCGTACGGCCGAACCCGGCTGCGTGCGCACCAGGGAACCAGCACCCTTCGCCTGGCGTTGACCAGGTAGGGAGGGTCCACTGGATGTGGAAGCCAGTGAGCAACGGCTCCCCTGCCGCACCACCAGGAGGGCGTACCGTGCACCGCCGCAACAACGGTCTGAAGACCGCCGTGCTCCTCGGGGGACTGTCCGCGCTCATCCTTGTCATCGGCAGTTTCTTCGGACGTACGGGCTTGATCGTCGCCCTCTTCGTGGCGCTCGGCACCAACGCGTACGCGTACTGGAACAGCGACAAGCTGGCACTGCGAGCCATGCGCGCCCGCCCGGTGAGCGAGTTCGAGGCCCCCGAGCTGTACCGGATGGTCCGCGAACTCTCCACCCAGGCCCGCCAGCCCATGCCCCGCCTCTACATCTCACCCACCGAGGCCCCCAACGCCTTCGCGACCGGCCGCAACCCGCGCAACGCGGCCGTGTGCTGCACCGAGGGGATCCTGCGCATCCTGGACGAGCGCGAACTGCGCGGGGTCATCGGTCACGAACTGAGCCATGTCTACAACCGCGACATCCTGATCTCCTCGGTGGCCGGCGCGCTCGCCTCGGTGATCATGTTCCTGGTCAACTTCGCCTGGCTGATCCCCAGCGGCAACAGCAACCGTGAAGGACCCGGCATCTTCGGCATGTTGCTGATCATGCTCCTGGGTCCGATCGCCGCCTCGGTCATCCGCCTCGCCATCAGCCGCTCCAGGGAGTACGAGGCGGACGCCTCCGGGGCCCAACTCACCGGTGACCCACTGGCCCTGGCCAGCGCCTTGCGCAAACTGGAGCGCGGCGCCCAGCAGTTGCCGCTGCCGCCCGAGCCGAAGATCGAAGCAGCCAGCCACATGATGATCGCGAATCCCTTCCGCCCCGGTCAGGGCATGGCGAGAATGTTCTCCACGCACCCGCCGATGGCGGAGCGCATCGCCCGACTCGAACAGATGGCAGGACGTCACCAGTGAAAACCCTCCTCAACCTCATCTGGCTGGTCCTGAGCGGTTTCTGGCTGTTCCTCGGGTACCTCGCCGCGGGCGTGCTCCTGTGCATCACGATCATCGGCATCCCCTTCGGGATCGCCTCGTTCCGCATCGGCCTCTACGCCCTGTGGCCCTTCGGGTACACGGTCGTGGAGCGCCGTGACGCGGGCGCGCCGTCCTGCGTCGGCAACGTCCTGTGGCTGGTCCTCGCCGGCTGGTGGCTCGCGCTCGCGCACATCGCCACGGGCATCGCGCAGTGCATCACGATCATCGGCATCCCGCTGGGCATCGCCAACTTCAAGCTGATCCCGGTCTCCCTGATGCCGCTGGGCCGCGAGATCGTCCCCACCGACCAGCCTTTCGCCGCCCGCTGACTCCGGTTCCCGACCGGCCCGCCCGCCAACAACGCCCGCCGCTGTGTCCTGCACCGCACGCCGCGGCTCAGCGCAACCACGCCCGCCCCGGCCGACGTCTTCCCCGACGACAACGCACGGTGGGTACACGTACCGCGGACACACGTACTGGAGACGCACCCACCGCGGACACGTACCGCGGACACGTACCGCGGACACATGTAAGGAAAGGCAGGTCGCGGCCGTATGGGCATCATCAGCTGGATCGTTCTGGGGCTCATCGCCGGAGCCGTCGCCAAGGTCCTGCTGCCCGGCCGCGACCCGGGCGGCCTCATCGGAACCACCCTCATCGGCATCGCGGGCGCCTTCATCGGAGGCTGGGGCTCCGCCGAGTTCTTCGACCGCCCCATCGCGAAGGACTTCTACGACGCCACGACCTGGATAGCGGCCATCGGCGGCTCCCTCGTCCTGCTCATCGCGTACCGCCTCCTCTTCGGCCACTCCCGCTCCCGCTGACCGGACCGGCCGCCGCGCCGACGCCAACCGGGACGGCAGGCCAAGCCCCAGACCAAGCCCCAGACCAAGCCCCAGACCAAGGCAGACCAAGGCAGACCAAGGCAGACCAACGCCGGGACGGCACGCCAAGGGCGGACACCACGACGGTGTCCGCCCTTTCGTGACCGCTCGAACGCGCCTATCGCGAGGCGCATCCGGCAGGTTCGCGGGCCTGGACACGAACGGTCTCCCGCGTCCGGGCCGGCTGTGCCTTGGCGCCGATCCAGCAGGTCAGGATCGTGGCGAGCCCTGCGGGGAGCAGCGCCAATCCGGCGAGGTCAACGGAGTTGACCCCCTCGGACAGGAGACTGCTTCCCAGGGCGGCTCCTGCGGCCGAGCCGAGGTACATCGCCGCCATCTGGAAAGCGATGACCGGCATCGCCTGAGCGGGGCGGTCCTGGGTGAGTGCCTGCTGCAGGGTCGGCACGCTCGCCCAGCCGGCAGCTCCCCACGTGGCCGCCGCGGTCAACCACAAGGCGGGAGCGGAGGAGAGCCAGACCGTCGCGAAGCTCGCGGAGAGTACGGCGGGCAGGACCAGAAGCAGCACCCGCGGCCCGTATCTGTCCAAGGGCTTCCCGATCAGCGCGGCCCCGGCGACACCACCGATGCCCCACGCCCACACCAGGGCGAAACCCCAGTCCTGAAGGCCCCGGGAGTCCGCCATGGGAAGCAGGTACGTGTAGAGGCCGAGGCTGGCCACGCCGAGCAGGAACGCGGCGACGATCCCGGCGGAGGTCTTGCCCGAGCGCAGCACTGCGAAGGCGGGCGCTCCGTCTGTCATGGGCAAGGGCGGCAGCGTGTGTGCGCGGGCGGCGAGGGCGGTCATGCTGAGTACGCCGACAGCGACGACCAGGGCCATGGTCCAGCGCCAGCCCCAGCTCTCGCCGATCAGCATGCCCAGGGGCACCCCTGCGACCGTTCCTGTGGACAGGCCGAAGGTGACCGTCGCCATCGCCCGGCCGCGCTCCCGGTCGGTGACCATCGAGGCAGCGGTCGCCGTCGCAATCGCGGTGAGCATCCCCGCACCCGCGCCCGCAACGACACGAGACGCGAGGAAGGTCCCCACTCCCGGAGCCAAGACGGTGATGAGGTTTCCGAGATTGAACACGCCGAGCGCGATCAGCAACGCGCGCGCGGTACTGCCTTGAGCGAGCCTTCCGGAGAGCAGCGGTCCTGCCACGGCATAGGCGGCGGTGAAGGCGGTCACCCCGAGACCGATCACCGCGACGGTGGTCGCCAGTGAATCAGCGATCGACGGCAGCACGCCGGCGACAACGTAGGCGTCGATGCCGAGCGCGATGGCGGCGGCGACCAGGGGCCACACCCTGCGGATCACGCGTCCCCCTCATTGCCCGCGCCTGCCGGGTAACCGTTCAGAACGGTCCGGATCAGGCCGGGGAACCGGGCCTCCAGATCGTCCTCACGGAGCCGGATCATGCACTTGCGCCCCTCGGCGCGGACGAACACTATCCCGGACTCGCGCAGCAGGCTGGTGTGGTGCGTCAGCGTCGACCGCGGCAGGTCCGGGCCGAGGTCGATGCTGTCGACCTCGCCGCGTTCGACGAGCATGCGGACCATGGTCAGCCGCAGCGGCTCGCTCAGCGCGAACAAGACCTTGGGCATGGCGATCTCTGACGTTTCCGGATGCTGGTAGACCCTCGCAGGAGTCATCGCCCCTCCCTAACCGTTCGAAAAATCTCGCACGAAGATAGTTCGAAAATTCTTGGACGGTCAAGCTCGGGTTGTGTGCATGGCGAATCCGGTGGGGCGGGCGTGTGACGCCTTGGTTGCGGCGCGCTCGGTGGTCAAGTCCGTGCGGGGTGGCAACCCGTGCGGAACGCCATCCGTGCAGAACGACAAAGGGCACAACGCGGGCTGTTGCGCCCGGTTGTGCCCTGTATGACCCGTGGTGTCCTGCTGTGTCCTGCTGTGTCCTGCTGTGTCCTGCTGTGGCCTGGGTGGCCTGGGTGGCCTGCCTAGCAACGTCCGTGCAGGCCGGGCCAGTCGGTCACCGGTAGTTCACAAACTGCAGCGCGAAGTCGAAGTCCTGGCCCTTGAGGAGCGCGATCACGGACTGCAGGTCGTCACGGCTCTTCGAGGACACCCGCAGCTCGTCACCCTGCACCTGGGCCTTCACGCCCTTCGGGCCCTCGTCACGGATGACCTTCGCGACCTTCTTGGCATTGTCCTGGGAGATGCCTTCCTCGATCGAGGCGAAGAGCTTGTACTCCTTACCGGAGAGCTGCGGCTCACCGGCGTCCAGGGACTTCAGCGAGATGCCCCGCTTCACCAGCTTGGACTGGAAGATGTCGAGGATCGCCTTGACCCGTTCCTCGGCGTTCGCCTGCATCAGGATCTTCTCGCCGGACCAGGAGATCGAGGCACCGACGTTCTTGAAGTCGTAGCGCTGAGAGATCTCCTTCGCGGCCTGGTTGAGGGCGTTGTCGACCTCCTGCCGCTCGACCTTCGAGACGATGTCGAAACTGGAGTCGGCCATGTCCTGTGGCTCCTTGTATCGGGGTGTCGGGGTGCGTAGGGGGTACGGCCGGTGTCCCGGACCGCACCCGCAAGCCTAGTCACCACCCGCGCGACCGGCGGCGATCTATCGGGTGGCGAAGCACCCCCGGGCATCAGGTATCGTTTACGTCGTTGCCACGGAGCAGCCGCAAGGCCGCTTCGCGCAGCATCCCAGGCGGTGTGCCCGAGCGGCCAAAGGGAGCAGACTGTAAATCTGCCGGCTCAGCCTTCCCAGGTTCGAATCCTGGCGCCGCCACACTTGGGGAAAGGCCCCGTGACCAGCGTGAACGTTGGTCACGGGGCCTTTCGCTGTGCTTCGGGCTCAATTGCCGGCGACATCCTTCACCGCGACCGACACCGGCGTCGCCCCGCCCACCAGCTCCAGGGTCAGCCCCACGGTCCCCGGCGTGTCCACCAGCTCCGCGAGGACCGCCGCCACGTCGTCGCGGGAGACCGGCCCACGGCCCGTCGACGCCTCCAGGCGGACCTGTCCCGTACCGGCGTCGTTCGTGAGCGTGCCGGGCTTCAGGATCGTCCAGTCCAGCGCCGCGCGCCCGCGCACGTACGCGTCCGCCTCGCCCTTGGCGCGCAGATACGCGTCGAAGACCTCGTCGCCCTCGTGCGCCGGGTCCGCGCCCATCGACGACACCACCACATACCGCCGCACGCCGGCCCGCTCCGCCGCCTCGGCGAACAGCACCGCCGCGCCCCGGTCCACCGTGTCCTTGCGGCCCACCCCGCTGCCCGGGCCCGCGCCCGCCGCGAACACCCCGGCGCCGGCGCCCTGCAGATGGGCGGCGACCTCCTCCACCGACGCCGACTCCAAGTCGCACAACACCGGCTCGGCGCCCGCCTCCCGCAGGTCGTCGCCCTGCCCGGGGTTGCGGATCAGGCCCGCTACCTCGTACCCGCGCGCGGCGAGCAGTCGCTCCAGCCGCAGCGCGATCTGACCGTGTCCACCAGCGATGACAATCCGCATGATTCCGACCGTACGCCGCGTCGGCCGAAGCCGCCGTACAACCGCCGTACAACCCTCGGCGCGTCCCGGGTGTCACGCGTCCCGGGTGTCACATGAATGTTCATCTTCAAGAGGAGCCCGTCATCAGCGCCATACGCAACACACTGATCGCCGTCGGCTGCGCTGCCGCCGTCCTCGCGGGCGCGACCGCCTGCGACCCGATCGAGAGCGTCTCCGCAGCACACCAGGTCGACGACGCCGTCGAGCAGCTCGGCGAACAGCGTTCCCTCACCGTCGAGTTCGGCCTGGACGCCGATGCGGCCACGCTCGACAGGCTCATCCGGGAGAGCGACGAAGCGCAGCGCGGCGACGGCCCGCCGCCCGGCTTCGGCGCCTTCCTCGGCAACGCCCGCGTGCAGCTCTCCCTGCAGGCCGAGAAGCCGCTCGCCGACGCCGAGGAGAAGGACTTCTCCGGTACGTCGATGAAGATCACCGGTGCCGACGGAACGCTGGTCGAGTACCGCGCCCTGGGCGAAGACACGTACTACCGCGCCGACTTGGCCGCCTTCGGCAAGCTCGCGGACACCCCGATGCCCACGGCCGCCGACCTCCCCGAGGAGGCGGGCGCCCTGCGCAGCGCCCTCCAGGGCAAGTGGGTCGAGGTCGACCCAAGGATGCTGCCGGGAGCGGCGCGGGACGAGCCCGCCCTCGACGACAAGGCGCAGGCCGAGCTGCTCAAGGGCATCCGCAAGGTCCTCGCGCGTGAGGTCACTTTCAAGGACGACGGCGGCTCGGGCGGCACCTCCCGCATCAGCGCGCGGGCCAACGCCCGCTCGCTCCTCACGGGCCTCGCCGAGGAACTGGAACCCATAGCGGGCGATCTGCCGCCGGGCTCCGACCTGCCGACGGCCGAGGACTTCAGGACGGTCCCCGAAAAGAAAGTGAAGGTCGACTTCCTGCTGAAGGACGGCAAGCTGCGGCAGATCACGTTCGATCTCGCTCAACTCGCGGACAGGTCCGACGGCTTGAAGAAGGGCACCAAGCTGCCGCTGACGGTGAAGTTCGGCAAGGCGCCGAAGATCGAGCGCCCGGCCGACGCCACCGAACTGACCCTCTCCGACCTGGCGTTCATCGCCGGCTCCCGGACCGCCGTCCGCTGACCCGGCCGAACCCCAGCCAGAAAACAGCCTGCACGCGCGCGTGCGATCGCCGGGACACCGAAAACCGGCACTACGCGCGCGTGCAGTCCCTCAAGCAGTCCCTCCCGCGCCCTTCACCCGCCCCTGCCGCGGCAGGTCGAGCGCCACGGCGACGGCCGAGTCGCAGTACTCCCGTACCGCACTGGTCCGCGCCACCACCCGCCCCCGGTGCACCACGATCCTGCTGTACGCGAGCGACAGCACCCCCGACAGCCGCGTGCCGCGGACCGCGAGCAGCTCGGCGGGGAACCCGGCCTCCACCCGCACCTCCGGAAGCCCCAGCGCCTGCCGCGCGCCCGAACTCACCGCGGCGTACGCGTCGTCGGCGTCGAGCCCGTGCTGCGCGGCGAGCAGGTACGCGGCCTCCATCGGGTCGCCGCGCCCCACCGGGTTGGCGAGGTCGCGCAACGCCCCGCTGCCCGCGGCCACGCGCACCCCGGCCGCCCTGAGCAGCCGTACGGGAGCCGCCGAGCGGCCCCGCTGTTCCAGGCCCCCGCAGTCGCCCTGCGGCAGGCACACGACGGAGACACCGGCCGCGGCGAGCGCCTCGGCCGTACGCGCGGCCGCCGCCGCCGGCATCCGGCCGAGCCCGCCGCACGGCCCGACCGTCACACCGGACCGCAGTCCGCCCGCCATGGCGGCGAGACGCGCGAGCCGGGCCGGGTCCGCGCCGTCCGTGTGCAGGTCCACGGGGCACCCGTGCTCGGCGGCGACCTCCAGGACCGCCTCCACGTACCCCGTCGGGTCCGGGTCCAGGTCGGGGCAGCCGCCCACCACAGAAGCGCCCATCTTCACGGCGTCCCGCAGCATCGACAGGCCGTCGGCGCCGGCGACCCCGGTGAGCAGCCGCGGAACGGCGACGGTCGTCAGGTCCGTGAGACCGCGCAACGAGCGGCGGGCCTGCAGCGCCGCCTCCATCGCGCCGAGCCCCTGCACGTCGCCGATCCGCACATGACTGCGCAAGGTCGTCGCCCCGTGGCCGAGTTGCAGCAGCGCGGCCTCCGTGGTGCGCCGCTGGACGTCCTGGACCTCGTACCCGACCGGGCCGTCGCCGTCCGCGGTCAGCGCGGTGTCGCTGTGCGCGTGCGGTTCGGCGGGGGCGGGCAGCAGCAGGTAGCCGTGCAGGTCCACACGCGCGGTGTGCGCGGTCAGGCTGCCCGCGGTGCCGACCGCCTCGATGCGCCCCCTGCCGAGCCGTACGTCCACGGTCCTGCCGTCGGCGAGCGTGGCTCCGCAGAGCAGGAGTGAGGTCGTGTCCTCGGCGGCGCCGTCACGGTGCGGTGGCTGCGGCTGGCTGTCGGGCATCGCGCTCCTGGGGCGTGGTTCGAGCGGTCAGGACCACGCGGCGTTCGATCAAGATCACGCAGCGTGTGCCGAGCCTAGGACGCCGATCACGCCCCTTCGAGGAGGAGCGCAATAGTCGTACCGGTGTGGTGCATGAGCAGGGAAGGGGCCTCAGGGACGGGCGCGGTGATCGTCGTGCAGGGGGCTCCGAAACGGATTTGGGCGAACGGCAGCCGACCGTGTAATGTCTTCATCGCTCGCCCCAATAGCTCAGTCGGTAGAGCGTCTCCATGGTAAGGAGAAGGTCTGCGGTTCGATTCCGCATTGGGGCTCTGATGTGCGGCACCCTCACCTTCGGGTGAGGGCCTTGCATCAAAGCGGTGTAGCTCAGTCGGTAGAGCAAGCGGCTCATAATCGCTGTGTCACCGGTTCAAGTCCGGTCACCGCTACTGACAGTAGCCGATTGTGGGGTCGGTCCTCCGGTCGGCTACTCTTTTATGCGTTCATCCGTTCCATTCGTCCATCCGTCCGTCAAGGAGCACTCACGTGGCTGCCACAGACGTCCGCCCGAAGATCACGCTGGCCTGCGTGGAGTGCAAGGAGCGGAACTACATCACCAAGAAGAACCGGCGCAACAACCCGGACCGTCTTGAGATGAAGAAGCACTGCCCGCGCTGCAACTCGCACACGGCGCACCGCGAAACGCGCTGAATCAGGCTCGCATGCAAGGCCGCCCCCTTTCCGGGGGGCGGCCTTGTGTCGTTACCGCCCGTGATCGCCGACGCGGGTGAGGCAGGAACACTGCGGAATACCGCGAAAAACACAGGAGGTGCCGAGTCCATGGCGCTCGACCAGTCCTTCGTGGGGCGGTCCTACCCGCCCACCGGCCCCTATGAGGTCGGCCGCGAGAAGATCCGTGAATTCGCGGAGGCGGTCGGTGACGCGAATCCCGCGTACACCGACACCGAGGCGGCCAAGGCCTACGGCCACCCCGATGTGATCGCCCCGCCGACTTTCGTCTTCGCGATCACGTTCAAGGCCGCCGGACAGGTCATCGAGGACCCCCAACTCGGCCTCGACTACAGCCGCGTGGTGCACGGCGACCAGAAATTCGCGTACACCCGCCCGGTCCGCGCCGGTGACCGGCTCAGCGTCACCTCGACCATCGAGGCGATCAAGTCCATGGCGGGCAACGACATCCTGGACATCCGCGGCGAGGTGCACGACGAGGCCGGCGAACACGTCGTGACCGCGTGGACCAAACTCGTCGCACGCGCGGCAGAGGAGGCGTGACGATGACCACACCCAGCACGACGGCGAAGATCCGGTACGAGGACGTCGAGGCCGGTGCCGAACTCCCCGCGCAGACCTTCCCGGTGACCCGGGCCACCCTGGTGCGCTACGCGGGCGCGTCCGGCGACTTCAACCCGATCCACTGGAACGAGAAGTTCGCCAAGGAGGTCGGCCTGCCCGACGTCATCGCCCACGGCATGTTCACCATGGCCGAGGCGATCCGCGTCGTCACCGACTGGGTGGGCGACCCGGCCGCGGTCGCGGAGTACGGCGTCCGCTTCACCAAGCCGGTCGTCGTCCCGAACGACGACGAGGGCGCGGTCATCGAGGTCAGTGCGAAGGTCGCGGCCAAGCTCGACGACGACGCCCGCACCGTCCGCGTCGACCTCACCGCCATGAGCGCCGGACAGAAGGTCCTGGGCATGTCCCGGGCCGTCGTACGCCTCGCCTGAGTCGTACGCCTCGCCTGAGTCGTACGCCTCGCCTTAAGCCGTGCGCCTCGCCTGAGGCGCACCGCGGGACCTCTCACGGTCCGGGACCGGCGCTGTCGGTCCCGGACCGTACCCTTGAGCGCGTGCAGCAACTCCACGACGCCCCGCTCGCCCCGCTGACCACCTTCCGGCTCGGCGGGCCCGCCACCCGCCTGATCACCGCGACGACCGACGCCGAGGTGATCGCCACCGTGCGCGAGGCCGACGCCTCGGGCACCCCCCTGCTCGTCATCGGCGGCGGCAGTAACCTCGTGATCGGCGACAAGGGCTTCGCCGGCACCGCCCTGCGCATCGCCACCCAGGGCTTCGAACTGCACGGCACACAGCTGGAGTTGGCCGCCGGCGAGGTCTGGACCGACGCCGTGGCGCGCACGGTCGAAGCCGGACTCGCAGGCGTCGAATGCCTCGCCGGAATCCCCGGCTCCGCCGGCGCGACACCGATCCAGAACGTCGGGGCGTACGGCCAGGAGGTCTCCTCGACGATCACGGAGGTCGTGGCGTACGACCGCAGGGCCGGAGAGACCGTCACGCTGCCGAACGCCGACTGCGCGTTCTCGTACCGCCACAGCCGCTTCAAGGCCGACCCGGAGCGTTACGTGGTGCTGCGCGTCCGCTTCGAGCTTGAGGACGCGGACGGCCTGAGCGCCCCCCTGAAGTACGCCGAGACCGCCCGGGCCCTCGGCGTCGAGGCGGGGGACCGCGTGCCGCTGGCGAGCGCGCGCGAGACGGTCCTGAAGCTGCGGTCGGGGAAAGGCATGGTGCTCGACCCGGAGGACCACGACACCTGGTCGGCCGGTTCGTTCTTCACCAACCCGATCCTCACGGACGCGGAGTTCACCGCGTTCCACGCGCGCGTGGGGGACCGGCTCGGCCCGGACGTCCAGCCGCCCGCCTTCCCGGACGGCGACGGGCATGTGAAGACCTCGGCGGCCTGGCTGATCGACAAGGCGGGCTTCACGAAGGGGTACGGCGAGGGCCCGGCCCGCATCTCCACCAAGCACACCCTCGCCCTCACCAACCGCGGCGAGGCCACCACCGAGGACCTTCTGGCGCTGGCCCGCGAGGTCGTCGCCGGGGTCCGCGACGCCTTCGGGATCACCTTGGTCAACGAGCCGGTGACGGTGGGCGTCAGCCTGTAGTCGTACGCGACACCTCAGTACGCGGCGCCTCAGTACGCGACGCCTCAGTACGTGACACCTCAGTACGCGACACCTCAGTACGCGACACCTCAGTACGCGACGCTCACGCCCTGCTGCACCGTCGCCGGATCGTCGATCATCGCCAGCATCGCGTGCGCCACGTCCGCGCGGGCGATGGTGCCGCCGCCGCGCAGATTCACGTTCAGGGCCGTGCGGTACGTCCCGGTGACCGGCCGGTCGAGCAGTTTCGGCGGGCGCACCAGCGTCCAGTCGGTGTCGCTGCGCCGGACCTCCGCCTCCATGACCTTGAGGTCGTCGTACACCGGCTTCAGGAGCGTGCCGATCAGCGGCACCACGACGCGGCGGTGCAGGAACTTCTGGTCGGCCGGCTCGGGGGCGAGCGGGGCCGCGCTCACCGCGAGGAAGCGCCGCGTGCCCGTCGCGTCGAGCGCCTGCAGGACCGGCCGGGTCAGGGCCGCCGCGATGCCCGTACGGGCGTCCTTGGGCGAGCGGGCCCCGAGACCGGACAGCACCGCGTCCCGCCCTTCGACCGCCCCGCGCAGCGCCTCGGTGTCCCGCAGATCCGCGCGGAACACCTCAAGGGCGGCGCCCGTGACCGTCAGCCGGGCGGGATCGCGCACCACGGCCGTGACCTGGTGTCCGGCGCCGAGGGCCTGCTTGACGATCTCCTGGCCGATCCCTCCGGTGGCACCGAAAACGGTGAGCTTCATGTCGCGTCCTCCCGGTGTGGGTAAGTATTCACTCACCCCCTAGAGTGGGTGAGTGTTCACTCACTCGTCAACCGTGATCGGAGGGCACGTGCAGAAACCGGCCCGAGAGCGGATCCTCGACGCGGCGCACCACCTGATGCGCACGATCGGCCTCGCCCGCACCACCACCAAGGAGATCGCCAAGGCGGCCGGCTGCTCGGAAGCGGCGCTGTACAAGCACTTCGCGAGCAAGGAAGAGCTGTTCGTCAGCGTCCTCAAGGAGCGCCTGCCGCAACTGGCTCCCCTGATCCACCGCCTGGCCGCCGAACCGGGCGAGCGCACCGTCGAGGAGAACCTCGTCCAGATCGCGCACGCGGCCGCGCTCTTCTACGAGCAGAGCTTCCCGATCGCCGCGTCGCTGTACGCCGAGACCCGGCTGCGCAACCGGCACGTCGCGGCCCTCAGCGAGATGGGCACCGGCCCGCACATGCCCATCATGGGCCTCGACGACTACCTCAGGGCCGAACAGCGGGCGGGCCGCATCGCGCCCGAGGCCGACACCTTCGCCGCCGCCTCCCTGCTCCTCGGCGCCTGCGCGCAGCGCGCGTTCGCGTACGACGAGGACGGCCCTCAACCGCCGCCCCCCGTACAGGGCTTCGCAACCGCTCTCGTCCGCACCCTCCTCCAGGGCATCACCTCTGAGTCCGGCCGCAGCACGTTCTAGCCGCAGCACGTTCTAGCCGCAGCACGTTCCAAGGGGGACGTCCCCCAGCCGCGCTCCTTGCGCGTTCAGAGTGCGGCCTGGCCGCGCGCCGCGACCCCCGGAGTCAGGCTGTCCGGCACCGCGGCGACGGCGGTGTGCAGGCCTGCGGCCAGCTGCGCGCGCGTGGGGCTGCCCGGCCGTGCCGTCCACTCCCTCGGCGAGGCGGCGGCCGAGCAGCACACGTCCGGCCCAGCCGTCCTCCGTCATCCGGTTGCGCGCCCGACCTCAGCCGGCTCGCGCGGCAGGTGGCCGAGGGCGAGCTCGACCCCGGCGTCTCCTGGCGCGGCGGCCGGCAGCGAGCCGAAGAGGCCGCCGACGCCCTCCTCGGCCGCCGCCTGCACGGCAAGGCCGTACTGGACCTCGACGCCGCGGCCGCCTGACGGCAGGCGTCACGCCAACCAGTCGTCGACCCCCGCCAGCAGCTTCTCCCGCACCTCGGCCGGCGCGGCCGACCCCCGCACCGACTGCCGCGCCAGCTCGGCCAGCTGCGCGTCGTCGAAGCCGTGGTGCTCCCGGGCGATCTCGTACTGCGCGGCCAGGCGCGAGCCGAAGAGCAGCGGGTCGTCGGCGCCGAGCGCCATCGGGACCCCGGCGTCGTACAGCGTCCGCAGCGGTACGTCCGCGGGCTTCTCGTACACCCCGAGCGCCACGTTGGACGCCGGGCACACCTCGCAGGTGACGCCGCGGTCGGCGAGCCGTTCCAGCAGCCGCGGGTCCTCGGCCGCGCGCACCCCGTGCCCGATCCGCGCGGCGTGCAGGTCGTCGAGGCAGTCGCGCACCGAGGCCGGGCCGGTCAGCTCCCCGCCGTGCGGCGCCGCGAGGAGCCCGCCCTCGCGCGCGATGGCGAAGGCCCGGTCGAAGTCCCGCGCCATGCCGCGCCGTTCGTCGTTGGAGAGCCCGAAGCCGACGATGCCCCGGTCCGCGTACCGCACCGCGAGGCGGGCCAGCGTGCGGGCGTCCAGCGGGTGCTTCATGCGGTTCGCCGCGACAAGGACCCGCATCCCGAGCCCGGTCTCCCGCGAGGCGGTGTCGACCGCGTCCAGGATGATCTCAAGCGCCGGGATCAGACCGCCGAGCCGGGGCGCGTACGAGGTGGGGTCGACCTGGATCTCCAGCCAGCCGGAACCGTCCGCGAGGTCCTCCTGCGCCGCCTCCCGGACCAGGCGCTGGATGTCCTCCGGCTCGCGCAGGCAGGACCGCGCCATGTCGTAGAGCCGCTGGAAGCGGAACCAGCCGCGCTCGTCCGTGGCGCGCAGCTTCGGCGGCTGCCCGGTGGTCAGGGCCTCGGGGAGGTGGACCCCGTACTTGTCGGCCAGCTCCAGCAGCGTCGTGGGCCGCATGGACCCGGTGAAGTGCAGGTGCAGATGGGCTTTCGGCAACAGGCTGACGTCACGCACACGCTCCATCCGAAGATCCTGCCGTACGGACCTCCGTCCCGGTAGCCGCTTTCCGTCACCGAACCACCAAAGAGCACTTGCCCGAACGAAGGTACGAGCGAAGGAACGAACGAACGGGCCCCCGGCCGAAGCCGGAGGCCCGTATCGAAAACAGCCACCAATGAGTGACGAAAACCGCCACAGCGGCGCGAAAAGTGTCGCTGTCAGCGAGCCTCCGCCAGCAGCTTCTGGATCCGCGACACGCCCTCGACCAGGTCCTCGTCACCCAGGGCGTACGAAAGCCGCAGGTAGCCCGGCGTGCCGAAGGCCTCGCCCGGCACCACCGCGACCTCGACCTCGTCCAGGATCAGCGCGGCCAGCTCGACCGTCGTCACGGGACGCTTGCCGCGGATCTCCTTGCCGAGCAGGCCCTTCACGGACGGGTACGCGTAGAAGGCGCCCTCCGGCTCCGGGCACAGCACGCCTTCGATGTCGTTGAGCATCCTGACGATGGTCTGCCGGCGCCGGTCGAAGGCCTTGCGCATCTCGGCGACGGCGGTCAGATCACCGGAGACGGCGGCGATCGCGGCGGCCTGCGCCACGTTGCTCACGTTGGACGTGGCGTGCGACTGCAGGTTCGTCGCCGCCTTGACGACGTCCTTCGGGCCGATCACCCAGCCCACGCGCCAGCCGGTCATGGCGTACGTCTTGGCGACGCCGTTGACGATGATGCACTTGTCGCGCAGCTCGGGCACCACCACCGGCAGCGAGCTGAACTCCGCGTCGCCGTACACCAGGTGCTCGTAGATCTCGTCGGTCAGGACCCACAGGCCCTTCTCGGCGGCCCAGCGGCCGATCTCCTCGACCTGCGCGCGCGAGTAGACGGCGCCGGTCGGGTTCGACGGGGAGACGAAGAGCAGCACCTTGGTGTTCTCGGTGACGGCCGCCTCCAGCTGCGCGACCGACACCCGGTACCCGGTGGTCTCGTCGGCGGTCACGAAGACCGGCACACCGCCCGCGAGCTGGATCGACTCGGGGTACGTGGTCCAGTACGGGGTCGGGACGATGACCTCGTCGCCCGGGTCGAGGATCGTCGCGAAGGCCTCGTAGATGGCCTGCTTGCCGCCGTTGGTCACCAGGACGTTCGCGGCCTCGACCTCGTAGCCGGAGTCGCGCAGCGTCTTCGCGGCGATCGCGGCCTTCAGCTCGGGCAGGCCGCCGGCCGGGGTGTAGCGGTGGTACTTCGGGTTCTTGCAGGCCTCGACGGCCGCCTCGACGATGTAGTCGGGCGTGGGGAAGTCCGGCTCGCCCGCGCCGAAGCCGATCACCGGACGTCCGGCGGCCTTGAGGGCCTTGGCCTTGGCGTCGACGGCGAGGGTGGCGGACTCGGAGATCGCGCCGATACGGGCGGAGATGCGGCGTTCGGTGGGTGACGTTGCAGCGCTCATGGGGCCCATCGTTCCAGACCGGCAGGAACCGGGGTGCACAGGTTTCACCGACGGGTGCAGCCCTATCTGTTCGACGCAAGGCCCGGGACCACGTACACTCGTCGCTCGTTGGCCTTCAACAGCCGGCGCCCGCCGAGCGCACTCCGTGCACCGGGACGGATGCTGTACGTTGGGGGAAAACCAAAGGGTCGTAGCTCAATTGGTAGAGCACTGGTCTCCAAAACCAGCGGTTGGGGGTTCAAGTCCCTCCGGCCCTGCTACACACACCTTTCGCCAGGATGTGTGCGCATGTACGTACTGCAAAGCACCGCCGTGCGGCTCCACCGGGCGCGGCACGGCCACGACCCGGAATCAGGTGAGAAAGAGTGACGGACGCCGTGGGCTCCATCGACACGCCTGATGCCCCGGACGAGGCGACCGATTCGAAGAAGAAGTCCCGCAAGGGCGGAAAGCGCGGCAAGAAAGGCCCCCTGGGCCGTCTCGCGCTGTTCTACCGTCAGATCGTCGCGGAGCTCCGCAAGGTCGTCTGGCCCAGTCGCAGCCAGCTCACGACATACACCACAGTGGTGATTGTCTTCGTTGTCATCATGATTGCCTTGGTGACCGTGCTTGACTATGGCTTCTCGCAGGCCGTCAAGTACGTCTTCGGCTGACAGCCGAGCGGAGGGCGCCGTTCCCGGCGCCCGTTTCGCGCGTTCCACCCATCTGTATCCAGGAAGAAGCAGCCACCGTGTCTGACCCGAACCTGAACGACGCCATCGAGTCGGCGGAAGCCGCGGAGTCCGTGGAGGACCAGCTCGACATCGTCGAGGCGGCGGACGCCGAGGAGCCGGACGAGGCCGAGGCTGCCGACCTCGCGGCGGGCGAGCCCGCCGAGGAGGCCGCGGTGCAGATCGAGGACGAGGCCGCGGCCGTGGCGGAGACCGCCGAGGACGAGGCCGCAGCCGAGGCCGTCGAAGAGGCAGAAGCGGCCGAGGAAGCCGAGGACGCCGAGCCGGTCGACCCGATCGCCGCCCTGCGCGAGGAGCTGCGCACGCTCCCCGGCGAGTGGTACGTGATCCACACCTACGCCGGTTACGAGAACCGCGTGAAGACCAACCTTGAGCAGCGCGCCGTCTCGCTCAACGTCGAGGACTTCATCTTCCAGGCCGAGGTGCCGCAGGAAGAGGTCGCGCAGATCAAGAACGGCGAGCGCAAGA
This sequence comes from Streptomyces solicavernae, assembly GCF_029968095.1. Lineage (GTDB taxonomy): Bacteria > Actinomycetota > Actinomycetes > Streptomycetales > Streptomycetaceae > Streptomyces > Streptomyces solicavernae. Next base: position 255,583 of record NZ_JASCIR010000003.1, on the reverse strand, counting down.
CGATCCGTCAGAACAAGCTCCCCGGCTACGTCCTGGTGCGCATGGACCTGACGAACGAGTCCTGGGGCGTCGTCCGCAACACCCCCGGCGTCACCGGCTTCGTGGGCAACGCCTACGACCCGTACCCGCTGACCCTGGACGAGATCGTCAAGATGCTCGCCCCGGAGGCCGAGGAGAAGGCCGCCCGCGAGGCCGCCGAGGCCGAGGGCAAGCCGGCTCCGGCCCGCAAGGTCGAGGTCCAGGTCCTGGACTTCGAGGTCGGCGACTCGGTCACCGTCACCGACGGCCCGTTCGCCACGCTGCAGGCGACCATCAACGAGATCAACGCCGACTCCAAGAAGGTCAAGGGCCTCGTCGAGATCTTCGGCCGCGAGACCCCGGTCGAGCTGAGCTTCGACCAGATCCAGAAGAACTAGTTCCTCTGGAACACACGCTTCCGACCAGGTCAGACAGGCTGCTGAAGCCGGTCTGACCTGCTCGGTTTTTAGCCGCACAGCCATACCCGTTATCGTTGTGCGGTATGCCTCCGTCCGGATGATCGGATGGCAGGCGGATCACTCTCACTAGGACCCGGAGAGAGCAATGCCTCCCAAGAAGAAGAAGGTCACGGGGCTCATCAAGCTCCAGATCCAGGCCGGTGCCGCCAACCCGGCTCCGCCGGTCGGCCCCGCGCTGGGTCAGCACGGCGTCAACATCATGGAGTTCTGCAAGGCCTACAACGCCGCGACCGAGTCGCAGCGCGGTTGGGTCATCCCGGTGGAGATCACGGTCTACGAGGACCGTTCCTTCACCTTCATCACCAAGACCCCGCCGGCCGCGAAGATGATCCTCAAGGCCGCTGGTGTCGAGAAGGGCTCCGGCGAGCCGCACAAGACCAAGGTCGCCAAGATCACCGAGGCGCAGGTCCGCGAGATCGCCACCACGAAGATGCCCGACCTCAACGCCAATGACCTGGACGCCGCGTCCAAGATCATCGCCGGCACCGCCCGCTCCATGGGCGTCACGGTCGAGGGCTGACCTCACCCCCGTTTGACCTGAGTGGCAGGGCCATGCGCGGCCCGGACCACGAACTCCATACCTGAACCTCAGGAGTAGAAGTGAAGCGCAGCAAGACTCTCCGCGCTGCGGACGCCAAGATCGACCGGGACAAGCTCTACGCCCCGCTCGAAGCCGTCCGTCTCGCCAAGGAGACCTCCGCGACCAAGTTCGACGGCACCGTCGAGGTCGCCTTCCGCCTGGGTGTTGACCCGCGCAAGGCCGACCAGATGGTCCGTGGCACCGTGAACCTCCCGCACGGCACCGGTAAGACCGCCCGGGTCCTGGTCTTCGCGACCGGTGACCGTGCTGCGGCCGCGGAAGCCGCCGGCGCCGACATCGTCGGCTCGGACGAACTGATCGACGAGGTCTCCAAGGGCCGCCTGGACTTCGACGCCGTCGTCGCCACCCCGGACCTCATGGGCAAGGTCGGCCGCCTCGGCCGCGTGCTCGGTCCGCGTGGTCTGATGCCGAACCCGAAGACCGGCACCGTCACCCCCGATGTCACCAAGGCTGTCAACGACATCAAGGGCGGCAAGATCGAGTTCCGCGTCGACAAGCACGCGAACCTCCACTTCATCATCGGCAAGTCGTCCTTCGACGACACCAAGCTGGTGGAGAACTACGCCGCCGCCCTTGAGGAGGTGCTTCGTCTGAAGCCCTCCGCCGCCAAGGGCCGCTACATCAAGAAGGCCGCGCTCACCACCACGATGGGCCCCGGCATTCCGCTCGACCCGAACCGCACCCGCAACCTCCTCGTCGAGGAGGACCCGGCCGCCGTCTGAGTCACCCGACTCCCCGGTAGCCGCGTCGCGTACGCGTGTCGAAGACGGGCCCCGCACCTTCCGAGGTGCGGGGCCCGTCGGCGTCTGTCAGTGCCACGCGCTAACGTGCACAGCCGAACGTCAAATCTTTCTAGGGGTGGGGCAGATGAACACCAGGACCGTGCGGCGGGTTTGTGTCTCGATCGCGGCGGCCGCCGCGCTGACCGGCGTCGCGGCCTGCGGCGGGGGCTCGGCGGGCAAGAGCGAGGGCAAGAGCGAGAGCAAGGGCGGCGGCAAGGACCGCAGCGAAGGCGGGGGCTCGTTCAACCCGCTCACGGCCCTGCGTACGGTCGACGACAAGACCGAGGACGCCGACTCCGCCAAGGTCGACGGCACGACCACCATGGGCGCCCAGGGCAGCATGGAGATGAAGGGCGCCCTCGACTGGGCGGACGGCGTCACGGGCGTCCTGCGCATCAAGTTCACCGACGGCCCGATGGCCGACCAGATGCAGCAGACCGGCGACACCTCGATCGACTACCGCTACCTCAAGAACGGCTACTACGCGAACATGGGGGACAAGTTCGCGGCAGCCTCGGGCGGCAAGCACTGGATCGAGTACGACTACGAGACGCTCGCCGAGATGGGCGGCGCGTCCGGCCGGGCGCTCAAGAACCAGATGCAGAGCTCCACCCCCAACCAGACGGTGAAGATGCTCCTCGCCTCCGGCGACGTGAAGCGCGTCGGCGAGGAGAAGGTCCGCGGCGTCAACACCACGCACTACTCCGGCACCGTCGACGTCGCCGACCTCACGGCCAAGAACGCCGGCATGGACGAGAAGGACGCCGCGGCGCTGCGCAAGCAGCTCCAGGAGGCCGGCATGACCACGGAGAAGATCGACATCTGGGTCAACGACCAGGACCTCCTGGTGAAGAAGGTCGAAGAGGCCAAGATGAAGACCGGCGAGTTCTCCCAGACGGTCTACTACAGCGACTACGGCGTGGACGTGGCCACCGAGCAGCCCCCGGCGGACGACACCATCAACGTCAAGGACCTGATGAAGCGGCAGCCGCAGCAGTAACGCGGCCCGGGAAGGACCGCCGCCTCAGGGTCCCGGGAGCGGATTTGCTCGCCGGGACCCCGCTCGCGTACTCTCCTACAGAAGCCAAAGACCGCTGGTCGTTGCTGTGCGCTCAGTTCTGAGGGTGCGGTGGCCGAAGGATCCGCTGACTGCGGACGACCCGCGTAGGTGACTGTGGAAGCGCTCCTGGACGGATTCCGTCCGGTCGAGCTCACGCCCCGTGCACCTATGCCGGGGCGTTTCGTTTTGTGCAGACGCCCCCTTCTACGTGCCTGATTCAGGCGGTCCGGCGTACGCGGCTGATCGCGAGGTCAGCCGAGGATCATCACCCCGGAAGGAGGCCGAGGCACATGGCGACGTCCGACAAGGTCGCAGCCGTAGAGGAGATCACGCAGAAGCTGCGCGACTCCAACGCGGCTGTTGTCACCTCTTACACCGGACTGACCGTGGCGCAGCTCAAGCAGCTCCGCCGTTCTCTCGGCGAGAACGCTCAGTACCGAGTGGTGAAGAACACGCTGACCAAGATCGCGGCCAATGAGGCCGGGATCCAGCTGGACGAGCACCTCCAGGGCTCGACGGCTGTCGCCTTCGTCACCGGTGACCCGGTCGAGGCGGCGAAGGGTCTTCGTGACTTCTCCAAGGACAACCCCTCTCTCGTCATCAAGGGCGGTGTCCTTGACGGCAAGGCGCTGTCCGCCGACGACATCAAGAAGCTTGCGGACCTTGAGTCCCGCGAGGTTCTGCTCAGCAAGCTGGCCGGTGCCATGAAGGGCAAGCAGTCGCAGGCTGCCTCTGTCTTCCAGGCGCTGCCCGAGAAGTTCGTCCGCACCGCGGAGGCGCTTCGTGCCAAGCAGGCCGAGCAGGGCGGTGCCGAGTAATTCGGCTCGCGTCATGGCCGCTCCCGTCTAGGCATGCCTAGACAAGTGGCCGCAGCGGGCCCGAACGTACGCCCGCCTCACATGTACATCCGGCACCAGCCGAATTAGTGGAAGGACCGCCATCATGGCGAAGCTCAGCCAGGACGACCTGCTCGCCCAGTTCGAGGAGATGACCCTCATCGAGCTCTCCGAGTTCGTGAAGGCCTTCGAGGAGAAGTTCGACGTCACCGCCGCCGCTGCCGCGCCGGTCGTCGTCGCCGGTGGTGCCGCTGGTGGCGCCGCCGCCGAGGCCGTCGAGGAGAAGGACGAGTTCGACGTCGTCCTCACCGGCGCCGGCGACAAGAAGATCCAGGTCATCAAGGTCGTGCGCGAGCTGACCTCCCTGGGTCTGAAGGAGGCCAAGGACCTCGTCGACGGCACCCCGAAGCCGGTCCTTGAGAAGGTCGCCAAGGACGCCGCGGACAAGGCCAAGGAGGCCCTTGAGGGCGCCGGCGCCTCCGTCGAGGTCAAGTGACCTCGCGAGTCGTCTGACTCTTCCGGGCCTTGACGGCTCGCGCGCTGTAACGCGCACACACTGAAGGGCGATCACCCATGTGGGTGGTCGCCTTTCGGCGTTCCCGGGAGTCGCCGTGACGGCTGCCTTGCACTGACGGCACGGCCGAGTATGGTGATCTTCGTTGTGCCTCCGGTGCCCCGTGGTGACCTTTGCGGCAGCCCGGTTTCGGCAGGGGGGCCTTGACGAACCGCACGCAGCGCGCAATTCTCAGGACGCGTCGTCACATCGATCCGAATCCGAGGCATGGATCGATGACGAACAGGGCAGTGTGGATATGCGCCCAGCGGCGAGGGGTCTGCCGCTGGTGCCGACAACAGTAGGACTCTGAGGTGTTCGTGGGTCTCAATAAAAACCCGCTCTGGACATCAGTGGGCCGAGTGGCTACACTGACCCTTTGCGCTGCCTGTTAGCTGCCTCCTGCCCGTCACCAGGGGCATGCCCGCACCTGAGCAGAGTCGATTGAACCTCCCTGACCTGGGATTTCTCATTCGTCGCTCGGTATGGGACCGGCACGCGCGTAGTGAGTCCGAGCCCTCGGAAGGACCCCCTCTTGGCCGCCTCGCGCAACGCCTCGACTGCCAATACGAACAACGGCGCCAGCACCGCCCCGCTGCGCATCTCCTTTGCAAAGATCAAGGAGCCCCTTGAGGTTCCGAACCTGCTCGCGCTGCAGACCGAGAGCTTCGACTGGCTGCTCGGCAACACCGCCTGGCAGAGTCGGGTCGAGGCGGCTCTGGAGTCCGGTCAGGACGTCCCCACCAAGTCCGGTCTGGAGGAGATCTTCGAGGAGATCTCCCCGATCGAGGACTTCTCCGGGTCGATGTCGCTGACCTTCCGCGACCACCGCTTCGAGCCCCCGAAGAACTCCATCGACGAGTGCAAGGAGCGCGACTTCACGTACGCGGCGCCGCTCTTCGTCACCGCCGAGTTCACCAACAACGAGACCGGCGAGATCAAGTCCCAGACGGTCTTCATGGGCGACTTCCCGCTCATGACGAACAAGGGCACTTTCTGCATCAACGGCACCGAGCGTGTCGTCGTTTCGCAGCTCGTCCGCTCGCCGGGTGTCTACTTCGACTCCTCCATCGACAAGACGTCCGACAAGGACATCTTCTCGGCCAAGATCATCCCGTCCCGGGGTGCCTGGCTGGAGATGGAGGTCGACAAGCGCGACATGGTCGGCGTCCGCGTCGACCGCAAGCGCAAGCAGTCCGTCACCGTCCTCCTGAAGGCGCTCGGCTGGACCACCGAGCAGATCCTTGAGGAGTTCGGCGAGTACGAGTCCATGCGCGCCACCCTGGAGAAGGACCACACCCAGGGCCAGGACGACGCGCTGCTCGACATCTACCGCAAGCTGCGCCCGGGCGAGCCGCCCACGCGTGAGGCCGCGCAGACGCTGCTTGAGAACCTCTACTTCAACCCGAAGCGCTACGACCTCGCGAAGGTCGGCCGCTACAAGGTCAACAAGAAGCTCGGTGCGGACGCTCCGCTCGACGCCGGCGTCCTGACCGTCGAAGACATCATCGCGACGATCAAGTACCTGGTGAAGCTGCACGCCGGTGAGACCGAGACCGTCGGTGACAACAGCCAGGCCGTGGTCGTCGAGACCGACGACATCGACCACTTCGGCAACCGTCGTCTGCGTAACGTCGGCGAGCTCATCCAGAACCAGGTCCGTACGGGTCTGGCGCGTATGGAGCGTGTCGTCCGTGAGCGCATGACGACGCAGGACGTCGAGGCGATCACGCCGCAGACGCTGATCAACATCCGGCCGGTCGTCGCCTCCATCAAGGAGTTCTTCGGCACCAGCCAGCTGTCGCAGTTCATGGACCAGACGAACCCGCTGTCGGGCCTGACCCACAAGCGTCGTCTGTCCGCGCTCGGCCCCGGTGGTCTGTCCCGTGAGCGGGCCGGCTTCGAGGTCCGCGACGTGCACCCTTCGCACTACGGCCGCATGTGCCCGATCGAGACGCCCGAAGGCCCGAACATCGGTCTGATCGGTTCGCTCGCCTCGTACGGCCGGGTCAACGCGTTCGGCTTCGTCGAGACGCCGTACCGCAAGGTCGTGGACGGTGTCGTCACCGACGACGTCGACTACCTGACGGCCGACGAAGAGGACCGCTTCGTCATCGCGCAGGCCAACGCCCCGCTCACCGACGACCTGCACTTCGCCGAGGCGCGTGTGCTCGTCCGTCGCCGTGGCGGCGAGATCGACTACATCCCCGGTGACGACGTCGACTACATGGACGTCTCGCCGCGTCAGATGGTGTCCGTCGCGACCGCGATGATCCCCTTCCTGGAGCACGACGACGCCAACCGCGCGCTCATGGGATCGAACATGATGCGCCAGGCCGTGCCGCTGATCAAGGCGGAGGCCCCGCTGGTCGGTACGGGCATGGAGTACCGCTGCGCGGTCGACGCCGGTGACGTCATCAAGGCCGAGAAGGACGGTGTCGTCCAGGAGGTCTCCGCCGACTACGTGACGGTGGCCAACGACGACGGCACCTACACCACGTACCGCGTGGCGAAGTTCTCCCGCTCCAACCAGGGCACCTCCTTCAACCAGAAGGTCGTCGTCAACGAGGGCGCGCGCGTCATCGAGGGCCAGGTCCTCGCCGACGGTCCCTCGACCGACGAGGGCGAGATGGCGCTCGGCAAGAACCTGCTCGTGGCGTTCATGCCGTGGGAGGGCCACAACTACGAGGACGCGATCATCCTGTCGCAGCGCCTCGTGCAGGACGACGTCCTCTCCTCGATCCACATCGAGGAGCACGAGGTCGACGCCCGTGACACCAAGCTCGGCCCGGAGGAGATCACCCGGGACATCCCGAACGTCTCCGAGGAGGTCCTCGCCGACCTCGACGAGCGCGGCATCATCCGGATCGGTGCCGAGGTCGTCGCCGGCGACATCCTCGTCGGCAAGGTCACGCCCAAGGGTGAGACCGAGCTGACGCCGGAGGAGCGCCTGCTCCGCGCGATCTTCGGTGAGAAGGCCCGCGAGGTCCGCGACACCTCCCTGAAGGTGCCGCACGGCGAGACCGGCAAGGTCATCGGCGTCCGCGTCTTCGACCGCGAAGAGGGCGACGAGCTGCCGCCGGGCGTGAACCAGCTGGTTCGCGTGTACGTCGCGCAGAAGCGCAAGATCACCGATGGTGACAAGCTCGCCGGCCGTCACGGCAACAAGGGCGTCATCTCGAAGATCCTGCCCGTCGAGGACATGCCGTTCCTTGAGGACGGCACGCCGGTCGACATCATCCTCAACCCGCTGGGTGTCCCGTCCCGAATGAACCCGGGACAGGTCCTGGAGATCCACCTCGGCTGGCTCGCCAGCCGCGGCTGGAAGGTCGAGGGCGCCGAGGAGTGGATGCAGCGCCTGCAGCGCATCGGCGCCGACGAGGTCCCCGCCGGGTCGAACGTCGCCACGCCGGTCTTCGACGGCGCGCGCGAGGACGAGATCTCCGGTCTGTTCGAGCACACGATCCCGAACCGCGACGGCGAGCGCATGGTGCAGCCGTCCGGCAAGGCGCAGCTGTTCGACGGCCGCTCCGGCGAGCCGTTCCCGGACCCGATCTCGGTCGGCTACATGTACATCCTCAAGCTGCACCACCTGGTCGACGACAAGCTGCACGCCCGCTCGACCGGCCCGTACTCGATGATCACCCAGCAGCCGCTCGGTGGTAAGGCCCAGTTCGGTGGTCAGCGCTTCGGTGAGATGGAGGTGTGGGCGCTGGAGGCGTACGGCGCCGCTTACGCCCTCCAGGAGCTGCTGACGATCAAGTCCGACGACGTCACCGGCCGCGTGAAGGTCTACGAGGCCATCGTCAAGGGCGAGAACATCCCAGAGCCGGGCATCCCCGAGTCCTTCAAGGTGCTCATCAAGGAGATGCAGTCGCTCTGCCTGAATGTGGAGGTGCTGTCGTCCGACGGTATGTCCATCGAGATGCGCGACACGGATGAGGACGTCTTCCGCGCCGCGGAGGAGCTCGGCATCGACCTGTCCCGGCGCGAGCCGAGCAGCGTCGAAGAGGTCTGACGGGTCTGGTCGGGGCCTCTTCCTGAGAGGCCCCGGCCCCGCCCCGGACCCGTACAGACCATGATTTAGCGCCCTTTCGCTCACTGAGTGCGAGGGGCACGACCCCCGAAAGAGGGATTGACGACAAAGTGCTCGACGTCAACTTCTTCGACGAGCTGCGGATCGGCCTGGCCACCGCGGACGACATCCGACAGTGGTCGCACGGCGAGGTCAAGAAGCCGGAGACCATCAACTACCGCACCCTGAAGCCCGAGAAGGACGGACTCTTCTGCGAGAAGATCTTCGGTCCGACCCGGGACTGGGAGTGCTACTGCGGCAAGTACAAGCGTGTCCGGTTCAAGGGCATCATCTGCGAGCGCTGCGGCGTCGAGGTCACTCGCGCCAAGGTGCGTCGTGAGCGGATGGGCCACATCGAGCTGGCCGCTCCCGTCACCCACATCTGGTACTTCAAGGGCGTCCCGTCGCGCCTCGGGTACCTGCTCGACCTGGCGCCGAAGGACCTTGAGAAGGTCATCTACTTCGCCGCGTACATGATCACGTTCGTGGACGAGGAGCGCCGTACGCGCGACCTGCCGTCCCTGGAGGCGCACGTCTCCGTCGAGCGTCAGCAGATCGAGAACCGTCGCGACTCCGACCTGGAGGCCCGCGCCAAGAAGCTTGAGACCGACCTGGCCGAGCTTGAGGCCGAGGGCGCCAAGGCCGATGTGCGCCGCAAGGTGCGCGAGGGCGCCGAGCGCGAGATGAAGCAGCTGCGCGACCGTGCGCAGCGCGAGATCGACCGTCTCGACGAGGTGTGGAACCGCTTCAAGAACCTCAAGGTCCAGGACCTGGAGGGCGACGAGCTGCTCTACCGCGAGCTGCGTGACCGCTTCGGCACGTACTTCGACGGCTCGATGGGTGCCGCTGCCCTGCAGAAGCGCCTGGAGTCCTTCGACCTCAACGAGGAGGCCGAGCGCCTCCGCGAGATCATCCGCACCGGCAAGGGCCAGAAGAAGACCCGTGCGCTCAAGCGCCTCAAGGTCGTCTCCGCGTTCCTGCAGACCAGCAACAGCCCCAAGGGCATGGTGCTCGACTGCGTGCCGGTCATCCCGCCGGACCTGCGTCCGATGGTGCAGCTGGACGGTGGCCGCTTCGCGACCTCCGACCTGAACGACCTGTACCGCCGCGTCATCAACCGCAACAACCGCCTGAAGCGCCTTCTCGACCTCGGTGCGCCCGAGATCATCGTGAACAACGAGAAGCGCATGCTCCAGGAGGCCGTCGACGCGCTCTTCGACAACGGCCGTCGCGGCCGCCCGGTCACGGGCCCCGGCAACCGTCCGCTGAAGTCGCTGTCCGACATGCTCAAGGGCAAGCAGGGCCGCTTCCGTCAGAACCTGCTCGGTAAGCGTGTGGACTACTCCGCGCGTTCCGTGATCGTCGTCGGTCCGCAGCTGAAGCTGCACCAGTGCGGTCTGCCGAAGGCCATGGCCCTGGAGCTCTTCAAGCCGTTCGTGATGAAGCGCCTGGTCGACCTGAACCACGCGCAGAACATCAAGAGCGCCAAGCGCATGGTGGAGCGCGGCCGCACGGTCGTGTACGACGTCCTCGAAGAGGTCATCGCCGAGCACCCGGTTCTGCTGAACCGTGCTCCCACCCTGCACCGCCTCGGCATCCAGGCCTTCGAGCCGCAGCTGGTCGAGGGCAAGGCCATCCAGATCCACCCGCTCGTCTGCACCGCGTTCAACGCGGACTTCGACGGTGACCAGATGGCCGTGCACCTGCCGCTGTCCGCGGAGGCGCAGGCCGAGGCCCGCATCCTGATGCTGTCCTCGAACAACATCCTCAAGCCGGCCGACGGCCGTCCGGTCACCATGCCGACCCAGGACATGGTGCTCGGTCTGTTCTTCCTCACCACGGACGAGGAAGAGATCAAGGTCATCGGTGAGGGCCGCTCCTTCGGCTCCACGGCCGAGGCCGTCATGGCGTTCGACGCCCGTGAGCTCTCGCTGCAGGCGAAGGTCGACATCCGCTTCCCGGTGGGCACCATCCCGCCGCGCGGCTGGACCCCGCCGGTGGCCGAGGAGGGCGAGCCGGAGTACCAGACGGGCGACAGCTTCCGGCTGCGTACGACTCTGGGCCGCGCGCTCTTCAACGAGCTGCTGCCCGAGGACTACCCGTTCGTCGACTACTCGGTGGGCAAGAAGCAGCTCTCCGAGATCGTCAACGACCTGGCGGAGCGCTACCCCAAGGTCATCGTGGCGGCGACGCTCGACAACCTGAAGGCGGCCGGCTTCTACTGGGCGACCCGTTCCGGCGTCACCGTGGCCATCTCCGACATCGTGGTCCCCGAGGCCAAGAAGGAGATCGTCGCGGGCTACGAGGCCCAGGACGAGAAGGTCCAGAAGCAGTACGAGCGCGGCCTCATCACCAAGGACGAGCGCACCAACGAGCTCATCACCATCTGGACCCGCGCGACCAACGAGGTCGCCGAGGCGATGAACGCGAACTTCCCGAAGACCAACCCCATCTACATGATGGTGAACTCGGGTGCTCGCGGAAACATGATGCAGATGCGTCAGATCGCCGGTATGCGTGGTCTGGTGTCCAACGCCAAGAACGAGACGATCCCGCGTCCCATTAAGGCGTCGTTCCGTGAGGGCCTGTCCGTACTGGAGTACTTCATCTCCACGCACGGTGCCCGTAAGGGTCTGGCGGACACCGCCCTGCGTACCGCCGACTCCGGTTACCTGACCCGTCGTCTGGTGGACGTCTCCCAGGACGTCATCATCCGCGAGGAGGACTGTGGCACCGACCGCGGTCTGAAGCTGCGGATCGCCTCGAAGGGCGCCGACGGTGTGCTGCGGAAGGCCGAGGACGTCGAGACCTCGGTGTACGCCCGCATGCTCGCCGAGGACGTCGTCATCGACGGCAAGGTCATCGCGCCGGCCAACGTCGACCTCGGTGACGTGCTCATCGACGCCCTGGTCGCGCACGGTGTGGAGGAGGTCAAGACCCGCTCGGTCCTGACCTGTGAGTCCGCGGTCGGCACGTGTGCGTACTGCTACGGCCGTTCGCTCGCCACCGGCAAGCTGGTCGACATCGGTGAGGCGGTCGGCATCATCGCCGCCCAGTCCATCGGTGAGCCCGGTACGCAGCTGACGATGCGTACCTTCCACACCGGTGGTGTGGCCGGTGACGACATCACCCAGGGTCTGCCCCGTGTGGTCGAGCTCTTCGAGGCTCGTACGCCGAAGGGTGTCGCCCCGATCTCCGAGGCCGCGGGCCGTGTCCGCATCGAGGAGACCGAGAAGACCAAGAAGATCATCGTCACCCCGGACGACGGCAGCGACGAGACGGCGTTCCCGATCTCGAAGCGCGCCCGTGTCCAGGTGGCCGAGGGCGACCACGTCGAGGTGGGCCAGAAGCTCACCGTGGGTGCCACCAACCCGCACGACGTGCTGCGCATCCTCGGTCAGCGCGCGGTCCAGGTCCACCTGGTCGGCGAGGTCCAGAAGGTCTACAACTCGCAGGGTGTGTCGATCCACGACAAGCACATCGAGATCATCATCCGGCAGATGCTCCGCCGCGTGACGATCATCGAGTCCGGCGACGCCGAGCTGCTGCCCGGCGAGCTGGTCGAGCGCTCGAAGTTCGAGCACGAGAACCGTCGTGTGGTCCAGGAGGGCGGTCACCCGGCCTCCGGTCGTCCGCAGCTCATGGGTATCACCAAGGCCTCGCTTGCCACGGAGTCCTGGCTGTCGGCGGCGTCCTTCCAGGAGACGACGCGAGTCCTCACGGACGCGGCGATCAACGCCAAGTCCGACTCGCTCATCGGCCTCAAGGAGAACGTCATCATCGGTAAGCTCATCCCGGCCGGTACGGGCCTGTCCCGCTACCGCAACATCCGGGTCGAGCCGACCGAGGAGGCCAAGGCCGCGATGTACTCGGCCGTCGGCTACGACGACATCGACTACTCGCCGTTCGGCACGGGCTCCGGCCAGGCCGTCCCGCTGGAGGACTACGACTACGGTCCGTACAACCAGTGAGCTAGTCGCTTGAGTTGAAGGGCGGTCACCCCTGCGGGGGTGGCCGCCCTTTGGTGTGTCAGCGGCGGGACTGCAGATACGGCTGCAGGTGGTGCATTCGCGTGTGGAAGTCGGGGTGCGAGGCCAGCAGCTTGGCCAGCCCCTCCTGCCGGGGCGCGGGCACGGCGCCTGCGGGCAGCGCCGCCCGCTCGGCCTGCTGGGCGTCGTGTTCCATCCGGGTCAGGACCTCGACCAGCATCGGGGCGAAGCCGAGGGCGGCCGCCTGCTGGTCGGCGCGGAGTTCGCTGCGCCGGCCCATGGCCGCCAGGGCGTACGGCATGACGAGCAGCAGCAGCGGCAGGCCGTAGAGGGTGTGGACGGTGCTCGCGATGATGCCGCCGAAGACCATCAGGAACAGGCCGGCGACGAAGCAGGACATCCCACCGGACGCTCTCCGGACGCGCGCGGCCCCGACGCGGATCACCCGCCATACGATCCTGCCGGGCAGCGCGTACCAGTACCCGAGCAGGGACGACCAGGAGTGCCCGCCGATGTGGTGGCCGAGCTCGTGCGCGAGTACCGCGCCGAGTTGCCCGGTGGGCAGTTGCTGTACGGCAAAGCGGGTGACGCCGACGATATGGCCGGCGGCGGCGACCGCGTTGAGCTCGTCGCTGTCCTCGATCCAGAACTCGTAGGTGCGGCCGTCGATGCCCGCGCGTGCGGTGACCTCGTACCAGACCGGCTCAAGGCGGGCGCGCTCCTCCGGGGTGGGGTAGCGGAGCCGGAGCAGGTGGCGGGCGATGACCCCCTCGGTGGGGCGGTGGAAGACGAGCAGGCCACTGGCCAGCCACAGTAGGACGACCAGCAGTCCGAGTCCGCCGAACAGCAGCGAGAACATGAGGACGACCAGCAGGCTGCAGAGGAAGTTCGGCACGTACAACAGCAGTCCGCCCACCGCCGTGGCGTCCGCCCGCCGCTGACGGTCCGCGAGATGCACCCGGCGCTGGGCGAAGTCGAGGTCGTGCGGGTGTGGTTGTGGCTGTGGCTGTGGCTGTGGGGGTGGGGATGGCGGGGGTGGGGCCTGCGGGGGAATCGGTGGCGGGTAGGCCGGGGGCTGTTGTGCGGGGTGCGGGGGAGGGGCCGGGGCCGCCGGCGGTGTGTGGGCGGTGGGCTGCTGCTGTGGGTACTGGGGTGGGTCGGGGTACTCGGGTGGGTCGGGGTACTGGGGTGGGTCAGGGTGCTGAGGAGGTTCGGGGTACTGAGGTGGCTCGGGGTACTGAGGTGGCGCGTCGTCGGGTGGCTCGGGGTACTGGGGGCCTGGGGGCTGGGTCATGGGAGGTCCTGGGTCGGTGGGGCCGAGTGGGGTCAGCCGACGAGCAGTGCGATGGGGACGAGTGCCGTGCCACCGCAGAAGGAGATGAGTCCGGTACGTATCCAGTGGTGCTTGCGCACGGCGATCCGGCTGGTGTCGGCGAGGGCGGACAGCAGCGCGGCGGTCGGAGCCCGGGTCGTGTCGTCGAGGGCGTCCGCCAACTTGCCTGCCTGTACCGCGCGTTGGATGTCGCCGAAGTAGGTGAGGGGGTTGCCCGGCGTCCAGGAGCCGCGGCGGTAGCGCGGCAGTACGGCGAGGAGCATGGCGAGCAGCGCCAGGGCGAGCGCGAGCACTCCGGGCCACCAGAGCAGGGCGCCGAGGAGGCTCAGCTCCCGCGGCGACCAGTCGCTCCCGGCCAGCCGCCCGCTGAACACGCCGACGGTCAGACCGAGTGCGGCGACCAGGACGGACGCCTTGCTGTCGGCGCGTCCGATCTCGGCCCTGAGGTCGGCGAGCAGCCGCTCGCCGGTGGCGCTGGCGCCGGCGGGCGTGGGCGTGGCGGGGGAGGTCGTCGGTGGTGTGGGTGCTGTGGCGGTCACGGTGTGCCTTCCCCCGGGGCGGAGTGCGGCTGCGGCTGCTGCTGATCCGGCTCGGGCGCGGGCTCGGTCGCGGCATACGGCGATGGGGCGGGGGGATGCGCCGGCGGGGGTACGGCGCCGGTCTGGCCGTAGGTGTCCGCGGGCGTCTGGCCGTGGGTGTCCGCGGGCGTCTGGCCGTGGGTGTCCGCGGGCGTCTGGCCGTGGGTGTCCGCCGGCCCGCCGGCCGACAGTGCGCTCTCCGCTCCCGGAGCCGCGGGCGGAGGCTGCTGGGCGACGCCGGGCAGTCGTTGATTGAGGATGTCGTTGACCACCTGGAGCGCGAGGCGCCGGGGCTCCTCCTTCTGGTAGTCCTCCAGGCCGTCGCCCTTGAGGAGCTGCTCGGCGACCCCCAACTGACTCTGGATCATGGCGAGTTGGTCGGCTCGCATGCTCTCCATCACGAGCCGGGAGTCCTCGGGGTGCTGGGCCAGGTGCAGGGCCCAGGCCGCGACCCCGCCCTGCTGCAGGTGGTACTGGTAGAAGTTGATCTTCTGGGCGTTGATTTCCTGCAGCTGCTGGGTGCGGAGGAGCTCCAGCTCGTGCTGCTGGTGCTGCGCCCGCATCCGCAGCTCGTGCTGCGGGTCGAGCAGCTCGCCCGCGTACCGGATGTCGCGCAGCTGCCGACGGTGGGCGAGCGTGCCCTCGTCGAGGCTCAGCCGCACGGTGCCACCGACCCGGAGGCCGGTGCCGGCGGCCAGCCCGCCGGGCAGCGAGTCGACGGCGCGCTGGACCGCGGCCTCGGCGGCAGGGCTCCGTTCGATGGGGAAGCCGCGCGTCACGGCACGCGCGAGGTGTTCGAGCTCGCCGCGCAGACGGGCCGGTACGTCCCGCTCCCCGCTCGCGACGTACTGGGCCGGGTCGGCCACGCGCCAGCTCAGGTCCGCGCCGGCGGTGAACGTGAAGGCGTCGTCGTCGCTGGGCAGCTCCAGATCGAGGTGGACCGCGTGCTGGCCCATGTCGACTTCGTACACCGCGGTGTACCGCTTGGCCGTCGTGTCGCCGCGGGACGGCCGGTGCGGCGGGATGAAGGCGTCGTACGCGCCCTTGGCTGTGGTGAAGACCAGGGCGTGGTCGACTCCCGTGGCCGGGCGGCGCGGGTCGAAGCGCGAGATCGACCGGACCGTGAGCACGGGGTCGGTCAGCTGTGTGTGACGGTCGGCTTGCTGCTGCCACTCGGGCGGCCGGCGGAAATCCGCCATGGATGCTCAACTCCTCGATGTTGCAGGGGAATTCAGTAGGGGAAGGAGGCGGGCGGCGACCCCGGACGGGGATGTGCCGTCCGCCCCCGGCGTGGTGCGCAGCAGATGGCTGAGCCGGGCCACGTCCTCACCGCCGATGGCCAGCCGGGGGAGCAGCGAGGCCAGCGCGGACTCGGCGTCACCGCTCTGCTCGGCGGCGTGCAGCCAGGTGCGGAGGCAGCCGAGCGCGGGGCGGGTGTGCGTGCGGTCGTTCAGGGCGAGCCGCCACAGGGCGGCCAGGTCGCGGGCGCCGTCGGCGTGCTGCTCCCCCTCGCGGACGTACCAGGCGAGCACCCCGTCCTCGTCGGTGTGCGCGCAGGCGGCGACGAAGGTGGAGAGCACGAAGTCACGTACGGCGGCGGAGTCCTGGCGGCCGAGCACGGCCAGCCGGCCGAGCATCTCGGCACGGTCGCCCTCCACGAGCAGCAACTGCGCGGACTCGGCCAGATGCCGGTGTTCGGAGACGCTGCCGGGGGCCGAGCGGGCCCGTTCGGCGAAGGCGTCGAGGGCGGGCCCGGCCTGGTCGGGGCTGAGCGGGGCGAGCAGCGCGTAGCCGCGGACGGCGGTCCAGCGGCGGGCCTCCTGGTGGTCCGTGCACCACTGTCCGAGGATTCGCGGCACGCCGGGAGCGCCGAGGAGATGGGCGAGCGTCAGCGCGTTCGCCGCGATGAGCCGGGGCGCGAAGAACCGGGCCGTGGCCCAGCCGTCGATCAGGTGGTTCATGGTGGACGGCAGGTCCGCACGCGCGAGCATCGCGGTGGCCGCGGCCGCCCGGGTGCGTACGACGGGCCGCCGGTCGGTCGCCAGGCGCTTGATCCAGCGGATGAGAGCGGGGCGCGCCGACGGATGCCCGGTCCACACCTCGGTCAGCAGCACCTGGGCCGTCGCCGGGTCGTGGTACGCGGCCATCAGCTGGGGGACGCGGCCCCACTCGGTCGTCTCGTGCTGCTCGAAGCTGCCGGCCCGCGCGAGCCGGAGCCGTTCGGCGGGTGAGCGCCCGAACACGGGAATCTCCGGGACCGTCTCGGCGTGCTCGGTGCGCTGCAGCTCCACGTAGAGCAGGTCGGCGAACTCGGCGGCCAGGGTGTAGGGCGCCTCGTCGAACACCGCGAGCGAGATCAGGAACGCCTTCTCCCTCAGCTCGGCCGTCTTGTCGCTCAGCCACGCGTGCACCTGGCGCTCGACCTGGGCGCGGCCGAACGCGGCGAGCTCGTCGAGGGAGGCGCTGCCCTGTGCGTACGCGGCGAGCTGCCGGGCGAAGCCCGAGGTCTCGGTGACCGAGTGCTCCTGGCCGAGGAAGGCGCGCACGGGTTCGAGGGCGAGCAGCTCGTCGTCGAGTGCGCTCAGCGGACCGGGGCACGTGCCGTGCTCGCGCTGTGCGGCGTCGAAGTGGGCCCGCAGGAGCTTCTCGGCGGGCGGCGGCTCCCAGGGGATTCCGTCCACCTGCAGGAGCGTGGCGCTGCGCTCGACGGTGATCACCAGGTGCCCGCCGGTCTGCTCCAGGCGTTCGAGCGCGGCGAGCACATGGGTCTCGCGCAACGGCGTGCCCCTGCTCAGAGCGAGGTCGCACAGGACATGTCCGCCTGCGCCCAGCTGGTCGCGCAGGGCGCCCGGCGCGATCTCCGGGTCGAGGGCGCGCACCGCCCGGTTGCCCAGGCGGTGAAGCAGCATCAGGGCGGCGGCGCGGCGGCCGGTCGAGTGCGCCCCGGTGAGGACCACGACCCGTTCGTTGCGCAGCCGCTCCAGCGCCTCGTCGAAGGCGGGTTCCGCTACGAACACCGCGTCCAGCGCGTCGAGTTCGGCACCGGGGATCGCGCCGGAGGAGTGCCGGGCGCCTCCCGGGCCGTGCTGGTGGATCACCGTCTTGCCGCCGAGGTAGACGTCTCCGGCGACGTGCCCGCCGGACACGCCGTGCTGGCTTCCGCCCACGAGGGAGCCGCCGAAGGCCGCCGAGGCCCCGAGGATGAACTCCGGTGCGTGATCGATGAGTTCGCGCCGTGCGGCGTGGGCTTCCTGCGGTTCGTCCGGCTGTTCCGGCTGTTCCGGCTGGCCCTGCCGGCCCGACTGGCCGGCCTGTTCCGGATGCGGGGCGGCGGTGGCCGAGAGCGGACCGGGGGGCGGTGCGGGGGGCTGCGCCGCCGGTCCGCCGGGTACGCCGGCCGCCGCTGCGCCCTGTACGCCCCGCGGGTCCTGTACGCCCCGCGGGTCCTGTACGCCCCGCGGGTCCTGTACGCCCCGCGGGCCCTGTGCGCCTTGTGCGCCCTCAGCGCGGTGGGCGGTCATGAGCCCGCACCTCGCCGTGCATCGCCGAGGTGGACGTCGCCGCGGACCGTGCCACCGGAGACGCCGTGCTGGTCGCCCCCGACCAGGCTGCCGCCGAAGCTCGGGGCGCCGCCGTTGAAGACGATGTTCACGCCGCCCGCCGCCGCGTGGGGCTCGGCCGGTCCGCCGCCGGTCCGGTTCCCGCCTTCGGCGCCGCTTTCGGCACCGGCGGCATCGGTGTCCGTATCGGCATCGCCGCCCGTCCTGGCCCCGCCGGTGCCGGTGGGCGGGGCGCCGTGCAGCCAGGCGGCCAGCGGTCCGTTCTTGCTCTGCACCGTCACCTCATGGAAGTCCTCTGCCGGGATTCCCGGGTGTCCGTGGCGCACGATGCCCTGGTGGACAGGGTCGGACACCAGCAGAGCCACGTCCGCCTCGCGCTCGGCGAGCGCGGCCCGCAGCAGCTCCGCGTCCAGCAGCCGACAGGCATGGTTGAGGTGGGAGCCGACCCAGCCGCCGTCCTCGTCGACGGCCACGTACCCACTGGCCAGCACGGCCCGCAGCCGCATCTGCGCGGTGCTCGACGCCATCCTGTTCTGCGTGTGCAGCTGGGCCGGCAGTTCACCGAGCAGCGCCCGCAGCAGCGAGGTGACCGGAGCGCTCGCGTCGATCAGCTCCATGACGGAGTCGCCGCGGTCGGCCCGCAGCCTCCGCGTCTCGTCGATCCCCGCCGCGTCCAGCGTCCGGTCCGCGATCCCGTAGAGCATGCGCCGCAGGTACGCCTGCTCGACATCGTCCCGGTCGCTGAAGCGCTCGATGTCGAGCAGCAGGATGGTTCGGTTCACAGGGTCTGTGGTCATGAGGAGCAGCGTGGCGCCGGCCGGGCGAGAGGTGTGAGGGCAGATGACGCACTCGAACTGTGACCGTGTGCACAGTCGGGCCACCGTGCGGGCCCGCCCCGCCTCGAAGCGGCTCACCCCGACCGCAGCACCTGCCGCAGCACGTCCGGTCGCAGGATCACCAGCGCCCGCCGGCCGGTGGCCACGGCTTGGCGCTCCCGTAATTCCTTGAGCAGCCGCTGCACCATCTCCCGCGATGCGCCGACGGACCCGGCGAGTTCCTGTTTGCTCAGCGGTACGGAGAGTTCGATGCCCTCGCTGGTACGGCGCCCGTGTGTGCGGGCCAGGTCGAGCAGCAACGCCGCGAAGCGTTCGCGCACGCTCAGGGAGGCAAACTCCAGTCTGCGTCGGTCGGCTGCCCGTGTCCGGTCGGCGGTGAGGCCGAGCAGTTTGAGGGAGACCTGCGGGGACGTCCCCAGGTATGCCGTGAACCGTTCATGCTCCACGGCGACGGCCTCGACGGGTTCGAGCGCGGTGACGGTGGCGGAGCGGTTGCGCCCGGTGAGCGCCGCTGACTCGCCGACGATGTCACCGGGGCCGCGCAGGGCCAGGAGCGCCTCGTAGCCGTTGGCCGCGGCGGCGGTGACCTTCGTCCAGCCGTGCAGGATCAGCAGGACGTGGGCGGAGGGTTCGTTCTGATGGATCACCGCCGCGCGTGGGGCGTACCGCAGTGTGTGACCGAGGGCGAGCAGGGCTGCCCGGTCGTCCCGTTCGAGGCGGGCAAGGAAAGGCACCCGGTCGTCGAGTCCCCCGTCGCCCGGTAAGTGCGCAGCCGTCATTCGGTCCCCCCTTGTGAATGCGGATCGATCAAGCTACCGAAAGCGGTTCACAGGTGGAAAGGTGTGTGCTCGGAGCGAACTGTCCCGACCGTCCGGTCCACGCTGGTCGGGGCGGCCGGGCGAGGCGACAAATCCGGCGTGTCGCGGCCCATCGCATTTGTTTTGACCCAGATCCATGAGGTAGGTACGCTCAGACCTTGTGCCTGGGGTGTGCCCTGGCTCCCCTGCGTGTCTTCTGCCGCAGGGGATGTCGTGAACGGCCACCGCAATCCGTGCCCCTCCCGCCTCGCGGCAGGAGTCTGCGGGATTCGACACACCCGACCGCGTGGGTCGGCGACGTTCCAGGTTAGCTTTACTCATACGGCACACAGAAACCGGAGAAGTAGTGCCTACGATCCAGCAGCTGGTCCGTAAGGGCCGGCAGGACAAGGTCGAAAAGACGAAGACGCCGGCTCTTGAGGCCTCGCCTCAGCGTCGTGGCGTCTGCACGCGTGTGTTCACCACCACCCCCAAGAAGCCGAACTCGGCGCTGCGGAAGGTCGCGCGTGTGCGTCTGACCTCGGGCATCGAGGTCACGGCCTACATCCCGGGTGAGGGGCACAACCTGCAGGAGCACTCCATCGTGCTCGTGCGTGGCGGTCGTGTGAAGGACCTGCCGGGTGTTCGTTACAAGATCATCCGTGGTGCGCTCGACACCCAGGCGGTCAAGAACCGCAAGCAGGCCCGCAGCCGCTACGGCGCCAAGAAGGAGAAGTAAGAATGCCTCGTAAGGGCCCCGCCCCGAAGCGCCCGGTCATCATCGACCCGGTCTACGGTTCTCCTCTGGTGACGTCGCTCATCAACAAGGTGCTGCTGAACGGCAAGCGCTCCACCGCCGAGCGCATCGTGTACGGCGCCATGGAGGGCCTGCGCGACAAGACCGGCAACGACCCGATCATCACCCTGAAGCGTGCGCTTGAGAACATCAAGCCCACCCTTGAGGTCAAGTCCCGCCGTGTCGGTGGCGCGACCTACCAGGTGCCGATCGAGGTCAAGCCCGGCCGCGCCAACACCCTCGCGCTCCGCTGGCTCGTCGGCTACTCGCGCGCTCGCCGCGAGAAGACGATGACCGAGCGTCTGATGAACGAGCTGCTCGATGCCTCCAACGGCCTCGGCGCAGCCGTGAAGAAGCGCGAGGACACGCACAAGATGGCCGAGTCCAACAAGGCCTTCGCGCACTACCGCTGGTAGTCGCAACCCACATCGAGACCGAGAGAAGACTGAAGCCTTATGGCTACCACTTCGCTTGACCTGGCCAAGGTGCGCAACATCGGCATCATGGCCCACATCGACGCGGGCAAGACGACCACCACCGAGCGGATCCTGTTCTACACCGGCGTCTCGTACAAGATCGGTGAGGTCCACGACGGCGCTGCCACGATGGACTGGATGGAGCAGGAGCAGGAGCGTGGTATCACCATCACCTCCGCTGCCACCACCTGTCACTGGCCGCTCGAAAACGTCGACCACACGATCAACATCATCGACACCCCGGGGCACGTCGACTTCACCGTCGAGGTGGAGCGCTCCCTGCGTGTGCTCGATGGCGCTGTGACCGTGTTCGACGGTGTGGCCGGCGTCGAGCCCCAGTCCGAGACCGTCTGGCGTCAGGCGGACCGCTACGGCGTGCCGCGTATCTGCTTCGTCAACAAGCTCGACCGCACGGGTGCCGAGTTCCACCGCTGCGTCGACATGATCGTCGACCGCCTGGGTGCGACCCCGATCGTCATGCAGCTGCCCATCGGCGCGGAGGCTGACTTCAAGGGCGTCATCGACCTGGTGACGATGAAGGCGTACGTCTGGTCGGCCGAGGCCGCCAAGGGCGAGGCCTACGACACCATCGACATCCCGGCGACGCACACCGAGGCCGCCGACGAGTGGCGCGGCAAGCTCCTTGAGACGGTCGCCGAGAACGACGAAGAGATGATGGAGCTGTACCTGGAGGGCACCGAGCCCACCGTGGAGCAGCTGTACGCGGCCATCCGCCGCATCACCATCGCCTCCGGCAAGGGCGGCGACACGACCGTCACCCCCGTGTTCTGCGGTACCGCGTTCAAGAACAAGGGCGTTCAGCCCCTGCTCGACGCGGTCGTGCGCTACCTGCCTTCCCCGCTGGACGTCGAGGCCGTCGAGGGCCAGGACGTCAAGGACGCGGAGAAGGTCCTCGCGCGCAAGCCGTCCGACTCCGAGCCGCTGTCGGCCCTCGCGTTCAAGATCGCGAGCGACCCGCACCTCGGCAAGCTCACCTTCATCCGGGTCTACTCGGGTCGCCTGGAGGCCGGCACCGCGGTGCTGAACTCCGTCAAGGGCAAGAAGGAGCGCATCGGCAAGATCTACCGCATGCACGCGAACAAGCGTGAGGAGATCGCGTCGGTGGGCGCCGGTGACATCGTCGCCGTCATGGGCCTGAAGCAGACCACCACCGGTGAGACGCTGTGCGACGACAAGAACCCGGTCATCCTGGAGTCCATGGACTTCCCGGCGCCGGTGATCCAGGTCGCCATCGAGCCCAAGTCCAAGGGTGACCAGGAGAAGCTGGGTGTCGCCATCCAGCGTCTCGCGGAGGAGGACCCCTCCTTCCAGGTGCACTCGGACGAGGAGACCGGCCAGACCATCATCGGTGGTATGGGCGAGCTCCACCTCGACGTCCTGGTCGACCGCATGAAGCGGGAGTTCAAGGTCGAGGCCAACGTCGGCAAGCCGCAGGTCGCGTACCGCGAGACGATCCGCAAGGCCGTCGAGCGCGTGGACTTCACGCACAAGAAGCAGACCGGTGGTACCGGTCAGTTCGCGAAGGTCCAGATCGCGATCGAGCCGATCGAGGGCGGCGACTCGTCGTACGAGTTCGTCAACAAGGTCACCGGTGGCCGCATCCCCAAGGAGTACATCCCCTCGGTGGACGCGGGTGCGCAGGAGGCCATGCAGTTCGGCATCCTGGCGGGCTACGAGATGACGGGCGTCCGCATCACGCTCATCGACGGTGCCTACCACGAGGTCGACTCCTCCGAGCTGGCGTTCAAGATCGCCGGTTCGCAGGCCTTCAAGGAGGCCGCGCGCAAGGCCAGCCCTGTGCTGCTTGAGCCGATGATGGCCGTCGAGGTCACCACGCCCGAGGACTACATGGGTGAGGTCATCGGCGACATCAACTCCCGCCGTGGCAACATCCAGGCCATGGAGGAGCGCGCCGGCGCCCGTCTCGTGAAGGGCCTCGTGCCGCTTTCGGAGATGTTCGGCTACGTCGGAGACCTCCGCAGCAAGACCTCGGGTCGCGCAAGCTACTCGATGCAGTTCGACTCCTACGCCGAGGTTCCCCGGAACGTCGCCGAGGAGATCATCGCGAAGGCCAAGGGCGAGTAACTCACCCGAGTTCACGCTTTAGGCTTGTCACCGGAGCCTGCTGGGGCATTCCGTCCGATTCCGTGACGGAGTGCCCCGGGCCCCGGCATCCCAGCAAAGATCACCTGGCGCCGATGAGTAAGGCGTACCAGAACCACTCCACAGGAGGAACCAGTGGCGAAGGCGAAGTTCGAGCGGACTAAGCCGCACGTCAACATCGGCACCATCGGTCACATTGACCACGGTAAGACGACCCTCACGGCCGCCATTACCAAGGTGCTGCACGACGCGTACCCCGAGCTGAACGAGGCCTCGGCCTTCGACCAGATCGACAAGGCTCCCGAGGAGCGCCAGCGCGGTATCACCATCTCCATCGCGCACGTCGAGTACCAGACCGAGGCGCGTCACTACGCCCACGTCGACTGCCCGGGTCACGCGGACTACATCAAGAACATGATCACGGGTGCCGCGCAGATGGACGGCGCCATCCTCGTGGTCGCCGCCACCGACGGCCCGATGCCGCAGACCAAGGAGCACGTGCTCCTGGCCCGCCAGGTCGGCGTTCCGTACATCGTCGTCGCCCTGAACAAGGCCGACATGGTGGACGACGAGGAGATCCTGGAGCTCGTCGAGCTTGAGGTCCGTGAGCTCCTCTCCGAGTACGAGTTCCCGGGCGACGACGTTCCGGTCGTCAAGGTCTCGGCTCTGAAGGCGCTTGAGGGCGACAAGGAGTGGGGCAACTCCGTCCTGGAGCTCATGAACGCCGTCGACACCGCGATTCCGGAGCCGGAGCGCGACGTCGACAAGCCGTTCCTCATGCCGATCGAGGACGTCTTCACGATCACCGGTCGTGGCACCGTCGTCACCGGTCGTATCGAGCGTGGTGTCCTGAAGGTCAACGAGACCGTCGACATCATCGGCATCAAGAACGAGAAGACCACCACCACGGTCACCGGCATCGAGATGTTCCGGAAGCTCCTCGACGAGGGCCAGGCCGGTGAGAACGTCGGTCTGCTCCTCCGTGGCATCAAGCGCGAGGACGTCGAGCGCGGCCAGGTCATCATCAAGCCGGGCTCGGTCACCCCGCACACCGAGTTCGAGGCGCAGGCGTACATCCTGTCGAAGGACGAGGGTGGCCGTCACACCCCCTTCTTCAACAACTACCGCCCGCAGTTCTACTTCCGCACCACCGACGTGACCGGCGTCGTGACCCTCCCCGAGGGCACCGAGATGGTCATGCCGGGCGACAACACCGAGATGACCGTCGAGCTCATCCAGCCCGTCGCCATGGAAGAGGGCCTCAAGTTCGCCATCCGTGAGGGTGGCCGGACCGTCGGCGCCGGCCAGGTCACCAAGATCAACAAGTAATTGTTGCTCTGACCTGGTAGGTCTTCGGGCCTCAGCTCAAGCCGAAGCCCCCGTACGCCTGTTGGCGCACGGGGGCTTCGGCCGTTGTTCAACGGCTCGGCGGGGTGCCGGGTTTGACAAGACCCCCTCGCGGGGTACGCTTCCGGGCCCCGATTGGCGCCCGGTGCGACCCATATGGCACACTGTCCAGGTTGCTCGGTTGAGTGCCGATGCTGCGCGCCTCCCGCCGGGAGGACCGGAAGCGAGTCCCACAGTACTCGTCGCCCCAACTGCCGTTCCGGCAGCGCTGAGGCGGACGTACGGGAATCTTCCGGGAAGCGTCAGCGGGGTGCCTTGGCCAGGCATCCGGTGGCCGGGCTGTGAACAGCGCAGTCTTCCTCGGCCGTGGTCTTCGGGCCCGCACCCAGGCAGGGAAACCCTTAGGGAGATCCGTGTCAGCGAGGTTGCGACACGCCCGACCGCGTGGGTCGGAGAAGAGTGGACGAACGGCCACCGGGTTCCAGAGCGTTACGAGAGACAGGACTACTAAGTAGCCATGGCGGGACAGAAGATCCGCATCCGGCTCAAGGCCTACGACCACGAGGTCATCGACACCTCGGCGAAGAAGATCGTCGAGACGGTGACCCGTACTGGTGCGTCGGTCGCGGGCCCGGTGCCGCTCCCCACCGAGAAGAACGTGTACTGCGTCATCAAGTCGCCGCACAAGTACAAGGACTCGCGCGAGCACTTCGAGATGCGCACGCACAAGCGCCTGATCGACATCCTCGACCCGACGCCGAAGACCGTTGACTCCCTGATGCGACTCGACCTCCCGGCCGGTGTCGACATCGAGATCAAGCTCTGAGGGCCGGTGATCTGAGAGATGGCTAAGCAGATCAAGGGCATCCTGGGCGAGAAGCTCGGCATGACGCAGGTGTGGGACGCGAACAACCGTGTTGTTCCGGTCACCGTCGTCAAGGCCGGCCCGAACGTCGTGACCCAGGTCCGTACGAACGACACCGACGGCTACGAGTCGGTCCAGATCGCCTTCGGCGAGATCGACCCGCGCAAGGTGAACAAGCCCCTCAAGGGCCACTTCGCCAAGGCCGACGTGACCCCGCGCCGCCACCTGGTGGAGCTCCGCACCTCCGACGCCAGCGAGTACACGCTCGGCCAGGAGATCACCGCCGAGGTCTTCGAGTCCGGCGTCAAGGTTGACGTCACGGGCAAGACCAAGGGCAAGGGCTTCGCCGGTGTCATGAAGCGTCACAACTTCAAGGGTGGCAAGTCTTCCCACGGTGCCCACCGTGTGCACCGTATGCCCGGTTCCATCGGTGGCTGCGCCACCCCCGGTCGTGTCTTCAAGGGCATGCGGATGGCCGGTCGTATGGGCAACGAGCGCGTCACCACCCAGAACCTGACCGTCCACGCCGTTGACGCGGAGAAGGGTCTGCTGCTCATCAAGGGCGCGGTTCCTGGTCCGAACGGCGGCCTCGTCCTGGTCCGTACCGCGGCCAAGGGGGCCTGAGGTAACCGATGAGCACCATTGACATCCTTTCGCCGGTCGGCGACAAGGCCGGGTCCGTCGAGCTCCCCACGGAGATCTTCGACGCCAAGGTCAGCGTTCCGCTGATCCACCAGGTCGTTGTCGCGCAGCTGGCCGCTGCCCGTCAGGGCACGCACAAGACCAAGTCCCGCGGCGAAGTCCGTGGTGGTGGCAAGAAGCCTTACCGCCAGAAGGGCACCGGCCGCGCGCGCCAGGGTTCGACCCGTGCGCCGCAGTTCGCCGGCGGTGGCATCGTCCACGGCCCCGTGCCGCGTGACTACTCGCAGCGGACCCCGAAGAAGATGAAGGCCGCCGCCCTGCGCGGTGCCCTCACCGACCGGGCCCGTCACAACCGCATCCACGTCGTGTCCGACGTGGTCTCGGGCGACGTCTCCACCAAGGCCGCCAAGACCCTCCTGGGCAAGGTCAGCGAGCGCAAGAACGTGCTCCTGGTCGTCACCCGCGAGGACGAGAAGGCCCTGCTGTCGGCTCGGAACCTGCCCCAGGTGCACATCCTGGAGCCGGGCCAGCTGAACACGTACGACGTGCTCGTCTCGGACGACGTGGTCTTCACCAAGGCCGCCTTCGACTCCTTCGTCGCTGGCCCCAAGGCCAATGAGACCGAAGGGAGCGAGGCCTGATGTCTGAGGCCACCGTTACCAGCAAGACCTTCACCGACCCGCGCGACGTTCTCGTCAAGCCGGTCGTGTCGGAGAAGAGCTACGCCCTCCTCGACGAGAACAAGTACACGTTCATCGTCGACCCGCGTGCGAACAAGACCCAGATCAAGCAGGCCGTCGAGGCGGTCTTCTCGGTCAAGGTCACCGGGGTCAACACGATCAACCGCCAGGGCAAGCGCAAGCGCACCCGCACCGGTTTCGGCAAGCGCGCCGACACCAAGCGCGCCATCGTGACCCTCGCCGAGGGCGACCGTATCGACATCTTCGGCCAGGCCTCCTAACGGAGCGCCCTGGTCCGATATCGGACGAGGACTGAGAAATGGGAATCCGCAAGTACAAGCCGACGACGCCGGGCCGCCGTGGCTCCTCCGTCGCCGACTTCGTCGAGGTCACGCGGTCCACGCCGGAGAAGTCGCTGGTCCGCCCCCTGCACAGCAAGGGCGGCCGTAACAATTCCGGTCGTGTGACCGTCCGCCACCAGGGCGGTGGCCACAAGCGCGCCTACCGAGTGATCGACTTCCGTCGTCACGACAAGGACGGCGTGCCGGCGAAGGTCGCGCACATCGAGTACGACCCCAACCGCACCGCGCGCATCGCGCTGCTGCACTACGCAGACGGCGAGAAGCGCTACATCATCGCTCCGCGTGGCCTGAACCAGGGCGACCGGATCGAGAACGGCCCCGGCGCCGACATCAAGCCCGGTAACAACCTGGCGCTCCGCAACATCCCGGTCGGTACCACGATCCACGCGATCGAGCTCCGTCCCGGTGGTGGCGCGAAGTTCGCCCGTTCCGCGGGTGCCTCCGTGCAGCTGCTCGCGAAGGAGGGCTCGATGGCCCACCTCCGCATGCCGTCCGGAGAGATCCGCCTGGTCGACGTCCGCTGCCGCGCCACCATTGGCGAGGTCGGCAACGCCGAGCAGTCGAACATCAACTGGGGCAAGGCCGGCCGTAAGCGCTGGCTGGGCGTCCGACCCACCGTTCGTGGTGTCGTGATGAACCCGGTTGACCACCCGCACGGTGGTGGTGAGGGCAAGACCTCCGGTGGTCGCCACCCGGTCTCGCCCTGGGGCAAGAAGGAAGGCCGTACTCGTTCGCCCAAGAAGGCGTCGAACAAGTACATCGTCCGCCGCCGCAAGACGAACAAGAAGCGCTAAGGACGGGTTGAGATGCCTCGTAGCCTGAAGAAGGGGCCCTTCGTCGACGACCACCTGATCAAGAAGGTGGACGTACAGAACGAAGCCGGTTCCAAGAACGTCATCAAGACCTGGTCCCGACGCTCCATGATCGTGCCGGCCATGCTCGGCCACACGCTCGCGGTGCACAACGGCAAGACCCACATCCCGGTGTTCGTCACCGAGTCGATGGTCGGCCACAAGCTCGGCGAGTTTGCGCCGACCCGCACCTTCCGCGGCCACGTCAAGGACGACCGCAAGTCGAAGCGTCGCTGACGAGGCGGGTGCAGAGACTGATGAAGAACACCGAAGGGACAACCATGGAAGCCAGGGCCCAGGCGCGGTACATCCGCGTCACGCCCATGAAGGCCCGCCGCGTGGTGGACCTCATCCGTGGCATGGATGCCACGGAGGCCCAGGCGGTCCTGCGTTTCGCCCCGCAGGCCGCGTCCGTGCCGGTCGGCAAGGTGCTTGACAGCGCCATCGCCAACGCCGCGCACAACTACGACCACACCGACGCCTCTTCGCTGGTCATCAGCGAGGCGTACGTCGACGAGGGCCCGACCCTGAAGCGGTTCCGCCCGCGTGCCCAGGGCCGTGCCTACCGGATCCGCAAGCGGACCAGCCACATCACCGTGGTCGTCAGCAGCAAGGAAGGAACCCGGTAATGGGCCAGAAGGTAAACCCGCACGGGTTCCGGCTCGGTGTCACGACCGACTTCAAGTCGCGTTGGTACGCCGACAAGCTGTACAAGGACTACGTCAAGGAAGACGTCGCCATCCGTCGGATGATGACGTCCGGCATGGAGCGCGCCGGCATCTCGAAGGTGGAGATCGAGCGCACCCGTGACCGTGTCCGCGTGGACATCCACACCGCCCGTCCGGGCATCGTCATCGGCCGCCGTGGCGCCGAGGCCGACCGCATCCGCGGCGACCTCGAAAAGCTCACCGGCAAGCAGGTCCAGCTGAACATCCTTGAGGTCAAGAGCCCCGAGACCGATGCGCAGCTCGTGGCCCAGGCCGTTGCCGAGCAGCTGTCCTCCCGCGTCTCCTTCCGTCGCGCCATGCGCAAGAGCATGCAGGGCACGATGAAGGCCGGCGCCAAGGGCATCAAGATCCAGTGCGGCGGGCGTCTCGGCGGTGCCGAGATGTCGCGCTCGGAGTTCTACCGCGAGGGCCGTGTGCCCCTGCACACGCTCCGCGCCAACGTCGACTACGGCTTCTTCGAGGCCAAGACCACCTTCGGCCGTATCGGCGTGAAGGTCTGGATCTACAAGGGCGACGTCAAGAACATCGCCGAGGTCCGCGCCGAGAACGCCGCCGCCCGCGCCGGCAACCGCCCGGCCCGTGGCGGTTCCGACCGCCCGGCCCGCGGTGGCCGCGGTGGCGAGCGTGGCGGCCGCGGTCGTAAGCCGCAGCAGCAGCAGGGGGCCCAGGGCCAGCAGCAGACTGCCGAGGCCCCCAAGGCCGACGCTCCCGCCGCTGCCGCTCCGGCTGCTGAGAGCACCGGAACGGAGGCCTGACCGACATGCTGATCCCCCGTAGGGTCAAGCACCGCAAGCAGCACCACCCGAAGCGCAGCGGTATGTCCAAGGGTGGCACGCAGGTTGCGTTCGGCGAGTACGGCATCCAGGCGCTCTCCCCGGCGTACGTGACGAACCGTCAGATCGAGGCCGCTCGTATCGCGATGACCCGTCACATCAAGCGTGGCGGCAAGGTCTGGATCAACATCTACCCGGACCGCCCCCTCACCAAGAAGCCTGCCGAGACCCGCATGGGTTCCGGTAAGGGTTCGCCGGAGTGGTGGGTCGCCAACGTCAAGCCCGGACGCGTCATGTTCGAGCTGTCGTACCCCAACGAGAAGATCGCGCGCGAGGCGCTGACTCGTGCGGCCCACAAGCTGCCGATGAAGTGCAGGATCGTCAAGCGCGAGGCAGGTGAAGTGTGATGTCGGCCGGAACCAAGGCGTCCGAGCTGCGCGAGCTGGGTAACGAGGAGCTTGTCGCCAAGCTTCGCGAGGCCAAGGAAGAGCTGTTCAACCTCCGCTTCCAGGCGGCCACGGGACAGCTCGAAAACCACGGCCGGCTCAAGGCCGTCCGCAAGGACATCGCCCGGGTCTACACCCTCATGCGTGAGCGTGAGCTCGGCATCGAGACGGTGGAGAACGCCTGATGAGCGAGAGCAACGTGACTGAGACCAAGACCGAGCGCGGCTTCCGCAAGACCCGTCAGGGCCTTGTCGTCAGCGACAAGATGGACAAGACCGTCGTCGTCGCTGTCGAGGACCGTGTGACCCACGCGCTGTACGGCAAGGTCATCCGCCGTACCAACAAGCTCAAGGCGCACGACGAGCAGAACGCTGCCGGCGTCGGCGACCGCGTCCTCCTGATGGAGACGCGTCCGCTGTCGGCGACCAAGCGCTGGCGCATCGTCGAGATCCTCGAGAAGGCCAAGTAATTCTCCGAGGGGCATCCCTCTCGGAGTTCGTTCCGCCAGGCTCCCGGGGCAGTTCAGCTGAACTGCCCCGGGGGAACCGGCAGACAAACAGGAGATAGACGTGATCCAGCAGGAGTCGCGACTCAAGGTCGCCGACAACACTGGTGCGAAGGAAATCCTTTGCATCCGTGTTCTCGGTGGCTCGGGTCGCCGCTACGCGGGCATCGGTGACGTCATCGTCGCCACCGTCAAGGACGCGATCCCCGGTGGCAACGTGAAGAAGGGTGACGTCGTCAAGGCGGTCATCGTTCGCACCGTCAAGGAGCGCCGCCGTCCGGACGGCTCGTACATCCGCTTCGACGAGAACGCCGCCGTCATTCTGAAGAACGACGGCGACCCTCGCGGCACCCGTATCTTCGGCCCCGTGGGCCGTGAGCTGCGCGAGAAGAAGTTCATGAAGATCATCTCGCTCGCGCCGGAGGTGCTGTAAGCATGAAGATCAAGAAGGGCGACCTGGTCCAGGTCATCACCGGTAAGGACAAGGGCAAGCAGGGCAAGGTCATTGCCGCTTACCCGCGCGACGAGCGTGTCCTGGTCGAGGGTGTCAACCGGGTCAAGAAGCACACCAAGGCCGGCCCCACGGCCTCCGGCTCGCAGGCCGGTGGCATCGTCACGACCGAGGCCCCGATCCACGTCTCCAACGTCCAACTGGTCGTGGAGAAGGACGGCAACAAGGTCGTCACGCGCGTCGGTTACCGCTTCGACGACGAGGGCAACAAGATCCGCGTTGCCAAGCGGACGGGTGAGGACATCTGATGGCTACCACCACCACTCCGCGTCTGAAGACGAAGTACCGCGAGGAGATCGCGGGCAAGCTGCGTGACGAGTTCAAGTACGAGAACGTCATGCAGGTTCCCGGCCTCGTGAAGATCGTGGTCAACATGGGTGTGGGCGACGCCGCCCGCGACTCCAAGCTGATCGAGGGCGCCATCCGCGACCTCACCACGATCACCGGTCAGAAGCCGGCCGTCACCAAGGCCCGCAAGTCCATCGCGCAGTTCAAGCTGCGCGAGGGTCAGCCGATCGGTGCCCACGTCACGCTCCGTGGCGACCGCATGTGGGAGTTCCTGGACCGCACCCTGTCGCTCGCGCTCCCGCGCATCCGCGACTTCCGTGGTCTGTCCCCCAAGCAGTTCGACGGCCGTGGCAACTACACCTTCGGTCTCACCGAGCAGGTCATGTTCCACGAGATCGACCAGGACAAGATCGACCGCGTCCGGGGTATGGACATCACCGTGGTCACCACGGCGACCAACGACGCTGAGGGCCGTGCGCTCCTTCGTCACCTCGGCTTCCCGTTCAAGGAGGCGTGAGCGAGATGGCGAAGAAGGCTCTGATTGCCAAGGCTGCTCGTAAGCCCAAGTTCGGTGTGCGTGGCTACACCCGCTGCCAGCGCTGCGGCCGCCCGCACTCCGTGTACCGCAAGTTCGGCCTGTGCCGCGTGTGCCTCCGTGAGATGGCTCACCGTGGCGAGCTGCCGGGCGTGACCAAGAGCTCCTGGTAAGCACCTAACTGCCCTTTGGGCGTAGGGAATTACCCGGATCTCTCGGTAAGCAAAGGGTCGGCAGATCGCCCTTCCCCTCATGGCTTAGGCTAGGAGGGTTGGGCGTCTGCCGTCCTGACCGCCCGCAGGCGAAGCCTGCAACTGATTGCTTACTACGCCGTAGGTCCCCGCGCCGCACCCGTCCCGCCCCTGTGTGGGGAGAGGGATGGCGCATACAGGAAACCCCGGCGAGAGAGGCCGAAGGCCAATTCATGACCATGACTGATCCGATCGCAGACATGCTTACGCGTCTGCGGAACGCGAACTCGGCATACCACGACCAGGTGTCGATGCCGCACTCCAAGATCAAGTCGCACATCGCGGAGATCCTCCAGCAGGAGGGCTTCATCACGGGCTGGAAGGTCGAGGACGCCGAGGTCGGCAAGAACCTCGTCCTGGAGCTGAAGTTCGGCCCCAACCGTGAGCGCTCCATCGCGGGCATCAAGCGGATCTCCAAGCCCGGTCTCCGGGTTTACGCGAAGTCCACCAACCTGCCCAAGGTCCTCGGTGGCCTCGGCGTGGCGATCATCTCCACGTCGCACGGTCTCCTGACCGACAAGCAGGCCGGCAAGAAGGGCGTAGGCGGAGAAGTCCTCGCCTACGTCTGGTAACGGAAGGGAACGGAGGAAACAGCTATGTCGCGTATTGGCAAGCTCCCCATCACGGTTCCCGCCGGCGTGGACGTCACCATCGACGGCCAGACGGTCGAGGTCAAGGGCCCCAAGGGCTCGCTGACCCACACCGTCGTGGCGCCGATCGAGATCGCCAAGGGTGAGGACGGCGTCCTGAGCGTCACCCGCCCCAACGACGAGCGTCAGAACAAGGCCCTGCACGGCCTGTCCCGCACGCTGGTGGCGAACATGATCACCGGCGTGACCCAGGGTTACGTGAAGAAGCTTGAGATCAGCGGTGTCGGTTACCGCGTCCTGGCGAAGGGCTCCAACCTGGAGTTCTCGCTCGGCTACAGCCACCCGATCCTGATCGAGGCGCCCGAGGGCATCTCGTTCAAGGTCGAGTCGCCGACCAAGTTCTCGGTCGAGGGCATCGACAAGCAGAAGGTCGGCGAGGTTGCGGCCAACATCCGCAAGCTGCGCAAGCCCGACCCGTACAAGGCCAAGGGCGTCAAGTACGAGGGCGAAGTCATCCGCCGCAAGGTCGGAAAGGCGGGTAAGTAAGCCATGGCATACGGGCAGAAGATCCTGAAGGGCGACGCCTACAAGCGTGCTGCCATCAAGCGTCGCCACATCCGTATCCGGAAGAACATCTCCGGTACGGCGGAGCGTCCGCGCCTGGTCGTTACCCGCTCGAACCGCAACATCGTCGCCCAGGTCATCGACGACGTGAAGGGTCACACCCTCGCGTCGGCCTCGACCCTGGACGTTTCGATCCGCGGTGGCGAGGGCGACAAGTCCGCGCAGGCCAAGTCCGTCGGCGCCCTGGTTGCCGAGCGTGCCAAGGCCGCCGGTGTCGAGACCGTCGTGTTCGACCGTGGTGGTAACCAGTACGCCGGGCGCATCGCCGCCCTGGCGGACGCCGCCCGCGAAGCCGGACTCAAGTTCTGAGTTCTGGTTCCGTAGCTAGCGGAAAAAGAGAGAGGTAATTCCAATGGCTGGACCCCAGCGCCGCGGTGGCGGTGCCGGTGGCGGCGAGCGGCGGGACCGGAAGGGTCGCGACGGTGGCTCTGCTGCCGCCGAGAAGACCGCGTACGTTGAGCGCGTTGTCGCGATCAACCGCGTCGCCAAGGTTGTGAAGGGTGGTCGTCGCTTCAGCTTCACCGCGCTGGTCGTGGTGGGCGACGGTGACGGCACCGTGGGTGTCGGTTACGGCAAGGCCAAGGAGGTGCCGGCCGCCATCGCCAAGGGTGTTGAGGAGGCCAAGAAGCACTTCTTCAAGGTCCCCCGTATCCAGGGCACCATCCCGCACCCGATCCAGGGTGAGAAGGCTGCGGGCGTCGTCCTGCTCAAGCCGGCTTCCCCCGGTACCGGTGTTATCGCCGGTGGCCCGGTGCGTGCCGTCCTGGAGTGCGCCGGCGTTCACGACATCCTGTCGAAGTCGCTCGGCTCCGACAACGCGATCAACATCGTGCACGCGACCGTGGAGGCCCTGCGGGGTCTGCAGCGTCCCGAGGAGATCGCGGCCCGCCGCGGTCTGCCGCTTGAGGACGTCGCTCCCGCGGCTCTGCTGCGTGCGCGTGCCGGGGCTGGTGCGTAATGGCGCAGCTCAAGATCACGCAGACGAAGTCGTACATCGGCAGCAAGCAGAACCACCGTGACACCCTGCGTTCCCTTGGTCTCAAGGGCATCAACACGCAGGTCGTCAAGGAGGACCGCCCCGAGTTCCGCGGCATGGTGCAGACCGTCCGCCACCTCGTGACGGTCGAGGAGGTCGACTGACATGGCGGAGCAGAACCCGCTGAAGGTCCACAACCTCCGTCCGGCTCCCGGCGCCAAGACCGCCAAGACCCGTGTCGGTCGTGGTGAGGCGTCGAAGGGTAAGACGGCTGGTCGCGGTACCAAGGGCACGAAGGCCCGTTACCAGGTTCCGGAGCGCTTCGAGGGTGGCCAGATGCCGCTCCACATGCGCCTCCCGAAGCTGAAGGGCTTCAAGAACCCGTTCAAGACCGAGTTCCAGGTCGTGAACCTCGACAAGCTGGCTGCGCTGTACCCCGAGGGTGGCGAGGTCACCGTCGAGGGCCTGGTGGCCAAGGGTGCCGTTCGCAAGAACAGCCTTGTCAAGGTCCTGGGCCAGGGCGAGGTCTCCGTGGCGCTGCAGGTGACGGTCGACGCCGTCTCCGGCTCCGCCAAGGAGAAGATCACCGCCGCGGGCGGTACCGTCACCGAGCTCGTCTGACCAACTCAGACGAGGTCGCGATGACTTGAACGATCCCACCGGGGATGCCTCACATAAGGGGCATCCCCGGTTGGTCGTTCCAAGGGGGGCACGTACGCCGGTAAGGTGGCGTGCACTTGCTACTTTCCGTGCGGTCTGCTTTCGGCTCGCCGCGCGGTTCTTGCCTGATACGTATTTGTCGATCCTCAAGACCGTCACCTCTGACGCAGTAGCGCGGGGGTCGCAGGAGGCACCGTGCTCACCGCGTTCGCCCGGGCGTTCAAAACGCCCGACCTGCGCAAGAAGCTGCTCTTCACACTCGGCATGATCGTGATCTACCGGATCGGTGCGCACATCCCGATTCCGGGCGTCAGCTATACGAACGTCCAGGTCTGTATGGACCAGGCGAACCAGAGTCAGCAGGGTCTGCTGTCGCTGGTCAACATGTTCAGTGGTGGCGCGCTGCTCCAGATCACCATTTTCGCGTTGGGCATCATGCCGTACATCACGGCGAGCATCATTCTCCAGCTGCTGACCGTGGTGATCCCGCGTCTGGAAGCGCTGAAGAAGGAAGGCCAGTCCGGCCAGGCCAAGATCACGCAGTACACGCGTTATCTGACAGTGGCCCTCGCCATTCTGCAGGGCACCGGCCTTGTCGCCACTGCCCGCAGCGGCGCCCTGTTCCAGGGCTGTCCGGTCGCCAGCGAGATCGTTCCTGACCAGTCGATCTTCGTGACCATCACCATGGTCGTCACCATGACCGCCGGTACGGCCGTCGTGATGTGGCTCGGCGAGCTCGTCACGGACCGCGGCATCGGCAACGGCATGTCGATCCTGATGTTCATCTCGATCGCGGCGGGCTTCCCCGGCGCCCTGTGGGCCATCAAGCAGCAGGGTGACCTCGCGGGCGGCTGGATCGAGTTCGGCACCGTGATCGTGGTGGGCCTGGCCATGGTCGGCCTGGTCGTCTTCGTCGAGCAGGCGCAGCGCCGCATCCCGGTCCAGTACGCGAAGCGCATGATCGGCCGTCGTTCCTACGGCGGCACGTCGACGTACATCCCGCTGAAGGTGAACCAGGCGGGTGTGATTCCGGTCATCTTCGCGTCATCGCTGCTCTACATTCCGGCGCTGATCGTGCAGTTCTCCGGCAATTCTCAGGCCGGTTGGGCCCAGTGGATCCGGAACAATCTGCAGCCAACGGACGCTCCGGTGCACATCACGCTTTACTTCCTTCTGATTGTCTTTTTCGCCTTCTTCTACGTGGCCATCTCGTTCAACCCCGAGGAAGTCGCGGACAACATGAAGAAGTATGGTGGCTTCATCCCGGGCATCCGGGCTGGCCGACCCACTGCTGAGTACCTGAGCTACGTGCTCAACCGGATCACCTGGCCGGGGTCGCTGTACTTGGGCCTTATTGCTCTCGTGCCGACGATGGCGTTGGCGGGCTTCGGAGCGAACCAGAACTTCCCGTTCGGCGGGACGAGCATCCTGATCATCGTGGGTGTGGGTCTGGAGACCGTGAAGCAGATCGAGAGCCAGCTCCAGCAGCGTAATTACGAAGGGTTCCTCCGCTGATGCGTATCGTCCTTGTCGGACCGCCCGGTGCGGGCAAGGGAACGCAGGCCGCGTTCCTCGCCAAGAACCTGTCGATCCCGCACATCTCCACGGGAGACCTGTTCCGCGCCAACATCAGCCAGCAGACGGAGCTGGGCAAGCTGGCCAAGTCCTACATGGACGCCGGCAACCTGGTTCCGGACGAGGTCACCATCGGCATGGCCAGGGACCGCATGGCCCAGCCGGACGCCGCGAACGGCTTCCTGCTCGACGGCTTCCCGCGCAACGTGTCGCAGGCCGAGGCGCTCGACGAGGCGCTGAAGTCCGACAGCGTGAAGCTGGACGCGGTCCTGGACCTGGAGGTCCCCGAGGACGAGGTGGTCAAGCGCATCGCCGGCCGCCGTATCTGCCGCAACGACTCGGCCCACGTCTTCCACGTCGAGTACAAGCAGCCGAAGACCGAGGGCGTCTGCGACGCCTGCGGCGGCGAGCTGTACCAGCGCGGTGACGACAAGGAAGAGACCGTACGCACGCGGCTTGAGGTCTACCACAGCGAGACCGAGCCGATCATCGACCACTACCGCGCCCAGGGCCTGGTGGTCACGATCTCCGCGCTCGGCGAGGTCGCCGACGTGACGGAGCGGGCGATGGCGGCGTTGCAGAAGTCCGCCTAGGGCCTGTCCGGCGGACAGGACGCGCAGCGCCTGCCGGGCGGCAGAAGCACACAGCAGCATGCAGACAGTTACGGCCGCGGTGACCGAAGGGTCCCCGCGGCCGTACTGTTGAGGTTCAGCGGTAGCGGAACCAGAACCAGTACCAGTACCCGTACCGAGCACAGCGGCGGAAGGCACAGCAGGTCATGGTGGAGATCAAGACTCCCGAGCAGATCGCGAAGATGCGTGCGGCGGGGCTTGTCGTCGCCGCCATCCACGAGGCCACGCGGGCGGCGGCCGTCCCGGGCGCCACCACGAAGGACCTGGACGACGTGGCGCGCAAGGTGCTCGCGGAGCACGGCGCGAAGTCCAACTTCCTCGGGTACGGCGGTTTCCCGGCCACGATCTGCACCTCCAGGAACGAGGTCGTCGTCCACGGCATCCCGAGCGAGGACGTCGTCCTTGAGGACGGCGACATCATCTCGATCGACTGCGGCGCGATCATCGAGGGCTGGCACGGCGACGCCGCGTACACCGCCTTCGTGGGCTCGGGGCACGCGCCCGAGCTGGTCGAGCTGTCGCGGGTCACCGAGGAGTCGATGTGGGCCGGGCTCGCGGCGATGAAGCAGGGCAACCGCCTGGTCGACATCTCCAAGGCCGTCGAGTCGTACATCCGCCGTCAGCCCCGCCCCGCCACCGGGAAGTACGGGATCATCGAGGACTACGGCGGCCACGGCATCGGCTCGCAGATGCACATGGACCCGCACGTCCTGAACTACGTGGAGCGCCGGCGCGGCCGCGGCCCGAAGCTGGTGCCCGGCATGTGCCTGGCCATCGAGCCGATGGTGAGCCTCGGCACACCTCGTACGAACGTGCTTGAGGACGACTGGACGGTGGTCACCACCGACGGCACCTGGTCCTCGCACTGGGAGCACTCGATCGCGCTGACCGAGCAGGGCCCGCTGGTCCTCACCGCGCGCGACGGCGGCAAGGCGAAGTTGGCGGAGTACGGGATCACGACGGCCCCTGACCCCTTGGCCTAGTCGGTCGCTTAAGGATCTCCCGTTCGGGGCAGTCTCTCTGGATTCGTCTTTCCGGGTGCTCTGACGTAGACTGACGCGTCGGCTCTCGTGTCTCCGCATGTCTGCATGTTTCACCGCATGTCAGATGGCGGCCAACGAGGCAGCCGATCAAGGTAGTCGATTCGAAGGGCAAAGCGTGGCCAAGAAGCAAGGTGCCATCGAGATCGAGGGCACCGTCGTCGAGTCTCTGCCGAACGCCATGTTCAAGGTCGAGCTCCAGAACGGCCACCAGGTCCTGGCACACATCAGCGGCAAGATGCGTATGCACTACATCCGCATCCTCCCTGACGACCGGGTCGTGGTGGAGCTGTCTCCGTACGACCTGACGCGTGGGCGTATCGTCTACCGATACAAGTGAGCTTGGGCGGGTCCCGTACCCGCTCCTGCGGCCGGAAGGGTCGTCGACGGACAGGCATGACCTGTCAAACTCCCCGGAGCGATCCAGGGGAGACGTTTCCAGCGCCAGCCGGAAGCGAACTTCAACGGTACAAGTAGATCTTTATGTCTGCCCTCGCCCCCGCGGGTGGTGGCACCTGACCCGGAGAACCTCACCCAATGAAGGTCAAGCCGAGCGTCAAGAAGATCTGCGACAAGTGCAGGGTGATTCGCCGTCACGGCCGAGTCATGATCATCTGCGACAACCCGCGCCACAAGCAGCGCCAGGGCTGACGCAGGTCTGCATCCGCAGATCTTCGCGCGACGCATAGCGATACGTACATACGCAGGACCCGCCTCTCTTCAGTGATGGAGGGCGACACCCCCGGTCGGAGGCCGGGGACCCGGTTCGTACCGAAGCCCGGCAAGGGTGGACGGCGGGCGGGAGCGGCTCTGTGGAAGACCTCCGAAGACTCAACTGGAGCCATTACATGGCACGCGTTTCCGGTGTTGACATCCCGCGCGAAAAGCGCGTGGAGGTCGCCCTCACCTACGTGTTCGGCATCGGCCGGACGCTCTCCCAGCAGACGCTGGCCGCCACCGGCGTGAACCCGAACACCCGCGTTCGTGACCTGGCCGAAGAGGACCTGGTCAAGATCCGCGAGTACGTGGACGCCAACCTCAAGACCGAGGGTGACCTCCGCCGTGAGGTTCAGGCCGACATCCGCCGCAAGGTGGAGATCGGCTGCTACCAGGGCCTGCGTCACCGTCGTGGCCTTCCCGTGCACGGTCAGCGCACCAGCACCAACGCTCGCACCCGCAAGGGCCCGCGTCGCGCCATCGCCGGCAAGAAGAAGCCGGGCAAGAAGTAGTCCGCAGCGGACGCTCGTCAGCGGTCTTCGCTGTAGGACCGACCACCTCCCGTAGGAGTTAAGAGATGCCCCCCAAGGGTCGTCAGGGCGCTGCCAAGAAGGTGCGCCGCAAGGAAAAGAAGAACGTCGCTCACGGCCACGCGCACATCAAGAGCACGTTCAACAACACGATCGTGTCCATCACGGACCCGACCGGCAACGTGATCTCGTGGGCCTCCGCCGGCCACGTCGGCTTCAAGGGCTCCCGCAAGTCCACGCCGTTCGCCGCGCAGATGGCCGCCGAGTCCGCCGCGCGTCGTGCGCAGGAGCACGGCATGCGCAAGGTCGACGTCTTCGTCAAGGGCCCGGGCTCCGGTCGTGAGACCGCCATCCGTTCCCTGCAGGCCACCGGCCTTGAGGTCGGCTCCATCCAGGACGTCACGCCGACCCCGCACAACGGCTGCCGTCCCCCCAAGCGTCGCCGCGTCTGATCTGACGTACGACTGTTTGGTCTGAGGATTTCGGGCGGTACGGCTCTCACGGGTCGTACCGCCCGTACCCTTGTAGTGCTAGTCGGGCATCAAATAGCGGGTGCCCCTGACTGAAGGATCACAACATGCTGATTGCTCAGCGTCCCTCGTTGACCGAAGAGGTCGTCGACGAGTTCCGGTCCCGGTTCGTGATCGAGCCGCTGGAGCCGGGCTTCGGCTACACCCTCGGTAACTCCCTGCGCCGTACCCTCCTGTCGTCGATCCCCGGTGCTGCTGTGACCAGCATCCGCATCGACGGTGTCCTGCACGAGTTCACCACCGTGCCGGGCGTCAAGCAGGACGTCACCGACCTGATCCTCAACATCAAGCAGCTGGTCGTCTCCTCGGAGCACGACGAGCCGGTCGTGATGTACCTGCGCAAGCAGGGCCCGGGTCTGGTCACCGCCGCCGACATCGCGCCCCCGGCCGGTGTCGAGGTGCACAACCCCGACCTCGTCCTCGCCACGCTCAACGGCAAGGGCAAGCTGGAGATGGAGCTGACCGTCGAGCGCGGTCGCGGCTACGTCTCCGCCGTGCAGAACAAGCAGGTGGGCCAGGAGATCGGCCGTATCCCGGTCGACTCCATCTACTCGCCGGTGCTCAAGGTCACGTACAAGGTCGAGGCCACGCGTGTCGAGCAGCGCACCGACTTCGACAAGCTGATCGTCGACGTCGAGACCAAGCAGGCCATGCGTCCGCGTGACGCCATGGCGTCGGCCGGCAAGACCCTGGTCGAGCTGTTCGGCCTGGCGCGCGAGCTCAACATCGACGCCGAGGGCATCGACATGGGCCCGTCCCCGACGGACGCTGCGCTGGCCGCGGATCTCGCTCTTCCCATCGAGGAGCTTGAGCTCACGGTCCGCTCGTACAACTGCCTCAAGCGCGAGGGCATCCACTCCGTGGGTGAGCTCGTGGCTCGTTCCGAGGCCGACCTGCTCGACATCCGCAACTTCGGTGCGAAGTCGATCGACGAGGTCAAGGCGAAGCTGGCGGGCATGGGCCTGGCGCTCAAGGACTCGCCTCCCGGGTTCGACCCGACGGCCGCCGCCGACGCGTTCGGCGCGGACGACGACGCGGACGCCGGTTTCGTGGAGACCGAGCAGTACTGATTGCTGCCCGCAGGCGTCCGTCTGCGGGGCCCTGACTCCGGTACCTGATACGGCCGGGGCAGACACTGAGGAGAAACCCATGCCGAAGCCCGCCAAGGGTGCCCGTCTGGGCGGCAGCGCGTCCCACGAGAAGGCGATGCTGGCGAACCTCGCCAAGTCGCTCTTCGAGCACGGCCGCATCACCACCACCGAGGCCAAGGCGCGCCGTCTGCGTCCGGTCGCGGAGCGCCTGATCACCAAGGCGAAGAAGGGCGACATCCACAACCGTCGCCAGGTGCTGCAGACCATCACGGACAAGAGCGTCGTGCACACGCTCTTCGCCGAGATCGGCCCGCGGTACGAGAACCGCCCGGGTGGTTACACCCGTATCACCAAGATCGGTAACCGCCGTGGCGACAACGCGCCCATGGCCGTCATCGAGCTGGTGGAGGCCCTGACCGTGGCCCAGGAGGCCACCGGTGAGGCCGAGGCCGCGACGAAGCGCGCCGCCAAGGACGCCGAGGCTGCCGCGCCGGCCGCCGAGGAGTCGAAGGACGCCTGAGGCTTCGCCTCGCGTTCGTGAGCGGGTCCACCCTTCTCGGGGTGGGCCCGCTTTTCTCTTGAGGGACCGGAGACGTGAAGGGTTTTCTGGGTGAGTGACGAAGCAGCGGCCGGGTTCGTGCGCGTACGGCTCGACCTGTCGTACGACGGACGGGACTTCTCCGGCTGGGCCAAGCAGCGGGAGGGGCAGCGGACCGTCCAGGGCGAGATCGAGGCCGCGCTGCGTACGGTGACCCGGTCGAAGGAGACCTTCGAGCTGACCGTGGCCGGGCGGACCGACTCCGGGGTGCACGCGCGCGGGCAGGTGGCGCACGTCGACCTGCCCGGGGAGCTGTGGGCCGAGCACCGGGAGAAGCTGCTGCGGCGGCTTGCCGGGCGGCTGCCGCACGATGTGCGGGTGTGGAAGGCCGAAGAGGCACCGGCCGGCTTCAACGCGCGGTTCTCGGCGATCTGGCGGCGCTACGCGTACCGCGTCACCGACCACCCCGGCGGCGTCGACCCGCTGCTGCGCGGCCATGTGCTGTGGCACGACTGGGAGCTGGACGTCGACGCCATGAACACGGCCGCCCGGCAGCTGCTCGGCGAGCACGACTTCGCGGCGTACTGCAAGAAGCGCGAGGGCGCCACGACCATCCGTACGCTGCAGGAGCTGAGCCTGGTGCGCGGCGAGGACGGGATCGTCACGGCGACCGTGCGGGCCGACGCCTTCTGCCACAACATGGTGCGCTCGCTGATCGGCGCGCTGCTGTTCGTCGGCGACGGGCACCGGGACACCGACTGGCCGGGCAAGGTGCTCGCCGCACGCGTACGGGACTCGGCCGTGCACGTCGTGCGGCCGCACGGCCTGACCCTGGAGGAAGTCGGCTACCCCGGGGACGAGTTGCTGGCCGCGCGTAATCGCGAGGCCCGCAACAAGCGCACGCTCCCCGGCGGGCTAGCCCAGACCGGCTGCTGCTGAGGCCTGCCGCTCGCCGCGCTTGTGGATCTGCTGGAAGGCGAGGCCCTGCAGGTCCTTGGCGGCGGCGAAGACCTTGTCGTCCTTCTCCGTGACCGCCTTGCCGTTGGTGAATCCGGCGGTCGTGAAGTAGCCGTAGCGGCCGTACGAGTTGATGGTCGTGAAGCAGGTCGACGTACGGCAGAAGGACGGGACGCCCTTGCCGGGCAGGGACAGGACGTTGCTGTTCTTGTCCGCCTGGTCCTTGGCCTTCTCCGCCTGCTTCGCGTTCTCGAAGACGGCGACGCCGATGGTCACCGCGATGCCGTCCTTTTCGTACGTGACGCGCATCAGGCGCTTGCAGTCGTTGGCCTTCAGGACCGGGCCGAGCTTGCCCTGGGCGGCGTCCGCGCACTTCTTGGTGGAGGTCGAGGCGCCCTTCTTGTAGACCGTGCTGCCCTTGGTGAACTTCTTGCCGGGGAACAGCGAGTCGACGGACAGCGGCGCCTTGTCCTTCTTCGCGTCGGAGATGTACTCCTTCGGGTCCGGCGGGGGCGGGGCCTTGGTCTCGGCGAAGGTCGGGCCGCCCGACGAGGTGCTGTTCGGGATCTCCTCGGAGGCGGGCAGGTCGTCGGGGTTCTTCGCCACGTTCTTGCTGTTGGCGGAGACCACGGCGGTCGCGACGAGGCCGGCGATCACGGCCGTCGCCAGTGCGCCGCCGCCGATCATCAGCCACTTCTTGCGCTTGTTGCGCGACTCGGAGGCCTCCGCGAGCGCCGCCCAGTCGGGCGCCTGCGACTGGGGTTCCTGCGGTGCGCCGGGCCCCCACTGAGGCCCCCCTTGCCCAAAGCTCATGGGCCGCATCCTAAGGGTTGCGGGGGAGAGGCGGGGCTGCTGCCTGACGGTCGCCGGGTGCCGTGCACCGTGGGGGTCGGTTACCGTGGAGGCGGCAGAACCGCGTCACGCGGGGGAGCCGGCGGTGCCGGTCTCCAGGCCGCGTTTTGACCCGTACGGGGCGGCGCGGGTATTCTGCCAGTTCGTTATGTGTATTGGCTTGCTCATTCTCACGTGAGGGGCCCTTACACCGGTCCGCCGGGCCGATGACCAGCGGCAGGACTCGGTTGCGTCACCGAGGTCCGCCATGGCTGTCGTACATCGTCCGTGGTGGCCATGTCAGGACCCACTCACTGAAGAAGCGAAGGCTACGACACCGTGCGTACGTACAGCCCCAAGCCCGGCGATGTCACTCGCCAGTGGCACATCATCGACGCGCAGGACATCGTCCTGGGCCGTCTGGCGACTACGGCAGCTAACCTCCTGCGGGGCAAGCACAAGCCGACCTACGCCCCGCACATGGACATGGGCGACTTCGTCATCATCATCAACGCCGACAAGGTTCACCTGTCCGGCAACAAGAAGACCCAGAAGATGGCGTACCGCCACTCCGGTTACCCGGGTGGTCTGCGCTCCGTCCGTTACGACGAGCTGCTTGAGAAGAGCCCGGAGAAGGCCGTCGAGAAGGCCGTCAAGGGCATGATCCCCAAGAACTCCCTGGGTCGTCAGATGCTCTCGAAGCTGAAGATCTACTCGGGCGACCAGCACCCGCACGCTGCCCAGCAGCCGGTGCCGTTCGAGATCACCCAGGTCGCGCAGTAATTCCGGCCACAGCCCCTAAGACGTAAAGAAAGATCTGAGGAGAATCGTGGCCGAGACCACCGTTGAGACGCCGGTCGAAGAGACCGAGATCGTCGACGTCGAGCAGTACACCACCGAGTCGGACGCGCCCGTCGAGGGCGAGTACACCTCGGAGTCCAACGCCGCGCGCTTCGGCGAGCCGCAGCCGGCCGCCGGCCTGGGCCGTCGCAAGAACGCCATCGCCCGCGTCCGGATCGTTCCGGGCACCGGCAAGTGGAAGGTCAACGGGCGCACGCTTGAGGACTACTTCCCGAACAAGGTCCACCAGCAGGAAGTCAACGAGCCCTTCAAGGTGCTCGAACTGGACGGCCGTTACGACGTCGTCGCCCGCATCGCGGGTGGCGGTGTCTCCGGTCAGGCCGGTGCGCTCCGCCTCGGTGTCGCCCGCGCCCTGAACGAGGCCGACGTCGAGAACAACCGCGGCGCCCTGAAGAAGGCCGGTTACCTGAAGCGTGACGACCGTGCGGTCGAGCGCAAGAAGGCCGGTCTCAAGAAGGCCCGCAAGGCCCCGCAGTACAGCAAGCGCTAATCGCTGCCTGCTCACTGCATCTCGAACGCCCCGGCGGCACGCTCTGTGCTGCCGGGGCGTTCGTGTTACCAAGCGCGTTGGGCGTACAACGACAGAAGTGCTCAGCGACGCTCAACAGCGAATGCTCAGCGTATGTTCGGAGCGCCAAAAGCGTTCCGAAGGCTGCAGAAACGTACGGAGGACACCAGTGGGACGACTCTTCGGCACGGACGGCGTGCGCGGTGTCGCCAACGCGGATCTGACGGCCGAGCTGGCGCTCGGACTTTCCGTCGCGGCGGCCCACGTACTTGCCGAGGCGGGCACGTTCGAGGGCCATCGGCCGACGGCCGTGGTCGGGCGTGATCCGCGTGCGTCCGGGGAGTTCCTGGAGGCCGCCGTGGTGGCCGGTCTGGCCAGCGCCGGGGTGGACGTGCTGCGCGTCGGCGTGCTGCCGACCCCGGCGGTCGCGTACCTCACCGGTGTGCTCGGCGCGGACCTCGGCGTGATGCTCTCCGCCAGCCACAACGCCATGCCGGACAACGGCATCAAGTTCTTCGCGCGCGGCGGCCACAAGCTCGCCGACGA
Source organism: Streptomyces solicavernae (assembly GCF_029968095.1). Classification (GTDB taxonomy): domain Bacteria; phylum Actinomycetota; class Actinomycetes; order Streptomycetales; family Streptomycetaceae; genus Streptomyces; species Streptomyces solicavernae. The sequence continues at coordinate 210,700 of NZ_JASCIR010000003.1, read as the reverse complement.
CCTTGAGGACCGGATCGAGACGCTCTACGAGGAGCACCGCACCGGCGCCCCCTGGGAGCGCCCCACCGGCGCCGGCGTGGGCCGCGTGAAGTCGTACGACGAGGGCTTCGACCGGTATGTCGCGCACCTCATCGGCGTGCTGCCCAACCGGCTCGACGGGCTGAAGATCGTCCTCGACGAGGCGCACGGCGCGGCCGCGCGGGTCTCGCCCGAGGCGTTCGCCCGGGCCGGTGCCCAGGTCGTCACGATCGGCGCAGAGCCGGACGGCCTGAACATCAACGACGGCTGCGGCTCGACCCACTTGGAGCTCCTTCGCGCCGCCGTCGTCGAGCACGGCGCCGACCTCGGCATCGCGCACGACGGCGACGCCGACCGCTGCCTGGCCGTGGACCACACCGGCGAGGAGGTGGACGGCGACCAGATCCTCGCGGTGCTCGCGCTCGCCATGCGGGAGCGGGGCGCGCTGCGCCAGGAGACCGTGGTGGCGACGGTGATGTCCAACCTGGGCTTCAAGCTGGCGATGGAGGACGCGGGCGTCGCCCTCGTGCAGACCGCCGTCGGTGACCGGTACGTCCTGGAGTCGATGAAGGAGAACGGCTACGCGCTCGGCGGCGAGCAGTCCGGGCATGTGATCATCCTCGACCACGCCACCACCGGCGACGGCACGCTCACCGGCCTGATGCTCGCGGCCCGGGTCGCGCAGACCGGCCGCAGCCTCAAGGAGCTCGCGGGCGTCATGCGGCGGCTGCCGCAGGTGCTGATCAACGTCCCGGACGTCGACAAGTCCCGCGTCGCCACCTCCGCCGGGCTGGCCGGCGCGGTCACCGAGGCGGAGCGTCAACTCGGCGCCACCGGGCGGGTGTTGCTGCGTCCCTCGGGTACGGAGCCGCTCGTACGGGTGATGGTGGAGGCGGCCGACATCGAGCAGGCGCGGGCGGTGGCCGAACGGCTGGCGGACGCGGTGAAGTCCTCGCTCGGTTAGGGCCTGTCCCGCGAAGATCCACCGGACAGGCCCTGAGCCGATTGCTGTGCGGCGCGCTCGCGCTGGCCCGACCAGAGCCACTTCTGGAGCAGCAGCGTGAGCGTGCCCGCCAGGGCGATGCCGAGCAGGTTGAGCAGCAGCTGATTGACCGAGCCGATGGTCTGGCCCATGTCTCCGTAGGTCAGTGCGACGGCGGCGTTGGCGGCCGCGGGGACGGTCGTCACGGAGATGGCGACTCCGACCAGGGCACCGGACTTCGCCGAGGTCAGGGAGAGCGTTCCCGCCGCACCGGCGAGTACCGCCACGACGAACGAGAACAGGTCCGGGGCGTAGACGAAGCCCGTGTTGGGGCGCTCTGCCTCCAGCTTGTTCTCGGTGAACAGCCCGACGGCGTCCATGAAGTAGCTGAACCCGACCGTCACCAGCATCGCGAGGGCGAACCCGACGAGCAGGGCGATCAGGGAGCGCAGCGCCAGACGCGGGGCGGGCCGGACCACGGCCGTGCAGATCCCGGCCAGCGGGCCGAACTCCGGGCCGACCGCCATCGCGCCGACGATCAGGATCGCGTTGTCCAGGACCACGCCGCAGGCCGCGATCATCGTGGCGAGGGTGAGGAACGCGACGTAGGTGAGGGAGAGCGTCGACTCCTCGTGCGTGGCGTCGGTGAGCTGCTCCCAGACCACCGCGTCCGCGCCTTCGCCGGGTGCGTCCTCCGCGGCCTTGTCGGCGCGGTCCGACAGCGACAGGTCGATGTTCTCCAGGGCGATCGAGCCGCACTTGTCGATCTCCAACGCGCGCAGGTCGCCGAGGAGTTCGTCGCAGGCCTCGCGGGCCACGTCGCAGGTGACCACGTCGCCGACCGGGTTGCGGGCGGCGCCGGGGAACACGGCGAGGTGGGTGGTGCCGACGGTCTTCTCGATGAGTCCGACCACGTCGTCGGTGCGGTCCGGCGGCGTGATCAGGCGCAGATGCTGCATCCCGGCAGCGTAGACCGCCGGTTCACAGCTTGCGCAGGCGGAGGCGCTGGACCTTGTGGTCGGGGCCCTTGCGCAGGACCAGGTCGGCGCGGCCGCGCGTCGGGGCCACGTTCTCAAGGAGGTTGGGCTTGTTGATGGTGTGCCACATGGTGCGGGCGTAGTCCAGGGCCTCCTCCTCGGAGACCGCGGTGTGCCGGTGGAAGTACGAGTCGGGGTTCTGGAACGCGGTCTGGCGCAGCTTCTTGAAGCGGTTGAGGTACCACTGCTCGATGTCCTCGGCCCTGGCGTCCACGTACACGCTGAAGTCGAAGTAGTCCGCGAGGCCGACGCGGGTGCGGCCGTCCTGGCCGGGCAGGGCGGGCTGCAGGACGTTCAGGCCCTCCACGATCAGGATGTCGGGGCGGCGCACGGTGAGGCGCCGGCCGGGCACGATGTCGTAGATCAGGTGCGAGTAGACGGGCGCGGTGACCTCGTCCTTGCCGGCCTTGATGTCGGCGACGAAGCGGGTCAGGGCGCGGCGGTCGTACGACTCGGGGAAGCCCTTGCGGGAGAGCAGGCCCCGCTCCTTCATCTCCTTCATCGGCCACAGGAACCCGTCCGTGGTGACGAGTTCGACACGCGGGTGCTCCGGCCAGCGGGCGAGCAGGGCCTGCAGGAGGCGGGCCACGGTGGACTTTCCGACGGCCACGGAACCGGCGACACCTATGACGAACGGCGTGCCGTACTGCGTGCCGTGGCCGCCGCCGGTGTCGCCGAGGAAGGTGTTGAGGGCGCCGCGCAGGTTGTCCGTCGCGCCGACGTAGAGGTTGAGGAGGCGGGAGAGCGGCAGGTAGACGTCGCGCACCTCGTCCAGGTCGATGACGTCGCCGAGCCCGCGCAGCCGCTCGACCTCGTCGGCGGTGAGCGGCAGCGGCGTCTTGTCGCGCAGCGCGCTCCACTCGGCGCGCGTCAGGTCGACGTACGGCGTCGGCTCGGCGCGGCGGTGCGCACTGCGGTGGGCGCTTCGGGGCGGCGAAGAGATCACGACAACATTGTTGCGGCTGGATGAACGCTGTGGCGGGTGGGGTGCGTCACGTACCGCCGGCCTTGCGCTCCACAAGGTCTGGACCGTCCGCAGGCAGCCGTGTCCTCGTCCGCGCAGATCCGGGGCGGGCGAGCACTCCGGCTGCGCAGGCCCGGTCCCGCTGCTGCGGGATGCCCGGGATCGGATTTCGCGCCACGGCTGACGGGGGATCGGCGGGCGGGGGGTCGTAGGCTGCGACTCATGTGCGGAATCGTGGGTTACGTCGGCTCGCAGTCGGCGCTTGACGTGGTGCTCGCCGGGCTGAAGCGGCTTGAGTACCGGGGCTATGACTCGGCGGGCGTCGCGGTCGCCGCCGACGGCGGACTGGCGGCCGCGAAAAAGGCCGGGAAACTGGTCAATCTGGAGAAGGCGCTGGTGGACCGGCCGCTGCCGGCCGGTTCCAGCGCGATCGGGCACACCCGCTGGGCCACCCACGGCGGCCCCACCGACGCCAACGCCCACCCGCACCTCGACAACGCGGGCCGGGTCGCCGTCGTCCACAACGGCATCATCGAGAACTTCGCCGCGCTGCGGGACGAACTCGCCGGGCGCGGGCACCGCCTGGACTCCGAGACGGACACCGAGGTCGTCGCGCATCTGCTCGCCGAGGAGTACTCGGTCTGCGCCGACCTGGCCGAGGCGATGCGCCTGGTGTGCCGGCGGCTCGACGGGGCGTTCACCCTGGTCGCCGTGCACGCGGACGAGCCGGACGTGGTGGTCGGGGCGCGCCGCAACTCCCCGCTCGTGGTGGGCGTCGGCGAGGGCGAGTCGTTCCTCGCCTCGGACGTCTCGGCGTTCATCGCGCACACCCGCTCCGCGATCGAGCTGGGCCAGGACCAGGTGGTCGAGCTGCGCCGGGACGGGGTGACGGTCACGGACTTCGCCGGGAACCCCGCGGACGTACGCACGTTCCACATCGACTGGGACGCCTCGGCCGCGGAGAAGGGCGGCTACGCCTCCTTCATGCTGAAGGAGATCGCCGAGCAGCCGAAGGCCGTCGCCGACACGCTGCTCGGCCGGATCGACGCCTCCGGTTCGCTGAGCCTCGACGAACTCCGTATCCCCGACGCGGAGTTGCGCGAGGTCGACAAGGTCGTGATCGTGGCGTGCGGTACGGCCTTCCACGCGGGGCTGATCGCCAAGTACGCCATCGAGCACTGGACGCGAATCCCCTGCGAGGTGGAGCTGGCCAGCGAGTTCCGGTACCGGGACCCGATCCTCGCCGCCCGCACCCTGGTCGTGGCGGTCTCGCAGTCCGGCGAGACCATGGACACGCTGATGGCGCTGCGGCACGCGCGCGAGCAGGGCTCGAAGGTGCTCGCGATCTGCAACACCAACGGCTCGACGATCCCGCGCGAGTCGGACGCCGTGCTCTACACGCACGCAGGGCCCGAGGTCGCCGTCGCCTCCACCAAGGCGTTCCTCACCCAGCTCGTCGCCTGCTATCTGGTCGCGCTGTATCTGGGCCAGGTGCGCGGTACGAAGTGGGGCGACGAGATCCACGCGGTGATCCGGGAGCTCGCGCAGATCGGCGGGCAGGTCGAGCAGGTCCTTCAGACCATGGAGCCGGTGCGGGCGCTGGCGCGCTCCCTCGCCGACCGGGACACGGTGCTGTTCCTGGGGCGGCACGTGGGGTATCCGGTCGCGCTCGAAGGGGCCCTGAAGCTCAAGGAGTTGGCGTACATGCACGCCGAGGGCTTCGCGGCCGGGGAGCTCAAGCACGGGCCGATCGCGCTGATCGAGGAGGGCGTGCCGGTGGTCGTGGTGGTGCCGTCGCCGCGCGGGCGCTCGGTGCTGCACGACAAGATCGTGTCCAACATCCAGGAGGTCAGGGCGCGGGGTGCCCGCACCATCGTGATCGCGGAGGAGGGCGACGAGGCGGTCGTGCCGTACGCGGACCACCTGATCCGCATTCCGGCCACGCCGGTGCTGCTCCAGCCCCTGATGGCGACGGTGCCGTTGCAGGTCTTCGCCTGCGAACTGGCCACGGCGCGCGGCAACGAGGTGGACCAGCCGCGCAACCTCGCGAAGTCGGTCACCGTCGAATGATCATCGGGGTGGGCATCGACGTGGCCGAGATCGACCGCTTCAAGGCGTCCCTGGAGCGGACCCCGGGGATGGCCGAACGGCTCTTCATCGAGCGGGAGTTGCTGCTGCCCAGCGGCGAGCGGCGCGGCATCGCCTCGCTCGCCGCCCGGTTCGCGGCGAAGGAGGCCCTGGCCAAGGCGCTCGGCGCGCCGGCCGGGCTGCACTGGACGGACGCCGAGGTGTACGTCGAGGACAGCGGGCAGCCCCGGCTGCGCGTGAAGGGAACGGTCGCGCAGCGGGCCGCGGAGCTCGGGGTGCGCGGCTGGCACGTGTCGTTGAGCCATGACGCGGGGGTCGCCTCCGCCGTGGTGATCGCGGAAGGGTGAGCGTCTTCGTATGCGTACGGCGTTCGGTGTCGAGACGGTACGGGCGGCCGAGCGGGAGCTGATGGCGCGGCTGCCCGAGGGCGCGCTGATGCAGCGGGCGGCGGCCGGACTCGCCGCCGCCTGCGCCGAGTTGCTGGGGAAGGTCTACGGCTCCCGGGTCGTGCTGCTCGTCGGCAGCGGCGACAACGGGGGCGACGCGCTGTACGCGGGCGCCCGGCTCGCGCGCCGGGGCGCCGGGGTCGCGGTGGTGCTGCTCGCGCCGGAGCGCACGCACGCGGGCGGGCTGCGGGCGCTGCGCGCGGCGGGCGGCCGGGTGTCCGCCGCGCCCGAGCGGGACATCGCGGGCGCCCGGCTCGTCCTCGACGGCATCGTCGGCATCGGCGGCAGGGGCGGACTGAGGCCGGAGGCGGCCCGGCTGGCCGGACTCGCCGCCGCGTCCGGGGCCTTCGTCGTCGCCGTCGACCTGCCGAGCGGCGTGGAGGCGGACACGGGGGAGGTGCGCGGGCCGGCGGTGCGGGCGGACGCGACGGTGACGTTCGGCGCGTACAAGCCGGGGCTGCTCGTGGACCCCGCGCAGGAGCGGACGGGTGCGGTCCGCCTGATCGACATCGGCCTCGACCTGCCCGCCACGGCCGACCTGGAGGCGTTGCAGTACGCGGATGTGGCGGCGCTGCTTCCGGTGCCGGGGGCCGGGAGCGACAAGTACCGGCGCGGGGTCGTCGGCATCGCGGCCGGTTCCGCGCGCTACCCGGGCGCCGCGGTCCTCGCGGTCGCGGGCGCGCTGCGCGGGGGCGCGGGGGCGGTGCGGTACGTGGGGCCCGCGGCGGACGCGGTGATCGACCGGTACCCGGAGACGCTGGTGCACGCCGGTCCGCCGTCCAAGGCCGGCCGCGTACAGGCGTGGGTGGTCGGGCCCGGCCTGGGCGACGACGCGGAGCGCGTACGGGATGTGCTCGCGGCCGACGTTCCGGTGCTCGTGGACGCGGACGGCCTCCGCCTCGCCGACCGGGCGACGGTGCGCGCCCGCACGGCCCCCACGCTGCTCACGCCGCACGCGGGGGAGGCGGCGGCGCTGCTGGGCGTGGACCGCGCGGAGGTCGAGGCGGCGCGGCTGGCGTCGGTGCGGCGGCTGGCGGAGGCGTACGGGGCGACGGTGCTGCTCAAGGGGTCGACGACGCTGGTCGCGGCGCCGGGCGGGCGGCCGGTGCGGGTGAATCCGACGGGTACGTCGTGGCTGGCCACGGCGGGGAGCGGGGATGTGCTGTCGGGCCTTGCCGGCTCGCTGCTTGCCGCGGGCCTCTCCCCGGTGGACGCCGCGTCCGCAGCCGCCTTCCTCCACGGCCTCGCGGCCCGCCTGGCGGCGCGGGGGGCGCCGGTGGGGGCGCAGGATGTGGCGGAGGGGGTGCGGGGGGCTTGGCGTGAGGTGGTCGCGGGCTGAGTTTTTCCCCTACCCGCCCCTTCCCGAAAGTCCTGCCGGACGGGCCTCCTCAATCTCCCCCAGCTACCGCTGGGAGGTGCCCCCAGAGGGGCTCAAATTGAGCCCCTCCGGCGATTGAGGGGAAGGGGCGGGGCGGGGAAGCAACCCCCGGGGCGAGCCCCTTACGACGTACACCGGGCCCGTACGAGAGACTGGGCGGACGATGAACGAGACACTGCGCGTGCGCGCCGAGATCGATCTGGCCGCTCTGCGGGCCAATGTGCGGGCTCTGCGGGCCCGTGCGCCGCGGGCCGCGTTCATGGCCGTGGTGAAGGCGGACGCGTACGGGCACGGCATGCTGCCCTGCGCCCGCGCCGCCCTCGACGCGGGCGCGACCTGGATCGGCACCGCCACCCCGCAGGAGGCGCTCGCGCTGCGCGCCGCCGGGATCGGGCTCGACGAGGCCCGCGTCCTGTGCTGGCTGTGGACGCCCGGCGGGCCCTGGCGCGAGGCGATCGAGGCCGACGTCGAGGTGTCGGTCAGCGGGCTGTGGGCGCTGCGCGAGGCCGTCGACGCCGCCCGCGAGGCCCGTCGTACCGCCCGCGTCCAGCTCAAGGCCGACACCGGGCTCGGCCGGGGCGGCTGCCAGCCCGCCGACTGGCCCGAGCTGGTCGAGGAGTCCCTGAAGGCCGAGGCCGAGGGCGCGCTCCGGGTCACCGGGATCTGGTCGCACTACGCCTGCGCGGACGAGCCGGGCCACCCGTCGATCGCCGCGCAGTCCACCGCCTTCGCCCAGGCCGTGGCGTACGCCGAGGACGCGGGCCTGCGACCCGAGGTACGGCACATCGCCAACTCCCCGGCCACGCTGACGCTCCCCGACGCGCACTACGACCTGGTGCGCCCCGGCATCGCCATGTACGGCATCTCGCCGGGCCCCGAGATCGGCGCCCCCGAGGACTTCGGCCTGCGCCCGGTGATGACGCTCGTCGCGTCCCTCGCCCTGGTCAAGCACGTCCCCGAGGGCCACGGCGTGAGCTACGGCCACCACTACGCGACGCCCGCCGACACCACCCTCGGCCTGGTCCCCGTCGGCTACGGCGACGGCCTGCCCCGGCACGCGTCGGGGCGCGCCCCGGTCCTGGTCGGCGGGAAGATCCGGACGGCGGCCGGGCGGATCGCGATGGACCAGTTCGTCGTCGACCTGGCCGGGGACGAGCCCGCGGCGGGCGACGAGGCGGTCCTCTTCGGCCCCGGCGACCGCGGCGAGCCGACCGCCGAGGACTGGGCGCAGGCGGCCGGCACCATCGCGTACGAGATCGTGACGCGGATCGGATCCCGGGTCCCGCGCGTCTATGTGAACGAGTAGGACGTACGGACGTACGAGCGACGACCAGGCAGGAGCGGCAGGTGGGCGAGACCAGTGCGGGGGCCGCCGTGGGTGCGGCGGTGGACGCGGCGCGGGCCGCCGGTGCGGCGGGCACGAGCTGGCGGCGGGCGGGCGTCGCCGGCGCCGCGATAGGCGTGGTCGCCGCGGGTGCCGCCGCCGGCGTCGCGATCGAGCGGCTGACCGTCGGCCGAGGCATGCGCCAGAAGGCCCGGCTCGCCCTGGACTCCGCCGGCCCCTACGGTTCGCTGCGCGGCGAGCCGGGCCGGGCGCGGGCCGAGGACGGCACCGAGCTGTACTACGAGGTGGACCCGGCCGACCCGGCCGCCGAGGATGCCGCGCCCCGGCGCCGCCGTCTCTTCGGCCGCCGCGACCCGGCCCCGGTCACCGTCGTCTTCAGCCACGGCTACTGCCTCAACCAGGACTCCTGGCACTTCCAGCGGGCCGCCCTGCGCGGCACCGTCCGCGCCGTCTACTGGGACCAGCGCAGCCACGGCCGCTCGGGCCGCGGCCGGGCGCAGGCCGAGGAGCGGGTGCCGGTCGACATCGACCAGTTGGGCCGCGACCTGAAGGCCGTGATCGACGCGGCCGCGCCGGAGGGCCCGCTGGTCCTCGTCGGCCACTCGATGGGCGGCATGACGGTGATGGCCCTGGCCGACCAGTACCCGGAGCTGATCCGCGACCGTGTCATCGGCGTGGCCTTCGTCGGTACGTCGTCGGGCAAGCTCGGCGAGGTCGACTACGGCCTGCCCGTGGCGGGCGTCAACGCGGTGCGCCGGGTCCTTCCCGGGGTGCTGAAGGCGCTCGGGCAGCGGGCCGAGCTGGTCGAGAAGGGGCGGCGGGCGACGGCCGACCTGTTCGCGGGGGTCGTCAAGCGGTACTCCTTCGCCTCGCGGGACGTGGACCCGGCGGTGGCGCGGTTCGCCGAGCGGATGATCGAGGGCACCCCGATCGACGTGGTCGCGGAGTTCTACCCGGCCTTCGCCGGGCACGACAAGGCGGACGCGCTGCCGCACTTCGCGGCGCTGCCCGTGCTCGTCCTGGCCGGCGACAAGGACCTGATCACGCCCAGCGGGCACAGCGAGGCCATGGCCGACCTGCTGCCCGACGCGGAGCTGGTGATCGTGCCGGACGCCGGGCACCTGGCGATGCTGGAACACCCCGAGACGGTGACGGACCGCCTCGCGGACCTCGTCGTACGCGCCCGGGAGCAGGCCCGCAGCACGGCGGTCTGAGTCGTACGGGAGGCGTTCGGGAGCGCGCAGGAGGCGTGCGGGAGGCGTGCGGGAGTGCACGGGAGGCGTGCGGGAGCGCGACCGCGGCCGGACGGGCAACGGGGTGGCAGGGGCTACCGTGGATTGCTATGGAAGCACCGCACCCCCATCCCCCGGACACCCGGCCCCCGGCCGCCCCCGGCTCCGCCCCCGGCTCCGCCCCCGCCCCCGGCCCCGGCCCCGGCGAGACCGTCCGTCTCACCGTCACCTCCCCCGAGCAGATGCGGGAGCTGGGCCGCAGCCTGGCCAAGCTGCTGCGCCCCGGCGACCTGGTGATGCTCAACGGCGAGCTGGGCGCCGGCAAGACGACGCTGACCCGCGGCCTCGGCGAAGGGCTCGACGTGCGCGGCGCCGTCACCTCGCCGACCTTCGTGATCGCCCGCGTCCACCCGGCCCTCGGCGACGGTCCGCCGCTGGTGCACGTGGACGCGTACCGCCTGGGCGGCGGGCTCGACGAGATGGAGGACCTGGACCTGGACGTCTCGCTGCCGGAGTCGGTGATCGTCGTCGAGTGGGGCGAGGGCAAGGTCGAGGACCTGTCCGACGACCGGCTGCACGTGGTCATCCACCGGGCGACGGGCGACACCGACGACGACGTGCGCCAGGTCCGGCTCACCGGCATCGGCGAGCGCTGGCGCACGGCCGACCTCGCGGCGGTGGCGGCCTGAGACCCCGGGCCCGGAACGGCTCGGAGGTTCCGACAAGCTGTCGGGAACATGTTGCGCGGGGAGCGTCCGGCGTGGTCACATGGATACCACGACGTGGTTAGGTTTACCTAACTTCGTTGCCCTCTGAGACCGGGAGGCACCATGTCGGCGTCGGACCCCCGCGAGACCAGGCCCGCAGGGCCGTCGATGAGCGCCCTGCTGGCGTCGTGCGCCGCCGCGAGATCGGTGTCGACCCCGCCGCCCGCCCCTCAGCGGCGCACCCCCGCGATCCCCGAGCCCGCGCGCGAGGACGACCGGGGCCACGGCCACCGCGACGCCGCCTGACGGCAGTCCGGAGTTACGGAACGACGACGACCTTCACGCCGATCGTCGCGAACTCCCACATCGCCTGGCCGTCCGCGCGCGACTCCCGGATGCCGCCGGTCTGCTTCATGGGGTCGGGCTTGGGTGTGGAGCCGTCCGTCGCGGCGCTGAAGCCGATCGTCACGCCGTCGACGTTCGCGAACCGCACGACGTGCTCGACCGGCACCCCGTCCGAGCCCATGACCTTGCCGGACCGCGTGGTCACGGAGTACTCGCCGGGGCTCGGGTCGACCGTGGAGGGCATGACCTCGAAGGTGCGCTTCGCCTTGCCGCCCGCGCCGATCAGCCAGACGCGGTCCGACTCCAGCGCGTACACGACCCGCGTGCCCTCGCCCGAGTCCGCCGGGACCGCCTTCGGGTCGGCCTTCTCCTTCGGGTGACGGGGCGCCGTCGACCGGCTGTCCTGCTCCGGCCTGCCGAGGCTCTCGGGGACGTTGGCCGAGGCCTGGTACGCGAGGAAGCCGACTGCGGCGAGGGCTGCTGCGGTGAGCCCGGCCACGATTCCCGAGCTGCTGCGTGCCACCGTGCTCCACCCTTCGTATATACGGACTTGCGCGCTGACGGTAGCACCGGGTGAAGCGCTCGCCTGGGCACCGTGCCCGGGGCGCGGGGGCCGTAGGCTGTTCGCGTGCTCTTGCTCGCTCTGGATACCGCCACCCCCGCCGTCACCGTCGCCCTGCACGACGGTGCGACCGTCCTCGCCGAGTCCCGTCAGGTGGACGCGCGCAGACACGGAGAGCTGCTGCTGCCCGCCGTGGACCGGGTGCTCGCCGAGGCCGGTGTGAAGCTCGACGCCGTCACCGCGATCGTGACCGGCGTCGGCCCCGGCCCGTACACCGGCCTGCGCGTCGGCCTGATGACCGCCGAGACCTTCGGCTCGGCGCTCGGCGTCCCGGTGCACGGCGTGTGCACCCTGGACGGCCTGGCGTACGCGGCTGAGCTGGACGGCGACTTCGTCGTCGCCACGGACGCCCGCCGCAAGGAGGTCTACTGGGCCCGGTACTCCGGCCCGCGCACCCGCCTCACCGACCCGGCCGTCGACCGGCCCGCCGAGATCGCCGAGCAGGTCGCGGGCCTTCCCGCGGTCGGCGCGGGCGCGCTGCTCTACCCGGACACGTTCACCGACGCCCGCGGCCCCGAGCACGTCTCGGCCGCCGCCCTCGCCGCCCTCGCCGCCGAACGCCTCGCGGCCGGCCAGGACCTCGACCCGGCCCGGCCGCTGTACCTGCGCCGGCCCGACGCCCAGGTGCCGAAGAACTACAAGGTGGTCACCCCGAAGTGACCGCCGCAGCCACCGGGTCCGACACCGCCCCGGCGCCCGTACTGCGGGAGATGCGGTGGTGGGACATCGAGCCGGTGATGGAACTCGAACGTGACCTGTTCCCCGAGGACGCCTGGTCCCGCGGCATGTTCTGGTCCGAACTCGCCCACTCCCGCGGCCCGTTGGCGACCCGAAGGTTCGTCGTGGCCGTCGGCGGCGAAGGCGAGGCCGGCGAGCGGATCGTGGGGTACGCGGGCCTGGCAGCCGCCGGCGGGCTCGGGGACGTGCAGACCATCGCCGTCGCCCGCGACCACTGGGGCAGCGGCCTCGGCGCCGCCCTCCTCACCGACCTGCTGCGCGCCGCCACCGCCTTCGAGTGCACCGAGGTGCTGCTCGAATGCCGCGTCGACAACACCCGCGCCCAGAAGCTGTACGAGCGCTTCGGCTTTGAACCGATCGGCTTCCGGCGCGGCTACTACCAACCCGGGAACGTGGACGCCCTCGTGATGCGCCACGCCGACCCGGCCTCCTCCGTACCAGTGCAAGGAAGCGACACCCATGGCACCCATGGCATCCAGGACTGACGAACCGCTCGTTCTCGGCATCGAGACCTCCTGCGACGAGACCGGCGTGGGCATCGTGCGCGGCACGACGCTGCTCGCCGACGCCATCGCCTCCAGCGTCGACGAGCACGCCCGCTTCGGCGGCGTCGTCCCCGAGGTCGCGTCCCGCGCCCACCTCGAAGCGATGGTGCCGACCATCGAGCGCGCCCTGAAGGAGGCGGGCGTCACCGCCCGCGACCTCGACGGCATCTCCGTGACGGCCGGACCCGGCCTCGCGGGCGCCCTGCTCGTCGGCGTCTCGGCCGCGAAGGCGTACGCGTACGCGCTGGGCAAGCCGCTGTACGGCGTGAACCACCTGGCCTCGCACATCTGCGTCGACCAGCTGGAGCACGGCAAGCTGCCCGAGCCGACGATGGCGCTGCTGGTCTCCGGCGGCCACTCCTCGCTGCTGCTCTCCTCCGACATCACCTCGGACGTCCGGCCGATGGGCGCGACCATCGACGACGCGGCGGGCGAGGCCTTCGACAAGATCGCCCGTGTCCTCAACCTCGGCTTCCCCGGCGGCCCGGTCATCGACCGGTACGCGCGCGAGGGCGACCCGAACGCGATCACCTTCCCGCGCGGCCTCACCGGCCCCCGCGACCCGGCGTACGACTTCTCCTTCTCCGGCCTGAAGACCTCCGTGGCCCGCTGGATCGAGGCGAAGCGGAACGCGGGCGAGGACGTTCCGGTACGGGACGTGTCGGCGTCGTTCCAGGAGGCCGTCGTCGACGTGCTGACCCGCAAGGCCGTCCGGGCGTGCAAGGACGAGGGCGTGGACCACCTGATGATCGGCGGCGGCGTGGCCGCCAACTCGCGCCTGCGGGCCCTGGCCCAGGAGCGGTGCGAGGCGGCCGGGATCCGCCTGCGGGTGCCGCGGCCCAAGCTGTGCACGGACAACGGGGCGATGGTGGCGGCCCTCGGCGCCGAGATGGTCGCCCGGAACCGGTCCGCGTCCGACTGGGACCTGTCGGCGGACTCGTCCCTCCCGGTGACCGACCCGCACGTGCCGGGCCAGAACCCCGGCCACGCCCCCACGCACGACCACGACCACGTGCACGAGATCAGCAAGGACAACCTCTACTCATGACCGTCGCCCTGATGTGGGAGGCCCGCGCCGCCGAGGGCCGGGGCGCGGAGCTCCTGGAGTGGGCCCGCGCCCAGTGGCTGGCCGCCGACCCGCTGCGCCGGGAGACCTTCGCGGCGAGCGGCGACCGGGTCCTCGTCATCACCTGGTGGGACGCGGACCCCGACGCCGACCTGCCCGAACTCCCGGAGCCGGACGCCGCGTTGGTGCAGCGCCCGGTGCACCGGTGGCGGTTCGAGTCGGTGGGGGTGGAGCCGTAGGGCTCGCTCGCGGAACTTTTTCGCGGGGCGTGTCGATTGCCGGGGTGGCCGTTCGACGTTTGGGTGAGAGGCAGGGGACAAGGCCCCTGCCCGGCGGTGGAGCAGTCCGCCGTACGACCCGAGGAGTCACCATGCCGCGCTTTCTGACGCTGATCCGCATCGACGAGAAGAACGCCCCGGCCGACGGCCCGAGCCCCGAGCTCCAGGAGCGGATGGGCAAGCTCTTCGAGGAGATCACCAAGGCCGGGGTCATGCTCGACACGGCCGGTCTGCTGCCCACCTCCGAGGGCACCCGGGTGCACTGGGAGGACGGCAAGGTCTCGTACACCGACGGGCCGTTCACCGAGACCAAGGAGGTCATCGGCGGCTACTCGGTCATGCAGTGCAAGGACAAGGCCGAGGCGATCGAGTGGACCAAGCGGTTCCTGCAGACCCACGAGGACTACTGGACCATCACCACCGAGGTCCGCGAGATCGAGGAAGGCTGAGCCCGGCGCCGCCCCGGATGCTTTGATGGGTGGCCGTGACGGACGAACAAACCGATCTCACGGCCACCCGCAGCTCCGCGTCCGAGCGCGCCCACGCCACCGTCGAGGCCGTCTTCCGCATCGAGTCGCCGCGCGTCATCGCCGCCGTCACCCGTGTCGTACGGGACGTCGGCCTCGCCGAGGAGCTCGCGCAGGACGCCCTGGTCGCCGCCCTCGAACAGTGGCCCGAGCGGGGCGTGCCGGACACCCCGGGCGCCTGGCTGCTGACCGTCGCCCGCCGCCGCGCCGTCGACCTGGTGCGGCGCAAGGAGCGGTACGCGCAGAAGCTCGCCGAGCTGGGCCGGGACCTGGAGTCCGTGCCTCCCGTCGAGGAGCCGGCCGACCCGGACGACATCGACGACGACCTGCTGCGGCTCGTCTTCATCTCCTGCCACCCCGTGCTCTCCGCGGAGGCCCGGATCGCGCTCACCCTGAAGCTTCTCGGCGGCCTGAGCACCCCGGAGATCGCCCGCGCCTTCCTCGCGCCCGAGGCGACCCTCGCCCAGCGCATCGTCCGCGCCAAGCGCACCCTCGCGAAGCAGGGCGTCGCCTTCGAGGTGCCGTACGGCCCGGACCGCGCGGCCCGGCTCGGCTCCGTGCTCGAAGTGATCTACCTGATCTTCAACGAGGGGTACGCGGCCACCGCGGGCGACGACCTCCTTCGCCCCGCGCTCTGCGAGGACGCGCTGCGGCTCGCCCGCGTGCTGCAGGGCCTGATGCCCGACGAGGCCGAGGTGCACGGTCTGGCCGCCCTGCTGGAGTTCCAGCAGTCCCGCGCCGCCGCCCGCACCGGGCCCGACGGCGCGCCGGTGCTGCTCGC
This sequence comes from Streptomyces solicavernae, assembly GCF_029968095.1. GTDB lineage: Bacteria > Actinomycetota > Actinomycetes > Streptomycetales > Streptomycetaceae > Streptomyces > Streptomyces solicavernae. Next base: position 195,601 of record NZ_JASCIR010000003.1, on the reverse strand, counting down.
CGACCAGAACCGCACCCGCTGGAACCGGCCCCTGATCCGCCGCGGCCTCGCCGCCCTCGCCCGCGCCCACGCCCGCGGCGGCGCCCCCGGCCCGTACACGCTCCAGGCGGCCGTCGCGGGCTGCCATGCGGAGGCGCACACGTACGAGGAGACCGACTGGCCGCAGATCGTCGCCCTCTACGACCTGCTCGTCGCTCGCACCGGGTCCCCGGTCGTGGAGCTGAACCGGGCGGTCGCCGTCTCCAGGGCCCAGGGCCCTGAGCGCGCCCTGGACCTGGTCGACGCCCTGAACCCTGTCCTGAGCGACTACCACCTGCTGCCCAGCGTCCGCGGCGACCTGCTCGCCCGGCTCGGGCGGACGAAGGAGGCGCGGGCCGAGTTCGAGCGGGCGGCGGCCCTGGCGCGGAACGCGCGGGAGCGGGAGCTGCTGCTCAAGAAGGCGGCACAGCAGGGGAGTTGATCAGGTGCCGCGCAGGGGCCTGCCGACCAGCATCGTCGGGGCGTCCGCGACCCGGGTCAGGAACACCGTCGCCGCGTTCGGCCCGGACAGCTTCATCTTGCGGCGCAGCTCCTCGGGCTCGACGGCCGATCCGCGCTTCTTCACGGTCAGCACGCCGACCTGCCGCTCCCGCAGCAGCGCCCGCAACTTCTTGACGTTGAACGGGAGTTGGTCGGTGATCTCGTACGCGGTGGCGAACCGGCTGGTGTGCTCGGCGTCGCTCGTGACGTACGCGATCATCGGGTCGATCAGTCCGCCGTCCACCTCCCGGGCCACCTCGGCGACCAGATGGGCGCGGATGACGGCGCCGTCCGGCTCGTAGAGGTAGCGGCCCACGGGGCGCGGTTCCGGGTCCGGGAGCATTGCCGACGGCTCCGCGCGCAGGGTCGCGGCGGCGGGCAGCAGCGTCGCGGCCATGGCGCCGGGCACGATGCCCGCGCCGAACCACAGCACGGCCTCCTTCACGTCGCCGCGCTCCGAGATCCACTCCGCCTCGGCCTCCTCGGGCACCGCCTCGTGCGGCACCCCGGGGGCGATCTTCAGGGCGGCGTGCGGCGCCTTGCGGGCGGCCTCGACAGCCCAGGACAGCGGCGGCGAGTACGCCTCGGGGTCGAAGACACGGCCGCGTCCGCCCCGCCTGGCCGGGTCCACGAACACCGCGTCGTACGGCGACGTGTCCACCTCGGCGACGTCCGCGCAGCGCACCTCGATCAGCTCGTCCAGGCCCAGCGCCGCCGCGTTCGCGCGGGCCACCGCGCAGGTCAGCGGCGAGCGGTCGACGGCCAGGACGGCGACGCCCGCGCGGGCCAGGGCGATCGCGTCGCCGCCGATCCCGCAGCACAGGTCGGCCAGGCTGCGCACCCCGAGCGCCCGGAACCGCTCCGCCCGGTACGCGGCGACGCCGGTCCGGGTCGCCTGCTCCACCCCGTCCGGCGTGAAGTACATCCGCGCCGCGTCCTGGGCCCCGAACTTGGCGGCGGCCCGCTGCCGGAGCCGGGCCTGGCCGAGGGCCGCCGAGACCAGGCCGGCGGGGTGGTCGCGGCGCAGCCGGGTGGCGAGGGTGAGCTCCTGTGCGGGGTCGTGGTCGCGCAGCGCGTCGAGCAGGGTCTGGCCCTCGTCGGTCAGCAGGGCGGCGAAGGCGGCGAGCGGGTCGAGGTCGGTCACCCGGCCATTGTCGGCCAAGCGGTGGATCGTGCGGTTCTGGCGGCGGTGTCGGCGGAGCGGGGCCGACCGGCGCTGACAGGATCCGACGCCATGCAACTAGTACGACAAAAAGAAAAGTTCAGCGGAAACCGGTCGTTCCGCGTCAGGGCCGGCCTGGCCGTGCTCACCGCCACCGCCCTCGCCTCCGGCTGCGCGGGCGGCGGCGGCAGGGAACCCGCCGAGCCGGCCCACGGCCGGCAGGCGAAGGCCGCCGAGCAGCGGGCCGCGGCGCACGCCGCCCGGGTCGCCGCGGTCAAGAAGTGGAAGGTGGACAAGATGCCGCTGACCCCGCCGGAGCCCCCGGCGAAGAAGGCGAAGATCACCACCCGCAAGGGCTTCGAGGTGGCCGGCCAGAAGGACCTGCCGCCCGTCTACACGACCATCCCCACCAAGGACAAGGTCGTCTTCCTGACCATCGACGACGGCGCCGAGAAGGACCCCGAGTTCCTCCGCATGATGAGCGAGCTCAAGATCCCGTACACCGCGTTCCTCAGCAATTACGTGATCGACGACGACTACGCGTACTTCAAGAAGATGCAGGACCGCGGCGTCACCCTGAACAACCACACCCTCAACCACAAGTACCTGCCCGGCCTCACGTACGAGCAGCAGAAGCGCGAGATCTGCGGCATGCAGGACGTCATCGAGAAGCACTACGGCAAGCGCCCGAAGCTCTTCCGCCCGCCCTACGGCAACTACAACCGCGACACCCTCAAGGCCGCCAAGGCCTGCGGCATCACCTCCGTGCCGCTGTGGAACGCCGAGGCCTTCGTCGACCGCATGGACTGGCGCGAATGGGACCGCGACCTGCACCCCGGCGACATCATCCTCACGCACTTCCGCGGCAAGGAGGACTGGAAGGGCACCATGCCCGACATGATCCGCCGCCTGCTCAAGGTGGTGACGGACAAGGGGTACGCGATCGCGCGCCTGGAGGACTACCTGCCCGGGCAGGCCGCCGAGTGAGGCGCGCGCACCGGCTGCTCACCGGGGCGCTGGCGGCCGGTGCGCTGACCATGTCCGGCTGCGCCCCGCCCGCCGAACCGGTCGAGCGGCACGGCGGGAAGACGGCGCAGCGGGCCGCCGAGCGCCCGGTCAGCCTGGCCACCGCCCGCCGCTGGGGCCTCGACAAGCCGCTCGCCCCGCCCCCGAAGCCCCCGGCCCGGCGTACGGACGAGGCGGCGGGCCCGGGCCTGCCCCCGGTCGTCGACCGCGTCCCCACCGACGACAAGGTGGTCTTCCTGACCTTCGACGACGGGGCCGAGCGCGACCCGCAGTTCGTGCGCATGGTGCGGGAGCTGCAGCTGCCGGTCAGCATGTTCCTCACGGACCGCGTGGTCGGCCCGGGCTACGCGCACTTCGCCGAGCTCCGCTCCGTCGGCGCGACCGTGCAGAACCACACCCTCGACCACCCGTACCTCCCCGGACTCTCCTACGAGGGCCAGCGCTGGGAGATCTGCGGCCAGCAGGACAAGCTCAAGGAGCGCTTCGGCATCAAGCCCCGGCTCTTCCGGCCGCCGTACGGGGAGTACAACGACGACACGCTGCGCGCCGCCGCGGACTGCGGGATCTCCGCGGTGGTCCTGTGGCGGGTGTCCATGCAGATCGACGACCTGCGGTACGCGGGCGAGGCCGGGCTGCGCCCCGGCGACATCGTCCTCGCGCACTTCCGCGGCCCGGCGGAGCTGAACGGCGCCTCCCTCACCGAGATGACGACGCGGATGCTCCGCCGCATCCAGGCCCAGGGGTTCACGGTGGCCCGCCTGGAGGACTATCTGTGAGACCGCGGGCGGCGCGACTGAGCCCGCGAGCGGCGCGACTGAGCCCTCGGGCGACGCGACTGAGCCCTCGGGCGACGCGACGATTGGCACTCCGCTTGACCGAGTGCTAATCGCGGTCATAGTGTCGGCTCTGGCACTCCCCGTTGGAGAGTGCCAACACAGCGACGGGCAGGTCCGGCACCCGCGACGACGGATCCACCTGGTCGCCACCTCAGACAGTTAACCCCGTGAGATCTCCGAAGGGGGAGGTCGGATCGTGACGACCACCAGCTCCAAGGTTGCCATCAAGCCGCTTGAGGACCGCATCGTGGTCCAGCCGCTCGACGCCGAGCAGACCACCGCCTCTGGCCTGGTCATCCCGGACACCGCGAAGGAGAAGCCCCAGGAGGGCGTCGTCCTCGCCGTGGGCCCGGGCCGCTTCGAGAACGGCGAGCGCCTGCCGCTCGACGTCAAGAGCGGTGACATCGTGCTGTACAGCAAGTACGGCGGCACCGAGGTGAAGTACAACGGCGAGGAGTACCTCGTCCTCTCGGCCCGCGACGTGCTCGCGATCGTCGAGAAGTAATTCACCGGTTTGCTTTGAACTGCGCCCCTGGCCCCCGCCACCCATAGGTAGCCGGGCGCCGGGGGCGCTGTTCGTTTTCACAGCGATGGCGGCTGCTGCGCGACGGCGGCCGAGGATCGCAACGAGAGGACTGACACAGCTCCATGGCGAAGATCCTGAAGTTCGACGAGGACGCCCGTCGCGCCCTCGAACGCGGCGTCAACAAGCTTGCCGACACGGTCAAGGTGACGATCGGCCCCCGGGGCCGCAACGTCGTCATCGACAAGAAGTTCGGCGCCCCCACCATCACCAACGACGGCGTGACCATCGCCCGTGAGGTCGAGGTCGAGGACGCGTACGAGAACCTCGGCGCGCAGCTCGTGAAGGAGGTGGCGACCAAGACCAACGACATCGCGGGTGACGGTACGACCACCGCCACCGTGCTCGCCCAGGCCCTGGTCCGCGAGGGCCTGCGCAACGTCGCCGCGGGCGCTTCCCCGGCCGCCCTGAAGAAGGGCATCGACGCCGCCGTCAAGGCCGTCTCCGACGACCTGGTCGCCACCGCCCGCCCGATCGACTCCAAGGAGGACATCGCCGCCGTCGCCGCGCTGTCCGCCCAGGACAAGCAGATCGGTGAGCTCATCGCCGAGGCGATGGACAAGGTCGGCAAGGACGGTGTCATCACCGTCGAGGAGTCCAACACCTTCGGTCTGGAGCTGGACTTCACCGAGGGCATGGCCTTCGACAAGGGCTACCTGTCCCCGTACTTCGTCACCGACCAGGAGCGTATGGAGGCCGTCCTCGACGACCCGTACATCCTGATCCACCAGGGCAAGATCTCCTCGATCCAGGACCTGCTGCCCCTCCTGGAGAAGGTCATCCAGGCCGGTGGCTCCAAGCCGCTGCTGATCGTCGCCGAGGACGTCGAGGGCGAGGCCCTGTCGACCCTGGTCGTGAACAAGATCCGCGGCACGTTCAACGCCGTCGCCGTGAAGGCCCCCGGCTTCGGTGACCGCCGCAAGGCGATGCTCGGCGACATGGCCACCCTCACCGGTGCCACCGTCATCGCCGAGGAGGTCGGCCTCAAGCTCGACCAGGCCGGTCTGGACGTGCTCGGCACCGCCCGCCGCGTCACCATCACCAAGGACGACACGACCCTCGTCGACGGCGGCGGCAACTCCGAGGACGTCGCGGGCCGCGTCAACCAGATCAAGGCCGAGATCGAGGCCACGGACTCCGACTGGGACCGCGAGAAGCTGCAGGAGCGCCTCGCGAAGCTGGCCGGCGGCGTGTGCGTGATCAAGGTCGGCGCCGCCACCGAGGTGGAGCTGAAGGAGAAGAAGCACCGTCTGGAGGACGCCATCTCCGCGACCCGCGCCGCGGTCGAGGAGGGCATCGTCTCCGGTGGTGGCTCCGCGCTCGTCCACGCCGTGAAGGTCCTGGAGGGCAACCTCGGCAAGGAGGGCGACGAGGCCACCGGTGTCGCCGTCGTCCGCCGCGCCGCCGTCGAGCCGCTGCGCTGGATCGCCGAGAACGCCGGCCTTGAGGGCTACGTCATCACCTCGAAGGTCGCCGAGCTCGGCAAGGGCGAGGGCTACAACGCCGCGACCGACGAGTACGGCGACCTGGTCAAGGCCGGCGTCATCGACCCGGTCAAGGTCACCCGCTCCGCCCTGGAGAACGCCGCCTCCATCGCCTCCCTGCTGCTCACGACCGAGACCCTGGTCGTCGAGAAGCCGGCCGAGGAGGAGGCCGAGGCCGGTCACGGCCACGGTCACGGCCACGCGCACTGACGCTCCGCTGGGTTGAGCTGTTCCTGAGGCCCGACGCCCCTCGTGGGTTGTCGGGCCTCAGGCCTGTTCGGGGACGCGTCTGCACGGTGCGGTCCGGTTGCCGGGTGCGGCGTTCGTCGTGGCTGATCGCGCAATTCCCGCGCCCCTTTTCCAGGGGCGCGGGGAACTGCGCGAGGACGGGCCGCCGGGCCGCAGACCGGGAACTACCTCGGGCCGTACTTCCTGCCCGTGCGGCTCGTGATCGTGCCGAGGAGATTCCTCGGAACCACCTTCACCGCACCCATCACCACCTTGTACCGAGGGTCCGGGATCGACACGGTCTTGCCGCGCGAGAGATCCGCCAGCGCCGCCGCGACCAGCTTGTCGGCGTCCAGCCACATCCACTTCGGAATGTTGTCGGTGCCCATCCCGGCCCGCTCGTGGAACTCCGTACGCACGAATCCCGGGCACAGCGCCATCAGCCGCACCCCGGACCCGGCCAGGTCCTTCGCCGCGCCCTGCGTGAACTGCACGACCCACGCCTTCGACGCCCCGTACGTGCCGCGCGGCACGAACGCCGCCACCGACGCCACGTTGACGACACCGCCCCTGCCGCGCTCCCGCATCCCCTCGACGGCCGCCGAGGTGAGCCGAAGGACCGCCTCGATGTGCACCTTCAGCATCGTCAGCTCGTCGGCCATGGGCACATCGAGGTAGGTCCCCTTGTTGCCGAAGCCCGCGTTGTTGACCAGCAGGTCCACCGGGTTCCGGCGGTCGCCGAGCCGCTGCTCGACCGCCGCGATGCCTTCCTCCGTGGCCAGGTCGGCGGAGAGTACCCCGGCCTCGATGCCGTGCCGGTCGTGGAGTTCGGTGGCCTGCTCCCGCAGTCGCGTGAGGTCGCGTGCGACCAGCACGAGGTTGTGGCCGTCGGCGGCGAGGCGCCGGGCGAAGGCGGAGCCGATGCCCGCGGTCGACCCGGTGATCAGAGCGGTAGTCATGGGCCCAGGCTAAAGGCCCTGTTGATCCGCCCGGACGCCAACTCCCGTACGCCGCAGGTCCTGAGCCGGATCGGGGTGCCCGTACTTCTCCGCGTACGTCCGCGCGGCCGCGACCGCCTCCGGATGCAGCGCGGAACCGGCGGCGAGGGTGCGCGGCAGCAGCTCCCGCTCGGTCGTGGCGGACCTGAACTGGAGAGCGACGGTGACCTCGTGGTCCGGCCGGTGCAGCACCTCGACCGCGTCCCCGGCCCGCACCTCGCCCGGCTCGATCACCCGCAGATACGCCCCCGGCGCCCCGCCCTGAGTGAACCGCCGCACCCAGCCCTTCTCGCCGAGGTGACCGGCGAACGTACGGCACGGGATCCGCGAGGACGTCACCTCCAGGACGACCTGCCCGCCGACCCGCCACCGCTCGCCGATCCGCGCGCCGGACACGTCCACCCCGGACGTCGTGAGGTTCTCGCCGAACGCGCCGTGCGCCAGCGGCCGGCCGAGCTCCCGCTCCCAGGCGTCCAGGTCCTCGCGCGCGAAGGCGTACACCGCCTGGTCGTCGCCGCCGTGATGCCGCAGGTCGGCCACCGTGTCCCCGGCGAGCCCGCTGCCGAACGCGCCCTTCGGGCCGGGCGCGGAGATCCTGACCGGCCCGTCGACCGGCTGCTTGTCGATACCGGTACCGCCCGACGGCGCATCCGTGTACTCCACGGCCCTGAGGCGGCCCGCATTCACCGAAAGAAGCTTCATACCCCGCACGTTAGGCGCCCCGACGTCAAAGCGTCGAAGCATTAATCCCGGCCTGCCCCAAGAGTGGCTTATGCTCTACGCATGATCGAGGCCCGTCATCTCCGCGTGCTCCGCGCCGTGGCCGCCACCGGTTCCTTCTCCGCGGCGGCCCGCGAACTCGGCTGCACCCAGCCCGCCGTGAGCCAGCAGATGAAGGCCCTCGAACAGTCCACGGGCACCCCGCTGCTGATCCGTACGGGCCGCGAGATGCGGCTCACGCAGGCCGGAGAAGCCCTGGTCAGGCACGCCTCGGGCATCCTCGCCGGACTCACCGCCGCCGAGGAGGAGGTCGCCGCGATCGCCGGTCTGCGGGCCGGCCGCGTCCGCCTCGTCTCCTTCCCCAGCGGCAGCTCCGCGCTCGTGCCGACCGCGCTCGCCGCCCTCCGCGCCGCCCACCCCGGCACCCGCGTCTCCCTCGTCGACGCCGAACCGCCCCGCTCGGTCGAGATGCTCCGCGAGGGCGACTGCGACGTGGCGCTCGCCTTCCGGTACGACGGCGCGCACGCCGCGGAGGACTGGAGCGACCTGGTCGTCCGGCCGCTGCTCGCCGACCGGCTCGTCGGCCTGGTCCCCGAGCGCCACCGCCTCGCCCGCTCCGCCTCCGTCGCGATCGCCGAGCTCGCCGACGAGCCCTGGATCGCGGGCTGCCCGCGCTGTCGCCGCCAGCTGGTGGAGGTCTGCGAGGGCGCCGGCTTCACCCCGCGCATCGACTTCGCGACCGACGACTACCCGGCGGTGATCAGCCTGGTGGGCGCGGGTCTCGGCGTCGCCGTACTGCCGGAGCTCGCGCTGGAGTCCGTACGCCCCAAGGGGGCGCGCGCGGTCGCGGTGGAGCCCGCCGTGCGCCGCGAGATCGTCGCGCTCACCCTGCCCGACCTGGAGCAGGTTCCGGCGGTGGCGGCCACGCTCGACCACCTCGCGAGGGCCGCGACCCGCTGAGCGGCAGCAGCGCAGACCGGCTGCCGTGTTTGCGTGGACCGGCTGCCGCATCCGAGTGGACCGGCTGCCGTGTCTGAGTGGACCGGCTGCCGCATCCGAGTGGACCGGCTGCCGTATCTGAGAAGAAACGTTCTTTCCGTGCCCTGCTGAGCTCGGGTCAGTGCACCGGGCTGCCCGCGCCGGACGCCGCCGACGCCGTGACCAGGCGGTTGCGCGCCCGCCCCATGAGTTCCTCGCGCTCGTCCTCGGTGAGCCCGCCCCAGACGCCGTAAGGCTCTCGTACCGCCAGCGCGTGCGCGGCGCACTGGGCGCGCACCGGGCACCTCATGCAGACCTCCTTGGCCGAGTTCTCACGTGCGCTTCGCGCGGCGCCCCGTTCGCCCTCCGGGTGGAAGAACAAGGAGCTGTCCACCCCGCGGCAGGCCGCCAGGAGCTGCCAGTCCCACAGATCGGCGTTCGGTCCGGGAAGGCGGGAGAAATCTGCCATTGCTTGTCCCCTTGCAACCTCTGTCGAGCGGATTCTGGACCCATGACCGTACATCTACTGTCTGAGTAGATGAAAATATGACTCATGGCGAATCTAGTCACAGACACCAAGAAAAGGGAAGAAAAGCCGCTAAATGGGGCATAGCTTCAGGCAAAACTTCGGTGACCTGCGGTAGCGGTGCCGTGTCCGACCGCTCACGTAGAGTGTTGAAGATGGGTCGCCGACCCGTAACTCTTTCGAGTGACCGTCGTTGAGAGTGCGAGGCGGTTGAAAACAGAAGCGCTCGGGCAGGTGTCCGAGGGCGTCAATCGCACAGGTGACGATTCGTAACCAGCCTGGAGGCTCAAGGTGACGCGCAGCAGCTGTGAGAGCCGCGGGGGACAGTCATGACTTCCGTCCTCGTCTGCGACGACTCCCCGCTTGCCCGAGAGGCGCTCCGACGCGCGGTGGCGACCGTGCCCGGCGTAGAGCGCGTGACGACGGCGGCCAACGGCGAGGAAGTCCTCCGCCGCTGGGGCGCCGACCGCTCGGACCTGATTCTGATGGACGTACGCATGCCCGGTCTGGGCGGCGTCGAGACGGTGCGCCGGCTGCTCTCGGCCGACCCCGGCGCCCGGATCATCATGCTGACCGTCGCCGAGGATCTGGACGGCGTCGCGCTCGCGGTCGCCGCCGGTGCCCGCGGCTATCTGCACAAGGACGCCTCGCGCGCCGAACTGCGGGCCACGGTCACGCAGGCCCTCGCCGACCCGACCTGGCGGCTCGCCCCGCGGCGGCTGCGGTCCGCCGAGATGGGCGCGGCGCCGACGCTCACCGCGCGTGAGATCCAGGTCCTCGAAGGCATGAGCCACGGCCGCTCCAACGCCGAGATCGGCCGTGAGCTGTTCCTCTCCGAGGACACGGTCAAGACGCACGCGCGCAGACTCTTCAAGAAGCTCGGCGCCTCGGACCGCGCGCACGCCGTGGCGCTCGGCTTCCGCTGGGGCCTGGTCCGCTAGGCCGTTGGGCCAGGGCCTGGCAGTGCGTCGCCGCCGCGCGGGTTCCGTGTCGTCGCCTGTGTGTCCCGTCCGCCGCCGCGCGGACGGGACGCGGCCTGACCTGCGGCGCGGACGGCTCGGACCGTGCCGTGCCGCGTTTCCCGCGCGATGCCGCATCCTTGAGGTGTGGAGTTCCTCGGGGACGATTCGATCGAGCGGGAGGGGAGGGCGCAGGAGATGAGTTCCGGCGCACCTGCTCATAACGCTTCGGTGCACAACTACGGACGCGGTGCCGCGGATCGGCAGACGCCGAGGCACCATGGACCGATGCGTGACGACGAGGCTGCTGCTGCCCCAGGGGCCATCGGTGCACTCGTACGACGCGCGGTCGACGGTGACGAGCAGGCCACGCACGACCTCCTGGCCCGCGTGCACCCCCTCGCGCTGCGCTACTGCCGCACCCGCCTGTCCCGACTGCCGGGTGACGCACGGCACTTCGTGGAGGATCTGGCCCAGGAAGTGTGCGTCGCCGTGCTGCTCGCGCTGCCGCGCTATCGCGACACCGGCCGCCCCTTCGAGGCGTTCGTCTTTGCCATCGCCGGGCACAAGGTCGCCGACCTGCAGCGCGCCGCCATGCGCCATCCCGGTTCCACGGCCGTGCCGTCCGATGAGATGCCGGAGCGGCCCGACGACTCCCTCGGCCCCGAGGAGCGGGCGCTGCTCAGCAGCGACGCCGAGTGGGCCAAGAAACTCCTCGCCAACCTTCCGGAGAACCAGCGCGAGCTGCTGCTGCTCCGGATCGCCGTCGGGCTCACCGCCGAGGAGACCGGGCAGATGCTGGGAATGTCACCGGGAGCCGTCCGCGTCGCGCAGCACCGGGCGCTGAGCAGGCTGCGGGCCCTCGCGGAGCAGTGAGCGGGCCTCGCGGAGCAGTGAGCGGCCTTCGCGGAGCGGTGAGCGGCCCTCGCGGAGCGGTGCGGTGGCCGCAGCTCGGCGCTGCTTCGTCGTAGGAACGTACAACGATCGCCGTTCGCTGTGGTGGGATGGTGGAATGAAGTGGTCGCGCGGGCCGTTAGCATGGTGGTCCGCGCCTGGCAAGAGCATTGGGGAAGGTGTCATGAGTGACCACGTCGACGGAGCACCCGAGAAATTCGCGATGCTCGGGCTGACATACGACGACGTCCTGCTGCTGCCGGGCGCCTCCGAGGTGCTGCCGAACAAGGTGAGCACCGCTTCGCGCGTCTCGCGCAACGTCTCGGTGAACCTTCCGCTGCTCTCCGCCGCGATGGACAAGGTCACCGAGGCCCGCATGGCCATCGCCATGGCCCGTCAGGGCGGCGCCGGTGTGCTGCACCGCAACCTCTCCATCGAGGACCAGGCCAACCAGGTCGACCTGGTGAAGCGCTCCGAGTCCGGCATGGTGACCGACCCGATCACGGTCTCGCCGGACGCGACGCTGCGTGAGGCGGACGAGCTGTGCGCCAAGTTCCGCATCAGCGGCGTGCCCGTCACCGACGGCGGCGGCAAGCTCCTCGGCATCGTCACCAACCGCGACATGGCCTTCGAGCTGGACCGCTCGCGCCAGGTCCGCGAGGTCATGACGCCGATGCCGCTGGTCACCGGCAAGGTCGGCATCTCCGGCGAGGACGCCATGGAGCTGCTGCGCCGCCACAAGATCGAGAAGCTGCCGCTGGTCGACGACTCCGGCATCCTCAAGGGCCTCATCACGGTCAAGGACTTCGTGAAGGCCGAGAAGTACCCCAACGCCGCGAAGGACGCCGAGGGCCGCCTGGTCGTCGGCGCCGCGGTGGGCGTCGGTGACGAGGCGTACGACCGGGCGCAGGCCCTCGTCGAGGCCGGCGCGGACTTCCTCGTCGTGGACAGCGCGCACGGCCACAGCCGCGGCATCCTCGACATGATCGCCAAGCTGAAGACCAACATCAACGTCGACATCGTCGGCGGCAACGTCGCCACCCGCGAAGGCGCCCAGGCGCTGATCGACGCCGGTGTCGACGGCGTGAAGGTCGGCGTCGGCCCGGGCTCCATCTGCACCACGCGCGTCGTCGCGGGCATCGGCGTCCCGCAGGTCACCGCGATCTACGAGGCAGCCAAGGCCTGCCACGCCGCGGGCGTCCCGCTGATCGGCGACGGCGGCCTGCAGTACTCCGGCGACATCGCCAAGGCGATCGCCGCCGGTGCCGACACGGTGATGCTCGGCTCGCTGCTCGCGGGCTGCGAGGAGTCGCCGGGCGAGATGGTGTTCATCAACGGCAAGCAGTTCAAGTCGTACCGCGGCATGGGCTCGCTCGGCGCGATGCAGTCCCGCGGCCAGGCCCGCTCCTTCTCCAAGGACCGGTACTTCCAGGACAACGTCCTGTCCGAGGACAAGCTCGTGCCCGAGGGCATCGAGGGCCAGGTGCCCTACCGCGGCCCGCTCTCCTCGGTCGCGCACCAGCTGGTCGGCGGCCTGCGCGCCTCCATGGGGTACGTGGGCTCCGCCGACATCCCGGAGCTCAAGGCCAAGGGCCGGTTCGTACGGATCACCTCGGCCGGGCTCAAGGAGAGCCACCCGCACGACATCTCGATGACGGTCGAGGCGCCCAACTACGCGCGCCGCTGACCGTCTGGGAACATATCGGGAGCACGCTTGAGGCCCGTGGGTACTACGCCCGCGGGCCTCGGCGTGTGTGTCGGGGATACTGGAAGACGCAGACCGGAGAGTGGAAAGGCCACACAACGTGACTGAGATCGAGATCGGGCGCGGCAAGCGCGGCCGCAGGGCGTACGCGTTCGACGACATCGCCATCGTGCCGAGCCGGCGTACGCGGGACCCGAAGGAGGTCTCGATCGCCTGGCAGATCGACGCCTACCGTTTTGAACTGCCGTTCCTCGCCGCGCCGATGGACTCCGTCGTCTCCCCGCAGACGGCGATCCGCATCGGCGAGCTGGGCGGCCTGGGCGTGCTCAACCTTGAGGGTCTGTGGACCCGTTACGAGGACCCGCAGCCGCTGCTCGACGAGATCGCCGAGCTGGCGCCGGAGGCCGCGACCCGCCGCCTGCAGGAGATCTACGCCGCGCCGATCAAGGAAGAGCTGATCGGCCGGCGCATCAAGGAGGTCCGCGACTCCGGTGTCGTCACCGCCGCGGCCCTCTCCCCGCAGCGCACGGCCCAGTTCTCCAAGGCCGTCGTGGACGCGGGCGTCGACATCTTCGTGATCCGCGGTACGACGGTCTCCGCCGAGCACGTGTCGGGCGCCGCCGAGCCGCTGAACCTCAAGCAGTTCATCTACGAGCTGGACGTCCCGGTGATCGTCGGCGGCTGCGCCACGTACACCGCCGCGCTGCACCTGATGCGGACCGGCGCCGCGGGTGTGCTCGTCGGCTTCGGCGGCGGCGCCGCGCACACCACGCGCAACGTCCTCGGCATCCAGGTCCCGATGGCGACCGCCGTGGCCGATGTCGCCGCCGCGCGCCGTGACTACCTCGACGAGTCCGGCGGCCGGTACGTCCACGTCATCGCCGACGGCGGCGTGGGCTGGTCCGGCGACCTGCCGAAGGCCATCGCCTGCGGTGCGGACTCGGTGATGATGGGCTCCCCGCTGGCCCGTGCCACGGACTCGCCCGGCAAGGGCCACCACTGGGGCATGGAGGCCGTGCACGAGGACGTGCCGCGCGGCAAGAAGGTCGACCTGGGCACGGTCGGCACGACCGAGGAGATCCTCACCGGTCCCTCGCACTCGCCCGACGGTTCGATGAACTTCTTCGGCGCCCTGCGCCGTTCGATGGCCACGACCGGCTACAGCGAGCTCAAGGAGTTCCAGCGGGTCGAGGTGACGGTCGCGGACTCGGTGCACAGCCGCTGAGCCGCTGAAAAACAGCACTGCAGGGCCGGACCGCGCGACGCGGTCCGGCCCTCCCTTTGTAGTGACGTTTTTCGCGTTGTAGCGCCAGTTTTCGTCACAACCGGTGGGCCGCCCCGATCGGCGTCGCGCCCCGGGTGTCCAGCAGCAACTGGGCCTTCACGGCAAGGCTTTGCAGGTCGTACGTGCGGTGGGGCTGGAGCAGGACCGTCAGGTCGGCGTCGGCGGCCGCTTCGTAGAGGGAGTCGGCGCGGGGGACGGGGTGGCCGAGGACGTTCCAGTGCGGGACGTACGGGTCGTGGTAGCTGATGGCGGCGCCGAGTTCCATGAGGCGGGTGGCGATCTCGTGGGCGGGGGAGCCCTGTTGGCCGGCGAGGTCGGGCTTGTAGGTGACGCCGAGAAGCAGCACACGCGCGGCGCGCGCCGACTTGCCGTGCTCGTTGAGGAGGGTGGCGGCGCGCTGGATCACGTACTGCGGCATGCGGTGGTTGATCTCCTGCGCGAGGCCGACCATGCGCAGCGGGTGGCCGGGGGTGCGGCTGTGGTGGGGCAGGTAGTTGGGGTCGAGCGGGATGCCGTGGCCGCCGACGCCGGGGCCCGGGCGGAAGGCCTGGAAGCCGAACGGCTTGGTCTCGGCGCAGCGGATCACGTCCCACAGGTCGACGCCCAAGTCGTGGCAGAGCACGGCCATCTCGTTGACCAGGGCGATGTTGACGTGCCGGTAGTTGGTCTCCAGGAGCTGCACCGTCTCCGCCTCGCGGGGGCCACGCGCGCGTACGACCTTGTCGGTGAGGCGGCCGTAGAACGCGGCGGCCGACTCGGTGCAGGTCGGGGTGAGGCCGCCGATGACCTTCGGGGTGTTGGCGTAGCCGTGGGTGCGGCTGCCGGGGTCGAGGCGGCCGGGCGAGTACGCGAGGTGGAAGTCGCGTCCCGCGCGCATGCCTGAGCCCTCTTCGAGGACCGGGCGGACGACGTCGTCCGTGGTGCCCGGGTACGCGGGCGACTCCAGGATCACCGTGGTGTGCGGGCGCAGCCGGGCGGCGAGGGTGCGGGCCGCCTCGGCGACCTGGCCGAGGTCGAGCGCGCCGTCGGGGCCGAGCGGGGTCGGGGCGCAGATGACGGCGGTGCGCACCCGGCCGAGCTCCACCGGGTTCGCGGTCGGCCGGAAGCCGCCCGCGAGCATTCGGCGCAGGTCGGCCGCGGTCAGGGTGCCCTCGTCGGCGGGCAGCCGGCCCGCGGCGAGGTCGGCGCTGAGCGGCGGGTCGTACGCGAGGGTCTCGATCCCGGACGCGACGGCGGCCTGGGCGAGGGGCAGGCCGAGATGTCCGAGTCCGATGACGGCGAGATCTGCGGGCATGGCGTGGGCCGTCCTTCCCAATAGCCGGAACGGGAGGAGTGCGCAAGCCCTGTGGACAGAGTGGACCAGCGCAATGTCAGGTTAGGAGTAAATATGACCGTTATGCGGCATTGCTTGGCCGCGGACTTCGGAGTGTTGTCCACAGGCGGTGGCTGAAGTCCGTGACTGCGGACAGAATCGACGTTGTGAGCCCGACCACACGGGGGCGACGGGAGGCAGCAGTGAGGACAGCGACACTGGGACCGGCCGAGCGCGCGGAAGCGCTTGCGGCCATGGCTGAGCGGGAACTGGACGTGCTGGTCGTCGGCGCGGGCGTGGTCGGCGCCGGCACCGCGCTCGACTCCGTCACCCGGGGCCTCTCCACCGGCCTCGTCGAGGCCCGCGACTGGGCCTCCGGCACATCCAGCAGGTCGAGCAAGCTCATCCACGGCGGCCTGCGCTATCTCGAAATGCTCGACTTCGCACTGGTGCGTGAGGCACTCAAGGAGCGCGGACTCCTGCTCGAACGCCTCGCCCCGCACCTCGTCAAGCCCGTCCCGTTCCTCTACCCGCTGCAACACAAGGGCTGGGAACGGCTCTACGCCGGATCCGGCGTCGCCCTCTACGACGCCATGTCGATGTCCCGCGGGCACGGCCGGGGCCTGCCGATGCACCGTCACCTCAGCCGCCGTCGCGCCCTGCGCGTCGCGCCCTGCCTGCAGAAGGACGCGCTGGTCGGGGCGATGCAGTACTACGACGCGCAGATGGACGACGCCCGTTACGTCGCGATGATGGTCCGCACCGCCGCCGCGTACGGCGCCAAGGTCGCCAACCGCGCCCGCGTCACCGGCTTCCTGCGCGAGGGCGAACGGGTCGTCGGCGCGCGGGTGGAGGACGCGGAAGCAGGCGGCGCGTACGAGATCAGGGCCCGCCAGATCGTCAACGCCACCGGGGTCTGGACCGACGACACCCAGGCCATGGTCGGCGAACGCGGCCAGTTCCACGTCCGCGCCTCCAAGGGCATCCACCTGGTCGTCCCCAAGGACCGCATCAACTCGACCACCGGGCTGATCCTCCGCACCGAGAAGTCCGTCCTCTTCGTCATCCCCTGGGGCAGGCACTGGATCATCGGCACCACCGACACCGACTGGGACCTCGACAAGGCCCACCCGGCCGCCTCCAGCGCGGACATCGACTACCTCCTTGAGCACGTCAACTCGGTGCTGGCACTACCCCTCACGCGGGACGACGTACAGGGCGTGTACGCCGGGCTCAGGCCGCTGCTTGCCGGGGAGTCCGACGCCACCAGCAAGCTGTCCCGCGAACACACCGTCGCCCACCCGGCTCCGGGCCTCGTCGTCGTCGCGGGCGGCAAATACACCACGTACCGCGTCATGGCCAAGGACGCCGTGGACGAGGCGGTGCACGGGCTCGACCAGCGGGTCGCCGACTGCGTCACCGAGGACATCCCGCTCATCGGCGCCGAGGGCTACAAGGCCCTGTGGAACGCCCGCGCCCGCATCGCCGCCCGCATCGGCCTCCATGTGGTCCGCGTGGAGCACCTGTTGAACCGGTACGGGTCACTCACCGAGGAAATCCTCGACCTCATCGCCGCCGACCCGTCCCTCGGCGAACCCCTGCAGTACGCCGACGACTACCTGCGCGCCGAGGTCGTCTACGCCGCGTCGCACGAGGGCGCCCGGCACCTCGACGACGTACTGACCCGGCGTACCCGCATCTCCATCGAGACCTTCGACCGCGGCACCCGCAGCGCACGCGACTGCGCGGAACTCATGGCGAAGGTGCTCGGCTGGGACGCGGACCAGATCGACAGAGAGGTCGAGCACTACGAGAAGCGGGTCGAGGCAGAGCGGGAGTCGCAACGCCAGCCGGACGACCTGACGGCTGATGCGGCGCGGTTGGGGGCGCCGGACATCGTGCCGTTGTGACGGGCTGAAGCTGGATGAGGGGGATGTTCGACATGGCGGAACTTGGGGCGGTCGCCTGGCCGCCCGCCTCGGTCAGGACCGAACGGCTCGTGCTCCGCGCGTCCGAGGCCCGGGACCGCTCGGCGTTCATCGAGCTGTTCGCCTCACCCGCGGTGCACACCTACCTCGGTGGTCCGCGGCCGCGCGACGAGCTCGAACAGGCGGTGCCTGACGTGCCGGGGCGGCGGCCCGGGCTCTTCGTCGCCGAACGCGGCGGAGCGATGGTGGGTGTGGTCACGCTCGATCGGCGCGACGCGGAACGCCCAGGCCATGTCCGGCCGGACGCGGCGGAGGCCGAGCTCGGCTATCTGTTCCTTCCGGAGGCCTGGGGGTTCGGATACGCGGCTGAGGCGTGCGCGGCGGTGCTCGACTGGTTCGCCGGTGTGCTGCCCGGCGAGCCGGTGGTGCTCTGCACCCAGATCGCCAACGAGCGCGCTCTGCGCCTCGCGGCGAAGCTGGGGTTCGCCGAGGCGGGACGGTTCGAGGAGTTCGGGGCGGAGCAGTGGTTCGGGGTGCGGGACGGGTCGGCCGGAGGGTATGGCGGGGCGGGTGGGGCTGGTGGGGCTGGTTCGGTGTGGGGCGTCAGTTCTTCGGGGGTGACCGGGGGCAGAACTCGGTCTCCAGGAGGGATCGCCTGAGCTTCTCGGCGGTCGGCGAGGGGGACCAGTCGGTGTTCAGGCGGTACGTGAGGACGTGGTGGCCGCCTCGGGTGGCGACGCTCTCCGCGTACGACCCGGGGATGCGGCCGTTGTGGCCCCAGACGGTTGTGCAGGACAGCTTCGTGGGCATCAGGCCCAGGCCGTAGGCGCCGTCGGAGGGGCGGGTGTTGCGCATGGCGGAGAGTTCGGAGGGCGGCAGGAGCTTGCCGGAGAGGAGGGCGGAGTAGAAGCGGTTCAGGTCGTCGAGGGTGCTGATGGCCTCGCCGGCGGCGCCCGCGCCCGAAGGGTCGATCTCCGTGACGTCCTTGGCGGAGGCGGGAGTTCCGGAGTAGCCGCGGCCGTGCGGGGCGGGCAGGTGGCGGTCGGTGCCGGGGAAGGACGTGCCGGTCAGGCGCAGCGGGGTGAGGATGCGGCGCCGTGCCTCCTCGGCGTAGCTGTTGCCCGTGACCCGCTCGATGACCAGGCCGAGGACGATGTAGTTGGTGTTGGAGTACGACCAGTCGCTGCCGGGCGGGAAGAGGGGGCGGTGGGCGAGGGCGGTGCGGAGGAGTTCGGTGGGGGTGTGGCTGCGGTCGAGGTCCGTGGCGGGGGAGTCAGGCGCGTCCGTGTACGGGTACAACCCGCTTGTGTGGCTGAGGAGCTGCCGCAGGGTGAGGTGGCGGCCGTCGTTGCCGTGGCCGCGTATGAGGCGGGGCAGGTGGCGTTCGACGGTGTCGTCCAGGGTCAGCCTGTGTTCGGCGGCGAGCTGCAGGACGATCACGGCCACGAAGGACTTCGTGATGCTGCCTATGCGGAAGTGATCCTTGCGGCTGATGGGGCGGTTGGTGGCGGTGTCGGAGGTTCCTGTCGCTGCGTAACGGCTCGTGGTGCGGGCGGTGGTCGTGAGCCGGGAGAGGGCTGCGGCTCCCGGGGCGGGGGCGCTCGCGGCGAGGGGCGGCAGGGAGGAACGCAGGGAGGAGTGCAAGGAGGAGTGCATGGAGGAGTGCATGGAGGGGCCTGGTGCGGGGCCTGGTGCGGGACCCGGGGCGGGACCCGGGGCGGGGCCCGGGGCTGAACTCGGGGAGGGAGGGGGGTCGGAGGGCAGTGGGGGCACGGCTGCCACCCCGATCGCCACAACTCCCACCAGGCCCCCACGAACCCACCCGCGCCACGTGCGCGACCGGTGGCCCTGGTGCGGGGCTGGGGTGGGTGAGATGTGAGAGGGGTGTGAGAAGTGCTTGTCGGTCATATCGGTCCCTTGGTCCGCACCGGCCCATCATCGCGCGGACCCGGGCCTTCCCCGACCCCGGGCATGAGAGACAATGGACGCTCTGCCAGGGCGGGTTGATTGCAGAGGGGACGCATGTCGGAGGCTGAGCAGCCGCAGGAGACCCAGGAGGCCGAGGAGGCCCAGGGGCGCCTCCTCGCGGGTCGGTACCGGCTGGGAGAGATGCTCGGCCGCGGCGGCATGGGCACGGTCTGGCGCGCGGTCGACGAGACGCTAGGCCGCACGGTCGCCGTCAAGGAGCTGCGCTTCCCCTCGGCCATCGACGAGGACGAGCAGCGCCGGCTGATCACGCGCACGCTGCGCGAGGCCAAGGCGATCGCCCGGATCCGCAACAACGGCGCGGTCACGGTCTACGACGTGGTCAACGAGGACGACCGCCCCTGGATCGTGATGGAGCTGATCGAGGGCAGCTCGCTCGCCGAAGTGGTGCGCCGGGACGGCCATCTGACGCCGCACCGCGCCGCCGAGGTGGGCCTCGCCGTGCTCGACGTGCTGCGCGCCGCCCACCGCGAGGGCATCCTGCACCGGGACGTGAAGCCGTCGAACGTGCTGATCGCGAAGGACGACGGCCGGGTGGTCCTCACGGACTTCGGCATCGCGCAGGTCGAGGGCGACCCGTCCATCACGTCGACCGGCATGCTCGTCGGCGCGCCCTCGTACATCTCGCCGGAGCGGGCCCGCGGCCACAAGCCGGGCCCCGCGGCGGACCTGTGGTCGCTCGGCGGTCTGCTGTACGCGGCCGTGGAGGGGGTGCCGCCGTACGACAAGGGGTCGGCGATCGCCACGCTCACCGCGGTGATGACCGAGTCACTCGAACCGCTGCGCAACGCGGGCCGCCTGGAGAAGGTGATCTACGGGCTGCTTGAGAAGGACCCGGACCTGCGGCTCGACGACAAGGGCGCGCGGGCCCTCCTGAACGACGTGATCCACGCCCCCGAGGACGACGTGGAGCCCGCCGACGACCCGGTCTCCGCGACCCGCGTCGTACCGCTGCCCGAGGCGCCCGGTGCGGCCGGGACACCCGGTGCGGCCGATGCGGCCGATGCGCCCGGGCAGAGCGGCCCGCGGCGCAGCGACGCGGCGGCGGAGCGGCTGCGCGGCGCGCTGCGGTCGGTGCGCAACGCGGCGGCGGCGTCGGCGGCCGCGTCGAAGTCCCGTACAGGCGCGTCCGGTACGGGCGACTCCGGTACGAGTGAGTCCGGTACGGGCGGCTCCGGTTCGGGCGGCTCCGGTACGGGCGGCTCCGGTTCGGGCGGGGGCGGAGGGGCCGTGTCCACGCGTGCGGCGCTCACCGATGTCGTGCCGAAGCGGACGCTGCTCGTCGTGGCGGTGGTGGTCGCGCTGGCCGTACTCGGCACGGTGTTCGCGGTGGCGTTCAACGGCGACGGGGGCGCGTCGGGCCAGGGCGGGACCAAGGACGAGGCGTCCACCTCGGCCGGTTCCGGCGGTGGCCAGGACAACGGCAAGGGCGCGGGCGAGGACAAGCCCGCCGACCCGGACCCGGGCGCGGACCAGGGCAACGGCGGCGAGGCCGACGACGACGAGGCCGACGACGGCAAGGGCACCGGCGAGGACTCCGGCAGGGGCGAGGACGACGGCAAGGACGACGGGGCCACGGAGGACGGGATTCCGGCCGGGTACGAGCAGGTGTCGAGCGGGCCGTTCATGTTCGCCATGGCGATGCCGGAGAAGTTCCGCCGCACCGGCACGGCCGGGCAGAACTCCGGCGCCATCTACAGCGAGAACGGCGGATTCCCGCGCGTCCAGGTCGACTTCAACCGCCACCCGGGCAACGACGCGGCGGACGCCTGGCGCCAGCTCAGGCAGGCCGTCAGCGGGAGCATGCCCAACTACCGGCACATCCGCATCACGGAGGTCGAGTTCAACGGCTACCCGACCGTCGCCGACTGGGAGTTCGAGCGCGACCAGCAGGGTCAGCGGGTGCGGGTCCTCAACCGGGGCTTCAAGGTCGACGCCGACCGCGGCTACTCGATCATGGTGACGTGCAAGGCCGGCGCGTGGGACGAGAAGGAGTGCAAGACCCTGCGCGAAACGGCCTTCAAGACCTTCGAACCCAAGGACTGAAGCCCCGAGGTGCGCGGGCCCGGTTGCCGAGACACCGCGGCGGGCCCGGCCGGGGCCACGTATCGTGAAGGTTCGGGGAGTGTTCGGGGAGTGATACGGCGTTCGGCGCAGGGGTGTTGAGCTGCGCGCCGACGGGGAGGCGACGTGGACGACTATGCGGGCCGGGTGCTCGCCGACCGCTACCGCCTGCCGCTGCCGCCCTCGGACGCGTACGAGTTCGCCGAGACCCGCGCCTTCGACACGTTCAGCGGGCAGGAGGTACTGGTCCGCCAGATCCCCTTGCCGGAGACGGTCGACGCGGAAGTGGTCGAAGAGGGGGCGTACGCGCGGGGCCACGAGGACGCGTACGGCGGGTACGAAGGCGGGTACGGCGGGTACGGCGGGTACGGCGGCGGGCGGTCGCACGACCGGATCCGCAGGCCCGCGGATCCGGCCGTGCGGCGGGCGATCGAGGCGGCGCAGGCCGCCGCGCAGATCCCCGACCACCCGCGCCTCGACCAGGTCTTCGACGTGTTCGCGGAGGACGGTTCGCTGTGGATCGTCAGCGAGCTGGTGGCGGCGCTGCCGCTCGCCGCGCTGATCGCCGAGAAGCCGCTCACGCCGTACCGTGCGGCGGAGGTCGCCTCCGAGGTCCTGACCGCGCTGCGCGCGCTGCACGCGCACGGCTGGGTCCACCGGAACATCACCATGCGGACGGTCCTGGTCTGCGACAACGGCCGCGTCATGCTCACCGGGCTCGCCACGGGCGCCGCGGAGGAGGCGCTGTGCGGATACGACCCGGTCCCGGAGGCCGTGTCCGCTGCCGTATCCGTTGCCGTATCTGATGCCGCATCCGATGTCGTATCCGACGCCGCATCGGACGTCGGCCCGGCGGAAGGTGCCGGGCCCGCCGCGGCGCCGGACGTGCCGGGGCCGCGCCGGGAGGCCGTGCCGGGACCTCCCGGCCGCATAGCCGACCCGTACGGGGTGGCGGCGCGGCCCGACGAGCGCCGGCCCAAGGGCCCTGCCACCCCCCTGGCCGCCGAGCGCGCGCGCCAGGCGCGGATGAACGTCGTCGGAGCGGTCGCCGAGCGCTGGGCGCCCGAGCAGGCCGGGCCGGTGCACGAGAACTGGCAGTTGGCGGCGCCGGTCGGGCCGGCCACCGACCTGTGGGCGCTCGGGGCGCTGCTGTTCCGCGCGGTGCAGGGGCATGCCCCGTACCCGGAGGACAGCGCGTACGAGCTGGTGCAGCTGGTGTGCGGGGAGCCGCCCGCGTTCGCCGAGGAGTGCGGGGCGCTGCGTCCCGTCGTGGAGTCGCTGCTGCGCCAGGACCCCACCGAGCGCCCGGACTTCGAGGAGCTGCGCGGCTGGCTGCGCTCCCTCGTCCGGTCGGCGCCGGAGCCCGAGGCGGGCCGGAACGTGGTGCCGTCGCCGCCCTTCGACCGCACGAAACTGCCCGTCGTACGGCGCCGGGGCGAGCTGGTCCGCAGGCGGCGGGCCGGGCGGCACAAGAGCCGGCACCGGCGCGGGGCGCAGCCGGTCGAGGCGGCTGGGGCGACCGGCGCTGTCTCGGCGGACCTCCAGGAGCAGTACCGGTCGTACGAGCCCCGACGGCCGGCCCCGAAAACGGCCCGTGCCGGGAACGGGCGGGCCCCGAAGCGCCTGGGCCGGGTGCTGCTCGCCCTGATTCTGCTCGGACTCGTGGCGGCGATCGCGTACGCCGTGCTGTTCATGCCGAAGGCCGAGCCGGGCGGAAGCGAAGGTTCCGACGGCAGCGGGCGCACCGGGCAGGCAGGCCCGGCGAGTTCGGCGCCCGCCGAGCCGGACGAAGGCGGGCAGGACGGCCCCGGCGACGGCAACGCGGAGTCGCCGACCGCGCAGCGCCCCGACCCGCAGTCCTCGAACCCCGACGAACCCGACGACCCCGACGGCCCCGGCGGCCCTCGCGACCCCGACATCCCCGAGGGCTTCGAGCTGCGCAAGGACCCCGAGGGCTTCCGCGTGGCGGTGGCGAAGGGCTGGCAGCGCACGGGCCCGACCGGGCGCGGCCAAGTGATCTACGCGGACGGGGCGTTCGAGCTGATCGTCGTGCCGGGGCGGGACAAGGCCACGGGCAGCAGCAGCGATCCGCTCTACTACCAGCGGGAGCGCGAGGCCGAGCTGCAGCCGTTCCGGGACTCGACGTGGGCCACGTCGACCGGCATGCGCCGCATCGAGGTCGGCGGACAGGTGCGCGCCGAGGGCCAGTTCACCTGGACGGACGACGACGGCACCGAGGTGTACGTACGCAACGCGGCGCTGCTGATCGACGGGCGGTACCACGTGGTCCTCGTGAAGGGCCCGGAGTCCGAGCGGGACGAGGTCACGCGGCTGCACGAGCAGGCGGTCGCCGCGTACCGCCCGGAGAGGTGAGCGGAACCCCGGCTCGCCCCCGGACCCGGTAACGCACCACCGGCTTCCGGACGGTGCGGCGCGTTCCCTACGCTTGGCCGGGAGATGGACGGGCGGGGGATCGTGGATCAGACCGAAGGCACGGCACAGGGCGACGTACTCGCGGGGCGATACCGGCTCGCCGAGTGCCTCGGGCGCGGCGGCATGGGCAAGGTGTGGCGGGCTCACGACGAGGTGCTGCACCGCACCGTCGCCGTCAAGGAGTTGACGGCCGCGCTCTACGTCTCCGAGGCCGACCGGGCGGTGCTCCTCGCGCGTACGCAGAAGGAGGCGCGGGCGGCGGCGCGGATCAATCACTCGGCGGTCGTGACGGTGCACGACGTGTTCGAGTACGACGAGCGGCCCTGGATCGTCATGGAGCTGGTCGACGGCGGCTCCCTCGCGGACGCGCTGCAGCGGCGCCGGCGGGTCGAGCCGGTCGAGGCCGCGCGGATCGGCGCGTGGGTGGTGCGCGCGCTGCGCGCGGCGCACACGGCGGGCGTGCTGCACAGGGATGTGAAACCGGCCAATGTGCTGCTCGCGCGCGACGGCCGGGTGCTGCTCACCGACTTCGGCATCGCGGCCATCGAGGGCGACTCGACGATCACCAGGACCGGTGAACTCGTCGGCTCCCTGGACTATTTGGCGCCCGAGCGGGTACGGGGCGCCGATCCGGGTCCGGCGGCCGACCTGTGGGCCGTGGGCGTGCTGCTGTTCGCTGCGGTCGAGGGGTACTCGCCGTTCCGCCGGCAGTCGCCGCTGGCCACGATGCAGGCCGTGGTGGTGGACGAGCCGGGCATACCGGAGCACGCGGGTCCGCTCGCGCCGGTGATCGCGGCGCTGCTCGGCAAGGACCCGGAGGTGCGGCCCGACGCGGACCGGGCCGAGCAGCTGCTCGCGGAGGTCGCGGAGGGGCGCAGGCCGTCGGCGGCCCAGGAGTACGTGGCCACGCGGCGGTACGACAGCCCACCGGCCAACGCGTTCCCCGCGCCGACGCCCACGCCCACGCCGACGCCCACGCCCACGCCGACGCCCACGCCCACGCCTATGCCCACGCCGACGCCCGCTCCCACTCCGCCTCCCACACCGGCACCGGTGGCGGCACCCGTACCAGCCGAAACACCCCCGACCTCGACTCCGACGCCGACCTCGACTCCGACGCCGACCCCGACTCCGCCCCCGACCTCGCAGCGCCCCCGGCGGCGTTGGCGTACCGCGCTTGCCGTGGTCGTGGCGGCCGGACTGGTCGGCGCGGGCGCGGCGTTCGGGATCCTGGAGTTCGCCGACCGCGGCGGCGCACAGGGCCCGGGCAGTACGCGGGGCGGCGAGGAGCGCACGGCCGGCGCCGTGCCCGATGACTGGGTGCGCGTCAAGGACGACGTCGCGGGCTTCAGCCTCCTCCTGCCGCCGGACTTCAAGCGCCAGACCTTCGGCGACCAGATCGACTACACCCCGGACAACGGCCGCCACCTGCTGCGCATCGGCATCAGCAAGACGCCTCCGCACGAGAACTCGTATGTGCACGTCATCGATCTGGAGAAGCAGGGCATGGGGCGGCTGCCGACGTACGAGCGGGTGCGGTTGGAGTCCAACACCTTCCGCGGAAACCCGGGCGCCATCTGGGAGTTCAGCTGGACCGAGACCGAAGGCGTCGGCAAGGGCGAGCGGCGGGCGATCGACCAGTTCTACATTGCGGAGGACGGCACCGAGTACGCGATCTACATGGCCGGACCGGCGGCGGACTGGGAGAAGACCCGGCGGCAGTTCGAGCATGTGCTGCGCGGCTGGCGGCCGTGACGGCGCACGCCGGTGACCTGGAGCCATGAGCGCCGGTGACCTGGAGCCATGAGCGCCGGTGACCTGGAGTCATAAGCAGAGTGGCCGACACCCATAGCCTCGGCGGCAGTCCGTCGTGACGTGAGGGATTGACCGTACGGGTGTGCGGCATGATGAAGTCATGGCGAGCGCGAGCGAGCGGGGCAACAGCCGCTTGATAGCGGGCCGTTACCGGTTGGGGGAGCAACTGGGCCGGGGCGGCATGGGGATCGTCTGGCGTGCCACGGACGAGCTCCTTGCCCGGCAGGTGGCCGTCAAGGAGGTCGTCCTCGACCCCTCGCTCTCCTTCGACGAGGCGCGGCAGCTGCGCGAGCGGACCCTGCGCGAGGCGCGGACGATAGCGCAGATCCACCACCCGCACGTGATCGTCGTGTACGACGTGCTCGTCCAGGACCGGCGCCCGTACATCGTGATGGAGCTGATCGAGGGCGGCTCGCTCGCCGACCGGCTCGACGGGGACGGCCCGCTCGGCACCGAGGAGGCGGCGCGGCTCTGCCTCGCGCTGCTCGGTGCGCTGCGCGCCGCGCACGGCGAGGGCGTGCTGCACCGCGACCTCAAGCCCGGCAACGTCCTGATGGAGGCCGCGTCGGGCCGCGTGGTGCTCACGGACTTCGGGATCGCACAGGTCGCCGGGGCCTCGACGCTCACTGAGCACGGCTCGTTCGTCGGCTCGCCGGAGTACACCGCGCCGGAGCGGATGTCGGGCGGCGCTGCCGGTCCCGAGTGCGATCTGTGGTCGCTCGGCGTGCTGCTGTGCGCGGCGCTCACCGGCCGGTCGCCGTTCCAGCGGGACACCCTCGGCGGGATCATCGCCGCCGTCATGATGGAGGACCTGCACCCGCCGAGCGCCGCGGGCCCGCTGCTCCCGGTCGTACGCGGGCTCCTGGAGCGCGACCCGGAGCGCAGGATCGACGCGGCCGAGGCGGAACGGCTCCTTCGGGCGTACGTGGAGACGGGCGTCGTCCCGTACGCACCCGGGCGGCGCGGCCTCCCGCCCGCCCTCGCGCCACTGCGCACCGCCGTCCCGCGCCGCAGCGCCGTCCCGGCGGGCACCCGCCGTACGGTCGGCGCGGCGGGCACCACGCGCGCGTGGCGGCGGAAACGGCTGCCACGCGCGCGTGCCGCACTGCTCGCCGGGATCCTGGTGGCGGTGCTCGCGGGCGCCGGGGCGGCGGGGGTGCTGCTGCTCGACGGGGACGCCGACCGGGACGACGGCAGGCCGCACCCGTCGGACACGCTCGGCACCCACACGCCCAGCCACACGCCCAGCCGCACGCCCACGCCCACGCCCACGCCCACGGTCACGGTGACGCGGGTGCCGACCGGCACCGGCTCCGCACCCGCCGGGTACCGCCTGGTGCATGACCCGGCGGGGTTCTCCCTGGCCGTGCCGGAGGGGTACGTGCGGGAGGCCGAGGCGCCGCGGATCCTCTACGGCTCGCCCAAAGGGGCCGTCCGGATCGGGGTGCGGGAGGCGGAGCCCGTACCGGGAGGGCCGCTCGGGGCGCTGCGCGAGGCGCACGAGCGGGGGCCGCGCACCTACGCCGGGTACCGCGCGGGCGCGGCCTCCGGGACCCGGCACGACGGACATCCCGCCGCCCGCTGGGAGTTCACCTGGGACGGCCCGGACGACGGCTGGGGCGCGCGCCGCGAGGTGCACGTGGCGTGGGAGGAGGCCGGGCGGATGTACGAGCTGTCGGTGTCGGCCCCGGTGGGCCGCGCCCAGGAGGCCCGGGGCCACCTCGACCGCGCGCTGTCCACGTTCACACCGGCTCCCTAGGTCAAAACCCCCATAAGCCGCTGAACCCGACTGTCCTGGTCACGGGTCAGTGACCGCTGTCGTACCTGGGTGGAACGATGGACAGGCGCCGGGATAAGGATGGACTCATGAGCAACCACGGGGGAACGCCCTACGGACCGAACGACCCGACGAGCTACGGGCTGCAGCCGCCGCAGCCCCCGCCGGGCGCCCCGGGGCCGTACGGCACCCCCGGCCCCCCGTACGCACAGCAGCACGCCCAGCAGGACACCGCCGCGCACGGCCGGAGCGGTCAGGGCCAGGGAAGCCAGGGCGGGGCGCAGCCCCCGCCCTCCCCGCCCTCCCCGCCCTCCCCGCCCTCCCCGCCCTCCCCGCCCTCCCCGCCCTCCCCGCCCTCCCCGCCCTCCCCGGCCGCCCCCACCTCGCCTCCGCCCCCGCAGCCGCACGCCATCCCCACGCAGGCGGCGCCGCAGCAGCCCGCGCAGCCCGAGCCGGGCGCGGGCCGACTGATCGCGGGCCGCTACCGCCTGCTTTCCAAGCTCGGCCACGGCGGCATGGGCACCGTGTGGCGGGCCAAGGACGAGACGGTGGACCGCGAGGTGGCCGTCAAGGAGCCGCGCATCCCGGACCACCTGCCGGAGCGGGAGCGGGCCAACGCCTTCGAGCGGATGCGGCGCGAGGCGCGGGCCGCGGCGAAGCTGGACCACCCGGCCGTGGTGAACGTGCATGACGTGGCGGTCGAGGACGGCCAGCCGTGGATCGTCATGGAGTTCGTGCAGGGCCGCTCCCTCGGGGACGCGCTGCAGGAGGGCACCCTCAGCGGCGCCGAGGCCGCGCGGATCGGCCTGGAGGTGCTGGGTGCCCTGGAGGCGGCGCACGCGGCGGGCGTCCTGCACCGCGACGTGAAGCCGGACAACGTGATGCTCGGCCGTCACGACCGCGTCGTCCTGACCGACTTCGGCATCGCCCAGATCGAGGGCGAGACCAACCTGACGGACACCGGAAGCTTCGTCGGCTCGCCCGAATTCATCGCGCCCGAGCGGGTGCTGGGGCAGCGTCCGGGCCCGGCCTCGGACCTGTGGTCGCTCGGCGTGGTCCTGTACGCGGCGACGGAGGGCGTCTCGCCGTTCCGCCGCAACAACACCCCGGCCACGCTCCAGTCGGTGATCAACGCGACCCCGGCCGCGCCGAACGCCACGAAGGGTCCGCTCGCCGACGCGATCAACCGGCTGCTGATCAAGGACCCGAACCAGCGTCCGCCGGCCCCGCAGATCCGCCTGCTCCTGGAGGCGGCCGCGCGCCCGCCCGCGCCCACGCGCGGGCAGCAGGCCGGCACGGCCCGCGGCCCGGTCGACGGCGTCCGCGTCAGCCGCAAGGTGCTGCTCGCGGGCGTGGCCGTGGTGCTGGCCTCGGTGGCCACGGCTGCCCTGGTCATCGCCGACCCGTTCGCGGGGTCGGTGGCGGACGCGGAGGAGTGGAAGAGCCACGACCTCAAGGCGATCGACGCGTCCGTGCGGCTGCCCGCCGCGTACGTGCAGCTCCCGCAGGACGAGAGCGACGACGGCACCCTCTTCGAGTTCAGCGACCCGAGCGCCGCCCTGCACATCACCGTCGACCTGGACCGCAAGGCCGAGGAGGACGAGGTACCCAGTTCGGCGCCGGGCGGGGCGTACGAGGACCAGCAGGACGTCAACGGCGACCTCTCGTCGAGCGTGATCGACGAGAGCTCGGACGACGACGCCCCCGCCGCGAAGAGCAAGGTCACCGAGACCACGTACAAGGAGCGGAAGGCCGCCGAGAACCTCATCACGTACACGGCGGACGCGCCCACGAACAGCGATGTCCAGCTGCCGCGTGAGCTGCGGATCTTCTACTACGTCACGAAGAGCGGCGATCTGTACAAGGTCTGGATCGACTACCCGGGCAAGGGCGACCTCACCGCGCGCGGCCGGGAGGTCGCCCGGTCCGTGATCGAGCACATCGACATCAAGAAGCTCTGAAGGCGGGCCGTTGCCCCGACAACGCCCCTGATCAGCCCCTTTGCTGCCAGCAGCCACTGGCGCGATGTGCGCACTCCGTGAAACCTCGTTACCGACGGGTACCCAAAAGGTTTCCGGGGTCGTACGCTCACGCCCATGACGGACTCGCAGGCTCCCGCCCAGGGCACGAACGACACGCAGGACGACGCGCACGGCACGAAGGACATCGGCACCAACCCCATCGCTCCGGCGCCCGCGGGCGCGCGTACCGCAGTCGATGTGGTCACGCCCGAGCTGATCGCCCAGCTCACCCGTGACGTCGTCGGATCCGGGCGGACCGCCAACCACACGCCGTTCACCGGCGAGAAGCTGGCCGACCTGCCCGAGTCCACGCCCGCGGACGTGGAGCGCGCCTTCGAGCGGGCCCGCGCCGCGCAGCGCGCGTGGGAGGCGACTCCCGTGCGCCGGCGCGCCGCGGTCCTGCTCCGCTTTCACGACCTGGTCCTCGCCCGCCAGGCCGAGGTGCTCGACCTGATCCAGCTGGAGACCGGCAAGGCCCGCCTGCACGCCCACGAGGAGGTGCAGGCCGTCACGGTCGCCGCCCGGCACTACGGACGCAAGGCCCCCTCGTACCTGCGCTCGCGCAGCCACACCGGGGCCGTGCCGACGCTCACGAAGGTCGTCGAGAACCGGGTGCCGCGCGGCGTCGTCGGGCAGATCGCGCCGTGGAACTACCCGTTCGAGCTGTCCGTCGGCGACGCGCTCCCGGCGTTCGTGGCCGGCAACGCCGTCGTGATGAAGCCCGACACCGAGACCTGCCTGACTGCCCTGTGGGCCCGCGACCTGCTGGTCGAGGCGGGCCTTCCGGCCGAGGTGTTCCAGGTCGTGCTCGGCGAAGGCCCGGTCGTGGGCCCGGAGCTGGTCAAGCGCGCCGACTACGTCTCGTTCACCGGCTCCACCCGCACCGGCCGCGAGGTCGCCCAGGGCGCCGCCGCCCGCCTGGTCGGCGTCTCGCTCGAACTCGGCGGCAAGAACGCCATGCTGGTCCTCCAGGACGCCGACGTGGACAAGGCCGCCGCCGGCGCCGTCCGCGCCTGCTTCTCGTCCGCGGGCCAGCTCTGCATCTCCATCGAGCGGTTGTACGTCCACGAGTCGATCGCCGACGAGTTCGTGGCCCGCTTCGCCGCCCGTACCCGCGCGATGCGCCTCGGCACGTCCCTCGCGTACGGCGCCGACATGGGTTCGCTGGTCGGCGAGCGGCAGCTGGAGACGGTGACGCGGCACGTCGAGGAGGCCGTCGCCAAGGGCGCCACGCTCGTCGCGGGCGGCACGGCCCGCCCGGACATCGGCCCGTACTTCTACGAGCCGACCATCCTCGACGGCGTCGAGGCCCCGATGGCCGTGTGCGAGGAGGAGACCTTCGGCCCGGTCGTCTCCCTCTACCGCTTCAGCGACGAGGACGAGGCGGTCGAGCGCGCCAACTCCACCGCGTACGGCCTGAACTCCTCGGTGTGGACGAAGGACGGCCGTCGCGGCCGCGCCGTCGCCGCCCGGCTGCGCACCGGCACGGTCAACGTCAACGAGGGCTACGCCCCGGCGTACGGCAGCGTGCAGTCCCCGATGGGCGGCATGAAGGACTCCGGTCTCGGCCGCCGGCACGGCTCCGAGGGCATCCTCAAGTACACCGAGGCGCAGACCGTGGCCACCCAGCGGATCATGCCGATGGCCCCGTCCTTCGGCATGGACGACGAGAAGTACGCGGCGTTCATGAGCCGCAGCCTGCGCGCGATGAAGGCGTTCCGCCTGCGCTGAGCGCCTTCAGGGGCGCGGGGAACTGCGCGATCAGCCACACACAGCCCGCACACGCATCCGAGGAGAACGAGCGATGGCGCTGGACGACAGCGACTACTCCGCGTACGACTACGACGTCCTGGTCGTAGGGTCAGGCTTCGGCGGCAGCGTCTCCGCCCTGCGCCTGACCGAGAAGGGCTACCGCGTCGGCGTCCTGGAGGCCGGCCGCCGCTTCACCCGCGCCGAACTGCCGAAGAGCTCCTGGGACCTGAAGAACTACCTGTGGGCCCCGGCGCTCGGCCTCTACGGCATCCAGCGCATCCATCTGCTCGGCAACGTGATGGTCCTCGCGGGTTCGGGCGTCGGCGGCGGCTCCCTGAACTACGCCAACACCCTGTACGTACCGCCCGCGCCGTTCTTCAACGACCCGCAGTGGCGGGACATCACGGACTGGCAGGAGGAGTTGAAGCCGCACTACGACCAGGCGCAGCGGATGCTCGGCGTGCGGCTCAACCCGACGATGACGCCCTCGGACGTACATCTGAAGGCGACGGCCGAGGCGATGGGCGTCGGCGACTCCTTCCACATGGCGCCGGTCGGCGTGTTCTACGGCGACGGCAAGGACGCGACCGGCGACGCGAAGGCCAAGCCCGGCGTCGAGGTCCCCGACCCGTACTTCGGCGGCGCGGGCCCGTCCCGCAAGGCGTGCACCGAGTGCGGCGAGTGCATGACGGGCTGCCGGCACGGCGCGAAGAACACCCTGAACGAGAACTACCTGCACCTCGCAGAGCAGGCGGGCGCGACCATCCACCCGATGACCTCGGTCGTCTCGGTCACCGAGGACTCCCGCGGCGGCTTCGCCGTGGCGACGCTGCCCACGAACGACAAGCGCAAGGGCAAGGGCCGCGTCTTCCGCGCGGAGCGCGTGGTGATCGCCGCCGGTACGTACGGCACGCAGACGCTCCTGCACCGCATGAAGGACAGCAACCTGCTGCCGCACATCTCGGACCGGCTCGGCGACCTCACCCGCACCAACTCCGAGGCCCTGGTGGGCGCGCAGACCGACAACCGCCGCTACAAGAAGCGGCACGGCGTCGCCAAGGTGGACTTCACGCAGGGCGTCGCGATCACGTCGTCCATCCACCCGGACGGCGACACGCACATCGAGCCGGTGCGCTACGGCAAGGGCTCGAACGCGATGGGCGGCATGACCGTCCTCCAAGTCCCGTACAGCTCACGGCGGGTGGCGGCCTGGCTGGCCAACTGCGTCCGGCACCCGCTCCAGGCGGCGCGCTCGCTGTCCAACCGGCGCTGGTCGGAGCGGACCATCATCGGCCTGGTCATGCAGTCCCTGGACAACTCCCTGACCACGTACCGCAAGGAAAAGGGGATCGGCAAGGGCCTGTTGACGGCACGTCAGGGGCATGGCGCGCCCAACCCCAACCAGATCCAGGCGGCCACCGAGGCGGCCTCGCTGCTCGCCAGGGAGATCAACGGCTTCGCCGGGTCCAACATCGGCGAGCTGATGGGCACCCCGCTCACCGCGCACTTCCTCGGCGGCTGCCCGATCGGCGCCGACGCGGCGCGCGGCGTCATCGACCCGTACCACCGGCTCTACGGGCACCCCGGCATCTCGGTCGTCGACGGCGCCGCGGTCTCGGCGAACCTGGGCGTCAACCCGTCGCTGACGATCACCGCCCAGGCCGAGCGCGCCATGTCGTTCTGGCCGAACAAGGGCGAGGACGACCAGCGCCCCGCCCAGGGTGCCGGGTACGAGCGGATCGGGGCCGTGGAACCGAAGTCGCCGACGGTCCCCGCGGACGCCTTCGGCGCCCTGAAGCTCCCCTTCCTCGGCGTGCCGACGGTGCCCTCGAAGAAGCAGCCGTAGTTCCCGTACCCCGTCCGCCGTACGCCGTGCGCCGTACGCCGTACGGGGTACGACAAGGGACCTGCACCCCCCTCCGAGTGCAGGTCCCTTGTCGCGCACGGGAGTGCGGGCGCTGTTACGCATGCATGACCTGTGAGGGGAGTGCATGGTTGCGCCCCGGCTCGCAGAATCTTTATGTGATGTGGATCACGTATGCGTGGCGGTTGCGCCGGTCGCGTCGGCCGTGCCGGTCGTGTCGGCCGTCGGGCGGGGCTTGCCGGTCTCCGGGCGGGGCTTGCCGGTCTTCGGGCATGGCGAAGGGCCCCGCAGAGTGCGAGCTGCGGGGCCCTTGGCCGGCGGCGCCGACGTCAGGGCAGCGTCGGTGCCGCGGGGCGGCGCCGGGGGGTGCGCCGCTGGTCTGGGGAGCCGGGCGGAGACCCGGCGCACACGGAGCGCTCAAGTGGTCTCGACCATTGGCAATTCAGTTGTGGAGTGGGGCGCGGGGAGGCGCCTGGTACGCATCGTGCTGGATGATCCGGGGCCTGCGCAACCGTTTCGGCCACTTCTGGTCAGAGCTGCCGGGCTATCGTGCTGTGCTGCCGGGCTTTCGTGCCGTCGGCACGGCTTTTTGTACCGTCGGCCGGCCCCGGGCGTCCCCGGGGCCGACCAATCTTTCCCTCGTGACCGGGCTGCTGTCCCCTGCCGTCCGGTCACTCTGGAGCGAGGTCCCACGACGCACGGCACCATCCGTACGTCTCATCGCTCCAGCGGAGCCACGCGTGGTTCTTTCGGGCCCGCCCCTGGCTGGCACGGACATCGGGACCAACGAAGCCCGCCGCGCACCGGTCACGCGCCGTACGGGTGAGAGCGCACCCGAACTCAGGTCCGGCTCCCGGCGGGGGTGCGACGGGCGTGCGCTCAGACCCGGCCGCGGCACAGTTCCAGCAGCGTCATGGCGAGCGCGGTGCCGGGCTTGCCGAGGGCGTCGCTGTAGTGGCCGAGGATCTCCATCTCGCGGGAGAGGTTGACGCGGCGGCCGCCCGAGGTGATCCGGGACTCCTGGATCACGGCCGAGACGGCCATGCGTTCCTGTACGAGGCCGATGATGCGGTCGTCGAGCGCGTCGATCCGCTCCCGCTCGCCGCCGATCATCTCGGCGGCCTCGGGGGTGTGGGCGCCGGTGCGCTCGGCGGGAGCGGCGGCGGGGGCCGGGGTGGCGGTGGCCGGGGTGGCGGGGGCCGGGGTGGCGGTGGTGAGGGTCGTCATGATCGGGGCTCCGGTTCTCGTGGTGCACGGTGCGCCCCGGGGGACCGGCCCCGGAAACGACAGACGCCCCGGAGCCTTGTCGGCCCGGGGCGCCTGGGAAGTCGCTTCAGTGGATCAAGCAGCACGACCATGGCAGCCGGTGGGCCGGGTGCCATAGGTAAACGCGACGTACGCGAAGGTCTGCTTGTTCACGGGGACAGTATTGCCGCATCGGCGCCCGGCCGGTCAAGGCGGGCAGGGCCGGGGTTCGGATGGTGAGACGGCTCGGAGGCCCCGGGGCAGGCGGGATGCCGTTGGATCGCAGGCGGTTCGGAGACCCCCGGGGCAGGCGGCCCGCAGACCCCGGGGCAGGCGGCCCGCAGACCCCGGGCAGGCGGCCCGGAGACACCTGGGGCAGGCGGTTCGGACGGAGCGACGAAGGCGCACTCCCGCGCGCCGTTAGAATCGACAAGTAGAGACCCCCTCCCCACCGCCGGAAGGCCGCCGCAGTGCCAGCAGTGTCTTCACCCTCATCTGCCGCCCCCGACACCGTCCTGGTCGTCGACTTCGGTGCGCAGTACGCCCAGCTCATCGCCCGCCGCGTGCGGGAGGCCCGGGTCTACAGCGAGATCGTCCCGAGCACCATGCCGGTCGCCGAGATGCTCGCCAAGAACCCCGCGGCGATCATCCTCTCCGGCGGCCCCTCGTCGGTGTACGCGGAGGGCGCCCCGCGCCTCGACCGCGCGCTCTTCGAGGCCGGCGTCCCGGTCTTCGGCATGTGCTACGGCTTCCAGCTGATGGCCCAGACCCTCGGCGGCACCGTCGACGACAACGGCGCGCGCGAGTACGGCCGTACGCCGCTGCACGTCTCCAGGGCCGGCTCGACGCTCTTCGAGGGCACCCCGGTCGAGCAGTCCGTGTGGATGTCGCACGGCGACGCCTGCTCCGCCGCCCCCGAGGGCTTCTCGGTCTCGGCGTCCACGGACGTCGTGCCGGTCGCGGCCTTCGAGAACGACGAGAAGAAGCTGTACGGAGTCCAGTACCACCCCGAGGTGATGCACTCCACGCACGGCCAGCAGGTCCTCGAACACTTCCTGTACCGCGGCGCCGGCATCGAGCCGAACTGGACCACGGGCAGCGTCATCGAGGAGCAGGTCGAGGCGATCCGCGCGCAGGTCGGCGACAAGCGCGCGATCTGCGGCCTCTCCGGCGGCGTCGACTCCGCGGTCGCCGCGGCCCTCGTGCAGAAGGCCATCGGCTCCCAGCTGACCTGCGTGTACGTCGACCACGGCCTGATGCGCAAGGGTGAGACCGAGCAGGTCGAGAAGGACTTCGTCGCCGCGACGGGCGCGAACCTGAAGGTCGTCGACGCGTCCGAGCGCTTCCTGACCGCGCTCGCCGGGGTCTCCGACCCGGAGACCAAGCGCAAGATCATCGGCCGTGAGTTCATCCGCGTCTTCGAGCAGGCCCAGCTGGAGATCCTCCAGGAGGACGGCCCCGAGGTCGCGTTCCTGGTCCAGGGCACCCTCTACCCGGACGTCGTCGAGTCCGGCGGCGGCACCGGCACCGCGAACATCAAGTCCCACCACAATGTGGGCGGCCTCCCCGAGGACATCGAGTTCGAGCTCGTCGAGCCGCTGCGGCAGCTGTTCAAGGACGAGGTCCGGATGGTCGGCCAGGAGCTGGGCCTGCCGGACGAGATCGTGCAGCGCCAGCCGTTCCCCGGCCCCGGCCTCGGCATCCGTATCGTCGGCGAGGTCACCAAGGACCGGCTCGACCTGCTGCGCGAGGCCGACGCCATCGCCCGCGAGGAGCTGACCGCCGCCGGTCTCGACCGCGAGATCTGGCAGTGCCCGGTCGTCCTCCTCGCCGACGTCCGCTCGGTCGGCGTCCAGGGCGACGGCCGCACCTACGGCCACCCGATCGTCCTGCGCCCCGTCTCGTCCGAGGACGCCATGACGGCCGACTGGACGCGTATGCCGTACGACGTCCTGGCGCGGATCTCCACCCGGATCACCAACGAGGTGGCCGACGTGAACCGCGTCGTCCTCGACGTCACGAGCAAGCCGCCGGGCACCATCGAGTGGGAGTGACCCCCCGTAGGTCCCCCCGTAGGTCCCCTGTAGGTCCCCTGTAGGTCCACCTGTTGAGAGCCCCTACGTCCGCCTGACGGTACGGAGGGGCTCTCCGGGTTTCCAGATCTGCACGGCCAGGTACGTCTCGTCCTCGATGTATGTCCGTACCACTTCGGGTCGGCTCGACCTCGTGCGTTTGACGCCCTCACCTCCACGACGGCGCGGCCCGCGACGCGCACGTAGCCGCCCATGTCCTGGCCCGCGCCCGGCTGTCCCGGCCCGTTCCGCCGCCGCTCAGCGCAGGTACGAGCCGAACCCCGCGCCCCGCGCCGGAGCCCCGATGTCACCCGGGTTCACCGCGTACGTACCGGAGACGCCGAGGCGCAGCCAGGCCGCGCCCGAGCCCTGGGCCGCCGTGGTGTCCTCGTCGGGCGCGCCCGCGGCCAGGCCGAGGCCCGGCGGCAGCGCCACCGAGGCGCCGAACCGGTCGCCCGCCTCCGCGACGCCGGGCACCCCGGCCGTGTCCTGGTGGTAGGCCTTGGCGCCGGTGCCGGTCAGGCCCGAGGCGCCGCCCTTGAGCAGGACCACCGAGCCCGCGTCCTTGCCGCCGCCCGCCGCGCCCGCCAGGTCCTCGTACGGGACACCGGCCGCGATGTCCGCGTAGCCGTCGCCGTTCGCGTCGCCCGCGGCCAGCGTGTACCCGAACTGGTCGCCGTCCTCGCTCGCGCCGGGCACGCCGGCCGAGTTCTGGGTGAGGGTGGTGGTGCGGGTCGTCGAGGGGCCGGACGCGGTGCCGTAGAGGACCTTGATGCTGCCCGCGTCGTACGGCAGGTTCTCCACCACGCCGCCGGGCACGGTACGGATGACCAGGTCGCCGCGGCCGTCCCGGTCGACGTCGCCGATGGTCGCCGCGGCCGCGTCCGGCAGGGACTTGGCGGTGGTCGACAGGCCGCTCGCGGTGCCGGTCCAGAACTGGCTGGACTCCGACATCTCCTCGAAGGCGTGCGTCGTCACCAGGTCGTCCCGGCCGTCGCCGGTCAGGTCGCCCGCGGCCAGGCCGGTCGGCTCGAAGGTGCGGCCGGTGGCCAGGTCGGCGGTGCGGGCGGGGTTGCCGTCGCGGTCGAACGGGCCGTACAGGACGCGCAGTTGGCCCCACTCGGCGTCCGGGTCGCTGTCGGTGGTGACCAGGTCGGCGTGGCCGTCGCCGTCGAAGTCGCCCTCGGTGAGCGGGAATCCGCCCGCGCGGGCGGTCGCGGGCAGCGGGGTGGCCTGCGCGCCGAGGCCCTGCGCCGAGCCCCAGTGGACGACGACCGTGTTCCGGTCCTGGACCGCGAGGTCGGTGTGGCCGTCACCGTCGAGATCGCGCGCGGCCGTGGCACCGCCGAACGCCGCGCCGCCCTCCGGGGTGGCCGCGGTGAGCGTCTGGTGGCGGCCACCGCCTCCGTACACGACCGAGACGTACCCGGCGCCGTCCTGGCCGTCGATGGTGGCCGAGGGGGCGACGGACACCAGGTCGGTGTGCCCGTCACCGTCGAAGTCCGCCTTCGGCGGCGTGCCTACGGGGGCCGTCGCGGCGGATGGCCCGGCCGCGGGCGCTGCGGTGGCGGGCGTTGCCGTGGCGGGCGCCGCGAGGGCGAGCGGGGCGGTCAGCAGGGCGGCGGCCAGCGCGCAGCCGGCGGCCAGGGTGTGGGGGCGGTGGCGCACGGTTCCTCCTGTGCAGCGTGTGGTCTGCCCAGGGAGACCTCCGAGGGACCCGCACGGTTGTGCGCCCGACCGGGTCCGGTTGCGCACTCTCTTCACAGGGCGCCCCTGGTCACTTCGGTTGACCGGCGGTAACTTCCGCTCCGTACACCAGGAATGGAGGGACGACATGCCCGCGCCCACGCCGATACCCGTCGACCAGCTGCAGTTCGCGCTGCCGCCCGTGCACGAGTCCGTCGCGGACGAGCGGCGCCACCGCAAGGAACGGCTCGCGGGCGCCCTGCGGCTCTTCGGCCGCTTCGGGTACGAGGACGGCGTATCGGGACATATCACCGCCCGGGACCCGGAGTTCACCGACTGTTACTGGGTCAACCCCTTCGGCATGCCCTTCAAGCACATCACCGTCAGCGACCTGATCCTGGTCGACGGCGCGGGCCAGGTGCTCGACGGCCGCTACCACGTCAACCAGGCCGCGATCACCGTGCACGCGGCGGTACACGAGGCCCGGCCCGACGTCGTCTCCGTGGCCCACTGCCACTCGCTGCGCGGCCGCGCCCTGTCCGCGCTCGGCGAGCTCCTGGAACCGATCACCCAGGAGGCCTGCGCCTTCTACGAGGACCACGCGCTGTACGACGCCGCCACACTCGCCGCCGTCGACGCGGACGAGGGCCGCCGCATCGCCGCCGCCCTCGGCGGCCACAAGGCGGCCGTGCTGCGCAACCACGGGCTGCTCACCGTCGGCGACTCGGTCGACGCGGCCGCCTGGTGGTTCATCTCCATGGAGCGCTCCTGCCAGGTCCAGCTGGAGGCCCGCGCCGCCGGGCGTCCGGTCCTCATCGGCCACAAGGACGCGGTGGCGCTGCGGGAGCAGTTGGGTACGGACCTGGTGGCGTGGATCAACTGCCAGCCGCTGTGGCAGGACGTCAGCCGGGGCGAACCGGACCTGTTGTCGTAGGGCGCGCCCGCCGCGGGCGGCAAGATCGAGTCAACCTCGCGCCGCGTCGCTCACCCCCTCTGACCTGACAATGCGCCCCGTGCGCCTGCCCGGTGCGGCACAATTCCCCATCAAATCAAGGGCGTTGGCGATCAAGAGGATCGTGGAGCGTTGGAGCGTTGGAGTGATGGGGAGCGCACGTGGCAGTGCAACTGACAGAGAAGGGGGCGCACGACGGCGGCTGCGCCTGCGGTGACTGCCCGCACGCGCACGACGGTGGCTGCGCCTGCGGTGACTGCCCGCACGGGGCGCGCACCGGGCATCGCCGCGCCGTCGCCGAATTCCTCGCTCAGCGCGACAGGCTGGCCTCCGGCGACGGCCTGCCTGCCGCCCTCGCCCACTCGGCGGCCGCGTCCCGGCAGTGGGCGTCCGACGCCCTCACCCAGTCGGCGGCCGTCGTCGCCGAGCGCGGCCGCGCCGAGGGCCGGGTCTGGCTGCACCAGATGCGGCGCCGCACCCTGATCGCCCTCGCCGCCGCCGGAACCCTGTTCCTGCTCGCCCAGGCCCTCACCGCCATCGGCTCCGGCTGGACGCCCGCCCGTACC
This sequence comes from Streptomyces solicavernae, assembly GCF_029968095.1. GTDB lineage: Bacteria > Actinomycetota > Actinomycetes > Streptomycetales > Streptomycetaceae > Streptomyces > Streptomyces solicavernae. The sequence goes on along the minus strand of NZ_JASCIR010000003.1, from coordinate 156,225 downwards.
GCGGGCCTCCTCGCCGCCGCCCTGACCGGCGGCGCCCTCCTCGCCGTCGGCCGCGCGCACCGGGCGCACGGCGGCGCGCTCGCGCCCCTCGTCGGCGAGGACAACCGGCTCTCCACCTCCCGCGCCGTCGCCGCCGCCTGGGTCCTCCTGGCCCTCTTCGCCGTGCTCCTCCTCACCGCCCGCCTCGCCCTCGCCGGCACCGGCCGGGAGCGCTCCGCCCTGCTCGACGGACTCCGACTCGACGCGTCCGCCGCCCTGTTGGCCGTGGTGGCGGTCGTCTCCGCCGCCGCCGCACTCGTGCGCCGCCTCGTCGTAGTACGCGTCCGGACGCAGCGGCTGCAGAAGGTGCCCGCCGACCGGCCCCGCACCTCCGACCTGATCACCGACGACGCGGGCCGCGGCAGCCTCACCGACGTCCAGTACATCCTCGTCACCTCCGGTGCCCTCGCCTTCTTTGCCGTACGTCTCGCCCGCGAGCCGGGCCGGCTGCCCGACCTGCCGTGGGGGCTCGCTCTGCTGGTCCTTGTCTCGGCCGGCACGTATCTCGCGGGCAAGCTCGCCGAGGGCGGGCGGCCCGTGATCCTCTCCGTGGTCCGGGCCCGCGAGCCGGGCGACCTGGACGCGCCGATCCGCACCGGCGACGACATCGAGATCCGCGGCGCCGGATTCGTGCCGCCCGGCGCCGGCGCCCCCGACCGGCTCTCCCGCCTCGTCGTCCGCGTCGGACCCGTGCACGTCCACGTCCCCCTCGTTCCGGTTCCGGGCGGCTTCACCAATCCCACCGACTCGGTACTCACCGTTCCGGTCCCGGTCGACATCCCGCCCGGCCGTGTGGACGTGCAGGTCATCACGGCGGCCGGGGTGGAGAGCAACCGCTGCGCCGTCGAGGTGACCGACTGAGGCCACCTCCCCGGAACGCTCCGTTCGGCTCCAGGTACTGGTGAGCCGGGCCCTTCTGCCGTACGTATGGTCTGTTGGCCGATCAACGAGAGGCGGCGGGCACCATGGCACACGGCATGCGGAGCGACCCCTTCATCGCACGAGCCGACGGCGGCAGCCTGAAGGCGACCCTCACCCGGCACGCTCTCCTTCCCCTGCGGATCTTCCTCGGCGTCACCTTCATCTACGCGGGCCTCGACAAGCTCACCGACTCCACCTTCATGTCCGCCTCCGGCGCGGGCTCCATCGCCGAGACCATGCAGAGCGTCCGGGACTCCTCGGCGATCCCCGCCTTGGTCGACCTCTCCCTGAAGAGCCCGGTCGGCTTCGGCTACGCGATCGGCTTCGGCGAACTCGCCGTCGGCCTCGGCACGTTGGTCGGCCTCCTCACCCGCCTGGCCGCGCTCGGCGGCGCGCTGATCTCGCTGAGCCTGTGGCTGACGGTGAGCTGGGCCGTGGAGCCGTATTACTTCGGCAACGACCTCGCCTACCTCATGGCCTGGCTCCCGCTGCTGCTCGCGGGCGCCCCCACGTTCTCGCTCGACGCTCTGTGGCGGGAGCGCCGGCGCCGGATCCCGTAGGCCACGGCGGCCACGACCGCCGCGAGGATCAGACCGCCGCACACCAGCGGGATCAGCACGAACCACGGGACGTGCCAGGCGCCCGTCGCATCTCCCGCGTAGGTCACGCCCGCACTGAGCAGCACCGCACCCGCGATGAGCTTTCCCGGCTGAAACTCGTGCCTCAGCATACGGGTCTCCTTGGGGGGCGGGTCGGGGCTACCCGATGGTGTGGGTGTGAGTGTGAGTGTGGGTGTGGGCGTGGGTGTGGGTGTGGGTGCGGGTGCCGGTGCGTGTGCGTGTGCGGGTGGTCTGGGGCTGTCCGGTGCCGGGTCTTCCGTCTCGTGGTCACGGGGTCTCACGTCTCACCTCCGCCTGTCCGACGCCCACTTCGAGTCTCAGGTCGACCGTGCCGGCCTCGGGCGTGCCGTCGGGGGGTCTGAGCGTGGTGCGGCGTTCCTGGCCGGGGGCGATGTCCACGTCGTCGGGGGCCTCGCCCGGCAACCGGATGTCGCCGACGCCCACCTCGGCCGTCAGGCGCACGGTCACGTCTTTCGGTACGACGACCTCCACCTGGCCCGCCCCGACCTCGGCTGCCGTCCGTATCGTCTGGCCCTTGCGCAGGTCGAGCCCCGTGAGGTCGAGGGTGCCGACGCCCGAGCCCACTTCGTAGACCGGCCGTACCTGCGCGGTCCCGGTGGGGTGCCACTCCGTGCGCGTCCAGCTCGTCCCGATGTTCTCCGGCAGGACCGTCGCCACCGCCAGCAGGCCCGCCGTGAGCACCGCGAGGACGAGCGAGCCCGCGCCCGTACGCCCCAGGAACGCGCTTACCGTGATGCCCAGGCCGAACACGGCGAGCGCGCAGGCCAGGCCCGCCTGCAGGCTGAGGCCGAGCGAGCCCGCGCCCCCCTGGCCGGTCCACGTGAGCCCCGTGCCGAGCGCCCCGGCGAGCAGGGCGAGCAGCAGGACCCAGCCGCCGATCCAGCGCGGCCCGCGCGGCTTCGGCTCGGCGGCCTCGGGAACGGTCTGCCGGTGGGTGCCGTGGAAGGGGCCGGGCGGGAAGGGGACGAATGGGTACTTGCTGCCGTCGATGAAGTCGATAGGGCCCCACGTGTACCCCGTGTCGCCGTCGTGCGTGCCGTCCTTCACTATCGGGTCGCGCCACCAGGACGTGACCCCGGCGACCGGCGGGGCCTTGGCCTCCGGCGGGACGTCGGCCACCGTCTGCGTCGCGACCGGGGCGGCTTCGGTGGCGCGGCGGGCCTGCGACCAGTACCCCGCGCCCGCGAGCAGCAGGGCGAGCACCACGGCGAAGGTCAGCACCCCGCCGTTGTTCAGCATGGACAGGAACACCCCGCAGCCTATGAGCGCGCAGAGCAGGGCGGACAGGCCGGCGCCGGAGACCCGGCCGGTGAGCAGCTTGCGGCCCTCGCTCTCCTCGTCCCCGTCGAGGTCCCCGTCGAGCGGGAGCAGCAGCCACGCGAAGCCGTAGAAGATCAGACCGAGACCGCCGGTGACGGCGAGCACGGCGAGGCCGATGCGGAAGATCACCGGGTCCATGTCGCAGTGCCGGCCGAGGCCCGAGCAGACTCCGCCGAGCATGCGGTGCGACCGCTCGCGGCGAAGCCCCGGCGGGGCGCTCGGCTCGGCGGCGCCCGCCCCGGCCAGGTCCTGATCGTTCATGTGTCCATGGTGACGCGGCGGGACCGGCTTCGGCAGGCGGGACGACCCTGGTACGACCCTGAGATCCGACCCCGAGACCTGTGCGGGGCGCTCGGGGCGCGGGTCAGGGGCGCGCGGCCGGGTCGCGGGCGCCGCACGCCCGTGGGCCCGGGGCCCCAGTCCCAAGGTCGAAGGTCCAAGGGCCGGAGGCCGGAGACCGGAGGCCGGAGGCCGGAGACCGGGGGCCGGAGACCGGGGGCCGGAGACCGGGGGACGGAGACCGGGGGCCGGAGGCCGAAACAGAGCCAGAAGATCGCCGAATCGGGGTCAGGAGATCGGTCAGGAGATCAGGGACGCCTCGGGGTCGGACCCTGATGTCTTCCGCCCCACAGCGTGTGACCATCGATGACATGCCGACCCCTGCTCCCGCCACCGAGGATCCGCAGCCGCTGCGCAAGCTCTACCGCAGCGGCGAGGGCCGCTGGCTCGGGGGAGTGGCGCGAGGGCTCGCGGGGCATCTCGGGCTGCCGGTGATCTGGGTGCGCCTCGTCTTCGTCGGCCTCTTCCTCGCTGACGGCCTGGGCGCGCTGCTGTACGCCGCCTTCTGGTTCTTCGTCCCGCTCGGTGTCGGAGGCGTCGGAGGCGTCGGGGGCGTCGGGGGCGTCGGAAGTGTCGGCGGCGTCGGGGTTGTCGGGGGCGCCGGAGGCGCCGGTGTGTCCGGCGGGGCGGGGGCGGCCGGGGCGGCCGAGCGGCAGCCCGTCGTCACCACGGAGACCGGCCCCGACGGCCGCCGCAAGCTCGTCGTCCGCAAGGTCGACAGGGGGCAGTTGATCGCGCTGCTCGCCATGGTCGTCGTGGCGACGATCTTCGTCAGCAGCGTCGACGTCAGCGGCCCCGGCAAGGTCTATCTGTGGCCGATGCTCCTCATGGCCGCCGGTGTGGCCCTGGTCTGGCGGCAGGCGGACAACGCCCGCAGGGCCCGCTGGATGGAGGTCGGCCGCCGCAGGCGCACGCTGAACCTGGCGCGCACCGCCGCCGGAGTCGTCCTCGTCGGCACCGGAGTCACCGGCATCTTCGTGCTGCAGGGCTCACTCCAGAACCTCGGCGCCGTGCTGCAGGCGGCCCTCGCCGTGGTGGTGGGCATAGCGTTGCTCGCCGGCCCCTACCTCGTACGGATGACGCAGGACCTCTCCGAGGAACGCCTGATGCGCATCCGGGCCCAGGAGCGCGCCGAGGTCGCCGCGCACGTGCACGACTCGGTGCTGCACACCCTGACCCTGATCCAGCGCAACGCGGAGAGCCCGGGCGAGGTCCGCAGGCTGGCCCGCGCCCAGGAGCGCGACCTGCGCACCTGGCTCTACAGACCCACCGGCATGGACGACGAGAACGAGCCGGAGAACCTCGCCGACTCGGTGCGCACCGCGGCCGCCGAGGTGGAGGACAAGTACGGCGTCCCCATCGAGGTGGTCGTCGTCGGCGACTGCGAGCTGGACGACAGGCTCTCCGCCCAACTCCAGGCCGCGCGGGAGGCGATGGTCAACGCCGCCAAGTACGGTGGCGAGGGCGGCGCCGTGCAGGTCTTCGCGGAGGTCGAGGGGCAGACGGTGTTCGTGTCGGTGCGCGACCGCGGGCCGGGCTTCGACCTGGACGCGGTGCCGGCGGACCGCATGGGGGTACGGGAATCGATCATCGGCCGCATGCAGCGCAACGGCGGCGCGGCCCGGCTGCGCGCGGTGCCCGGCGGGGGCACGGAAGTCGAGTTGGAGATGGAGAGGGCGACCACGGCATGAGTGACGCGACCGAACAGACGCAGGGCGAGCCCGAGCGTGAGCCCGGCGCGCGCCGCGCACGGGTCGTCCTCGTCGACGACCACCGGATGTTCCGCGCGGGGGTCCAGGCGGAGATCGGCCGTACGGACGTCACGGGCGTCGAAGTCGTCGGCGAGGCCGCCGACGTGGAGCAGGCCGTCACCGTCATCACGGCGACGCGCCCCGAGGTTGTGCTGCTCGATGTGCACCTGCCGGGCGGCGGCGGCGTCGAGGTGCTGCGGCGCTGCGCCCCGCTCATGGCCGACGCCGAGGAGCCGGTGCGTTTCCTCGCCCTGTCGGTCTCGGACGCCGCCGAGGACGTCATCGGCGTGATCCGCGGCGGCGCGCGGGGGTACGTGACGAAGACGATCACCGGCACCGCCCTGGTCGACTCCATCTTCCGTGTGCAGGAAGGCGATGCGGTGTTCTCGCCGCGCCTGGCCGGCTTCGTCCTGGACGCCTTCGCGTCGACGGACTCCCCGCCGGTCGACGAGGACCTGGACCGGCTCACTCAGCGGGAGCGCGAGGTGCTGCGCCTGATCGCCCGTGGGTATGCGTACAAGGAGATCGCCAAGCAGCTGTTCATCTCGGTGAAGACGGTCGAGTCCCATGTCTCGGCCGTACTGCGGAAGTTGCAGCTGTCCAACCGGCATGAGCTGACGCGGTGGGCCACGGCCAGGCGGCTGGTCTGACACGCCGCGCGGCCGGAGGGAGAGGAAGGCGGGACATGCGGGCGAACGTACCGCACGGACGTTCCCGCCCGGACGGCCTGTGGATAACCCTCCGCGAGGGCCTGTGGACAACTTCGGGCAACGTCGGCGGTGCACCTAGCATGGCTGACCATGAACATCTCCTCCGGCGCTCCCGCCAGGACCCGCCCGCAGCTCGCCCTCGTCTGGCCGACCGAGGAGGAGGCTCAACTCCAGGTCGGAATCCACCGGTTGATAGGCGATGTCACGGCGGACGGCGGCGCTGTCGGCTATCTCGCCCCGCCGCCGAGGGACGAGACCGACGCCTGGCTGGGCGCCGTGCTCGCCGATGTGCGGGCCGGTGACGCGGCGTTCGCGGTGGCCACGGTCGACGGCCGGGTCGCGGGCTGCGGCCTGTGGCAGCGGCGCGGCGCGGTCGCCACGTACCGGCACAGCGGTGAGCTGCGGCAGTTGATGACGCATCCGGCGGCGCGCGGACTCGGCCTCGGCCAGCGGCTGGTCGCCGGCCTTGTGGAGCACGCGCGTACGGCGGGCCTGGAGCTGATGACGCTGGGCGTGCGTGGCAACAACCGCTCGGCCATCGAGCTGTACACCCGCCTCGGCTTCCGCGAGTGGGGCAGGCTCCCGGGCGGTATCGCGGTGGGTGAGGAGCGTGTCGACGACGTGAAGATGTGGCTGCCGCTGGGCGATCTGAGACCGGCGGAGCAGTAGCAGCGCTCAAGCCACCCGCGTGGCCCCCGAGAACGGCATCGAGTCCACCGGGGCGACCCGGACCGGGGCGTTCGGGTTGGGGGCGTGAATCATCTGCCCATTGCCCACATAGAGGCCCACGTGACTGACGCCGGAGTAGAAGAACACCAGGTCACCAGGGGCGAGTTCGGAGCGTGCGACGCGCCGCCCGGCGTTGATCTGGGTGTACGTGGTCCGCGGCAGGGAGACGCCCGTCGAGCGGTACGCGGCCTGGGTGAGCCCGGAGCAGTCGAAGGAGTTCGGCCCGGACGCGCCCCACACATAGGGGCTGCCGAGCGCGTCATACGCGTACGAAACAGCCTGTGCGGCACGTGAGTTGGGGGCGTTGACGGAGCCGCGGGCGAGGTCGCGGGCGAGGTCGCGCGGCAGGCCTCGGGAGGCGCGGGCGTCGCCGCTGCCGCCGTGCAGGCCGTCGGTGACCTGCCGGCGTTCGGCGGCGGTGAGCCGGTCGAGGAGGCGCTGGGCGGAGGCCAGCTTCGCGTTGATGTCCTTCTTGTGCTTGCGCAACTTCGCCCGGTGCTTCCCGAGTTCGTCGCTCTTGCGGCCGGCCTCGGCGTGCAGCCGGTCGAGTTCGCGCAGCTGCCCCTGGACGCTCCGGACGGCGGCGGCCTGCCGGACGCCCGCGCGGTCGGCGAGCATCGCCCGGTCCAGATAGTCGTCCGGGTCGGAGGCGAGCGCGAGCCGCATGGAGGGGGCGATCGCGCCGGTGCGGTACTGCGCGGCGGCGGCCGAACCGAGCTCGGTGCGCGCGGAGTTGAGGCGCTCGGTCCTGCGGGCGGCCTCGTCCTGCAGCGTGTCGACGCGGTCCGCGGCGGCCTTCGCCCGCTCCTTGACGCCGTTGTACTGCTCGGTGGCGATCTCCGCCTCGTGGTAGAGCTTGTCGACCTTGGCCTTCACCTGGGCCGCGGTGAGCCGGGGCTCCGCCTGCCCGGTTCCTTCGAGTGCGCCGGCGGAGGCCGCCGAGGCGAGCGCCAGGGTGGCGGCGGTGCGGGCCGTATGGCCACTGATCGAGCGGTGCCTGGGTTTTTGGTGTTTGCGCTGCGCGGCCACGATCCACTTCTTCCTTACGTGTCCGGTCTGCCCGACGCGTCCGGCGGCGGCCCGTACGGGGAGCGGGCCGCCGCCGGACTTCTCGGCGGGGGTGACCGGCATGCCGCCCTACGGGGCGGGGGCGGCGGTGGTGCGCCGGTCACCTGGCCAAGGACGCTAAACCTCAGCGTCACGAGGTGGTGACGGAATGTGCGCAACTGGCCGCAGAGAGTGGACCCTGACCGCAACTGACCGCGCGCACGCGCGCGTGGTGCCGGTTTTCGGCCCTCCCGCGACCGTTGGGCCCGTCCGGCCGGACCTGCCTGCCGAGCGCTGCTATGGGCCCCGTTAGGCTCCGAACCATGGACGTACTCATCAACGTGTTCGTCGCCCTGCACATCATCGGTATCGCCTCGCTCCTCGGCGGCTTCCTGAGCCAGCTGAAGGCGATGGGCGCGGGCACGGCACGCTTCACCCCCGCGATGCTGCACGGCGCGCTGACGATGCTGGTCACCGGCGTGGCCCTGGTCGGCCTCAACCAGGCCGACGGCGCCACGGTCGACAACATCAAGATCGGCGTGAAGCTCGCGCTGCTGATCGTGATCCTCGGCCTCGTGTACGTGAAGCGCGACGAGGAGAAGGTCGACAAGGGGATGTTCGTGACGGTCGGCGCGCTGACCACCGTGAACATCTTCATCGCGACCCTCTGGACCTGAGAACCCCCGAACATGCGACGAAGGGCCCGGACCGCGACGGCGGTCCGGGCCCTTCTGCCGGTCAGAGGCGGTCACCGGCAGAGGCAGTCGGCAGCGGCAGTCGGCGGCGGCGTTACGCGGGTCGCACCACACTGTGGATCGGCATGTAGTAGATCGACTCGGTGCGTACGTTCGCGCCCGGCTTCGGCGCGTGGATCATCTTGCCGCCGCCGATGTAGATCCCGACGTGGCTGATGTCGTCGTAGAAGAACACCAGGTCACCGGGTTGCGCGTCGGCGGTCTTCACGGTCGTGCCGACCTTCACCTGGTCCCAGGTGGTGCGCGGCAGCGAGATCCCCGCGGTCTTCCAGGCGTCCTGCGTGAGCCCGGAGCAGTCGTACGAGTCGGGCCCGGTGGCGCCCCAGACGTACGGCTTGCCGATCTGCGCCTCCGCGAAAGCGATCACCTTCTGCGCCTTGGCGGCGTACGAGGTGCCGGCGCCCGCATCGGACCCGGACCCGGAACCCGAACCGGAACCGGAATCGGACCCAGACCCGGACCCGGAGCCCTGCTCCTCCTCCTGACGGGCCGCCTCCTCGGCCTTGCGCCGCCGCTCCTCCTCGGCCTGCTTGCGGGCCAGTTCCTCGGCCTTGCGCTTGGCCGCCGCCTCCTTTCTCCGCTCGATCGCGGCGAGCCGCGCCTTCTCCTCGGCGGTCAGCTTCGAGAGCAGTTCGCGCGCCTCGGAGAGCTTGGCCTGCACGGCCCGCTTGCTCTCCTTGAGGTCGGCCTGCGACTCGGTGAGCGACTCCAGGCTCTTCTGCGCCTTGCCGCGCTCGGCGGACGCCTTGCGCTGCAGCGCCTCGTAGTCGTCGACGGCCCGCTGCTGGCGGTCGCTGAGGCGGCGCATCAGCTGCCGCTGGTCGAACATCGACTGCGGATCGTCGGCCAGCAGCAGGTGCGCGGTCTCGGACATGCCGCCTTTGCGGTACTGGGCCGCGGCGAGTGAACCGAGCTCGCGGCGCGCTTCGTTGACCTTGTCGGCGCGCTCGGCGACCTGGTCGAGCAGCCCGTCGACCTCGCCGCGCTGCCGGTCGGTGCGCTCCTTGGCGGCGTTGTACTTCTGGGTCGCGACGCCTGCCTGCCGGTACAGGTCGTCGACTTTCTTCTGGACCTCTTCGAGCGAGGGTTTCGGCTCGGCCGGCGCGGCGCCCGCGGTCTGCGACAGCAGGGCGACGGAGGTGAGTGCGGCGGTGGTGATGCCGACGGCCTGGGACGTCCGTACGAGACCCGGCCTGGACCGCGGCTTGCGGTGCGACGCCAAAGGAGGCGCTCCTTCCGTTGGCCGCCTACCGGGTTAGCTGTCGGGTTCGGGCGAATCGTTCGGAAGGGCTGCCCTACGGTCTCGTACGTTGTGCTCTTGTACGGGACCGATTCACCCCAAAGATCAAGGTGGGTCCCCGGCTCCGGCTGCCCGCGGGGAGCGCACCGGACTCGGCGCAGGCCGCGCGCTCCCGGCGTTTCTCGCCGGCGGGGGGACGTGCGGCCCGAAGGCAAAGTAGCCAACTCGTGTGGCAGCTGTGAAGGTTGGTGTCCGATAGGCCCGATACATTTTCGTGACTTTCGCTCTGTGTGAGCGTGTGAACACGAGGTCGCGGGGCTGGACCGGGCGGTCTGCGGGAACCGGGGTCGGGGTGTCAGTGGGTCCGCCTAGACTCGGTAGGCGATGAGCAGCCTCTTTGACGACAGCTTCCTGGCGGACCTGCAGCCCAAGGACCACGGGCCTCCGCCGCCGCCCGAGGAGCCCGCTCCGGAAGAGATTCCGGACGACCTCTTCGGCGGCCGCTTCGACGCGCCCCCGCCCAGGGACGCGTACTACCGCGACGGCGCCCCCCGCCCCGCGGTCGATCCGGCGACCCTGCTCGAAGGGCTGAACGACAACCAGCGCGCGGCCGTCGTCCACTCCGGCTCCCCGCTGCTCATCGTCGCGGGCGCGGGCTCCGGCAAGACCCGCGTCCTCACGCACCGCATCGCGCACCTCCTCGCGGAGCGGGACGTCCACCCGGGCCAAATCCTCGCGATCACGTTCACGAACAAGGCAGCGGGCGAGATGAAGGAGCGCGTCTCGGATCTGGTCGGCCCGCGCGCCAACGCGATGTGGGTGATGACCTTCCACAGCGCCTGCGTGCGGATACTGCGCCGCGAGTCCAAGCGCCTCGGCTTCACCTCCTCGTTCTCGATCTACGACGCCGCCGACTCCAAGCGCCTGATGGCCCTGTGCTGCCGGGACCTGGACCTCGACCCGAAGAAGTTCCCGCCGAAGTCGTTCAGCGCCAAGGTCTCCAACCTCAAGAACGAGCTCATCGACGAGGAGACTTTCGCGGGCCAGGCGGCTGGGGGCACCTCCCAGACGGAGGCTGGGGGAGGTTTCGAGAAGACCCTGGCGCAGGCGTACACGATGTACCAGCAGCGCCTCCGCGAGGCCAACGCCCTGGACTTCGACGACCTGATCATGACGACGGTCCACCTGCTCCAGGCCTTCCCGGACGTCGCCGAGCACTACCGCCGCCGCTTCCGCCACGTCATGGTCGACGAGTACCAGGACACCAACCACGCCCAGTACGCCCTGGTGCGCGAGCTGGTGGGGAACGGCGAGCCGGTGGCCGACGGCGCGCCCGCCATCGAGCCCGCCGAACTGTGCGTGGTGGGTGACGCGGACCAGTCGATCTACGCCTTCCGCGGCGCCACCATCCGCAACATCCTCCAGTTCGAGGAGGACTACCCGGACGCGACGACGATCCTCCTGGAGCAGAACTACCGCTCCACGCAGACGATCCTCTCCGCCGCCAACGCCGTCATCGAGCGCAACGAGAGCCGCCGCCCCAAGAACCTGTGGACCAAGGCCGGCGAAGGCGCCCGCATCAGCGGGTACGTCGCGGACACCGAGCACGACGAAGCGCAGTTCGTCGCCGAGGAGATCGACCGCCTCACGGACGCGGGCGACGCGAAGGCCGGAGACGTCGCGGTCTTCTACCGTACGAACGCCCAGTCCCGTGTCTTTGAAGAGATCTTCATCCGCGTCGGCCTGCCCTACAAGGTCGTCGGCGGCGTCCGCTTCTACGAGCGCAAGGAGGTCAGGGACGTCCTGGCCTACCTCCGCGTCCTCGCCAACCCGGAGGACGCGGTTCCGCTGCGCCGTATCCTCAACGTCCCCAAGCGCGGCATCGGCGACCGCGCCGAGGCGATGATCGACGCGCTGTCGCTGCGCGAGAAGATCAGCTTCCCGCAGGCCCTGAAGCGTGTCGACGAGGCGTACGGCATGGCGGCCCGCTCCGCCAATGCCGTCCGCCGCTTCAACACGCTGATGGAGGAGCTCCGTACGATCGTCGAATCCGGCGCCGGACCGGCCACGGTCCTGGAGGCCGTCCTCGAACGCACCGGATATCTCGCCGAGTTGCAGTCCTCGACCGACCCGCAGGACGAGACCCGCATCGAGAACCTCCAGGAACTCGCCGCCGTGGCCCTGGAGTTCGAGCAGGAGCGGGAAGAGGGCGAGCAGGGCACCCTCGCGGACTTCCTGGAGAAGGTCGCCCTCGTCGCCGACTCCGACCAGATCCCCGACGAGGACGACGACGGCTCCGGCGTCATCACCCTGATGACCCTGCACACCGCGAAGGGCCTGGAATTCCCGGTGGTCTTCCTGACCGGCATGGAGGACGGCGTCTTCCCGCACATGCGCTCGCTCGGCCAGGTCAAGGAGCTGGAGGAGGAGCGCCGCCTCGCGTACGTGGGCATCACGCGCGCCCGCGAACGCCTCTATCTGACGCGGTCCACGATGCGCTCGGCCTGGGGCCAGCCCTCGTACAACCCGCCGTCGCGCTTCCTGGAGGAGATCCCCGACCAGCACCTGGACTGGAAGCGCACCGGCCCCGCCGCGCCGCCGCCCTCGCGCGGCCCGGCCGGCTCGGTCGTCTCCTCGCTCTCGTCCTCCCGTTCCCGCGGCGGCCCTTCGGGCTTCGCGACGCGGCGCACCGCCGGCGACAGGCCGGTGGTCTCGCTCGCGGCGGGGGACCGGGTCACGCACGACCAGTTCGGCCTCGGCACGGTCGTCGGCGTGGAGGGCGCGGGGGACAAGGCGCGCGCGACGATCGACTTCGGTGACCCGAAGCCGAAGGTGCTGCTGCTCAGATACGCGCCGGTCGAGAAGCTCTGACGGACGGGAAGGGCGCCTCTGCCGAGGGGGCGCCTCTGGCGCAAGGGGTGCCTCTGGCAAGAGGCGCCCGAGGCGAGTTCGCGGGCCGGAGTTCGGCCGGGATCAGGTCGGGTCGAGGCCGTGGCTGCGCAGCCACGGCAGCGGGTCGATCGCCGAGCCGCCGCCGGGGCGCACCTCGAAGTGCAGGTGCGGGCCGGTCGAGTTACCGGAATTGCCGGAGTACGCGATGGTGTCGCCGGCCTTCACGGAACCGCTGCGGATCTTCGTACTGGAGAGATGGCAGTACCAGAGTTCCGTGCCGTCGGCGGTCGTCACGATCGCCATGTTCCCGTAGGCGGGATTCCACTGCGTCCGTACGGTGCCGTCCGCCGCGGCCAGTACGGGAGTGCCGTACGAAACCGGGAAGTCGATGCCCGAGTGCGTGGACATCCAGTTGATCCCGGACTGTCCGTAGTATGCGCTCAGCCCGTGCTGCTTCACCGGCAGCGCGAACTTCGGCCGCATCGCCTCCTTGCGCGCGGCCTCGGCGGCCTTCCGCTTGCGCTCGGCCTCCTGGCGTTCCTTGAGGTCGATGCGTTCCTGCGTACGGCTGGCCCGGTCGGCGAAGTCGTCGGCGTCCGCGGAGAGGTTGGCGAGCTGGGTGTCCAGCTTGTTGTTGGCCGTGGACGGCTTGACCGTGGTCGGGTCGGGCGCGGCCTGGGTCTGCGTGTCGGCCGGTTCGTCGCTCATACCGCCGGCCACGGACGCGGCCGCGATGCCCGCGACGCCGAGCGCGCACACGGACGGCACGGCGACCGTCAGCAGCGCGGAACGTTTGGCGGGTGCCCGACGGCGACTACGGCTGCGGGGCGAGGGCCCGGCCGGCGCGACAGGGGCGACCGGGGTGACCGGGTCGGCGAAGGGCGCGTCGGCGGCATCGGCCGCGTCCGCCGCGTCGACCTGGCTCGGCAGCGAGACCCCGTCCCCGGCCCCGGCGGGCTTGCTGAACTCGCTCGGGCTGAACTCCGGTGCGGTGACGGGGTGTTCGGCCGCCGCGTGCTCGTCCTGGGCGGACTGTTCGATGGGGTCGAAGGTCTGCGTCTCGAAGGCGAGCGGGTCGAAGACGGGGGCGGCCTGCGTCTCGAAACCCGCGCCCGCCGCGGCCTGGCCGTCGAAGTTCGGGGTGTCGAAGTTCGGGGCGTCGAGGTTCGCGCCGTCGAAGTTCGGGGTGTCGAACGTCGTGGTGCCGTAGACGTCGGTGGCGCCGTACACGTCGTAGGGATCGGCGGGCGCGGCGGTGGCGGCGTGGGCGGAAGGAACGGCTCCGCCGACGTTCCACGCGGTGGCGTCGTACGCGCCCGTCTCCAGGAACGACTGCCCGTGCTCCAGGCCGGTCGGCTGCTCGAAGTCCTGGTTCTGCCACTGGCCGGCGGCGTCCCACTGATCGGCGGCCTGCGGACCGGGCTGCGCGGGGATGTCGGCCAGCGGCTGCCCGGGGATGTCGGCGAGTGGCTGGTACCCGCCCGTCGCCCACATGGCGGTCGTGTCGTAGCTGCCGGTGGCGTAACTGCCCGCATTGTGCGGGTCGTAGGCCGCGTGGCCGGCCGTCGCCCACTGGTTGTTGTCCCACTGGCCGCTCTGTCCGGCGTCGTACGCGCCGGTCTCTCCCGGCATCGTGCCGAACAGCGGGTCGGCGTCAAAAGAGGTGGTGTCGAAGGCACCGGTGGTGTAGCCGTCGTAACCGGCGGCATAGCCGTGCTGGTCGTTCACCAACTTCTCTTTCGCCTCGACAGCGGGGGGCAGAGCAGTGCGGTGACTGTACCCGGCGGTACGCGACGGCGACAATCTTCGGGAGGTTTCCCGGCTTCAGGAAACGGGCAATCGGCCGCCTTTCGGCGGACTGTGGGCAGAGCTTTGGTGCTGCGTTCGGAGAGCGTTCGACCATCGGACGCATCGACGTCGTCTCGACGGGGGGATCTGACGCCCCGTAAGTGGCGCGGGTGGGCTCCGGCGCAGGTCAACGCGTTGTAGCGGCGCGTGTGCGAGGCGTCAGGCCACGACCGCCGCCGAGCCCGCGCTCCGCGCCGGGGCCTCGTCCGAGTCGATGGCCTGGCGGACGCCTGACGTGACCGCCGGGTGGACCGGCAGTGCGAGATGCCCGATTCCTGCCACCCGTACGTTCTGCGCCCTGAGGTCGGGGTGGTCGACGGCGGCCGTCTCCAGCGGTGACATCACCGTGTCGAGGTCGCTCCAGAAGCTGACGAACCGCGTCCCGCAGTGCGGTGCGGGTTCCTTCAGTTCCTCGATCACATCGGAGTCCGGGCGCATCTGGCGCACGATCGGGTGTGCGCTCATCAACGGCACGACATCGGTGCCGCCGTGCGGCGAGCCGAGCGTGACCAGCGTGCGCACCCGGAGGTCGCCGCCGAGCCGCTGTACGTAGTAACGGGCGATGAGTCCGCCCAGGCTGTGCCCGACGATGTCCACGACGGGCTGCCCGGTGCGTTCGCAGATCTCCTCCACATGCCGGCCCAGGCGCTCCGCCGCCTCCCGGATGTCGTAGGTCAGCGGTGAGTAGTTGAGGGACATGAGGTGCTGCCGGCCCTCCTTGGCCAGGGTGCGGCGCAGCAGCACGAACACCGAACGGTTGTCGATGAAGCCGTGCAGCAGCAGCACGGGCCGCTCGGCCGTGGCGCTCGGCAGCCGCACGGGTTCGGCCCGCGCCTGCGGAACCCGCTCCCGCCGGATGCCCGAGGGGTAGAGGAGCAGATGCCCGGCCAGGATGGCCAGCTCCAGCGCCGATGCCTTCAACAGTGCGGTGGAGAAACGCAGATGCTGTCCGTGAGGGAGCAGCCCGGGGCGGCGCAGGCAGGACTCGAACGTCGACAGCAGTACGGGCAGTACCTTCACGGCCGACCTCCCGAACCGCACGCGGGAGCCGGCTCCGTGCCCCCGTGTGCCCGGCGCGCCGCACCACCGTGCCGCGCGGCTGGCGGCGCGGTGGTGCAGCGATCTCCTCGCGGTCCCCGTGTGCCGGCCCGTGGTGCGGCGGTCGGGCCGCCGTCCCCTGGGGCAACGCCCGGCGAACGCGTCTCACCATGTGATTTCCCCCTCCCTCCACACCACGAAACTGCCGCGTACGCGATCCTGGAGATAACGTTCGTTCACATCGTTCCTCTGCTGGTTCACCTTTCGCGAGACGTCTCGGGGCGGTCTCAGGGCCGGTGGTGGACTCCTGAGGAGCTACTCGGTACATGGAGGCAGTGATGGGTGTGGCAGCCGGTCCGATCCGCGTGGTGGTCGCCAAGCCGGGACTCGACGGGCACGATCGCGGTGCCAAGGTGATCGCGCGGGCGCTGCGCGACGCCGGTATGGAGGTCATCTACACCGGTCTGCACCAGACGCCGGAGCAGGTGGTCGACACCGCCATCCAGGAGGACGCCGACGCGATCGGCCTGTCGATCCTCTCGGGGGCCCACAACACCCTCTTCGCGAAGGTGATCCAGCTCCTGAAGGAGCGCGACGCGGAGGACATCAAGGTCTTCGGCGGCGGCATCATCCCGGAGGACGACATCGCGCCCCTCAAGGAGCAGGGCGTCGCGGAGATCTTCACGCCGGGCGCGACGACGACATCGATCGTGGAGTGGGTCCGCGCGAACGTCAGGCAGGCCACAGGAGCCTGAGCCGGAGAGGCGGGCCGGGGGCTGGTGGGGCTTGGCCCGCGTGGTGTGGCTGGCGTGCCGTGGTGTGGCCGCGGCGGAGGGGCTGGTCCTCCACGGGGCCGAGGCCGGAGCGGTGTCATATGCGCGCGTCGGCCGACGCTGGTCCGCTGGTCGTGCCCGGCCCCTCGGGCGGAGGCGCGGATCCCGGGTCGCATGGACGGCAGAGGGCGGCACCCGGCGCGGTCGGCGTGGCCGACCCGGTCGGCGCATGCATCTCGGCGACCATTGCCGCGCGTAGTCTCAGGGTGCCGACGAGGCGCTGGAATGCCTCTGCCCAGTAGCCCACCGCGCCCGGTGCGCCGTCCTCCGGTTCGTCGGACAATGCGGTGAGGGACTCCAGGCGGCTGGTCTCGGCGGGATCGAGGCAGCGCTCCGCCAGTCCCATCACCCCGCTGAAGCTCCAGGGGTAACTGCCCGCGTCCCGAGCGATGTTGAGGGCGTCGACGACCGCCCGGCCCAGCGTGCCCGACCAGGGCAGGGTGCACACCCCGAGCAGCTGGAACGCCTCGGACAGGCCGTGTGCGTCGATGAACCCGGCGACCCAGTCGGCCCGCTCGGCGGCCGGGAGCACCGCCAGAAGCTTGGCCCGCTCGGCGAGAGACACCGCGCCGGGCCCCCCGGCCTCCGGGGCGGAGGGCACGCCGAGCAGCGCCCGAGCCCAGCCGGCGTCCCGCTGTCGTACGGCCGCACGACACCATGCGGTGTGCAGCTCGGGGCGCCACTCGTCCTGCACCGGAAGGGCCGTGATCTCCTCGGCGCTGCGACCGCCCAGGCGCGCCGGCCAGGTGGCGAGCGGTGTCGCCTCCACCAACTGGCCAAGCCACCAGGCGCGTTGGCCTCTGCCGGGCGGCGCCTGGGGCACGACTCCGTCGCGTTCCATCGCGGCGTCGCAGGCGTGCGGGGCCTCCACCGTGATGCCGGTGCGTGTCTGGTCCATGGCCACGCAGGAGGACGCGCGGTCCGCCATGCGCGTGGCCAGCGCCGAGCTCGGCAGCGCCGACAGCAGCTCGGCGGCGGTGGCCCGGACGTTCCGACTGCGGTCGGACAGCGCGCGCTCCAGGAACGGCTCGTCGCCGTCGGACAGCCCGGCGCGCAGCGAGTCGAGGAACATCAGGCGGTCCTCGGCCCGCTCGGTGGACCAGCTGCCGCCAAGCAGCTCGCGGGCGGCCTCGGGATCGTCGGCCCGCACTGCGGCCAGCAGGGCGACCCGTTCCGCGAACAGGCCCTCCCCCCACAGCCGTTGCACCGCATCGATGTCCCTGGTGTCGGGCAGCGCGTTACCTCCCGGCGACGTGCGCAGCGCGAACTTCCAGTCGGGGTTGAGCCGGGCCAGCCACAGCGCCCGTGGACCGGCGAAGTGCAGCGTCTGCGGCCTCAGGTCGGTACGGCCACGGGCCGCGTCGAGCAGTGCGGGCAGCAGCTCGGCGGGCGCGGCGTACCCGTGGTCGTTGGCCACCGCCAGCCACTGCGGCAGCAGCTCCGTCAGGTCCGGGGCGGTACCGCGCCGCCCGCCACCGGTGCCGGGCCGGTCGGCGAGGAGGAGGGCGAGGCGGCGCCGGGCGGCCGCGGGCAACGGTGGCCTCGGATCGGCTGCGGCACGTTCGGGCGGGGCGGCGGCCGGGGCGGGCCGCAGTCCTGCGCGGCGTCGCACGGTTTCCACGGCCGCCGCGTCGAGCAGGGCGGCGGGCAGGTCCTTCCCGGGCGGCACGTCCACGGGTGGCCTGCGCCGGTCGGTGCCGAGCAGGGCGGAGGTGACGAGTTCCTCCCAGGGCGTGCCGTGGCAGCCGGGGCTGCCGGGGCCACCGCCGGGGCGGGCGTCGGGGGCGGGGCTGGGCTCGCGACCGGGGCTGAGGTCGGGTCCGGGTCCGGGACCGGGACCGGGACCGGGGCCGGGTCCGGGGTCGGGTCCGGAGCCGGAGGTGGAAGTGGGCGCGGTGGAGGCGGTGGCCGAGGCGGTGGCCGAGGCGGTGGTGGTGTGAGCAGGGCGGGTGTGGTCGGTGGGCGTCGCGTTCATGCGGTACTCCGGGCATCGGGAACTTGCGGGAGAGGCGCGGGAGTCGAGGCCGGGCGCGCAGCCCGGCTTCAGTTGAGCGATATCGCCTCGGCGCCGGGCTCCGTGGGCCAGGCGGTAAGAGGGGTGAAGCCGCCGTGTCCGCACTCGCCGAACACGGTGACCGGTGCGCCGCCCGAGACCGCGACGAGCTTCCACAGTCCCGGCCGGGAAACGGCCCTGTCCGACAGTGGAAGAGCGAGCTCACCTGCTGCGTCGGCGAGTTGCCAACCATCGCCGTGCTCCTCCTGGACGGGAACCACATCCCCCAGGGTGACCGGCCACGAGTCCAGCCACGGGTCGTCGCGCAACGCGATGCCGTACGCCGCCGTGGCGTCAGCGATGCCCGTGCCCGCCGGGCGAAGCGGGGTCGGCACCGGGGCCGCGAAGCGTTCGCCGAGGGCGGCCCGCAGCTGGCCGGCACCCGGATAGGGGGACAGCTCCGCGTCCAGCGCGAGCCCCACCGGAAGCGCGAGCTCCGGAGCCCGCCCCGCCGCCCCGAAGGACAGCACCAGTGCAGTGCGACCCGACTCGGCCCCGTACAACCAGATGCGCCGCGTGGTCAGCTTGGCCTCGGCCGAGTCGTACTGGGCCAGGACCAGCCACTGGTCCCGCACCGGTGGGCCGTCCGCCGACGTGGGCAGGCCGAGCCGCGTACGCACGGTGGCCGCGAGCGGTCCGGGCAGTTCATCGCGCCTCAGCCAGGCCTGATCCAGCAGGTGGAGCAGGGCGCACTCCTCCAGCATCCGCACCGGCCATCCGGCGCCCGAGCCCGGGAGGGCCCCCAACTCCTGTACGCGCGAGGCGAGTCCGGGCACCTGGGCGTCCACCATGCGGCGGGCCGTCTCCTCCCACGGTCCGTACCCCGCCCGCTCGGCGCCTGCGAGGCCGCCGCGCAGCAGATCGGTCAGGCGCTGCTCCAGATCGGTCGTCCCCGCCGTGGCCCGCTCGGCCCGCCGCTCGGCTCGACGGCGGGCCGCCTCCGCGTCCCCGCCCCTGCCTGCCCCTGGAGTTGACTCCTCCTGCTTGGCCGCCCGCTTGCGTCGGTCGGTCAGCCACTGCTCCGCCCACTCCGGCGGCTGCGCCTGCGGAACCGTGCCGTCCGCGCCGTCCGGTCCCGCCCAGAGCAGCAGCAGGCCGAGCGCGTGCTTGCACGGGAACTTCCTGCTCGGGCAACTGCACTTGTACGCGGGGCCCGTGGTATCCACGACCGTTTGGTACGGCTTGCTGCCGCTGCCCTTGCACAGGCCCCACACCACCCCCTCGCTCGAATTCCCCGCCTCGGACCACGGCCCGGCCGCGCCCAGCTTGCTTCCCGCCTTGCGTGACGCGGCGTCAGGAGCCAGTGCGAGCACCTGATCAGCCGTCCAGCGCACCCCCTGCTGATTCATGTCTGCGACGTTAGGGCCTGCCACTGACAATCGGCTCTGAGCTGGGGAAACGATGCTCGACGGCGAGGCCGCGGACGGTCGCGGCCGGAGCCGGAGGCCAGCCGGAACGGGTCAGTCCGGCGGAACGGGTCAGTCCGGGGGAACGCAGCAGTCCGCCGGAATGCAGCAGTCCGGCGGAATGCAGCAGTCCGGCGGAACGGAGCAGTCCGGCGGAACGGAGCAGTCCGGCGGAACGGAGCAGTCCGGCGGAACCGGAGAGCCGGAACGGGAAAGTCCGCCGGAACCGGAAAGCCCGCCTCCGTCGAAGCCGGGTCGGCCGACCGCCTCAACTCCCCTCCGCCCACCCCCATTTCGCCCCTGACCAGCAACGACGGCCGATTGTCAGTGGCGTGGTGCACGGTGGAGACCACAACCGGCGATCAGCTCGGGCCGCGGCCCGGTGAACGTCGAGGTGCTCAGTCCTGCGCATTTGGAGGGGGATCCATGACTGTGTCCGTCAACACCGCCGTGAACGGCACGAAGGACGATGCGGGCGCGCTGCGAGCGGACGGTGCGGAAGCGCTGCGGCCGCACGCCGAGGACGCGTTCGCAGACGAGCTGAAGGCGCTGGCGGCGGCCGACGACCGTCCGCGGCCGGCGCGCTGGCGCCTCTCGCCGTGGGCCGTGGCGACGTATCTGCTGGGCGGCACGCTGCCGGACGGCACGGTGATCACGCCGAAGTACGTGGGCCCGCGGCGCATCGTCGAGGTCGCCGTGACCACCCTGGCCACGGACCGCGCCCTGCTTCTCCTCGGTGTCCCCGGCACCGCGAAGACCTGGGTGTCCGAGCACCTGGCGGCCGCCGTGAGCGGTGACTCGACGCTCCTGGTCCAGGGCACGGCAGGCACGCCGGAAGAGGCGATCCGGTACGGCTGGAACTACGCGCAGCTGCTCGCCCACGGCCCGAGCCGGGACGCGCTCGTGCCCAGCCCCGTCATGCGGGCGATGGCCGAGGGGATGACGGCGCGGGTGGAGGAGCTGACCCGCATCCCGGCGGACGTGCAGGACACCCTGATCACCATCCTGTCCGAGAAGACCCTGCCCATAGCGGAGTTGGGGCAGGAGGTGCAGGGGGTACGCGGATTCAACCTGATCGCCACGGCCAACGACCGCGACCGCGGGGTGAACGAGCTGTCGAGCGCGCTGCGCCGCCGCTTCAACACGGTCGTGCTGCCCCTGCCGGAGAGCGTCGAGGCGGAGGTGGACATCGTCTCCCGCCGGGTCGACCAGCTCGGGCGCTCGCTCGACCTGCCCGCCGTCCCGGACGGCGTCGACGAGATCCGCCGCGTCGTCACCGTCTTCCGCGAGCTGCGCGACGGGGTCACGGCCGACGGGCGCACGAAGGTGAAGTCGCCCAGCGGCACGCTCTCCACGGCGGAGGCCATCTCGGTCGTGACCAACGGGCTCGCCCTGTCGGCCCACTTCGGGGACGGCATCCTGCGGCCGGCCGATGTCGCCGCCGGGATTCTCGGCGCGGTCGTGCGGGATCCGGCCGCCGACCGGGTCGTCTGGCAGGAGTACCTGGAGGCGGTCGTCCGCGAGCGCGAGGGCTGGAAGGACTTCTACCGCGCGTGCCGGGAGGTGAGCGCGTGAACGGCTTCGCGGAAGCGGCGCCGGGCCCCCGCCGCCGGCCCATGGACAGGGGCGCCGCCTTGCACGGGGGTGAGGGCGGCGCCCCGCAGGACAACGGTGGCGAACGGGCCGACGGGCCCTGGCTGTTGGGGGTGCGCCACCACGGCCCGGGCTCGGCGCGTGCCGTAAGGGAAGCGCTGGACGCCCGTTCGCCGCGTGCCGTGCTCATCGAGGGGCCGCCCGAGGCGGACGCACTCGTGGAGCTGGTCGGGGACGACGGGATGAGGCCGCCGGTGGCGCTCCTGGCACACGTCACGGACGACCCGGCCCGCTCGGCGTTCTGGCCGCTGGCCGAGTTCTCACCGGAGTGGGTGGCGCTGCGCTGGGCGGTGGAGCGCGGCGTACCGGCCCGGTTCATCGACCTGCCGGCCGCGCACTCCCTGGCCGGGCCGCCGGAAGAGGACGCGGAAGAGAACGCGGAAGGGGACGCGCGAGAGCACGGGGAAGGGGACGCGCGAGAGGACGCGGAAGGGGACGGGGAAGGAGACGCGCAAGGGGACGCGGAGGAGGAACCGGGAGCGCAGCGGGGAGAGCAGCTGCCGGGAACCCACGACGAAGTGCCCCTGGAGGCGGGCTCGAACCCGCCCGCCGCCGGAACCGGCGAGCGGAACCTGCGGATCGATCCCCTCGCGGTCCTGGCCGAGACCGCCGGGTACGACGACCCGGAGCGCTGGTGGGAGGACGTCGTCGAGCACCGGGACGCGGGCGGCGACGCGCTGGCTCCGTTCGCCGCGCTCGCCGAGGCGATGGGCGCGCTGCGCGAGCGGTACGGCGACGGCGGGCATGCGCGCGATGCGGTACGGGAGGCGTACATGCGCCTGCAACTCCGCTCGGCCCGCAAGGAGTTCGGGGACGAGGTGGCGGTGGTGTGCGGCGCCTGGCACGTGCCCGCCCTCGCCGCCAGGACCACCGTGACGGCCGACCGGGCCCTGCTGAAGGGCCTGCCCAAGGCCAAGGTCGACATGACCTGGGTGCCCTGGACCCACCGCAGGCTGTCCCGGGCAGGCGGATACGGAGCGGGCATCGCCTCGCCGGGCTGGTACGCGCATCTGTTCCGCGCCCCGGACAGGCCCGTGGAGCGCTGGCTGACCAAGGTCGCCGGGCTGCTCAGGGACGAGGACAGGGGCGTGTCGTCGGCGCACGTCATCGAGGCTGTACGGCTCGCCGAGACCCTGGCCGTCATGCGGGGCAGGCCCCTGCCCGGCCTCTCGGAGACCACCGACGCGATCCGTGCCGTGCTGTGCGACGGCTCCGACGTGCCGCTGGCCCTGGTGCACGACCAGCTGGTCGTCGGGGATGTGCTCGGCGAGGTGCCGGAGTCGGCGCCGGTCGTGCCGCTCCAGCGCGACCTGACCAGGACGCAGCGCCGACTGCGCCTCAAACCCGAGGCGCTGGAGCGGGAGCTGGACCTCGATCTGCGCAAGGACACCGACGCGGAGCGCAGCCGCCTCCTGCACCGGTTGCGGCTGCTCGGCATCGGATGGGGCGAACCGCCGGCGGTGGCGCGCGGCTCCACCGGCACGTTCCGGGAGAGCTGGCGGCTCCGCTGGGAACCGGAGCTGGCGGTCCGGGTCGCCGAGGCGGGCATCTGGGGGGCGACGGTGCTCGCGGCGGCCACCGCGAGGGCCGAGTCGGACGCGATCGCGGCGCCGGTGCTCGCCGACGTCACCGCGCTCGCCGAGCGCTGCCTCCTCGCCGAACTGCCGGACGCACTGCCGACGGTGATGCAGGTGCTGGCCGACCGTGCCGCCCTGGACAACGACGTCGGCCACCTCGCCCAGGCCCTGCCCGCGCTGGTCCGCTCGCTCCGCTACGGCGACGTGCGCGGCACGGACACCGGTTCCCTCGCCGAGGTCGCCGCGGGCCTCGCCGAGCGGGTCTTCGTCGGCCTGCCGCCGGCCTGCGCCGGGCTGGACGCGGACGGCGGGGCGCAAATGAGGGGCCATGTGGAGGCCGTGCACGCGGCGGTGGGACTGCTCGCCGAGGCGCCCGCGAGCCCACCACCGCCGGACGAAGTCCCGCCCGGCCCGGGCGCGCTGCCGCCGGACGAGGCCGCGTCGGGCCCGGGCACGCCACCGGACGGCGGCGAGACGGCGGCGTACCGCGCGACCGGCATACGCAGCCGTTGGCACACCGTGCTCCGGGGGCTCGGGGGGCGGGACACCGTGCCGGGGGAGGTGCGGGGCAGAGCGGTCAGGCTGCTCCTTGACGAGGGGGAGCTGGAGCACGGCGAGGCCGCCCGGCTGATGGGGCTCGCACTGTCGGCGGGCGCGGCGCCGGCCGATGCGGCGGCGTGGATCGAGGGGTTCGTCGGCGCGGGCTCCGGTGGGACGGGCGGCGGCATGCTGCTCATCCACGACGACCGGCTGCTCGGCCTGGTCGACGCCTGGCTGACGTCGGTGCCGGCCGCGGCGTTCACGGACGTACTGCCGCTGCTGCGCCGTACGTTCTCGGCGTACGAGACCGGAGTGCGGCGCACGCTCGGGGAGTTGGTGCGGCGCGGGCCCGGTGGCGCGGCCGGTGCGATCGCGGAGACGACCGGCATACGCGGATTCGCGGCGGAGCCCGACCGGGAGCGGGCCGACGCGGTGCTGCCGGTGCTGCAGCTACTCCTCGGCCTCGCCCGCGACGCCGACGCCGACAGCGACGCCGATGCCGATGCCGACGCCGACGCCGACCCCCGCCCCGGCCTCGACCCCGGAGCGGAGTCTCCGGGCACTCCGGGCCCCACCACCCGCGACCTCACGGAGGTGACCGTATGACCGGCACAGCAACGGACGCGCCAGATACAACTGACGCGCCTGACGCGCCTGACGCGCCTGACGCGCCTGACGCGCCTGACGCGCCTGACGCGCCTGACGCACCTGACGCGCCTGACGCAGCGGACGAGCGGCTTCGGCGGTGGCGGCTCGTGCTCGGGGGAGACGCGGCCGACGGGACCGGGTGTCGGCTGCGGGGGCAGGACGCGGCGATGGACGGTGCGCTCAGCTCGCTGTACGGCAAGGGCGACCGGGCGGGGCGGGGCCGGGACCGTTCGGCCGGGCTCGGGGCGTCGGCGCCGTCGGTGGCGCGCTGGCTCGGGGACATCCGGAGGTACTTCCCGTCGTCCGTGGTGCAGGTGATGCAGCGCGATGCCATCGAACGGCTCGGGCTGTCCACGCTGCTGCTCGAACCGGAGATGCTGGAGGCCGTCGAGGCGGACGTGCAGCTGGTCGGCACGCTGCTCTCGCTCAGGCAGGCGATGCCGGAGACGACCAAGGAGACCGCGCGTGCCGTGGTGCGCAAGGTCGTCGAGGACCTGGAGAAGCGCCTCGCGTCCCGTACGCGCGCGACGCTGACCGGCGCGCTCGACCGCAGCGCGCGCATCAGCAGGCCCCGCCACCGGGACATCGACTGGAACCGCACGATCGCCGCCAACCTGAAGAACTACCTGCCGGAGTACGGGACGGTGGTGCCGGAACGGCTGGTCGGGTACGGGCGGGCCTCGCGGTCCGTGAAGAAGGAGGTGATCCTCTGCATCGACCAGTCCGGTTCGATGGCTGCCTCGGTCGTGTACGCGTCGGTGTTCGGCGCGGTCCTGGCGTCGATGCGGTCGATCGCGACGCGGCTGGTCGTCTTCGACACAGCGGTCGCCGACCTGACCGACCAACTGGACGACCCGGTGGACGTCTTGTTCGGCACCCGGCTCGGCGGGGGCACGGACATCAACCGGGCGCTCGCGTACTGCCAGTCGCAGATCACCAGGCCCGCGGACACGGTCGTGGTGCTGATCTCGGACCTGTACGAAGGCGGGATACGGAACGAGATGCTGAAGCGGGCCGCCGCGATGAAGGCGGCGGGCGTCCAGTTCGTGACGCTGCTCGCGCTCTCCGACGAGGGGGCGCCCGCGTACGACCGAGAGCACGCGGCGGCGCTCGCCGGGCTCGGGGCCCCTGCGTTCGCCTGCACGCCCGACCTGTTCCCGGAGGTGATGGCGGCCGCGATCGAGAAGCGGCCACTGCCGATACCGGACGCGGCCTGAAACCGCTGCTCGGGCGGGCCCGGGGCCCGGTGGGCCGGGCTGTTCCTGAACGCTTGGTGAACCGTGGCTGAATCTGGCTGGAGGGTGCGCCGTTGGGCATATCGGGACATGGGTGCTCATCAGTCACAGGGGACTTGCGCAACGCCTGCCGTCGCATGCAAGGATCGGGCGCCGCCTATCCGGAAGGCTCCCGAACTTGACTGCAGCAGCCGCGCTTCCCGCCGCCGCCCAGCGCATGGTGCGCTCGGCGGGCGGTCGGCGTGCGCTGCGCGTGGGCCTGTTCGTGGGCGTGCTGTTCGCGCTCGGGCTGCTGTTCGGCGGCCGGGCGCAGGCGGCGGAGGCGGTGGATGCGGTCGGTGCGGTGGGCGCCCCGCACGCGTCGGGCACCGGCACCGGCACTCGCACCGGCACCGGCACCGGCACGACCCCGTCGGACAGGGCCAAGTCCCCGTCGGACACGGCCAAGCCCCCGTCGGACACCGACAAGCCCCCGTCGGACACCGACAAGTCCGGGCAGGCCCGCGACGCCGCGTCCACCGGCGCGGCGCAGCCCGCCGTCGAGACGCGGCAGGCTCAGCCCCGACGCGGAGTCGTCGACCCGGCAGCGCGGCGGAGCATGGCCACCGCGACCGCCACAACCACCGCGACCGCCACAACCACCGCGGCCGCCACCACAACCCAAGCCGCAACCCGAGCCGCAGCCCAAGTCGCAACCCGAGCTGCAACCCGAGCCACGGCCTCCGTGTCCTCCGCGACCGTGTCCCTCACCCGGGCCGTCACGCGGGAGTTGACCCGTACGGTCGCGAATCCGCTCGGTGCGCTGGCCGAGCAGGCCGCGCGGAGGCTGCCCGAATCGCCGTTCCCCCGACCCTCCTGGCCGGACCTCGGCGAGCACGGGCCGGTCGGTGACACCGTGCGCCCCGCACCGGACCGCACCGTTCCGCAGCAGGGCGCACCCGGCACGCGGGCCGACGACGAGCAGCACGCGGCGCGGCCGGACTCCGCGTACCAGCTGCGGGACCGGCGGACCGGCGTCCTCGCCCTCGCGGTGACCGGCCACTTCGCGCACGACCCCGCGGGCCGGGACGCGCGGCGGCCGCAGCCGCAGTTGCCGTCCGACCTCCCGCGGGGGCCGCACGGTATGGCCGGGCAGTCGGCGTCCGACAGTGGTGCGCAGCGCCACGGCGAGCTGCATGCGGCGGCCGCCTCGGGGGCACCCGCGTTCCGGCTCGTGGCCGGTGCGGGCTCGGCCGCGGCGTACTACCCGACACGCGACCGGCACCGCGACATCCTCGAATTCCCGGGTTAGGGCAGGCCTTCCCCCGCCTTGGACCTGCCGCGCGGGGGCGGGACAGGTCTGCCCATCCGGAGCGCTTCCTTCCCTATGCGCTCCGACCCCCTCGAATCCGAAGGAATCGACGCAAGCATGAGCAAGCACAGCAAGCCCAGCAAAGCCGTGACCACCAGCCGGAACCTGCGCCGCTCCGTCGTCATAGCCGCGGGCGCCACCAGCGTCATCGCGATGGGCGCCGCGGGCGCCAACGCCGCCGAGCTGCCCGCCTCCTCGCTGCCGATCAGCACCCCGGACGTGGACGTCGACGCGGTCAAGGATGTCCAGGACGCGGTCGGCGGTGTCTCCGTTGCCGTGGGCGTCGACGCGGGTGACGCCGTCGACGGCGTCACCGGCCAGGCCGAGTCGGCGGCTGCCCAGGCGAAGGGTGCCGCGGGCCAGGTCAAGGGCGAGACCGCCAAGGTCAAGGGCGCGGCCGGCCAGGTCAAGGGCGCCGCCGACCAGGCAGGCGACGTCAAGGACGCGGCCTACGGCGACGTCAGGGGCGCCGTGGACCAGGCCCGCCAGCACGTCGACGGCGAGCTCCCGGCGTACGGCGCCATCCCGGCCGTCGGCACCCCGGACCTCGGCGAGGTGAAGGGCCAGGCGCAGGGTCACGTCGGCCACGCGCAGGGCCACCTCGGCGAGGTGAAGGGCCACGTCCAGGGCCACGTCGGCCACGCGCAGGGCCACCTCGGCGAGGTGAAGGGCCACGTCCAGGGCCACGTCGGCCACGCGCAGGGCCACCTCGGCCAGGCGGCGGGCCACGTCCAGGGTCACGTCCAGGGTCACGTCGACCAGGCCCGCGGCCACGTCGCCGACGCCCAGGGCCAGGTCGACTACCTCTTCGGCCCGCTCGCCGCCTTCGCCCCCGAGCTGGCCGCGCAGGCCCCGGGCCAGGTCCAGGACCAGGTTCAGGGCGCCCGCGCCCAGGTCCAGGAGCGGGTCCAGGGTGCCGGTGCCCAGGTCCAGGACGCCGGTGTCCGGGTCCAGGGCCACGCCCAGCAGGTCGCAGCCCAGGCCCCGGGTGCGGCCCAGGGTGTACTGGCCCAGGCCTCGCCGATCGTGGACGAGACCTCGCAGGCCGTCCTGCCCCCGCTCGTGCACGCCGCGCTCAAGTCGGCCGTGCCGGTCGCCGGCCAGGCCAAGTCCGACGCCGGGGTGCTGGTCCAGGACGTGACCACCGACGTGCAGCCGTTCGCGGCCGGAGTCGTCGGTGAGGTGCAGCCGATCGCGGGCGCCGTCGTGGAGGACGCGAAGCCGGCCGTCGGTGGCATCGCCGACGAGGTGACGACCCTGGGTCAGGGCGTCGGCGGCAGCGTCACCGGCCTGACGCAGAACGTCACCGGCGAGGTCCAGCCCCTCGTGCAGGACCTGACCGGCACGGTCACCGAGGACGGCGGCTCGCTCCTGGGCAACGCCGTGTCCGGCGTCCAGAACACCGTCTCGTCCATCACGCCCGGCTTCGTCGCGGGCCTCTGATCCGAGGCCGGGGCTCAGCCCCACCCCCGCACCGGCACGGCCGGGTCCCTGTCTCCCCGACAGGGACAGCCGTGCCGGTGCGGCCTCCGTCTCCCCGACGGGACCGCCGCACCAGCACAGCCGGCCTCCGTCTCCCCGACAGGGACAGCCGTGCCGGTGCGGCCTCCGTCTCCCCGACGGGACCGCCGCACCAGCACAGCCGGCCTCCGTCTCCCCGACGGGACCGCCGCACCAGCACAGCCGGCCTCCGTCTCCCCGACGGGACCGCCGCACCAGCACAGCCGGCCTCCGTCTCCCCGACAGGACCGCCGTACCCGTCAAGCACCACTCAGACGGCGGGTCGACCGAGCAGCGCGCCACGCGCGGACCTCCGGAGCCCGACGGAGCCCCGAACGGACCCCGTACGGAGCCCCGAACCGGACCCCGACGGAGCCCCGAACGGACCCCGTACGGAGCCCCGAACCGGACCCCGACGGAGCCCCGAACGGACCCCGAACGGAGCCCCGAACCGGAGCCCGACGGAGCCCCGAACGGACCCCGAACGGAGCCCCGAACGGACCCCGAACGGAGCCCCGAACCGGAGCCCGACGGAGCCCCGAACGGACCCCGAACGGACCCCGAACGGAGCCCGAACGCAGCCCCGACCAGGACCCCGGAGGCCAAGCGCAGCGCCACTCGGCCCGCTTTCCGTGGCCGCTGCGCCGCCCCCGTAACGCCCCAGTCCCGCCCCCGTCCCCGCCCCCGTAACGCACCCCTCCCTGCCCACCTCCCCGCCCCCGTCCCGCCCCCGTAACGCACCCCTCCCTGCCCACCTCCCCGCCCCCGTAACGCCCACCTCCGCACCCCCGTCTGTGACCGTAATCACCGCCGGAGTGTGATCTGCGATTTAGGGACCTACGTCCCACGGCGATAACCTGCGAGACGGACATGCCGCGTCCACGGACACCGTGCACGCCTCCCTCAGTGACAGCGCAGTCACGTTGCCCTTCGCGGCACGCCCACGCAGAAAACGAACGTGACAGAACGCGAAGCGACAGCACATCAACGGAAGTGACTGCCGCCGCGATCGACGCGATACCACTGAAAAGGGACGGACGCGCGTGGACCTGTTCGAGTACCAGGCGAGGGACCTCTTCGCCAAGCACGGTGTACCGGTGCTGGCCGGTGAAGTCATCGACACGCCTGAGGCGGCCCGCGAGGCGACCGAGCGGCTTGGCGGCAAGTCCGTCGTCAAGGCGCAGGTGAAGGTCGGCGGCCGCGGCAAGGCCGGTGGCGTCAAGCTCGCCGCCACCCCCGACGAGGCCGTCGCCCGCGCGACGGACATCCTCGGCATGGACATCAAGGGCCACACGGTCCACAAGGTGATGATCGCCGAGACGGCTCCCGAGATCCTTGAGGAGTACTACGTCTCGTACCTCCTCGACCGCACCAACCGCACCTTCCTGGCCATGGCGTCGGTGCAGGGTGGCATGGACATCGAGGAAGTCGCCGAGAAGACCCCCGAGGCCCTGGCCAAGGTTCCGGTCGACTCCAACGAGGGCGTCACCATCGAGAAGGCCCGCCAGATCGTCGCCCAGGCGAAGTTCCCGGAGGCCGTGGCCGAGAAGGTCGCCGAGGTCATGGTGACCCTGTGGGACACCTTCGTCGCCGAGGACGCCCTCCTCGTCGAGGTGAACCCGCTGGCCAAGGTCGCCTCCGGCGACATCCTGGCCCTGGACGGCAAGGTGTCGCTCGACGCGAACGCCGACTTCCGTCAGCCCGAGCACGAGGCGCTTGAGGACAAGGACGCAGCCAACCCGCTCGAAGCTGCGGCCAAGGCCAAGGGCCTCAACTACGTGAAGCTCGACGGCGAGGTCGGCATCATCGGCAACGGCGCCGGCCTGGTCATGTCGACCCTGGACGTCGTCGCGTACGCCGGTGAGGCGCACAACAACGTCAAGCCCGCCAACTTCCTCGACATCGGTGGCGGCGCCTCCGCAGAGGTCATGGCGAACGGCCTGGAGATCATCCTCGGCGACCCGGACGTCAAGTCCGTGTTCGTCAACGTCTTCGGTGGCATCACCGCCTGTGACGAGGTCGCCAACGGCATCGTGCAGGCCCTGGCGCTCCTCAAGTCCAAGGGCGAAGAGGTCACCAAGCCGCTGGTCGTGCGCCTCGACGGCAACAACGCGGAGCTGGGTCGCAAGATCCTCAGCGACGCCAACCACCCGCTGGTGCAGCGCGTGGACACCATGGACGGCGCGGCCGACAAGGCCGCCGAGCTCGCGGCCGCGAAGTAAGGGAAGAGGTTAAGAGACCACCATGGCTATCTTCCTCAACAAGGACAGCAAGGTCATCGTCCAGGGCATGACCGGCGCCACCGGCATGAAGCACACCAAGCTCATGCTCGGTGACGGCACCAACATCGTCGGCGGCGTGAACCCGCGCAAGGCCGGCACCGAGGTCGACTTCGACGGCACCTCCGTACCGGTCTTCGGTTCGGTCAAGGAGGCCATGGAGAAGACGGGCGCCAACGTCTCCGTCCTCTTCGTGCCCCCGGCCTTCTCCAAGGCCGCCGTCGTCGAGGCCATCGACGCCGAGATCCCCCTCGCCGTGGTCATCACCGAGGGCATCGCCGTCCACGACTCCGCCGCCTTCTGGGCGTACGCGAAGGCCAAGGGCAACAAGACCCGCATCATCGGCCCGAACTGCCCCGGCCTCATCACGCCGGGCCAGTCCAACGCCGGCATCATCCCGGGCGACATCACGAAGCCGGGCCGCATCGGCCTGGTCTCGAAGTCCGGCACGCTGACGTACCAGATGATGTACGAGCTCCGTGACATCGGCTTCAGCTCCGCCGTCGGCATCGGTGGCGACCCGGTCATCGGTACGACGCACATCGACGCCCTGGAGGCGTTCGAGGCCGACCCCGACACCGACCTGATCGTGATGATCGGCGAGATCGGCGGCGACGCCGAGGAGCGCGCGGCCGACTACATCAAGGCCAACGTGACCAAGCCGGTCGTCGGCTACGTCGCGGGCTTCACGGCGCCCGAGGGCAAGACCATGGGCCACGCCGGCGCCATCGTCTCCGGCTCCTCCGGCACCGCGCAGGCCAAGAAGGAGGCCCTGGAGGCCGCGGGCGTCAAGGTCGGCAAGACCCCGACCGAGACGGCCAAGCTGGCGCGCGCCATCCTCAATGGCTGACCAGCGCCAACGGCTGACCAGCGCCAACGGCTGACCAGCGCCAACGGCTGACCAGCGCCAACGGCTGACCAGCGCTGTACGTACGCGGGCCCGCACCC
Source organism: Streptomyces solicavernae (assembly GCF_029968095.1). GTDB lineage: Bacteria > Actinomycetota > Actinomycetes > Streptomycetales > Streptomycetaceae > Streptomyces > Streptomyces solicavernae. The sequence continues at coordinate 124,932 of NZ_JASCIR010000003.1, read as the reverse complement.
CTCCTGCCGGGGGTGCGGGCCCGCGCGCGTACCCGAACGGCGTCACTCCAGCAGGGGGGCCAGCCGCTGCGGCCCGTTCCCCGGCTCGGCCTGCAGCTTCTGCCGCAGCCATTTGTCCTGCTCGGTGAGCGGCCCGGGGCCCATCCGCGGCGGCACCCCGCTGATCGGCGCACCGGGCGCGGGCACCGGCTCGTACTGCCGCGGCGACGTGGCGAGTGCGAGCGCGGAGGCGCCGATGATGAGCGCCGTGAACGCGATCGCGGCCCGCGTCCAGAACCGAGAGCGGTGCTCACCGCCCTGTCGTACGACGGTGGCGGGACCGGCGCCGAGCTTCTCCGCCCGCGCCAGCTCGTCCAGCCTGCGCTGGAGTTCGGTCGGCTCGGACAATTCGGGCAGCCGCCCGGCGACGGCCTCGCGGGCGTGCAGGAGCCGGTGCGCGGCGGCCGGAGTGGAGGCCTCCGTCTCGGCGGCGGTCTCCGGCAGGTCGAGCCCGACGCCGTCGTAGAGGACCAGCGTCCGGCGGTACGGGGTGGGCAGGCTGAGCAGGGTGTCGAGCAGCTTGCGGTCCTCGGCCTCGGCGGGCGGGGCCTCCGGCTGCCGGTGCCTGCGCCGCAGCCGGTGCCAGGGCGAGAGCGCGTACTCGTACGCGGCCGCCCGCACCCACCCCACCGGGTCCCGGTCGACGGCCACTTCCGGCCATCGCTCCCAGGCCTGCTGAAACGCCCGCTCCACCGCCTCCTTCGCGAGCGCCCGCCGCCCGGTGAGCAGATACGTCTGGCGTACGAGGGCGGGGGAGGTGAACGCATACAGGGCGTCGAACGCCTGGTCGGGGGTGAGGCGGGCGCCGCGGGCCGAGTCGGTGGCGCTTTCGGGTGGTTCGGGCTCGGCCGTTTCCGGGACCACCGTGTCCGGGGCCACTGCTTCCGGGACCACTGCTTCCGGCGTCGCCGTCTCCAGGGCCACCGCCTCCGCAGTCCGGCTTTCCGGGGCGTCGGTGTCCGAGGCGGCCGGACGTGCGTCGGTGCTGCTCCTGCTCGCCGCCTTCGAGCCGCGGGCCTTACCGGTGCCGGTTGACTTCGCCGTACGTGACGCGCCCGAGCGGCCCTTGGACGAGGCGCCCGGCGGCCGGGTGCGGGCCGGGGCGGCGGCGAGCAGGCGGGCGTATGCTGCGCGCTTGCTGCCTCTGGGGGTGGTACGGCCGGTCTCCCAGGACCTCACCGTCTCGCGGGTGACGCCGACTTTCGCGGCGACCTGTGCCTGCGTCAGATCCTGCGCCTCCCGCAGCCGTCGGCACTCCTTGGGGGACGGCAGCGGGGTGGCGGGGCTCTGGGTCATGTCGGACTCTCCACACCGTGGGCCGTAGCACCGTCGTCAGGGTCGTCGTTCGCAAGGCGGACCGCCGTGGCGCGTGCAGCCCAATGCCGTACGAAAAAGTACATAAACGTATATTGGGCGACACTGCGTGTATTCGCCTGTTACGACGAGGAAGCGCGTGTCGTTGGGAGCATGGCGGGCGTGACGCACCCCACCGACCGCAGCTCGTCGCCCCGTTCCTCGTCGCCCCGCAGCTCGTCGCCCCGTTCCTCCGCGCCCCGTTCCTCAGCGCCCCGTTCCTCAGCGCCCCGTTCCTCCGCGCCCCGTTCCTCAGCCGGAGCGCGGGCCGCCGGGGTGCCGCCGTCCGCCGTGCTCGGCGGTCTCGCGCGCAGCGGGCGGTGGCGCAGAACGTCCGCGCTCGTCGGCGCGGTGGTCGGCGGCGCCGTCGCGGCCGGGCTCGGACTCGGCGCGTTCGCCGTCCTGGTGATGGCCGGGTGGATCAGCTCCCCGTACCCGGGCAGCGGGCCGGACGACGCGCTGCACGTGGCGGCCGCGATGTGGCTGCTCGCCCACGGCGCCGACCTGGTCAGGGCCGACACCCTCGCAGGCGGCCCGGCGCCGCTCGGCGTCACCCCGCTGCTCCTCGTCGCGGTGCCCGCGTTGCTCCTGCACCGCGCGGGCCGCGACGCCGCGGACACGGCGGACCGGCCGCGCGGCGCGCTCGGCGGGGTCGTCGGCGGGTATCTGGCGGTCGGCGCGCTCGCCACGCTCTTCGCGACGGACGGCCCGCTGCGCGCGGACCCGCTGAGCGCCGCGCTGCACCTCACGGCCCTCGCGCTCCTGGGCGCGGCCGCCGGGGTGTGGAACGCGTACGGCCGCCCGCGCGGCCCGCTGCCCGCACCGCTCCGCCGCCTCCACGCGCCGGAGCCGCGGCCTGACGGGGCGGGCCGCCCCCACCCCGGTCCCGCGTTCCGGGCGGCCGCGGCCGGGGTGCTGGTGCTGGTGGGCGGCGGCGCGCTGCTCGTCGGGGTCTCGCTCGCCGTGCACGCTCAGGCCTCGCAGACCACGTATCTGCAGCTGAGCGACCTGTGGTCGGGGCGGGTCGCGGTGCTGCTGCTCGCCATCGCGCTGGTGCCCAACGCGGCGGTGTGGGGTGCCTCCTACGGGCTCGGGCCCGGCTTCACGCTCGGCGCGGGCGGCGTGGCCTGGCCCGGAGGGGCGCCCACGGACCCGCTGCTTCCGCCCTTCCCGCTGCTCGCCGCGATCCCGGACGCCGGTACCGGTACGCCGCTGACCTGGGCGGCGTGCGCGGTCGGCGGGGTGTGCGGGCTCACCGTCGGCTGGTTCACGGCCCGCGCGGCGGCGCCGAAGTCCATGCCGGACCGGGCCTGGTCGCGGGGTGAGACGGCGCTGACGGCGGGGCTCGCGGCGGTGCTGTGCGGCCTCGCCCTGGCCCTGCTCGCGGCGCTCGCGGGCGGCCCGCTGGGCGGCGGGGCGCTCGCGGACTTCGGCCCGGTGTGGTGGCGGACGGGTGGCGCGGCGCTGCTCTGGGCGGGTCTGCTCGGCACCCCGGTCGCCCTGGGCCTGCGGGCCTGGCGCGTACGGAGCCGGCGGGCGCGGGACCTGTGGGGCCGGGTCAAGGGCGTACGGCTGCGGGCCCCGCGCCGGCCGGGCTGGGTCCGTACGCCGGGCTGGGTCCGGCTGCCGCGCGTGAACGTGCCCCGCGTACGGCTGTGGCGCCGCCGCGACCGGCAGGACGACCCGCAGGGCGAGCAGCAAAACGACCGGCAGGACGACCCGCAGGGCGAGCAGCAAAACGACCGGCAGGACGACCAGCAGGCCGGACCCGTGGCGGTCGGCCGTCGCAGGTGGTGGACACCCTGGCGCGCCAAGTCCGGTACGCGGGAGGGGAGTTCGGCCCCCGGCTTCGAGCCGTACGACTTCACCGTACGACCGGGGCCGGGGCCGGACCCGGAAAGCCGCTGACCGGCGACGACCCCGCGGGTGCTACTCCTCCTCGGGCGTGCCGAGGAACGGGCGGAGCTGCTCCGGGAGGAGGTTCTCGCAGGACTTCTCGGCCGTGGTCGTCAGGGCGTCGTTGACGCAGGTGAAGTAGTCGCGGTAGACGATCTGCGCCGTGAACGTGGCCGCGACCATGGCGAGCGCAAGGGATCCGGTGACCAGGCCGCTGACCGCCGCCGTCCGCTGCGGCTTCCCCGCGCCCGCGCCGGCCGCCGGGGGAGCGGCCCGCTCGGGCTTCCGGTCCTTGGCGTCCTGGCCGTCCTTGCCACCCTGGCTGCCCTTGCCGTCCTTCCCGTCCCCCGCCGGGTGCCCGCGCAGCGAGCCGATCGACCAGTACAGCGCGAGCGCGCCGAGCAGCAGCGCCACGTACGGCCAGGAGAACAGGGCGAAGAAGAAGCCCCACATACCGGCGAGCAGCGCGTACCGCGCGCGGCGCTGGACCGGGTCCGTCGGGTCCCAGCGCAGCCCGCCGCCCGAACCGCCCTGGCCGCCGGGACCGCCGGGACCGCCCTGGCCGTCGGACTCGCCGGGCCGCTGGCCGAACGGGCCGGAGGAACGCCCCGGCTGGCGGCTGCTCCAGCGGCTGCCGCCGCCTTGGCCGCCCCGCTGATCGCCCTGCTGATCGCCTCGCTGATCGCCCCGCCGATCGCCGTTGTCCTGCTGCCGCGGCTGCCACGGGCGGTCCGGGCTGCCCTCGGGCGGCGGGGCGAAGGGGTTGTCCGCGCGGTTCGCGCGGTTCGCGGGGTCCGCGGGGTCCGCGGGGTCCGCGCGGTTCGCGGGGTTCGCGCGGTTCGCGGGGTTCGCGTATTCCGACTCGCCGGAGCCGTTGCTCTCCGTGTCCGGGCCCACACCTTGCCGGGACCCGTCGTCGGGCGGGTCCTGCTGAGGCGAGGACGGGGGCGTGGGCAGTCGGTCCGGCATCTGGTGTGTGTCTTCCCCTAGTTGAGGCCCGAAACAGGGCATGCGTAGCGCTTGCTTAGCAGACGCTACCTTCCGGCCGGGTCCCCGTCCCGTGGGGGCCGCAACGTGTGCCGGTATCGTTGCTGACGGTCGAGCGCTTCGTAGAGTTCCCCGTATTGGGGGACATGAAGCATTCGTACGACCGCACAAAGCCGAGCAAGCCAGGAAAGGGCCCCGTCGTGGCCTCATCTCCCGCCGCCCCGAAGCGCCTCGTCGTGCTCGTCTCCGGGTCCGGTACCAATCTGCAGGCGCTGATCGACGCCATCGAGGCCGTGGGCAGCGCCGCCTACGGCGCCGAGATCGTCGCCGTGGGCGCCGACCGAGGCGGGATCGCCGGTCTGGAACGGGCCGAGAGCGTGGGCCTGCCGACCTTCGTGTGCCGGGTGCAGGACCACCCCACGCGCGAGGAGTGGGACCGGGCGCTCGCCGAGGCCGTCGCCGCGTACGAGCCCGACCTGGTGATCTCCGCCGGGTTCATGAAGATCGTGGGCAAGGAGTTCCTCGCGCGCTTCGGCGGGCGGACCGTGAACACCCACCCCGCGCTGCTGCCCAGCTTCCCCGGCGCCCACGGCGTGCGGGACGCGCTCGCGTACGGCGCGAAGGTCACCGGCTGCACCGTCCACTTCGTCGACGACGGCGTCGACACCGGGCCGATCATCGCGCAGAGCGTGGTCGAGGTCCGGGACGAGGACCACGCGGACGGTGGCGCCGCGCTCCACGAGCGCATCAAGGAAGTCGAGCGCCAGCTGCTCGTCGAGGTCGTGGGGCGTCTGGCCCGGCACGGCTACCGCATTGAGGGACGAAAGGTTTCCATCCCGTGACCGCCGAAGGTATGACCGCCGAAGGTACGGCCGCAGCAGGTACGGCCGCAGCAGGTACGACCGCAGAAGGTCCGCGCCCCATCCGCAGGGCTCTCATCAGCGTCTATGACAAGACCGGCCTGGAAGAGCTGGCCCTCGGGCTGCACGAGGCGGGCGTCCAGCTCGTCTCCACCGGCTCCACCGCCGCGAAGATCGCCGCCGCCGGGGCGCCGGTCACCAAGGTCGAGGAGCTGACCGGCTTCCCCGAGTGCCTGGACGGCCGGGTCAAGACGCTGCACCCGCGCGTGCACGCCGGGATCCTCGCCGACCTGCGCCTCGACTCCCACCGCGAACAGCTCGCCGAGCTCGGCGTGGAGCCCTTCGACCTGGTCGTCGTGAACCTCTACCCGTTCACGCAGACCGTCGCCTCCGGCGCCTCGCCCGACGAGTGCGTCGAGCAGATCGACATCGGCGGCCCCTCGATGGTCCGCGCCGCCGCCAAGAATCACCCCTCGGTCGCGGTCGTCACCAGCCCCGAGCGGTACGCGGACGTGCTCGCCGCCGCCAAGGAGGGCGGGTTCGACCTGGCCGCCCGCAAGCGCCTCGCCGCCGAGGCCTTCCGCCACACCGCCGAGTACGACGTGGCCGTGGCCTCCTGGTTCGCCGCCGACTACGCGGCCGAGGGCTCGGGCGAGGAGTTCCCGTCCTTCCTCGGTGTCACGTACGAGCGCAAGAACGTCCTCCGCTACGGCGAGAACCCGCACCAGGCGGCCGCCCTCTATGTGTCTACCAGCGGCTCCGCCGCGGGCGGCGGCTGCGGCGGTCTCGCGAGTGCCGAGCAGCTGCACGGCAAGGAGATGTCGTACAACAACTACACGGACACCGACGCCGCGCGCCGGGCCGCGTACGACCACGCCGAGCCGGCCGTGGCGATCATCAAGCACGCCAACCCGTGCGGGATCGCGATCGGCGCGGACGTCGCCGAGGCGCACCGCAAGGCGCACGCCTGCGACCCGCTGTCCGCGTTCGGCGGTGTGATCGCCGTCAACCGCCCGGTCTCCGTCGCGATGGCCGAGCAGGTCGCGGAGATCTTCACCGAGGTCATCGTGGCGCCGGACTACGAGGACGGCGCGGTCGAGGTGCTTGCCCGCAAGAAGAACATCCGTGTCCTGCGCTGCCCCGAAGCGCCCGAGCTGGTCTCCGAGTTCAAGCCGATCGACGGCGGCGGCCTCGCCCAGATCACGGACACGCTGCAGGCCGAGGGCGACGACCCGGCGAACTGGACGCTCGCGACCGGTGAGGCGCTGTCCGACTCGGAACTGAAGGAACTGGCCTTCGCCTGGCGCGCCTGCCGTGCCGTGAAGTCCAACGCGATCCTGCTCGCCAACGACGGCGCCTCGGTCGGCGTCGGCATGGGCCAGGTCAACCGCGTCGACTCGGCGAAGCTCGCCGTGGAGCGCGCGGGCGAGGAGCGCGCGACCGGTTCGTACGCCGCGTCCGACGCGTTCTTCCCGTTCCCCGACGGCCTGGAGATCCTTACGGCCGCGGGCGTCAAGGCCGTGGTCCAGCCGGGCGGTTCGGTCCGCGACGAGCAGGTCGTGGAGGCGGCGAAGAAGGCGGGCGTGACGATGTACTTCACGGGGACTCGGCACTTCTTCCACTGAGCCGGTGGTGAAACGGTCGGCGGCCCGCCGGCGCGCTTGGCGCCGGCGGGCCGCCGTGATTTCCGAGTGTGTGCCGCGAGTCCTCAGACGCGGTTGCCCGCGTGTCCGCGCCGCGTGCCGCGGCGTACGGCCTGGTTCACGGCTTCGAGGGCGAGCGCGGTGAGGACAACGGCCACGATCCGCTGCCACCAGGCGAAATCGTAGAACTCGCCCAGGGCGAACGCGACGAGGAAGGCGACCGGGACGGTCACCCAGACCGGTAGATTCGGAGCCTCAGGCCGCTTCGCGTCATGTGGAGTGGGCACGGTGCTTCCTTGTCTTCCAGGGGCAGCCCCCGGTGCGAAGGGCGCCGGGCGCGTCGACGCCTGCGGCGGTCAGCGATGGCCTGAAGTTCGGCCTGCTCCTGCGTGTTGAAGCGGCCGCTCTCGTACTTCAGCAGGTTAGCCGAGAGCTGCCGGGTGGCCTCAGCCCGGGTGATTGTGGGGGCAGCAGCGGTGGCCTCGGCCCGCGCCGGCTGAGCGGGGCTGGCGTGTGCGGTCGTTCCGGCGACACCCACCGGCGTGCATCTTCGCCCTTCCGGTCCAGTTCTGTCTGCTGCCCGTCCGGCAGCAGCTCGCACCACACCGTCTTGCCGTCCGGCCGCCGTGTCACGCCCCAGCGCGCCGACACGGCGGCCAGCAGCGCCAGACCCCGGCCCGACTCGGCGCCGGGGTCTTCGTGTTGCGGGGGTACGGGCAGCCGGTGCGGGTCCGGATCGGTGACCGCCACGCGGGTCGGGCTCACGTCGACGGTCACGGGGGTGCCTTCGCCTACGTGTTGGACCACGTTGGACAGTAACTCGCTGACACAGAGTTCGACTTCGGCGCCCGCTTCGCCCAGGCGCTCGCGTACGGCGCGCCGCACTTCCGCCACCGCTTTCGCCTGCGCGGGCATTTCGAGGATCAGTCGCACGGCGTGCTCGCTTTGTTGAGTACGTCGGTGAGGGCTCGGACGGTGGCGGTGTTGCAGTTCCCGAGCGCTACGAGGGGCCGCAGGGGGAGCTGCGCGGCGAAGGTGGGCAGGTCGACGCCGAGCGACGGCAGGGTGATGCCGTGGGCGGCGAGGGCGGTGCGGAGTTGGTCCACGCAGTCGTCGATGTCCATGTCCATGGCCATGGGGCGCCTTTCCGTGTGTGTGCGGTGTGTGACGAATCCCTCACAGCGTGGCGTGGTGTTGCGTACGGTTGAAGGGGTTCGGGTTGCGCAGGGCAACTGGTAAAGGGCGGTGGGTAGTTGTGCCTCCACGTAAGGACACCGACGCTTCGGCGAGCGTGTCGTGCTTTTACGGCGCCGAGTTGCGCTTTCACCGCGAGGCGGCGGGGCTGACGCTTGAGCAGCTGGTGGAGGGGAGCTACCGGGGCATCTCTTTCCTGAGCCAGATCGAACGCGGTGAGCGGCGGATGCCGGAGGATCTGGCGCGGCATGTGGACAAAGTGCTTCGGACGGACGGGTTTTTCGAGCGGCGTTGCGAAGATGCGGCCAAGGCGCGGCAGGCTGGGCATCCGCTGTACTTCGTCGAAGTACCTGAGCTGGAGAATCGAGCGGAGACTCTGGAGGAGTGGGGCCCGTTCAGCATCCCTGGCCTTCTTCAGACCGAGCCGTACATGCGGGGGCAGATGCGCTACTCGGTGCCGTTGACGCCGCTGAGAACGGTTGACGAACGTGTTCGCGCGCGGATTGCGCGAGCGGAGCTGTGGAATCGCGAGGACCGGCCCACGTATTGGGGAATCCTGCGGGAGTCGGTCATCCGGAAGACGCCGTTGCCTGCGGCTGTGATGGCTGACCAGTTGGAGCACATTCTCGACGTGATTCGGTTCTCGCGGAGCGTTCTGCAGGTCGTGCCGGAAACGGCTCCCTGGCACCCCTTGATGCACGGCATGGTCAAGGTGATGACCTTCTCGGACGCCCCACCGCTGGTGTGGACGGAGACCGACTTCGACGGGCGGATCGTCGATTATCCGGCCACCGTCAAGGAGTACCGTCGTAGGTACGATCTGCTGCGGGCCGTCGCGCTTCCGCCAGAGGCGTCCCTTGACCTGATCGAAGAAGTAGCGAGGACCTACAAAGATGACGCGCAGCAAGGGGATTGACCTGAACGCGGTCGCGTGGCGTAAGTCCAGCTACAGCAACCCCGATGGTGCCGACTGCCTGGAGGTCCGCGACGACCTCCCCGGTCTCGTCCCCGTCCGGGACTCCAAGAACGCCGAAGGCCCCGTGCTCGTGTTTCCCGCCGCCGCTTGGGGGGCGTTCGTCCACGAGCTCCGGGGTCCTGAACTGCCTTAGCGTTACGGCTTTTTGATGACGAGGGTGTGCGCCGCCTTGTCGTGCCACCCCTGCTGGCGGCCGGAGTTGTCCCAGAACGGGGACAGGAACACGAGCGTGCTGCCGATGCACACCAGAGCACCGAGCTGCGGGATGACCCAGCGGACGAAGCCCGCGCCGGCGCCGGGGGCCTGGCCGGTGTCGTCCTTGACGACCTTGATCCCCACGGCCATCTTGCCGAGCGTCGCGCCCGCGAACGAGATCATGAGCCACTCGTAGAGCAGCGTGATGAGGGCGAGGGCGGCCAGGACGCCGAGCCCCACGAGGAAGGCGTTCATGAAGGCGTCGTCACGGCACTCGTAGTAGTCGGCGTCCCGCCAGTCGCACTGGTCGGCCTGGTCGGCCAGGCCGAGCGCGCCGAGCAGGCCGACGGCGGTGAAGATGCCGTAGATGACGCCGATCACGACGCCGTCGATCAGCCGGGCCCCGAACCGGGTGCCCATGCTGGCGAGTTGGACGGTACCGAGCGTCGGCAGCTGCACGAAGCCGTAGCCGCCCGGAGGCGGCGCGGCCGGGTAGCCGTACCCCTGTGGGACGCCCTGCGGGGCCTGCTGCGGGTAGCCGTAGCCGTAGCCGGGCTGGTCCTTGGGCTGCTGCGGATATCCGTAGGGCTGCCCCTGGGGCTGCTGGGGCGGTTGTCCGTACGGGTTGTTGGGATCGCCGAAACTCATGGCGGGTGTCCTTCGGGGGCGCGGGGGGAGGGGCGGGGGTGGGGAACGGCAAGAGGCCGACTGCCCGAGCGGGCGGTCGGCCTCTTCGTGCGGATACGGCGTGACGCCGCGGTTCGCTCAGTAGCGCGGGCGGTTGAACCAGGCGGCACCGTCGGACTTGGCGACGAAGACGATGATCAGCACGCCGACGGCGATGGAGACGATGCCCAGCGGGAGCTGGGCGATGCCGCCGAGGACGATGAACGCGCCGTAGACGATGGCGCAGACGCGGGTGGTGCTGCCACCGTTCTTGAAGCTGGCAGCGAGCCAGACTCCGAGGCCGGCCAGGAGCAGGATCAGGATGCCCAGGACGACGAGCATGCCCGCGCCGAAGTCCATGGCGGCGGTGTCGGCGGTGGGGGCGCCTTCGCCCAGCTCGTTCACCGCGGCCGCGCCCACGAAGGAGAAGATGCCGCCGATGATCTGGAAGGCGACGATCACCCACAGCATGACGCGGGCGGCCTTCACACCACCGGGCATCTCCATGGCACCGCCCGGGTAACCGGGGTAGCCGCCGGGCTGAGCCTGCTGCGGGTAGCCGTAGCCCTGCTGGGGCGGAACGCCCTGCGGGGCCTGCTGCGGGTAGCCGTAACCGGGCTGGCCCTGGGGTTGGCCGTAGGGCTGGCCCTGCTGCTGGCCGTACGGGTTGTTCGGGTCGCCGAAGCTCATGGCTGTTGTTTCCTCCGTTGACGTGCGGGGACTACGCGGTTGGTACGGAGGAGCTGAGCGGTTCTGCGGTTGGTCCCCCCGTGCACTGCCCGCGGCACTGCGCCGCTCATGGTTCTAAAAGCGCGGCGCATTTGTCCAGCCACGGCCGGAAGAGTTGTGCAAGTGCAACACAGGGCGGACACCGGGCGGACACCGGGCGGGCCCGTACCGGATTGGAGACCTGGGTGGGTCATCCGCGAGGATGGGGGTATGACCGCCCAGATTCTCGATGGCAAGGCCACCGCCGCAGCGATCAAGGCCGACCTCGTCCGCCGTGTGGAAGCGCTGAAGGCGCGGGGCGTGACGCCCGGCCTCGGAACCGTGCTCGTCGGGGAGGACCCCGGCAGCCAGAAGTACGTCGCGGGCAAGCACCGCGACTGCGCGCAGGTGGGCATCGCGTCCATCCAGCGCGAACTGCCCGCCACCGCCACGCAGGACGAGATCGAGGCGGTCGTGCGTGAGCTGAACGAGGACCCGGCCTGCACGGGGTACATCGTGCAGCTGCCGCTCCCCAAGGGCATCGACGAGAACCGCATCCTGGAGCTCATCGACCCCGCCAAGGACGCGGACGGCCTGCACCCCATGAACCTCGGCCGCCTCGTCCTCAACGAACCGGCGCCGCTGCCCTGCACCCCGTACGGCGTGATCCAGCTGCTGAGGCAGTTCGGCGTGGAGATCAACGGGGCGCATGTCGTCGTGGTCGGCCGGGGCGTGACGATCGGGCGGTCGCTGCCGCTGCTGCTCACCCGTAAGTCGGAGAACGCGACCGTGACGCAGTGCCACACCGGCACCCGTGACCTCGCGGCCCAGCTGCGCCAGGCCGACATCATCGTGGCCGCGGCCGGTTCGCCGCACCTGATCAAGCCGGAGGACGTACGGCCGGGGGCCGCGGTGCTCGACGTCGGCGTCAGCCGGGACGAGAACGGCAGGATCGTCGGCGATGTGCACCCGGGCGTCGCCGAGGTCGCGGGCTGGCTGTCGCCCAACCCGGGCGGGGTGGGCCCGATGACGCGGGCGCAGCTGCTCGTCAACGTCGTGGAGGCGGCGGAACTGGCCGCGGACGCGCAGGGTACGGCGTGACATGGGTGCGTCCGTGAGCGAAGAGGCACCGGAGCCGCGGAAGAAGACGCGGCGGTTCCCGTCGATCACCCGGGACACCGCGCGGCCCGAGGGCGGCGGCCGCGCCGCCGCCGGGGACGCGCCCGCGCCCGCGCGCCAGTGGCCGATGCTGACGGTGCTCGGCCTGACCGGGGCCGGGCTGCTCCTGACGGCGTTCGACCTGTTCCGGGTCGGCACGGTCCTGATCGGCGTCGCGCTGCTCGCGGGTGCCGTGCTGCGCTGGGTGCTGCCGTCGGTGGGCATGCTGGCGGTCCGCTCCCGCTTCACCGACATGGTGACGTACGGGGTACTCGGGGCCGTGATCGTGCTGCTCGCGTTGATGGCGCAGCCGGACGGGCTTGAGATCCCGTTCCTTGAGGGGATCCTGCACTTTACGGTGACGAACTAGAGGAACGGGACCGACCAGGGGTGCCCTGAGCAACGGTGACGGCGCCCGTCCTCTCCCCCGAGGGAGGACGGGCGCCGTCGGCTTGGGTGGGCGGGGGCCGCAGATGTGCTCCCCCGTTGCGGTCCCGCCCGGAATCCAGAGTCATGGACGTGACAACGGGGTATCAAGGGCCGCCTGGTGGCTGTGACGCGGAAGTGACCATTCCGACACGGTGTGTGCGGTCGGCAACGATCTTCACGAGCCCGTAATGACCTTCCGGCCAAGGCGTTCCCGGGACCGTCCGGGGCTGTCCTGGGGTGTGTCCTGGGGTGTGTCCTGCTGTGTGTCCTGCTGTGTGTCCCGCTGTGTGTCCTGGGGTGTGTCCTGGGGTGTGTCCTGGGGTTCCACGTGGCGCGTCCGCCCGGTGGTGGGAGACTGACGGCGTACTCACGGCAGGCAGCACGCGCGGGGGTCGTCAGGTCGGACGGGGGACAAGGGGGGAAGGGGAAGCATGCCTCGTTGGAAGGCACTGCCGGAGGAACTGGATCCGCAGGTGCGGGAGTTCGCGAGCCAGTTGCGACGGCTCGTGGACCGCAGCGGCCTGAGCATCGCCGCGCTCTCGGACCGCACCGGGTACAGCAAGACGTCCTGGGAGCGGTATCTGAACGGCCGGCTGCTCGCGCCCAAGGGTGCGATCGTCGCCCTGGCCGAGGTCACCGGCACCAATCCGCTGCATCTCACCACCATGTGGGAGCTGGCGGAGCGGGCCTGGAGCCGGTCCGAGATGCGGCACGACATGACCATGGAGGCGATCCGCATCTCCCAGGCGCGCGCGGCCCTGGGGGAGTTCGGCCCGCAGCCGGACGCGAAGGCGCGCGGCGGGCGCGGGGGGCGCGGCGGGGCGCAGGGCGGTGCCGGTGCGCGCGGAGGCGCGCGCGGCGCGGGCCCCGCGCGCCAGGGCGGCTCCGCCGCCACCTCGTCCGCCGCCGCGCCTTCAGCCCCTTCCTCTGCCCCTTCCTCTGCCCCTTCCTCTGCCCCTTCCGCCGCCCCTTCCGCCTCGTCCGTGCCGGGTGCCTCGGCCGCCGCGCCCTCCGTACGGCCCGCGTCGCCCACGTCGCCCGCGCCGTACGGAGGGCGCGGCGGCTCCTTCGGCCCCGTGGACCCCTCCGGTCCGCAGGGCGGTGGGCCGCCGAAGGGGCGCAAGGGGCGGAAGGGGGTGGCGGTCCTCGTCGCCGTCGTCCTGGTTCTGGTGGTGGCCGCGGGCGCGCTGTACCTCACCGGGTTCGGGTTCGGGTTCGGCGGAGGCGAGCCGGAGGCGAAGCCGTCCCCGTCGCCGACGAGCAGCGCGCCGGAGCTGCCCGACGGGGTGGGCTGCGTGGGCGCGGACTGCGCCGGTGAGGACCCCGAGGAGATGGAGTGCAGCGGCGAGTTGGCGCTGACCTCGACCAGCGTCACCGTCGGCACCGCCCTCGTCGAGGTCCGCTACAGCGAGACCTGTGGCGCCGCCTGGGCCCGCATCACCCGGGCCGCGGCCGGCGACACGGTACGGGTCACGGGTTCCGGTACGGCCGCCGACGGGCAGCGCCGCGAGGTCGACGCGGACGGGGACGCGTACACGCCGATGGTCGCGGTGAAGAGCGCCGCGGACGCGACGGCCTGCGCGACACTCACCTCGGGCCTCAAGGGCTGCACGGGGGCGGACGTCTGAGGGTCGACGCCCCACCCGCCCCCTGACCCGGCGAACTGATGCGCGGAAAAGCGGAAAAAAGGGGGGCGAACCGGGACACGTACGCGCCGGGGCCCGGCAACCCCCGATTGACGAACGGAAGTTCGCACGCGGTGCGCATGCTCGGCGTGACTCCGGGCAGGCGCGTCCTCACCTCCCCCCACGGGAACGCGGGGCCACGGGGCCACGGGGTACCCCCGGCCCCGCCCCGCCCCGCCCCACCCCGCCCCACCCCACCCGAGGCCCCACTGTGGGCCGGGCCACACAGGTCCGGCCGTGCGGGTTCGGCGGGGCGGTATAGCCTGACCGGTGGATCTCTCTTGACGCCAAGAGATCGATCATCGAGAAGCGAGAAGCGGTCGGTCGATCGGTACGAAGGCGCCGTACGGAGATCCCGCACCCCGGGGCAGGGCCCCGACCGCCAGCTGTCTTAACGGAGATCGACATGACCCGCACTCCCGTGAATGTCACCGTCACCGGCGCGGCCGGCCAGATCGGTTACGCACTGCTCTTCCGCATCGCCTCCGGCCACCTGCTCGGCGCGGACGTGCCGGTGAAGCTGCGCCTCCTGGAGATCCCGCAGGGCGTCAAGGCCGCCGAGGGCACCGCCATGGAGCTGGACGACTGCGCGTTCCCGCTGCTCAAGGGCATCGACATCTTCGACGACCCGAACCAGGGCTTCGAGGGCGCCAACGTCGCGCTGCTCGTCGGCGCCCGCCCGCGCACCAAGGGCATGGAGCGCGGCGACCTGCTCGCGGCCAACGGCGGCATCTTCAAGCCGCAGGGCAAGGCCATCAACGACCACGCCGCGGACGACATCAAGGTCCTCGTCGTCGGCAACCCGGCCAACACCAACGCCCTGATCGCCCAGGCCGCCGCCCCGGACGTACCGGCCGAGCGCTTCACCGCGATGACCCGCCTCGACCACAACCGCGCGCTCACCCAGCTCGCGCAGAAGACCGGCGCCTCCGTCGAGGACATCAAGCGCCTGACCATCTGGGGCAACCACTCGGCGACCCAGTACCCGGACATTTTCCACGCGGAGATCGCCGGCAAGAACGCCGCCGAGGTCGTGAACGACGAGGCGTGGCTGGCCGACACCTTCATCCCGACCGTCGCCAAGCGCGGCGCCGCGATCATCGAGGCCCGTGGCGCCTCCTCGGCCGCCTCCGCCGCCAACGCCGCCATCGACCACGTGCACACCTGGGTCAACGGCACCGCCGAGGGCGACTGGGCCTCCATGGGCATCCCGTCGGACGGCTCGTACGGCGTCCCGGAGGGCCTGATCTCCTCCTTCCCCGTCACCACCAAGGACGGCAAGTACGAGATCGTCCAGGGCCTGGACATCAACGAGTTCTCGCGCGCCCGCATCGACGCCTCCGTCAAGGAGCTCGCCGAGGAGCGCGAGGCGGTCCGCGGCCTCGACCTGATCTGAGCCCTTCCGGCACCACCCCTGCCTCCGCCCCGGCGGCCGTTCGACGGCCGTCGGGGCGGAGGTTTTTTCGTACGCGGTGTGAGCCCGGCTCCTCTATGATGTGATCCCTCGCATATGTACGGGTCAACTCGGCTGAGTCGTAAGGCAGTTGAGTGTCGGTTTGGTGTCAGGGGGAACATTGACGCAGCAGCCACAGATGCCGTCCCAGCCACAGGCGCCTTCCCAGCCACAGGCGCCTTCCCAGCCACAGGTGCCGTCCCAGCCAGGGGGGCCCGCGGGGGACGGACCGCCGCCCGCGCTCCCCGTCACCCCGCCCGGCGCCAGCGAGGCCACCCGGCTGCTGTGCGCGGGCAGTTACCTGGACGAGGCGTACCGGCAGGCGGTCATCGACGAGCTGTACGTCCACGAGGAGCGCATCGTCGCCCCCTCGCTCGGCTTCGACGCGGCCCGCGTCCTCGCGCACGCGATGCGCGCCCGCCTGCTCGAACTGAGCTGGGCGGCGGGGATCCTGTTCCTGTGGGTCATCGGGACGGTGCTCAGCTCCTACCTGATGCTGGTCCTCGTGGTGCCGTCCCTGACGCTGTTCTTCGCCGCGAGACTCAGGGGCGAGGACCCGCGCGCCTCGCTCTGGCGCCGCGTACCGGCCCTGCTGATGCGGTGGTCCGGACGGATCCTCGTGCTGGTCACGCTCCTGGTCCTGCTCGCCGTCGGCATCGGGGAGTCCGACGGGGCGAGCATCGGCTCGATCGTGTCCCTCACGCTGCCGGGGCCGTTGAGCGACGTCGTCGCGCTGCTGGAGTCGTCGGGCGGCACCGTGGCCGAGCCGTTCCACGGCTGGGCGGTCCTGGCCACGCTGGTGCTCGTGGCGCTCTGCGTCGCCGCCCAGCGCGGCCAGTTCGCCCGGGCCCTCGCGGGTGAACTCCACCCCGGGAACTTCGGCGACATGGCGGCCGACCCGGCCGAACGGGCGGGCGGCCCTCGCTTCCAGCGGCTGCGCACCCGGATCAGGATCGAGCAGCACGCCCCGCTGGTCATGTACCACTCGGCGCACCCCTTCTGCGGCGCCGGCGAGCCGTACGACGCCTGGACCCTCGCCGTCGAGCTGCGGCCCGACCCGGGCAAGGAGCAGCGGCCGCTCGGCAACCGCGTGATCCTGGACGCGGTGCGCCCGCTGTTCGACGATCTCCGGGTGCCCGCGCCGCACGCCGAGGGCAGGGGCCGGGACCGGCTGCGGCAGCTGCAGATCGACGAGTGCGTGTTCCTGCCGGTGGACGGCCTGCCGCGCCGCGACCTCGCGCCGTACGAGGCGGGCGCGTTCGAGGCGCACCGGGACGAGTCGGTGGAGGAGGGCGGCGAGACGCGGCGGCACTTTCTGCGGATCCGGGTCGGCGGCTGGGAGGAGGAGGTCGTCACCACGGTGTTCGTACGGGTGCACACGCAGGGCGGCATGCTGATGCTGGAGGTCGCCCCGCACGTCCTGCTGCCGGTCCGCAAGGACTTCGAGAACGCCGACCGGCTCGCCCACGAGTTCCGCCACAGCAGCCTGTTCGGCAAGGCCATGTGGGCGCTGGGCCACACCCCTCGCTCGTTCGTGCACGCCGTGGTGACGCTCGGCCGGGGCGTGGCGTACTCCTGGCGGGCGATCACCGGCGGGTACGGGAAGGCGCTGCCCGACGGCCCGGCCGCGTCGGTCCGTGAACTGGGCTCGGACGGCGATTCCTCGCTCTTCCAGGACATGGACGTACGCCGCTACCTGAAGTCCATCCAGGACCGGGTGGCGAACGGCGTGCGGACCGCGCTGCGCGACGCCGGGTACCGCACCGACGAGTTCGCGCAGAAGATCGTGAACGTCAGCGGCGGCGGCACGCTGATCGAGAACGCCAGCGGCGCCTTCGCCGTCGGCGACCGCAACGTCATCACCAACCAGGCGGCGCAGCCCGGCAGTCCGGGCACCGGGCCGGAGCCGGGCTCGCCGTTCACCAAGTCAGGGGGAGGCCCCAGTGGCAGCGAATGAGGACCGGGACGCGGGCGGCCCGGCGGGCGGCGGCGTGCACATCAGCCAGGTGCAGGGCGCCTTCGCCGTAGGGAACGACAACAGCGTCGTCAACCAGCAGGCGGGCGTCCCGCCGCGCGACCCCGCCCAGGAGGAGCTGCTGCGTGCGGTACGGGAACTCCGCGGCGACCTCGCCCGGCTGGTGCAGTCCGAGGAGACGGCCGCCCTTGACGCCGAACTGGCGGACGCGCAGGGCGAGATCGAGCAGTCCGGCCAGGCCGGGCCCGGCCGGCTCGCGCGGCTGCGGCAGGCCCTCGCGGACGCGGGCGCGGTGACCGGCCTGGTGGCGTCGGCGGTGGCGGTCTCGCAGGCCGTCGGCGTGCTCGTCGGGGGCTGAGCGTGGCCGGGCAGGGGCAGGGGCAGGGCGGGGTGCGCTGGAACCCCGAGACGCAGCGCTGGGACACCGGCGGCCCGGAGCCCGCCCCGTACACCCCGCCGCCTCCGCCACGGCCGGAACACGCGCCGGGGGCGGGGGAGCAGGGGTCATGGGCGCCGCAGTACCCGGAGCCGGAGCGGGGGCCGGGAGCGGAGTCCGTGCCGTGGTTCCGGCGGGGTGCCGTCGTCGGGTCGGCGGCCGCCGTCGTGCTGGCCGCGGGCCTCGGGTCGTACCTGCTGTGGGGCGGGGGAGCGGAGCCCGCGCCGGACGCCAGGCCCTCGCCCCCGGCGAGCGCCGCCTCCACGCCCCCGGCCGCCCAGGAGCCGACCGCCGCGGAGCCGACCGCCGAGCCCGGCCCTTCCGAACCGGCGTCCCCGTCGCCCACGGCGCCGCCCGGGTACCGGCTCGCCGAGGAGGACGAGTTCACGCTGGCCGTGCCCGAGGGCTGGGAGCGGCGCACGGAGGAGGGCAAGAACGGCGTCACGCTCTACTACTACGAGGCGCCGGCGGGCCCGGGGCGGATCCAGGTCTTCAAGGTCACGGAGCCCGGCGCGACGCCGCTGAGCACGGTCCGGCTCGCCGAGAAGGACCTGAAGCGGCTGCCCGGCTACGAGCGGAACGCCCTCGGGCCGGTCGAGCACCCGTACGGGGAGGCGGCGGAGCTGGACTACTCGTACGCGAGCGAGGAGTGGTCCATGGACCTGCGCACCCTCGACCGCATCGTGCCGGCCGCCCCGGACGACCCGACGCTGTGGGCGGTCCTGAGCACCGGCCCCGCGGACGCCTGGCCGTCGCAACGGCAGGCGCTGGAGGACGCGCTGGGCTCGTTCGCGGCGACGCTCCCCTGAACCGTCCCTGCCCGGGGGGTGCGCCGGACAGGCCCTAACCGATGTTGACCGTCTGGTCCGCCGGAGGCGCCTTCACGGTGACCGGGCGGTCGAACTCGGAGAAGGTCATGTCGATCTCGACACCCTTCGCCGGGTCGTCCGCCTCGACCTTGAGGGGGTACGGCTCGCCCTCCGTGGAGACGTACATCCTGCCCCTCTGCTGGTCGTTGGTGACGTTCAGGGTGATCGCCGGCCGCCCGTCGACCTCCGTGCGCCCGCCCTTCTCGACCGTGGCGCCCTGGGATTTGCCGGACTGCTCGGTGATCTGCTGCTTGAAGGAGTTGAGGTCGCAGAGCTGGGCGATCTTCGCGCCGTCGGCGTCCCGGACGCTGGTCTCCAGATACTTGCCCTTGAGCAGCTGGGCCGCCGCGTCGCCCCCGAGCTGCGGTGCCTGCGCGGAGAGCCACTTCGCGTCGGGCTTGATCCACACCCGGTCGCCGATGCGTATGACCTCCATGCTGCCCTTGTTGTTCTGGTCGTCGACCGTCCCGGTGCAGTTGTCCTTGGTGTCGTACGAGAGCTCGAAGGACGCCGGGGCGGGCTCGGCCATGCCGTCGATCTCCGCCTCGACGTGCAGGGACGTGACGCCAAGCAGCGCCTCCCGGGCCGCGGCGCCGATCTCCTGGGGGCTCTTGTCCGCGATGCCGTTGTCGTCGCCGGCGACTGCGGCACCGGTGAGACCGGCGGCACACAGGGCGGCGGCACAGAGAGTGACGCCAACAGTGCCGAAAGTGCCGGATTTTGCCTTACGGGACCTGCGCATCGCACGTCCTCCCGCCGGAAGATTTCGCAATAAACCGTACGACTCGGGCCTTCTGATCGCATGCGGAGTGACTCATGGCACTTTCGGAGTGGGAACCGACATGCTTTTCAGCCCCTAGGGCAGGGGAATCGGATCACCTCAGTGACTGGGGGTGAATAAATCGGTAAACGGAAGGCAAGACGCGAAGTGTCGGCACAACAGACCATCCACGTGGACGGAGAGTGGCGTAACGCCGCCTCCGGGGCCACGCGCGAGATCCTCGACCCCGCGGATGCCAAGCCGTTCGCCGTGGTGGCGGAGGGTGACGCGAGCGACGCGGACGCCGCGATCGCCGCGGCCCGCAAGGCCTTCGACCACGGGACGTGGCCGGACACCCCGGTCGCCGAGCGCGCCGCCCTGCTGCGCCGGGTCGCGGACCTGCTCGTCCGGGACCGGGAGAAGATCGGCCTCCTGGAGAGCCGGGACGCGGGCAAGACCGTCGAGGAGGGCCGCGTCGACGTCGACTGCGTCGCCGACGCCTTCCGCTACTTCGCGGACCTCGTCATCGGCGAGGGCGCGGGCCGTGTCGTGGACGCGGGTACGGACACCGTGCTCAGCGTCGTCGTGCACGAGCCGGTCGGCGTCTGCGCGATGATCACCCCCTGGAACTATCCGCTGCTGCAGGCCAGCTGGAAGATCGCCCCGGCGCTCGCCGCGGGCAACACCTTCGTCATCAAGCCCAGCGAGGTCACGCCGCTGACCACGGTCGCGCTGATCGAGCTGCTTGCGGAGGCCGGACTCCCCGCCGGTGTCGCGAACATCGTCACCGGACCCGGCCACTCCGTCGGCGCCCGCTTCGCCGACCACCCGGACGTCGACCTGATCTCCTTCACCGGCGGCCTGATCAGCGGCACGAAGGTGGCCCAGGCCGCGGCCGTCTCCGTCAAGAAGGTCGCCCTGGAGCTCGGCGGCAAGAACCCCAACGTGGTCTTCGCGGACGCCTGCGCCACCGAGGCGGGCTTCGACACCGCCGTCGACCAGGCCCTGAACGCCGCGTTCATCCACTCCGGGCAGGTCTGCTCGGCCGGCGGCCGGCTCATCGTCGAGGAGTCGGTCCGCGACCGCTTCGTCGCCGAACTCGCCGCACGGGCAAGCAAGATCAAGCTGGGCCGCGGCACTGAGGAGGGCGTCGAGTGCGGCCCCCTCGTATCGCAGCAGCAGCTCGACAAGACCGAGTACTACGTCGACTCCGCTCTGGAGGAGGGCGCCAAGCTGCTCACCGGCGGCAAGCGGCCCGAGCCCAGCGAAGTCCGGCCCGCCGAGGGCTACTTCTACGAGCCGACCGTCCTCGACGGCTGCCACCGCGAGATGCGCGCGGTCCGCGAGGAGGTCTTCGGCCCGGTCCTCACCGTGGAGACCTTCACCACCGAGGACGAGGCCGTGGCCCTCGCCAACGACACCGAGTACGGCCTGGCCGGTGCCGTCTGGACCAGCGACTCGGGCCGCGCCCGCCGCATGGCCCGCCGGATGCGCCACGGCACGATCTGGATCAACGACTTCCACCCCTACCTGCCGCAGGCGGAGTGGGGCGGCTTCGGCAAGAGCGGCGTCGGCCGCGAGCTCGGCCCGGCCGGCCTCGCCGAGTACCGCGAGTCCAAGCACGTCTACGAGAACCTGGCGCCGGAGCCGGTGCGCTGGTTCGCGGGCTGACCCCGTCCTGGCCTGACACTCGCGGGCGCCGTGAACTCCCTTGCGGCGCCCGCCCCCTTGACCGTATGCACCCATAAGCGCAAGCACCTTGAGCACGCCATGCAGGAAGAGGAGCCCCCCCCAATGCCTGAATCGCCCGGAACCGAGTTCGACTACGTCATCGTCGGCGGCGGCACCGCAGGATCGGTGATCGCGTCCCGCCTCACCGAGAACCCGGACGTCACCGTCGCCGTGATCGAGGGCGGCCCGTCCGACATCGACCGCGAGGACGTGCTGACCCTGCGCAAGTGGCTCGGCCTGCTCGGCGGCGACCTCGACTACGAGTACACGACCACCGAGCAGCCGCGCGGCAACTCGCACATCCTGCACAGCCGCGCCAAGGTCCTCGGCGGCTGCTCCTCGCACAACACGCTGATCTCCTTCAAGCCGCTGCCGTCCGACTGGGACGAGTGGGAGGAGGCGGGCGCCACCGGCTGGAACGCCAAGGCGATGGACCCCTACTTCGGCAAGCTCCGCAACAACATCGTGCGGGTCGCCAAGAAGGACCAGAACCAGATAGCCACCGACTGGGTCGAGGCGACGAAGACCGCGCTCGGCGTGCCCGAGGTCGTCGGCTTCAACGACCAGCCCTTCGACGAGGGCGTCGGCTTCTTCGACCTCTCGTACCACCCGGAGAACAACAAGCGTTCCTCCGCCTCCGTCGCCTACCTCCACCCGCACATGGAGGCCGGCGACCGCCCGAACCTGCACCTCTTCCTGGAGACCTGGGCGTACCGGCTCGAACTCGACGGCACCACCGCGCGCGGCGTGCACGTCCGGGGCAAGGACGGTACGGAGCAGCTGCTCACCGCCCGCCGTGAAGTGCTCGTCTGCGCCGGTGCCGTGGACACCCCGCGGCTGCTCATGCACTCCGGCATCGGCCCGAAGAAGGACCTCGAAGCCCTCGGCATCCCCGTGCGGCTCGACCTGCCGGGCGTCGGCGAGAACCTGATCGACCACCCCGAGTCGGTCATCGTCTGGGAGACCGACGGGCCGATCCCGGACAACTCCGCGATGGACTCCGACGCGGGCCTGTTCGTGAAGCGGGACCCGGACCACAAGGGCCCGGACCTGATGTTCCACTTCTACCAGATTCCGTTCACGGACAACCCGGAGCGCCTGGGCTACGAGCGCCCCGAGCACGGCGTCTCCATGACCCCGAACATCCCCAAGTCCCGCGCCCGCGGCCGCCTTTACCTCACCTCGGCCGACCCCGAGGCCAAGCCGGCCCTGGACTTCAAGTACTTCGAGTACGACGAGAACGGCTTCGACTACGACGGCCAGACGCTGGTCGACGGCATCAAGCTGGCCCGTAAGGTCGCCGAGGCCGAGCCGTTCAAGAAGTGGCTCAAGCGCGAGGTCTTCCCCGGCCCCGACGTCACCGAGGACGCCGAGATCAGCGAACTCGTCCGCAAGGCCGCACACACCGTCTACCACCCGGCCGGCACCTGCCGCATGGGTGCCGCCGACGACCAACTCGCCGTAGTGTCCCCGGACTTGACGATCCGCGGCCTCGATGGCATCCGTATCGCCGACGCCTCCGTCTTCCCGACGATGCCCGCAGTGAACCCGATGATCGGGGTCCTGATGGTCGGAGAGAAATGCGCGGACCTGCTGACCGGGAGTGATGTCCGATGACCGACCCCAACACCAACACGGCCAAGACCACGGAGCCGACAGCGGCCGACCCCGCCGCCCCCGCCGACCCCGCCGCGCCCGCCTTCGCCGTACGAGACCTGTGGAAGGTCTTCGGCCCCAAGGCGGACCGGATACCCGGCGACCCGGCGCACCAGGCCCTGTCCACCGCCGAGCTGCGCGAGAAGACCGGCTGCACGGCCGCCGTGCGGGACGTGAGCTTCGATGTGCGGCGCGGCGAGGTCTTCGTCGTCATGGGCCTGTCCGGCTCCGGCAAGTCCACCCTCGTCCGCACCCTGACCCGGCTGATCGAGCCGACCTCCGGGTCCATCGCCATGGACGGCGAGGACGTGCTCGGCATGGACAAGAACCGGCTGCGCGAGCTGCGCCGCCGCCAGACCGCGATGGTCTTCCAGCACTTCGGCCTCCTGCCGCACCGCAGCGTCCTCGACAACGTCGCGTACGGCCTGGAGATCCAGGGCGTCGGCAAGGCCGAGCGGCGCGCCAAGGCTCAGGAGATCGTCGAGAAGGTCGGCCTCGCCGGGATGGAGGAGCGCCGCCCGACGCAGCTCTCCGGCGGTCAGCAGCAGCGCGTGGGCCTGGCCCGCGCCCTCGCCGTCGACCCCGAAGTGCTGCTCTTCGACGAGCCGTTCAGCGCCCTCGACCCGCTGATCCGCCGGGACATGCAGGAGGAGGTCATCCGCCTGCACCGCGAAGAGGGCCGCACCATGGTCTTCATCACCCACGACCTCAGCGAGGCGCTGCGCCTCGGCGACCGCATCATGCTGATGCGGGACGGCGCGATCGTGCAGCTCGGCACGCCCGAGGAGATCGTCGCCAACCCGGCCGACGAATACGTCCGCGACTTCGTGAGGGACGTGCCGCGCGAGCAGGTCATCTCCGTACGCCGCGCGATGCGCCCGGCCGACGCGGCCGAGTCCGGCTCGGGTAAGGAGCTGGCCCCCGACACCCTCGTCGTCGACGCCATCGAGGCCGTCGCGAGCAGCGGCGAGCCCTGCCGCGTCGTCGAGGACGGCCGCACCCTCGGCATCGTCGACCACGAGCGGCTGCTCGCGGTGGTCGCCGGGATCGACGGCACCCTCGCCGACACCGAGGCGGTCACCGTATGAGTGCCGCCCCGACCGAGACCCCCGTAACCGAGACCCCCGTCCTGGACAAGCAGCCCGACACCACGCCGGGCGGCGGCCAGAGCGACGCCGCGGCGGCCGTGAAGGGTGTGCCGTCGCGCGGGCCGGGCCTGCGCGCCCGGTTCGCGGGCAGCCCGAAGGCCCTGATCGTGGGCATGGCCCTGCTCTTCGCGATCGTGACCGCCGCGGTGACCGGGAACGGCACCTGGCCCGGCGGCCTCGAAGTCGACGTGAAGACCCCGCTCACGGACCTGACGGACTGGCTGTCCCTCAACCGCACCACGCACCCGGTCTTCCTCTACTTCCTCCTCCACATCAGCAACTTCGCGGAGACGGCCTACCTCTCCCTGGTCGACCTGTTCGCCGCGATGGGCTGGCTCGGCGTCACGGTGGTCGTCACCCTCGTCGCCTGGGCCGCGGCGGGCGCGGACCTCTCCCGCCGCGCCCTGCGCACCGGGGCCATCGCCCTGGGCGCCCTGGCGCTCTGCGGCGTGCTGCAGATGTGGGAGCCGACGATGGAGACGCTGTCGCTGATGACGGTGGCCGTCATCGCGTCGGCGGTCATCGGCCTGCTGCTCGGCCTCGCCTCCGGCCTCTCGGACCGCTGCGAGCGGGTCCTCAGGCCGGTCTTCGACGTCATGCAGATCATGCCGGCGTTCGCGTACCTGCTGCCGCTCATGCTGATCTTCGGTATCGGGCAGCCGCCGGCGCTCATCGCCACGGTCATCTACGCGGTGCCGCCGATGGCCCGGCTGACCTCGCTCGGCCTGCGCGCCGCGGACCCGGCGGCCTTGGAGGCCTCCGTCTCGCTGGGCGCCACGGGGCGGCAGCAGCTGCTCACGGCCCGGCTGCCGCTGGCCCGCAAGCAGATGATGCTGGGCCTCAACCAGACGATCATGATGTGTCTGTCCATGGTCGTCCTGGCGTCGCTGATCGGCGCCGGCGGCCTCGGTGACCGCATCTACCGGGCGATGGCCACCAAGGACATGGGCATGGCCCTCACCGCGGGCATCTCGGTGGTCCTGATCGCGGTCCTGCTCGACCGCTCCACGGCCGCGGCCGGTGAGCAGCTGCAGGAGCGCGTCTCGCAGGTCGCCACCCGGGCCGCGCTGCTCCTGCGGCGCGGGGTGTGGCTCCTCGCCCTGGTCCTCTTCGTGGTGTTCGCGCTGTTCGGCACGGCCCTCGGCCAGGAGGCGTGGCCCGAGGCGTGGTCGGTGGACCTCACCACCGGCATTCAGCAGGGCGTCGACTGGATCACCCGCGAGCTCTCGTTCATGGCGAACTGGTCGGACGCGTTCGCCCGTGGCGTCCTCAATCCGGTCCGCAGCGGCCTGATCGCCGTGCCCTGGTGGGCGCTGCTGCTGCTCGTCGCCGCCGTCGGCTGGGCCGTCGGCACCTGGCGGGCAGCCATGACCGGGGTCCTGTGCCTCGCGCTGATCGGCGCCCTGGGCCTGTGGGACGCGTCGATGGACACGCTGTCGCAGGTGTTCGCCGGTCTCGCCCTGACCGTCCTCGTCGGTGTGCTCATCGGCGTACTGGCGGCCCGGGTGCCGACCATCGAGCGGGTGCTGCGTCCCGTCCTGGACGTGATGCAGACGATGCCGCAGTTCGTCTACCTGATCCCGGTCATCGGTCTGATCGGCCAGGGCCGCGCCGTCGGCGTGTTCGCCGCGGTGATCTACGCGGCTCCTGCGGTCATCCGGATCACCACCGAGTCCCTCAAGCAGGTGGACCCCACGGTTCTTGAGGCATCCCGCTCGCTCGGTGACACCACCTCCCAGCAGCTCTTCAAGGTGCAGCTGCCGCTGGCCCGCAAGGGGCTGCTCGTGGGCGTCAACCAGGGCGTCGTGCTCGTCCTCTCCATGGTCGTCATCGGCGGCATGGTGGGCGGTGGCGCACTGGGTTACCAGGTGGTCTACGGCCTGTCCAAGCAGAACCTCGCCATCGGCCTGCCGGCCGGTGCGGCGATCGTCTGCCTCGGCCTGATGCTGGACCGCCTGTCGCAGCCCCGGGAGAAGCACGGGGGCCGCTGACACCCGTCCCGTACGGCCAACCCCGTACGCCCGACCCGTACGCCCGTCCCGTACGCCCCACTCGTCCCACCCCAGGACCGCGCGAGCGCGGTGCGCAACCAGAAAGCAGTTGACTTCCGATGCACAGCAGCACGCACGACACTCAGAGCAACCCCAGCAACCCCAGCAAGCACAGCAAGCGCATACGGAACGCGATCCTCGCCGGTTCCGCCGTGGTCGGCATGCTGGCCGTCAGCGCCTGCAGCGCCGCCAGCACCACCAACGCCGGCGGCAGCGACGACAAGGTCACCCTGGCCCAGCCCAGCTGGGCGGGCGCGCAGGCGAACATCGCCGTGGCGAAGAAGCTTCTTGAGGACGAGCTGGGCGTCGAGGTCGACGTGCGGCAGATGAACGAGACGGCCGCCTTCACCGCCATGGACGGCGGCCAGGCGGACGCCGTGCTTGAGGACTGGCACGGAAATCCGAAGCAGCTGAAGACGTTCGTCGAGAAGAAGAAGTCCGTCGTCTCGGCCGGCGAACTCGGTGTGAAGGGACACATCGGCTGGTACGTCCCGAAGTACTACGCCGACAAGCACCCCGACATCACCAACTGGAAGAACCTCAACAAGTACGCCGACGACTTCAAGACGTCGGAGTCCAAGGGCAAGGGCCAGTTCATCGGCGCCGACCCCGAGTACTCGCAGCACGACACCGGCATCATCAAGAACCTCGACCTCGACTTCACGCACGTGCCGAGCGGCAGCGAGAGCGCGCAGCAGGAAGAGATCGAGCGCCTCTACAAGGCGAAGAAGCCGTTCCTGACGTACTGGTGGACCCCGCAGGTGCTCCAGAACGAGCTGGAGCTGGTCGAGGTCGAGCTGCCCAAGTACACGAAGGGCTGCAACGTCCCCGTGGAGAAGGCCGACTGCGGCTACCCGCACGTCGACCTGGAGAAGTTCATGAACGCGGACTTCGCCAAGAACGGCGGCGACGCGGCCGAGTTCATCAAGAACTTCAAGTGGTCGAACGAGGACCAGGACGCGGTCGTCAACTACATGACCCAGGACAAGATGAAGCCGGAAGCGGCGGCGGAGAAGTGGATCAAGGAGAACAAGGACGTGTGGGAGGCGTGGCTGCCGAAGAAGTAACTCTCGGCTGACGCACTGCGCGCGCTACGGTGCCGGGCGCCCCTTCGCGGGGAGGCCCGGCACTGTCGCGTTCAGGGCCGTCGTGCGGGAGTTCCTTGGGCGTACGCGGCGAAGGAACGCCATGCGCTCGGGCTGAAGCGGAGTATGTGACCGTCTGGGGCTTTGGAGTCCCTTATGGCGACGGTGTCGGGGATGTTTGTGGCGACTTCGACGCATTCGCCTCCGGCTGAGCTGTACGTCGACTTCACGAACTCGAAGCGGGGCACCGGCTAGATCTCCTCGATTACGCGTCTGATGACAGACCGGGAGTCGGTCTGGGAGAGCGCGTTCCGCGCGACGCGGTCGAAGAGGATCGCGTGGTGGGCTGCGTCCTGCTCGCTCTCCAGCCACAGCGTAGAGGAGGGGGTATCGAGGTGAACGACCTCCACCGCACTGGACTCGGCGAACGACATCAGTGTGAAGGCTCCGGCCATGCTGGCGTGAGCTCCGGCCCGGTAGGGCAGCACCTGGACCTTGATGTTCGGTTGCTGGGTCAGCTTCAGTAGCTGCTTGAGCTGAGCACGCATCACGTCCCGCCCGCCGACCTCCTGACGCAGGGCACCTTCACCGATCACCGCCCACACTTGAATGGGGCGTTCGCCGGACAGCCTGTCCTGGCGGGCGATGCGGGCCTCGACGTACCGCTCGATCTCATCCGGGTCCTCCCAGTGCCCGGCTGCGACATGCAGCGCCCGAGCGTAGTCCGGGGACTGGAACAGGCCTGGGATGAGGGCGATTTGGAGCGTACGCACCCGGTTGGCGACGTCTTCCAGTGCGACGTACTCGACTTGAGCACGCAGTTCGGGGTACTGGTTCCACCAGCCCCGTGTCCTGCGTCGGTCCCGGTCGGTCCTGGCCAGGTGCAGCAGGCTGTCGGCGGTGGCCCGCTCTTCGATGCCATACAGCTCGCACAGCGCCTTGATGTCCGGGTCGCGAACCGGCACCCAGCCCCGCTCGATCTTCACGACCTTTGTCGCCGTCGCACTCAGTGCGTCTGCCGCTTCTGCCTGTGTCTTGCCGGCGGCTACGCGGAGGCGGAGCAACTCGCCCCCAAGCTTGCGGCCCAGCACGGTTGATTTGCGCGCCAGCGCGGACGGTTGCCTCGGACTCATGGGCTCAGTGTGCAGCCAAGGTCACTGGCGAAACAAGCAGAACGGGTTCAGGGAAGATATTCCCCGGATCGCTTGCACCGGTACCAACTGCCCCCTACCGTCAGTACTCAACCGCTCGCACAGCGGAGCCAGTTGGCGGAAGTGCACCGCTCCGCCCTGCGCGGCCGCGGCAATGCCACCGTCACGCGGTCCGCCCGCACAAGGAGGTGCGCGTGCATGGAGTCACCGCCCAACGCCCGCTACGACGTCACGACTTACCCACCCCGGCTCAAGTCCGTCCCCCTCGCTCGAAGGCGGGTCACACACCTCGCCGCTGATTGGGGGCACCTCGAAATCGCCGCCGATGCCGCCCTCGTGACCAGCGAACTCGTCACGAATGCGGTGCTGCATGGCTGCCTGAAGGACCGTCTGTTCCGCCTGGAAGTGATCCTTACGGGGACAGTCCTTCGGATCGCCGTCACCGACCCCAAGGGCGAACGCAGACCATCCCTCCGCGCTGTCGCGAGCGAGGACCAATTCGGCCGCGGCCTCGTCATCGTGCAGGCGCTGGCGGCGTGCTGGGATGTGGAGGAACTGACGGTCGGCAAGACCGTGTGGGCGGAACTGGACCTGCGCTTGGAGCTGTAGCGGCACTGTCGTGTTCGTGTCAGTAGACGAATGTCCCCACGAAACTGACGACCCAGCTCAGCGCCCCCACGGCGATGCCGCCCAGGATGACGAGCCCGACCCGGTCGGCCGCCCTCGAACGCCGCGAACGGTTGCGGCTCCGGTCCGGCTTCGACGGGGGCGGCTTGATCCCCATGTACGCGACCCACGCGAGCATGACCACGGCGACCCCGACCTGCCACAGCTCACCGGCCACGCCCCAGACCCCGGTTCGCTGCACCCTCCCGGACTCCTCCGGCACGTCTCCCTGCCGGACGTCGAAGGTGTACCCGTCCGGATAGTCGTGCCCGGTGTCCTCCAGCTCCACGGACTGGGTGTACCCGCCGTCCGGTGTGAAGTTCCCGTAGCAGGAGTAGTCGGAGTTCTTCCTGCTGCTGTCGGTGTCGTAACAGGAACTCACCTTGTACGTACCCGGGTAGCCGTACAGCCCGGCGGACAGCGCGAGGTCGGCGGTCGCGGTCACGAGCCAGAAGGCGCCGACGAACGCGACCAGGGCACTGCCGAGCCAGAGGAAGCCGCGGGTTATGGGGTGGCGGGGGCGGGGGGTGGTCGTTTCGGTCATGGGGCTGGATGATCCGTTCGGTTGTCTCGCCGGCCCGGGTTCAATGCTTCTGGCCGGTCGGCCTCAAGTAGATCAACTCGCCGGTGTGCGGCACGAGTGCGGTGCCGCCGGAGGCCTCGTCGCCCGCGAACCAGACGCCGTCGGCGATGCCCGCGGGCCAGCTCTCGTGGCGCAGCGGGTCCACACCCACCAGGACCGGCGAAGCGCCCACGCCCTGTGGGCCCAGCCGCAGCGAACGCCTGCCGTCGGCTTGGAGGTGCACCTTGTACACGGGGCTCCGGAAGACCAAGGGGTGGGAACGCAGCGCGCGTTCGCACTGCCAGGTCCAGAACAGGGTCGGCAGGCCGACGTACTGGGTGACGACCAGCCCGCAGATCCCGGCGACGCCCAAGGGGAAGAGCCAGCCGGTGGCCGTGGTGAGCGCCCCGATCACCACGAGCGCGAACACGGCCGTGAATCCGCCGTAGAACTTCAGGCCGGCCGCGTAGTAGTGCCGCACCGCGCCCCGGTGTTCGGATCCGTCCGTCGCGTACGGAGCCGTGCCTTGTGGCGCGGGCCTGCGCGCCGCCAACTGGACCAGCAGGACCGTCACGACGACCAGGCCGACGATGCCGGGGATGCCGAGGAAGAAGGCTGTCCGAGCGGATAGCGAGCGCGAGGGCGTAACTCACGGCGAAAACGGCGCCGAGGACGGCCGACCGCTTCGGCCCCGTCTTCGTCTGACTTTGGGTCATCCCTGTGCCTGCGTAGTCCTGTTCTCGGCTCTGTCCTCGATGCGTCAGACGATCCGCTGGTTGAGCTCGGCCTCCGCCGCCCGGCGAGCCCGTTCGGGGCTTGCCTGCCGGCGCTCGCCCGCGGTCCCGTCCCAGTCGTCGGGCTGCATGAAGAGGAAGACCCCGCTGGACGGTACGTAGCCGACGACGCCGAAGTGCGGGTCGCCGGCGATGTACAAGCCGTTGTCGATGTCCTCCGGCCACGGGTTGCGCCACGGGCCGCGCCGAGGAACGGGGTTGATCCGCATCAGCGGCGACTCGTTCCCGTCGGCGGTGTGCAGGGTGAGGGTCATGTTCTTGGGGCGGCCCTTGGTGGCCTCGGCGCCGTCGACCTTGGTGACCTGGGGGATGAAGGTGTCGAAGGTGTAGTGGGCGAGGGTTCGGCTGGCGCCTCGGACGATGAATACGGCGGGGATGATGCTGAACAGGGTTCCGAGGAAGCCGATGATGCCGATGAAGATGAGCGGCCCTCCGAGCGCGGGCACCCAGGCCATGCCGGCCTTCTTCGCCTCCTGCCCCAGGCCAGGGGTCGCGAACGCCATGAGTCCGTAGACCACGATGTTGCGGCTGCCGGTCCACCACACTCGGTTGACCAGCTTCCGCCGGAGCGCGGCGGTGTCCAGTGTGTCCGGCGCTCCGGCGCCTCGGGTGTTCTCCAGCACTCGTCTCTCCTGCAGTCCGCTCCAGCCGGGCTGGCGCTATCCGAAGTCGTTCCGTATCACGGCGGCAGCACCGGTCAGAGCCGCGGGCTCCTGGGCGGAGTCGGCCGCCTCGGCCTGTTCGGGATCGGTGAAGGTCAGGGTGCGGGCGATCCCGAGCAATATGTTCCGGTAGTCGTCCGCGGAGTCGAGATCCGGGGTCACCATCTGCAGCACGACCAGCTCCGCGTTGCCCGGGAGCGCGACCGCGACGGTGCCCTGCCAGATACTGCTCGGGAGGGCGTCGTTCAGGTCCGGCTGCTGGGTCGAACGCGGGGCGGCCGCCAGCTTCTCGGAGAGATAGCCGAGGCCGCACGGAAGTTCCAGGGGGCTCAGCCCCTCATCCTTGCCGTCCGCGGCCGAGCCGGCGAGCCCGGCGATCACGAGCTTGGCGTTGCCCGGCGTCAGCAGGGTCGACACGGTGAACACCGACGTGGTGAAGCCACCGGCGTCGTCGGGGTGCATGCCGAGCGCGCACTCCTGGACCTGGTTGGTGTTCAGCAGCTGCACGACGCCCGCGTACAGCCGCAGGGCCCGGTCCGCCGCGTCCCGTTCCGGTTCGGGCAGCGCACGGAGCTGCTGGACCAGCTCCATGAACTGCTCGACCGGCGGGTCGAGGTCCATGGAGAAGTAGCCCACGGGCAGTCCGTACCAGAAGGACGGCTTGGCGCCGGCCCGTGGTGGGGTGGTCACTTGCTGGTTGGTCATACGGTGCTTCCGTTCCCGCCGTGGTAGGTCATGCGAGGTTGAACAGGCCGGCGATGGCGTGTCCTGTCGCGGCGGCCTTCGTGCCCTCGGCCGCGTTGTGCGCGGCGCCCTCGCCGTCCACGGCGCCCGCGGTCTCCAACGAGGAGACGACGTTGGCGGCGACGTTCAGCCCGTTGGCCGACAGGTCCCCCATGTACCGCCCCATGTTCCCGGCGCTGTCGCCGACGTGCGCCCAGGTCTGCGTCACGTCGTCCAGAGCGGACTTGCCGATGCCGGAGAACCCGCTCTTCGTGCTCGCCCAGACCTTCGAGGCGAGGTTTGCTCCGTCCGCCGCGCCTTCGAAGCCTTCCTTGGCGGCCATGCCCAGCGCCTTGCCGCCCGGAATCATGCCGACTGCGTCACCGACGAGCGAAGCGATGGCGGAGAACTGGTCCATGCCGCTGCCATGGCCCATCAGGTCGCTTCTGAACTTGGGGTCCAACAGGTTCTTCCCCATCGACACCGCGCTCGCCGCCAGCGCGATGGGCGCCATGAACGGGGTCAGTACGGGGATGAAGGCCAGCAGACCCGCGATCGCTCCGATGGTCCCCGCGTGGTCCGCCAGGAACTTGCCGATCGACCCGATGATGTCGCCGACGCTCTCCCAGAACCCCTTGTCCGGCGCCTTGTTCGCCTCGGTGCTCAGGGCCTTGGCGATGACGTCGGCCTGGTCGGAGTGGGTGCTCTCCAGCTCCTTGATCTTGCGGTTCAGATCGTCGTACGCGTCGTTCGCCTTGGTGAGAGCGCTGCTCGCGTTGTTCAGGTCGCGCTCGGCGGCCCGCATCCGCGCGGTCGCGGCGTCGGCCTCTTCCTGCGAGGGGTACCTCTCGGCAGGCCTGAGGTCGGGGTTCTGCGCGGCCTGGTCGTACGCGTTCTTGGCCTTGTCGGCCGCGGCCTTCTTCTCGCCCGCGTCGGCGTCGTACTTGCTCGCCAGCTCCCGGTTGGCGCCCAGGTGGCCGTCCCACCGGTGGAGTTCCTTCGCCGCGTCACGCAGCGCGGCACCGGCGTCCTTGAGGTACTTGGACAGGTCGCCGTCCAGGTTCTTGCGGAACTCCTCCGCCGCGTCGCCCTCCCAGTAGCTGCTCTCGGCGGTCAGCTTCGTGATCTGGCGGTGGGTGTTCTCCAGCGCCGTCGCGGCCTCGGAGACCTTCTTCTGGAGCTTCGAGACCTCGGCGGGGATGCCCGGTACGGGGTTGAAGCCGATGTTGGGGTACGGGTTCGCTGCCATCACTTACCGCCCCCGCCCGAAGTGCCGCTGTCCGCAATCGCCTTGAGGGCTTTCTCCAGGGCGTCCTCGACCTCTTCGTAGCCCTTCTTGTTGGCCTTCACGCCCTCCTTGACCTCGCCGATCAGTTCCTTCGTCTTGTCGGACCCGTACTTCCATTCCATCTGGAACTTGTCACAGGCCTCGTCGAGCCGAGCGGTGCCGATCTGGTCGCCGCGCACGTGAGCGAGGGCGGTCCGGGCGTCGTCGAGTTCGTCGACACATCTCTCCAAGTTCGTCAAGAACTGCTGGAGTTGCCCGATATCCGTCTTGAAGTGTTCTCCCATGGACCGCTGTTCCCCGTTCGGCGCTGGACGTGAAAGGCCCAGAAGGCTCGCCGCCCTCTGGACCTCTCGGCACCTTACAGTCCGTCGTATGAGCGATCCGGTCCGGTACTTCGCCCTGAGCGGGGGCGTGGGAAGTCGACACCGGATCTGCACCGGCCCCCCACTTGACCGGTACACAAGGCAGGACGGCGACGTGTGCCCGTCAGCACAACTCCCGCGCCATCTCCCGCACCACCCCCAACACCCGCCGCAACAACCCCGGCCCGAACGTCACCCGGGCCGCCCCCAGACGGCCCAGCTCGCGAGGTGGCGGGCCGTCCGGGTGGGCCAGTGCGTTCACCGGTGCGGGGATCGACTCGCACAGGGCCGGGAGGTGGTCCGGTGGGGCCAGGATCGGGTAGACGGAGTCCGCGCCCGCCTCCACGTACAGCCGGGCGCGGCGGACCGTCTCGTCGAGGTCGGGGACGCCCCGTACGTACGTGTCCACACGGGCGTTGACGAACAGCGCGTCGCCCGCCGCCGCGCGGACCTCGGCCAGCCGGCCGGCGTGCTGGTGCGGGTCGTCCAGGCCGTATGGGCCCGAGTCCTCCAGGTTGATGCCGACCACGCCCGCCGCAAGGGCTCGGTCGACGAGTTCGCGGGCGGGCAGGCCGTAGCCCGCCTCCAGGTCGGCGGAGACCGGGATGCCGAACTCCGCCACCGCGCGGACGATGCGGGTGACCGCGGCGAACATCTCGTCGGCCGGGGTCGACCCGTCCGCGTACCCGAGGGACTCCGCGATGCCCGCGCTCGGCGTCGCCAGGGCCGGGAAGCCCGCCTCGGCGAAGACGCGGGCGCCGGCCGCGTCCCAGGGGCCCGGCAGGATCAGCGGGTCGCCGGGGGCGCGGCCGTGGTGCAGGGCGCGGAAGGTCTTCACGAAGGGTTCCGGGGAGGGCTTCACGTCCATGCGGGGCCTCCGGGCAGGATGCGGCGCGCGACCATCAGGCGGTTCCAGGAGTTGATGGCCGTGATCACCGCGATGAGGTGGGCGAGTTCGCGGTCCTTGAAGTGGGTGGCGGCCTGCGCGTACACCTCGTCCGGTACGAAGCCCTCCGTCAGGAGAGTCACCGCCTCCGTCAGGGCGAGCGCGGCGCGTTCGCGGTCCGTGTACATGCCGGTGGTCTCCGCCCAGGCGGCCAGGAGGTCCAGGCGGTCCTCCGACTCGCCCGCCTTCCGCGCCACCGTCAGATGCATGTCGAGGCAGAACGCGCACCGGTTGAGCTGCGAGGCCCGGATCATGACGAGCTCGGCGAGCGCCGCGTCGCCGAGGCCCCGTTTCGCGGCCGCGCTCAGAGTCTGCATCGCCGTACGGAACTCGGCGGGGAGTTCGGTGGTACGGGGGTACGTGGTCACGCGGCGCCCGCCGGCTTGTAGTGGCCCGGCACCTTGCGCGTCGCGACGCTGAACCGGTTCCAGGCGTTGATCGTCGTGATCAGTGCGATGAGCTGGGCGAGCTCCCGCTCCTCGAAGTGCGCGGCGGCCGCCTCGTACACCGCGTCCGGGACGAAGCCCTCCGTCAACACCGTGACCGCCTCGGTGAGTTCGATCGCGGCGATCTCCTTGCGGGTGTAGAAGTGCCTCGACTCCTCCCAGGCGCTCAGCTGGATGATCCGCTCCACCGACTCGCCCTCGGCGAGCGCGTCCTTGGTGTGCATGTCCAGGCAGAACGCGCAGTGGTTGAGCTGCGAGGCGCGGATCTTCACCAGGTGGCAGAGGGCCGGGTCGAGGCCCTGGCGTGCGGCCTGCTCCAGCTGCCACATTGCCTTGAAAACGTCGGGGGCGAGCTTGGCCCACTCCATGCGGGGGGTGTGCTCGGGGGCGAGACCGGTCTGGCGGTCGTGGGTGTGGGTGCCGGTGCCGGTGCCGGTGTCGGTGTGCGTGTCGTTGCTCATGGGATCGACCGTACGAGGCCGCTGGCCCAGGAGTATGGTCCACTTCCATGGCGAAAACCTGGGCCACTTTGCCGGGCCCCGACCCCGGCGGCGGCTTCGACCTGCACGTAGACCTGCGCGGCCCCGGCGTCCGCAAGGGCCTGACCGACGCCCTGCGCGAGGCCGTACGCGGCGGCCGCCTCGCCCCCGGCACCCGGCTGCCCTCCTCCCGCACCCTCGCCGCCGACCTGGGCATCGCCCGCAACACCGTCGCCGACGCCTACGCCGACCTGGTCGCCGAGGGCTGGCTCACCGCGCGACAGGGCTCCGGGACGCGGGTCGCCGAGCGCGAGGTGCCCCGGCCCGCCGCGCCCCGCACCCCGCCGCGCGCGCCCGGCACCGCCGCGTACAGCCTGCTGCCCGGGCTTCCGGACCTCAGCCTGTTCCCGCGCGCCGAGTGGCTGAAGGCCGCCCGCCGCGCCCTCGCCGCCGCACCGCACGACGCCTTCGGCTACGGCGACCCGCGGGGGCGGATCGAGCTGCGCACCGCGCTCGCCGGGTATCTGGCCCGGACCCGCGGCGTGTACGCGGAACCCGGCCGGATCGTGGTCTGCTCCGGCGCGGTGCACGGCCTGATGCTGCTCGCCGAGGTGCTGCGGCGCCGCGGCACCACGGACGTGGCGGTCGAGCCGTACGGTCTGCCGCCGCACTGGGACCGGCTGACCGCAGCGGGGCTGCGCACCCCGCCGCTCCTCATGGACGAACTCGGCACCCGTACGGCCGAGTTGGGTCCGCTGGGGCCGGGCGCGGTACTGCTCACGGCCGCCCACCAGTTCCCCACCGGCACCCCGCTCTCGCCCGAGCGCCGCGCGGAGGCGGTCGACTGGGCGCGCTCGACCGGCGGTCTGATCCTGGAGGACGACTACGACGGCGAGTTCCGCTACGACCGCCAGCCGGTCGGCGCGCTGCAGAGCCTCGACCCGGACCGGGTGGTCTACCTGGGGACGGCCAGCAAGTCCCTCGCCCCCGGCATCCGCCTCGGCTGGCTGGTCCTGCCGACCTGGCTAGCGGCGGAGGTCGCCGAGGCGAAGGGTCCGGTGGACTGGGCGTGCGGCGCCATGGACCAGCTGACCCTTGCGGAGTTCCTCGACTCCGGCGCGTACGACCGCCACGTACGGGCCGCACGCCAGCGCTACCGGCGCCGCCGCGACGAACTGGTCACGGCCCTCGCGGCCACAGAAGTACGGCTCAGCGGCATCGCGGCAGGGCTGCACGCCGTGCTCGAACTCCCCGAGGGCACCGAGCAGTCGGTGATCCGGTCGGCGGCCTGGCAGGGCCTGTCCGTGCTCGGCCTCGGTGACTTCCGGCACCCGGACGCGCGCGTGCCCCCGTGCGACGGTCTGGTGGTGGGGTACGGCACCCCGCCGCCCCACCTGTGGCCGGGGGCACTTGAGGCGCTGGTCGCCGCGCTGGGCGCTGCGCTTGGCTAGGTGTTCTGTCCACGGAGTTCGGCGAGCCAGGTCCGCGAGCCAGGTCGGCGAAACCTTCCCAGGCGGTGGGCGGGAAGGTGAGGTGGGGGCCGTCGGGGTTCTTGGGGGCCCGGACGTGGACCGGCGTCGGACGCTCTACGCTGACCCGGTCGAACATCACGTACGAACAACAACGGGGAAGTGGCCGGATCATGACGATCAAGGCGAACGTCGAAACAGCGCCCGGAACGGGCAAGCGCGCCCGCAAGCTGCGCTCCAGCACGGTGATCCTCGGCGGCATGGGCCTCCTCGCCGCCGCCCTCAGCGCCTGCGGCTCCGAGCCCGACAAGCGCTGCGTGGACCCCAAGACCCGCAAGCAGCTGCCCAGTTACGAGTGCAAGAGCGGCGGCGGCAGCAGCACCAGCGGCAAGGGTGGCGGCGGCTCGTACTACTACGGCGGCAGCTCCAAGAACGGCAAGGTCCAAGGCGGCAGCTTCGACAAGTCGTCCGTGTCCCGCGGCGGTTTCGGCTGCTCCTCCTCCAGCGGCGGCTGAGCCGTGGAGCGCCGCACGATCGAGCCCCGGGACGGCTGGCAGCAGACGGTGGAGGAGCAGGGCTGCATCTATCCCCTGACCCGCTACCCGGATGACTCCCTCCGCCCGTACTGGGACGAGAGCGCGTACTACGTCTTCTCGCTGCCGGAGGTCGAGGCCCTGGAGGAGGTCGTCGAGGAGCTGCACGCCATGTGCCTGGCCGCGGCCGCGCACATCGTCGAGCGGGACCGCTTCGCCGACCTCGGCATCACCGACCCGCGCCTCGCCTCGCTGATCGCGGAGGCCTGGCGCCGCAAGGCCGAACTGCCTTCCGTGTACGGCAGGTTCGACCTGCGGTACGACGGCTCGGGCCCGGCCAAGATGCTGGAGTACAACGCGGACACGCCGACCTCGCTGGTCGAGGCGGCGAGCCCGCAGTGGTTCTGGATGGAGGAGCGCTTCCCCGGCGCCGACCAGTGGAACTCGCTGCACGAGCGGCTGATCGACGCCTGGAAGAAGCAGGCCGCGCTGCTTCCGCCGGGCAGCCCGCTGTACTTCGCGCACTCCAACGGCGACGAGCTCGGCGAGGACCTGATGACGGTCGCGTACCTCCGCGAGACCGCGCAGCAGGCCGGGATCGACACCGAGGCGATCGCGATGGAGGACGTCGGCTGGGACCGGATCTCCGGCCGGTTCGTGGACGAGAAGCTCCGCTTCATCCGCAGCTGCTTCAAGCTCTATCCGTGGGAGTGGCTGGCCACCGACGCGTTCGGCCCGCAGGTCCTGGACACCCTGGACAACGGCGGCGGCACCGGCACCACCCTGTGGATCGAGCCCGCCTGGAAGATGCTGCTGTCCAACAAGGCGCTGCTCGCGATCCTCTGGGAGCTGTACCCGGGCCACCCGAACCTGCTGCCCGCCTACCTCGACGGCCCCCGCGAGCTGTCCGCCGAGGGCGGGTACGTGGCGAAGCCGCTGCTCGGCCGCGAGGGCGCAGGCGTCACGGTGCACGAGGCGGGCGCGCCCGCGGTCATACGTGACGAGCCGTGCTGCTACCAGGAGTTGGCCCCGCTGCCCGACTTCGACGGCAACCGTGTGGTGCTCGGCGCGTGGGTCGTCGAGGACGAGGCGGCGGGGCTCGGAATCCGGGAGTCGGCGGGACTCGTCACGGACGAGTACGCGCGGTTCCTGCCGCACGTGATCCTTTAACCGGCTGCGGGCGGGCTCACCCGGTACACCCGGTACACCAGGTGCACCCGGACACCCGGTTCACTTCGTGAGGACCACCCGGTTCACTTCGTGAGGACCACCCGGTTCACTTCGTGAGGACCGCCCGCAGCTGGTCCAGCCCCCAGTCCAGGTCCTCCTTGCTGATCACCAGCGGCGGCGCGATCCGGATCGTCGACCCGTGGGTGTCCTTGACCAGCACCCCCCGGTCCATCAGCTTCTCGGAGATCTCCCGGCCCGTGCCGTACGACGGGTCGATGTCGACGCCCGCCCACAGTCCGCGCCCGCGCACCTCCCGCACCGCGCCGCCGCCGACGAGGAGTTTCAGCTCGCGGTGCAGGTGCTCGCCGAGCTCCGTGGCCCGCTCCTGGAACTCGCCCGTGCGCAGCATCGCGATCACCTCAAGGGCGACCGCGCACGCGAGGGGGTTCCCGCCGAACGTCGAGCCGTGCTCGCCCGGCCGGTACACGCCGAGCACGTCCGCCGACGCCACCACGGCCGACACCGGCACGACCCCGCCGCCGAGTGCCTTCCCGAGGATGTACATGTCGGGCACGACACCCTCGTGCTCAAGGGCGAAGGTCTTGCCCGTACGGCCGAGGCCCGACTGGATCTCGTCGGCGATGAACAGCACGTTCCGCTCGCGGGTCAGCTCGCGCACGCCCGCCATGTACCCGGCCGGCGGAACGAGGACGCCCGCCT
This sequence comes from Streptomyces solicavernae, assembly GCF_029968095.1. GTDB lineage: Bacteria > Actinomycetota > Actinomycetes > Streptomycetales > Streptomycetaceae > Streptomyces > Streptomyces solicavernae. Next base: position 86,008 of record NZ_JASCIR010000003.1, on the reverse strand, counting down.
CGCCCTGGATCGGTTCGAGCAGCACGGCGACCGTGTTGTCGGTGACGGCCCCCCGCAGCGCGTCCAGGTCGCCGTACGGCACGATCTCGAAGCCCGGCGTGTACGGACCGAAGTCGGAGCGTGCCTCCTGGTCCGTGGAGAAGCTGATGACGGTCGTCGTACGGCCGTGGAAGTTGTTGGCCGCGACCACGATCTTCGCCGTGCCGTCAAGGAGGCCCTTGGCCCGGTAGCCCCACTTCCGCGCGGTCTTCACCGCTGTCTCGACGGCCTCCGCGCCCGTGTTCATGGGCAGCACCATCTCCATGCCGCACAGCTCGGCCAGCTGGGTGCAGAAGTCCGCGAAGCGGTCGTGGTGGAAGGCCCGCGAGGTCAGCGTGACCCGCTCCAGCTGGGCGCGGGCCGCGTCCAGGAGGCGACGGTTGCCGTGCCCGAAGTTCAGGGCCGAGTACCCGGCGAGCATGTCGAGGTAGCGGCGCCCCTCGACATCGGTCATCCAGGCGCCCTCGGCCGTGGCGACCACCACGGGCAGCGGGTGGTAGTTGTGCGCGCTGTGGGCGTCGGCCGAGGCGATGGCCTGTTCCGTACGGGACACGGGATCTCCGTTCGTCGTCGAGCTAGGGAACCCACGGGGGGCGGGATGTCGCCCCCCATGCCTATCGTCGCTCGCATGACGGACGAGGAAACCTCGCCCGTGATGCACGCCGGTAAGGTGAGCAGCGGGCCGTGACTGGCGCGCTGAGATGGGGTCAACCATCGGGGAGCGGCCCGTGAATTGTGTGCCGTGCGCCTGGGCCGTACCGAGAACGTCGTACGAGAACGTACGAAGCGTCGTACCGATCACGACCGTCACCGCGTCCGGAGGTCCCCACCATGTCCGCCACCTCGCCCCACTCCACCGAATCGACGGCGTTCCGCAGCGCCCTCGACGTGATCCGCGGCGTCGAGCCCCGCGTCGCCGACGCCATCGGCCAGGAGCTGCACGACCAGCGCGAGATGCTGAAGCTGATCGCCTCCGAGAACTACGCCTCCCCGGCGACGCTGCTCGCGATGGGCAACTGGCTCAGCGACAAGTACGCCGAGGGCACCGTCGGCCGCCGCTTCTACGCGGGCTGCCGCAACGTCGACACCGTCGAGGCGCTGGCCGCCGAGCACGCCCGCGAGCTGTTCGGCGCGCAGCACGCGTACGCGCAGCCGCACTCCGGCATCGACGCCAACCTGGTCGCGTTCTGGGCGGTCCTCGCCGACCGCATCGAGGCGCCCGCCCTGGCCGCGGCCGGTGTGCGCAACGTCAACGACCTCTCCGACGCCGACTGGGCCGAGCTGCGCAGCGCCTTCGGCAACCAGCGGATGCTCGGCATGTCCCTGGACGCGGGCGGCCACCTCACGCACGGCTTCCGCCCGAACATCTCCGGCAAGATGTTCGACCAGCGCTCCTACGGCACCGACCCTGCCACCGGCCTGATCGACTACGAGGCGCTGCGCGCGCAGGCCCGCGCGTTCAAGCCGCTGGTGATCGTCGCCGGGTACTCGGCCTATCCGCGTCTTGTGAACTTCCGGATCATGCGGGAGATCGCCGACGAGGCCGGCGCGACCCTGATGGTCGACATGGCGCACTTCGCGGGCCTGGTCGCGGGCAAGGTCCTCACCGGTGACTTCGACCCCGTACCGCACGCGCAGATCGTCACCACCACCACGCACAAGTCGCTGCGCGGCCCGCGCGGCGGCATGGTGCTCTGCGACGACAGCCTCAAGGACCAGGTGGACCGCGGCTGCCCGATGGTGCTCGGCGGTCCGCTGCCGCACGTCATGGCCGCCAAGGCCGTCGCCCTCGCGGAGGCCCGCCGCCCCGACTTCCAGGACTACGCGCAGCGCGTCGTCGACAACGCCCGCGCGCTCGCCGAGGGCCTGATGCGGCGCGGCGCCACGCTCGTCACGGGCGGTACGGACAACCACCTGAACCTGATCGACGTGGCGTCCTCGTACGGCCTGACCGGGCGGCAGGCCGAGGCGGCGCTGCTCGACTCCGGCGTGGTCACCAACCGCAACGCGATCCCGGCCGACCCGAACGGGGCGTGGTACACGTCGGGCATCCGGATCGGGACGCCCGCGCTGACCACGCGGGGCCTCGGTGCGGCGGAGATGGACGAGATCGCGGCTCTCATCGACACCGTGCTGACGGCGACGGAGCCGGGCACGACGGCGAAGGGCGCGCCGTCGAAGGCGCAGCACGTCCTTGAGGAGAAGGTCTCCGACGAGGTGGCCCGCCGCGCCTCCGACCTGGTGTCGGGATTCCCGCTGTACCCGGGTGTCGACCTGAGCTGAGCCCGGCCGGACGGGCCTCCTCAAACGCCGGACGGGCTCCTCAAGCGCCGGACGGGCTCCTCAAGCGCCGGAGGGTCTGATCTTCAGCCCCTCCGGCGGTTTGGGGAGCGGGGTCCGGGGCGAAGCCCCGTGGCGTGGGGGAGGCAACACCGGGACCGGGGCCGAACAACCCCCCGCACCTGAGACAATGGGCCCCATGGCCAACCGACCTCGCGTGCTCTCCGGAATCCAGCCCACCGCCGGCTCGTTCCACCTCGGCAACTACCTCGGCGCCGTCCGCCAGTGGGTGTCCCTGCAGGAGACCCACGACGCGTACTACATGGTCGTCGACCTGCACGCGATCACGCTCCCGCAGGACCCGGCCGAGCTGCGCGCCAACACCCGGCTCGCCGCCGCCCAGCTCCTCGCCGCCGGGCTCGACCCCGACCGCTGCACCCTCTTCGTGCAGAGCCACGTGCCCGAGCACGCGCAGCTCGCCTGGGTGATGAACTGCCTCACCGGCTTCGGCGAGGCATCGCGGATGACGCAGTTCAAGGACAAGTCCGCCAAGCAGGGCGCCGACCGTGCCTCCGTCGGCCTGTTCACGTACCCGATCCTGCAGGTCGCGGACATCCTCCTGTACCAGGCGAACGAGGTCCCGGTCGGTGAGGACCAGCGCCAGCACATCGAGCTGACCCGGGACCTCGCGGAGCGCTTCAACGGCCGCTTCGGCGAGACGTTCACGGTCCCCGCGCCGCACATCCTCAAGGAGACGGCGAAGATCTACGACCTGCAGGACCCGACGGTCAAGATGAGCAAGTCGGCCTCCACACCGAAGGGCCTCATCAACCTGCTCGACGAGCCGAAGGCCACGGCCAAGAAGGTCAAGAGCGCGGTGACCGACACGGACACCGAGATCCGCTTCGACCGCGAGGCCAAGCCGGGCGTCTCCAACCTGCTGAGCATCTACTCCACCCTGACCGGAGCGGGAATTCCGGAACTGGAGCAGAAGTACACCGGCAAGGGCTACGGTGCGCTGAAGACCGACCTCGCCGAGGTCATGGTCGAGTTCGTGACCCCGTTCCGCGAGCGTACGCAGGCGTACCTCGACGACCCGGAGACGCTGGACTCGATCCTGGCCAAGGGCGCGGAGAAGGCCCGGTCCGTGGCGGCGGAGACCCTCGCAGCCACGTACGACAGGGTCGGCTTCGTCCCGGCGAAGCACTGACGGAACGTACGCACCGGCCACAGAGCACCGGCCACAGAGCACCGGCCACAGAGCACCGGCCACAGAGCACCGGCCACAGAGCACCGGCCACAGAGCACCGGCCACAGAGCACCGCCCGCAGCTGATCAAGGAGAACGACGTGGGGACCGTAACGCTCGGCGTTTCGATCGCGGTCCCGGAGCCTCACGGCAGCCTGCTCCAGGAGCGGCGCGCGGGCTTCGGTGACCCCGCGGCACACGGCATTCCCACCCACGTCACGCTGCTGCCGCCCACCGAGGTCGCCGCGGAGAAGCTCCCGGCGATCGTGCGGCACCTCGAAGAGGTCGCCGCCCTCGGCCGGCCCTTCCCGATGCGGCTCTCCGGCACGGGCACGTTCCGCCCGCTGTCCCCGGTGGTGTTCGTCCGGGTGGCCGAGGGCGCCGATGCCTGCACCTGGCTGCAGAAGCAGGTGCGGGACGCCTCCGGGCCCCTCGCGCGCGAGCTGCAGTTCCCGTACCACCCGCACGTCACGGTGGCGCACGGCATCGACGACGCGGCCATGGACCGCGCGTTCGCCGAGCTCGCCGAGTACGCCGCCGCATGGCCCTGCACCGGCTTCGCGCTGTACGAGCAGGGCCCGGACGCGGTCTGGCGCAAGCTGCGCGAGTTCGCCTTCGGCTCGGCGACGGTGCCCGCGCAGGGCGAGCCGCAGGACTCCTGCGCGCCGCGCGGCCCGCTGTCGACTGCCTGACACCCTCCCCGACTGCCTGACACCCTCCCCGGCGCGGGAGCCGGGACGGCGCTCGCCCCTGTGGTGCTCTTCTGGGGTACCCGGACTTTGGCGTCCCGCGCGGAGGGCAGACAGAGACCATGGACTGGCTGAAGAACCTCCCCGTCATCGGGCCGCTCGTGACCCGCCTGACGGACACGCACGCGTGGCACTCGTACGAGACGCTCGACCGGGTGCACTGGTCGCGGCTCGCCGCCGCCATGACGTTCACGAGCTTCCTGGCGCTCTTCCCGCTGCTCACCGTCGCCGCCGCGGTCGCCGCGGCCACCCTGAGCAAGCAGCAGCAGACCGAACTCCAGAACAAGCTGAGCGAACAAGTCCCGGGGATCTCCGAGCAGTTGGACATCGACGCGCTCGTCGCCAACGCGGGCACCGTCGGCCTCGTCGCCGGCGCGCTGCTGCTGTTCACCGGCATCGGCTGGGTCGGCTCGATGCGGGACTGCCTGCGCGCGGTGTGGGGGCGCGACGACGAGGAGGAGAACCCGGTCCTGCGCTACGCCAAGGACGCGGGCATCCTGTTCGGCCTCGGCGCCGTGGGCCTGCTCTCCCTCGTCGCCTCGGCCGTCGGCAACACCGCCGTCCACTGGATCACCCGCGAGCTCGGCGTCGACGACCAGCGCTGGGTCGGATGGCTGCTGACCCTCGCGGTCTTCGCCCTCGCCGTCCTCGCGGACTTCCTGATCCTCCTGTACGTCCTGACCCTGCTCCCCGGCGTCCACCCCGACCGCCGCCACCTGATCGTCGGCGCGCTGATCGGCGCGGTCGGCTTTGAACTCCTCAAGGCCCTGCTCGGCGGCTACATCAAGGGCGTCGCGGGCAAGTCGATGTACGGCGCGTTCGGCACCCCGGTCGCCCTGCTCCTGTGGATCAACTTCACGGCGAAGCTGCTGCTGTTCTGCGCGGCCTGGACGGCTACGCGCAAATCCAGCCCCTCCGGCGTCTGACGCGTCTGACGGGGCCTCCTTACCGCCGCGGCAGCCTCCGCACCAGCTCCGGCAGCGGCCAGCGCCGGTTGACCAGAAACACCCCCGCGCCGACCAGTACCAGCACTCCGCCGACCACCGCGAGCACGATCCCGAACCCGCTCGACTCGCCCTTGTCCGCGGCCCTCTCCGGCTTCGCCTTCGGGGTCTTCTCCGGCGCGGCCGCGCCCTTCGCGTTCCGGTCCGCGCTCGCCGGGGCGACCAGCTCGCCCACCGGCTCGACCTTGTCCGCCGCGGCGAAGCCCCAGTCGAGGAGCCGCGCGGTCTCCTTGTAGACGGCCATCGATTCGTCCGAGTCCGGGTTCATGACGGTGACGAGCAGCACCTTCCCGTCGCGCTCGGCGACCCCGGTGAACGTGGTGCCCGCGTTGGTCGTGGACCCGTTCTTGACGCCCGCGATGCCCTTGTACGGGGTCACACCGTCAGCCCCGGTCAGCAGCCGGTTGGTGTTCTGGATGGCGAAGTGCTCGCGCTTCTCGCCCTTGCCCTCGCCGGGGAACTCGGCGGTGGCGGTGGCCGCGTACTCCCGGAAGTCCTTCTTCTGCAGCCCTGAGCGCGCGAACAGCGTCAGGTCGTACGCGGAGGACACCTGGCCCTTGGCGTCGTAGCCGTCGGGGCTGACCACGTGGGTGTCGAGGGCCTGCAGCTCCTCGGCGTGCTTCTGCATGTCCGCGACGGTCTTGTCGATGCCGCCGTTCATGTGCGACAGCACGTGCACCGCGTCGTTGCCGGAGCGCAGGAACACCCCGAGCCACAGGTCGTGCACCGTGTAGGTGTTGTCCTCCTTGATGCCGACCAGGCTGCTGCCCGCGCCGACGCCCATCAGCTCGGACCGCTTGACCAGGTGCTTCTGGTCCTTGGGGAACTTCGGCAGCACTGTGTCCGCGAACAGCATCTTCAGCGTGCTCGCGGGCGGCAGCCGCCAGTGCGCGTTGTGCGCGGCGAGCACGTCGCCCGACTCGGCGTCCGTGACGATCCAGGAGCGGCCCGACAGCTTCTTGGGCAGGGCCGGAACGCCCGGCCCGAGGTTGACCTGCGTACCCGCCTGGCCGAGCCGCGCGCCGCCGACCTTCGACATCGTCGCGGGCGGCTTCGGCTTGTCCGGCGCACCGCCCTGCGCACCGCCCTGCTCGCCGCCCGGCTTGTCGTCCGCGACGGCGGGAGCGGCGACAGAAGCGGTCAGAAAGGCGGCAGAAACCACCGCAACGGCGGTCGTTCGCTTGAGAGATGCGGTCAGAGACGCAATCGGAGAAGCAGTCAAGGCAGGCACGCTGAGGAACGTACAGGGGATTCGCCGACCTGTACGCCGCCCGTTCGGCCGTGTCTTCGGATTATCACTCAAACCACCCCGACGGCGGCGTGCACGGCGGGGGCGCGATACTGGGGGTATGAAGCTCAGCCGCCCGGTCTCGTGGTTCCTGCTCGCCTTCGGCGTCTGGTCTTGGGTCATTTGGGTCACTTTCGTCAAGAACCTCTGGAAGGACGGAAGCGGGCTCGCCTTCGACGACGCCGGTGACCCGACCGGGTACTTCTGGGTCCATCTCTCGCTTGCCGTGGTGTCCTTTGTTCTGGGGACGGTCATCGGGGTCATCGGGTTGCGCGGCGTGCGCGCTCTGCGCCGAAAGTCATAGGGAGACCCGCCGTGAGCTTCCTGTTCCCCGCGGTCGCGGTCCTGGTCGTCGTCATGCAGTGGTACGGCTGGCGGCGCGTGGTGCGCGACACCACGGTGCGGCGGACCACGGCCCGCCGGATCGGTACGGCCGTGTATGTCGCCGGGCCGCTGCTGATGGTCGCCGGCTTCATGAGCGGCCGCGCGGGGGCGCCGTTCTGGCTCCAACAGGCCCTGGCCTGGCCCGGATACCTGTGGATGGCGGTCTCCATCTACCTGACGATGGCGCTGCTCGTGGGCGAGGCCGTACGACCGGTACTGCTGCGGGTGCTGCGCCGCAAGGACGTACGGGAACGGCAGACGGCCGCTAAGGCTCCCGCGACGGCTACCGCGACGGCTCCCGCCGCACAGCCGGTCACGAAACCGGTCGCGAAACCGGCCGCGAAGCCGGTCACGACTCCTCCCGTGGAACCGGCCGGTGGCGGCGACCCCGCCCTCCCGGAAGGCGAGTGGGAGCAGCCGGCCCCCGTGGTGCCGGACACGCCCGCGGCCCTCACCGGCGCCACGAGCGGACCCTCCCGCCGCCTCTTCGTCTCCCGGATCGTGGCCGGAGCCGCCGTCACCGCCGCGCTCGGCACCGTCGGGTACGGCGCGAACAACGCGCTGCGCGCCCCCGCCGTCAAGCGTGTCACCGTGCCGTTGGCCAAACTCCCGCGCGCCGCCCACGGGTTCAGGATCGCCGTCGTCAGCGACATCCACCTGGGCCCGATCCTCGGCCGCGCCCACACCCAGCGCATCGTCGACACGATCAACGCCACGCAGCCCGACCTGGTCGCGGTGGTCGGCGACCTGGTCGACGGCAGCGTCGAGCACCTCGGCCCCGCCGCCGAACCGCTGGCCCAACTCCGCGCCAAACACGGCTCGTTCTTCGTCACCGGCAACCACGAGTACTACTCGGGCGCCGAGCAGTGGGTCGACCACGTACGCGAACTCGGCCTGCACCCGCTGGAGAACGCCCGCGTGGAGATCGACGGCTTCGACCTCGCGGGCGTCAACGACCTCGCGGGCGAGCGGTACGCGGACGGCCCCGACTACGCCAAGGCCCTCGGCGACCGCGACCGCAGCCGCGCCTCCGTGCTCCTCGCGCACCAGCCGGTGATGATCCACGACGCGGTCCGGCACGGCGTCGACCTGCAGCTCTCCGGGCACACCCACGGCGGCCAGTTCTTCCCCGGCACCGTCCTCGCGGACCTCTCCAACCCGACCCTGGCGGGCCTGGAGCGGTACGGCGACACCCAGCTGTACGTCACCCGGGGCGCGGGCACGTGGGGGCCGCCGGTGCGGGTGGGCGCGCCCTCGGACATCACGGTGGTCACGCTGGCCTCCCGCCAGGCCTGAGCCCGCGCGGCCGGGGAAGCGGCCGGGGTATCGGCCGGGGAGGTGGCCGGGGCGAGAGGCCGGGCGAGGGTCCGGTTCCGGCCAGTCCGCGGCTCTTGACGGTCACCCCTCTGGCATCACGCGCCGCAACAGCGCAGCATCGGAGGTGTCGGTGTGCAGAACCCGTGACGGCGCGCGGGGGAATCCGGGGAGGCGGTCGTGCTCAGACGGGAGGCGTTCCGGCTGCCCCGGCACCCGGCGTCCGTGGGCCTCGCCCGGCTGCGGGTGCGCGACCACCTGACGGCCTGGGGTCACGCCGCCGACACGGCCGCGGTGGCGGACGCGGCGCTCCTCGTCTCCGAGCTCGCGACCTTCCTCGTACGCCATGGGCCCTTGCGGGAGCGGGAGTTCGAGGTGGCGGTGACGGTCCTCGCGGACGGGACGTGCTTCATCGAGGTCTCCGACGAGTCCGAGGCGGGCCCCGAACTGCGGGCCGGTCCCGGCCTGCGGCTCGTCGAGTCGCTGGCGAACGCGTGGGGGGTGTGGCGGCGCGGCCCGCACGGCAAGACGGTCTGGGTCCTGGTCGGCTCGGCGGACCACCCGGCCGAGCCGCGCCCCACCGTCTAGATTCGCGGTATGGGATCACGTGACTACGACCTGGATTACCGCGACCGGGCCAACCGGATACGTAAATGGGGCACCTTCCTGCTGACGGTCGCAACCCTGCAGTGGCTCTGGTGCGCCGTGCTGCTGGTCTTGCCGTACGAGATCGAGGACGGGCCGAACGACGCGTCCCCGAAGGAGTGCGAGTCCCGTCTGCTGACGGATTCCGGTACGGCCAACGAGGGCGCGGTGCTCAGCGGACCGTGCGAGAACGAGCGCGACTGGCCGGAGGCGGTGGCGGTGCTCGCCCTGTCGGTGCCGGTGTCGGTCGCGGGCGCGGTCCTCTTCACGACGGGCTCCGTGCGCGGCCAGATCAGCGCCCACGCGTGGGCGATGCGGGAACTGGACCGGCCGGCGTAGGGCAGGTCCGCCCCGCACCGGGGGTCCGCGTCTCAGGCGTCGGAGGGGGGTGAGTCCGTACGCGTCATCCCGGGGAGGAAGTCCGTGAACAGCTCGTGCACCTCCCGTACCAGCGGCCGCAGTACGCGGAAACGGGACAGGGCCACACCCCGCGTCGTGAGGCGGGCCCCGCGCGCCGCCAGGCGGTAGCTGCGGGCGCGGCCGGGGGAGCGGTCGAAGACCCAGTACAGGACGAGGCCCATCTGGGAGAGCCACATCAACTCCGGGAGGATGTCGCGGAGTTCGTCCGGCACCTTGGACTTGGAGCCGCGCAGCACCTCGCGGTGGACGTCGATCGCCGCCTCGCGCGCGTGCTCCGACTCGGCCGAGAACGGGCTGAGCGGGGAGTCCGGGTCGGCGGCGTTCTTGAAGAACTGGGCGGCGAATTCGTGGTACGGCGCGGCGATGTCGAGCCAGCAGCGCAGCACCCCCGCGAGCCGCGCCTCAAGCTCGGTCTCCCGGTCCAGGACCGGCCGGACAGCCGCCTGGTGCTCGGCGGCGATCCGGTCGTAGAAGCCCTGGATGAGGTGCTCCTTGCCCGCGTAGTAGTAGTACGCGTTGCCGACGGAGACCCCGGCCTCCTTGGCGATGGCCCGCATCGTCGTCTTGTCGTAGCCGCGTTCCTGGAAGAGCCGCATGGCGGTTTCGAGGATCAGGGCGCGGGTCTGCTCGCTCTTGGCGGGGGGCTTGCGGCCCTCGTCCTTGCCGAAGTCCGGGGTCCCGTCTGCTGCGTCGTTCGTCGCTGCCACGGTGTCAGAGCCTAACCAGTGGTGCAGGAGCCGTCGGCACAGGACGGTGTCGTACGGCTCCAGCCGTGCTGCGGGTCGTACGTCCAGCCGTCCGCGGTGCGGTACACCCCGCCGCCCCAGCCGCCGCCGGGCCGGTCCCGGTGGCCCTCGCGCCACTTGGCGGCGGCGAGCGCGGCGCCGCGTGCGAAGCGGGCGCCGGCCGGGGTGGCCAGGCGGTGGGCGAGCGGGCGGTGTTCGGCGAGGGCCCACAGGGTGACGACCCAGGCGGCGGGCCCGCGGTAGACCTGGCCGCCGTCGGCGACGACGGTGATCTCGTCGAGCGTGCCGCGGTGGTCGAGTCCGGGGAACCGCCGCCGCGCCTCCTCGGACCCGGCGGGTACCAGGTCGAGCGGCACCAACTGCCGCTGCCGGGCGAGCCAGTGGCGTACGTGGGCGCAGAGCGGGCAGTCCGCGTCGTAGAGGACGGTGAGCCGGCGGACGGCCTGGGCGGCCGTTGCCTCGGCGGTCATCGGCTCAGGCCCCGGCCGGCTTGGCCCAGGCGCCCTGCTGCCCGCTCAGGCCCTGCGGCGGTACGGGCGGCAGCTGCTCGCGCTCCATCATTCCGCGCCGCCGGATCTTGTTGAGCACCCACACGTTGCCGAGGTGCATCACGCCGAGGACGAGCAGGACGACGCCCAGCTTCACCGACAGGGCCTCGAACACCTCGCGGGCGGTGGCGAGTTCCTCGTCGCCGCTCAGGTAGAGGGCGACGAAGCCGAGGTTGACCAGGTAGAAGCCGACGACCAGGAGGTGATTGACGGCGTCCGCGAGCTTCTCGTTGCCGTGCAGGACGTCGGCGAGGAAGATCCGGCCGTTCCGGCTGAGCGTGCGGGCCACCCAGACGGTGAGGCCGATGCTGATCGCCAGGTAGACGACGTACGCGAGGACTGTGAGGTCCATGGTCCCGCCCCTTCTCGAAGCGCTCTTTGAACGCGTTCAAAAGCTGTTGTCATGGACTGTAGACCTCTTTTTGAACACGTTCAAGCAGGAGTCCCGGCCTGCCCGGCGGACCCGGCCTGCCCGGCGGACCCGGCGGGCCCGGCGGACCCGGCGGGCCCGGCGGACCCGGCGGCGCAGGACGCGTACCCCCGGTCCTTGAGGAGGCGGCGATTCCGCCCGAACCTGAGGGCATGACCGAACCTGAAGGCACGACCGAACCCGAGGGCATGACCGACCCGATGACGCCGTTGACGCGTACGCACACCTGGCTGCCGCCGTTGCCGCCCGAGTCCCTGGCGGGGTTCTCCGGCGAGCAGCTCCTGCGGGAGATCCTGGAGGGCCGCGTCCCGCCGCCGCCCATCGCCTCCACGCTCGGCATCGAACTGCTCGAAGTGGGGCCCGGGGAGGTGGAGTTCGAGGGGGAGTCAGGCGGGCATCTGCTCAACGGCTACGGCATGCTCTTCGGCGGCTACCTGGCCTCGCTCCTCGACTGCGCCCTCGGCTCCGCCGTCCTGACGCTGCTGCCCGCGGGCACGGGCCAGACCACGGTCCAGATGAACGTCAACATCGTCCGCCCGGCCCACTCGGGCACGGGCCCGCTGCGCTGCGTCGGCCGCGCCCTGCACGTGGGCCGCTCCATCGCGACGTCGGAGGCGACGGTCACGGGCGCGGGGGACGGCAAGCTGTACGCGCATGGGACGACTACTTGCGCGGTGGTCGGGCGGGGGTGAACTCCCGGTGTACGTACGCCGGTTCAGGCCCGGCGGGGCTCTCCGGCCTTGAGGATCTCGGCCACGTCGAGGGTGACTTCGGCGCCGATGGATTCGGGGAGGGTGACGGTCTGGCCGGGGGCGTAGACCTGGTGATTGTCGTAGCCCGAGGCCAGTGGCTCGGTGAGGGTGTGGAGGCGCTGGTGTTTGCGGTCGACGATCAGGTAGACGGGGACCTTGGCATCTCCGTAGGCGGCGACCTTGGTGCGCAGGTCGGCGCGGTAGTTGCTGGAGGTGACCTCCAGGACCAGTCGGAAGCAGACCGGGCCGTAGCAGTTGTTCTCGACGAGGTGCTCGTCGACATCGGCGTCCACGATGGACAGGTCGGGGATGGCGAAGTCCTCGGCTCCGGTCGGCAGCCAGAGCCCGATGCCTTCGAAGACTTCCGTCTCGCTGCCGTCCAGCCCGGCGGCGACGAACGGCCGGCGCAGTCGGGACAGGGCGCGGGCGTGGGGCGCGTCAGGCGGTGGAGTCATGGTGATCTGGCCTTCGATGATCTCGACGCGGTAGCCCGGATTGCGCTCCATGAGGCGGTTGGCCTCGTCGAGCAGGGTCAGTCGCCCGGGTGTGGCCGGACGTCCGGGGTACTGGTACTCGATGGGCGCTGCGGACATCGGGTGCCTCCGGTGGGCTGGTGTCGAGAGCATCATCGTAGGCCGGGCAGGACCCGAACGTCCCGTCCCGACCCGTTCACCCATACGGTCGAGGCCCCGCCTCCCACAAGGGAGACGGGGCCTCGACCACGTAAAGCGAAGAACCTCAGAAGCGGCGCGTGATCAGCGCACGCTTCACTTCCTGGATCGCCTTCGTGACCTCGATGCCGCGCGGGCAGGCGTCCGTGCAGTTGAAGGTCGTGCGGCAACGCCACACGCCGTCACGGTCGTTGAGGATCTCCAGGCGCTGCTCGCCGGCCTCGTCGCGCGAGTCGAAGATGAAGCGGTGCGCGTTGACGATCGCGGCCGGGCCGAAGTACTGCCCGTCGTTCCAGAACACCGGGCACGAGGACGTGCACGCGGCGCACAGGATGCACTTGGTCGTGTCGTCGAAGCGCTCGCGGTCCTCGGGCGACTGCAGGCGCTCGCGCGTCGGCTCGTTGCCCTCGGTGACGAGGAACGGCATGACGTCGCGGTACGCCTGGAAGAACGGCTCCATGTCCACGACCAGGTCCTTCAGGACCGTCAGGCCCTTGATGGCCTCGACCGTGATGGGCTTCTCAGGGTTGATGTCCTTGATCAGCGTCTTGCAGGCGAGCCTGTTCTTGCCGTTGATCCGCATCGCGTCGGAGCCGCAGATGCCGTGCGCGCAGGAGCGGCGGAAGGTCAGTGACCCGTCCAGCTCCCACTTGATCTTGTGGAGGGCGTCGAGGACGCGCTCCTTCGGGTCGATCTCGACCTGGAAGTCCTCCCAGGTCGCCTCGTCCGAGATCTCCGGGTTGAAGCGGCGGATCCGGAACGTGGCCGTGATGTACGGGGACGCCGTGTCCTCCGCTTCGGCCTTGTCCAGTACGGGAGTTGCCATCAGTACTTACGCTCCATCGGCTGGTAGCGGGTCTGGACGACGGGCTTGTAGTCGAGCCGGATCGAGTCCTTGGCGTCCTCGCCCTCGCCCGTGACCTCGCGGTACGCCATGGTGTGGCGCATGAAGTTCACGTCGTCGCGGTTGGGGAAGTCCTCGCGGTAGTGACCGCCGCGGGACTCCTTGCGGGCGAGCGCGGACACGGCCATGACCTCGGCCAGGTCGAGCAGGTTGCCCAGCTCGATGGCCTCCAGGAGGTCGGTGTTGAAGCGCTTGCCCTTGTCCTGAACGGACACGTTCTTGTAGCGGGCGCGCAGCTCGCCGATCTTCTCCACCGCGGTCTTGATGGTCTGCTCGGTGCGGAACACCATGACGTTGGCGTCCATGGTCTCCTGCAGCTCCTTGCGGAGCTCCGCCACGCGCTCGGTGCCCGTGGAGTTGCGCAGCCGCTCGACCTGCTCCTCGACCAGCTCGGCCGGGTTCTCCGGCAGCTCGACGAAGTCGGCCTTCGCGGAGTACTCGGCGGCGGCGATGCCGGAGCGGCGGCCGAACACGTTGATGTCGAGCAGCGAGTTGGTGCCCAGGCGGTTGGCGCCGTGCACCGACACGCAGGCGACCTCGCCCGCCGCGTACAGACCCGGCACGACGGTGGTGTTGTCCGACAGGACCTCACCCTCGACGTTGGTCGGGATGCCGCCCATGGCGTAGTGCGCGGTCGGCTGGATCGGGATCGGGTCCGTGTACGGCTCGATGCCGAGGTACGTACGCGCGAACTCGGTGATGTCCGGGAGCTTGGCGTCCAGCTGCTCCGGCGGGAGGTGCGTCAGGTCGAGGAAGACGTGGTCGCCCTCGGGACCGCAGCCGCGGCCCTCGCGGATCTCGGTGTAGATCGCGCGGGAGACGACGTCACGCGAGGCGAGGTCCTTCATGACGGGCGCGTACTTCTCCATGAAGCGCTCGCCGTCCTTGTTGCGCAGGATGCCGCCCTCACCGCGGGCGCCCTCCGTGAGGAGGATGCCCATGCGCCAGATGCCGGTCGGGTGGAACTGGAAGAACTCCATGTCCTCCAGCGGCAGTCCGCGCCGGTAGCAGGCCGCCTGGCCGTCGCCGGTGAGGGTGTGCGCGTTGGAGGTCACCTTGAAGAACTTGCCGGTGCCGCCGGAGGCGTAGATGACGGCCTTCGCCTGGAAGACGTGGATCTCGCCGGTGGCCAGCTCGTACGCGACCACACCGGCGGAGCGCTTGACGCCGTTGACCTCGACGATGAGCTGGTCCAGGACGTAGAACTCGTTGAAGAACTCCACGCCCTCCTTGATGCAGTTCTGGTACAGCGTCTGGAGGATCATGTGGCCGGTACGGTCACCGGAGTAGCAGGCACGGCGGACCGGGGCCTCGCCGTGGTTGCGGGAGTGACCGCCGAAACGGCGCTGGTCGATGGTGCCGTTCTCCGTACGGCCGAACGGCAGGCCCATCTTCTCCAGGTCGAGGACCGCGTCGATGGCCTCCTTCGCGAGGATCTCGGCGGCGTCCTGGTCGACCAGGTAGTCGCCGCCCTTGATCGTGTCGAAGGTGTGCCACTCCCAGTTGTCCTCCTCCACGTTGGCCAGCGCGGCGGCCATGCCGCCCTGCGCGGCGCCCGTGTGGGAGCGGGTGGGGTAGAGCTTGGTGAGCACGGCGGTGCGGCTGCGCTTCGTCGCCTCGATGGCGGCGCGCATGCCGGCGCCGCCGGCGCCGACGATGACGGTGTCGTACTTGTGGATCTTCATGAGTGGTTGCCTCAGTCCCGCGGGCCTAGCGGATGTTCGGGTCGAAGGTGAAGATCACCAGCGTGCCAAGGAGGACGGTGAACACCGTCGCCGTGTACAGCAGCATCTTGAGCCAGAAGCGCGTGTTGTCGCGCTCGGCGTAGTCGTTGATGATCGTGCGCAGGCCGTTGGCGCCGTGCAGCATGGCGAGCCACAGCATCACGAGGTCCCAGGCCTGCCACCACGGGGAGGCCCAGCGGCCGGCCACGAAGGCGAAGCCGATCTTGGAGACGCCGCCGTCGAGGACGAGCTGGATCAGCAGGTGGCCGAGGACCAGGACGACCAGGACGATGCCGGACAGGCGCATGAACAGCCAGCCGTACATCTCGAAGTTGCCACGCGTGGCCTTCGGGGTCTTCTTCGTGCGCTTGCGCGGCGGCTCGATGACGGACGCGGGGTTGTCCACGTCGTAGAGCGTCACGTCGTCGGTCTTGGCAGCGGTCGTGTCAGCGGACATGTGCCTCAGCTCCCGAAGACTTCGCGGACGGCGTGGCCGAGGACCGGGTAGAGCGCCCCGACCATCAGCACGAACCAGATGGCCATGACGGTCCAGAGCATCTGCTTCTGGTAGCGGGCGCCCTTCGACCAGAAGTCGACGGCGACGACGCGCAGGCCGTTGAGCGCGTGGAAGAGGATGGCCGCGACGAGGCCGTACTCAAGGAGTGCGACCAGCGGCGTCTTGTAGGTGGCCACGACTTCGTCGTACGCCTCGGGGGAGACACGCACGAGTGCGGTGTCGAGGACGTGTACGAACAGGAAGAAGAAAATGAGGACGCCGGTGACTCGGTGAGCCACCCAGGACCACATTCCTTCCCGGCCGCGGTACAGCGTTCCAGCCGGCACGGAAGAACCCTCCGGGAGCGGGGATTGGGGCCGCGCCGGCTTCTGTGTCGGTTTGGCCCGGCCGGGTACGGTCCACCGGCCGTCCGTCATCGTATCGACCAAGTGTCGGTACGTTCGCCCGGGGTGGTGCGGTGTGATCAAACAGGCACGTACGGGCTATCGGCCGGGCCCGAATCCGGAAATTCCGCAGATTTCTCGGGCTTCCGTGCTTCTTCGGGGCCCTGGCCGCCGAGCCCGGCGACGAGCCGGGTGAGGCGCGCGCGGGCCACCCGGCGCAGCTCGTCGGCGGCGACCACGCGTTCCTCCTCGGCGTCGTTGGCGAGGCGGGCGCGCAGTCCGGCGAGGGTCTGGTCGAGGTGTTCGTCGGGCCGGTACGCCTCCAGGGCGATGACGAAGACATGGCCGAAACGGCTCTCGTACGCGGCGTGCGCGGCGTCGAGCGCGGTGCTCGCGGCGGCCGGGATGCCGGAGAGGTCCGGGCCGTGCGGGTGTTCGGCGGCGAGGGCGGCGGCGCGGTCGGCGGGTGCGAGGTCGTAGGCGGCCTCGTCGGCGGCGGCGAGCAGGGCGTCCGTGGTCGGGTACGGGCGGTGGGCGGCGAGGCGTTCGGCCCAGGAACGGCTGGCGCAGCAGGCGAGGAGCCAGGCGGTCGCCGTGGCGGCCGGGGCGCGGTTGAAGACCTCGATGCCCCGGTGCACGGTGGAGGTGGGGCCGCTGCCGCGGCCCCGGGCCGGTATGGCTCCGGGCTCGGGCAGTTCCTCGGCGCGCGGTGGCTCGGGCGTGTGCAGCGTGCGCTCCTCGGTGCGGCGGCGTGGGTGGCAGGCGCCGGTGGAGGCGGGGCCCGGCCCCGACCGGCGAAGGAGGCGTCACGCTATCGACGCGTGACGGGAGCTGTCCGACGGATGCGCGATATTTCGCCCGAAGTTTCGCTCGGACGGGAGAGTTTCGGTACGTGGTGTGGACGGCCGTCCGGAAACCGATCCGGGGTGCCGGCGCGCATGGGAGGTTGCTCACGTGATGCGGATGATCTTTGAAGCGGTTTCGGGTCCGGTTCCTGGAACTTCGGGTCCGGTGTCTGACATTTCGGGTCCGGTTCCTGGCGCGCGGAGCCACCCGTGAGCGGCCGGCGCGGCCGGCGTGCCGCACGCGGGGGACGCGGGCGCCGCAGGACGGGCGCGATAGCCGCCGGCGCGGGCGCCGCCGTGGCCGCCGTGGTCCTCGCCGTGACCGTCTGGCCCGGCGGCGGCACGAACGACGGCGCGAGCGGCCGTACGGGTGACGGCCCGCCCCCGAAGGAGGCCCGGCCCAGCCCCACGTACCCGATGTCGAAGGCCCCGCAGACGATCCCCGCCGTCGCCGAGCACGAGGCGGCGCGCGGTCCGGGCTGGAAGCCGGGGCCCGAGGGGCAGGTCGTCGTCGCGAAGAAGGACGCGGACGACCTGGCCGACGAGGGGCGGCTGCTCGCCGGCGAGCTGCAGCTGAAGTACGCGGAGGGCGCGAAGGCCGGACCCGGCGATGTCGAGCTGGCCCTGAGCTCGGGCGACGCGGGCGGGGAGGCGTACACCCTGGACGTGAGCGATCAGCGCGTACGGATATCCGCGACCGACGACGCGGGCGTCTTCTACGGCACCCGCACCCTCAAGCAGCTGACGAGCGCCGACGGCACCGCCCCCGAAGGGGTCATACGGGACGCACCGGCCAAGGCGCAGCGCGGGTTCATGCTGGACATCGCGCGCAAGCACTTCTCGGCGGAGTGGATCGAGGAGCGGGTACGGGAGCTCGCGGACCTCAAGTACAACCAGCTGGGGCTGCACTTCTCCGACGACCAGGCGTTCCGGATCGAGTCGGACGACCACCCCGAGGTGGTCTCGGATCCGCACCTGACCAAGGCCGAGGTGCGGCGGATCGTGAAGCTCGCGCAGGACCTGCACATCACGGTGATCCCGGAGATCGATTCTCCCGGGCACCTCGGTGCGGTGATCCGCGCGCACCCGGAGCTGCAGCTCGTGAATGCGAGCGGGGAGCCGGCGCGGGGCGCGGTGGACATCTCGAAGCCCGCCTCCGCGAAGATCGTCGACGAGCTCCTGAAGGAGTACATGGAGCTGTTCCCGGGCGGCTACTGGCACCTGGGCGCCGATGAGTACCGGGCGCTGATGGCCTCGGACCCGGAGGCCTCGTACCCGCAGCTGGCGCGGGCGGCGCAGCAGAAGTACGGCAGCGGGGCGACGGTGCAGGACCTGGCGACCGGCTGGCTGAACGACCGCGCGGACACGGTCCGGCCGTCCGGCAAGAAGCTGAAGGCCTGGAACGACGGGTTCTTCCGCGGCGGCACGGTCGAGGCGGCCGAGGACATCGAGGTCGAGTACTGGACGGGCAAGGAGATCGGCGCCCGTGAGCCGGTGGAGTACCTGGACGCGGGCCGCAAGCTGGTCAACCTCAACGACGAGTACCTCTACTACGTCCTCGGCGAGCCCAACGAGTTCACGTACCCGACCGGCGAGCGGATCTACGAGGAGTGGACGCCGCGGGTGCTGCGCGGCACGCAGCCCGTCGCGGAAAAGTACGACGACCAGATCCTGGGCGCGAGTTTCGCGGTGTGGTGCGATCTGTCCGATTCGCAGACGCAGGCGCAGGTCGCCGACGGAATCCGGATGCCGCTGTGGGCCATGGCGCAGAAGGTGTGGGACGAGCGGAAGCCCGCCATGTCCTGGCCGGACTTCCAGAATCTGGCGAAGCGGCTGGGCTGACGCCGTACTGACGCCTTCGGGTCCGTCGGGTGGATCTCGGTCGCTTTCGGTGGCGAACTCCCTTGCCGGTGTGTTGGATTCAGGTCACGGCTGACCGTCCTGCATGGGGGCAAGGGAGAAGTGGACATGGGCTTCTGGGGGTACTACGTCGTGGGCCACGGCGAGCGGCCGCTGGCGGAGCTGGGTGCGATGGGCGGCGTACGGGACGGGCTCGCGCTGCATGAACAGCGCGCCGACGGCTGGCAGATCTGGGAGGCCTCCGTGCCCGACGTCGGGTCGATGGCGAGGCTCGCCGAGGACTCCGGGGCGCCCGCGCTGTTCGGGTTCGTGATGAACAGCGCGTGCGTGGCGGTCGAGGCCGCGGGGCCGCAGAGCGGGGCGTGGAACGCGTGCCTGGCGCGGGACGCGATGGCGTCCTTCCTCGCGGCCGAGGGCAAGGAGCCGGACGACCTGTTCCTGCCGCCGCGCGACGCGGCCGAGCGGGCGGCGGCCTGGGCCCGGGAGGCGGGGCGCACGCCTGTGCCGGTGGCGGACCTGGTCAAGGTGTTGCAGGCGCCCGCGGAACCGTCGGCGGAGCTGCTGTTCTTCCTGTTCCTGGAACGGCTGGGGCTGCCTCGACGGTGACGATTCGGCCACGGTGGTGACGCTTTCGGCCAGCGGAACGCAGTACAGCGCAGACAGCGCAGCAGCAGGAAGTGCGGCGTCCGCGACGGAAGGCGACACCCCGATGAGCCTGGTGGAACTGATCGCTCAGGCCGACGGCCGAAGTCTGGCCGCGGGCGGTCTCGGCTGCCTGGACCGCTGCCTGCCGCTGCTCGGCGAGGCCGACGACGAGGTGCTGCGCCCGCTCTGGTCGAGCCTGGACGCGGGCGGCGCAGGCTGGGGCGAGGAGCTGGCGCGGGTCCGCGCGGCGTACGGGACTCCGCAGGACGGCTCCGACGGGGACGCCTCCGACCGGGATGCCTCCGACGGGGATGCCTCCGACGGGGATGCCTCCGACGGGGGCGCGGCCCTGGTGCACCGCATGCTGTCGGCCGCCCCGGACCGCTTCCCGGGCCCGGACCTGCGTACCTGGGCGGATGCCTGCTCGGCCGCGTCCCTGCAGATCCACCGGCTCCTCGACGCGACCGGCCCGGCCGACGCCGACGGCCCCCTGACCACCGGCGAACTCCGCCGCCAGACCCGCATCCTGGACCTCCTGGCCACCCCGGCCGGCGGCCTGCGCCAGGCCCTTGCCGTCTCGACGGAGGGCCGCCGGGTCGTCCGCGCGGCGGTGTCGCGGCGGGCGCGGGTGCGGGGGTAGGACTCACGCCCGCGCGCCCTCACGCACGCCCGCGCGCCCTCACGCCCCCCGGCCCTCACGTCCCCGTGGCGTCCCGGCACAGCAGGCGCAGCGAGCCCTCGCCCTCGAAGGTGCGGCGGGCCTCGGCGATCGGGTCCCAGAGCGTGCCGTCCGGGGTGCGCACCAGGTACGCATCGCCCGACTCCTCCCAGACCGCGCCCAGGACGCGGACCAGGACCTCGCCCGCGTACGCGCCGAAGCCGCGCAGCGCCTGGGCGACCGCCTCGTACGGCGGGTCCTCGCGGCGGAGCTCGGCTATCACCCGGTCCACGCTCCACAGGCTCTGCGGGGTGTGGTCCAGGCGGAGGCGGGCGCCCTCGCGGAGCATCGAGACGGAGTCGGCGGCCCAGCGGACGGGTTTCGCGGGCTTGGCGGCCGTTGATTGCAGTGCAGTCACGTAGGCCTACTGCGCGCGGGAGGCGCAGATCATTACCCGGTTCGGGGCGGGTCCCCGGAACCCTCACAGACGCGTCGCACGGTGTTCGCCGAAGTTCGCCGAATCGACACGCGCCCCGAGCGGCGCGCCCCCGAGTGGCGGGCCCCGAGTGGCGGCCGGGGCGCGTGTGACGGCCGGGGCGTGTGTGGCGCTGTACGGATGTGAAGCAGATATGTACGCGACGCCCCCTGCGTGCCGTCGCCACCGCGGCCGTCGCCCTCGCCTGCGCGGCGGGATGCTCCGGCGGACCCACCGATCGGACCGGCCCCGAGCCGAAGCGGACGAAGAGCTCCGCCGCCCCCGTACCGTCCGAGATCCGGCTCGCGGGCGCCCTCGCCACGAGCACCGACGTCCGCGGCTACCGCCTGGAGGACAACGACCAGCCCGCCGTCCGCCCCGAGGCCGACCGCGAGGCCTGCCGCCCGCTCGCCGACATGACCGGCTCCGGCGTCGAGCGCACCCCCGCCGCGAAGGCCTGGGCCAGCCGCTCCTACGGCTCGACCACCGAACGCGGCCTGGCGGTGACGACCAGCCTCTTCTCGTACGAGGGCGACGGCGCGGCCGTCACCGTCGCCGCCGTCCGCAAGGCGCTCAAGGAGTGCGCCGACGGGTTCAGCACCTCGGGCAACAACGGCGGCGCCACCGTGGAGTACGTGGACGTGCGGACCGACGAGGCCCCGGCCGGCGGGGACGAGGCCGTCGCGTGGTCCATGACCGGAAAGGCACAGGGCCAAAAGGTGCCGCTCCGGATGACCGCCGTACGCCAGGGGAACGTCCTCGCGCTGTTCCTCGCGCTTCACCTGACCTCGCCGGAGAAGGCGGAACTGCCGCGGGATCTGTACGACGCCCAGCTCAAGCGGCTGAAGCAGCGGCTGGGCTCGTAGCGGAGAGGGCGGAAGAGAGGCGGAGAGAGGGCGGAGAGAAGGGTGCCGCCAGAGCGCCGCCAGCGATCGGCCGGGGCCGCCACCCCCCACAGGAGAGGCCCCGGCCGTCGCACGGCACGGGCCGCGCGGGCCCGTACTCTCTTCAGCGCCGTCGGCGGGTTTTGTGTCACACCGCTCTGTTACCCGGCAGTTGCGCGCAGTGCAGGCGTGGACGTGGGGGCCATTCACGCCGTAGCGTCTTGTTCCTGCTGGCTGCGAAATGGGCAGGATGAGGGAGTTGTTGGGGGACGACGCGGAGCTGACCGCCGCGGTGCTTGCGGCACAGAACGGTGACGAGACCGCGTTCCGTACTGTGTACCGCACCGTGCACCCACGGCTGCTCGGATACATACGCACGCTCGTGGGCGAGCCCGACGCCGAGGACGTCGCGTCCGAGGCGTGGCTGCAGATCGCCCGCGACCTCCACCGGTTCGAGGGCGACGCGGACCGTTTCCGCGGCTGGGCCGCGCGGATCGCCCGCAACCGCGCCCTCGACCACATCCGGATGCGCGGCCGCCGCCCGGCCATCGGCGGGGACGAGACCGAGCTCACCGGGAAGCCCGCCGACGCCGACACCGCGAGCGAGGCCATGGAGGCGCTCGCCACCGGGGACACCCTCGCCCTGATATCGCAGTTGCCGCAGGACCAGGCCGAGGCCGTGGTGCTCCGTGTCGTCGTCGGCCTCGACGCGAAGAGCGCGGCGGCGACCCTCGGCAAGCGCCCCGGCGCCGTGCGCACCGCCGCCCACCGGGGCCTGAAGAAGCTCGCCGAACTGCTCGGCGCCGACGCCGCCGACGGACTCGGAGCGGTGCCCCCGCAACCCGGCCGAGGCCGCGCCGAACCAGCGCCCAAGTTTCCGGCAGGTGTGACGGATTCGCGTGTGCGGACGCAGAAGGACATGTGATGGCCGACGAGCAGTACCACTGGCTTGATGGGGACGCGGCGGAGCGTTTGCTCAGCGGCGAGCCCCTCGAAGCCGTCGACGATCACGCCCGTGTCCAGGCGGAACGCCTCTCCGCGATGCTCGGCGAGGCCCGCCGCGCGCACCCGCAGCAGCCCTCCGGCACGGCCCGCGGGCCGCACGCCCACGACGGCGAACTCCCCGGCGAGGCGGCCGCGCTTGCCGCGTTCCGGGACGCGCGCGTCGCACATGCCACGCGTGTAGACGCAGCCGCCGCCGCAGTGCCCGGTGGCAGTGCCGGGCGTGGCAGTGCCGGGCGCGGCGGCGCCGCCGGCGTGCTCGGCGACAGCGGCGTGCTCGGCGACAGCGGCGCCGTGCGCATCGGTCCGGGCGGGGGAAAGCCGCGTATGCGCTGGGGAAGACCCGTGCGCTACGGCCTCGCCGCGGCGCTCGCAGCCTGCACGCTCGGCGGGGTCGCGATGGCCGGCGCGGGCGTCATCCCCACACCCTTCGACGGCCGCGAGCCGGGCCCCGGCGCCACGGTCTCCGCGTCGCCGACCGACCCCGGCCCGCTGCTCTCGCCGACGCCGAGCAGCTCCGCGTCGGGCCCCGACGGCGACCGCTCCGGTTCGGCGACGCCGGGCGGCGGCACCGAGGGCGACGCTCCGGGCTCCGGACACCCCTCGCAGGGCAACGGCACCACGTCCGCGCCGGACGGCACCGTGCCGACGCCCACCGTGCCGGCGGCGCCGGGCGAGGCGCGCGAGCGGTGGTACGAGCGCGTGGTCGGCGGCTGCCGTGACTATCTCGCGGGCAAGCCGATGGACGCGGAGAAGAAGCGCCGTATCGAGGCGTCCGCGGGCGGGCCCGCGGGTGTGCGCAAGTTCTGCACGAAGGTGCTAGCCGGCGGCGGCGACAACAGCGGCGGCCGTGACGGCGACGGCAGCGGCGACAGCGGGGGCGACTCCGGCCGGGACAGCGGCGACGGCGGCGACGGAAACGGCGACGGCTCGGACCGAGGCTCCGGGAACGGCGACGGCGGCAACCAGCACGAGGGCAACGGCGGCATCGGCGCGATCGTCACGCCCACCTCGGCGGCCCCCACCTCCGCCGCACCCACCTCCGCCGCCCCCACCATGACAGCCCCCGCCTCCGCCTCGCCCACGGCAACTGTGACGGCGACGGCCACGGCGGGGACACCGACGGCAACGGTGTCACCGGACGCCACGTCGGTGACCGGCAATCCGTGACCGCACCGTGATCAGCCGGGTGTGACAGTTTTCGACAGCCCGGCGCAGTAAGAAGTGAGCCGACTGGTCATCGGCCGCGCGCGAGCCGGGGTTCCCCCCGTACCCCACGGCTCCAGCGCATCGGCGGGGGTGGGACACGTTCCCCCGGTCCCACCTCCGCCCCTCCTTCTCCGGCCGGACCCGCCGCGGCCCGCCCCGGCCATGCCCGGCCCGCCACCCGCCACCCCACTCCACCCCTCACCAGTGGACGACGACCCCACCGTCATGTCCCCTTTGTGGGGTTTCCCGCGTTTATGGGGGTTCCCGCGCATGATGGGGAGCGAACCGTCCCCTGCGTACGGAGGCACAGAGATGGCGCGCGAGTCCGAGTCGGGTCTGCCCGTCGAGCCGGTCTACGGCCCCGAGGCGCTGGCGGGCTGGGACCCCGCGCGGCAGTTGGGCGAGCCGGGCGCGTACCCGTACACACGGGGCGTGTACCCGGCGATGTACACCCAACGGCCGTGGACCATGCGGCAGTACGCCGGGTTCGGCACCGCCGCCGAGTCCAACGCCCGCTACCGGCAGCTCATCGAGCACGGCACGACCGGTCTCTCCGTCGCCTTCGACCTGCCCACCCAGATGGGCCACGACAGCGACGCCCCGCTCGCGGCCGGCGAGGTCGGCAAGGTCGGTGTGGCCGTCGACTCGCTCGACGACATGCGGACCCTCTTCGACGGCATCCCCCTGGACCGCGTCTCCACCTCGATGACGATCAACGCCCCGGCCGCCCTGCTGCTCCTGCTCTACCAGCTCGTCGCCGAGGAACAGGGCGTCCCCGCAGGGCAGTTGACGGGCACCGTGCAGAACGACGTACTCAAGGAGTACATCGCCCGCGGCACGTACATCTTCCCGCCCGCGCCCTCGCTGCGGCTCACCTCGGACCTGTTCCGCTACTGCGGGGCCGAGCTGCCGAAGTGGAACACCATCTCGATCTCCGGCTACCACATGGCCGAGGCCGGCGCCTCGCCCGCGCAGGAGATCGCGTTCACGCTCGCCGACGGCATCCAGTACGTCCGTACGGCGCTCGCCGCGGGCATGGACGTGGACGACTTCGCGCCGCGCCTGTCGTTCTTCTTCGTGGCCCGTACGACGCTCCTCGAAGAGGTCGCCAAGTTCCGCGCCGCGCGCCGGATGTGGGCCCGGGTGATGAGGGACGCGTTCGGCGCGCGGAATCCGAAGTCGCAGATGCTGCGCTTCCACACCCAGACCGCCGGGGTCCAGCTGACCGCGCAGCAGCCCGAGGTGAACCTGGTCCGGGTCGCCGTGCAGGGCCTCGGCGCGGTCCTCGGCGGCACCCAGTCGCTGCACACCAACGCCTTCGACGAGGCCCTCGCCCTGCCCACCGCCACGTCGGCCCGCCTCGCCCTGCGCACCCAGCAGGTCCTCGCGTACGAGACCGACGTGACGGCGACCGTCGACCCGTTCGCCGGGTCGTACGTGGTGGAGCGGATGACGGACGACGTGGAGGCGGCGGCGCTGCAACTCATGGAGCGGGTCGAGGAGTTGGGCGGTGCGGTCGCCGCGATCGAGGTGGGCTTCCAGAAGGGCGAGATCGAGCGGAACGCGTACCGCGTCGCGCGGGAGACGGAGGCGGGGGAGCGGGTGGTGGTCGGCGTCAACCGCTTCGCCTCGGAGGCGGAGGAACGGTACGAGCCGCTGCGCGTCGACCCGGCCCTGGAGGCCCTGCAGGTGCGCCGCCTCGCCGAGCTGCGGGCCTCCCGGGACGGGCGGGCGGTCGAGGCGGCCCTGGCGGCGCTGCGGGAGGCGGCGGCGGGCGAGGCGAACACCCTGTACCCGATGAAGGAGGCGCTGCGGGCCCGGGCCACGGTCGGCGAGGTGTGCGGGGTCCTGCGGGAGGTGTGGGGGGCGTACGAGCCTACGGAGCGGTTCTGAACAGTTGCCGGTGCGCGTCGTCCGGTATCCGGAATACGCTGTCCCGTCCGCCCGGCTCCGTGCGAGACTCCGCGCATGTTCGGTGTCATAGACCTCCCCACGTACCTTGCGGGCCTGGCCCTGATCATCCTGCTGCCCGGCCCGAACTCCCTGTACGTCCTCTCGGTGGCGGCCCGGCGCGGCGTACGCACCGGGTACCGGGCGGCGGCCGGCGTCTGGTGCGGGGACACGGTCCTCATGACGCTCTCCGCCGCCGGTGTCGCCTCGCTGCTCCAGGCCAACGCGCTGCTGTTCGGCATCGTGAAGTACGCGGGCGCGGGCTATCTGACGTGGATGGCGGTCGGGATGCTGCGGGCGGCGTGGTCGATGTGGAAGTCCCGGCGCGAGGAGCGGACCGAGGGCGAGCCGCAGCCGGTGGGCTCCGACGAGCGGCCGTTCCGCCGGGCCTTCGTGATCAGCCTGCTCAACCCGAAGGCGATCCTGTTCTTCATCGCGTTCTTTGTTCAGTTCGTCGACTCGTCGTACGCCTACCCGGCGCTCTCCTTCGTCGTCCTCGGCGCCTTCGCCCAGCTCGCCTCGGTGCTGTACCTCTCGGCCCTGATCTTCAGCGGCACGAAGCTCGCCAACGCCTTCCGCCGCCGAAGGCGCCTCTCGGCTACGGCCACTTCGGCGGCGGGGGCGCTGTTCCTGGGGTTCGCGGTGAAGCTTTCGCTGGCTGGTTCGGGGGCCTGAGGGGGCGCGCGCCTACGCGTACACCCCTGCTCCGCTCGAACGGGTGATCCCATGCCGTTTCTCTGCGGGCCCGGCTAATCTCGAAGCACAGTGATCCCCGAGAGGAGGGCGCCATGGCTGTGATGGAGCACGAGATGACGCTTGCTGATGCTGCCGAACGCCTTTGGGACGTGCTGCCCGGGCACCGGGTGGAGATCCTCAACGGGAGCATTGTTGTGACACCGCCGGCTGATGGACCGCACCAGGAGACGCTCACCGAACTGATCGTGGCGTGTCATGAAGCAGGCGGGAAGCAGGCCGGTCTCAAGTGCCTGCCAGGCGTCGGCCTGTGGTTGCCCACAGGCCGAGACGACTACGCCATTCCGGACTTCGCCCTGCTGGACGCCGACTACAGGGATGCGCTGGTCGAGAAGGACTGCTACGCGCCCCACGTCTTCCGGATGGTCCTGGAAGTCACGTCGTCGAACTGGGCGAACGACCTCGTGACCAAGGTCGAGACGTATGCCGAGGCCCGGGTCCCTGTGTACGTCGTAGTAGACCGCAAGCACGGCCATGTGCTGGTTCTTTCAGACCCGGACGGCAAGGAATACCGCACGTCCTCGAAGTGCCCCCGAGGGGCCAAGGTGCGCCTGCCCAAGAGCATCGGCATCGAGTTGGAACTCGACGCGGACACCCTCCTCGACGGCGAAGCCTGACCCCGGAGGAAGCTCACCTCCCCGTGAGCTTCCTCCGTATCAACGGCGTCCCCCACTCCTCCACATACCGGTTCAGCAGCCGCGCAAGCACCAGCATCGCCACGATCGTCAGGGCGAACGTCGCCCACGACGGCAGGCCCAGGCCGCGGTGCAGGGCGGCGACCGAGACCCAGCCGAGGTGTTCGTGGACCAGGTAGAAGGGGTACGTGAGGGCTCCCGCTGTCGTCAGCCAGCGCCAGTCGACGCGGTTCAGCCAGCCGAGGGCGATCGCCGCGACCGCCACGTATCCGAGCGTCACGACCGCGATGATCGCGAGCGACGAGCGGTACGAGAAGAACTCCGGGTTCGGCGCGTGCCACAGCCGGTCCACCGCGTAGTGCTGCCCGATCAGCCAGCTCACGGCGACGATGCCCCAGGCCGTGACGTCCCGGCGGTCCCGGTGGACGAGGTAGAGGCCGATGCCGCCGATGAAGAACGGCGCGTACTCCGGCATGAGGACCAGGTCCAGCACGGGCCAGTTCGCCGCCTCCGCCACCGCCGCCGCCAGCGTCCACACCGCGCAGAACAGCACCACCCGCTGCCGGTTCGCGCCCGGCAGGACCACGCACAGCGCGAACAGGGCGTAGAAGCGCAGCTCCGCCCAGAGCGTCCAGCACACCCCGAGCACCCGGTCCACGCCGAGCGGCTGCTGCAGCATCGTCAGGTTCACCAGGGCGTCGCTGGGCGAGACCGCCGCGTACGTCACCGGGGGCAGCGCGAAGACCGCCGTCACCAGGACGACCGCCACCCAGTAGGAGGGGAACAGGCGCGAGACGCGGGACGCGAAGAAGGAGCGCAGGGGCCTGCCCCAGCCGCTCATGCAGATCACGAAGCCGCTGATCACGAAGAAGATCTGCACGCCGAGACAGCCGTACGCGAACCACTCGTGCGCCGTCGGGAACTGGACCGCGGGCGAGCTGCCCCAGGCCTCGCCGATCTCGCCGTCCCGACCGCCGTAGTGGTACGCGGCGACCATCAGCGCGGCGATCAGCCGGAGCCCGTCGAGGGCGCGCAGGCGGGAGGCGCGGCGCGGGGCGGGCGGCTTCGCGAGGGCGGGCGCGGGCGTGGGCAGGACCGCGGGCGGCGCGCTCATCCGAGGGCTGCCCGCTTGACCGCCCGCGCCCGGCGGGCCACGCGCCGCACCGTCGCATTGCGCGGGATGAAGCCCAGCTGGCCGGGGACACCACCCGGCAGGGCGAGCGAGGTGAGCCGACGGCGCTTGAAGTAGCGCCAGGTGTGCGCGTTCAGGCGGTCCGAGAGGTACGCCTCGGCGGCCGGGCGCAGCGCCGGATAGATCTGCGGCTGCATCGCGAAGCCGACGGCCTCGACCAGGCCCTGCAGGTCGGGCGTCTCCTGGTGCTGGGCCTGCACGGCCGCCTTGTCGGTCAGCTCGGGCACCGTCGCGTCGACGATCGTGACCGGCACCCGGTTGCTGTTCTGGTACGGGGTGAGCCGTTCGAGCAGCACCTCCGTGCCGATCCGCGCGACCGGCAGGCCGTACAGCGCGGACGCGGTCAGCAGCGCCGTCGAGAAGCAGCCGACGACGAGGGCGGGCTGCATCCGCTGGTACAGGACCTCCGCGAGGACCGGCTCGTCCAGGACGGTCAGCTCGGCGCCGAGCCGCTCCGCCTCCTGCTCAAGCTGGCGCGACCAGCGGGCCGGCGCGCTCGGGTGCGGCTTGAACACCACGCGCTCGTGGCCGAGTTCGAGGGCGCCCTTGAGCATCCGGACGTGCAGCCGCTCCTCCTCCTCGGCGGTGAGGATGTCGAGCGCGGAGAGGTACTGGCCGAGCAGCAGCGCCGGGTTGCCCTCCGGCACGTCCAGGTCGGGTCCGGCGTCGGCGAGTTCGGCCAGGACTTTGGTGAAGGTGTCGCCGGGCACGATCTCCGGCTCGACCCCGAACTCGGTGAGCAGGAGCGGCTTCAGGCCCGGTACGAGGTCCAGGTGGAGCAGGCGGTCGATGCGGGTGCCGACCAGCGGGTCCAGCTTGTTGCGGGTGGGCCCGTAGCTCATCAGGCCGTCCGCGTACACGTCCACGGGGGCGCCGGTGAAGATCTGGGTGAGTGCGAGGGCCGGGTTGACCTGGATCGACTCGACGACCAGGTGGACGGAGTCGTCGCCGAGGTCCCACAGCATCCGCAGGTACCGCTCCCACAGCGGGACGTCGTCGCCGCGCGGGGCCCAACCCCCGGGGTGGAAGGGGGAGATGGCCGCGTTCCAGGACAGCACCCCGTCGAAGCGGCCGCGCAGCTGCTCGAAGCCGGGCATCGTGTCGAGCGCCGGGGCGGTCTCCGGGTTGGCCGCGTTGTTGCTGATCAGCAGCAGGCGCCGGGCGGCGGGCGGGAAGCGGTCCGCGTCCAGGGCGGCGGCGAGGGTGGCGGCGCCGTACAGCGTGGAGGCGAAGAAGATCTGCGTGGTTCTGCGGCCCCCCGTCGACGTGTGCGAGGTCATCACGCGGCCACCTCCGCCGAGACCGGACGGCGGCGCAGCCGGCGCAGCCGGGTCGCGCGCTTCACGTCCATCGAGTCGAGCGCGTCGTCGAGTACGTCCTGCGGCATGCGCTTCAGTGCCGCGGCGCTCAGCGAGCGCAGCTTTCGGGCCACGGGAGGTTCAAACCTTTCAATGGATCCCAGGTGGTGGGAAATGATCGCGCAGTACGTCCGCACCGCTTTCGGCAGCAGTTTCTCCGCGTCCCGGTCAGCGGCGGTTTCCCGTACCACCTGGTCGAACGCCCGAATGAAATCGAGCTGCCGTACGTCCCCGATCTGGGTCAGCGAAGAAGCCACCCCGCGCCGGTAGTAGACGCCCAGATGGCCGAGCACGGCCATGGATTCGGCCTCGCGGTGCAGGCGCCAGATCCATGGCCGGTCCTCGGCCGTGCGCAGTCCGTCGGTGAAGTGCAGCAGGCCCCTGTCGACGAGCCGGCGGTGGTACATGCCGGCCCAGGCGAACGCGTAGTCCACCGAGGTGGAGCGGTCCGCGGGCAGGAT
This sequence comes from Streptomyces solicavernae, assembly GCF_029968095.1. Taxonomy (GTDB): domain Bacteria; phylum Actinomycetota; class Actinomycetes; order Streptomycetales; family Streptomycetaceae; genus Streptomyces; species Streptomyces solicavernae. The sequence goes on along the minus strand of NZ_JASCIR010000003.1, from coordinate 56,035 downwards.
GAGCGAGCGCGGGTCGAGGGCCACGCCGCGCCGCCCGTGCGGCACCCGGTGCACGCTGCGCGCCCGCGCGGTGCACTGGACGTGGTCGGTGCGCACGAAGTCGACGCCCAACTCCTCCATGTCGGCGAGGAGTCGGGGGTAGTACCCGGGCGCGAGCCAGTCGTCGCCGTCCAGGAACGTCAGGTACTCGCCCTCGGCGGCGTCGAGGCCGGTGTTCCGGGCCGTGGCCAGGCCGCCGTTCACCTCGTGTCGTACGTATCTGACCCGCGCGACGTCACAGAGCTCGCGCTCGGCCCGCCGCAGGATCTCCGGCGTCTCGTCGCGCGAACAGTCGTCGACGAGAATGAATTCGAAGTCGGCACGCGCGTTGTCCCGCAGCGATCTCAGGGTGTCGGGCGCGTATTGCTGCACGTTGTAGAACGGCACGATGACGGAGAGCTTAACCACGCAGGGGACGTTAGGTGTCCGAGCGCCATTCGTCTCGACCGCAAGTGGGCCGGTGGGTGAACGACGCATGGCGGAATGGTTAACCGGCCTTTCTCGCGGGCCAGTTGGCCGTTCGGCGGTCTGCTGTTAACCGTTTGTTGTATTCGGATTAGGCCGCGCCTCCGAATTCCTTCCTAGCGTCATCGACGTGCCAAGTACGAGGAAGAAGCAGCGGGTCGCCGTACTCGCGGATTCCGACACCCGGTGGAAGTGGGGCTCGCTCACCGCGAGCCGCCTGATCGAGGGCAGTCGCCAGGACATCCGCCTCGACGGCTACCTGCTCCGCGGCCGGGCGACGCCCACCCCCCGCCAGCTCGCCGAGGTGGGGGTGCGCGCCGACACGCTGCGCGAAGTCACCGCCGTCGAGTTCCTGCGCGAGATGGAACGCCAGGGGCACGAGGGCGAGGAGCCGTACGACCTGGTCGTGCTCGCCCTGGTCGGCGGCGCCGTGCAGGCCCTCCTGCACGGGCTCGCGCACAGCTGGAGCGGCCGCGAGCAGCGCCCCGTGGTCGCCACCGGCTATGTCGGCGTCGTCTACGAGAAGCTTGCCGACGGCCTGCTGCTGCGCCACGGCGCCGACCTGGTCCTCGCCAACTCCCGCCAGGACGCGGAGCGTTTCCGCGCCGTGTACGAGGGAGTGGGCGCGGACGCCGGCTCGGTCGTGGAGTGCGCGCTGCCGTTCCTGGGCGGTGAACCGTACGAGCAGCACGACCCGTACACCGTGGTCTTCGCCGCGCAGCCCTCCGTGCCGGAGAGCCGCAAGGACCGCGCCTACCTCCTCGACCGGATGGTGACGCACGCCCGCCGGCACCCCCAGCGCGAGGTGCTGCTCAAGCTGCGCTCCAGGCCCGGCGAGCACACCACGCACATCGAGGAGCTTCCGTACCAGAAGCTGGCGCAGAAGGTCCCCGGCGGACTGCCCGCCAACTGCCGCCTCGTCTACGGGCACATGGGCGAGGTCCTGGACCGCACCGACCTGCTCGTCACGGTCTCCTCGACCGCCGCCCTGGAGTCCCTGCACCGGCGCATCCCCACCGCGGTCCTCACCGACCTCGGGGTGCGCGAGGCGCTCGGCAACCACCACTTCGTGGGCTCCGGCTGCCTCGCCTCCTGGGACCAGCTGGACGAGGGGCGCGTGCCGGAGCCGGACGAGGTGTGGCTGGCCCGGCAGGGCGTCGAGGTGGACGGGGCGTACGACGCGGCCCGCGCCCGTGTCGCCGAGCTGGCCGCCCTGGACCGGATGCCGCCCCTCGACCCGTACTACACGCCCGTCACCGCGCCCGGCTACCAGCCCGGCGTGCTCGCCCGGCACCACCTCGGGCCCGACGGCGCCCCGCTGCCGGGCGCGCCCGTCGCCGCGAAGGAGCCGGGGCCGGTGCGCCAGGTCGTACGGCAGGCCGCGCGCGGCGCCTACCGGCACGGGGTGCAGCGCGTCGCCCCGGTGATCCGGCGGATGGGCGAGCTGTGACTCCCCGTACGACGACCTCCCGTACGACGACTCCCCGTACGGACGCCCCCCAAGGAGAACTGCCCATGAGCACCTCGCAACCGGGTCGACCGAGCCCAACTGCCGCGCCCGTGCGCCGCGTTCTCGCCGTGATCCCCGCACGCGGCGGCTCCAAGGGCGTACCCGCCAAGAACCTCGCCCCCGTCGCCGGTACGCCGCTGGTCGCCCGCGCCGTACGCGAGTGCCGCGCCGCCCGGCACATCACCGACGTGGTGGTCTCCACCGACGACCAGGCCATCGCGGCCGTCGCCCGTGAGGCAGGCGCCGAGGTGGTGCTGCGCCCCGCCGCGATCGCCGGGGACACGGCGACCTCCGAGGCCGCCGTCCTGCACGCCATGGACGCGCACGAGGCGCTGCACGGCTCGCCCGTCGACGTGGTCCTGCTCGTGCAGTGCACCAGCCCGTTCCTGACCCGCGAGGACGTGGACGGCGTCGCCGCCGCGGTCGTCGAGCAGGGCGCCGAGACCGCCCTGACCGTCGCCCCGTTCCACGGCTTCGTGTGGCGGGACAGCGCGGACGAGGCGACGGGCGCGGTGGACCAGGCCGCCGGGGCCCGGCGCGCCGTCGACGGCAACGCGTCCGGTGCCACCGCCACCGTGATCGAGGCGGCCGGCGGCTACGGCGTCAACCACGACAAGTCGTTCCGCCCGCGCCGCCAGGACCGCCCGCAGGACCTCCTGGAGACCGGTGCCGCGTACGCCATGGACGCCCCCGGCTTCCGCGAGCACCGGCACCGCTTCTTCGGCCGTACGGAACTCGTCCGCACCGATCCCGCGCGGGTCCTCGAAGTGGACGACCCGCACGACCTGGCGCGGGCCCGCGCGCTCGCCCCGCTCCTCGACCGCGAGGAGCTCCCGACCGCGTCCGACGTGGACGCGATCGTCATCGACTTCGACGGCACCCAGACCGACGACAAGGTGCTGATCGACTCCGAGGGACGGGAGGTCGTCGCCGTGCACCGCGGCGACGGACTCGGCATCGCGGCCCTGCGCAAGGCAGGCGTCCCGCTGCTGATCCTGTCCACGGAACAGAACCCGGTGGTCGCCGCCCGGGCCCGGAAGCTCAAGATCCCGGTCCTGCACGGCATCGACCGCAAGGACCTCGCACTCAAGCAGTGGTGCGAGGAGCAGGGCATCGCGCCTGAGCGCGTGCTCTACGTCGGCAACGACGTCAACGACCTCCCGTGCTTCGCCCTCGTCGGCTGGCCCGTGGCGGTCGCGAGCGCCCACGACGTCGTACGCGGCGCCGCACGCGCCGTCACCACCGTCCCCGGTGGCGAAGGCGCGATCCGAGAGATCGCCAGCTGGATCCTCGGCCCTTCTCTCGACTCCCTCAACAGCTAAGGAAACACCTCATGTCTGCATCGTCCGCCGCCTCCCAGTCCCGCCTGCGCACCCTCGGCAACAAGACCGCGGGCCCCGGCCGTCCCGTCTACATCACCGGCGAGATCGGCATCAACCACAACGGTGACCTGGAGAACGCCTTCAAGCTGATCGACGTGGCCGCCGAGGCCGGCTGCGACGCGGTCAAGTTCCAGAAGCGCACCCCGGAGATCTGCACCCCGCGCGACCAGTGGGACATCGAGCGCGACACCCCCTGGGGCCGGATGACGTACATCGACTACCGCCACCGCGTGGAGTTCGGCGAGGCCGAGTACCAGGCCATCTCCGACCACTGCAAGAAGCGCGGCATCGACTGGTTCGCCTCCCCGTGGGACACCGAGGCCGTCGCCTTCCTGGAGAAGTTCGACATCCCGGCCCACAAGGTGGCTTCCGCCTCCCTCACGGACGACGAGCTGCTCCGCGCGCTGCGCGCCACGGGCCGCACGATCATCCTCTCCACGGGCATGTCCACGCCCCGCCAGATCCGCCACGCCGTGGAGGTCCTGGGCTCGGACAACATCCTGCTCTGCCACGCCACGTCGACGTACCCGGCGAAGGCCGAGGAGCTGAACCTCCGCGTCATCAACACCCTCCAGGGCGAGTACCCGAACGTCCCGATCGGCTACTCCGGCCACGAGACGGGTCTGCAGACCACCCTCGCCGCGGTCGCCCTCGGCGCCACCTTCGTCGAGCGCCACATCACCCTCGACCGCGCCATGTGGGGCTCCGACCAGGCCGCGTCGGTGGAGCCGCAGGGCCTCACCCGCCTGGTCCGCGACATCCGCACCATCGAGGCGTCCCTCGGTGACGGCGTCAAGAAGGTGTACGAGTCGGAGCTCGGCCCGATGAAGAAGCTGCGCCGCGTCGAGGGCGTCGTCGCCGAGACGGAGTCCGCTGCGGACGCCGACCGCGAGCCGGTCGCGGTCTGACGACCCGGCACACGGAACTCACGGAACTCACAGAACCCATGGGATACGGGGACACCTCGCGGTGATGTCCGAACACGGGCCCGACGGCGCCACCCGGGACGCGGAGCAGGCCACGCCTGACCTCCGCGCCCCGGGCCGCCGTCCCGGCGGCACCCTCGCGTTCGTGGAGAGCCCGGTCCAGCTCCTGAACGTCCTGGAGTGGGCCCACGCGGACGCGCAACGAGCCGGCATGGGCACACGGGGGGACCTGACGGTCGTCGTCCTCTCCCCCCGGGACCCGATGTCCCGAGGCCAGCTCCGCCGCGTCGCCGAACTGGCCCGCGACGAGGGGCACGCGGTGCGCTGGGAGGAGGCGCGCGGGGGAGCGGGCGCCCCCCTGAAGACGGTGGGCGCCCTCGCGCCCGACCTGCGCCGAGCCGCCCGGATCGTCATCGGCGACCCCTTCTCCCGCTACGTACAACTCCTCCTCACCATCACCCGCGCCCGCGACCTGGTGGTCGTCGACGACGGCACGGCCACGATGGAGTTCATCGCCCAACTCGCGGGGGGTGAACGCCTGGTGCGCTGGCACCGCCGCGGCGGCCGCCCCGGCCCCCGCGACCTGGTCTTCGCCCCCTTCGCGCGGGCGGCGGTCCGCCGCCTGACGCCGGGCCCGTCCAGCTCGGTCGAGGTCTTCTCGTCGATGCCGGTGGACGAGATCCCCGAGGGCGTACGCCTCACTCCGAACACCTTCGCCTGGACCCGCGCCCGCTTCGGCCCGCCCCGCCTGACCCGCGGCGCCGACCTGGTGGGCACGTCCCTGGTCGAGACGGGCGTGGTCGACCCCGACCGCTACCTCACGGCGGTCACGGAACTCGCCCGCGCCCACAACGCCACCCGCTACTTCGCCCACCGCCGCGAAAGCGCCGAAAAACTCCACGAGTTGGCCTCCGCCACGGGCCTGGAGATCGTCCGCCCCGACCTCCCCCTGGAACTCATCGCCCGCCGAGGCCCCATCGGCCGCACGATCCTGAGCTTCCCGTCCACGGTCGTCCACACTTTGCCGCTGGCGCTCGCGGGCACGGAGGTGGAGGTCGCGGTGTGCGACATCGACCCAGCATGGCTGACCGATCACGCGTCGCCGCGAGCGGAGGGGTTCCTTTCGGGGGTTACGGGGTCGGCTCGGGGGGTGCGGCGGTTGTCTTCTACGGGGAAGGGCTGAGGCCGGCGGCCACGGCAAGCGGAACTACACGAAGTCCTCCCACGCCTCCTCGGCCCCGCCTCTCCGGATCATGTCGAGGGCGGGCCACGTCCCCTTCCCCAGGAAGTGCGGCCCACTGTGATGCAGCAGGAAGCACCGCTCGTCGGGGTCGATCAGGAACGTCGCCGCGTCGTAGGTCTCGTAACCGACGGGGAAGAGCGGCGCGCCGACGGACCGGGAGAACTCGACCACCTCTTCGATGTCCTCGTCGCTCGCGCGTCTCGGTTGCGGTGACGACCTCGATGTACTGGTCCTTGTCCATGCTGAACTCCCCTGATCCGGTGGCCTGGCAGCACGCCGGACCACCGTGGCAGCGGCCGGCCCCGACGCCGTGACGGGGAGCCGCGTCCTCCCCTGCCGTCGGCCCGGAAGCCGTGAGCACCACCCCGATTGCTCGGTGTCCCTCAGGCCATGGCATCGGTTCGGTCGGCCAGTCGCTTCAGCTCGGTGGGTGCGGAGCGCCCCGTGACGAGCATGAGGTCACGGACGGCGGACCGGGCCGCGATGTGCGACTTGACCATCTCGGGAGCCAGCTCCTCGGCGCGCAGGAACCAGCGGATGGCCTCGCCCGCATGGCGGAGCTGCGCGTGCGCGCGGCCGAGATCCATGGCCAGGCGGGCCTGTCGTTCGGCGGAGAGATGGGCGGCGTCCAGCGTCTCGCCGATGTCGATCGCCTCGCCTGCGTCGCCCAGATCCACGGCGATCGAGACGGCTTGGATCTCGACATTGGTCGGGCCGAACTCAAGGTCGAAGTCGTCCCTGTCCTCGCCGAGCCGACGGGCGACGCGGCGGGCGCACTCCATTTCCTTCCGCGCGTCCGTACGGTTCTTGGCACGGGCAAACACCAGGGCGAGTACGAGATGCAGCGCGCCCAGCAGGGACAGCGCCGCCTCGGTGGCGCGCTCGGGGTCGTCCGTGTACCGCCGCAGGGCACTGATCGCCGAACGGGCCGCATGCTCGGCCTGGTCGTAGCGCCCCAGCCGGACGAACGCGTGCGCCAGCCGGAAGATGCCGGCGAACCCATCGAGCGGACGCCCGGACCGCTCGGCCGCGCTGATCGAGCGGTCCGCTGCCACCCAGGCGGCGTCCGCCTCGTTCTGGCGGACGAATGCGGCGGAGAGGGCCTGGTAGGCGCGTGCCAGGAGCGAGTATGCCTCGGGCCGGTCCTTCGCGACGGCGGTCCGGGCAGCGCGTTCGAGGCGCGGCAGGATGCGCCCGAGCTCGGTACTCAGCTCCGCGTACCGGTTGCTGTGGGCGAGCTGCCAGATCTCGTCCACAGCCGTGCGCAGATCGGCCAAGTCCGTTCTGTCGTAGGGCGGTTGCGTGCCGAGCAGCACATCGAGCGCGGGATGGCCGGAGATCAACAGCCTGGCCTGGTCGAGGTCGTTCGGCACCGGAACGGGTGCGTGTGAGCTGTTCTCCTGCGGGGCGTCCGGGCGCAGCTCCTGTACAGAGACGCCGAGGGCGTCGGCCAACAGCCGCAGTACGTCAAGGCGGTTGACCGGCTGGACGCCTCGCTCCACCTGGGACAACCAACTCGGCGTCCGCCCGATCTCGGCGGCGAACTGCTTCTGTGTCATGCCGCGTTCGGCCCGCAGCCGGGCAATGCGGCCACCGAACGTCCGCTGTCCCTCGTCGGTCACTGGGTTCACTGCACCTTTCCGTCGACGGCGGCCAGGAAGGTCACCTCGGTCCGGTCAACGTAACGCTCCCGCTCGCTAAGGAAGTGCTGCACGTGCGGCTGCTGTTCGTGCACCGCGAATGCCGCCTGCTCCTCGTACAGCTCGTAGAAGACCCGCACGCGCGGCTCGTCCGGTACGCGGTGGGTCACGTAGAGCGTCGTGCCGGGCTCGGCGGCTCTGATGCCTTCGAGGGTCTTCGCGGTCAGCGCATCGAAGGCGTCTTCCGAACCCTCGCGCAGGGTGAAGCGGACCACCAGTCCGAAACCTGTGTGCACCCGAACTCCTCTGTTGTAGTCGCAGTCAGAGTCCCAGGCGGTTCGTCCTGTGAATAGTGCCAATTTTGCTTGACTAGCAATTTTTCTGTTACTAATGTGGTGACGGCGCCACTACTCGGCGTCATGAAGGAGCCCCCGCGGCCGCGTCAACGGCCCGGGGGCATGGCCAACCTGACGGAAGCAGGTCGACGTGCTGAACTTTATCGCCCGCTGCTTAGAGCCCGTGCTACGGCTGCTGCTCCCGCCGACCGGCCGTCATCGGCCACGGCGCGCAGGTCCTGCCGCCCAGAGCTCCCCGCTCTGTGCCGCGTGCTCCACGCCCGCTCCAGCCGTGCACGTGGACACCGCCCGCCTCCAGCGCGCCCGGCGCCGGGCCCTGCTGCTCTCCTCGTACGGCATCGACGTGGGCCCGAGCCGGATCCACGGGGTGGAGGTGACGCCGTGACCCACCACGCCGTACGCCTCCTCCCCTGGTCGAGCCCGGAGGGTAAGCCCTGCTACCTCATCGGCGACGGCACCGGCTCCAGTCACGTCTCCCGCGTCGCCGACAACGTCGAATCCGTACAACTCGACATGGCCGATGAGCTGCTCGACCACGCGGCGGAGATGAGAGCGGACGAGGAGGTGACCCGCGCCCAATTGAATTTCCTGGTGGACTGCATGACGCATTCCCTGCGAGACGTGTGCCGCATCGCCGTCAGCAGGGGCGATCGGCTGCGGGCAGCTGCGTTCGACGGTGATGGTTCGATGCGTGATCCGGGCAGGGCTGACCCGCAGTGTGGAATCTGAGGCGCCGGCCCTCGCGCCCCGATCGTGACCGGGACGCGAGGGCTGCGCTTCACCTCGGCGCGGAAGGCCAGGTGGTTCAGTCCTGGGGCGGCAGCGATCGTGCTCTTCGGTGGTGAGACGGTTCTCCGAGTTCTCCGAGTTCTCCGGGTTCTTCGGTGCGATCAGTCCAGGAGTGCCCAACTGTCGTAGCGTTGTGTCCACTTACTGGTGAGGGCAGGAGTGGACCGGGTTGTCCGGGGCGTCGAACCACAGGGTTCTCCCTGCGTCGTCGTAGGTGAGTCCGTAGCGGGTGACATGCGGCTGTCCGTTCGTGCGCCAGGTCGCGTACGCGGCAACGACCTCCGCCCACAGGTTGCGCGGGCCCCACTGCGTGACGGCGGCCCCCTCACGCCAGGCGGCGTAGTCGACGACGGAGACCGACGTGCCGCCCGTGTCCCAGAGTTGAGCCTGCCGCCCGTCCTCGGTGGAACGGGCGGTGCGGTGGATGTCGGGGACGTGCAGGCCGAGCGTGAAGCTCTGCGCCCACGTGCCGTCCAGGACGCGTGCCGGGTCGATCGGTGACGCGGACTGGGCGTAGGCATCCAGGGACGGGAGGCGGTGACGCCACCGGTGCGCGCGCACGGGCATATAGCTCGCAGAGCCGACGAAAGTACCCGACAGGACGCCGCCCTGGGCCCGGAGCTTTAGCAGGCCGCCGTCCTCGAAGGCGGTGTTGAACGGGGTGAGGACGACCGCTCCGTCGGCGGCCTGCTCGCGCCACGCGTCGGGAATGCCGTGTACGGACGCGGTCGCGATGATCCGGTCGTACGGGGCGTCGTGGCCGTAGCCGGCCAGTCCGTCACCGCAGACGGTCCGGGCCGGGTATCCGGCGCGCCTGAGCCGTGCGGTGGCGGCATCGACGAGATCCGGGTCGATGTCGATGCTCGTGACGGCCGCTGCGCGCTCAGACAGCAACGCGGTGTTGTAGCCCGAGCCGAGACCGATCTCCAGGACGCGGTGCCCGGGTTCGAGGTCGAGCTGGTTCAGCTTCTCGAACACGATGTCCGGCGCCGACACCGACGAGGTGAAACCGCCCGACGCAGGGCCGGTCGCCGCGGTGGCGCCGTCATCGAGCTGGGTCACGACAGACCGGTGCGGGTCCCATACGGCGGCCAGCCACGCCGGCTCGTCCACCGCCTTGTCGAGCATCGGATACAGGCCGTCGTCGTCAGCGGTGATGAGCCAGATGCGGTCGGGCACGAAGTCGGTGCGCTCAACGGTGCGGAAGGCGGCACGGAGCCACGGGGACCGGAAGGCCCCCGTGGTCTCCAGTGCGGTCTCGCACACGGTGCGGTGGTACGTCATGAGGAACTATCGGCCTCCGTTGCCGTCCGGGTTGGGCGGGGTAGGGGGTGGCGTCCACGGCTTGATCGGTGCGGGCTTGCCGCCGTGCTTTCCCATGTTTCCTCCCGTGTTGGTGCGGCGTGCTTCTCGCGCCCGCTCGGCGTCGGGTCGCTGCGGCTCGCTGAGCGGAGTGCGGGACTGGTGCGGAGGGCCAGGCCTCTGATCGCGGCCAATCGGCAGTCCGCTGAAGCGCATGTGGAGTGGAGCCGCCTTCAGCGGGCCGGCCTGCGGCGACTGCAGGAGAGCACCGGTGACCTTTACCGAGAAACCAAGTCCTTCCGCGTCTATGTGTCCGACGTGATCCCCGGGTTTCTCCAAACGGCGGGGTACGCCACCGCGTTGCTGTCCTCCATCGCGGATTTCCGGGTAACCCGGACGACGTGAGCGAGGCCATTGCAGCCCGCATGCGGCGTAACGAGTGTTGAGCAGGGCGGTCGCCGGTTCTCGTTCGTGCTGGAGGAATCAGTGTTGCGCTACCGGCTGTGCAGCGCCGAAACCATGGCAGCGCAGCTCGGCCACCTACTCGGGGCCATGGACCTGCAGAACGTCGCCGTGGGCGTCGTCCCGCTCGCGGCGCATCGGGCCGTTTGGCCCATGCCGACCTTCACGATCTTCGACAACCGGAGAGTGCACGCCGACACCCTGGACGCCGCCTCTACGCTCACCCAGCCGAGCCAGGTCGAGCTGTATGCCCGCGCCTTCGAACGTCTCTCGCAACAGGCTGTACGAGGAGCGGCGAGTCGGGCCCTCATCGCCGATGCGGTTGCGTCCTTGGCCTGATCGGCCGCGTCGGCGCACCGTTGCCGCCCGTAAGAAGACCAAAGTTCATACCCCCCAAACCCCCCACCCATACCCACCCCACCCCACTTTCTTACGTCAATCTGGCTGAAGTTTTGTTGATCGTGGGCTAGTTGACCCCGGAACCGCCCTACCCTTCGCAGGGTGAACCAACTGATGTCCCGCGAGTCCGACCCCTCCGAAGCCCCAGCCGCCGTCGCCTCAGTGGCCGAGTTGCTGCCCGGCGTACTCTCCGAAGAGCTCCGCGTCGAACTCATCGCGTTCCGGCGTGACTTGCACATGCACCCCGAGCTGGGGAACCAGGAGTTCCGGACGACCGCCGCCCTCAGGGCGAGGCTTGAGCAGGCCGGGCTCGCGCCCCGCGTGCTCGACACCGGGACCGGGCTCGTGTGCGACATCGGCGTACCCGACGCACAACGCCCCGTGCTCGCCCTGCGGGCCGACATTGATGCGTTGCCCATTCCGGACACCAAGGCCGGCGCCCCGTACCGGTCCACCGTCCCCGACCGCGCGCACGCCTGCGGGCACGACGTGCATACGGCGGTGGTGCTGGGCGCCGGGCTCGTACTCGCCGAACTCCACAAGGAGGGACGGCTCCCCGCGCCCGTACGGCTGATCTTCCAGCCCGCCGAGGAAGTGCTGCCGGGCGGGGCGCCGGACGCCATCGAGTCCGGGGTGCTCGACGGGGTCGGGCGGATCATCGCCGTGCACTGCGATCCGCGGGTCGACGCCGGCCGGATCGGGCTGCGGCACGGGCCCATCACCTCGGCCTGCGACCGCCTCGAAGTCTCCCTCGACGGGCCCGGCGGGCACACCGCGCGGCCGCACCTCACCACCGACCTCGTCACCGCCGCCGCGAAGGTCGTCACCGACGTGCCCGCGCTCGTGGGCCGGCGGGTCGACGCCCGCTCGGGGCTCGCCGTGACCTGGGGGCGGATCGAGTCCGGGCACGCCTGCAACGTCGTACCGCAGCACGCCGAACTCTCCGGCACCGTGCGCTGCCTGGACCTCGACGCGTGGCGGGCGGCGCCCGACCTGGTGCACGGGGCGATCCAGGAGATCGCCGACCTGCACCGCGCCAAGTCGGAGATCAACTACATTCGCGGCGTCCCGCCCGTCGTCAACGACCCGGAGGTCACCGAGCTGCTGCGCGACGCGATGGCCGCGCGGCGCGGGACGCACAGCGTCGAGGACACCGAGCAGAGCCTCGGCGGCGAGGACTTCTCCTGGTACCTGGAGCACGTGCCCGGCGCCATGGCCCGCCTCGGCGTCCGCGTTCCGGGCGAGCGCACCGTACGCGACCTCCACCAGGGCGACTTCGACGCCGACGAGCACGCCATCACCGTGGGCGTGGAGCTGTTCACCGCGGCGGCACTGCTCGACGCCCGTCTGTAGCGCCCCCGGGTCCGTGCCGTAGCGCCCCGGGCTCCGTCCCGGTTCCGTGGCGTAGAAACCCGGGTTCCGTCCCGGTTCCGTGCCGTAGCAACCCGGGTTCCGCCCCGGTTCCGTGCCGTCGTATCCCATGCGGCGGAACGTTTCGGTAACGGCGCGGACAACGGGGGCGTCCGTTGCTTCTACGCGCGTTACGGTGCGCCCAACATCGGCGCCCGCAGCGGCGCGTCGGGGATGAAGGGGTGCTTCCAATGCGTCGAATGCCTCGTTTCACTCACACTCGTATTGCTCGCAGATGTGCGCGTACCGCCGTGGCCGTCGCCACGCTCGCTCTCGTCGCCACCGGCTGTGGCGGAACCTCGGGGGAAAGCTCGGACGGGCAGGGCGACAAGGGCATGGCCATCGCCTTCGACATCGGCGGCAAGGGCGACCAGTCCTTCAACGACGCCGCCTACGCGGGCCTGGAGAAGGCGCGCGCCGAATTCGGCTACGAGGGCGAGGCCGTCGAGCCCAAGGACGGCGAGTCCGACGCCGACAAGGTGCAACGCCTCAAACAGCTGGCCAAGCAGGGGTACGACCCGGTCGTCGGCATCGGCTTCATCTACGCCAACGCCACCAAGGAGGCCGCGGCGGCCTACCCGGACACGACGTTCGGCATCGTCGACGACGCCACCGTCAAGGCGGACAACGTGGCCGCGCTCGTGTTCAACGAGGAGCAGGGCTCGTACCTCGCGGGGGTCGCCGCGGCCAAGGCGAGCAAGTCCAGGACCGTCGGCTTCGTCGGCGGCGTGGACATCCCGCTGATCCACAAGTTCGAGGCCGGCTTCGCGCAGGGCGTCAAGGACACCGACCCGAGCGTGAAGCTGGTCAAGCAGTATCTGACCCAGACCCCTCAGGAGGGCGGCTTCTCCAGCCCGGACAAGGGCAAGGCCGCCGCCGAGGCGCAGATCGAGAAGGGCGCCGACGTCATCTACCAGGCCGCCGGGCTCTCCGGCCAGGGCGTCGTCGAGGCCGCCGCGAAGGCCAAGAAGTGGGCGATCGGCGTCGACTCGGACCAGTACCGGCAGAAGGCGCTGAGCAAGTACAAGCGGTACATCCTCACCTCCGCCACGAAGGACGTCGGCGGCGCCGTGTTCGCCCTGGCCAAGTCGGTCGAGGACGGCAAGCCGCTCAGCGGGGTGCAGCGGTTCTCGCTGAAGGAGGGCGGCGTCGGGGTCACCGAGTCCAACCCGGAGTTCGCGAAGATCCCGGGCCTGAAGGCCGCCGTCGACCGGGCGAAGAAGGACATCATCGCCGGGAAGATCAAGGTCGCGACCACGCCGTAGGCGCGTACCGCAACCGTCGTCGGGCGGGCATCCGGGAGGACACCGGGTGCCCGCCCGTTCGCGTACGGCAAGCCCCCGGCGCGCTCCGGCAGGCCCTTCGACACATCCCGATAACGGGTTTGCCGGAAGGTCTTCTTTCGCCGGTCTACGCGCGTTAATCTGCGGCGGAGTCAGCGTCGAACCCCTCTTGTCGGCGCTTGTACGAAGGAGCACTTCACATGCGCCGGGTTTCCCGAATAGCGGTCGCGGGCGTGGCGTCCGCCGCTCTCGCCCTTACCGTCTCCGCCTGCGGCGGCACTTCCAAGGACGCGTCCGGCAGCGGCGAGTCCAAGGGCATCGGCATCGCGTACGACGTCGGCGGCAAGGGCGACCAGTCCTTCAACGACGCCGCGACCGCCGGCATGGAGCGGGCGAAGAAGGAGTTCAAGTACAAGGGCACGGCCGTCGAGCCCAAGGACGGCGAGTCCGACGCGGACAAGACGCAGCGCCTGGTCTCCCTGGCGAAGCAGGGCTACAACCCGGTGATCGGCGTCGGCTACGCGTACGCGCCCGCCGTGAAGGAGGCCGCGGAGAAGTTCCCGAAGGTCACCTTCGGCATCGTCGACGACGCCACCATCAAGGCGAAGAACGTCGCGTCCCTGGTCTTCAGCGAGCAGGAGGCCTCCTACCTCGCCGGTGTCGCCGCCGCCAAGGCCACCAAGACCCAGCACGTCGGCTTCGTGGGCGGTGTGGACGTACCGCTGATCCACAAGTTCGAGGCGGGCTTCACGCAGGGCGTCAAGGACACCGACCCGAAGATCGAGGTCGAGAAGCAGTACCTCACGCAGACCGCCGCCGAGGGCGGCTTCACCAGCCCCGACAAGGGCAAGGCCGCCGCCGAGGCGCAGATCGAGAAGGGCGCCGACGTCGTGTACCACGCGGCGGGCCTCTCCGGCCAGGGCGTGATCGAGGCCGCCGCGAAGGCCAAGAAGTGGGCCATCGGGGTGGACTCGGACCAGTACAAGCAGAAGCCGCTCGCCGCCTACAAGGAGTACATCCTGACGTCCGCCACCAAGGACGTCGCCCAGGCCGTGTTCAACCTGGCCAAGTCGGTGCAGGATGGCAAGCCCACCACCGGCATCGTGCGCGGCGACCTGAAGTCGGGCGAGGTGGCACTGTCCGACTCCAACCCGAAGTTCGCGAACAACGCCGCGATCCAGGAGGCCGTGAAGAAGGCCGAGGAGGGCATCGTCAACGGCGACATCAAGGTCAAGGCCAAGCCGTAACGACAGGGCCACCGGTACGGAGCGGGGCGTGGGGAGGATCCGTCCTCCCGGCGCCCCGCTGGCCGACCGTCCGGCACCGAGTAGGGGCGCTACGCGTGTAGATGGCCCCCGTTCCCAGGAGAGTGCGCCATCGCCACGTCCAGCAGCCCGCCGGAGGCGGGAACGGCCAACGCCGTCCGACTCACCGGAATCACCAAGCGGTTCCCCGGCGTCGTCGCCAACCACGACATCGACCTCGCCGTCCGCAAGGGCACCGTGCACGCCCTCTGCGGGGAGAACGGCGCCGGCAAGTCCACCCTGATGAAGATCCTCTACGGCATGCAGAAGCCGGACGAGGGCACCATCGCCGTCGACGGGAAGCAGGTCACGTTCGCCTCGCCCGGCGACGCCATCGAGCGCGGCATCGGCATGGTGCACCAGCACTTCATGCTCGCCGACAACCTCACCGTCCTGGAGAACGTCGTCCTCGGCAGCGAGAAGCTGCACGGCATCGGCGCCAAGGCCCGCGCCAAGATCGTCGACCTCTCCGAGCGGTACGGCCTCGGGGCCCGCCCCGACGCCCTCGTGGAGAGCCTCGGCGTCGCCGACCGGCAGCGCGTGGAGATCCTCAAGGTCCTCTACCGCGGCGCCACCACCCTGATCCTCGACGAGCCCACCGCGGTGCTCGTCCCGCAGGAGGTCGACGCGCTCTTCGCCAACCTGCGCGAGCTCAAGGCCGAGGGCCTGTCGGTCATCTTCATCTCGCACAAGCTCGGCGAAGTCCTGTCCGTGGCCGACGAGATCACCGTGATCCGGCGCGGTACGACGGTCGGCACCGTCGTACCGTCCGAGACCACCACCAAGCAGCTCGCCGAGCTGATGGTCGGCAGCGAACTGCCCACCCCCGAGACCGCCGAGTCCACCGTCACCGACCGCCCGGTCATCGAGGTCAGGAACCTCAGGCTGCTCGGCGAGGGCGGCCGCCCGCTGCTCGACGACATCTCGTTCACCATCCACGAGGGCGAGGTGCTCGGCCTCGCGGGCGTCGAGGGCAACGGCCAGACCGAACTCATCGACGCGCTCATCGGCCTCAAGCACGCCGACTCCGGCACGCTGCGCATGGCCGCACTCGAAGTGAGGGCCGAGGGCGGGACCGAGGACATCAATTCCTGGCCCACCCGCAAGCGCCGCGAGCAGGGCATCGGCTACATCCCCGAGGACCGGCACCGCCACGGCCTGCTCCTGGAGTCCCCCCTCTGGGAGAACCGCATCCTCGGCCATGTCACCGAGAAGCCCAACAGCAAGGGCGTCTGGCTCGACCCCAAGTCGGCCCAGGCGGACACCCGGCGCATCGTCGAGGAGTACGACGTACGCACCCCCGGCATCGACGTCACCGCGGCCTCACTGTCCGGCGGCAACCAGCAGAAGCTGATCGTCGGCCGCGAGATGAGCCACACGCCGCGCTTCCTGATCGCGGCCCACCCCACCCGCGGTGTGGACGTCGGCGCGCAGGCGCAGATCTGGGACCAGATCCGCGAGGCCCGCCGCGAGGGCCTGGCCGTTCTGCTGATCTCCGCCGACCTGGACGAGCTGATCGGCCTCTCCGACACGCTGCGGGTGATCTACCGAGGCCGGCTCGTCGCCGACGCCGACCCGGCAACCATCACCCCGGAGGAGCTGGGCTCCGCGATGACGGGCGCGGCTTCGGGGCACCTTGAGCACCCGGACGACGCCCCCGAGCAGTCGCCCACCGAAGCCGCCGCCCGGCCGGAGAACACCGAAGACGCCGCCGCCCCGGAGGACGAGGCCCGATGAAGAAGTTCGACAGGGAGCGGCTGCTCCTCGGCCTGGCGGGACCGGTGATCGCCCTGGTCGTCGCCGTGCTGCTCACCTCGGTGGTGCTGCTCGCCTCGGGCAGGAGCCCGTTCGAGCCGTACGCGATCATGCTGGAGCAGGCCGGCTACGCCGACATCCAGGTCCTGATCATCAACGCCGCCTCCGGGTACTACATCGCGGCGCTCGCGGTCGCCATCGGCTTCCGCATGAACCTGTTCAACATCGGAGTCGAGGGCCAGTACCGGCTCGCCGCCATGGTCACCGCCGTCGTCGGCGCCAAGGTCGCGCTGCCGGGCGCGCTGCAGCTGCCGCTGCTGATCCTGGTGGCGGCGCTGACCGGCGCGTTCTGGGCCGGGATCGCGGGTCTCCTCAAGGTCACCCGGGGCGTCAGCGAGGTCGTCTCGACGATCATGCTGAACTCCATCGCGACCTCCGTCATCGGCTACTTCACGCTGCCCTCGCTCTTCGGCGTCCGGCAGGGCAACAACAAGACCACCGGCGAGATGCACGACTCCGGCTGGTTCCCCAACCTGGACCTCGGCCCGGCCGGTGAGCTGTACGGCTTCGTCTTCGTCGCCGTCGCCCTCGGCGTCGCGTACTGGGTGATCCTCAACCGCACCCGCTTCGGCTTCGACCTGCGGGCCACCGGCGCCTCCGAGTCCGCCGCCGCGGCCAGCGGGGTCAACGCCAAGCGGATGGTTCTCACGGCGATGCTGCTCTCCGGCGCGGTCGCGGGCCTCGCGGGCATGCCGACGCTGCTCAACGACACGCACACGTACAGCCTGTCGTTCCCGACGTCGCTCGGCTTCACCGCCATCGGCATCGCGCTCCTCGGCCGCGGCGGGCCCGTCGGCATCGCCTTCGCCTCGCTGCTCTGGGCCTTCCTGGACAAGGCCTCGGCGGAGCTGGACTACCGCGGCTACGACACCGAGATCGCCGTCATCATGCAGGGCCTGATCGTCATCGCGGTCGTGGTCAGTTACGAGGCCGTACGCCGCTGGGGCCTGCGCCGCCAGCAGCAGCGCGTCGGCGAGGAGATCGCCGCGGGCCACGTCATCGGCACCGACGGCACCGACGGCACCGACGGCACCGACGGCTCCACCGGCACCTCCGGGGACGACAACGACAAGGAGGTGGCGGCCCGATGAGCACGGCACCCGCCCTCGACAAGCGGCCCGCCGCCGCATCCGCGCCCGCCCGCCGCCGGGTCACGCTCCCCGTACTCCTGCTGATCATCGCGGGCGTACTGGCGCTCACCTCGCTCGTCCGCATCGTCACCGGCGCCGACGGCATCACCAACGTCAGCCAGATGTCCACCGCGCTCAAGCTGGCCGTGCCGATCGGCATGGCGGGCCTCGGCGGCCTGTGGGCCGAGCGGGCCGGCATCATCAACATCGGCCTCGAAGGCATGCTGATCCTCGGCACCTGGTTCGGCGCCTGGGCGGGCTACCAGTGGGGGCCGTGGATCGGCGTCCTCGCGGGCATCGCGGGCGGCGCGCTCGGCGGACTGGTGCACGCGATCGTCACGGTCACGTTCAACGTCAACCACATCGTCTCCGGTGTGGCCATCAACATCCTCGCCCTCGGCGCCACCCGGTACGTCTCCGCGTTCGCCTTCGAGGGCGTCCCGCAGGGCACGTCCAAGCAGTCGCCGCCGGTGGAGTCGCTCGGCCAGTTCACGGTCCCCGGACTCTCCGACGGTTTGGAGACCCTGAACGACAAGGGCTGGTTCCTGCTCTCCGACGTGGCGGGCCTCCTCGGCGGCCTGGTCACGCGGATGTCGCCGCTCACCCTGGTCGCGCTCGCGCTGGTCCCGGTCAGCTGGTGGATTCTGTGGCGCACCTCGTTCGGCCTGCGGCTGCGCTCCTGCGGCGAGAACCCGACGGCCGCCGAGTCCCTCGGCGTCAACGTCTACAAGTACAAGTACCTCGCCGTGATCATCTCCGGCGGCCTGGCCGGCCTCGGCGGGGCGTTCCTCTCGATCGTCGCCAACCCCTTCTACCTGGAGGGCCAGACCGGCGGCCGAGGGTACATCGGCCTCGCCGCGATGATCTTCGGCAACTGGATGCCCGGCGGACTCGCCCTCGGCGCGGGCCTGTTCGGCTACACCGACAGCCTCAAGCTGCGCGGCGGCACGGAGAACGTGCACGCCCTGCTGCTCCTGATCGCGATCCTCGTCCTGATCGGCGCGATCTGGCTGGCGGTGCGCAAGAAGTACGTCGGCGCGGTGCTCGCCGTCCTGGTGTCGGGCCTGGTGTTTGCTTGGTACGCCACCACGAAGCAGGTGCCGACCCAGGTCGTCACCGCCACGCCGTACGTGGTGACCCTCCTCGTCCTCTCCCTGTCCGCGCAGCGCCTGCGGATGCCGAGGGCGAACGGCAAGCCGTACCGAAGGGGACAAGGCACATGACCGAGGCCGTCGTCGACGTCGACTGGGACGCCCTGCGCGTCGCCGCCCGGGACGCCATGTCCCTTGCGTACGCCCCGTATTCGGGCTACCCGGTCGGCGCGGCGGCCCTGGTCGACGACGGCCGGGTGGTCAGCGGCTGCAACGTGGAGAACGCGTCGTACGGCATCGGGTTGTGCGCGGAGTGCGGGCTGGTGTCGGCGCTGCGGCTCTCCGGCGGGGGGCGGTTGACCCACTTCACGTGTGTGGACGGGGAGGGGGCGGTCCTCGTGCCGTGCGGGCGGTGTCGGCAGTTGCTGTACGAATTCGGCGGGGCCGGGCTGCTGTTGGAGACGCCCGAGGGGGTCCTCCCGCTCGCGGAGATGCTCCCCCAGCCTTTCGGCCCCGGGCACCTTTCTTGATCCCCTCCCCGCCCCTATCGGGGCAAAATCAGCCCCTCCGGCGTTTGAGGAGCGGGGGTCCGGGGGCTGGCCCCCGTGCCGACGGCAGTCTTTCGGGAAGGGGCGGGGAGGGGCACGAAAAGACCGCAACCACCAACCACCCGCACCTGGAAGGTGACCCCATGGACGTCATCAGCGTCATCCGCACCAAGCGCGACCGCAAAGAGCTCACCCCCGCCCAGATCGACTGGGTCATCGACGCCTACACCAACGGCACCGTCGCAGACGAGCAGATGTCCGCCCTCGCGATGGCGATCCTCCTCAACGGAATGACCCGCCCCGAGATCGCCCGCTGGACCGCCGCGATGATCAACTCCGGTGAGCGGATGGACTTTTCGAGCCTCACCCGACCCACCGCCGACAAGCACTCCACCGGCGGCGTAGGCGACAAGATCACCCTCCCCCTCGCGCCCCTCGTCGCCGCCTGCGGTGCCGCCGTACCGCAGCTGTCCGGCCGCGGACTCGGCCACACCGGCGGCACCCTCGACAAGCTGGAGTCCATCCCCGGCTGGCGCGCACTGCTGTCGAACGCCGAGATGCTCGACGTACTGAACAGCACCGGCGCCGTCATCTGCGCCGCGGGCGACGGCCTCGCCCCGGCCGACAAGAAGCTGTACGCGCTGCGCGACGTCACCGGCACCGTCGAGGCCGTCCCGCTGATCGCCTCCTCGATCATGAGCAAGAAGATCGCGGAGGGCACGGGCTCGCTCGTCCTCGATGTGAAGGCCGGCTCGGGCGCGTTCATGAAGACCGAGGCGGACGCGCGGGAACTCGCCGAGACGATGGTGGGGTTGGGCAACGACCACGGCGTCCGCACCGTCGCCCTGCTCACCGACATGGCGACCCCCCTCGGCCGCACCGCCGGCAACGCCCTCGAAGTCCGGGAGTCCGTCGAGGTGCTGGCGGGCGGCGGCCCCGCCGACGTCGTCGAGCTGACCCTGGCCCTCGCCCGCGAGATGCTGGACGCGGCGGGCCTGCGGGACGCCGACCCGGCGAAGGCGCTCGCCGACGGGTCGGCGATGGACGTGTGGCGCCGCATGATCGCGGCCCAGGGCGGCGACCCGGACGCGGACCTGCCCGTAGCCCGCGAACAGCAGATCGTCGCGGCCGCGTCGGACGGCGTGCTGACCCGCCTGGACGCGTACGACGTGGGCGTCGCCGCCTGGCGCCTGGGCGCGGGCCGGGCCCGTAAGGAGGACCCGGTGCAGGCCGCCGCGGGCGTCGAACTGCACGCCAAGCCCGGCGACCCGGTGAAGGCGGGCCAGCCCCTGCTCACCCTGCACACCGACACCCCGGACCGCTTCGACTACGCCCTCGAAGCGCTGGACTCCGCGTACGACATCGGCCCCGCGGGCGCCGAGTTCAGCGCGCGGCCGATCGTCCTGGACCGCATCGCCTGAGCGAACCCTTCAGGGCCTTGAGGGTGCCACTCCCCGGCCGCCGCACCCGCCAGTCCGTGGGGTGCGGCGGCCGCGTGCGCGGAGCGTGAAGGGCCCGCACCCCTCCGATGAGTTCCGGGCGGTCCGCGGGTCTGCCCTGTGTGAAGGCAACCGAACCGCTTGTCGTCGGCCTCGGCGCCCGGGTCGCCCGGGACGAGGTGCCGCAGCTGTGCGAGCAGATGGCCGCGGGGCTCCGGGCCACCGGCGCCACCGAGGTGGTCTGCGACGCCGGTGCGCTCGACGTGGCCGACCTGGCCGCCGTCGAGGCCCTGGCCCGGATGCGCCTGACCGCCCGCAGAGCAGGGGCCGTGATGCGCATCCGGGACCCCGGCCGCCGGCTGACCGGGCTACTGGCCCTGGTCGGCCTGGGCGAGCTGCTCGGGGAAGTCGAAGAGCGGGAACCACCGCTTGGTGTCGAGGAAGCAGTGGAACCCACTGATCCGGCCCTGTGACGTCTCGATGATCTGCAGCGCCCACGGCACCATGGCGCCCGAGCCCTCCGGGTCCGGCTTGTAGTGCGCGAAGGCCGGGGTGCCGTTGGCGAAGGTGGGCAGCAGCTTGGAGCCCTCGCAGCCCGCGCCCTGGTTGACCAGGAACGCCAGGATGTCGTCGTGGCCCTTGAGCCACAGGTCGAACGGCGGCATCGTCATGACGGCGTCGTCGTGCAGCACGGCGGCCAGGGCCTTCATGTCGTACCCCTGGAACGCCTCCATGTAGCGCTTCAGCAGGTCCTGCTGCTCCTCGTTGAGCGGGTCCGCCGGGTCGGAGTCCTTGACCGGGGACTCGTTGAGGGTGGCGCGGGCGCGCTGCAGGGCGCTGTTCACCGAGGCGACCGAGGTGTCGAGGAGCTCGGCGACCTCGCTCGCCCGCCAGGCGAGGACCTCGCGCAGGATCAGCACCGCGCGCTGCTTGGGCGGCAGATGCTGCAGCGCGGCGATGAACGCGAGCCGCACGGACTCCCGGGCCACGGCCGTGTCCGCCGGGTCGGCGGTGGACGGCAGGATGCGGCTGTCGGGGATCGGCTCCAGCCAGGTGGCCTCCGGGTGCGGGTTGAGCTGGGCCGTGGCCTGGCGGCCGCGCTCGGTGAAGTCCATCGGCAGGGCGCGTTTGTTCCCGGCGCTCAGCATGTCCAGGCAGACGTTCGTCGCGATGCGGTAGAGCCAGGAGCGCAGCGAGGAGCGGCCCTCGAACTTGTCGTACGCCCGCCAGGCGCGGACGAAGGCGTCCTGCACCGCGTCCTCGGCCTCGAAGCTGGAGCCGAGCATGCGGTAGCAGTAGCCCGTCAGCTCCGTGCGGTACTTCTGCATGCCGGCGTCGAGCTCGCTCTGCGTCGTTGCCAGATCACTCATGGAGTCCACCTCAACCACCGCTCCGTACGGCCGGTCCCGACCGTCTCTTCGGAAGCTACAGGACCCCACTGACAATCGCGCGGGAGCTGGGAAAACCAGGTACGAAGCGGCAGTTGAGGTGGACAGTGAGCGGTTGCGGCCGGTTCAGCGGTGCGCCGCGGCGGCGACCAGGATCCGGCGCTCGGTGCGCGCCGCGTGCGAGCCGTACAGCGTCACCGAGACGACGCCGAGGACCGCGAGCAGGCCGAGCAGGACCGTGCCGGACCAGCCTCCGGCGTGGAACGCGAACGCGCCGAGCGTGCCGCCCACGCTGGAGCCCAGGTAGTACGCGGACTGGTACAGGGCGGAGGCCTGCGCGCGCCCCTTTGTGGCCGTACGGCTCACCGAGGAGGACGCCACCGCGTGCCCCGCGAAGAACCCCGCCGTGATCAGCACCAGGCCGAGCAGCACGGCGACGAGACCGTCGGACAGCGAGAGCAGCAGGCCGGACGCGGTCGTGCCGACGGCCAGGTACAGCGCGCCGCGCCGCCCGAGCCGCCCGACGAGCTTGCCCGCGGCGGCCGAGGAGGCCGTGCCGACCAGGTAGACCAGGAAGATCGAGCCGACCACGCCCTGCGGGAGCGAGAACGGGGCGTCGACGAGCCGGTAGCCGATCACCGTGTAGACGGCGCCGAACACTGTCATGAACAGCGCGCCGATCACGTACAGGCGGCAGAGCAGCGGGTTGGCGAGATGGCCGCGGACGGTCCGCGCCAGGGCCCGCGGGCGCAGCGAACCGGTGCGGAAGTGGCGGGGCGCGGGCAGCAGCAGCCGGAAGACGGCCGCGCACACCAGGGCCATCAGGCCGACCGCGGCGAGCGCCGCGCGCCAGTCCCAGGCCTGCGCGACCCAGCCGGTGAGGACGCGGCCGCTCATGCCGCCGATGGAGTTGCCGGCCACGAACAGGCCGATCGCGGCGATCAGCGCCTTGGGGCGTACCTCCTCCGCCAGGTACGCCATCGCCGATGCGGGCAGCCCGGCGAGCGCGGCGCCCTGCACGGCGCGCAGCGCGATCAGCCAGCCGAGGTCGGGCGCGAACGGCACGAGCAGGCCGACGGCGACGGCGACGGTCAGGGACCAGGTCATCAGCGTGCGCCGCCCGAACCGCTCCGAGAGCGCGCTCAGCGGCAGTACGCACAGGGCGAGGGCGCCGGTAGCGGCGGAGACCGTCCAGCTCGCGGTGTCGGCGGTGACGGCGAAGTCCGCGGAGATCGCGGGGAGCAGGGCCTGCGTGGAGTACAGCAGGGCGAAGGTGGCGAGCCCCGCGGCGAACAGGGCGAAGCTCATCCGGCGGTAGCCGGGGCCGCCGGGCGTGAGACGCGTGTCGGTCTCGACGGGGGCGGGAGCGGGGGAGGAAGCGGGGGACGCGGAGGTGAGGGCGCCCGCGGGTTGGGCGGACGCCTTGCTACTGGCAGGTGGCATACGTCAAAAGTAGGGACGTACGCCTGATGCGTCCAATGCATGAACGAGCGAGAATCAATCCCATGGCGCATGAGAGCAGATCACGGCGGCGGCTGTCGCAGAGCAGTTACCCGGAAGACATCACAAGGACCGTCGAGAGCGCCGCCGGCTCCTGGCCGTCGGTGCTCGCGCCGCGCCTCGCGTACTTCGCCGCGGTGGCCCGCACCGAGCACGTCACGCGCGCCGCGCACGAGCTGGGAGTGCCGCAGTCGACGCTGTCCCGGGCCCTGGTCAGGCTCGAACAGGACCTGGGCGTCGACCTGTTCGCCCGCCACGGCCGTACGCTCTCGCTCACTCCCGCGGGCCGTACGTTCCTCGCCTCGGTGGAGCGGGCGCTCGGCGAGGTGGAGCGGGCGGCGGAGGCGGTACGGGCGGACGCGGACCCGGAGGCCGGGAAGGTCGCCTTCGGCTTTCTGCACACCATGGGCTCGGAGACGGTGCCGGGGCTGCTGCGGGAGTTCCGCGTGCACCATCCGCGGGTGCGGTTCGCGCTGGTGCAGGGGTACGGCGAGTGGATGCTGGAGCGGATGCGCGCGGGCGAGCTCGACCTCTGCCTGACCTCGCCGGTGCCCAACGCCCCGGACCTGGTCGCGCGCCGCCTGGACGAGCAGCGGCTGCGGCTCGTCGTGCCGGAGGACCACCGGCTCGCCGCCCGCAAGCGGGTGCGGCTCGCGGAGGCGGCGGAGGAGGCGTTCGTGACGCTCGAACCGCCCTTCGGACTGCGGCGGATCACGGACGACCTGTGCGCGCAGGCGGGGTTCAGGCCGCGGATCGCGTTCGAGGGCGAGGAGGCGGAGACGCTGCGCGGGCTTGTCGCGGCGGGCCTGGGCGTGGCCCTGCTGCCGCCGCCGGCGTTCGCCCGTCCGGGCGTGGTCGAGCTGACGGTGACGGCGCCCCGGGCGGTACGCGAGATCGGCGTGGCCTGGCTGGCGGACCGCCCGGTGCCGCCTCCGGTGGCGGCGTTCCGGGAGTTTCTGCTGGGGCGGCGGGGGCGGTTGCTGGCGTAGGCGTAGGGGGCGGCGTGCCCCGTACTTCCGACAGGCGTGCCCCGCACCCCCGACAGGCGTGCCCCGCACCCCCGGCTACCCCCGCAAGGACCGCCCGAACCCGGAGGCCAGAGGCATGCGCAGCCCCAGCGGCGGCGGAGCCGCGAGGGCGTCCGTGACCGGGCGGGAGAAGGGGCGCCCGAAGAGTGCCCCGAGCACGAAGTCCGCCGCGAGCGCCGCCACCTCGGCCCGGTGCTGATGCAGCCCGTGCCCGTCCGAGTGGACCTCGAACCGGCACGTGTCCCGGTTCGCCTTCTTCACCCGCTCGGCGAACCGGAACGACAACTCCGGATCGGTCCGCTCGTCGTTCGTGCCGTGCACGATGAGCACCCGCCGCCCGCTCAGCTGCTTCACCGGTTCGGGCGCCACCGCGACATCGTCCTCCGGCAGCCAGGGGGCCAGCGCAAGGACGGAGTTGACGGCCGGATGGTCCGCGGCGTGCAGCGCCGCGCGGCCGCCCATGTCGAGGCCGGCGAGGCACACCGGTACGTCGCCGTAGCGCCGTACGACCTCCTCCACCGCCCAGCGGGCCGCGCGCGCCGGCAGCTCGTCCGTGCCGTTCCAGCCGCGCCGCCCGTAGTGCACGACATGGCCGACAAGCCCCTCCGCGCGCCCCGCCCGCACCAGGTGCCGCCCGAGCACGCGGGCCGTGTTGACGGCCAGCGGCGAGGGGCGGCGCGCGGACACCTCGGCGCCGCCCGGCAGCAGCAGCACCACACCGCTGACGGCGGAGCGCTCCGCGCCGATGAGACGCCCAAGTCGGGTGCCGGGTAAGGGCATTGCTTGCTGAGCCATGGCAGAACACTCTCAGAAGCCCGGATGTACGGAACCCCAAGTACCGGTCACTGTTCCGTATCGACACGGCCCCCCGCTGCCGGGCCGTTTCCGGGCTGCTGCCGTGCCGCGCGAGCCACGGTTCGTATCGAAGAGTGGTACAAGCGCAGACATCTACGCGCGTAGGCGGTACAGTGCCGAGATGACGAGCCAGACCACTCCCGCACCGGCCCCGGAGCAGATCCGGCGGGCCCCGAAGGTGCTGCTGCACGACCATCTCGACGGCGGCCTGCGCCCCGGCACGATCATCGAACTCGCCCAAGAGGTGGGGTACGAGGCACTGCCCGAGACCGAGGCCGACAAGCTCGGCATCTGGTTCCGCGAGGCCGCCGACTCCGGTTCGCTGCCGCGCTACCTGGAGACGTTCGCCCACACCTGCGCCGTCATGCAGACCAAGGACGCCCTGTTCCGGGTCGCCGCCGAGTGCGCCCAGGACCTCGCCGAGGACGGCGTGGTCTACGCGGAGATCCGGTACGCGCCCGAGCAGCACCTGGAGAGGGGCCTCACCCTCGAAGAGGTCGTCGAGGCGGTCAACTCCGGCTTCCGCGAGGGCGAGCGGCGCGCGAAGGCCAGCGGTCACCGGATTCGCGTCGGCGCCCTGCTCACCGCGATGCGGCACGCGGCCCGCGCCCTGGAGATCGCCGAACTCGCCAACCGCTACCGGGACTTGGGCGTCGTCGGCTTCGACATCGCGGGCGCGGAGGCAGGCTTCCCGCCCACCCGGCACCTGGACGCGTTCGAGTACCTGAAGCGCGAGAACAACCACTTCACGATCCACGCGGGCGAGGCCTTCGGCCTTCCGTCCATCTGGCAGGCCCTGCAGTGGTGCGGCGCGGACCGGCTCGGCCACGGCGTCCGCATCATCGACGACATCCAGATCGCCGACGACGGCACGGTCAAGCTCGGCCGCCTCGCCTCGTACGTACGCGACAAGCGCATCCCGCTTGAGATGTGCCCGACGTCCAACCTGCAGACGGGCGCGGCCAGTTCGTACGCCGATCACCCCATCGGGCTGCTCCGTCGGCTGCACTTCCGGACCACGGTCAACACCGACAACCGGCTGATGTCCGGCACGAGCATGAGCCGCGAGTTCGAGCACCTGGTCGGCGCCTTCGGTTACACGCTCGACGACATGCAGTGGTTCACAGTCAATGCGATGAAATCAGCGTTCATTCCTTTCGATGAACGACTGGCCATGATCAATGACGTGATCAAGCCGGGATACGCCGAGTTGAAATCCGAGTGGCTGTTCCAGCAGACCGCTTCGACCAGCGGTTCTGTCGACTGAGTGGGCTGATTGAGGTGAATCGAAAGGGCCGGGACATGTGTTCCCGGCCCTTTTTCGAGGCGTTTCGGTGTTTGCTGGCGCGTACGGCCCGTGGATAGCTTGCGAGACCGCTCAGCAAGTCCCCTTCACAAGGACGTATTCACCATGAAGCACTCTGCCGCCAAGACCCTCGGTGTCGCCGCTCTCGGTGCCGCTTTCGCCGCTGCCGGTGCCGGCAGCGCGTCGGCCGTGGTCCCGGGCCTGACCGACGCCGCCGGGACCGTCGGCAACGTGGCCTCCACCCTGCCCGTCGAGAACGTCGCCTCGGCGCTCCCCGGTGGCGCCGGTGAGCACCTGGCCACCGGTCAGGAGGCCGTCGCGGGCGGTCTGACCGCCGCGTCGCAGGCCGCCCCGGCCGGCGGCGAGGGCGGCGACCCGGTCTCCGGCCTGATCGGCGGCCTGCCCGTCGGCCAGGGCCTGCCCCTCGGCGGCTGATCCCGCCGGTCCGCACCGGCCCCCTTCCCGGCGCGGGCGACGACGAGCGGCGGGGTGCGCACTCCTCCGGGAGCGCGCACCCCGCCGCTGTTGTGTGCGTACGGGCCGGGTGCGTACGGGCCCGGGTGCGTACGGGCCCGCGTGCGTACGGGCCCGCGTGCGTACGGCTACCAGGCGGGCGAGGCGGGTCCGGCCTTCTTCTCCGAGGGCAGCAGCAGCCACAGCGCGAGGTAGATCAGGAACTGCGGTCCGGGCAGCAGGCACGAGACCACGAAGATCACGCGCATCGTCGTCGCGGAGGTGCCGAAGCGCTGGGCCAGCGCTGCGCACACTCCGCCGATCATCCGTCCGTTCCTGGGGCGAACAAGGGCGGTCATGGTGGCTCCTTCGCGTACGAGGACATCGTCAGGGTGTCTCCCGGGGTGCCTCCCGGGTGTCTTCGACGGTACGTCCGCGAAGCGGTGCAAAGCGTCGGGCTACGGGGCGATCCCGACCCTGGGAATCGTCGGGGTCGAACCCTGAGGCCCCTCATCCCTGGGGCGGTCCCGCACGGGTCCCCGGGACCGCCTGCGCAGCCGGGCGCGGGCCGCGGGGACGACGGCCAGGTGCGCCAGGGCCACCCCGAGCGGGTTGAGCCACAGCGAGTCGACGTCGACGACCTGACCCGGCACCCCGGTCTGCAGCAGCTCGATCGCCAGGGAGAGCAGCACGCCCACGGCGACGGTACGGGCCAGGGACGCCAGCGGGGAGACGTACAGGCGCCCGCCGACCAGCGGGAGCAGCACCCCGAGCGGGGCCAGGAGCAGCACGTGCTCGCCGATCCGGCGCGCCGCCTCGGCCGGGGCGAGCGCCAGATCCGCTCTGACCCCGGCCATCGGCTGCAGGTTGGGCGCGCTCACCCAGGGCACGTCCAGGGGACGCAGCGTCACCCAGGCGACGGACAGGAGATGCGCGAGGAGGAGGACGGCTCCCGCCACGCGGAGAGGCGGGCTGCCGCTTTGGCCTTGACACTGCACGCACCCCAAGACGCGCCTTCCCGTCACCACGGTTCCCGCGTCGGGCCGCCCCCGTCCCGCGGAGTGCCCCGTCGGGCCCTCCCCAGGGGCGCGGGGAACTGCGCGATCAGCCACCGAAGAGCCGCAGACGCGTCTGCACATGCACCACGCAGTTGCGACTGCGGCAGGTCGCGGGTTGCTCGCGCAGTTCCCCGTGCCCCTTCGGGCCGCCCCTTACGGAGTGACCGTCTCCGCCGGGGCGGGCACCGTGCCCGGGCGGGACCTGAGCTCGTCCGTGCACTCGTACCGCCGGAGCGGGGAGTCCTGCCCGGTCCCACCGAGCAGGACCGAATCGTCCCGCTCCGCGGCCACGCTCTGCGCGAAGGTGCAGACGATCTGCGCCAGCTCGTACGGGGACATCCGCTCCGGCGGCGTGCTGATCCGCAGCGCCTTCGGCGGGTCGTCGCCGCGCGGGCCGCTGATCTTCGGGTCGCCCTTGACGTCCGAGGTGAACCCGGCCTGCTCCTCGGCCTCGGTGAGCGGCTCGCGGAGTTCGGCGAGCAGGGCCTGGGCGACCTTGACCGGGTCCTCGGCGTCGGTGGCGGAGATGCGTACGGCGCGGTCCACGCGTACCAGCTGCGAGCCGCAGACGAGGAAGATCTCCTCCGGCAGGGTGCCGGTCCCGGTCCGGGTGGTGACGTCGGCCGCGGTGCTCACGCACGGCACCCGGGACGGAGCCGGGCCGAAGTCCGTCGGGACCTCCGTGGCGCGGATGCCGCAGCCCGCGGCGCCCGCGGCGAGCAGGGTGGCCAGGGCGGCGCGGACAGGCCCTAGGCGTGCCCGGGTGCGCGTGGGTGCCGTCATCGTTCCGCCTTCTTCGCCTGCTGTTCCGTGCTGCCGCCGTCCCCGTTGCCGGTGCTCTCGCCGTTCGGCAGGCGGAGGGTGAACACCGCGCCGCCGGCCGGGGAGTTGGCGGCCGTGATCTCGCCGCCGTGGATGTGGGCGTTCTCCAGGGCGATGGAGAGGCCGAGGCCGCTGCCCTCGGAGCGCGGCCGGGACGCGCTGGCCTTGTAGAAGCGGTCGAAGACATGCGGAAGGACCTCTTCCGGGATGCCGGGCCCGTGGTCGCGTACGGAGATCAGCAGGTCCTCGCCCTCCTCGCGCACGGACACGCGGACCGGGGAGCCGCCGTGCTTCAGGGCGTTGCCGATCAGGTTGGCGAGGATCACGTCGAGGCGGCGCGGGTCGAGGCGGGCGGTGATGCCGCGCTCGGCGTCCAGGTCGACGGCGTCCAGCCAGGCGCGGGCGTCGATGCAGGCGGTGATCTGGTCGGCGATGTCCACGTCGTCGAGGACGAGGCGGGCGGTGCCGGCGTCGAAGCGGGTGACCTCCATCAGGTTCTCGACGAGGTCGTTGAGGCGCCGGGTCTCGCTGACCACCAGGCGTACGGCCGGGGCGATCATCGGGTCGAGGCTGTCCTCCTCCTCTTCGAGCACCTCGGTGACGGCGGTGATCGCGGTGAGCGGGGTGCGCAGCTCGTGCGACATGTCGGCGACGAAGCGGCGGCTGGACTCCTCGCGGGCGCTCATGTCGGCGACCTTCTTCTCCAGGGACGCGGCCGTGGAGTTGAACGTCCGGGACAGCTCGGCGAGTTCGTCGGTGCCGGAGACCCTGAGGCGGGTGTCGAGTTTGCCCTCGCCGAGGCGGCGGGCGGCGACGCCGAGCCGGTGCACGGGCTTGAGCACGGTGGTCGCGGCGGCCTGCGCGAGCAGCGCGGCGCCGATCAGGGCGAGCGCGGTGGCGATCCCGAGGGACCAGGCGAGGGAGTTGAGGTCCTTCGCCTCCGGCGCGAGGGACTTGAGCATGTACCCGGTGGGCCCGCCGCCCATCACCCGCGTACCGCCCACGAGATACGGGGTTCCGCCCTCCACCTCGCGCTGCCAGAACAGGCGGTACGTTTTCTCGCCGGACTTCGCCGTCGTGGGCTGCCGGACGGCCTTGCGCAGCGCGTCCGGTACGTCGTCGAGGGTGAAGGCGTCCAGCTCGGAGGTGCCGACGACGGTCCGGCCGTCGGGGTCCTCGCCGATCAGGACGACGCTGTACCCCTGGCTGCCGTGGGCCATGTTCCGTGCCGCGCGGTCGAGTTCGTCCTGCGTGGGCCGGCGCGGCAGGGCGGCCACGCGGTCCTGCATGGCCTCCTTGAAGTCGCCGAGCGCGGCGTCCTGCGTACGCGTGAGCACGGCCTCGCGGTTGAGCCAGTACGCGATGCCGGACGCGGAGACGGCCGCGATCAGCGCGATCAGCGCGAACACGAGGACGAGGCGCAGCCGCAGGCTGGTGAGGCGGAGGCTGGTGAGGAACCGGCGGCTCCAGGTCTTGCGGGGAGCTGTCACTGAGGCGTGTCCAAGCGGTAGCCGACGCCCCGGACCGTGCGGATCAGCGTCGGGGACGACGGCACGTCCTCGACCTTGGCGCGCAGCCGCTGCACGCAGGCGTCCACCAGGCGGGAGTCGCCGAGGTAGTCGTGCTCCCACACCAGGCGCAGGAGCTGCTGGCGGGAGAGGGCCTGGCCGGGCCTGCGGCTGAGTTCGAGCAGCAGGCGCAGCTCGGTCGGAGTGAGCTGCAGGTCCTCGCCGTCCTTGGTGACCGTCATCGCGGAGCGGTCGATGACGAGCGAACCGAAGGCCGCCGCGTCGTTGGCCTCGCGTTCGCCGCGGCGCAGGACGGCCCGGATCCGGGCGTCGAGTACGCGGCCCTGCACGGGCTTGACCACGTAGTCGTCGGCGCCGGACTCCAGGCCGACCACCACGTCGATGTCGTCGCTGCGCGCGGTGAGCAGGATGATCGGCAACTGGTCGGTGCGCCGGATGCGGCGGCACACCTCGAACCCGTCGATGCCGGGCAGCATGACGTCAAGAACGATCAGGTCCGGGCGCTGTTCGCGCAGCAGCTTCAGACCGTCCTCGCCCGTGGCGGCGGTGGACACACGATGCCCCTGGCGCGTCAGCGACAGCTCAAGGGCCGTGCGGATGGCGTCGTCGTCTTCGATCAGCAACAGGGAAGGCACGTCGGTCATTCTGTCGCATCGGGCGGTGGTGTTTCGACAGTCGGACCGCTCCCAGTCCGCTCCCGGTCCGCTCCCGGTCCGCTCCCAGCCCGCTGTCCGGCGATCCCGGTGGCCGACAGGGCGACGGACAGGGCGACGGACGGGGCGACGGACAGGGTGACCGACAGGCGGTGCACAGGCCCCTGTGACAGGCCTGTGACAGTCGCCGGACAGCGCGATGAAAGTCGCGGGGCAGGCTTTGGGTCATCAGGGAAGGCGCCGCCCGGAAGGCTCGGGCGGAGCCGCTGGGCCAGACTCCACGACGGGGGGCGCGAGATGAACACACTGCACGGCACCAGCGCGAGCGCAGTTGTCACGCGTCTGCACGACATCACCACGCGGGGTGCGGGCCAGCACGAGAAGTCCGGGTCGGGAGTGCGGGGGTGCGCTCGCGGAAACGGACGACAGCACACCGGTTACATGACGGTGGTCGACTCCCGTGCTCAGCGCGGGGTCGGCAACGGGGGAGCGTCGTACAGGGAGGACTCGGGGGAGCGGACGTCCCTGTCGGAGGTGGAGTTCACCGCCTACGTCCAGGAGCGCCGCGCCTCCCTGTACGCCACCGCGTACCACCTGACCGGTGACCGGTTCGAGGCCGAGGATCTGTTGCAGAGCGCGCTGTTCTCGACGTACCGCGCCTGGGACCGGATCACGGACAAGGCCGCGGTCGGGGGCTACCTCCGCCGCACCATGACCAATCTGCACATCAGCGCGTGGCGCCGCCGCAAGCTGAACGAGTACCCGACCGAGGAGCTGCCGGAGACGGTGGGCGACACGGACGCGATGCGCGGCACGGAGCTGCGCACGGTTCTCTGGCAGGCCCTGGCCCGCCTCCCGGAACTGCAGCGGACGATGCTCGTGCTCCGCTACTACGAGGGCCGTACGGACCCGGAGATCGCGGACATTCTCGACATCAGTGTCGGCACGGTGAAGTCCAGCATCTGGCGCTCCCTGCGCCGGCTGCGCGAGGACGAGGTCCTCAGCTTCGGCCGTGACCTGGAGGAGTCCTTCGGCGAACTGGTGGCATAGCCACCGCGGGTCGAAGGCACGGGGGAACGGGATCCCACGGGGGAGTACGGGGGAGTACGGGGGAGTACGGGAACGGGATCCCGAAGGAGAAAGGAACGGGGGAAACGGGGGAAACGGGGGAAACGGGGGGACCTACGGGGAGCGCGGGTAGAAACAGGCAGCGGGACTGGGAGGCCGGGGGGCCTGCCGGTCCCGTCGCCACGTCACGCCGGATCCGGCGCCGAACTCCGCCGCGTACCGCGTGCGGACACGCACCGCCCCGCCGCCGCCGAGGCGAGCCGGCCCAGGGCCTCCTCCTTGCCGCACGGGTGCGCGCCGAGCGCGGCCTGCCGGGCCACCACCGAGCGCTCCGAGCGCATCAGCCGCCAGCCGCGCCGCAGCAGGAACGGCGCCGACTTGCGGCCCTCCCGCAGATCGCGGAGCAGCCGCCTGCGGAACGTCGTCGTGGGCCGCCCCCGCAGGCACAACGCGTCGGCCAGGACGCCGAGTTCACGTACGCGCTCCACGATGTCCGCGGCGAAGATGCCCTCGGCGATGAACAGCGGCGTGCGCTCGATGTCGAACATCTCCGCGCCGACCCGCGCGCTCACCGAGAGGTCGTAGACCGGCACCCGCGTACGCCCCGAACGGCACAGCTCGGCGATCGCGGCCACGGCGGCCTGAGCGTCCCAGGAGCCGGGGGAGTCCCAGTCGACGTCCCGACTGCCCGCGACCAGGGGGAGCGTGGGGTCGCCGGCCTCCTTGTAGAAGTCGTCGAGGCGCAGCACCGGGAGGCCGGAGCGGGCGGCGAGTCGGGTCTTGCCGGCGCCGGAGGGGCCGGTCAGCAGGACGACGCGCGTCGGTATCGGGGGATGGGCGTTCACGGAACACCAGTGTGAGGCATTCCCTCGCACAAGCGACCCCGCGGGGGAGTTCTTTGAAAGCCGCATCACGTCTCAATTACGCTTCGTGCTCACGCGATTACGCATTGATCACGGCCTGGACAGGTGGCGTACTCATGGCACGGCAGATGGCACGACATGCAGCATCCCGAAGGCCCGCGCACCGCACGCTGATGCGCGCCGGACTCACCCTCGCCGCGGCCGGCGCGGCGCTCGGCGCGGGCGGCGCGGCAACGGCGGGCGCGCAGCCGCTGCCGGTGAGCGAGGCGGCGGCCGGGCTGCTGGTCCCGCTGGGCGAGCTCGACCCGCAGGCGGCGGGCGCGGCGGTGACGCAGGCGCTCCCGTACGCGACCGGCCCGCTCAAGAACCTCCAGCTGGACCCGCTGGCGAACACCGGCGTCGACCCGCTGGACAACGCGGTCGGCACTCAGGTCGCCGACTTCGCGCCGGTGTCCACGGCGGCGGCGACCGGCCCGGTCGCTCAGGGCGGCACGCTCAAGGACCTGCCGCTGGTGGGCCAGGTGACGGGCCTGATCCCCGGCTGAGCCGACGGGCGGCGCAGACCGCGTCCCAAGCGCAGACGCGCCCCAAGCGCAGACGCGAGGCAAGCGCAGACGCGAGGCAGACGCGAGCGCCGGGCGGACCCCGACTGGGGCCCGCCCGGCGCTCGTTCGTACGGACAACCGGGTCCGTAGTACGGACAACCGGTTCCGTCGGTACGCGGAGCGGGGTCGTCCGTCCACACCCGAACCCGGGTCCGTCAGTACGCGGAGCCGGACGCGCCGAGCGATCCCGTCGGGTGCCAGACGGTCTTCGTCTCCAGGAACGCGGTGAGGCGGTGCGTGCCCGGGTCCGCGGACCAGTCCACAGGCTGTGGGCGGAGCACCCGCTTCAGGTTCTCGGCCGCGGCGACCTCCAGCTCCTTGGCGAGCACCTCGTCCGCGCCGCACAGGTCGAGCGCGTTGACGTCCTGGTGCGCGGCCAGCGGCGCCGCGATCTCCGCCGTACGGCCCGACAGGATGTTGACCACGCCGCCCGGCAGGTCGGACGTGGCGAGGACCTCGCCGAGGGAGAGCGCGGGCAGCGGTGCCCGCTCGCTCGCGATCACGACCGCCGTGTTGCCGGTGGCGATCACCGGGGCGAGCACGGAGACCAGCCCGAGGAGGGGCGACTCCTGCGGGGCGACGACGGTGACCACGCCCGTCGGCTCCGGCGAGGACAGGTTGAAGTACGGCCCGGCGACCGGGTTGGCGCCGCCCGCGATCTGCGCGATCTTGTCGGTCCAGCCCGCGTACCAGACCCAGCGGTCGACCGCGGCGTCCACCTGCGCGCCTGCCTTGGACTTCGACAGGCCCTCGGCGTCGGCGACTTCGCGCACGAACTGCTCGCGCCGGCCCTCCAGCATCTCCGCGACGCGGTACAGGACCTGGCCGCGGTTGTACGCCGTCTTCCCGGCCCAGCCGCCGAAGGCCTTGCGGGCGGCGACGACCGCGTCCCGCGCGTCCTTCCGGGACGACTGCGGGGCGTTGGCCAGCCACTCACCCTTGCTCGACGTCACTTCGTACACCCGGCCGCTCTCGGATCGCGGGAACTTCCCGCCCACGTACAGCTTGTAGGTCTTGAAGACACTGAGCCGCGCTTCGGACTTATCGGACATCGAGGTACGCCTCCAGACCGTGACGGCCGCCCTCGCGGCCGAAGCCCGACTCCTTGTAGCCGCCGAAGGGCGAGGTCGGGTCGAACTTGTTGAACGTGTTGGCCCAGACGACCCCGGCGCGCAGCCGGTCCGCGACCGCGAGGATCCGCGAGCCCTTCTCGGTCCAGATGCCCGCCGACAGGCCGTACTGCGAGTTGTTGGCCTTGGCGACGGCCTCGTCGGGCGTGCGGAACGTCAGCACCGAGAGCACCGGGCCGAAGATCTCGTCCCGCGCGACGGTGTGCGCCTGCGTGACGTTGGTGAACAGCGTGGGCGCGAACCAGTAACCGGAGGAGGGGAGTTCGCAGGGCGCGGACCAGCGCTCGGCGCCCTCCGCCTCACCGGTCTCGGCGAGTGCGGTGATCCGGGCCAGCTGCTCGGCGGAGTTGATCGCGCCGATGTCGGTGTTCTTGTCGAGCGGGTCACCGAGGCGCAGCGTGGAGAGCCGCCGCTTCAGGCTGTCGAGCAGCTCGTCCTGGATCGACTCCTGTACGAGCAGCCGGGAGCCGGCGCAGCAGACCTGCCCCTGGTTGAAGAAGATGCCGGAGACGATGCCCTCGACGGCCTGGTCGATGGGGGCGTCGTCGAAGACGATGTTGGCGCCCTTGCCGCCCAGTTCGAGCGTGACCTTCTTGTCCGTGCCCGCGACCGTACGGGCGATCTCCTTGCCGACGGCCGTGGAACCGGTGAACGCCACCTTGTCCACGCCGTCGTGCGCGACGATCGCCGCGCCCGTGTCCCCGTACCCCGGAAGGATGTTGACGACGCCCTTCGGCAGCCCCGCCTGGCGGCAGATGTCCGCGAAGAAGAGCGCGGAGAGCGGCGTCGTCTCGGCGGGCTTGAGGACGACCGTGTTGCCGGTGGCGAGGGCCGGGGCGATCTTCCAGGCCAGCATCAGCAGCGGGAAGTTCCAGGGGATGACCTGCCCGGCGACGCCGAGGGGGCGCGGATTCGCCCCGTACCCCGCGTGATCGAGCTTGTCGGCCCAGCCCGCGTAGTAGAAGAAGTGCGCGGCGACCAGGGGGAGGTCCGCGTCCCGGGTCTCCTTGATCGGCTTGCCGTTGTCGAGGGTTTCGAGGACGGCCAGCTCGCGGGAGCGCTCCTGGATGATCCGGGCGATCCGGAACAGGTACTTGGCCCGCTCGGCACCCGGCAGGGCGGACCACTTCTCGAAGGCCTTGCGCGCCGCCTTCACGGCCCGGTCCACGTCCTCGGCCCCGGCCTGGGCGACCTCGGAGAGCACCTCTTCGGTCGCGGGCGAGACGGTCTTGAAGACCTTGCCGTCCGCGGCCTCGCGGAACTCGCCGTCGATGAACAGGCCGTACGACGGGGCGATGTCGACGACGGAACGCGACTCGGGGGCGGGCGCGTACTCGAACACAGATGTCTGCTTGTCCATGGTCATGGGGTCTCAGTCCACCGTCACGTAGTCGGGACCGGAGTAGCGGCCGGTGGCCAGCTTCTGGCGCTGCATCAGCAGGTCGTTGAGCAGGCTGGAGGCGCCGAACCGGAACCAGTGGTTATCGAGCCAGTCGGGCCCGGCCGTCTCGTTCACGAGCACCAGGAACTTCACGGCGTCCTTGGACGTCCGGATCCCGCCCGCGGGCTTCACGCCGATCTGCACCCCGGTCTGCTGCTTGAAGTCGCGGACGGCTTCGAGCATCAGGAGGGTGTTGGCGGGGGTGGCGTTGACGCCGACCTTGCCGGTCGAGGTCTTGATGAAGTCGGCCCCGGCCATCATGCCGAGCCAGGAGGCGCGCCGGATGTTGTCGTACGTCGACAGCTCGCCGGTC
This sequence comes from Streptomyces solicavernae, assembly GCF_029968095.1. GTDB lineage: Bacteria > Actinomycetota > Actinomycetes > Streptomycetales > Streptomycetaceae > Streptomyces > Streptomyces solicavernae. The sequence goes on along the minus strand of NZ_JASCIR010000003.1, from coordinate 19,490 downwards.
TCGAAGATCACCTTGAGCCGGGCCCGCTCGCCGCAGGCCTCCCGCACGGCGCGGATCTCCTCGTACACCTTCAGGTACTTGCCCGCGAGGAAGGCGCCGCGGTCGATGACCATGTCGATCTCGTCCGCCCCCGCGGAGACCGCGTCCTGGACGTCGGCGAGCTTCACGGTGAGCGCGGCACGCCCGGCCGGGAAGGCGGTGGCGACGGACGCCACCTTCACCCCCGACCCGGCGACGGCCTCCTTCGCCGCCGCCACCATGTCCGGATACACACAGACGGCGGCGGTACGCGGAGTCGTACGGTCGGTCGGATCGGGATGGACGGCCTTCGCGCCGAGCGCCCGGACCTTGCCCGGGGTGTCGGCGCCCTCCAGGGTCGTCAGGTCGATCACCGAGATGGCCAGGTCGATGGCGTACGCCTTGGCCGTCGTCTTGATGGAGCGCGTCCCGAGCGCGGCGGCGCGCGCCTCAAGTCCGACCGCGTCCACGCCGGGCAGCCCGTGCAGGAAACGGCGCAGCGCGCTGTCGGACGCGGTGGCGTCGGCGAAAGCAGATGCAGTGGCATGTGCAGTGGTGGGCATGGTCACCAGGCGAGCATATCTACGCGCGTAGCGGCTTGTACAGGGGCGGGCGCGCCCAGACGGTTCGGACATGCGCGTGGCCGGGACCTTCGGGCCCCGGCCACACGCATGCTTCCGGCTGCCGGCCGTCCCTCAGCCGATCAGCAACAGCACCACGAGCAGCAGCGCCCCCGCGGCACTCGGCCCGAGGATCTCGTACGCCCAGCGCACGCTCGGCCCGCCCTGCGCGCCCGGGTCGCCCGCGTGCCGCTCGGCGAGCTCGCGCAGGTCGTCGAGGGCCTGGTCGGCGGGGGCGCGGGTGGAGGCGGAGGCGGAGGCGCCACCGGACCGCACGGTCGGCGTGCGCCCGTGCGGGTCGTCCACGGCGTCCCGCACCTGCCGCCGAGCGGCCTTCTTCCGGGCGCGCAGCGAGACGGGAATCGCCCACAGTTGGTACTTGTCGCCGCCGCCCGCGAACACCTCGCTGGAGTACCCGGACCGCAGCCCCTCTACGGCGGCCCACGGCAGCGTGATCGTACGGAACGGATTGCGCACCCGCAGCCGCTCGGCGTTCGCGAACACGGCGGGCCGCAGGGTGTACGCGACGACCAGCGGCACGACGAACAGCAGCCCGGCGAGCGCGCGCCACGGCGTCCACCCACTCCCCCGCACGAGCGCGTCCCCACCGAGCCACGCGGCCAGCCCGAGCAGCAGGACGCCACCGGCGACGGCACTGCTGGAGCGGTAGGTGCGGTCGGGGTGGACGGGGTGGACGGGGTGGTCGGGAGCGGGATCCGCGTGCGCGCTGCCGGACTGCGGCTCGGGCTTCGGCTCGGGCTGCGGGTCGGGCTGCGGGTCGGGCTGCGGGTCGGGCTTCGGCTCGGGGTGCGGATCGGGCTGGGGGTCCGGGCTCGTCATGAGGTGATTCTTACTCAGTGGGGGATGGGGGTGTCAGCGGGGCTGGTCGCCTGACCTTCGCTTCGCGAGGTGGGCGGAGTTCAGCCGGCCGCACGGGGTGCCTCCACTGGCGGCCCGCCCGAACCGGCCTGGCTCTCAGCACTCTTGGGCGGGTTGCGTGGGTTGTTTTCAGCCAGGGCTGAACCTGGACAGGGTGACCGTGTGTTCGATTGTCAGTCCCGTCGGTTACGGTGCTTGTTCGCGTACGCAATGAGATTTCGCGTACGCAACGCAAGGCAACGGGGAAGTGCGATGACTACGGGGGTGGTCGGCATGCGCGCTGCGGCACTGGCACGGCGTATGACCGAGTTGACGCAGTCCGGCGAGGGCGATGTTCGGGCCCTGGTGGGGGAGTTCCGGCGCAGTGAGGTGCTGGTGCCGGTGGTGGAGGACTCGCTGCTGACGGTGGCGGCGGACGAGGTCCGCTGGCTGTTCGCCTTCACCGGGATGGAGACCCTCGACCGGTTCGCGGAGCAGCGCCCGGAGACCGTCGACGAGTGGGTGACGGTGTTCGGCGCGCGACTGCTCGACCAGGTGATTCCGGGGATCGGCGGGCCGGTCGGGGTCGCGGTGGACGCGGGCAGTCCCTCGGGGTTTGTGCTGCCGCCGGTGCGCGGGATCGTTCCGGACGCGGTGGCGTGGGAGCCGGAGCCGGAGTCGGAGCCAGATCCGGAGCCTGAGCCGGATCCGATGCAGGCCGTCGTGCCTGACCCGGGTGCTGGGGGTCTGCAGTGAGCGGCAACGGATTCCGGGCGGACCCGGAGGCGATGGCCCAGCTCACCAAGGGCATCAAGCTGGCGATGGACGAGCTGAAGGAGCTCGGCTTCGACATCGACGCGAATCTGGGGCGCGGCTTCGACGAGTTGGAGCTGGCCGGGCTCGAGGTGGGGGATGCGGGGCTCCAGGAGACGTTCGCGGGCTTCTGCGACCGGTGGGGCTGGGGCGTGCGCACGCTGATGCAGGACGCCAACAAGTTCGCGCTGATGTTGGACCTGTCGGCCGGGATGTACCACGAGGAGGAGGAGTACGGGAAGAACGTGTTCAAGACCGTGCTGAACCAGGTCGGGGGCAATCCGTACGCGACGGAGGAGGACATCAAGCGGCAGTCCGTGTCGGAGGCGTTGGAGAGCAGCAACATCGTCGGCCACGTCCGGGACGCGGACTACAGCATGGACTCCTTCCGCGACGCCAAGGACGAGATCGGCGACCAGTGGGACCAGGCCGGCGAGGACCTGGACAGCTCGACGTTGACGCCGTGGCGGGACAGCAGCAACTGGGAGCCGGACGGCCCGGAGGAAGAGACGTTCACGCCGGCGCAGAAGCCGGGGGACGGCTCGCCTGACGCCGAGGGGGGCAAGGGCTGATGGGGATCGGAGACGCGCTCAACAGCATCGGGGACGCGGCCTCGGGGGCTGTCGACACGGTCAAGGAGAAGACCGGCGACGCGGTGGGCTGGGTCACGGACACGTCCGGGGACGCCCTGCAGTACGTGGGTTTGGACTCGGCCGCGGATGGTGTCCGTGACATCGGCGAGGGCATCGGCAACCGGCTGGGCTCGGACGTGCCCGAGCGGCAGCTGGGCGAGACCGACGACCCCAAGGAGCTGATCCACGGCAGCGCACCGGCCATCGAGGAGCGGGCCAAGCACCTCAAGGACTTCGGCCATGCCTTCGAGACGGTCGGACAGGGCCTGGGCAATCTGGACTCGGGGTTCTGGAAGGGCGATGCGGCGGACAGGTTCCGCGAGAAGTTCAGCATGCAGCCGAAGAAGTGGCTGACCGCCGCCGACGCCTGCGAGGACGCCTCCCGTGCGTTGGAGTCGTACGCGCAGACGGTCGCGTGGGCCCAGTCGCAGGCGACCGCGGCGATCGAGCTGTACAAGAGTGCGCAGACGGCGAGCGAAAAGGCCGCCAAGGACCATGAGTTGTCGGTCAATGCGTACAACTCGTCGATCGACGCCTACAACGAGTACGTGGATTCGGGGAAGACCGACCCCGGCCCCAAGCCCACCAAGCCGGAGCCTTTCCGCGATCCGGGTGTGGCCGGTCGCCAGGAGGCACGGGAGATCCTGGAGGAGGCCCGCCGCCAGCGCACGGAGGCGGCGCGCGAGGCGCGGGGCCGGGTGAAGCAGGCGCTGGAGACGGCCCCCGAGAAGCCGGATCTCCTGGACCGGGCGGGCGCTGAGCTCATGGACTACGGCCAGGCGAACGGCATGGGGCTGGCCCACTTCCTGGGAGGTGCCGCCGAGGCCGTGGGGGGCACGGTGGCGCTGGCCCGGACCGCGAACCCCTTCGACCCGTACAACCTGACCCACCCCGCGGAGTGGGCGAAGAACGCCAACGGGTTGGCGACCGGTCTGCTGAGCACAGTGGCTCATCCGGAGCGCATCCCGAAGCAGGTCATCGGCTCTGGCTGGACCAGCGACCCACACCATGCCGCCGCAAACTTCATCGGCAACCTGCTCGGCCGGAAGGGCCTGGGGGGAGTCGGGAAGGTACCGGATGGAAAGCCGCACCCGGACCGGCCACCCGGCAAGGGCAAGGAGGAGGGCGAGAAGCCCGATGCCTGCAAGAACCCCGAGAAGGGCGTCTGCGAGGGCGACCCGATCGACATCGCGACCGGCCGCATGCTCCTGCCGCAGACGGACGTGGCGCTTCCAGGCGCACTCCCGCTGACGTTCTCCCGCCACTTCAAGTCTTCGTACCGGGCCGGGTATTGGTTCGGTCCGGCGTGGTCGTCGACGGCCGACCAGCACTTGGAGGTGGACGCGACAGGCATCGTCTTCGTACGTCAGGACGGCGCGGTCCTGACGTACCCGCACCCGGCGCCCGGCGTGTCCGTCCTCCCCAACGGCGGTGACGAGCACGCCCTGATGCTCGACGCGTACGGCGACTACACGATCACGGACCCGGTCCAGGGCCGGTGCTGGCACTTCGCGGCACCGGACGGCGACGGCAACGGCATCGCCCTGCTGATGCAGATCACCGACCGCTCGGGCCAGTACCTCACGTTCGAGTACGACGCCGACGGTGCTCCTACCGGCATCGTGCACTCGGCGGGCTACCACCTGAAGATCACGACGGAGGGCAAGCGCATCACGGCCCTGCACCTCGCGGGCGCGGGTGCGGACGGCGCGGACCAGGAGATCGTCCGCTACGGCTTCGACGAGCGCGGTCACCTGTCGTCGGTGACCAACTCCTCCGGCCGCCCGACGGCATTCCGCAACGACGAGCTTGGCCGCATCACATCGTGGACGGACACGAACAACTCCTCGTACAGCTACGTCTACGACGACCGGGACCGGTGCACGTACCAGACGGGCCAGGCGGGCCACCTGCGCGCGACCTACACGTACGACGACATCGACGCGGCCACGGGCCACAAGGTGACGACGTTCACCAACTCCTTGGGGCATACGAAGAGTTACCTCGTCAACGGTCGGTTGCAGGTGGTGGCCGAGACGGATCCGTCCGGAGCCACCACTCAGACGACGCACGACAGCTACGACCGGCCGCTAACTGTCACAGACCCGCTCGGCCGCACGACGAGCTACGCATACGACGAACTCGGCCGCCTGACCATGCTGGTCCGCCCGGACGGCGCGTACACCAGCCTTGCTTATGACGAGTTGAGCCTGCCGGTCGTGTTGGCGCACTCGGACGGCACATGCACGTACCAGCGGTTCGACGAGTTCGGTAACCGCGCTTCGGTGACGGACGGGTCCGGGGCGACGACCCGCTTTGGGTACGACGCGCTCGGCAACCTGGCGTCGATCACGGACGCGCTCGGCGCGACGACGACGGTCCGCTGCGACGCGGCAGGCCTCCCCCTGGAAATCACGGACCCGCTCGGCGCGCTGACCCGCTACGAACGTGACGCGTTCGGCCGCCCGTTGGCGGTGACGGACCCGTTGGGCGCGGTGACGCGGCTGGAGTGGACGGTAGAGGGCAAGCTCGCCCGCCGCACGGCTGCGGACGGCTCGTCGGAGTCGTGGACGTACGACGGCGAGGGCAACTGCACGTCGCACACGGACGCGATGGGCCAGGCCTCGACCTTCGAGTACACGCACTTCGACCTGCTGTCGGCCCGCACGGGCCCGGACGGCGTCCGCTACGAGTTCGAGCACGACACGCAGCTGCAACTCCGCAAGGTGCTCAACCCGCAGGGCTTGACGTGGAGTTACGACTACGACGCATCCGGTCGCCTGGTGGCGGAGACGGACTTCGACGACCGGGTTCTGACGTACGCACACGACGCGGCGGGCCAACTCCTCTCCCGTACAACGCCGATGGGCGACGTGATCCGCTTCGAGCGGGACGTCCTCGGTCGCACGGTCCGCAAGGACGCGGCGGGCGCGCTCACGACGTTCGAGTACGACGCGACGGGCGGCCTGGCCCGGGCGGTGAACCCGGACGCTGTCCTGGAGCTGACACGGGACGCGGCGGGCCGGTTGGTGTCGGAGACGGTCAACGGCCGGACGATGACGTTCACGTACGACGGACTCGGGCGGCGGGTGGGGAGGAGAACTCCCTCCGGGGCGGAGAGTTCGTGGCGCTACGACGCGGCGGGCAACCGCACGGAGCTGGTGACGTCCGGCCGGACGATGACGTTCGAGCACGATGCGGCGGGCCGAGAGCTCAGTCGTCTGATCGGCGACTCGCTGTCGCTGACGAACACATTCGACGCGGTGGGCCGCCTCACGAAGCAAGCATTGGTCGGCCCGACCGACCACACGGTGCAGTCCCGGAGCTACAAGTACCGCGCAGACGGCAACCTCATCGGCATCGACGACCAACTGAACGGCTCCCGCAGCTTCGACCTGGACGCGGCGGGCCGGGTCACAGCGGTGCACGCGGCGGGCTGGACGGAGAGGTACGCGTACGACGAGGCGGGAAACCAGACGGAGGCGTCCTGGCCGCAGGCGATGCCGGGCCAGGAGGCGGTGGGGTCCCGCACGTACGAGGGCACGCGCATCCGCACGGCGGGCGCTGTGCGCTACGAACACGACGCAGGCGGCCGCACGGTGCTCCGCCAGAAGACCCGGTTGTCGCGTAAGCCGGACACGTGGAGGTACACGTGGGACGCGGAGGATCGGCTTACGTCGGTGGTCACACCGGACGGCACGAGGTGGCGCTACGCGTACGACGCGCTGGGCCGCCGAATATCCAAGCAGCGCCTCGCGGCGGCGGGCGGGGAGTTGATCGCAGAGCAGGTCGACTTCGCTTGGGACGGGACGACGCTTTGCGAGCAGACCGGCCATGTGCCGGGTGCCCCTGAGGCGGTCACACTCACCTGGGACCACGAGGGCATCCGCCCGCTGGCCCAGACGGAACGCAAGCGTCTCCCAGACGAGGAGCTCGACGAGCGCTTCTACGCGATCGTCACTGACCTGGTTGGTACACCGACCGAGCTGCTCGACGAGCATGGGGACGTTACCTGGCGCGCGAGAATCGCTCTCTGGGGCGCCACGGCATGGGCTCGAAATGCGGCCGCATATACGCCAATTCGTTTTCCTGGTCAATACTTTGACCGCGAATCCGAGTTGAGTTACAACCACTTTCGATATTATGATCCAGAAGTTGGTCGATATCTCGCGACGGATCCATTGGGTCTTGAGCCTGCCCTCAATCCGCGTGCTTATGTCAACAATCCCCATGCCTGGGTGGACCCGCTGGGCCTGGCCGTATGTAAACCAAACGGATTCACGGACCTTGGTAATGATCGATTCCAATCTCCGGCAGGCCTAATATACGGGCCAGGGTCTGCTCAAGGTCACCGGATCGCGCACGTGATGGAGCATGCGCGTCCTGATCCGTCGAAGATTACGCACGGCGTTTTTAAGAACCCTAATCAAGGGGACATCCTTGCGCTTGTTGACGAGGGGTGGAGGAATCGAGGTGCTCCCGATCCCAGTGACCCTGCGAGGTATATAGTTCCCATGGGTAGGGAGGTAGGAACGAATGGGGAAAAGAGCCTGCGGATTGTGGTAGTGCCTGGAACGGCAAAGGTAATTACGGCGTTTCCACAGCATTAGAGAGGATTCGGAATGAAATGGTGTCCGAGGTGCGAGCAGGGGTGGGTAGTTAAGTGCCGAATCCCTGGAAAATCTGTAGACCTGCGGGTGTGTGAAGAGTGTGACACTGTCTGGATCGGTGGGGAACCCTCGAATGCGCCCCCATTCGTCATCCTGGAAGAGGTATTGCAGGAGTTCGGCCTCGAGCCTCTTTGGTCCAATTTGGAGCGGCTGGAGTATGGGGCGCGTTCAGGCGGAAGTTGAGTCTTCTGTGGCCTGATGAGGCGCGGATGCTTCGGCCCCTCTGGGAGGGCAGTCGATGCCGTAGAGCCGGTCTAGTTGAGACGAAGCGTCTGCGGGCCTGCCTGTGCAACCCTGCCCACCTTAGGTGAACTCTTAGCCGACGTGCTGGTCGTTGCCTGCAGGCGTCCAGATTTCGCTCGACCCCATTGGGGCGACTGTCCAAACAGGGAAATCATCGGCCAGCTGGGGGCGCGGAGGGGCGCCTGACGTCGGTGATCACATCGGATGGCTGTGGCGTCATGCGTATGACGCGTCGCCTTCAGGCTGGGGTGCAGCCGTACCTCTCCAGAGCGGCCTTGCTGATGGACGCGTCCACCAGCAGCAACTCCCAAGGCCCAGAGTTCACGTCGAAGTCCTTGCCGAACCCGATCCACTTCCCTGTCATGCGGCGGCCCGTCGGCTCGATCAGCATCTGAACCGCTCCGTGGTACCGCGCACCCTGGTAGTAGCCGGCGCGGGCTGTCTGCTCGGTCCAGGTGCCCGTGACCACGTTGCGGTCCAGGGTGAGGTCGAGAGTCAGAGGGCTGTCGGGGTTGCTCGACGCCCCGGGGAGGCTTTGGCCGGTCAGCTTGGTGCCGTGCTGGAGTACCACGACGTAGTGCTTGGCCTCGAACGTCTCGCCTCGGCCCGAGCTGTAGTACTCGTAGCGCGACAGCCAGATTCCGGAATAGTTCGCTGTGTCTGTCATCCGTTGAGGGGCCTCGGTCTTCGCGGCGGCACCTTCCGTGGCGGCGTCCATGTCATGGCCTCCCTTTCCGTCGGAGTGCACGCGCGCCACCGGCACTGGGAAGGTGAAGCCGAGGGACTCCACCGGGCGGCCGGTGACGCGCTCAAGTGCCCGCGCATACACCGGGCGTGGAGCACGGCTGACTCCTGACTCCCAGCGCTGCACGAGTCGCTTGCTCGCGTCGTTGGGCTCGCCCAACTCGTCGCCGGCGCGGCGCAACGCCTTCGCCAAGTCGTCCTGGCTCATGCGCAGACTGATCCGTATGGCCCGGAGCACGTCGTTGGACGCGTGCAGCTCAGTCGTCATGCCGTCGACGGTAGCGGTCGCCGGTCGCCAATGACACCGGTTTGACGCCTTCGGGTGACGCCCCGATGACGTCACTACTGCCGTCGCAAGGGCGTCCCCAACTGTCGACGATGGTGGGACACGACTTCGATGGAAGCTGGTTTCGATGACTCAAGTCCCTGATCCTTCCCAGAGGCGCCGCCCCTCCCCGCGTCTTCTGCCTTGGAGTAGTGACGACGGCAAACCCTGCTACGTCATCGGTGACGTTGACCGTTCCGGTCCCGTGTCCCGTATCGCCGACGAAGTCGAGTGTGTCCAACTCGCGATGGGACATGAGTTGTTGGGGCATGCGCGAGAACTGCTGGACAACCCACGGGCGTCCATCGGTGAACTCCGCTTCCTCGGTCGGACGTTGACCGACGCGCTCACCGATGCCTTACGCGTGGCCGAGAGTCGTGGGACGCAGCCCTGACCCCGTAGCCCTAAGCTCGCACCATGAGCGCCGACATGGGCAAGCGGCTCCAGGGTGTGCGCAAGCGGCGGGGGCTCACGCAGCGTGAACTTGCCTCCGTGTCTGGGGTGTCCGTCTCCTTGATCCGCAAGTTGGAGCAGGGAGAGCGGGCGGATACGCGTCTCGAGACGGCCCGGCGGTTGGCCGTGGCGCTGCGCGTCCCGACCACGAGTTTGGTGGGCGTCCCGCAAGCGGGGTCCGACCAAGACGCGGAACCTGATGGTGACGATCAGTGGGCTCCCGTCCGGCAGGCGCTCGTCGGCCCGGTGGGCAGTGCCGACATGAGTGAAGCACCCAGCGTTGCCGGGATGCATGACTTGATCGACGCGGCAGTTCCGCTCTTCTCCGGCGACCGGTTCCGGGAGTTGAGCCTGATCCTGCCCGCCATGATCCGCGACGCGGACCTGATCGCAGAGACGGGCGGCCCGGCCGGCCGGGACGTGCGCGTACGGCTGATGCAGCTCACCGGGTGGCTGCTGACGCAGACCCGGCAGTTCGCAGCTGCGGACACCGCCCTCGACCGGTCACTCGAAGACGTTTCCGACCGCCTTCAGGGTGCCGCAACGGTCAATACGCGGTGCTGGTTGCTGCTGCGGCAGGGGCGGTTGGACGCGGCGCGCGAGTTGGCCGTTCAGTGGGCCGATGAGATGGAGCCGCGCATCTCCCGTGCCACGCCTGCCGAGTTGAGCGCGTGGGGCTGGCTGCTGCTGCGAGCCTCCGCCGCGGCGGTGCGGGACAACCGGCAGGGGGAGGCGGAGGACACCCTGCGGTACGCGAACTCGGCAGCCGTCGCCATGGGGCGGGAGTTCGCACCCGGCGATGACTTCCTCAAGGCGTTCGGGCCCGTCACGGTCGCGCTCAAGCGAGCCGAGAACGCCATGGTGGTCGACCGCCCGGACCTGGTGCTCAAGCTCTCCGCCCGCATCCCCACGTCCGGGATGCGCACGACGTCCAACAACCGCAACCGCCATCTGCTGGACGTCGCTGAGGCGCACACGCGGGCGCGGGACTACGCGAAAGCGGTCGACGTCCTCCAGGAGATCCGGGCGTCAGCGCCCCAGTGGCTGCCGAACCAGCGCTACGCCCGCGACATCTTCGGCCGGATCATTGCCCGGCGGCGGACACTGACCCCGGACATGCGAAGCCTCGCCGACGCCATTGGGGCGCCAATGTGACCCGGAGGCTTCGGGTGGCACTTCTGCCTGATGGCACCTCAAAGTGCCATTGAGAGACCGGTGTTGAGCTCCGTAGCGTCACATGCATGACCAAACCGCACGGAGTGCACATCGCACGGCTGCTGCCATGGACTGGCTCTGACGGGAAGCCGTGCTTCCTGCTGACCGACGGGGACGGCTACCTCACGCGAGTCGCGGACCACGTGGAGTCAGTCCAACTCGGAATGGCCGGTGAACTCCTCGACCACATCGACGACTTACTCGCAGACCTGAGGGCAACGCCAGATCAACTCCGGTACGGCCTGGCACGGATGAGCGAGTCCCTGCGCGACGTGAAGCGCATCGCGGACAGCAGGGGCGCTCGACTGTCCGGCGCTGCGGCGGATGGCGACTGAGCGCCGGATTTCGCCCCTGGCCAGCCCAAGGCCTGACGACCCTCAAGGCGCACTAGGCCAAACCAAAACCATGTACCCCCCGCAATAGGCCGCCACCAGCACAACACCACCCACCCAGACCACCGCATGCCGCAGCGATGCGCGGGCCAGGAGCACGGCCAGTGGCAGTAGCAGTGGGAAGCCCGGTAGCAGAAAGCGCGCTCGGGAGAAGTACACGCCTCCGCTGCCCAGCACGATGGCCAGCAGCAGGCCCGTGAAGACGAGCAGCACCAGGGGCTGGCGGTCCAGTACGCAGCGCACGAAAAGCATCGCCGACGCGACGAGCACCAACGACACCAGGATCAGGAACAGTTCGGGTGTCGAGTCGTCGATGAAGTGGTCGTCCAGTCTGCGCAGCGTGTACGCGCCGCCGTCCACATGGTTGTGCCACAGCTCCTGGACCGCGAAGTAGCCGTCCCAGCGGCCGAGTCGGAGGCCGACCCAGCCGACGTACGACAACCAGCCCAGCGGGGCCAGAAGCCCGCCCACCAGCACACGCCACGAGAACCGCCCCCACAGGGACACCAGCGCCCCCAACGAAACCGCCGCCGCCAGCGCCACCCCCGTCGGACGCGTCAGCCCCGCCAACGACGCCAGCGTCCCTGCCCACACCCAGCGCCCCGTCAGGCACGCGTACAGGGACCACGCCGCGAAGGCCGTGAACAGGGACTCCGTGTAGCCCATCCACTGGACCAGGCCGACCGGCAGCCCGCCCCACAGCAGCGCCAGGCACACCCCCACCCTGCGGCCGTGCAGCCGCGCGCCCACCGCGAAGATGCCCCAGGCCGCAAAGAACGACCCCACCACCGCCACCAGCAGGCCCACGCCCGCCGACGAACCGGGGAGGGCCCACGACAGCCCCCGTACCGCCAGCGGGTACAGCGGGAAGAACGCCAGGTTGTTCGCGTCGTACGTCGTGCCGAGCTCCCGCGCGTAGCCGTTCTCCGCGATGCCCAGGTACCAGGACGAGTCCCAGGAGGTCGCCAGGATCGGCCAGAGGCCCTGGCCTTCCCTGTGGGCCCAGAAGGAGACGACGAGGAGGCAGAAGAGGCGTACGCAGGCGTAGCCGTAGATGGCGGGGGCCGCGTGGCGCAGGGCGCGGACGATGCGGCGGGGCAGGTCCGCGCGGGGTGGGGGCGTGCCCCGGGGACGGGGGCGCCGGGAGGTGGGGAGGGCGCGGCGGACGGCCTCGGTGGGGGCGGACACGGGCGGGCAGCTCCTGGGGTTCGGCCGGGCGCGGACCGGTCCACCTTCCTTGCGGGCCACCACCCCTCCCGCCCCGCTGCGTCAAGTGCCGTGCGGGAATCACCCGTTCAGGTGGTCACGGCGTACGAAGAAGGGCGGCGGCGACCGTCCAGGTCACCGCCGCCCGTACGACCCGTGGCTCAGATACCCGCCGCCGCAGCCAGATCCCGCTTCAGCGCCGCTAGCAGCTCCGCCGCCTTCGCCCGTGCCGCCGGCAGAGCGTCCGAAGGGGCCACCGGAACGACCGCCTCCAAGTAGCACTTCAGCTTCGGCTCCGTACCGCTGGGCCGGACGATGACCCGGGCGCCGTCGAGCGTGTAGCGCAGGCCGTCCGTCGGCGGAAGCGACGAAGTCCCCTGCGTCAGGTCCTCCGCCAGCGTCACCGGCAGGCCCGCGAGCGATACCGGCGGCTGCTCGCGGAGGCGCCGCATCGCATCGGCGATCAGCGACAGGTCCTCGACCCGCACCGACAGCTGGTCCGTCGCGTGCACGCCGTGCTCGACGGCCAGATCGTCCAGGAGGTCGAGCAGCGTGCGGCCCTGCTCCTTCAGCTCCGAGGCCAGCTCGGCGACGAGGAGCGCGGCCGTGATGCCGTCCTTGTCGCGTACGCCCTCGGGGTCGACGCAGTAGCCGAGCGCCTCCTCGTAGCCGTACCGCAGGCCGTCCACGCGGGCGATCCACTTGAAGCCGGTGAGGGTTTCCTCGTACGCCAGACCTGCCCCCGAAGCGATCCGCGCGAGCAGCGAGGACGAGACGATCGACTCCGCGAAGGTCCCGGTCACCCCCCGCTTCACCAGGTGCGCCGCAAGCAGCGCGCCCACCTCGTCGCCGCGGAGCATGCGCCAGTCACCCGCCGAGGAGTCGTGCACCGCGACCGCGCAGCGGTCCGCGTCCGGGTCGTTGGCGATGATCAGGTCCGGTTCCGCGGCACGGGCCGTCGCGAAGGACAGGTCCATCGCGCCCGGCTCCTCCGGGTTCGGGAAGGCGACCGTCGGGAAGTCCGGGTCCGGCTCGGCCTGTTCGGGCACGACCACCGGCTCGGGGAACCCGGCCCGCGCGAACGCGGCGAGCAGGGTCTCCTTGCCGACGCCGTGCATGGGCGTGTAGACGGTACGGGCCGTACGCGGGGACCCCTGGGCGAGCACCGCGTCCGTACGCGCCAGGTACGCCTCCAGGACCTCCTCGCCGAGCGTCTCCCAGCCCTCCGACGGGCGCGGCACGTCCGCGAGGGCCGCCACCGCGTCGATCTCGGCGGCGATGTCCGCGTCCGCCGGGGGCACGATCTGTGTCCCTCCCCCAGACTCCGTCCGGGGGGACCCCCAGCCCAGATACACCTTGTAGCCGTTGTCGCGCGGCGGGTTGTGCGAGGCCGTCACCTCCACACCCGCCACCGCGCCCAGGTGCCGTATGGCGAAGGCCAGGACGGGGGTGGGCAGCGGGCGCGGGAGGAGCGCGGCGCGCAGGCCCGCGCCCGTCATCACGGCCGCCGTGTCCCGCGCGAAGTCCGCCGACTTGTACCGCGCGTCGTACCCGATCACGACGAGCCCGCCCGCCTTGCCCTGCGCGCGCAGGTACGCGGCCAGGCCCGCGGCCGCCCGGATGACGACGGAGCGGTTCATCCGCATCGGGCCCGCGCCCAGCTCGCCGCGCAGCCCGGCGGTGCCGAACTGGAGGGTGCCGGAGAAGCGGGCCGCCAGCTCCTCGTGGGCCTCGCTCTCGATGAGCTTGGCCAGCTCCTCGCGGGTCTCGGGGTCGGGGTCCTCGGCCAGCCAGGCCCTGGCCCGGGTGATCAGTGCGTCGTCCTGGATCACTGCGTCGTCCTGCACGTCTGCCTCAGCCTCTCGTCGTACGTGCGAGTCTCAGATCCGGCCCAGCACCTGCGTGAGCAGCGCGCCCATGCGGGCGGCGGAGTCGCGGCCGGCCTGGAGTACCTCCTCGTGGTTGAGGGGCTCGCCGGACAGGCCCGCGGCCAGGTTGGTGACCAGGGAGATGCCGAGCACCTCGGCGCCCGCCTCGCGCGCGGCGATGGCCTCCAGGACCGTGGACATGCCGACCAGGTCGGCGCCGAGGATGCCGGCCATGCGGACCTCGGCGGGGGTCTCGTAGTGCGGGCCGGGGAACTGGGCGTAGACGCCCTCCTCCAGGCTCGCGTCGACCTCCTTGCACAGGGCGCGCAGGCGCGGCGAGTACAGGTCGGTGAGGTCGACGAAGTTGGCGCCGACGATCGGCGACGTGGCCGTCAGGTTCAGGTGGTCGCTGATCAGGACCGGCTGGCCGGGGCGCATGCCCTCGCGCAGGCCGCCGCAGCCGTTGGTCAGGACGACGGTCTTGCAGCCCGCGGCCACGGCCGTACGCACCCCGTGCGCGACGGCGGCGACGCCGCGGCCCTCGTAGTAGTGGGTGCGGCCGAGGAAGACCAGGGCGCGCTTGTCGCCGATCTTGTACGACCGGATCTTGCCGCCGTGGCCCTCCACGGCGGGCGGCGGGAAGCCGGGCAGTTCGGTGACGGGGAACTCGGCCTCGGGCGTGCCGAGCGCGTCCACGGCGGGGGCCCAGCCCGACCCCATCACGAGGGCGACGTCATGGGTCTCTGCGCCGGTGATCTCACGCAGCCGCGCGGCGGCGGCGTCGGCGGCGGCGTACGGGTCGGTGGGGGTTACGGAAGCGTTCACGCGGTTGAGGGTAGCTGTTGTCGTTCCACGCGCGTAGATGCCGCTGCCGACAGTGTCACGATCGTTGCGTTGTACGTTCCGCCAAGGTGAGCATCGTCCAGGGGCTCCGCCCCGGCCCCGGTCGCCCTGCGGGCTCGTCCTCAAACGCCGGACGGGCTGAATTGGCTAGCAGGGCCGCTTCCGCAACGACATCACGTAATCGTGCGGCGCCCCCGCCGACTCCGCCGCGTCGGCGATCTCGCCGAGGTAGCGGGCCGAGGGCAGGCCGCCCTCGTAGCCGTTCAGGACGTACACCCAGGCCGGCATCTCGCCCTCCAGGGTCTCCACCCGGATCCGCATCCGGCGGTAGATGTCCAGGCCGACACCCTCCCAGCGGTCCATGGACTCCTCGTCCATCGGCGCGATGTCGTAGAGCGCGACGAAGACCTGGGAGCGCGGCGCCTCCACGATCGTGGCGAGCGCGCCTTCCCAGCCCATGTGCTCCCCGCCGAAGGTCAGCCGCCAGCCGTTGAGCCAGCCGGTGGCGCGCAGCGGCGAGTACGGGGCGCGGCGGGACATGAGCCGCGCGTCGAGATTGCCGGCGTACGCGGCGTAGAGCGACATGGGACCGAGGGTACGACAGTGACCGCCGCAGGTCGTGCGGTCTCGCGAGCCCGTCGTACTCCTCTGGAGGGCCCCGGGGCGAAGCAGCTTGAAGCGTGCGGGACAATGGAGTACGTACTGCATCTGCCCGGGGGGCGACCCCCGGACCCCCGGCCGGGACAGCGCTGGGCGGGCCGGAAACGAGAGCGCGAGGCGTAAATCCCTTGACCCGGATCGTGATCATCGGCGGCGGACCTGGCGGATACGAGGCGGCCCTGGTGGCCGCCCAGCTCGGCGCGGAGGTGACCGTCGTCGACTGCGACGGTCTGGGCGGGGCGTCGGTGCTCACCGACTGCGTGCCGTCCAAGACCCTCATCGCGACGGCCGAGGTGATGACCACCTTCGACTCCTCGTACGAAGAGCTGGGCATCATCGTCGAGGACGACACCCCGCACATCGACCAGGCCGCCCGCGTCGTCGGCGTGGACCTCGGCAAGGTCAACCGCCGCGTGAAGCGCCTCGCGCTCGCCCAGTCGCACGACATCACCGCGTCCGTGACCCGCGCGGGCGCCCGTGTCGTACGCGGCCGGGCCCGGCTCGACGGGCAGCAGGCGATGGACGGCTCGCGCAAGGTCGTCGTGACGGCGGCGGACGGCTCCGAGGAGACGCTGACCGCCGACGCCGTGCTCATCGCGACCGGCGGCCACCCGCGCGAGATCCCCGACGCCCTGCCGGACGGTGAGCGCATCTTCAACTGGACGCAGGTGTACGACCTGGACGAGCTGCCGGAAGAGCTGATCGTGGTCGGCTCCGGTGTCACCGGCGCCGAGTTCGCCGGTGCGTACCAGGCGCTCGGCTCGAAGGTCACGCTCGTCTCGTCCCGTGACCGCGTGCTGCCCGGCGAGGACCCGGACGCCGCCGCCGTCCTGGAGGACGTGTTCCGGCGCCGCGGCATGAACGTCATGGCCCGCTCCCGCGCCGCCTCCGCCAAGCGCGTCGGCGACCGCGTCGAGGTCACGCTCGCCGACGGCCGCGTCATCACCGGTTCGCACTGCCTGATGGCCGTCGGCGCCATCCCGAACAGCAGCGGCATGGGCCTGGAGGAGGCCGGGGTCCGGCTGAAGGACTCGGGCCACATCTGGACCGACAAGGTGTCCCGCACCTCCGCCCCCGGCGTGTACGCGGCCGGTGACGTGACCGGCATCTTCGCGCTCGCCTCGGTCGCCGCCATGCAGGGCCGCATCGCGATGTACCACTTCCTGGGCGACGCGGTGACGCCGCTGAACCTGAAGACCGTCTCGGCGAACATCTTCACCGACCCGGAGATCGCCACCGTCGGCTACAGCCAGGCCGATGTCGACGGCGGGAAGATCGACGCCCGCGTCGTCAAGCTGCCGCTGCTGCGCAACCCGCGCGCCAAGATGCAGGGCATCCGGGACGGCTTCGTGAAGATCTTCTGCCGCCCGGGCACCGGCATCGTGGTCGGCGGAGTGGTCGTCTCGCCGCGCGCTTCGGAACTGATCCACCCCATCTCGATCGCGGTCGACAACAACTTGACGGTGGAACAGATCGCGAATGCGTTCACCGTCTACCCCTCGCTGTCCGGCTCGATCGCCGAGGTCGCCCGGCAGTTGCACACCCGCAAGGCGGCGGGCGAGGCGTAGGGCCCGTAAAACCCCTGCTCCGGGGGCGAGTTGGGCCCTCGTGAAGCCGTCGCGAAGCCCTCGCGGAGTCGCCGCGGAGCCGTAGTGCGGGGCCCTCGTGGGGTCTCGTGGGGGTCTCGTGGGGCCTTCGTGCGACGCCATGGGGTCCGGTCGCCCGGACCATGCCGGGGGCTGGATCTGCGTATACCACTTCGCATCCGGCCATGCGAACAACTTCTGTTATTCGGCGCAAACTGCTGAAAGCAGACGGTCGTTGGGGTTACTGTCAGTTTCGTGTTCGCTGCAGAACGTCGCCAATTGATCCTCGAAATGGTGCGGGCCAACGGAGCAGTGTCGCTCCGGGAGCTCGCCCGCGTAGTCCAGACCTCCGAAGTGACCGTACGGCGGGATGTGCGGGCGCTTGAGGCCGAAGGACTCCTTGACCGCCGCCATGGAGGTGCGGTGCTCCCGGGCGGATTCACGCGTGAGTCCGGCTTCCCGCAGAAGTCGCTGTCCGCGACCGCGGAGAAGACGGCCATCGCCGATCTCGCCGCGGGCCTCGTCGAAGAAGGCGAGGCCATCGTCGTCGGCGCGGGTACGACGACCCAGGAGCTGGCCCGCCGGCTCGCCCGCGTGCCCGGACTGACCGTCGTCACCAACTCCCTGCTCGTCGCCCAGGCGCTGGCGCACGCCAACCGCGTGGAGGTCGTCATGACCGGCGGCACCCTGCGCGGCTCCAACTACGCCCTCGTGGGCAGCGGAGCCGAGCAGTCCCTCCAGGGGCTGCGGGTGTCGCGCGCGTTCCTCTCCGGGAGCGGGCTCACCGCGGAGCGCGGCCTGTCCACGTCCAACATGCTCTCGGCCAGCGTCGACCGGGCCCTGGTGCAGGCCGCGGCGGAGGTGGTGGTCCTCGCCGACCACACCAAGCTCGGCACCGACACCATGTTCCAGACGGTGCCCACGGACGTCATCACCCGGCTCGTCACGGACGAGCCCCCGGTGCCCGACGAACGCGCCGCCACCGAACTGCAGGCCCTCGCCGACCAGGGCGTCCAGGTCGCCGTCGCGGGCGCGACACCGACGGGAGGCCCCGCCGACCCGGCACCACCGGGCCCGCCCCAGCGCCGTGACGTCCCCCTGCCCGGCCAGCGGAGGAACGTCACGCAGGGCGGCCCGCACCAACTCCGTACGGCAGGCGCGCTGACGGACCCTGCGACGGGAGACCGTGAACGGGCGGCCCGGGTGGCGGACTTGCGGCGCCGGTGACAACGCGGGGCTCCGCGCGGGCCCGCTCCCGGCCCGTCCGGGGGGGCACGCAACGGACCACGCAAGCCCCCCCCGTACCGCCTACGCGCCCGCCTTCAGCCCGCGCAGCGTAAGCATCAGCAACCGATCCGCCAACTCCGGGTCCCCCGGCGTCTCTTCAGCGGCCAGCGCAATCGCGTTGGTCAGCTGGAGCAGATCGCCGATCGTGATGTCCGACCGCACCGACCCGGCCTCCTGCGCCCGCACGAGCAGCGCGCCGCCCGCCTCGCGCATCGGCGCACTGCACCGGGCGAGCGCCGAACTGTCGTCCCGCGACACCGACATGAGGGCCCGCGACAGGCCCCGGTACTCGCCCGCGTGCGTCACGATCGCCCGCAGCCACTCCACGAGCGCCGCGCACGGCTGCGGATCGTCGAGCAGCTCGCGGGAGCGGGTGAGCAGGGCGCACACCGCGTCCTCGAAGACCGCGCTGAGCAGCGCGTGCCGGTTCGGGAAGTGCCGGTACAGCGTGCCGATCCCGACGCCCGCGCGCCGCGCGATGTCCTCCAGGGACGCGCCCGTGCCGTGCTCGGCGAACGCGGCCCGGCCCTCGGCGAGCAGCCGGTCGTAGTTGCGCCGCGCGTCGGCACGCATCGGGCGCGCCGCGGTGGGCACCGCGTCCGCCTGCCCGGTGCTGGTCGTCATGGCTGCCGTCCTCCCTGGCCTCGGCCCTGGTCTGCTTCCAGGATGCCACCCGCGGGTGCGCACTCAGGGGCGCGCGGGGAACTGCGCGAGCAACCGCGCCGAGCGGGCAGCCGCGTCTGCCACCAGCGGTCCCATGGCGGGTGCGGCCCGTCGCTGGGCTGTTCGCGCAGTTCCCTGCGCCTTTCTCGGGCACGACTGAGCCCCCGGGCACGCAAGGTGCGCCGGGGGCTCAGTACGTACGAGGGAACGTCAGTCCTCACGTACGAATGGACGTCAGTCCTTGATTTCGCAGATGGAGGCGCCGGAGGTGAGGGAGTTGCCGATCTCGGCGGTCAGGCCCTTGACGGTGCCGGACTTGTGGGCGTTGAGGGGCTGTTCCATCTTCATGGCCTCCAGGACGACGACGAGGTCGCCCTCCTTGACCTCCTGGCCT
>NZ_JASCIR010000029.1 GCF_029968095.1 Streptomyces solicavernae | reverse complement strand
AAGGTGCTCGTCCGGGTACGCGGCTGAGCCGGAGCGGGCATTCGCCGGCACGTCCAGGTCCCTGGCGGGCCGCTCGGCGAGCCTGGGTTCCTCCGGGCGGAATCCCAGGTCAGGCCGCTTTCCTGCGGCAGGTGTGGTCGGAGCCCACCGTGCAGGTCCTGGTCGGCTCGGGGGGTGAGTCGGGGAGGCAGGCGGCGCCGACGGCTGTGCTGAGGTGTCGTCGGTCCGAGATGGACAACTTGCGGTAGACGCGGCTGAGATGCATCTCCACGGTCCGTCGTGTGACGAAGAGCCGGAGTGCGATCTCCTTGTTGGTCAGCCCCTCGGCGGCGAGTAACGCGGCCCGCCGCTCGGCCGGGGTGAGCGACTCGGGGCCTATCTCGGTCTCACGGCGCGGCTTCGCGCCCGCCTCCATGAGGTCCCGGCGCAGCTCCTCCACGAGCATGCCCGCGCCGCTCCGCTCGGCCAGGGCGAGGGCGGCGCGCAGTTGCTCGCGTGCTTCCCGGGTCCTGCGGGTGCGCATGAGTTCTCGTCCCAAGTCGCGCAGGACGCGTGCCTCCTCGACCGTGGCCCCGGAGTCGTTGAGGATCGTGGCCGCCTCGGCGAGCAGTTCGCCTCGGCCCTTGCCGGGGGTGAGTACGCCGAGGACGCGCAGGGCGCCTCCGATGGTGTGGGCCGCGCCCCAGTTCCGGGCCAGGGCGAGTTCCTCCTCGGCGAGTTGCCCGGCCACGTCGGTGCGGCCCAGTTCGGCGTGGGCGAGCGCGGCCGCGGAGCGCCACGGGTAGCGGACGGAGTCGGCCCAGCCGAGCGTATCGAGCCGTCGGCCGCACTCCTCCAGGTCGGCCAGTCCGGCCTCGGTGCGTCCTTGCGCGCAGTGCAGCCGCCCCCGGTGGAACAGCAGAGCAGGCAGCGCCATGTCCGGAGTGCGGTCGGCCGGGCCGGAGTCGAGGAGCAGTCGCCCGGCCCCTTTGGGGTTGCCGAGGTCGAACAGCGTCCCGCCCAGCCACCAGCGGGCTTGCAGGGAGCCGAGCCACTCCTGGTCACCGCCGCGTTCGAGTGCCTCGTAGGCCGTGTCGACGGCTTCCCTCAAGTGCCCGGCGTGATAGGCGCATTCGGCCCGGACTGCGCCGGCCAGGGTGGACAGGGCATGCGCGCGTGGGGGCAGTTCGTCACCCAACGTGCGGCACGCCTTGAGTGCTTCGGCGTGCTCACCGGCGTGTGACAGGACGAGGGCGAGCTGGAGGCGTAGTGCGGTCCGGGGCCCGGCCGGGTCCAGGGGTTCGCCGAGCCCCAGGCGCGCGTAGTGCACGGCTTCCTTGCGGCGGGTGCCGCTCTGCTGGGCGTGCACGGCGGCCAGGGCGTACTCGGTGAGCCGGACCCAGGGGGCCCGGCTGGAGGGGTCTGGTGCGGGCACGGGCCGGGGCGGCGAGGAGGTTCGCGGGCCGCCCGGGACTTCTCGGCTGTCGAGCAGAACCAGCAGGTCGCGGATGGCGCCCGCGCCGCGTCCGGCGTCCCGTGCCGGTCCGGTCTCTCCGGCCGTCTCGGCGCGTTCCAGGTCGGCGGCCGCGCGGTGTGCGGTGCGCAGTGCCTCGGAGATGTCACCGGCCAGTACCAGCGCCTGCACCAGTTCGGCCAGGACCTGGCCCCACGCCTGGTCGTCGGCGCGCATCAGGTGCAGGGCCTGCCGGAAACGGGCTGCTGCGGCCACCGGGTCGTCGGCGAGTTCGACTTGGCCGAGCCGCCGCAGCACGCCCGGTTCCGGGCCGGTCCCTTCCAGGGCGCGCCGCAGGCAGGCGCCCGCCTCGGTGTACGCGCCTCGGGCCAGGGCGTCGTCGGCCGCTTCGGTCAGCATGCGGTGCGCCCAGGGCTGGTCTGACGGGGCCGCGCGCAGCAGGTGCCCGGTGATCTGTTCGGCGGGGGCGGCCTGGTTGTGCAGCGCGGCGGCGCTCGTGGTGTGCAGGCGGGCCCGGTCGCTGGGCGGCATCGCGATGAGGAAGGATTCGCGGACCACGGGTTGCGCGAAGCCGACGCCGGTCGGGTGGTCGTGCAGTACGCCCCACCGCGTGAGCATCTGCAGCATGTCGGCGGCGGCCGTGTCCGGTATCTCGGCGATGTCGGCCACGAGGGGGGCGCGGGCACTGCGGTCGAGTACGGCCACGGCGTCGAGGACCTTGCCCACGCCGGGGATCCAGGCGCAGCGGGCAGCGAACATCTCCGCGATCTCGACCGAGCCGAGCACGGAGATGTCCGCGGCGTCCGGGTGCGGTGCGTCGCCTCTGTTGTGGGAGATCTCCCGCAGGACGGCATGGACGAGGAACGGGTTGCCCGCGGTCGACCGGTACAGCGCCAGGGCGGTCTCGGAGTGGACCGGTTCGCCGAAGGCGGTGCTCATCAGGTAGGCGACGCTGTCGGCGTCGAGGTTGCGGATCACCATGCGCCGGTGGAAGTCGGAGGCGACGCCGGCCAGTGAGGACGCCCCGGGGTGGCGGGGCGGCGTGTGGGGCTTGGGTTTGGTGTAGCCGTAGGCCAGGGCGGCGACCAGGGCGACCGGCAGTCCGTCGAGGCGTGCCATGAGGTGGGCGAGCCATTGCAGTGAGTCCTGGTCGGTCCACTGCAGGTCGTCGACGGTGATCAGGACCGGCCGCCGGGAGGCGAGGGCGGTCACGAGCTGGTGCATCCGGTGGATCTGCGCGCAGGTGTCGTCCTGTTCGGGGGCTCCGTCCGGTTCGCACTCGGGTACGGCGTCGGCCGCCGTGCGGATGCGGTCGCGCTCCGGCGAGGCTCCTGCCGCCGTACGGAGCTGGTCGTGCACTTGGTCCAGAAGGCTGCCCGGCAGGGACTGTTCGGCCTGCCGGGCGCGGGTGGACACCACCTCGAACCCGGCATCGCGTGCGAACCGTAACGCGGCTCGCACCAGGACCGATTTTCCGCTTCCTACGCCTCCCTCCAGTAGGAGGCTGGCGCCAAGTCCCGATACGGCGGATGCCAGCACCTTCTTCAGGGCGGACGTTTCGGCATCACGGCTCAGCATTGCAACTCCTTGTCGTCCCCGAGGAGCCCGGGCGCGGTTGCACCCCGTCGGTCCTCCGTCAGAAGTCGTCCCGGTGTTCTTTGTGCCACTGGTCGGTGGCCACTCCCCCGAGAACGATCACGACCACCTTCTCCGCCAACTGGTGAGTGACGGGCAGATGGTTGAACAGCACCCGGTAGTAGGTGGTGGAGGCCAGCATGTCCAAGAGCAGGTCGACATCCGCGTCCGCCCGGATGTCGCCCCGGCCGATGCCGCGCCGCAGCGCCTCGGCCGTGGACGCTCTGCGCGGGTGGAAGAACTTGCTGAGGAACTCGGACTCCAGCTCCGGGTCGTTGGCCAGGTCGGCGACGAGGGCCGGCAGGGCGCGGCGGCCGATGGCGGTGGTGAAGGCGTGGCTGAGGGTGCCGATCCCTGCGATCAGGTCGCAGTGCGTGCAGCCGGTGTCGGGCGTGGGGGTGGTGCCCACGGTGGTGGCGAGAACGTCCACGACGAGGTGTTGCCGGGAGCGCCAGCGGCGGCGCAGGGCCGGTTTGCTCGTTCCCGCGAGCGCGGCGACGGCCTCCAGGGTCAGGCCGGAGTACCCGACGTCGTTGAGGATCTGGAGCACCGCGTCCGGCACGGCCGCGTCGATGCGTTCGTCGCGGGGTCGGCCGCCGCGCTGACGTCCTGTCAGGGGTGCAGCGTTCTCTGGGTCGGTGGGGCTGTTCCGCATGGCGCCAGTATAAGTATAGTTGCGTTCCGTTCCGCATCGAAACGAAACTTTCTCCGTCAAGGAGTGTCCATGTCTCAGCACGTCAGCCAGCAGGACCAGGAAGGGGCAGCGGGAGAACCGGCTGCACCGGCGACCGCGGCAGCGGGGGCGGGGGCGCAACCGTCCGAGAGCGTCTTATCCGGCCCGCACCGGGCCCTCACCCTCGGCATCCTCCTCTCGGTCGGCATGGTCGCCTTCGAGTCGCTCGGCGTGGCGACCGTGCTCCCCGCCATCGCGGGAAAACTGGGCGGCCTCGGCGCCTACGGATGGGGCCTGTCGGCCCTGATGCTCGCCAACATCGTCGGCACGGTGCTCGCCGGACGGGCAGCCGACCGGCGGGGGCCCTGGGTACCGGTGGCGCTCGGCGTCATCGTCTTCGCCGTCGGCTGTCTGGTCGCCGGCGCAGCGGTGAACTGGCCGCTGTTCCTCCTCGGCCGGTTCGTCCAGGGGCTCGGTGTCGGCGCCGTGATGTCCATGGCGTACGCGGTGATCGGCCTCGCCTACCCCGAGCATCTGCGCGCCCGGATGTTCGCTCTGCTCTCCTCGGCGTGGACCATCCCCTCACTCGTCGGCCCGGTGATCGCCGGGACGCTCGCGGACTTCACGACCTGGCGGGCGGTCTTCCTCCTGATGCTGCCGCTCATCGCGGTGTCCGCCGTACTCACCCTGCCCGGCCTGCGCAGGCTCGACCGGCCCGAGGCCCCTGCGGCGGCGCCCGCAGAGCCCTGGTGGAAGGGGCCGCCGGCCCAGGCCGTCTACCTCACCGTCGGCACCGCCGTACTGCTGCAGGCCCTGCTGCTCAAGAATCTGACCCTGCTGATCGTCTTCACCCTGGTCGGCCTCGCCGTCGCCATCCCGTCGCTGCGACGCGTGACCCCGGAGGGCACCCTGTCGGCGCGCTCCGGCATCGGCGCCGGGATCGCCATCCGCGGCCTGCTGTGCGGTGTCTACTTCGGCAGCGAGGCGTTCCTGCCGCTCGGGCTGCAGGAACTGCGCGGCATGAGCGTCTCCCTCGCAGGCCTCGGCCTCTCCGCGGGTGCGATCACGTGGGTGCTCGGCTCGCTCTACCAGGCCAAGCGGGACGGCGCAGGAAAGGGCTCGCGCTCCGGCAGCGTGGCGCTCGGCTTCGGGATTCTGCTCGTCGGCGTCGCCGTCATCGCCCTGTCCGTGCTCACCGAGGCCGTCCCCTCCTGGCTCGCCATCGTCGGCTGGGGCATCGGCGGCATCGGGATGGGCATCGCGTTCAACGCCTCCACCACCGACACCCTGGAGCAGACACCCGCCGAGCGGCAGGGCGAGGTCAGCGGAGCGCTGCAGCTCGCCCAGACCCTCGCCACGGCCCTGATCGCCGGGCTCGGCGGCGCGTCCATCGCCATCTTCCGGCACTACGACGGCTCCACCGCAACCGCGCTGCTCGTGGTCTTCGCCCTCACCGCCGTCCTCTCGCTGCTCGGCGCGCTCCTCTCCCCGCGCCTGCGCAAGGCCGGCGCCAGCTCCGCACCGGCAGCTGCGGGCGCGTGACACGCCCGCACCGGACCTGGGCCCTGCCGTCGGACTCCCCTTCGGCGGCAGGGCCCACGGGACGAAACGACCGGGCCCGGGCGACAAGGAGACGGCAGTGAACGACATCCACATCGTGGGCCTCTGCGCCCCCTCGGAGACAGACCCCTACGGAGAGCTGCTGCTGCGGGCGCTCTCCACACCCGGCAGCCAGGGCATCCACCTGGACGTGTGCCCGGTGCCGCCCGACCTGCCGCCCCACGAGGCCTTGCCGGCGGACCGGCTCCCCCCATCCGTACGGGCGTTACGGCAGACGGCGCACCGGGCACACGCCCTGCTGCTCGCCGTGCCGGAGGCACCGGACGTACCGCCCGCGCCGCTGCTGACGGCGCTGCAATGGCTCGCCAGGCCCGCGGCCGGGGCCCCGCTCACCGCGAAACCGGTCGCCGTGATGTCCGTGGCACCCGGTCCGGCCGAGGCTCCGGAGCCGTTCACCGAAGCCGAGCACATCCTGCTCGCCGCCGACAGCGTGACCGTCGGGCCCCGCTCGATCGTGCCGAACGCCGCCCGGGTGCTGCGGGACCAGGGCGGGCCGGGCGGCCGGGTGGTCATCGGCGACCCGGCGGTCACGATGCGGCTGCTTTTGCACGTCCGCTGCCTCGGCTCGGCGGCCCGCACCGCCGCCCGCCTCGGCCCGGCACCCGAACCGCCCTGGATCTAGGCCAGATCCAGGCCCTGTCCTTGCGGGCCCGCGGCGCAGCAGCGAGCCGATGGCCCGGCCCCGGCGGGGGCCGGGCCATCGGCTCGGTCGGTTCCGGTCGGCGGTCAGGCCCGGCAGCGCAGCATCTCCAGCGGGGGGTTGCCGAGGAAGTCCGCCCAGAAGTCCGCCCCGAACGTGCTGAGCCCCTTGTCCGACACCGTCAGCGGTACCCAGGTGACCTCGCCGAACCCGGCCGACCGCAGGCACGTCTCGTAGACCTCGCGCCGCGGGTAGGTGGTGACGAACTCGATTCTCTGGTCGAGCAGTGCCGTGATCCGGACTCTCGGCCCGGTGCCGGCCTCCTCTCCCGTCGGCTCGTACAGGAAGCCGTACTTGCCGGTGGGCGGCCCGTCGAAACGGTAGTCGGGCGCCTGGGTGAGCACCAGGAACTCGGCGCCGGGCTGCAGGCTCCGGTGCACGCCCCGGCACATCCGCTCCATGGCGGCGACGTCCTCGGCGTAGTTGAGCAGATAGACCGCCGTGGCGAGGCCGAAGCGCCGTCCGAGCGGGCGCAGTCCGGCCACGTCGCCCACCTCGTAGCGCACGCCCAGCGGACGGCGGTCCTCCAGCTCCCGGGCTGCGGCGACCATCTCGCCGGAGATGTCGACCCCGAGCACCTCGGCGGCACCGCGCCGCTTGAACTCCCTGCTGTAGAAGCCGGTTCCGGAGGCCAGGTCGAGGACCGACCTGCCGCGCACGTCCCCCAGCATGCCCAGGAAGCTGGGCAACTCCGCGTAGCGGGCGAGCGGCAGGGACTTGAAGCCCTCGTACGCCTCACCGATCACGTCATACTGCTGCACGCTCACCGTGCCGTCCTCCTCTGCGTTCCGTCCCGTCCTCGGCCCCGGCGACGGCCAGGGCCCCTCCGGCGCCGTTCACACCGGTCAGATCGTGTGTGCCGTACGCGGGTTGCCACGCCCGGCGCAGCAGCCGGCCGGCCGTCGCCGTGCGCCGCCCCTGGTGTGCCGCGGCCGCCAGGGCCGCCGCCGACGCCACCATGCCGGTGTCGGTCACCTGTGTGGTGCCGTACGGATTGCCGCCCGCCGCAGCGACCGACGGGTCCGTGAAACCCGGCGGCACGACCACGGCACCGCTGTGCAGCAGCACATGGTGGAAGGCGAGCAGCGCGGACTCACTGCCCGCGTGGGTACGCGGCGCCACGGTGAACGCACTGACGGGCTTGCCGGACAGCACCCCGCGCAGGGTCCCCCCGGCCCCGGCCCCGGCCCCGTACTCCAACGACTGGGCGAAGCCGAGCAGTTCGGCCGCCATCGCCCCGAGCCGTGCCGGGGCGCCGAAGACCACCGCGTCCGCCCAGGCGATGTCCTCGGCGGTGGCGACGGCGGCGGCGCCCGGCAGCCAGGGGGTGCGCGCGACGCCCGCGCCCGGGACGCGCCGCAGCCGGACCTGCGCCCCGGCCAGCCGGGCGCCGGCCGCGCACTCCTGCGCCAGCAGGCGAGCGGCGGCACCGTCGGCGCAGTGCACCACGGCCACCTTGACCGGCTCGTCCGTCCCTGCGCCGGCGTCGGTCCGCTCGCCGGTCCCCGGATGGGTCAGCGCGGTGAGCTCGGCCAGGCGCCGCCCCTGGGTGAACGCCGCCGTCGTCTCGCCCGCGCTCGCGCCGCCGCCGGTCCGGGCCTCGGCGGAGAGGCCGTACGCGTTGCCGCCCGCGCGCTGCATCAGCGGATCGGCCGGGTCCGCTCCGACGACCCAGGAGCCCCAGTGGTACGCGCTCTGGTGCAGGGCGAGGAGCGTCGCCTCACGTCCCCCGTGGGTACTGGCCGATGCGGTCATGGCGGTCACCACCCGGTCCGCCAGCGCGCCCTGGCGCCACAGCGGGCTGGTCGTCTCCAGGAACCGCTTGAACGGGGACGAGACATTGCCGAAGTACGTGGGGGCCGCCAGAACCAGGCCGTCCGCCCACAGCACGTCCTCGGCCGCGGCCACCTGCTCGGGCCACCGCGCGCCGCCGCCCCGCTCCTCGTCGGCCACCGTCAGGAGCCGCACCCGCGCACCCCCGGCCCGGGCCCCCTCGGCGGCCCGGACCGCCAGGGCCCGCACCGTGCCGTGGCGGCTGTGGTGGACCACCACGACCCGGGGGGTCACGCCGGCTCCCCGGGCAGCGGGGTGGCGCGCAGCGTCAGCCGTACGTCCTCGTCCAGGCGCCGGACGTCGTCCAGCTGGAACCGCTGTCCGTCGGCCAGGGCCGACGCCCCGAAATCGTCGAGCACCGGGCGGGCGGCGGAGCCGAGGAGCAGCGGCGCCAGGTACCCGACGACCCGGTCGAGCAGGCCCCGCGCGGCGAACGACGCGGCGAGCCGGGCTCCGCCCTCCAGGAGGACGGAGCGCAGCCCACGGGCGTAGAGCTCGTCGGTCAGCGCGCGGAGGTCGAGTGCCCCGTCGGCCGAGGGCAGTTCAAGGACCTCGTGCCTGCGGGGGATGCGCGGCCGGTCGGCGCCCTTGGCGATGGCCACCAGGGTGGGGGCCGCGTCGTCGAGGACCCGCGCGTCGGACCGGATCGCGCCGCCTCGGTCCAGGACCACCCGCAGCGGCGCCCTGCCCGCCACGCCGTGCCGCAGACCCAGCTGCGGGTCGTCGGCGGCGAGTGTGCCCGAGCCGACCAGGACCGCGTCGTGTGCGGCCCGCAGAGCGTGTGCGTCCCGCCGCGCCGCCGGTCCGGTGATCCAGCGCGACGTGCCGTCGGGCGCCGCTGACCTGCCGTCCAGGCTCCCGCCGAACTTCCAGGTCACGCAGAGGCGTGCCCGGCGGACGGCGGTGAGCCAGAGCTCGTTGCCCCGCTCGGCCTCCGCGCGCAGCACGCCCGACCGCACCGGCACGCCCGCTGCCCGCAGCCGCTCCGCACCGCCCGCGGCGGCCGGGTTCGGGTCGGGCACCGCGTACACGACCCGTCCGATGCCTGCCGCGAGCAGCGCGTCGGCGCACGGTCCGGTGCGCCCGTGGTGCGCGCAGGGCTCCAGGGTCAGGACGGCGGTCGCGCCGCGCGCCCGGGCGCCCGCGGAGGCGAGCGCCTCGGTCTCGGCGTGCATGTGCCCGGCGCCCCGGTGGAAGCCCTCGCCCACGGGGACGCCGTCGGGGTCGAGGATGACGCAGCCGACCACCGGGTTGGGGCTGGTCTGGCCGAGCGCGGTCCGCGCGAGTTCGATGGCGCGCCGCATGGCGCTCTCCTCGGCCACCGACACGTCGCCCGCCGCCGGGTCCGCGGCCGTCACGGTGTCTCCGCGAGACGGAAGCCCATGGCGTAGATCTCCCGCTCGTACCAGCCGTGCCGGCGGCGGCAGCGCGCCAGGTCGCCGAAGCGGGTGAAACTGCCCCCGCGGGCGATCCGGTAGGCGCCCCGGGTGACGGCGAGGTCGTCGGCGATGTCCGTGCCTCCGGGGTACGGGCGGTAGGTGTCCGCCGTGTACTCCTCTACGTTGCCCGCCATGTCGTACGCGCCGAACGGCGAGCGCCCGGCGGGGAACACGCCGATGGGCGTGGTGGCCAGGGGGCCGTGCTCCACCGTGTTCGCGCGGTCCGCCGTGAAGGTCTCGCCCCACGGGAACTCGCGGCCCTCGGCGCCGGCGGCGGCGTATTCCCACTCCGCCTCGGTCGGCAGCCGGAAGGCCCGCCCGGTGCGCCGCGCGAGCCAGGCGGCGTAGGCGTCGGCGGCCTCCGGCGGCACCGTCCACACGGGGTGGTTGCCGAGGTGGTCGGGGTAGCTGCCGAACCGCCAGGACGAGGGCAACTCCGTGGAACCGGTGTCCTCAAGGAAGCGCCGGTACTCGGCGTTGGTGACCGGGTGCAGTGCGATCCGGAAAGCCGGGACGTCCAGCTCGTACGCCGGGCACTCCTTGGCGATCCACGGCTCCTCCACACCGGCGTGCCGCCACCGGGCGGTGACTGAGGCGACCGCCGCGTCGGGCAGGCCGAGGCGGACCCGGGCGGCCGGGACATCGGCCATCGGCGGCTCGTCCGGGCTGATCCGGGGATCGCCGACGAGGCCGAGGACGGTCCCGGCAGCGTACCGGCGCGCGAAGGACTGGGCCGGGTCCTCGGCGACCGCGACCAGAGTCTTTGCCGGGACGGCGAGCAGGTCGCGGTGGTCGCGCAGCGGCCACGGCTCGGTGCGGGCGGTGAAGGTGTCCAAAAGGCCCATGGCCGCGCGGTCGGACAGGGTGTTGGGGTTGGCCATGACGTCGGGCGCGTCGGCGGCGGTCACGGGTACCGCCACGGCTGCCTCGGCCGGGGCGGGGCGCGAAGCGCCGGGTGCGTGCGCCGCCCGGGGCGGCGGACTGCTGGTCACGAAAGCCTCCGTTCCGGTCCGGGAACGAGTTCCCCGGTCGGTTGTCCGGCCGGTTCCCCGGTCGGTTGTCCGGCCGGTTCCCCGGTCAGCGCGTCCGTGGGGACGGCCGCCGCCAGGGCCCGGTAGCCGGCGTCGTTCAGGTGGATGTGGTCGCCGGCGTCGTACTCCGGGCGGACCCGCGAGGGATCGGCGGGGTCGCGGACGGCCGCGTCGAAGTCGACCACGGCGTCGAACTCGGTACTGGCGCGCAGCGCGGCGTTCACTTCGGCACGCCCCCGTTCGGCCTCGGGGCTCCACAGCGGCGAGCCCTCGAACGGGGTGAGGGTGGCGACGACGACCCGGATGCCCCGCTCGTGCAGCCGCCGGGCCATGCCGCGCAGGCCGTCGAGCACCTCCTGAGCACTGGCGCGGGGCTCCAGCTGCAGGTCGTTGATGCCCTCGTAGAGCACGGCCGTACGCACCCCGGACTGCCGCAGGACGTCCCGTTCGAGGCGGCCGACCGCGCTGGTGCCGCGCTGGGGCCGGTCGGTCTCGGTGCCGTCGCGCAGTACGCGGTTGCCGCCGATGCCCTTGTTGAGCACGCCGGTGCCGCGGGTCGCGGGGTCGGCGGCGAGGCGGCGGGCCAGGGCGTCGGTCCAGCGGGCGCTGCCGTCCGGGGTGGAGCCGACACCGTCGGTCTGCGAGTCGCCGAGCGCGACGACGGTGCCGCGCAGACCGGGGCCGCGCACGTCCACCCCGGTGAGGAAGAACCAGGAGGTCTCGGTCCGCGTGAACGCCGCTGCGCCCTCCTCGGCGGCGTGGTCCCCGGGTTCGGAGACGTACGAGGTCTGCTGGGCGAGCCAGTGCCAGGTGGCCGGTCCGGTCGCCCGGGGCAGGTACAGGCTGACGACCAGGTCCGCGTCCGCGGGCACGTCGAAGCCGACGGGGTCGGTGAGCGTCCCGGCGCCCGCCGCGACGGTCGTGCCCGCGGCGCCGCCGAAGGTGACGCGGCGGACGCTGCCGGGCTCGACGGCGCCGGGCGAGCCCGGCCGCGACCGGGCGACGGTGGCCCGGCCGATGTCGAGCGGGCCGGTGCCGTACGCGTTGGACAGGCGCAGCCGCAGCTCGTCCCCGCCGACGGAGGTGTGCACGACCATGCGCACCGTGCGGTCCTCCAGGCCCTCCTGCGAGATGCCGTCGGGGGCCGCCGGGGCGGGGGCGGTGCCCCAAGTGCCGTACCAGGGCGAGGAGTCGGGGGCCGGCGGGCGGGCGGCGGCACCGGCCGGAGGGGCGAGGAGCAGCGTGCCCGCGAGGGCCAGGCTCAGCGCGCACACCAGCGCGGCCAGGCTCCGGCGGAGCGCCAGGAGGCCGGGGCCGCCGGGGCCGCCGGGGGTTCCCGGGCGGCCCCGTTTCGGTCCGGCGGTCATCGGGCCGTGCCCGGCGCTGCGGAGCCGGGCACTCGGTAGACGCCCACCAGGTAGGTGAGCCCTTCGATGTCCCGCGGCACCCGGTGCGTGGCGACCGTCTCGAAGCCGTGCGCGGTGACGAGGGAGTGGAGCTCCTCGGCGGTGAACTCGCGGTAGAGGCGCTGCCCGCCGTTGGTGTAGAGGCGTCCGGTGGCGCCGACGGCCTCGAACACGGAGACCGTGAACAGACCACCCGGGCACAGCAGTTCACGAATCCGCCGCAGGTAGCGCGGGTAGCCGTCCGGGTGCTGGTGGTGCAGACAGCCGTTGTCGAGGACGGCGTTGTACACGCCGGTCTCCTCCAACTCGCTCGCCGACACGGCCAGGAACCGGGCCCGGCCGGGCTCGCGTCGGCCGATGACCGCCCACTCGGGGGAGGAGACGAGGTCGATGCCGGTGACACGGTGACCGGCGGCGAGGACGATCTCGGCGTCGCGGCCGCGGCCGGTGCCCACGTCCAGGACGTGGGCGTCGCCGACGCCGCCGCGCGCGCGGCTGAGCGCCTCGACGAGCAGCCGGGGCACCTCGCGCATGGCCCGCTCCTCGGTCCATATGTCGCGCCCGTCGGCGTAGTGCTCCTGGAAGTCGGAGCGGATGACGGATTCGTAGGCGGCCTCGTCGAGGGCCGGTCCGTCGGTGAGGGTGATGGTGTACGCGTCGGCTATGCGGTGGGGTTCGGTGCGGTGGTTTTCCATGATTCCTTTTCGCGCGGGGATCGGACCGGGAAGCGACAGCGCCGCTCGCTAGGGCCTGTCCGGCGGATCTTCACGGGCCCACGACGCCTGGCACGCTCCCCCAGCCTCCGGCCGGGGGTACCCCCACTCGCCGCACGCCCGAATCACCCAAGTACGTCCAGTACGAGGGCGATCCGGGCGCACGCCGAGAGCACGCACCAGACGCCGCGGCCTGTTCCGCGAAGATCCGCCGGGCAGGCCCTAGCCGCCGATCCGGTACACCTCGCCGTCGTAGGAGGAGGCGGCGAACACCTTGCGCTCCGGGTCGTACGCCAGGGAGGAGATCCCGGCCGTGGTGGGCCGCTCGACGGTGCTCCAGGCCCGCTCGCTGCGGTCGTACACCGCGACCTGCCCGTTGTAGCTGCCGGTGGCGACGAGCCGCCCGTCCTCAGAGGCCGCGACGCATTTGACGGAGTGGGTGTGCGGGGTGTCCAGGACCTCGGCGCGCCGCTGCGGGTCCCACAGGCGCAGCTTCAGGTCGCGGCTGACGCTGGCGAACCAGCCGTCGTCGAGCCCGGCGCAGCCGTTGGCGATGCGGTCGTGCGCGTCCTCCACCGTGGCGACCTTGGTGAGGTCGGAGATCCGGTACCAGGTGGCGGAGGCGTCGGCGGCGACGGAGAAGAGGAGGTCGCCGGAGACCGCGATGCCCTTGACGGCGTTGCCGTGCAGGTCGAGATCGCGGACGTGGGTGGCCTTGGCGGACCCGCCGGGACCGCCCTCACGGTCGAGCCGCATCAGCAGCCCTTCACCGGTGTAGGCGCCGACCACCGCGTACTGGTCGCCGTCCCGCTCGAAGGCGGCAGCACAGTTGAGGGGTGAACGGTGCTGGTGCAGTTCGCGGCCGGTCAGCGCGTCGAAGACCTTGCCGAGCTGGCCACCGGTGAGCACCAACGGGCCCAGCGGGGTGAGGAAGTTGCAGAGGCTCCCGGTCGCGGCGACCTGCTTGCGGTCCCGGTGCACGAGTCCCGCGTCGCCGACGGTGAGGGCGGAGCCGGACGGTTCGGGCAGTACCGCGTTGACGCCGAGGGTGGGCGGCACCTCGGAGCTGTCCCAGGTCCGTGCCTCGTAGTCGTACGTGCGGTAGGTCGCGCCGAACGTGGCGTACACCAGGCGCGAGCCGCCCGCGAACGCGCAGGAGCGGGGCCAGACGTCGTGCGGCAGCGCGGTGGTGTCGTGCAGTTCGGGGGTGCCGGACGCCACGTTCCACAGCCGCATGGTGCGGTCGTAGCTGAGGCTCACCAGGAGGTCGCGGGAGTCGTCGAGGACGAGTCGCTTGATGCCGGCCTCATGGGCGGAGACCAGGGTCCGGCCGGATGGCTCGACGACGATGATCTGGCCCTCGTCGTTGCCCGCGAAGATGGTCCCGCCGGAGGAGATGGCGACCGTGTCGGTCTCCACGCCGTCCATGTCCAGGTCGTCGATCAGGCCGCCGGACTCCAGGGACCAGCGCTTGATGGTGCCGTCGTCGCTGGAGGAGATCAGCTCGTCGCGGTCCCGGGCCCACTCGACCGAGATGACGTCGGCGGTGTGCCCGGTGAAGGTGGCGAGGAGGCGTCCGGTGAAGTCGTACGCGCGCACCCGGTGGTCGCGGGAAGCCGTCGCGATCAGTTCCCGGCTCGGGTGGAAGACGGACATCTCCACGTCGTCCTCCTGCTCGGCGAGGACGGCGACCAGGCGCAGGTCGGGCACGGACCACAGGCGGGCGGTGTAGTCGCTGGAGGAGGTCACCAGGTGCCGGCCGTCCGGGGAGAACTGCACCTGGTTGGCGAGGTGGTCGTGGAGGGAGCGGGACACCGCGCGCCCGGTGCTCTGGTCCCAGCAGATGACCTGGTTGTCGTAGCCGGCCGTGGCGACGTACTTGTCCTGCCAGGCCGCGATACCGCTGATGGGGCCCTTGTGCTGAATCATATGAGCTCCTCCACGAGGTCGATGGTGTGCCCGCTGTGGACTGCCTTGGCCCGCAGGTACTGGGCGTTGCGGCTGGTCCGGAAGATGCCGGTCGGTACGGCCTCCTCGATGTCGATCCCGCAGGCACGCAACTGCGCGGCCTTGTCCGGGTTGTTGGTGTGCAGCCGGATACGGGGCGTGTCCAGGGCGAGGAGCATCTGCGCGGCGGAGCGGTAGTCGCGCAGGTCGTCGGGGAAGTTCAGCTCCCGGTTGGCCGCGAAGGTGTCGAGGCCCTGGTCCTGGAGCCGGTACGCGTCGAGCTTGTTGTAGAGGCCGATGCCGCGGCCCTCCTGGCGGAGGTAGAGCAGGATGCCGCCCTCGGTCGCGAGGAGTTGCAGGGACTCGGTGAGCTGGGGTCCGCAGTCGCATCGCGCGGACCCGAAGACGTCACCGGTCAGGCACTCCGAGTGCAGCCGCACCAGCGGCACCGCCGCGGTGGGTTCGAAGACCAGCGCGATGTGCTCAAGGCCGTCGCCAAGGCCGTGGAACGTAACCATCTTCGGGGTGCTCCAGCCCCCGTCGGCCAGACGCACCGGCACTTCCACCACGGCCCTGGTCCGGGCCGGGTCCGAAACAGAATCGGCATCGGTCTCTGGGTACTTGCCCTTGCACGCGTGCAGCATTGGGTTGTGTTCCTCCCGTTGAGACTGAGCCCGACGCTGCATCGCACGGCGCCGGGCCGGGCTCGACACTTCCAGCGCCGGTTCGCTCCCACAGCACGGACGGACCGATACCCGCACCGAACTGTTTTGCGGTTCCCACCGAACCCAGAAGATCCCCAACCCCCGGATCACCAGCCGCGCCGAATCTCGACAACGCCGCTGAAGCCTTGGGGGTACCTGCACGCGATCCATCTGACCTGCGCCGTCGCCGCCCGCCAACGCGTCGACCCGCCCCGCCTGGGCGTCGACTCCGCCGGATCCGCGTTTCTTCGCGTAACGCGACTTCTGGCAGAGCTGGAACACGTCCCACAGTCCGCCTGAAACAAGATCACCGGACCCTGCGGGACTCGGGGCAGCTCACCGCACTGGGTTAGTATACAGTATACAATCTGCAGACTCCGTTGCCCGGCCTGGACTTCAGGGAGCCGCTCCATGTCGTACCAATCCGCCCTCTCCCACGTCTTGAGCAGCACGATCGAGCCCTCCGCCCAGCTGATCGCCGCGCACGAGAGGTTTCCGCGCGCCTCGGTGGTCGCCCTCGGAGAAGCCGGTCTGCTCGGGCTCACTGTCTCCGTCCACTTCGGCGGCGGCGGCCTCGGACTTGCCGAGGCCGCCGAGGTGGTGACCGCGGTGTCCCGCGCCTGCCCGGCCGCCGGTGCCGTTCTCCGCTCGCACTACGCCGCCGTGGCCTGCATCGAGGCATACGGCACCCCGTGGCTTCGGCAGAAAGTCGCCACTGGCTGTCACCTCAGCACCCTTGCCGTGGCCGACGCCTGGAACAGCGACCCTGCGGGAGGGGCAGCCTCGCCTGCAGGTTCCACGGCTCTGCGCACCGGCGACGTGGTGACGCTCCGCGCCCGGAAATGCGACGTCGTCGCGGCGGGCGAGGCCGACAGCTACATCTGGTCCTCCCCGCCGGTCGATGACGGCGGGTCCGCCCTCTGGGTGATCTCTGCTGACGCCCCGGGCCTGTTCGTGCCGGCGCGCCCCAACGGCACAGGGCCGCGCGGCAGTAGCACGTCCACTGTCTGCGCCGACCCCGTGCGCGTCCCGGCGAGCGCGAGGCTCGGCCAGGAGAGCAGCGAGGGGACCGAGATGTTGCACACGGCGCTCCAGTGGCTGGCCGCACTACCGGTCGCAGGTTCGGTCACCCCCGGGCAGGTCGGCGGCGAAGTGCTCACCTGACCCCAGCGTGTTCCCGACGGTGGACGCACACCCGAAGATTGCATACAGTATCCGATGACCATGCGCGACGGCGAGGGAGAGGAACATGACGACGAGCGTCGACGACGTCACCACGCAGGCCGCGGTCAGTGCGATCGTGGCCGCCCATCGCGGGCAACGCGGCCCACTGCTGCCGATAGTGCACGCCATCCAGGCCGAATGGGGCCACGTACCGCAGGAGGTCATTCCGCTTCTCGCCCAGGAACTGAACCTCTCCCGGGCGGACGTACACGGAGTGATCTCCTTCTACGACGATTTCCGTCGCGAACCCACCGGCCGTACAACCGTGCGGATCTGCCGGGGCGAGGCCTGCCAGGCTGTCGGGGCTGGCGCGCTGCTGACCTGCGCCCGCGACCGGACGGGCCTCTCACCGGGGGAAACACGTGCCGACGGATCAGTCACCGTGGACCAGGTCTTCTGTCTCGGCAACTGTGCGTTGGGGCCGACCGTCGAAGTGAACGGCGAGATGCTCGGACGTATGGACGCGGATCGCCTGCGCTCGGTCCTGGACGAGGCGGTCGCATCATGAACCCTGCGTCGAACTTCCCGGTGACGGTGTACGTCCCTCGCGATTCGGCGGCGCGCTCTGTCGGCGCGGACGCGGTCGCGGAGACGGTCCGGACGTTGGCGGCCGAGCAGGGCCGACCGGTCGAGCTTGTCCGCAACGGGTCGCGCGGCATGCTCTGGTTGGAACCGCTGATCGAGGTGGGCACGCCCGACGGGCGGGTCGGCTACGGGCCGGTGGCGCCCTCGGACGTGGAGGGTCTCCTGGAGGCCGGTTTCCTGGACGGGGCGGACCATCCGCTGCGGCTCGGCGTCGTCGACGAACTCCCCTGGCTGTCCCACCAGTCGCGGCTCACGTTCGCCAGAATCGGGATCACGGACCCGCTCTCCCCCGAGGACTACGAGCGGCACGGTGGCCTCACCGGGCTGCGACGGGCCCTGGACCTCCTACCTGCCGACGTCGTCGCCACGGTCACGGAGTCCGGGCTGCGCGGACGCGGAGGGGCGGGATTCCCGGCTGGCGTCAAGTGGAAGACGGTGCTCGACTGTGCCGACGAGCTGAAGTTCGTGTGCTGCAACGCCGACGAGGGCGACAGCGGCACCTTCGCGGACCGCATGGTGATGGAGGGCGACCCCTTCATGCTCATCGAGGGCATGACGATCGCCGCCCACGCGGTCGGTGCGCGCGAGGGCTACTTCTACATCCGCTCGGAATATCCGGACGCGGTGGCGTCCATGCGCGCGGCGATCGAGATCGCGCGGGCGAACAACTGGCTCGGCGACCGCATCCTCGGCTCTGACCTCACCTTCGACCTGCACGTGCGCGTCGGTGCCGGAGCGTACATCTGCGGCGAGGAAACCTCGATGCTGGAGAGTCTGGAGAGCAAGCGGGGCCTCGTTCGGGCAAAGCCGCCCATCCCCGCGATCCAAGGGTTGTTCGGCAAGCCGACCGTCGTCAACAACGTCCTCACCCTGGCCACGGTCCCGGTGATCCTCGCGAACGGCGCGAAAGCCTATCAGGAGTTGGGTGTGGAGCGCTCGCGCGGCACGCAGGTCTTCCAACTCGGTGGCAACATCGCCCGCGGTGGCATCGTGGAGACGGCGTTCGGGATCACCCTGCGCGAACTCATAGATGAGTACGGCGGCGGCACGCTGTCCGGTCGTCCGGTGCGCACCGTGCAGGTGGGGGGTCCCCTCGGCGCCTACCTGCCGACCTCCATGCTCGATCTGCCCATGGACTACGAGGCGTTCGCGGCGGCAGGTGCGATGCTCGGCCACGGCGGTGTGGTCGTCTTCGACGACACCGTGGACATGGCCTCCCAGGCGCGCTTCGCCATGGAGTTCTGCGCTGCGGAGTCGTGCGGGAAGTGCACACCGTGCCGCATTGGTTCGGTACGCGGCGTCGAGGTGATCGACCGGATCGTGGCGGACGAACAGCGCGAGGAGAACCTCGCTCTGCTAGAGGACCTCTGTGACCTGATGACCGACGGTTCGCTGTGCGCCATGGGCGGGTTGACACCGATGCCGGTGCGTAGCGCCATCGAGCACTTTCCCGACGACTTCCTCGCAAGGGAGGGCACAGCATGGCCCTGATCAAGGAGCCGGATTTCGGAACCCCGGAACGGCCCGGCGAAGCGACCGTCTCAGTCGAGGTCGACGGCATGCCCGTGAAGGTGCCCGAGGGCACCTCGGTGATGCGCGCGGCGGCACTCGCAGGCATCGACATACCCAAACTCTGTGCCACCGACAGCCTCGAACCGTTCGGGTCCTGCCGACTGTGCGTGGTGGAGATCGACGGCCGTCGCGGCACCCCGGCTTCGTGCACCACGCCGGTCGCCGACAGCATGGTCGTGCGGACGCAGACACCCAAGGTGGAGAAGCTGCGTCAGGACGTCATGGAGCTGTACATCTCCGACCATCCGCTGGACTGTCTGACCTGCTCCGCCAATGGCGACTGCGAACTGCAGGACATGGCCGGAGTCGTCGGTCTCCGCCAGGTGCGGTACGGCTACGAGGGGGAGAACCACCTCGACGCGGCGCCGGACCTGAGCAACCCCTATTTCGACTTCGAACCGTCCAAGTGCATCTCCTGCTCCCGCTGCGTCCGTGCCTGTGGTGAGGTGCAGGGCACTTTCGCGCTGACCATCGAGGGCCGCGGCTTTGACTCCAAGGTGTCCCCCGGTGCCGGTGAGTCGTTCATGGACTCCGAGTGCGTCTCCTGTGGCGCCTGTGTACAGGCCTGCCCGACGGCGACGCTGCAGGAACGGTCGGTCGTCGAGCTGGGCATGCCGTCCCGCTCGGTGATCACCACCTGCGCGTACTGCGGAGTCGGTTGTTCCTTCAAGGCCGAGCTGCGCGGTGACGAGCTGGTCCGGATGGTGCCGCACAAGGACGGCGGGGCCAACGACGGGCACTCCTGCGTCAAGGGCCGCTTCGCTTTCGGCTATGCGACCCACCCCGACCGCGTGCTGAAGCCCATGGTCCGGGAGAAGATCACGGACCCCTGGCGCGAGGTCGAGTGGGACGAGGCCATCCAGACCGTCGCCCGGAAGATGCGTGCCATCCAGGACACGTACGGCCCGAGCTCCGTGGGTGCCATCAGCTCCTCGCGATGCACCAATGAAGAGGTCTACGTCGTCCAGAAGATGGTGCGCGCGGCCTTCGGCAACAACAACATCGACACCTGCGCCCGCGTCTGCCACTCCCCGACCGGGTACGGGCTGAAGCAGACCTTCGGTGAGTCGGCCGGGACGCAGGACTTCCGCTCGGTGGCGAAGGCCGACGTGATCATGGTGATCGGCGCCAACCCCACCGACGGGCACCCCGTGTTCGGTTCGCGGATGAAGCGCCGGCTGCGTGAGGGGGCGCAGCTCGTCGTCGTCGACCCGCGCCGCATCGACCTGGTGCGCTCGCCGCACGTCGAGGCCGCGCACCATCTGCAGCTGAAGCCGAGCACGAATGTCGCCGTCATCAACGCCATGGCTCATGTGGTGGTCACGGAGGGCCTGGTCGACCGGTCCTTCGTCGCTGAGCGGTGCGAAGGGTTCGACGCGTGGGCGGAGTTCGTCGCACTCCCGGAGAACAGCCCGGAGGCCACCGAGCCCATCACTGGGGTGCCCGCCGCCGAAGTGCGGGCCTCGGCCCGGATGTACGCCACGGCGCCCAACGCGGCCATCTATTACGGCCTCGGTGTGACGGAGCACAGCCAGGGCTCCACGATGGTCATGGGGATGGCGAACCTCGCGATGGCGTGCGGCAACATCGGCCGTGACGGCGTGGGTGTGAACCCGTTGCGCGGCCAGAACAACGTGCAGGGCTCCTGCGACATGGGCTCCTTCCCGCACGAACTGACCGGCTACCGTCATGTCTCGGACGACGCGGTCCGTACCGTGTTCGAGGAGTTGTGGGGCCGTACCCTCCTGCCCGATCCTGGGTTGCGGATTCCGAACATGTTCGATGCTGCGATCGACGGCTCTTTCCGGGGCCTGTTCGTCCACGGTGAGGACATCGCGCAGTCCGACCCGAACCTCCAGCATGTCAGTGCGGCGTTGGAGGCCATGGATCTGGTCGTGGTGCAGGACCTGTTCCTCAATGAGACGGCCAAGTTCGCGCATGTCTTCCTGCCGGGCGCGTCTTTCCTGGAGAAGGACGGAACGTTCACCAACGCCGAGCGTCGGATCAACCGGGTGCGGGCGGTGATGAAGCCGAAGACGGGCAAGCACGAGTGGCAGATCGTCTGCGAGATCGCCACTGCCATGGGTTACCCCATGTCGTACGACCATCCGGGCCAGATCATGAGTGAAATCGCCCGGGTAACGCCGACGTTCAAGGGCGTCTCCTTCGAGCTGCTGGATGACCTCGGCAGTGTCCAGTGGCCGTGCAACGACGAGGCGCCGGAGGGCACTCCGACGATGCATGTGGACGCGTTCGTCCGCGGCAAGGGCAAGTTCGCGGTCACCGCCTACGTGCCGACGGACGAACGCACCACTTCGCGCTTCCCGCTGGTGCTGACCACGGGCCGCATCCTCAGCCAGTACAACGTCGGGGCACAGACGCGCCGCACCGGCAATGTCGCGTGGCACGCGGAGGATGTGCTTGAGCTGCACCCGCTGGACGCCGAGAACCGAGGCGTCGCCGACGGTGACATGGTGTCGCTGGCCAGCCGGGTCGGTCGTACGACACTGCGGGCGCGGGTGTCCGACAGGATGCCACCGGGTGTGGTCTACACGACGTTCCATCATCCCGTCACCGGCGCCAACGTGGTCACCACCGAGAACTCGGACTGGGCGACCAACTGCCCGGAGTACAAGGTGACCGCCGTACAGGTCGCCCTGGCGCATCCGCTCGGGCGTCACGCCTCGGAGTCGTCGGAGACCGGCCGGCTCGCGGGGGTGGACTGACGTGGCCGCCACTGTGCAACCCGAGGAGCGGATGGCGAACCAGATCGCCGCGAATTTCCGGCACGTACCCGGTGACCGGGCCGCCGAGGCGATCGCGGCGCACATCCGCCTGTTCTGGGACCCGCGGATGCGCCGCCGGCTCCTGGAGGTCGCGGACCGCCAGGCTGACGATCTGGATGCCGTGGTTCTCGTCGCGACGCAGCTGCTGCGACAGCCGCAGGAGGCCTCGGGCGGCTGAACCGCCGGTACCTGGCATCGCCTCGTCTCCCCCTGCCCAAGGGAGAGACGAGGCGATGCGGCGTATGCCTGGCTGCTCTGGCGGCGAGGTCGTCCGCGCTGGGGCTGTTGACCAGCGATGGTGCTGATGCTGTGTCGCCGCTCGCCCGCTGCGCCGGATATCTCCGCCGAGGAGGGGCACCGCAGCCGGCTGCGGTGCCTCTCCTCGTTTCGGCGCGGGGCCGCCGGGTCGCAGTGGCTGTGGGCCTTCTTGATCGGATCAGCATCGGCATGGCAACCTCACTTCGAATAAGGGATACTGCATACAGAATGCTAGATCCAACGCGCCCTCACGCCTGGCCGGCCAGGCGGCCGTCGGCACGAGACGAACAGGAGCCACTCATGTTGTTCCGACAGCTCGAGTACTTCGTGGCAGTCGCCAGGGAGAAACATTTCGCGCGTGCTGCGGACGCCTGCTACGTCTCACAACCGGCGCTGTCGGTCGCCATCGCCAAACTGGAACGGGAGCTCAACGTCACCCTGATCAACCGGGGTCGCTCCTTCGAAGGCCTCACGCCGGAGGGTGAGCGGCTCGTCGTCTGGGCCAAGCGGATCCTCGCGGAGCACGACGCGTTCAAGGCCGAGGTGGCCGTCATGCGATCGGGCATCACCGGCACACTGCGGCTGGGAACCGGGCCCACCGTGTCGACAACGACGGCACTGCCCGTAGCCGCGTTCTGCGCGATGCATCCGCTGGCCAGGGTGAAAGTCAACTCCCGGCTCTCGTCCGGGGAGTTGATCCGGCAGCTGCGTGATTTCGAACTGGACGCCGCCATCGCCCACTTCGGGCCCGACGACCACGAGGGCCTGGACGTCGTGCCGCTGTACGAGGAGCAGTACACCCTGCTCGCACCCGGTGAGCATCTGACTCCCCAGCGCCCGACCATCACCTGGGCGGAGGCGGCCCAGCTACCGCTGGCACTGCTCTCGCCCGACATGCGTTTCCGGCAGTTCATCGACCGCGCTTTTCAAAGCGCCGGGGTGGTGGCGAACCCCCAGGTGGAGACGGACTCCGTCGCTTCTCTCTACGCCAACGTCGCCTCCGGTGCGTGGGCGAGCATCGTCCCGCACACGTGGCTGAACGCCATGCCGGTGACCGGCGGGACCAGGGCGGTCCGGTTGGTCGGGCCGGACGCCAGAGCGCAGATCTCCGTGGCGATCCATGCGGCGACTCCGGGTTCCATCGCGGCCAGGACGTTCCTCAACGTGGTCGCTGGGCTGTCGCTGGACGAGGTGTTCGCACCTCAGCGGACGGACCTCGCTGCCTTGGCACGCACTGCCGTCGAGGGTCCGCACGACGGGCCACTCGCGGATCTCTGCAGCACCGGCTGACGGGCGGCGGCACCCGGCGACCGGCAGAGTACCTCTCTCGCACCTGCCGAAGGCCCGCAGCCGCACGCGTCGCGGGCGCTTGTGGGTGAACTTCGCTCACATTGATAAATGCTGTTAACCAGGTGGTTGGCAGGAGATCTTGGACGCGCTGCCCCCAAGGCACGGATGGTGAGGACAGAAGACGAACGAGGCGCACCCTCCAGGGAGGATCCTGACCATGACCGACGCCGTACAGGACGCGGGAGCAGAGGGCGCCGACGAACCGCCCGCGCTCACTGATGGAATCCATCTGGTCGTCGATGCACTCAAGCTCAACGACGTGGAGACCCTCTACGGGGTGGTCGGCATCCCGATCACCGACCTGGCTCGTCTCGCGCAGGCGTCGGGCATCCGCTACATCGGGTTCCGGCACGAGAGCGACGCCGGGCACGCGGCGGCAGCGGCCGGGTTCCTCACCCAGAAGCCGGGCATCTGCCTGACCGTGTCCGCTCCGGGATTCCTCAATGGGCTCGTGGCACTGGCCAACGCCACCACCAACTGCTTCCCGATGGTGCAGATCTCGGGGTCCAGCGAGCAGCATCTCGTCGACCTCCAGCGGGGCGACTACGAGGAGATGGACCAGCTCGCGGCCGCCCGGCCGTTCGTCAAGGCGGCCTACCGGGTGCACCGGGCAGAGGACATCGGCCGCGGCATCGCCCGCGCGATCCGCACTGCAGTCTCCGGACGGCCGGGTGGCGTCTATCTGGACATCCCGGCTGCGGTGCTCGGCGAGGTCATCGACGCCGAGCAGGGAGCTGAGTCGCTGTGGCGGCTCGTCGACCCGGCTCCTCGCCAAGTGCCGCAGGCGGAGGCCGTGGACCGGGCGATCGACTTGCTCGCCGGCGCCGAGCGGCCGCTGGTCGTACTCGGCAAGGGTGCCGCGTACTCGCAGGCCGACGAGCAGATCCGGGAGTTCGTCGAGACCACGGGCATTCCCTACCTGCCCATGTCGATGGCCAAGGGCCTGCTGCCCGATGACCACCCGCAGTCGGCTTCCACCGCCCGTTCTCTCGCCCTGCGCCGGGCGGATGTCGTCATGCTCGTCGGTGCACGCCTGAACTGGCTGCTCGGCCATGGCGAGGCGCCGCAGTGGAATCCTCAGGCCACGTTCATCCAGGTCGACATCGCCGCCACGGAGATGGACAGCAACCAGCCCATCGCCGCCCCGCTCGTCGGCGACGTCGCCTCGGTGATGGAGGCCCTCGCAGAGCGGAGCAAGCCCGGCCGTATCAATGCCCCTGCGGCGTGGAGGGAGGAACTGGCGGAGCGCTCGGCGCAGAACGTCGCCAAGATGGCCGGCCGTCTCAAGGCCGCCGAAACGGCTCAGCCGATGAAGTTCCTGGGCGCGCTGCAGGCCATCCGCGATGTCCTGCACGAGAACCCTCGTGCCTACGTCGTCAACGAAGGCGCCAACGCACTGGACTTGGCCCGCAACACCATCGGCATGCAGGTGCCGCGCCACCGGCTGGACAGCGGTACCTGGGGCGTGATGGGCATCGGCATGGGCTACGCGATCGCCGCAGCGGTCGAGACCGGTGACCCTGTTGTCGCCATCGAGGGCGACAGCGCCTTCGGGTTCAGCGGCATGGAGATCGAAGCGATCTGCCGCTACGACCTGCCGATCGTCACCGTGGTCCTCAACAACAGCGGTGTCTATCGCGGTGACGACCCCTCCGCCTCCGACGACCCGGCGCCGACGGCTCTGAAGGCCCGACACGACCTCATGATCCAGGCGTTCGGCGGCAAGGGCTACCAGGCGACGACGCCCGCGGAGGTTGCCACCGCTCTCCGTGAGGCCCTGGCCTCCGGCCGCCCGGCGCTCATCGACTGCGTGATCGACCCGACGGACGGCACGGAGAGCGGCAACATCGCGCACCTCAACCCCAAGGGCATCACTGTCCAGCGCTGAAGACATCCACACAGCGCCCAGAGACGATCCATCATCGAAAAAGGGAAAGCAATCATGACAGAACTGCCTCTCTCCGGGATCAAGGTCATCGACTTCACCGGTGTCCAGGCAGGCCCGGCGTGCACCCAGATGCTCGCGTGGTTCGGGGCCGACGTCCTGAAGGTCGAGCGCACCACCGGTGGTGATGTGACGCGCAATCAGCTGCGTGACGTTCCCGACGTCGACGCGCTGTACTTCACCATGCTGAACAGCAACAAGCGCTCCCTGGCCATCGACACCAAGTCCCCCGAGGGCCGGGAGGTCATGGAGAAGCTGATCCGCCAGGCCGACGTGCTGGTGGAGAACTTCGCGCCGGGCGCCATGGACCGCATGGGCCTGGGCTGGGAGACGCTCCAGGAGTGGAACCCGCGGCTGATCTTCGGCTCCGTCAAGGGCTTCAACGAGGACTCGCCGTGGAACGACCTCAAGGTCTACGAGAACGTGGCCCAGTGCGCCGGCGGTGCCGCGTCGACGACCGGATTCTGGGACGGGCCGCCGACTGTCAGCGGCGCCGCCCTCGGTGACAGCAACACCGGTATGCACCTGCTCATC
The DNA here is from genome assembly GCF_029968095.1 of Streptomyces solicavernae. Classification (GTDB taxonomy): domain Bacteria; phylum Actinomycetota; class Actinomycetes; order Streptomycetales; family Streptomycetaceae; genus Streptomyces; species Streptomyces solicavernae. The sequence continues at coordinate 56,654 of NZ_JASCIR010000029.1, read as the reverse complement.
GGGCTGCTGCTGGCGGTGATCGACCGTGACAGGACCGGGAAGGGCCAGAAGGTGGCGGTGTCCATGCAGGACGCCGTGCTCAACCTGTCCCGGGTCAAGCTGCGCGACCAGCAGCGCCTGGACCGAGTGGGCTACCTGGAGGAGTACCCGCAGTACCCCGACGGGGAGTTCGGGGAGGCCGTGCCGCGCGGCGGCAACGCGGGCGGCGGCGGCCAGCCCGGCTGGGTGCTGAAGTGCAAGGGCTGGGAAGACGACCCCAACGCGTACATCTACTTCACCCTCCAGGAGCAGAACTGGAAGCGGACCGCCGAGGCCATCGGCCACCCCGAGTGGATCGACGACCCGGACTACAGCACTCCGATCGCTCGGCAGCCGCGTATCTTCGAGATCTTCGAGGCGATCGAGAAGTGGCTCGCCGACAAGACGAAGTACGAAGCGGTCGACATCCTTCGCGAGTTCGAGGTGCCTTGCGCGCCCGTGCTGAGCATGAAGGAGATCGCGAACGACCCCGCGCTGCGCAAGAGCGGAACCGTCGTGGAGGTCGAGCAGAAGGGGCGCGGCAAGTACCTGACCGTCGGAAGCCCCATCAAGTTCTCCCGGTTCAAGCCCGAGATCCAGGGCGCCCCGCTGCTCGGCGAACACACCGAGCAGGTCTTGCACGAGCTGGGCTACGACGCGAGTGCCATCGCCGGACTGCGCGCCAACAAGATCGTCGCCTGACCCCGGCACCTCTGAACGCCTCGCGCTGACCTCCCCCTGAGCGAGGTACTGCCAGACGTGCCCACCGCATGGAACCGGCCCCGGGTCAACGGCCCGGGGCCGGTTCCATGGAGCGTCCTGCTCGGAAGCCCGTCGCTCGCAGACTCCGATCTTCCGCTCCAGCCGAACAGCGGCTTCGGGGGGCCGCCCTCGGCACACACACCACCTTCTACCGGTCGCTTGACGACCCATCAGAGCTTGTGTTCGAACCCACGTCCAAGAAGGCAGGGCAACCTCGTGAGCCAAACGGCAGTGCCTCCCGCCGGCACATCGGAGCAGACCCGCGAGCAGGCATGGTACGAGAGCAGGGCGCCGCGCTCGGCCGGCCCCCGTGCCGTCCTCACCTCCACCGCGATCAGCGTCGTCGCCCTCACAGTCCTCGCCGCCATCGGCATATGGATGGACCAGGCCGTACTCATCCCCCCTCTCGCGGCGAGCATGGCCCTGATCGCCGGAGCGAGCACCACCCCTCTTGCCCAGCCCCGTAACGTGGTCGGCGGCCACATCATCGCCGCTCTGACCGGCTACCTCGTCATCGCCATTGCCGGCTCCGGGTTCTGGAGTTCTGCTGTGGCAGGCGGTCTCGCGTTGGGCGTCATGCTTCTCTGCCGCGTCAGCCATTCTCCGGCGGCGGCCACCGCGGTCATCGTCGGCCTCGATCACCCTCCAGCTGCACAGTTCCTTTCGCTCTTGGTGCTGGCTTCGGTGATCCTCGTCGCAATCGGCGTGCTCGGAAACCGTATGAACCACCATCGCTACCCCGTCTACTGGTGGTGACTGCTCTCCCGGGGAAGCCTCATGGGCGTGAGCACATGTCCGGGTGAGCACGTTTCTTGTTCCAGATCGCTTTTGGCCCCACCGGTAGACCTGGCGGGGCCAAAAGCGTGCGCTACATCGAATTTTTATGGTTGTTGACCGCGTCTATCAGCCGAGTCCCAGCCTGGGAATCTCCCGCCCCGGCGAGCGGTCCATCACCATCAGCAGTCCGGATTCACGAGTCCGCTGATAAGCGGACTCATCGATGACGTCCAACTGGAACCACACCGCCTTGGCTCCTACGGCTACGGCTTGGTCAGCTATTTCACCGGCCAGTGCGGAATTGACGAACACGTCCACCACATCCACCGGGAAGGGAATATCGGTGAGCGAGCGGTAGCCCTGCTCACCGTGGACCGTCTCCGACTTGGGGTGGACGGGAACGATCCTTTTTCCTATGCGCTGCAGCTTCTCCGCCACCCGGTAGGCAGCCCGGTCCGGATTATTTGACAGGCCGACGACGGCCCAGACGTCTCCGGCTTTGGTCAGAATTTCGGTCATTGTCGCATCATCGCTATAGAGTGCCATTAAGGCATCATCAACGAATGGCAGAGAAAATGGAACCGTTTCCCGAGAAATGAACCAGGGGCGATGCCACCGGTGCGCCCAGTCTCGATCTCCCAGCCCTGAAGGCACCCGGCTGAAGGCACCCGGACCGGCAAAGCCTCAGCAACCTCCGCACCACACGAGAGTGTACTGTATACAGTATCCCTTGTTGCTGCTGACTCCAGCGGCGAGGAAGGAGAAGCATCATGGGCGATGTCAGGAGTGCGCAATCCGCCGACTGGCTGGCGCAGTTGGTCGTGCAGGAGGCGTCCGAGGCCATCGTGGTGACCGACCCGGAGGGGATCATCCGGTTGTGGAACCCTGGGGCGGAACGCGTGTTCGGCCATACTGCGGCCGAGGCGCTGGGCCGGAGCCTCGACCTGATCATCCCGGAGAAGCTGCGGGAGCGGCACTGGGAGGGCTATCACAGAACGATGGCCACCGGACAAACCCGTTACGGGGACGCGCCGTTGAACGTGCCTGCCACCCACCGGGACGGCCACCGCCTGTCGATCGAGTTCAGCGTGGCCCTGCTGCGTGACGACACAGGCCGTCTCGCCGGGATCTCCGCGATCATGCGTGAGGTCTCGGACCGCCGCAAGGCCGAGCAGGAACTGCGGACCAGGCTCGCCGAGGTCGAGCAGCGCCTCGCCCGCGAGTCACAGATGCACGTGACCGTCGACGAGGACAAGTGCTGTGGCGCGGGCCAGTGCACGCTCCTCGCGCCGACGGTGTTCGACCAACGGGACGACGACGGGACCGTAGTACTGCTGAACGCAGTGCCGGGCAGGTCTGAGCACACCGTTGTCCAGGAGGCGGCCGGCAGGTGCCCCTCCGGTGCGATCCGCGTGAGCAAGTCGGCGTGAGCGCATCGGGAAGCGTCCTGGTGGCCGGTGCCTCGGCCGCAGGCCCGGCCACGGTCGAGGCGCTGCGCCGAGGAGGCCACCAGGGCCGGGTGACGGTGCTCGGAGCCGGGCATGACCATCCTTACGACCGCCCACCGCTGTCCAAGCAGATCCTCTCCGGGGCATGGCAGCCCGAACGCTCGCGGATGCGGGACGACGTCGAAATCGCCGGCCTGGCCGCCGAGTTCATGCTCGGGGACACGGCCGTGGGCCTCGATGTGGCGACTCGTACGGTCGAGACCGCCTCCGGCCGCCGTCCGGGATCGGACACCATCGTCGTGGCCACCGGACTGGAGCCCCGGATGTTTCCGGGGCAGGCCGACCTGCAAGGTGTGCACGTGCTGCGCACTGGACGGTGATCCAGCCGACGGCCGCTTCGTCGCCCTCTACGCCCGTTGCGGCATCGTCACCGGCGTACTCGGCTGGAACATGCCGAAGCAGATCCGTTCCTTTCCGGCACCACGTCGTCTCCGCGACTCCCTGGAACGCGCTCGGCCTGTCCGCACGGCAGGCGAGCTGAGGCGATCACAGGCGCCGGGCGGCGGTGGGCTGTTTCCCTCCACCACACGTAGCCAGGGTGCATTTCGAAGCAGGAGACACGATGTCGGATCCGATTCAGCTCAGGACGTTCCTGACGGTGGCACGGACGCTCAGCTTCACCCACGCGGCCGCCGAACTCGGCGTACAGCAATCGACCGTGAGCCAGCGCATCCGCAAACTGGAACAGTCGCTGGGGCGAGAGTTCTTCACCCGAGACACCCCTACTGTGAGCCTCACTCCCGACGGCGAGAGCCTGGTCGGCCTGGCTCAGCAGATACTCAGGGAACACCTGCGAGCTGCGGAGCACTTCGCCGCCCCGCCGCTGTGCGGGCCGTTGCGCTTCGGCCTGGCGGAAGAGCTCTCGGAGACCGGCACGACGGAGATGCTCGCGGAATTCGTCGAGGACAACCCGGCCATCCGCATAGAACTCACCGTCAGGTCCAGCAGGCAGCTGACGACCATGCTTCACAACGGCGCACTCGACCTCGTGTACAGCGAACGGGCACACGGCGACGACGGGAGCACGAGCAGGCTCGCCTGGCAGGACGAGCTGGTGCTGGTCGGCCAGCCCCACACGCCCATCGACCCCCAGCGCCCCTTGCCCCTCGTTCTCCCGTCGTACCCGAACAGGGCAGTGATGCGCGGCCTTCGCACCCTCAGCGGTCGAGGCCGGCCATGGTCCCCCACGGCGACGAGCAGTGACACCAACGGCGTGTGGGCAGCGGTCCGGGCAGGCCTGGGCCTGGCCGTTTCCGCGCGCAGGCTCGTGCCGTACGGACTGAGCGATCTCACCGGAATCGGCCGGCTCCCTGCCTTGGGGGAGATCGAGTTCGTCATCGCGACGGTGCCGGGTGGTGACCGGGACCTCAAGGCGTCGTTCATCGAGGAACTCCTGCTGTACGTTGCCGATGCACCACACAGGCTGGTCCTACGGCCCGACCGCTCAGGTGCATGCAGCCCGTCGGCCCGCCGTCGTCCGTACCCCTGAACTCCTTTGGCGGGCAGGCGACTTGTGCCGTCGTGTTGACCCGCTCGGGCGCACGCCCGAACGGACACTGAGGCAGGCGGCATGGAGCGACCGTGCCGGTCGTCGCCACTCGTGTCGAGGGCTGCGATCAGCACGGTCGCTCCGATCGGCGGAATCAGCGTGGTGCTGCGACGTCGGGTCCGCCCGCCGCCTCGATGCTGGAGCTCTCGGTTCTGGCTGTCTCGGCCGGCTGGGGAAGGAATCGCGGCGTGAGACTCCCCAGCAGGGCTGCCGTAAAGGTGACCAGCCCGATGACGGAGAGCGGCAACATGTGGTGGACACCACCGACATACAGCAGTGGCAGGCCCATCACGGCCACGAGAGTCGCCCAGGTCTGGATGCGCGCGTTCCGGTTCATCTCGACTACCTCCGGTGCGTTGCCGTCAGTTCAGCAGAAATGTGGTGATCAACCCGACGACGAGGGTGACGCCCACCGCGAACGGCAGCAGGAGCCGTAGCACCTTGCCCTCCTGCCCGGCGATGGCTGCGGTGGTCGTGCCGAGAAGGATCTTGCTGGGCGCGATGGCGCTGGCGGTCGCCGCGCCTGCGGTCTGCGCGCTGAGAACAGCTGAAGTGCTCAGCCCGCCCGCTTGGGCGGTGGCTTGCTGGAAGTTTCCGAACAGCAGGTTGCTGGACATGTTGGAGCCGGTGATGAAGGTGCCGAACAGCCCGACCATGGGCGCCAACAGGAGGTAGATCCCGCCGGTCCACACCGCGACCTGGGTGGCCAGCACGGCCGCCTGCCCTGATGCCTGCATCACCTCGGCCATCCCGACCAGCGTGATGACCGCGATGGTGGGTGCCACCGACTTCTCCACCGTGCTGCTGAGGACGCGGCGCCAGGTGCCGCGGTCGAGGTGCCCGCGCTTGCGGTAGACGACGTAGCTGATCACCGCGGTCACCAGGAGCAGCGTTCCGGCATGCGTGGCGAACTCGAATCGCTCAGTCGATCCCTCGGTGACCACCCCGAGCCCGGTGTTGGTCGATGGGAAGCTCAATCCCACACTCGGCCGTGACAGCACCTCGTTGAGCGGGCCGACCAGCAGAACCACACAGGTGACCACGAGCAGGGTGCCGTACGGGATGAACGCGGCCGACAGTGTCATCGGCATCGCGCCTCCCGGGGCGGCGGCGGGCGCAGGAGGTGACGTGTGTCGTCCGCCCGAGACCGTGTCCGCTGCGCGTGGCGCCGCCACCATGGCGTCGGCCTGGTGCGCCGGCTCCAGTACGCGACTGTTCGTCACGCGCGACGGCCGGCGGTACATCGGCAACCGCGCAAGGCCGGCGGCCACGAGCAGCGCCGCGAGGCCTGCAGCGAATCCGTTGAGGGTCGGATTCCACTTCGCGAGGGCTATCGTGACCCCGCCCTGCGCCACGGATATCGAGAGCACCGCCACGAGACCCTCGCGCAGGCCGCGGAATCCGCCGTACATCCAAGAAATCACGAACCCGCTCGCGACCACGACGACCAAGATCAGCAACGCGGTTTGCCACGCGGTGGTGGCGCTCTGGTCCGCCGACAGCTTGGTGACCTGCTCCAACCCGAGCCAGGCGGCTCCCAGGGTGCCGAACGTGTTGTTCCACGCCTGCCCGATGAGTGCGATGGCCACTGCGTAGGCCGGGCGTACTCCGATGCCGATCAGCAGGGGTGCACACACTGCGACCGGCACGCCGAATCCGGTGATCCCTTGCAGGAATCCTCCGAACACCCAGCCGATTGCCATGATCTGCAGCAGCGGGTGGGCGAAGATGCGCGTCATTCCCCGCTGGAGCGGTTCAAACGCATTGGCCTCCTTCGCCACGTCATAGATCAAGATCGCGGCCAGGATGATGTAGATGATGGTGATCGATTCGAAGAAGCCTTTCACGCTCTTCAATCCGATTGCGTCGACGGGCAACTTGAACACCGTCAGCGCGATCAGCGCGGTCACCATCCAGCCCACGACGCCTGCCTCGGCGGCTCCCCAGCGGCGAAACAGCATGAGGAAGAGCAGCAGTCCCAGCGGCACGAAGGCTATGAGCCAGAGCCAGATGTTCGGTTCGAGCTTCATGGCCGTGCTCCTTTCGCCTGTGTTCCGGTCACCGTCACCAGCCGAGCGCCAGGCCCTCTCCACGCGGGTCTGCGCCGCCCGCGAGTACGCCGTCGGTGATGCGGATGGCTTGGGCATGGCCCATCGTGTCGTCCCAGGCACCGGCCTGTCGGACGGGATGTCCCAGGTTTCCGAGGGTGTCGAGGGTGGCTGCGGAGAATCGGCTCTCCATCCGCAGGTCGCGCCGGGCCTCGCCCCAGGTGCGCCCGTACAGCCAGCGCGGCGCGTCGATGGCGGTCTGCACATCGCAACCGAAATCCACGATCCGGGTGACCAGCGCGGTCGACGTCTGCGGCTGCCCTTCGCCGCCCATCGTTCCGTACACCAGGTACGGCTGTCCGTCGCGGAAGAGCATGCCGGGCATCAGCGTGTGGAAGGTGCGCTTGCCCGGTTCCAGCCGGTTCGGGTGCTCGTCGTCGAGTGAGAAGAACGAGCCGCGGTTCTGGAGGAGGACGCCGGTCTCCCCGCCGATGTATCCGGAGCCGAACTCGTGGTACAGGCTCTGGATCACCGATACCGCGTTGCCCTGGGCGTCCACCACGACACTGCAGGTGGTGTCGCCTCCCAGTCGCGTGGCCGGCATCAGCGGGCTCCCTGGTGCGTCCGTGATCCGGCCGGCCATGTCCGCCGCGTACTCCGCAGACAGCAGCCGGTCCAGTGGGATGTCGGCGAATTCGGGGTCGGTGAGGTAGCGGTCGCGGTCGCCGAACGCCTGCTTGGTGGCTTCGACCAGCAGGTGTACGTAACCGGGTCCGTGGTGGTCCATCCCTGAGATGTTGAAATTCTCCAGGATGTTCAGCGCCATGAGGTGCGCGAATCCCTGAGAGTTCGGTCCGTGCTGGTAGGCGCGGTAGCCGCGATACGTCGTGCTGATCGGCTCGGTCCAGTCGGAGGAGTGCGCGGCGAAATCGGCGGTGGTGAGCAGGCCGCCCTGGCTCTGCAGGGCACGGGTGATTTCATCGGCCACCGGGCCTTGGTAGAAGCCGTCCCGGCCCTTCTGCGCGACCGCTTCCAACGTCTCGGCGAGTTTCGGCAGTGAGAGGACTTCCCCCATGAGCGACGCGCTGCCGCCGGGCAGCATCGTGCTGCGGGTGGCCTCATGGGTACTGAGCATGTCGGTCAACTCGGCCGTGCACGAGGCAAGTCCGGCGCAGACCGCGAACCCGCTCCGGGCGTAGGTGATGGCAGGTGCCAGCAACCGCTCCAGCGGCAGCTTGCCGTACCGATCGTGTGCGGTGCACCAGCTGTCCACGGCGCCGGGCACGGTCACTACCGCCCGTGGACCCCGGGTGGGAATTTCGTGATGCCCCTGTCGGCGGTAGAAGTCGCGGGTGGCGGCCGCGCCGGCCCGACCACTGCCGTTGAGCGCGTGGACGCGCCGTGACTCCGCGTCGTAGATCAACCAGAACGCATCGCCGCCCGGACCGGTCATGTGGGGATAGACCACACCGAGCGTGGCGTTGATCGCGACCGCCGCGTCCACCGCGGAGCCACCCTCCTGGAGGACCTGCAGGCCCGCTGTGGAGGCCAGGTAATGCGGTGAACTCACCATGCCGTTACGGGCAAGCGCCACGGGGCGTGTCGTGCGAGACATAATTCGGACTCCTGATCAGGTCGTTCTAGCCTTTAGCCCGCAATTCACCTCTTAGCGCTGTGCAGTGAGCAGCACAGCAACTATTACGGGAGAGCGCGCGGCCCGGATTAATGCCGAAACGGTAGGAGCTATTTTCGGACAACACAAGGGCTCGCACGACAATTTTTCGACGGAGGAGCATTCATGCATGTAGGCGCGACCTCGCCGGATTCGACGTCGCCATATCACCAGGAGAACGAGGGTATGCCGGTAGTGGAGCCTGGTACATAAATACGCCCCAGCAGGCAGCCTGCCGTTATTGGTCTTTTGTCAGGCGCGGGCAGTGTCTGCTGTCGACGCCGACTGACGCCCACCGTCCGAAAAAACTGAATCATAAATGTGGAATGCCGTGCCCAGAATGCTGACGTCGACTTTGCAGCCGCTGTTCGCCAGAATTTGCTCGATGTCCGGGCCGGCCTCCTCTGCACGCCCCGACCCGCCCGGGGCCCCGCCGGCGCCGGTCTTGTGGGGGATGTGGCCGGGCGGTCGCGTCGACCGCTCCCGAGGGCGACTGGATTTCGGGTCGCGTTGAAGATCGAGCCACCGGAACACTCCCTCTACCTGTGCAGCGTTCGTGTCCCGCCCAAGGCTGCGGCATCAGCGGCCTCCTTGTGCGTCGTAGCGCCCCCGTCCTCCGGTCAGAGTGCGCCGGCGCCCCGGAGCTCCTCGATCTCCTGTGGCGCGTAGCCGAGGGCGCCCAGCACCTCCTCCGTGTGCTCGCCCAGCAGTGGCGAACGTTCCACCTCCACGGGGGAGTCGGACAGTCGCAGTGGACATCCGACCGTCTTGAAGCTGCCCCGCTCGGGGTGGTCCACTTCGACCACGGTGCCCAGCTCGGCCAGGGTGGGGTCGGCGATGAGTTCCTTCGTCGAGAGGATCGGGCCGCACGGGATGTCGTGAGCGTTGAGCCGGTCCATGACCTCCCACTTGGTGAGCCCGGAGGTCCACTCCTCGATGAGCGAGAAGACCTTGTCCAGCCTGGCGACACGAGCCTCGGGGGTGGCCCACTCCGGGTCGTCGGCGAGTTCCGGGCGGCCGATCAGCTCGGTGATCGGCTTCCAGCCGACGGGTTGGACGACGATGTAGACGTAGTCGTTGGGTCCGCCCGGCGCGCACCTCACGGCCCAGCCGGGCTGGCCGCCGCCGGACGCGTTTCCCGAGCGCGGCACCTCGTCGTCGAACGTCTTGTTGGGGTACTCGGCCAGCGGACCGTGCGTCAGCCGTTGCTGGTCGCGGAGCTTGACCCGGCACAGGTTGAGGACGGCGTCCTGCATGGCCACCATGACGCGCTGGCCGCGCCCGGTGTGCGTGCGCTGGTAAAGGGCGGCGAGAATGCCGGCCACAAGGTGAATGCCGCTGCCGGAGTCGCCGATCTGGGCGCCCGTCGCGGTGGGCGGCCCGTCTTCGAATCCGGTGGTGCTCATGGCACCGCCCATGGCCTGGGCCACCACTTCGTACGCCTTGAGGTCCGCGTACCGCCCGGGCCCGAATCCCTTGATGGACGCGTAGATGAGCCGCTCGTTCAGCTCCTGCAGCCGCTCCCAGCTGAATCCGAAACGATCCATCACACCCGGACCGAAGTTCTCCACGAGAAGGTCGGCCTCCTGGACGAGCCTGGTGAACACGTCCTTGCCCTGATCGGACTTCATGTTCACCGTGATGCTGCGCTTGTTGCAGTTCAGCATCGTGAAGTAGAGGCTGTCCGCGTCGGGCACGTCTCGCAGCTGCCCCCGGGTGATGTCACCGCGGCCGGGCGCCTCCACCTTGATCACGTCAGCACCGAGCCAGGCGAGGATCTGCGTAGTCGAGGGCCCTGACTGGACGTGCGTCATGTCGACGACGCGGACTCCCTCAAGTGCTTTGGCCATGGTTCCTCCGTAAGTTGTCAGGCGGCCCGGGAGGGCCGGATGTGGCTTATGGGTCTCTGCCGGTGGTGGCTTCTCAGGAGTGGCCGTCCGGCTCTCCGGGGCGCCCTGGTCCTGCTGACCGGCTACCAGACCCCGGCGGCGATCCGCCGCCGCGGGCGAGCACGGCTGACGGCCTGGCAGGCCAACCGCAGCGTCGGGGGTGCCGACACGGTTGCCACGACCGCTCCGGAGGCAGCACAGGCCCAAGCGCCACAGCCGCCGCCTGCGACGGGTGTTCCACATGTCCGCCCAGACCATCCGCGACGGGCCGAACCGCGACATCTACCTGAAGAAGTGCGACGAGGGCTGCAAGCACGTCCAGGCCGTCATCGCTCTGGCTCGCCGACGCGCCGGCGTCCTGTGGGCCTTGCTGCGCGACAACCGGGTCTTCACCCCCGTCCTGCCGGTCGCGCAGGCGGCTTGACTTCGTCATGGAGACTCCTGAGTGCCGCAATCCCTGCTGATGCGGGATTGCATACGGTATGTGTTCTAGGCCAACCATGGGCCCGCGTTCAGCCCCTGGAGGCGGGGCCCCATTCCGCGGCGTATCGGCTCCGGCCGGATGTCGTGGGGGTCGCCTGACCTGTCCGCCTGTCCGCCAGTCCGCCTGTTTCCGTGACACCCTCACGGCGAAATCTCCGTATACTGTATGCAGTCTTAGTTTCGGTGTCCAGAGGGACTTGTGTCGGGGAGGCAGGAGGCGACGTGGAGGTCCTGCCGCTGCCCGGACCCTGATCCGGGCCACAGACGGCCGTTGACAGGCCACTGCAGATGCCGGGGGTCAGCAACTGCTCCGCTGTCATCCCTCCACGCGCAACACGCGCAGCGAGTCTGTCGAACCCGGCACGCCACTGATGCTCCCCGACACCACCACGACAACATCGCCTGGACGGCACGCGCGCATGGAGAGCAGCAGTCGGCTTACTTCGGCCGGCATCGTCTCCGCGGTGGTGGCGGGTGCCAGCACCGCGGACGCGACCCCCCAGGAGAGCGACAGCTGCACCCGGACAGAGTCGTCGTGGGTGAGCGCATAGAGCGGCAGCGGCGGCCGTCGGCGTGCCAGGCGCCGGGCGGTGTCGCCGGTTCGGGTGAGGCAACACAGGGCAACTGCGCCAAGACGCCTGCCGACCGCGCACGCCGCCGCTGCGATCGCGTCACCAGCGCCGGATGCGGCTTGCCCTTGTACGTCAGTGCCCCATTCCGGCCCGTCGGCCGGGAGCGTCTGCGGCACGGCGAACTCTGCTTCTTCGACGATCCGCGCCATCGTGGCCACCGTGTGTGCGGGATGGGCGCCCACACTCGTCTCCGCGGACAGCATCACGGCGTCCGCTCCGTCGAGGACCGCATTGGCGACATCCGACACCTCTGCCCGGGTGGGTCGACGGTCGCTGACCATCGAGTCGAGCATCTGGGTCGCGACGATCACCGGCTTCGCCGCGTCGCGGCACAGGCGGACGGCCCGTTTCTGCACGGTGGGTATCTGCTCCATCGGCATTTCCACACCCAGGTCGCCGCGCGCCACCATCAGGCCGTCGAAGGCCTCCACGATCTCTGGGAGGTCTGTGACGGCCTCCGGCTTCTCCAGCTTGGCGATGACGGGCACCCGTCTGCCGACCTCGTCCATGACTGCGCGTGGGAGCTCCACCTCGTGCGGAGCGCGGACGAAAGACATGGCAACCATGTCGACCCCCGCGCGCAGCGCGAACCTCAGGTCCTCGGTGTCCTTGTCCGACAGCGCGGGAACGCTGACGGCGCCCCCTGGCAGCGTGATGCCCTTGTGGTTGCTGACCGGGCCGCCGTGCACGACACGGCATCGGATGTCGCTCCCGGCGGTGTCGAGCACGCACAGTTCGACCCTTCCGTCGTCGACCAGCAGGCGATCGCCCGGCTGCACGTCGGCCGCCAGATGACGGTACGTGGTGGAGACGCGGTCATGGTCGCCCGGGCAGTCGGCCGTTGTGATCACGATCCGCTCGCCGGTCGCCCAGACAACCGGGCCGGCGGCGAACCGCCCCAGCCGGATCTTCGGGCCCTGCAGGTCCGCAAGTACGCCGACGGCGCGGCCGCGTTCGGTGGAGACCTGGCGGACCATGTCGTAACGGGCCTGGTGGTCGGAGCGCGTGCCGTGACTGAAGTTGAGCCGCGCCACGTCCATTCCGGCGTCGATGAGCTGTGCGAGCAGCGGCGCCTTGTCAGTGGCAGGCCCAAGGGTGCATACGATCTTTGCTCGGCGGTTCACCGTGCTCCCTGGGTTGTGGGTGCCTGCCGGGCCCGGGAGCGTCCCACTCTCGGGGCCCGGCAGGCGGTTCAGGAGAGGAGGTTCGGAAGATGCTCATGACCGAACCGGTCCTTGGTTTCGGAGGTTTCCGCGGACGGTGCTGCCGTGCAGCCAAGGTGATCGCGAAGAGTGCCCGCTGGGGCCGTGAGGGCGAAGGTGGTCGGCTACCACTGGCCAGCATGGAGGTGGACGACGAGACACCAGGTCACGACCTGCTGCACGTCTGAGCAGCGATCAGCAGAACACCTGCCGGTGGGCTGCTAAGCGGATACGGTCTGCGCCTCCTTGCCGGCAACTCCCTTGTCCCGCGTGACCGCTGGCGCGCAGGTCCGCGCGAGGAGGTCTGTAGCCGCGTGCACGGCACGCAGCGTCGGGGCATCAGCGCCCGTGATGTCCGCCATTTCCACCACGGCCGTCACGATGGCGTCGAGCTCCAACTGCTTGCCGGCCTCAAGATCCTGCAGCATCGAGGTTTTGTGGTGTCCGACGTTCTCCGCGCCGCGCAGCCGCTTCTCGATGGAGATGTCCGGGGCGCTGCCGACCCTGGCGGCGATGTCGAGGGTCTCCTCCATCATCTGCACCACGAGTTGTTTGGTGTGCGGGTTCTGGCAGATCTCGACCATCGTCGCCCTCGTCAGCGCGCTGAGCGGATTGAAGGCAACGTTTCCCATCAGCTTGATCCAGATGTCGTCGCGCAGGTCAGCCTCGACCGGGCTCTTCAGTCCTCCAGCGATCATCGCCTCGCTCAGCGCTGTGCAGCGCCCGGAGATCTCGCCCGATGGCTCGCCGATAGAGAAGCGTGTGCCCTCCAGATGCCGGATGACGCCGGGCGCCTCGATGACCGTGGCCGGGTAGACCACGCAGCCGATGGCCCGCTCTGGTGGCAGCACGGCGCTGGTGGCACCGCCAGGGTCGACCGTCTCGATGCGGTGGCCCCGGTACGGCCCGGGAAGGTCGTGGAAGTACCACCACGGGATTCCGTTCTGTGCCGCGACCACGGCCGTGTGCTCACCGAGCAGGGGTTCCACGAGGGGGGCGCAGGAAGGGTAACTGTGCGCTTTCAACCCGAGAAAGACGTAATCGACAGGCCCGACCTCGGCCGGGTCGTGCGTTGCGTTCGGGCGTGCCACGAAGTCGCCGCGCGGACTGATCACGCGCACTCCGCTCTCTCGCATCACACGCAGGTGCTCTCCTCGCGCGATGAGGTGCACTTCGGCTCCACCCCGGTGCAATGCGGCGCCCCAGTAGGCGCCGATCGCTCCGGCGCCGACGACTGCGATCTTCACTGTGGCTCCTCCCTGTAGGTATTTGGATACTGTATACACTTCGTTTTTGCGTGTCCAGCCCTGCCGCAGGGCACGATGCCAACCTCGGCACATCCGGCCGTATCTCAACTTCTGTCTTTCGTCGACCGTATACTCAAACCAATCGGGCCCCGGTCTTCGCGTCCGGGCCGAATCGACCAAACCGGGGAGTTGGGCATGACGAATGGAGGCCGCTCAGTGGCGGCCGGGCGCAAGGCGCCCGCAGGGACAGCCGTACGCCGCGAAGTGCGCGCGGTGGAGCGGCCAGTGCCTCTGAGGCAGGCCGTCTACGACGCCATTGCCGACATGATCATCAAGCGGGTGCTGCAGCCCGGCGAGCACATCGTGGAGGCCGAACTCGCCGCCCAGCTCGGGGTGAGCCGGCAACCCGTAAGGGAAGCACTGCAACGCCTCTGCACCGAGGGGTGGGTGGACCTGAGGCCGGCGCAGGGAGCGTTCGTCCACGTGCCCACGAAGGAGGAAGCCGACCACCTGATGGCAGTGCGCGCCCTGTTGGAGTCGGAGTCCGCTCTACTGGCGGCGGAGCGAGCCACACCGAAGGACATCGAGCGCCTGTGGGAGCTGCAGGAGGCCGGCGAGAGGGCTCTCGCCGCCGATGATTCCGAGGGCCTCGTCGCAGCCAACGCAAACCTGCACGCCGAGCTGATGCAGATCGCGGGCAACTCCGTACTCATTGAGCACATCGCCATGGTCGACCGGCGCATGCGCTGGTACTACGCGCCGATCGCCCTCGTACGCGGGCGCAAGGCCTGGGACGAGCACGCCTCCCTCATCAGGGCCGTCGCCGCTCACAATGCCCAGCACGCCTGCGAGCTGATGCGCCGTCATACGGAGACGACGCGCACGATGTACGCCGAGCAGCACGAGGCCTCAGTCTGACGCCTCCGGTCAGGCGTCTCCGTCTTCTTGACCGGGTCGACCGGACCGTTCACAGGGTTGGGCCCCAGGGGTGCTGCCTCCCTCTTGCGGGCCCTCCTCCGCTACCGATGCTGCTGCTCAGCCCGTCCAGTGCCCGGGTGGCCGCTGCCGCGACGGCCCTGTTCTCCCGGAGCTGCCGCGAAGTGTAAGTAGCTCTCTGCAGCGGATCTGGGGTGCGGTTGTCAGCGTTTTCGATCTTCTGGGGTCATCGGGGGCCGTGCTCGGCGACGTTGGTCCGGTCATGAGGACCGGAAGGAGCTTGGGGTGCGGCAGGAGTGGGAGCCGGAGGACACGGGCGAGGGTCTGCACCATGAACTTCACGGTGAACAGCAGTTCTCCGGTGCGCGGGTGGCGTGCGGTGAGGTCCATGCCGGAGAACGCGCCGTCGTGGATGCGCAGGGCGAGATGGTCTCGGTGCAGGACGTCGAGCACGTCAAGGATGTGTCCGGTGCCGCGCACCAGGCGGAGCATCTCGGAGATGTGCACGGTGTCGCCCGGCCGCGCGTACGCCAGCAGTTCGCCGAACTTCGGCCGCTGAAGCGGGTGAAGGCGGCTGGACGTTCCGGCATCCTCCTCGAAGACAACCGGGTCCTCGATCCCGGCCTCGTCCAGGACAAGGTCCTGACGGTCGGTCGACTGCTGGTCGGTCGACACTCGCTTGTAGACGAGATTGGCCGACAGGCAGCGCCCCGTCGGCACCGCTAAACCGTCGAGGTCTTTTCCCGGTCAGGTGGGAGACCACCCTTCGCTGCTCGTCGGTCCCTCCCGATGCGCGGGAATGCTCCATGAAACTTGTCAGTTTCCCTGATGATATGTATATTGCAAGTATGTCGAATGCCGTGGATCCTGCCGAGCTGTCCGAGGACATACGTGCCCTGATATGGGCATACACCCGCCGCCTGAGTGGTGAGTCGCAGGCCGTCGGCGATCTCACCCTGTCGCAGCAGACCGTGCTGGCCCGGCTGCATCAGGCACCAGGTGCGACCAGTGCCGAGCTGGCCCGGGCGGAGTACGTGAGCCCCCAGTCGATGAGCAGCACGGTCTCCACTCTGGTCGACGCGGGTCTGGTCGCCGTGTCGCCTGATCCGCGCGACGGCCGTCGCCGCAGGCTGGACCTGACGGACGAGGGGACCGCCGCCATCGAGGCGGTGCGCGCCCACAAGGCGGACTGGCTGCGCGGCCGGCTCGTCGCCGAGCTCACCCCGGCCGAGCAGCGGCAGCTGGCCGACGCGGTCGTCCTGCTGCGGCGTCTCCTCGGCCCCGATACGACCCCGACCACCCCGTCATCGAAGGGACCATCATGAGCATCACCAGGATCGACCCCGTCAGTGCGCTGATCGCGATCGACCTCCAGAACGGCATCCTCGCGCTGGCCGGGGCCGAGGACGCCCGGCGGATCGTCGAGCGGACCGCGGAGCTGGCCGACGCCTTCCACGCGGCCGGGCTGCCGGTCATCTGGGTGACCGCCCTCGGGCGTCCCGCAGGGCGCACCGAGGTGCCGCTGCCCGGCGGCGAGCCCCCGGCCGACTTCGCCGTCCTGGACGAGCGGCTGCCGGTCGCCGAGAAGGACCTGCAGGTGGCGAAGAAGGCCCTGAGCGCCTTCACCTCCGCAGAGGTCACCGGGCTGCTGGCCGACCGGGCCGTGACGAACGTCGTGGTCACCGGCATCGCGACCGGGATGGGTGTGGAGTCCACGGCCAGGGCGGCCTACGACGCGGGGTACTCCGTCACCGTCCCCACGGACGCGGTCACGGACCTGAGCGTCGAACGCGGCCGGCTCAGCCTCACGCTCGCGCTGCCGGCCATCGCCGAGACCGGCACCACCGCGGACGTCCTCGCGGCCCTGCGCCGGACGCGGGACTGAGCCATGCCGCGCACCACCACCCCGGAAAGCCGCGTCTTCAGCCGCGGGTTCACCTGGACCCTCCTGTTCGGAGTCACCCTCAACCCGATCAACTCGTCCATCATCGCCACCGCGCTGGTGAGCATCGCGGACGACCTCGGCGTGACCGCGGTCCAGACAGCCCTGCTCGTGTCCGCGCTGTACCTGGTCAGCGCGATCTGCCAGCCGCTGATGGGGAGGCTGGCCACCCGCTACGGGGCACGGTCGGTGTTCATGGCCGGCATCGTGCTGGTCGGGATCGGCGGTGCGGTCGGCTGGGTGGCGCCGAACATCTCCTGGCTGGTGGTCTCCCGCCTGATCATCGGTCTGGGAACCTCCGCGGCCTATCCGACGGCGATGATGATGATCAACCTCAAGGCCGAGGCTGCGGGGGTTCCCCTCCCCAGCCGGATCCTCAGCCTGGTCGCGGCCGCCGGCCAGGTGACAGCGGCCATCGGGCTGCCGCTCGGCGGAGCCCTGGTCTCCGGCTTCGGCTGGCGGTCGGTGTTCGTCATCAACGTGCCGCTGGCCGTGGTGAGCCTCATCGCCACCCTGGTGTTCGTACCTCGGGGCGCTCTCGACCGCCGGGACCACAGCGCCTCGTTCACCCAGCACATGGATCCGGTCGGAATCCTGCTGTTCGCCGTCCTGATGACCGCCCTGCTCGGCTTTCTCAGCGACCTGGCCGATCCCCGCTGGTGGCTGCTCGCCGTCTTCGCGGGAGTCGCTCTCGCGCTGACGTACTGGG
Source organism: Streptomyces solicavernae (assembly GCF_029968095.1). Taxonomy (GTDB): domain Bacteria; phylum Actinomycetota; class Actinomycetes; order Streptomycetales; family Streptomycetaceae; genus Streptomyces; species Streptomyces solicavernae. The sequence continues at coordinate 39,280 of NZ_JASCIR010000029.1, read as the reverse complement.
AGCGGCGGCAGCGTTCCCCCCTCGTGGATGTGCGGATGCTCGCGAGCAACGGAGCCCTGCGGCGCACCTACGTGCGTCTGATCATGACCTTCACCGTCATGTACGGCGCGCTGTACGGCGTGGGGCAGTGGCTGGAGGAGGCCCGCGGCGTCGATCCGGGCAGGATCGGCCTGCTGATGCTGCCGATGTCGGTCATGAGCGCCGTGGTCGCCCTGATGCTCGGCAAGAGCCACTCGATCCGGCTGATGCTCGTGGGCACGGCTGTCTTCGTCGTGGCCGGCGGGGGATGCCTGTGGCTGTCCGGCGCCCAGGACTGGCTCGTCTGGCCCGTGATCGCGATGACCTTCCTGGGCGTCGCGATGGGACTGGGAAACGTCGGCAATCAGGCCATGCTCTACCTGAAGAGCGCACCCGACCAGATCGGCGTGAACAGCGGGTTCTACCGGACCGCCTCCTACATCGGAGGGTTCATCGCCACCGGCCTCATCGGCGCCACCTTCGCCGGCGGCGCGACCAACGGCGGCATCATCCTGTTCGCGATCGTCTTCGCCGCCCTGGGCGCGGCACTCCTCCTGATCAGCCTCGCCGACCCCCGCATCCCCAGGACCTCGCCCACGGCCAACAAACCCGCGGACTCCATGCAGAGCTGAGGCAAAGCTCCCGCACGGTGCGGCGAGCACATCACCGCACCAGCCCACCAAGCACCCCGGCCTCGAACCCGGAACCCCACACCCCCTCGAAGGATCAGCACCATGACGACATACGCTGTCACCGCTGCGACCGGACAGCTCGGCACCCTGGTCACCGACCAGCTGCTGGCCAAGAACGTCGAGTCCGCCTCGATCACCGCCGTCGCACGCGACGCGGACAAGGCTGCCCCGTTCGCCGCACGCGGCGTCACCGTCCGCACCGCGGACTACGACGACCGGGAAGCACTCGAAGCCGCCTTCGACGGCGTGGACCGCCTGCTGTTCATCTCCGGCAGCGAGGTGGGGAGGCGTGTACCCCAGCACCGCAACGTCATCGAAGCGGCGAAGGCCGCCGGTGTCGGCCGCGTCTACTACACATCGGTCCTGCGCGCGACGGACAACCCGATGGTTCTCGCGCCCGAGCACAAGGCCACGGAGGAGATGCTGGCCGAATCCGGTATCGCCCACACGATTCTGCGGCACGGCTGGTACACCGAGAACTACACCGCCGAGGTACCCCGCCACATCGCTCGTGGAGTACTCCTGCACGCCGGCGGCGACGGACGCATCGCGGCCGCGACGCGGGCGGACTTCGCCGAGGCCGACGCCCAGGCCCTGCTGACCGACTACGAGGCCAACGTGACGCTGGAGTTGGGCGGCGTCTCATTCACCTACGCCGACCTGGCGCGCACCATTTCCGAGGTGTCGGGCACGGCGGTCGAGCCCCAGCCCGTCACGCCGCAGGAGTTCCGGCAGATCCTCCTCCAAGGCGGCATGGACGAGAACACTGCCGGTTTCCTCGCGCGCCTGGAGAGCGATGTCGCCGCCGACAGGCTCGACGGCGACTCGACGAACCTCACCGATCTCCTCGCCCGCCCGGTGACCCCCCTCAGCATCGCGGTGCGAGCGGCCTTGTGAACTGACCCGGCCCCGTGGCTCGCACCGTCAGCACGGGCGGCCGATCCCCGGGTTGTCTTGCCAGGTGCCATGGCCCCGATAGTCAGTTGAGTTCAACTCACCGTCCAGGCGGACAATGACGACGGGTTGCTGTGCGCTGCCGCCGAGGAACTCGCGGCGGCCGGACAGCTCGAGGTGGCGGCCGTGGCCCGCAGGGCCGGGGTCAGTGTCGGCCTGCCCTACCGCTACTTCGGCACCCGCAGAGGCCTGCTCATCGCCCTGGCGGAGGACTTCCACGAGCGCCTTGGCAAGGCCAGCGCGCTGAGCAGTTACCTTCGACAACGGCGCCACGGTGGTCCTGCCCGGCAGTCACCGCTGGAACGAAGGACGCCGCCCCACCGACAGCGACCCGCGGCTGCCCGCGACCATGCCCGCGGGATCCTGCGTGTTCTTCCTCGGCACCCTCCGGCACGGCGGCGGAGCCAACCGCTCCGACACCGACCAGCTCGCCGTCACCGCCCAGCACTGCGGGCGGTGGCTACGCCCCCAGGAGACCTACACCCTCTCCACCGACCGCGACACCGCCAGGGCGTCTCCGAGGACATCCGCCGCATGCTCGGCTACAGCATCCACCCCCCTTCGTCGGCGCCGTCAACGGCATGCACACCAGGCGCCTCCTCGAAACGCGGATGCCGTCAACGCCGGACCCGGCCGCCGCCGGCGCCATCAAAGCGGCAGGCGGAGAACACTGACGCACCGCCACCCGTCAGCTCCACGAGCACGTTCACTCGCGGCGAGGGCCGAATGGGCGGCCAGCCGAACTGTTCGAAGGCGCCCCCGCGCGAGGACAGGCGCGCACGGCACCGAACCGGTCACGACTTCGGACCGGCCAAGGCGGGCCGGGGGCCTCTGCGGTCCCCCGAAGCAACGAGGGCCATCAGCGTCGAGGTGGCTACCGTGCACCGTGTCAGAGATAGGGGGCACCGACGGTCGTCGCTGGCATGCCGCTCGACGTAGTAACCCGGGATCCTGCGAGCCTGCTCACTCACTCCTCTTTCGAAGGCACCCGGTAGAGGCTGTCAGCGTTGCCGGAAAGGATGGCACGGATGTCCTCGGCGGGCAGGCGGGCGTTGCGGATGTAGTCGAATGCCCTGACGTACTTCTCCTCCTGGAAGTAGGGGTGGTCTGAGCCGGCCAGGACGCGGTCGGCACCGAAGGTCTCGACGGTGAGCCGGAGCGAGGGTTCGTGGAAATTCGCGGCGTCGAACCACATGGTGCGCAGGGTGCCGAGGGGCGATGCCGGGAAGGCCTGCCAGTCGGTGTAGTTGTCCTCGATCCGCTGGACGAGGAAGGGGAGATCTCCGCCGAGGTGGGCGATGTGGAAGCGCAGGTTCGGGTAGCGGCGCGGGATGTCTGCCTTGAGTAGGTGGAGCACTGCCGTGGCGTCCTCCACGGGGGCGCCGTTCACCCATTCCAGATGACGCGAGTTGATCATCGGGGACAGGGCGCCGGAGCCGGTGGGGTGCACGTTCACTGTCGCCGCGCGCTCGTCGAGCGCTTCCCATATCGGGTCGAACCTCTTGTCTGCCGGTGAGAGCCCACCGGGCAGCACCGTCGTCAGGGAGATGCCGATGCATCCGAGTTCGTCGAACAGGCGCGGAATCTCGGCGAGGGACTCCTCCACATGGGGGAGGGGGACGGCACCGTAGGCGAGGAAGCGGCCGGGGTGGCGTCTTACGAGCGTGGCGTATTCGTCGTTGATGCGGCGCGCGGCGGCCAGTGACGAACTGCTCTGGGGGCCCGACGGCGACTGGGGTGTCACGGCGATGATCTGGGTCTCGACGTTCGCGCGGTCCATCCAGCGCAGCCGGGCCGAGAGGTCCGCATCGGTCGAGTCGGCGGCGATCCCGCGGGCGATCGCGGTGCTGGCCGCGGGGACGCCGCTCTCCTCCAGCAGGTCGAGATACCCCGCCGGGTAGATGTGCGCGTGGGTGTCGATAGCGCGCCCGCCCGGACCGGACACGGTGGCGGTGGTCGCTGCCCGGGCGGGGGCGGCTGCGGCAGAGGGGACGAGGAACCCTCCGGCGGTGGCTCCCGCTCCGGCTGCGAGCAGGCTTCGCCTAGTAAGCTTCGGCATATTTTCTCCAGGTTGAGGTCGGGGATAGGAGGGGAAGGGGGAGGTATCGGGCCGGGCGGGCCAGCTCGTCGTCACGCCCGTTCGGGCAGGGCCTTCGACGGCGCCTCGTTCGAGGCGCGGGCGAGCGCGGCGAGGACGATGGTGGCCGCGCCGAGGGCGAAGCCGATGGATCCGATCGTGGTGAGTGCCTCGGCCGACGATCCGCCGCGGGCGCCTCCGGAGGGTGCCATGGCCGCGGTGAGCGCGGCGACGAGGGCGCTGGCGATCGCGGTGCCGATCGCGCGCAGGAGTGCGTTGACCCCGTTCGCGGATCCGATCTCCCGGTCGGGGGCGTAGCGGACGACAAGCATGGGCAGTGCCGCGTAGCCGATGCCGACACCGGCGCTGATGACCGTGGTCCACACGATCGCCAGCGGCGCGTTCAAGGAGGCAACGAGGCCCAGGCTGTAGCCGACGGCTGTGACGGCCGCTCCGATGGTGAGAACGCTGCGCGGACCGAAACGCTGGGCGATCCCGGCGCTGAGAGGGGCGACGGCGAACATCACCAAGGCGGTCGGGATCATGGCCAATCCCGCCGAGCTCGCGCTCCACGAGAATCCGTCCTCTGCCTCGGAACCCTGCAGCCGCAGCGTGGTCAGCAACAGGTTCGTGAACATCAGGATGCCCAGCACCAGCGAGGCCAGGTTGGTGAACAGCAGCGGGCGTGAGGCGGAGGTGCGCAGGTCCACGATGGGCGAGGTCCGTCGCAGCTCGAGGAAGCCCCAGCCGAGGGTGACGACGATTCCGATGCCGAACGTGGTGAGCGTGGCGACGCTCCCCCAGCCCCAGATGCCGCCCTGCGACAGGCCGACCAGCAGCGCGGGCAGGGCCACCGACAGCAGGATCGCGCCCGTGAGGTCAAAGGAACCGCTGTCGTCGCTCGGGCGGTTGCGCGGGAGGACGACGGCGATGAGCGCGATGGACGCGACGGAGAGGGCCGCCGACAGCCAGAACATCGACTCCCAGCCGAGCGCCGAGAGCATCACGCCACCCAGCGGGATGCCGATCGACCCGCCCACACCCAGTGTCGAGCTCAGCACCGCGAGTGCTCCACCGACCCGTCGCCCGGGCAGGATGTCCTTCATCTGAGCCATCGCGACCGGTACGAGTGCGGTGCCCACGCCCTGCATGGCGCGGCCCGCGATCAGCGTCTCGATCCCTCCGAGCGGGGCGAGGACCGAGCCCGCGAGGACGAACGACATCGCAATGATCATGATGCGACGCTTGCTGAACAGGTCGGAGAGGCGTCCGAAGATCGCGGTGGTGACCGCGCCGATCAGCAGGGTGGCGGTCACCAGCCAGGATGTCAGCCCGGTGCTGGTGTCCAGGAGCCTCGGGAACTGCGGAACCGCGGGCACGACAAGCGTCTGCTGCAACGCCACGACGAGGCAGCAGAAGGCTGCGACCGCGATGAGGCGGGTGTCGGACGATCGCGGCATCTCAGGATCACGCGTACGTGTGAGGTCAGGGACAGACATCGGGCTCTCCTGTGGAATTGCGTCACCTTCAGGAGCACGCGAGCGGCCCCTGCTGCGGTCACTTCAGCAGGGCGCCACCGAGATCGGTTGCGTGATGCATGTATGCAGCATATTTTGGGGTTCTGAGCCGCGGAGACAAGTGTTTCTCGTCAAGATCTGCATGGATTCGGCATCGTGTGGGAGGTGCTGTGCCGGACACAACGGCGGATGCCCCGGGTGTCGTGCTCGACCCACTGGACCGACGGCTCCTCACTGTCCTCGACCGCGATCCGGCGGGCAGCATCGCAAGCTTCGCCGAGCAGCTCGGGGTGAGCGCCCGGACGGTCGCCCGCCGTCTGGCCCGCCTCCAGGCCACGAGGGTCGTCCGCGTCATGGGGCGGACCCTGCCGGGGTTCGGTGGCCGCTTGGCGCAGCTCGTACGTGCGGAGGGCGCCCCGGACAGGGTCGCCGCCCTCGCAAGGCTGATGGCTGAGCAGGAGCACACCCGCTGGGTACGGCTCTCTCGCGACGCGACCGAGCTCATGTGCGGCTCTGTGACCCCTGCGGCGCAGGCCGACGAGGCGCTCCAGCGGCTGGTGCATGATCCCCGTCTGCGGCGCGTCCGCGTCCACGAGCTGCTGCAGGTCTGGGGCGAGACCTCGAGCGCTGTCGTCTCACCGCCGCGCGACCTCGACCTCACCGACCGTCGGCTCCTCGAACTGCTCGAGCGCGACGGCCGGATGGAGACCTCCGAGCTGGCGCGGAACCTCAATGTCGATCCGAGCACGGCGTCCCGTCGGCGCCGCCGGCTCCTCGAGGACGGCGTCCTCTATTTCGAGGCCGACATCCACCCGGCGGCCTGGGGCACCACCGCCGACGCCATGCTGTGGATCCGCATGAGCCCCGGCCGCATCGGTGAACTCGGCGCCGCTCTGCGGACACATCCCGGCATTCGCTTCACCGCCGCGACCAGCGGGGAGTGTTCGCTCGTCGCGCACGTCGTACTGCCGGACGGCGGCACCCTCCTCGCCTTCGTCGACGAACACCTCAGCAACTACGGCGTCCAGGACATCGACATCGTGCCGATGAGCCGGGTACTCAAACGCACCCGCTGATCGGCGGGACACCGGGCGGCGGCCGACCGCACATCCGCGGCACACCAGCGATGACTGCGACTAGCAGAGACAGGACAGTTGCCAGGGCGACGAGCAAGAGACGCGTCAAAGGTCCGGAACTCAACGGCCGACATCCTTCTGTGAAGGTGGCCGTTCCGAGACATGCCGCCTCAGCCCGACCACCGAAGCACGATGGTTGGCTGAGACGGTGTAACCCCTGGGAAGCGGCGGGCCGTTACAGGTCCGCGCAGCCGCGAGGTCACGCCCTCAATCAGTTCTCGGATGATAAGCGACCCCAGGAGAGCACGCCAGAGTGTGGTCATGAGCGAGAGCCATCGGCCATCGCTCAGGGTGACCACAGGGATGACCCTGGCAGGAATACGCGACGCCTCAACATGCGAGCCCACCAGTCTCAAACCCCTACCCCAGCACCGCAACGTCATCGAAGCGGCGAAGGCCGCCGGTGTCGGCCGCGTCTACTACACATCGGTCCTGCGCGCGACGGACAACCCGATGGTTCTCGCGCCCGAGCACAAGGCCACGGAGGAGATGCTGGCCGAATCCGGTATCGCCCACACGCTTCTGCGGCACGGCTGGTACACCGAGAACTACACCGCCGAGGTACCCCGCTACATCGCTCGTGGAGTACTCCTGCACGCCGGCGGCGACGCCCAGGCCCTGCTGACCGACTACGAGGCCAACGTGACGCTCGAGTTGGGCGGTGAGCCCTTCACCTACGCCGACCTGGCGCGCACCATTTCCGAGGTGTCGGGCACGGCGGTCGAGCCCCAGCCCGTCACGCCGCAGGAGTTCCGGCAGATCCTCTTCCAGGGCGGCATGGACGAGAACACTGCCGGTTTCCTCGCGCGCCTGGAGAGCGATGTCGCCGCCGGCAGGCTCGACGGCGACTCGACGAACCTCACCGATCTCCTCGCCCGCCCGGTGACCCCCCTCAGCATCGCGGTGCGAGCGGCCTTGTGAACTGACCCGGCCCCGTGGCCCTCACCGGCGCATAGAGCCGAGGGCCTGAGCCTCACGCAGAGCTACTTGTCACTTCGCGGCAGCTTCGGGAGAACAGGGCCGCGGCGCGCGGGGAAGGATTGCATACAGTATCCCAAGCGTTTATTCTCCATGCATGCCGCAGGACATCGACGCCAGCGGCTGGGAGGCAGACAGATGGATCTGTACGAATACCAAGCGCGCGACCTCTTCGCCGCGCACGGCGTCCCGGTACCCCCTGCGATCGTGGCCGAGACCCCGGAGCAGGCCCGTGCCGCCGCCGAAATGATCGGCGCTCCGGTGATGGTCAAGGCCCAAGTGAAGACAGGCGGCAGAGGCAGGGCCGGCGGCGTGAAGATGGCCGCGACACCGCGCGAGGCCGCGTCCAGGGCCGGAGACATCCTCGGCATGGACATCAAGGGCCACACGGTCCGGCGGGTGCTGATCTCACCGGCCAGCGACATCGCAGAGGAGTACTACGTCTCCTTCTTGCTCGACCGCGCGAGCCGTACCTTCCTCGCGATGGCCTCGGCGGAGGGAGGCATGGAGATCGAACAGCTCGCGGCGGAGAAGCCCGAAGCTCTGGTGAGGATCCCCATCGGCCCCGCCACCGGAGTCAACGAAGCGACAGCGCGCGCGATCGTCACTGCAGCGGGGTTCCCGGCACCGGTCGCGGAGTCAGCCGCTGAGACGATCGTGAAGCTGTGGGAGACGTTCGTCAGCGAGGACGCCCTGCTGGTAGAGGTCAACCCGCTGGTGCGTGACGCGAACGACCGCATCGTGGCGCTGGACGGCAAGGTCACACTCGACGGCAACGCCCGCTTTCGGCACAAGGAACACGCGACTCTCGCGGTCACCGACTCCGCGGACCCGTTGGAGGCCAGAGCGCGGGAGAAGGACCTCAACTACGTCAAGCTCGACGGCCAGGTCGGGGTCATCGGCAACGGCGCGGGCCTGGTGATGTCCACACTGGACGTCGTCGCCTACGCCGGTGAGCGCCATGGCGGGCTGAGGCCCGCGAACTTCCTCGACATCGGGGGCGGCGCCTCCGCCGCGGTGATGGCGAACGGGCTCGAAATCATCCTCAGCGATCCGGACGTCCGCAGCGTCCTGGTGAACGTCTTCGGCGGGATCACGTCCTGCGACGCGGTCGCCGACGGCATCGTCCAGGCGTTCCAACTCCTTGAGGGGCAGGGAGATCCGGTGAACCGGCCCGTGGTGGTCCGCCTGGACGGCAACAACGCCGAGCAGGGCCGGGCGATCCTCGAACAGGCGGACCTGCCGGGCGTACGCCAGGTGCATTCCATGGACGGCGCGGCCGAGACGGCCGCCGAACTCGCGGCCGCAGGAGCGTGACAGGCGATGGCCATCTTTCTGACCGAACACAGCAAGGTGATCGTCCAGGGCATGACCGGCGCCGAAGGCATGAAGCACACCGCCAAGATGTGCGCCGCCGGAACGACCGTCGTCGGTGGTGTGAACCCCCGTAAGGCCGGTCAGAAGGTCGATGTCGGCGGCACACCCGTCCCGGTCTTCGGCACGGTGGCGGAGGCGATGGACGTCACCGGGGCCGATGTCTCCGTGGCGTTCGTGCCGCCCGCGTTCACCAAGGACGCCGTCGTCGAAGCGATCGACGCGGGTGTCGGCATGTGCGTCGTGATCACCGAGGGTGTCCCCGTTCACGATGCGGCCGCCATCTGGGCCCACACCACTGCGAAGGGCAACGTGACGCGCGTCATCGGCCCGAACTGTCCCGGCGTCATCAGTCCCGGCAAGTCCAACGCGGGCATCATCCCAGCGGACATCAGCGGTCCGGGACGGATAGGCCTGGTCTCCAAATCCGGCACGCTCACCTACCAAATGATGTACGAGCTGCGTGACATCGGGTTCTCCACCTGCGTCGGGATCGGCGGGGACCCGGTCATCGGCACGACCCACATCGACGCGCTCCGTGCCTTCCAGGACGACCCGGAGACCGACGTCATCGTCATGATCGGTGAGATCGGCGGCGATGCCGAGGAACGCGCCGCCGCCTACATCCACGAGCACGTCACGAAGCCAGTGATCGGCTACGTCGCCGGCTTCACCGCTCCGGAGGGCAAGACGATGGGCCACGCCGGTGCCATCATCTCCGGCTCTTCGGGTACCGCGCAGGCCAAGCGGCAGGCGCTGGAGGCCGCGGGCGTGCTCGTCGGAAGGACACCGAGCGAGGCCGCGACACTGGTCCGTCGCGTGGTGCAACGGCCATGAATCGACTGGACAGTTGGACCACTCGGGCGGCTGCCGAGCTCGGTCTGCGTGGGGACGTACTTGACCGCGACGCGCTGCTGGACCTCGCGTCGGTCGTGGCGCACCAGGTCGCACGGCCCGCCGCGCCGCTCACCACATACCTGCTGGGTGTCGCCGTCGGACGCGGCACAAGCCTGCCGGTCGCGGCCGAGACGATACGTGCTCTCGCGGCCGCCGTGCCGGCCTCCGGCGACACCACGCCGTCGACGGCGAAACGCCCTGCCCACTCATAGCCAGGAAGAAGAAACATGACGCTGATCGGAGTCCCTCGGGAGACCGCGACAGATGAATGCCGCGTCGCACTAGTGCCCAAGGTGGTCGAGCGGCTGCACGCCCTGGGACTCGCCGTGGTGGTCGAAGGCGGGGCCGGTGGTGGGGCGCTGATCCCCGACGCGAGTTACAAGGAAGCAGGAGCCACGATCGGTGATCCGTGGTCGGCTGACGTCGTGGTGAAGGTGAACCCACCCACGGCCCACGAGATCGGCCTGCTGAAACGAGGGTCCACCGTGGTCGGTTTCCTGGCGCCACGCACCAGTCCCGAGATCGCGGACGAACTGCGCCGGGCCGACGTCACCGGACTGGCGATGGAGGCAGTGCCCCGGATCTCCAGGGCGCAGTCCATGGATGCGCTCTCCTCCCAGGCCAACGTCGCCGGCTACAAAGCGGTCCTGCTCGCCGCAGAACGCTCCACCCGCTTCTTTCCCATGCTCACCACGGCCGCCGGAACGGTGAAGCCGGCAACCGTCCTCGTACTGGGCGTGGGAGTCGCGGGCCTCCAGGCGCTGGCCACAGCAAAGCGCCTGGGCGCACGCACCACCGGATTCGACGTGAGGCCGGAAGTCGCCGAACAGGTCCGGTCGCTGGGTGCGCAGTGGCTTGAGTTGGGCGTCGAGGCGGCCGGCGACGGCGGCTATGCCCGCGCACTGACCGCAGAGGAACAAGCAGAGCAGCAGAGGCGGTTGGCCGAGGCCATCTCCGGCTTCGACGCCGTGATCACCACCGCGCTCGTCCCGGGGCGCCCGGCACCGAGGCTGGTCACAGCCGAGGCCGTGCGGCAGATGCGGCCCGGCAGCGTGGTCGTCGATCTTGCTGGGGACACCGGCGGCAACTGCGAACTCACCGTTCCCGGCGAGACGGTGGTGCGGCACGACGTCACTGTCTGCTCACCCCTGAACCTGCCGGCGACGATGCCCGAGCATGCCAGCGAGCTGTACGCCCGCAATGTGCAGGCACTGCTCGAACTCATGGTGGCCGACGGAGAGTTCAAGCCGGACTTTTCCGACGAGATCCTCGCCGCGTGCCGCGTGACAGAAAACAGTGACCAGTTGACGGAGACCCGATGATGCTCCTTGCCTACCTGGCGATCCTGGTGCTGGCCGGCTTCGTCGGCCACGCCGTGATCTCCAAGGTTCCCAACACCCTGCACACCCCCCTGATGTCCGGTACCAATGCGATCCACGGCATCGTCCTGCTCGGCGGCCTGGTCCTCGCCCGCACCGCGTCGAGCGTGTTCGACCAGGTGCTCATGGTCGTCGCCATCGCCTTCGGCACCATCAATGTGGTCGGCGGTTTCCTGGTGACGGACCGGATGCTCGGAATGTTCAAGAGGAAGCCGAACAGCGGTACCGAAACCGCCGCTACGGCCGGAGCAGCAAAGGTGGTTGGCCATGAGTGAGCTGATCACGATTCTCTACATCATCGCGTTTTCCTTGTTCATCCACGGGCTCGCGGGTCTGACCGGGCCGCGTACGGCAGTACGCGGCAATCTCACGGCAGGCATCGGCATGGTGATCGCCGTCGTGGCCACCCTGTTGACCCCGGGGATGCGGAACTGGTGGCTGATCGTGCTCGGCCTGGTGATCGGGACGGTGGTCGGGGTGCCCGCGGCGCGACGCGTGAAGATGACCGCCATGCCGCAGATGGTGGCCCTGTTCAACGGAGTCGGCGGCGGGGCCGTCGCCCTGATTTCATGGGTGGAGTTCCGGCACAGCCACGGCTACGCGACAGTGGCCGAGTATGTCACCGTCACCTCGCTGTTCGCCGCAATCGTCGGCTCGGTGTCGTTCTGGGGATCGCTGATCGCCTTCGGCAAGCTGCAGGAGATCCTGCCCGGCAGGCCGATCAGCCTCGGCCGGGGCCAACAGCTGCTCAACCTGGTCCTGCTCGTCCTCTCGGTCGGATGTGCAGTAGCCATAGGTTCCGGAATGAACCAGGGATCCGAGCTTCTCATCGTCGGGCTCCTGGCCGCGTCGGCGGTGCTCGGTGTGATGGTGGTGCTACCGATCGGTGGTGCTGACATGCCGGTGGTGATCTCGCTGCTGAACGCGCTGACGGGGCTGTCCGCCGCGGCCACCGGCCTGGCGCTGGACAACACGGTGATGATCGTGGCGGGCATGATCGTCGGTGCGTCCGGCACCATCCTGACCAACCTGATGGCCAAGGCGATGAACCGGTCGATTCCTGCCATCATCGCTGGAGGGTTCGGTGGAACGGGTGCCGCAGCGGGCCCGGGTGACGGGCCGGCGGATCAGACGGTCCGGCAGACCAGTGCCGCCGACGCGGCGATTCAGATGGCCTACGCGAGCCAGGTGGTCGTCGTTCCCGGCTACGGCATGGCCGTGGCACAGGCTCAGCACGCCGTGCGCGAGATGGCCGGCCTTCTTGAGCAGCGCGGTGTGGAGGTGAAGCACGCCATCCACCCGGTTGCCGGGCGGATGCCGGGGCACATGAACGTGCTGCTTGCCGAAGCCGACGTGCCGTACAAACAGCTCAAGGAGATGGATGAGATCAACGGAGAGTTCGGCCGGACCGATGTGGTCCTCGTGATCGGTGCCAACGACGTCACCAACCCCGCCGCCCGCTCAAATCCCAGCTCGCCCATCTACGGGATGCCGATCCTCGACGTGGACCACGCACAGTCCGTCATCGTACTCAAACGCTCGATGAACCCCGGATTCGCCGGCATTGAGAACGAGTTGTACTACGACCGAAAGACATCGATGCTCTTTGGTGACGCGAAGTCCTCCGTGGCCGAGATCACCGAGGAACTCAAGGTCCTGTGAATTAGGGGTACGGCCAGACATCCGGCCACGCACCGTACGGTGTTGAAAGGGCGGCGGCGGCACTCGTCTGACACCACTTGGCCCTACGCCTGTGCGCTGTCCCCATGTACACAGCCACTTCGGATCGACGGAGCGTCTCACCGCCGCCCGGCTGGACAAATCAGGGAAAGATGCAGCGCCCGCCCAGAGGGTGGGCGCTGCGGCTTCGTTGATCGAAACGGTTCCAGACGTCGTTCAGGTGAGCAGCGCCTCTCGTGCGAGTTCCACATGCGCCACGCCTGCCCTGTCTACGCTCTGCGCGCACCGCACCGGCGAGCCTCGGTGGTCTCGTGCTGCTTGCTCTTCCTCCACCCAGGCCCGTTGGAACTCGACGGTTGCCGTTCCGAACCTGAGGGCGGCGTTTTCTGCTGGTCAGGCATAGGGCCGGGGTCCTGGTGGGAGTGGTGGCCTGTCGTGTCATCCCGCGTGGGCGGCTACCTGCTGCAATGGCACTCTGGCGGCTCCTACTGGTCGAGGCCGCCGATCACGAGGTCGGCAATCCGTACCGCCAGGTCGTGGAGTTCGGCGGTGGTCTGGCCCGGTCGCGGCTGGAACCACATGTCGGTGGCGTTGAGGCAGCTCAGCAGTACCCGTGCAGCCAGCTTCGGGTCCTCGGCGCGCAGGGTTCCGTCTGCCATGCCCTCAGTCACCACGTGCCGGAACATCAACTCGTAGTCCTCGCGCGTGCGGTTGAGCTCTGCGAGCCTTTCGAGTTGCCGGGGCTTGAGTGCGGTTGTGGCCTGGCCGTGCACGCCCTGGTGGATCGTGTTGTGGTAGCCCGGGTAGACCATCAGGTTCTCGATGTGCGCGACGGCCATGGCCCTGAGGCGGTCGCGGCCGGTGCCGGGGCTCTCCGCCAATGGTTCAACGGCTTCGCGGACTTTCCGCATGCCGTGTTCGTACACGGCCAGGAAGATGTCGAACTTGGACCGGAAGTAGTAGTAGACCCGTCCCTTGGTGGCGTCGATTGCATCGGCGATGTCGTCGACGGTGGTGCGTGTGAAGCCCTGGCGTTGGAAGACGTCCGCGGCGGCGTCGAGGATGATGGTGCGGGCTGCGTCGTGCGCTCCTGCATCGACCCCGAATTGTTCAGTTTTCATACGTCTTTCTCCAGGAACGATGCCGTGGCCGGCGCTTCGACGCAGCATAGCCGTGCCCGATTCTGCGCTGGCCGGTGGCGCGGCCATGCGTAGTGCTCTACGGGTCTAGAGCTCGAAGAGTCCGGCCGCGCCCATGCCACCGCCGATGCACATCGTGATCACGACGTACCGGGCTGACCGGCGTCGCCCTTCGCGGAGCGCGTGCCCGACCATCCGGGCGCCGCTCATTCCGTAGGGATGGCCGATGGCGATCGCGCCGCCGTTGACGTTGTACTTCTCCGGGTCGATGCCCAGCCGGTCGCGGCAGTACAGGGCCTGCGAGGCGAAGGCTTCGTTCAGTTCCCACAGGTCGATGTCGTCGACTCCGAGCCCGTGCTGCCTGAGGAGTTTCGGAATCGCGAACACCGGACCGACGCCCATCTCGTCCGGTTCACATCCGGCGACCGCGATGCCCCGGTAGGTGCCGAGGGGTGCAACGCCGCGCCTGGTCGCTTCGCCGGCTTCCATGAGTACGACCGCGGCGCCGCCGTCGGACAGTTGCGAGGCGTTGCCGGCCGAGACCGTGGCCGCATGACCGGGACGGTCCGGCAGCACGGCCCGGAGCGAGGCAAGGCCCTCGGTCGTAGTCGATGGGCGGTTGCCCTCATCCAGCTCAAGCCGGAAGTCCTCGACGGCTGGTTGGCCGTCGGCACCGGTGACCAGCTTGGTGCCGGAGAAGGGCACGATCTCGTCGGCGAACAGCCCGGCCTTCTGGGCAGCCACGGTGCGGCGCTGTGATTCCAGGGCGTACGCGTCCTGCGCCTCGCGGGAGATGCGGTAGCGCTCGGCCACGTTCTCTGCGGTCTCCAGCATGGAGACGTACACGTCATGGCCGTGCTCCATGAGCCACGGATCCTGTGCACGGAAGGAATTGCGGTGGTCGTTCTGCACCAGGCTGATGGACTCGACTCCGCCGCCGACCGTGATCTGCAGGCCGTCCGTGACGATCTCCTTGGCCGCGGTGGCGATGGCCATGAGGCCGGATGCGCACTGGCGGTCGACGCTCATGCCGGGCACCGTGACCGGAAGTCCCGCGCGCAGCGCGGCCTGCCGAGCCACGTTGTAGCCGGTGGAGCCCTCCTGCATCGCGCAGCCGAGAACTACGTCTTCCACTTCACCGGGTTCCACGCCTGCCCGCTCCACTGCGGCGGCGATGGCGTGTGCCGCCAGGGTCTGTCCCTGGGTGTCGTTGAACACCCCGCGGTATGCCCGGCCGATCGGGGTTCGAGCGGTGGACACCACTACTGCTTCACGCATGATTCAGGCTTCCTGGGTCGGGTCGAGGGCGACGGACATGGTCGTGGTGAGTCCGCCGTCGACCGGGATGACGGTGCCGGTGATGTACGAACCGGCCCGGGAGAGGAGGAAGGTGACGACGCCGGTGAGGTCGTCCGGATGCCCGATCCGGCGCAGCGGGTTGGCGGCGGCGATCGCGTCGCCCCGCTCCTTGAGCGCCCACTTCATCATCTTGGTCGGGAACGGCCCGGGCGCGATCGCGTTGACCAGGATCGACGGCGCCAGGTTCGCCGCCATGTGCCGGGTCAGGTGGTGGATCGCGGCCTTGGCTGCCGAGTACGAGTAATTCTCGTAGTTCGGGACCGCCAGTCCGTCGATCGACCCGATGTTGATGATCCGCGCCGGTGCCCCGCCGGCCGCCGCGGCTTCCAGCATGGGGCGGGCCAGCTTGGCGAGGACGAACGGTGTCTTGACGTTGACTCCGAGGACCTTGTCCCAGGCTGCGTCGGGGAATTCATCGAAGGGCGCTCCCCAGGTGGCGCCCGCGTTGTTCACCAGTGCGTCGAGGTGGTCGGTGTCCGCGGCCACGGCATCGATCAGGTCGCGGCAGCCCTGTTCGGTGGCGATGTCGGCGGCGTACGCGTGGACTTCTCCAAATTCGGACAGCGCGTGGGCGGCTTCGTCCGCCGCCTCCGGCTTCCGGGTGGATATGTGGACGACGGCGCCGGCGCGCAACAGGCCCTCCGCGATCATCCGGCCGATGCCGCGGGCGCCGCCGGTGATCAGGACCTTCTTGCCGGAGACGTTGAACAGATCGGGTGTGCTCATGGCGAGACCTTCGTGATGCGTTCGGCGCGCAGTGCCGATCGCCGGACCTTGCCGGCATCGTCGCGCAGGGACTGATGGACCAGTTCGATGGTCGCGGGCTGCTTGTACCGGGAGAGCCGGTCGGCGAGGAAGCCGCGCAGCTCTGCCTCGGTGGCACCCCCTGATTCCGGTGTTTGCACGATCGCGTGCAGGCGGTTGCCGGTATCGGCGTCGGGCAGACCGATCAGCACAGCGGTCAGCACCTGCTCGTGCTCGATCAGGGCGGCCTCGACCTCGGCCGGGTACACGTTCACACCACCCACGGTGATCATGTCGGAACGACGATCATGCAGATAGAGGTAGCCGTCGGCGTCGAACCGTCCCATGTCGCCGAGCGAGGACCAACCGTCGCGCGTGTGCGGCTCGGCGCCGATGTAGTAGTACGTGGCGTCGGTCCCCGGGGAGACCCGCATGAAGACTTCACCGGAGGTCTCCGGGGAGGTGATCTCGTTGCCGTCGGGATCGAGCAGCTTCATCTCACCCCAGGTGACCTGACCCACCGAACCGACATGCGCAAGCCACTCGTCGCCGCGGATGGTGCAGCCGGCCTCGGCTTCGGTTCCGGCGTACAGCTCCCAGAGCCGCTCCGGCCCCAGCCATTCGATCCATTTCCGCTTCAGCCATGCGGGGCAGGGTTCGGCGCAATGCCAGGCCGAGCGCAGGGAGTGGAGCGAATACCTGCGCCGTACCTCGTCCGGAAGGGCCATGATCCGGCGCATCATGGTGGGTACCAGATACACCCAGGTCACCTCGTATTCATCGATGGTGGCCAGGGTGCGTTCGGCGTCGAATCTGGTCAGCAGGGTCACCGATCCGCCGAGGAAGATCGTCGACATTGCGGTCCCGAACGGCGCGTTATGGTGCAGCGGTGCGGTGATCAGCGAGTGGTCACCGGGCTCGATGCCCCACACGTCCGGGTCGAAGCCAGAGGTCACTGCCGGGCGCCCGGAGATGATGATCTTGGGCCTCCCCGTGGAGCCGCCAGAGGTGGGCGCCTTCCATGACGTCGCGAGTCGTGGCTCCATGTCGGCGTCGGGCTGTCCGTCGCTCAGATCCAGGACGGTGACCGCACCGGCCGGATCATCCACTGGACCGTCCGGTTCGACGACCACGACGGCCGGCGCCCCGATCTTGAGGATGGCATCGCGTTCGGCCGGAGTCGTGCGGGGCGAGAGGACCTGCGGAGTGGCCCCGGCCTTGTAGCAGGCGAACACGGAGACGATCAGATCGGTGGAGTTGGGCAGCAGCAGGGTCACGATCCGGCCGGGCGCCGCTCCTGCGGCGATCAGCCCCCGCGCCATGCTGTTACTGCGTCGATACAGCTGTTCCCACGTCAGGGTGTCTGCATCGGCGCGTACTACGACGGTGTCGCCCATGTCGGCGGCATACGTCTTCGGAATCTCGGACAGCGGGAAACCGTCCTCGGGGCGGAAAGTCACAGCCGGACCTCCGGCTCACGCCCGGCAACGGGCTCCTGGCGACCGACGACGCTCTCGGCTGCCGCGGTCTTGTCGTCCTCGTGGCGCAGCGCCCGGTGCAGGGCCACTGCGAGAACGCCACCGATGAGGGACACGACGATCACGATGTAGAAGCCTGAGGCCGGATCCTTGGACTCGGACTCAGCGATTCCGAACAGATACGGGCCGACGAAACCGCCGGTCAGGCCAAGGGTGTTGATGAACGCCAGGCCCGCGGCGGCCACCACTCCGGACATCCGGGCCATGGCCACCGCCCAGAAGATCGGCAACGTGCCGATCATCAGCACCGCAAGCACGCCTATCAGCAGGATGCGGATCACGGGCGAGGGGACCGCGAGGAAGACCGCTGCCCCCACTCCGCAGCCCACGGCCAGGGCGCCGATGGTGAACGCCTCGCGGGGCCGGCGACGGAAGAGCGCCGGCATGAGCAGCACGCCGATGGTTCCGCCGATGCCGGTCACACCGCTGAGTAGACCGATGAGGAAGGAACCGCTGATGCCGAGCGACTCGATGATCGACGGCACGTTAAAGGTGACGCCGTTGATGGTGATCTGGTTGAAGAAGTAGATCAGCCCGATGAGCAGAAGGAACGGCCGGCCGAATGCCTTCCCCATGTTGCCGCGGAGAGAATGCCCACCGTCCGCGTCCGCACCGGCGCCCGCCCGCTCGGTCAGGGCGGCCGCCTCCTGCGCCGTGAGCCACTTCGCGTCCGCGGGCTGCTCGGGCAGAACCACGAGAACGACGAGCCCCACGACCATGGTGACCAGCCCCTCGATCAGGAACATCCACTGCCAACCCTGCAGACCGCCCAGGGAGTCGAGCTCCATCAGGCCGCCACCGAGCGGACTCCCGAGGAAGATCCCCAACGTGGCTGCGAGGTAGATGTAGCCGATCGCTGTCGCCCGGTCCTTCTGGGCGAACCACTGCGTCACCATGAACATCATCGCCGGATACAGGCCGGCCTCGGCTGCGCCGAGCGCGATCCGCCCGATGTAGAAGGTCACCTCGTTGCTGATGAACATCATCAGCGCGGTGACCATGCCCCACGTGATCGCGATCCGGGCGATCCAGCGCCGCGGCCCCACCCGGTACATGATCAGGTTGCTGGGCACCTCAAGGAAGGCATACGTGACGAAGAACAGCCCGGCGCCGAGACCGAAGGCAGCGACGCTGACCCCGACATCCGCCTGCAGATGAGTCTTCGCCAGCGCGATGTTCGTACGGTCGACGTAGGACATGAAGTAGGCGAGGCACAGGATCGGCACCAGCCGCAGCATCGCCTTCCGGGTCGCCGTGGCGTGGATGCGCCCGGCGGTGGTCATCGGCATCAGGACACTCCAGAGATCAGGCCGGGATTTCCGCGCTCGCGCGTTCCGCCAACTCCACGTACAGGTTCGTCTGGTCGAAGGCGGACCCCAGCGTGTGCGGGTCACTGACGTCGGAGATCTCGTCCCAGCGGGCCGCAATGTGCTCCGCGGTGCGTTCCGCCTCGGGCAGGAAGACGGGGCTGGCCTCCAGCATTCGCGACACCGCGAAGACGCCTGCCCCGGCACCGAGGACCACGCCGTTCGGCGCCTGCTCGGATACCAAGAAGACCGCACCCGGAGCGATGGTCTCCGGCCCGAGCTTGGCGGCGTCCTCGTCCGAGATCAGCCCGTCCGTCATCCGGGTTGCGGCGGTAGGCGCCAAGGCGTTCACCCGGATGCCTTTGCGCTCCCCCTCGATGGCGAGCACGTTGGTCAGGCCCACCAGCGCTGACTTGGCCGCGCCGTAGTTCGCCTGCCCGAAGTTGCCGTAGATCCCGGACGCCGACGTGGTCATCAGAATCCGGCCGTAGCCCTGCGCGACCATGTGCGGCCAGACCGCCTTGGTGCAGTTCACCGAACCCATGAGGTGGACGTCGACCACCTTGCGGAAGTCCGCCAGATCCATCTTGGCGAAACTCTTGTCCCGCAGGATTCCAGCGTTGTTGATGAGGATGTCGACCCGGCCCCAGCGCTCCACGGCGCCGTCGACCATCTCCTGAACCGCGGCGACATCGGTGATGTCGGCCTCGCAGGCAACCGCCTCGCCGCCGGAACCGACGATCTCGGCCACCACTGCCGCGGCCCCCGAACCGTCACCGTCGACGTCGTTGACGACCACCTTCACTCCGCGTTCGGCGAGGGCGAGCGCATGCGCCCGCCCCAGGCCCCCGCCCGCCCCGGTGACGATCGCTACCTGTCCAGCCAACCCAACCACTGCAATACTCCCTCTGACCAGCAATACTACGGCGTATCATGTGGTCTGGGTCGCTAAAGGTCAAGGGTTCTGCCGCGTCATGACTTCGGGCCGCGTCGACGAGCCCGCCCGGCAGCGACCGAAGCGACCCAGACCAACTCGACGCCGAACAGGCTGAGTACGAGCGCCACAAGGCGGCGCACCTCCGTTCTCTGGAGCGTGACCCGCTCAGCTCGGCGAGCGCCCGCCTCGGTGTCGCTCGCGATCCTTGACACAATGCGTGCCGTCGAGGCCGCGCTCACCACGCGACGTGCAGCGCACCCCTTCGGGCATGCCGTCTGCGCGCCGCGCCACCTACACGAGCGAGCGGGAGGCGCGCACGCCTGGCGCACAAGGACCGGCGGCGCCAAGCCACCCTGGCCCAAGCCGACTTGGCGGACCCGAAGCGATGGCGGCACACCGGCCACCGCGACGCCGTACGGACCGCCCTGTGGCTCCTCGCCCGCGTCGAGCACCAGCCCGGCCCCTGCGCGCCCATCACGCCAGCGCACGCGCGCCGCATCGAGACCGTCGGGCCCGGCGCCGCAGACCGAGTGGAGCGCGCCCTCGACATCGCCTCGCAGCGCCGCACCATCGAGCGGCCGTGCCCATGCGGAGGCGCCATCGACGTCCACGGCGGTGAAGGACGAACCCCGGTGGCGCACTGCACCGGGTGCGGGCACATCTGGACCGAGGGTGGTCTCCTGGGCGCGGCCTAGGTGTATTGGCTCGCAGGGAGACGCCCTGAGGAGGAGTGAGATGCCCCGCGGGGCATCTCACTGCTCCTCGGTGTCTCGCTGAGCCGGGTCGTTGGGTGCGGGGTCCGCCTCCAGTGCCGCGAGCGCGAGCCACAGCTCCATCCGGTCGGCCAGGCGGTCGAGGTCACGGCCCAGTGAACTGCTCGATCAGCCGCAGGCGGTAGCGCAGGCTGTTGCGGTGGAGGGTCAGCTCGTCGGCGGTCGCGCCGGGCGAGCAGTCGTGGGCGAGGTACGGACGTGAACGACCTGCCCGACCCCATCGGCCTTCTGCTCTGGTCCGAGGACCCCAGCGCCCAAACGGCCACCCTCGGTCGCCCTCGCGCGGCTCTGTGGCCGCGCACAGACCCCCACCCCGTCGAACAGCCCGACGCCGTCATCAAGCCCAGGCCGATCCGCATCCGGGCCCAGCAGCAGCCGCACACCATCCGCCTCGCACCCACCGCCCTCACCTGACCAGAACCGCACACCTACCGCCTCCGCCAGGGCAGGGCAGGGCAGGGCAGGGCAGGGCAGGGCAGGATCGCACCACGGTGTGAGCTGCCTTGCCACCTCCGCCCGGCAACGGGGCCTACGCAGACCCGGTCGTTGCCTGTGACCATGAGGGCTGCATGTTAAGGGCTGGCTACCACCGTCGGCCGAAGTACAGGCTCCGGGTGTATTCGTTGAGCTGTCCATCGGGCGCCGAGTTGTAGGACATGGTGGCGCTGATCCGCGGTGTTGCGCCCTCGACCGGGGTGACGCGGTGCATGGAGATCCTGCCGGAGTGCAGGACGAGCGTGCCGGGGACAGTGGGCAGGCCGTGGACCAGAGGGTGCCGCTCACCCCCGGCGATAGCACGCAGCGCAGCTTGGTCCTGTTCGGCCTGTGCGCGGGAGCGGGGCACGTACTCGAGTACGCCACCGCTCTCGGGCGCCAGGATATGCAGGACGATCGTGTACTGCGACACATCGAAGTGCCAGTCCTGCTCGTCACCGTCGTGATGCACGTGGACGGTCATGGCGCCCAGCGGATCTGCGGAGCGGTACACCGGTCCGCCCACGACCCGGCGGACGAACGCGAGCACCGGCTCGCTGCAGAAGAGCGCCTTGAGCGGTGAGGACTCGTCAATGCGGTCGTAGGCCAGGGTCGTCTTGGTGTGCTCGCGGCCCACTTGTGTGTGCACCGGGGCGTCGGGCTCGCCCGTGCCCAGGAACACGTCGTTGCTGCCGGTGAACCGGAAGCCGAGGCTCTCTGCGTCCTTGAGAGACCGTTTCGCCACCTGCCGGACCGCCTCCGGCCGGAGGAAGTCGTCCAGGACCACCAGACTGGTGTCGTTGAACGATGCCCGTGCCTCGTCAACCAGCGCTTGTCCGGCAGGGCCGTCCAGTTCCGAAACGGGATACTTCTCCAGATTGACCACGGGGGCCAGATTCGTAACGGCGTGTGTCATGAGAGCCTCCTCCAGCCGTTGGCGGAACGCCCGGCCTGTTCCATACCGGGGTCTCCTGACTGCTCCATGCAAGTACCGCAGCCCTCTGCGCCCCAGGCGTCCCCTCGTGCTCCGAACGGGTGACCAGGGTCGCCTCTGTCGCCGAATGCGCGACACCCCGCCAGTAACTGGCCTTGGAGGCCCCGCACAGACACCAGCCGCACAGTAGCGGGGGATCACGCGCTTGCCACCGTGGCGCCCTCCTCGTCGTGCTCGCGCAGCATCCGCATGACAGTGGCGGGTGAGAGGTGCTGGCCCATTCTTCACGCCGGCGGTGACGACGAGCCGCTTGGCGACACCGCACAGGCTCATCTCCTGGACGCGCAACTGGAGGGCCAAATCGGCCCGACACTCCCCTCCTGCCTGAACGGGTGAGACGCTCCGGCGGGGTGGTGGGCCTTGAGCCACGCGGACTGCACCGCGGGAACCGCGAAGGCGACCGCGTGCGCGCGGCAGAACCCGTACGCCCCGAACTCCCGGATGACGGCCCAGACTTCGGCGGTGACGGTGTCGGCGTAGCCGCGCTCGCGGCTCGTAGTGAGGAACCAGGTCTCGACCTTGGGGAGACGGTCGGGGTCGGCGAGGGCGCGGCGGGCGACGTCGGCGGCCGCGCGGTCGCAGCCGGTCATCGTGGACAGGATCGCCATGATCTGCTCGTGCCAGATCACCACCCCGGAGGTGTCGTCGAGGATGGGCTTGAGGTCGGGGTGGGGGTAGTGCGGTGGCTCGACGCCGTGTCGGGCGGCGATGAATTTCGCGAGCCTGCCGCCGGCGACGGGGCCCGGTCGGAAGAGGCTGATGTCGGCGATGACGTCCTGCATGTTCTGGGGCTGGAGGCGGGCGATGAGGTCCTGCTGGCGGAGCTTTGTCACGAGCGTTGGTGGGTAGCAACCTGTCCACGACGCACTCCCGGCCAGGGGGCGCCCTTCTCGTTTCGGGAGTGCCGACGGCGACCACGGTCTCCAGCAATCCCGGCCCCATGACCTGGTACGCGGACCCACATACCACCGGTCCGGACGCCGCTCGGGCGGACATGCCGGGCCTGCAGGGCCTCCCGCCCCTTCCCGACCCCAGAGCATCGACGGGCCCGATGCCCGCGCGCTGCCGAAGACGCTCTTCGCCCGCCTCGACGAGCTGGAGGAGGGCACACCGGAGCATTCCTACGTACGCAACTGCCTCGTCCAGCACAACCTCGCGCTCGTCCACCACGCCCTGGGGCGGATGAACGTGCGCAACGAGTCCTACGAGGGCGTGCTGCAGGTCGGCGCCATCGGGCTGATCAAGGCCATCGACCGGTTCCTGGTGCAGCGCGGCACCGAGTTCCCCACCTCCGCGATGCCGACCATCTTCGGCGAGATCAAGCGGTTCTACCGCGCCACCACCTGGTCCGTGCACGTCCCGCGCCGCCTGCAGGAACTGCGCATCGACCTGACCAAGGACACCGCCCAACTCGATCAGACCCACGGGCGTGTGGGAGACACTGATCCCACTGGCCTTGATCCTCGACCGGCAGCGCACCCTGGCACCCAACGCGTTCGTCGTCCAACTGCCACCTGACGCGCACCGCCAACTCATCTCCTGCAGCGGCCAGTTGGGAAGGCAACTGGCCAACCAGGTCCGAAGACACGCCGCGGAACAGGGATACATCTTCGCAGGCCCCGTGGTCGTCCACCTGGCCGGAACACCTGGCGCGGGCGTAGGCCGCTTCCGTATCCACAGCCGCATCGCTCCCCTCCAGCGTCGCACCGGGCGCCTGCAGTTCCCGCCCGCCGACAGGCGGCAGGCGGCATCGGTCGCGAAGGTCGAAAGGGCTGCACAATCACCGCGAGCACAAGTAACAGCGCCGCCCACTCGCAGCGGCTCGACCGCCCGCCAACACCGCCTCAGCAGGTGAACAGCACGTCGTCGTGGAGATACGGTTCGACGATGAGTCACGTGAAGGGAACTACTGAGCCCGAAGCCGTCGTGGCCCGTGGCAGGAACACCTGAGGGCCCCTTTCCCCGCTGCGACGTGGTGCGGAACTGGCAGGCATCGACATGGTCCTGCTCGACGCCGAGACCGCAGGGTGCGTGTCCGTCTGGTTGCACAACGGCGGTTCTCTCGACGTATGACGCGACAGGATCCTGCACATGTGCATCGCAGACCTGGACCGAATCCTGCCGTTGCTCAACGAGGCAGAGGGTCTCCCCTGTCACCAGCGCATCGTCGGCCGGCTCAACTCGTATCGGACACTGGCCGACAACCCACCAAATGAAGCGACCTCTCAGGGCTTTCCCGTAAATGATCTTTGGCCGGGAACTCACTCCGTCCGCGCGCGCGACGGTGCGGGATCACGCGTCCCGTGCCTCGGCAGCCGCCGTGGCACACTCGTCGCCCGGCCTCGGCGGAGAGCCATGGATACGGCAGCCAGGCGCCGTACGGGCGCGGTCCGGTGCGGCAGGGACGTGCCCCGACCACCCTGGCCGGGCCCGGCCGGCCGGAACACCCCCTCCGCGGCCTGGACTTGAGGCCGTGCCCGTGCTCCGCGGTCCCGCCGGTCGGTACACGCGGACTGCCCACGAGAGCACCGGCGCCCCGGCGTGGTTGGCATGCGGCGAAAGCCCATAGAGTCGGGGCATGGTCGAGAAGCAGGGTCGGGGCGAGGTACGGGGACCGGGGCGCCCGCGGGAGGAGCGGGTCACCCGGGCGGTGCTCGACGCTGTCGTCGCGCTGGTCGCGGAGCAGGGGATGAGCGCGGTCACGATGGACGCGGTGGCCCTGCGTGCGGAGGTGAGCAAGCCTGCCATCTACCGGCGCTGGCCCACCAAGCAGAACCTGATCATCGCGGCCGCCGAGTCGCGTATCGGCCCGCTGTCCGTCCCCGACCTGGGGGACTTCCGCGCCGAGCTGCGTGAGGTGCTCACCGCGCGTATGGAGGCATACCGCAGGCCTGGGACCGACCGCCTGATCGCCGGCGTCGTCGGCCTGGCGGCCGAGGCCGGAGCCGGGCGCAGCGCGTACGGGGCCTACACCGCCCGGGTCATGGGCGAGACCCGGCGCATCCTGGAGCGCGGCATCGACCGCGGGGAGGTACGGCCCGACACCGATATCGGGACCGCGGCGACCCTGGTGGCCGCGCCCCTGGTGTTCCGCCTGGTGAGCGAGCAGGAGCTGCCCGACAGGCGGCTGGTGGACGAGCTGGTCGAGCTGGTCGCCCGCGCTGTCGGCGTTCGGCCCTGAGCGTGGGACTCACTCCTGACCGGAGTCGGCTGCCTTAGACGGTCCTGAAATTTTCCGTGCACAGACCCTTGCTCCGACGCGGCGCAATATCGATACTCCCGTTAACGAAATTGGTTTCGTCACCGCGGAGGAGCCCTCATGGCAACGACCGTCGTCACCCCGAAGCCCGCCCTCGACAAGCCCCTGATGCACTACGGGCACCGTGTCCTGAACCGCACCGCTCCCGGCACCCGCAAGACCGAGTACCGGGTTCTGGACATCTCCCCGCTCACCCCTCACGTCGGTGCCGAGATCACCGGCCTCGACCTCTCGCAGCCGATCGGCGACGGCCTCGCCGACGAGCTGCGGCAGGCCCTGCTGGAGTGGAAGGTCATCTTCTTCCGCGGCCAGCACCGCTTCACCCCCGAGCACCATGTCGCGCTCGCCGGGGTCTGGGGCGAGCGGGAGGCGAACCCGTTCTTCCCCCAGGCCGACACCGCCGGTGTCTCCCGCCTGGCCAAGGACGCCGCGGTGATCGGCAACGAGAACATCTGGCACAGCGACCACTCCTTCATGGCCGCGCCCGCCCTGGGTTCCGTACTGCGCGCCATCGAGGTGCCCCCCGCCGGCGGCGACACGATGTGGGCGGACATGGAGGCCGCGTACGACAACCTCTCCGAGTCCCTGAAGGACCGGATCGAGGGACTCACCGCGGTGCACGACTGGGTGCCCAGCTGGGGGTCGACCATGACCGAGGACCAGATCGCCCCGCTGCGCGAGAACCTGCCGCCGGTGGAGCATCCGGTGGTCGTCCGCCACCCGCAGTCCGGGCGCAGGGTGCTCTACGTCAACGAGCCCTTCACGACGCGGATCGTCGGCCTGTCCGACACCGAGAGCCGCGAGCTGCTCGACGAGCTCGTCCTCCAGGCCCGCGTCCCCGAGTACCAGGTCCGCTTCCGCTGGCAGCCTGACTCCATCGCAATCTGGGACAACATCGCGGTCCAGCACTACGCGATCAACGACTACTTCCCGCAGCGACGCGTCATGGAGCGCATCGCGATCGCGGGCGTCCCCCTCTCCTGATCCGCTCCTCCGCCGCCCGCACCATGTGCGATGCCGGCCCCAGCACGCTCCTTGGAAGCAGGCCCGCTTCCACGTGCGTCCACCTCGTGACCGGCAATCCCTTTCGGAGGACCTCGTGACCGCCGCCGGAACCGCGCCCAGACGGTTCGACAAGACCTCACCGGCAGGCCGGGGCGTCGGTGCCCGCGCCTGGACCGTCACCGCCCTGCTCGTGGTCTTCATGATGGTCAACTTCGCGGACAAGTCCGTGCTCGGCCTCGCGGCCGAGCAGATCCGCACGGACATGGGCCTGTCGGCCACCGACTTCGGACTCGCCAACAGCGCCTTCTTCCTGCTCTTCTCCGTCGCCGGCGCCGCGGTAGGGCTGCTCGCCGACCGCGTACGACCGAAGTGGCTCCTCCTCGCCATGGCCCTGCTCTGGTCGGTCGCGCAGACACCGGCAGCCCTGGGCGGCGGTCTGGCCGTGCTGATCGGGTCACGCGTCATGCTGGGCGCGGCAGAAGGTCCCGCCTTCCCCGTCGCCCAGCAGGCCGCGATGTCCTGGTTCCCCAACCATCGGCGCAACCTCCCCGGCGCCCTGGTCACCCTCGGCGTCACCCTGGGCGTGATCACCGCCGCACCCGGCCTGACCTGGGTCATCAACCACCACGGCTGGCGTGCCGCGCTCTGGGTGCTGGCCGCCATCGGGGTGCTGTGGGCCGTCGTCTGGGCCCTGCTGGGCGCCGACGGACCGTACCGGGCCGACACCCCAGAGACACCGTCCTGCACAGGGCCCGTCTCCGACGGCGCTGCGGCCAGGCCCGCCTACCGGCGGATCCTGGGCACCCGCACCTGGCTGGGCACCACCACCGCGTACTTCACCAGCTACTGGACCATAGCGCTGATGCTCGCCTGGCTGCCCTCCTATCTGCGCGGCGGACTGGGCCACTCCGCAAGCGCCTCCGCCTACATCGTGGCCCTCACCTGGGTGCTGGGCGGGCTCGCGCTGCTCGGCCAGGCGGCCCTCACCGGATGGCTCATGCGCCGCGGCGTCAGCAGCCGTTGGGCGCGCGGCAGGGTGGGCGGCGGTCTGCTGTTCGTCGGTGCGGCTGCCTGCCTGGCCGTACCCCTGGTGGACGGTGCGGCGGCGAAGACCGCGCTCCTTGCCGTCGGACTCGGCCTGGGCGGATCCTTCGCGGCCGTCGCGGTCACCACCATCACCGAGCTGGCCCCGCCAGCCCGGCGCGGCGGCGCCCTCGGCACGATGAACGCCACCGTCACCACCGCGGGCCTCATCGCCCCCGCCGTCGTCGGACACCTGCTCGACACCCAGGGCGGGACGGGTTACCAGAGCGCCATCGTGCTCTCCGGAGCCCTCCTGCTGCTGGGCGCCCTCGCGGCCCTCACCCTTGTCGACCCGGCCCGCGACGCCGCCCGCGCCGGCGCCTGACACACCGGCATCCCGCCGACGGCGAGACGCGTCGGCCGCTCCTGTCCCACATCCGACCGAAGGACAATGACAGATGCTCAACCTGGCCATGCTGCTTGAGGATTCCGCGCGGGAGCAGCCGTCTCGCGAGGCGGTCGTGTGCGGGGAAACACGGATGACCTACGCAGCGGTGGAAGCGGCTGCCAATCAAGTGGCGAATCTGCTGGTCCAGTCCGGTATCGAGCCGGGCGACAGGGTCGCGCTCGCCTGCCCCAACGTGCCGTACTTCCCGATCGTCTACTACGGCATCCTCAAGGCGGGCGGCGTCGTCGTACCGCTCAACGTCCTGCTCAAGTCTCGTGAGATTGCCTACCACTTGGAGGACTCGCGGGCGAAGGCGTTCCTCTGCTTCGAAGGCGGCGAGCAGCTCCGGCTCGGGGACGAAGGCTGGGCCGGCTTCCAGGCGGCGGAGAAGTGCGAGCACTTCTTCCTCCTGACCGCGGATCCCGCAGGCCCCTCGCGGATCGCTGGCGCGCGGACGCTCGGTGCCGCGCTGGAGGGACGACCGACGACGTTCGAGACAGTGCCGACCAAGCCGCAGGACACCGCGGTCATCCTCTACACCAGCGGCACCACCGGGCAGCCCAAGGGCGCCGAGCTCAGCCACGTGAACATGCTGCTCAACGCCCGGCTCTACGACTCCATGTACGAGCGGCACCCGCACGACGTACACCTCATCACCCTGCCGCTGTTCCACAGCTTCGCCCAGACCACGCAGCTGAACACCGGCTTCTACTCCCGCGCGACGCTGGTCCTGCTCCCCCGCTTCTCCGCGGCCGACGTGCTGACGCTGACGCAACGCGAGCAGGTCACCTTCTTCGCGGGCGTCCCGACGATGTACTGGGAACTGCTCAACGCCGACACCGACGGCATCGACCTCGACGCCGTCCGCGCAACGCTCCGGGTGGCCGTGTCGGGCGGCGCCCCGCTGCCGCTGGAGGTACTGCGCGGCTTCACCGAGAAGTTCGGTGTGCAGATCCTGGAGGGTTACGGCCTCTCGGAGACCTGCCCCACCGCCACCTTCAACCGCCAGGACCGACCCGTCCGGCCGGGCTCGATCGGCCTGCCTGTATGGGGCGTCCAAGTCCGGGTCGTCGACGAGGACGGCCGGGAGGTACCCGTCGGCGAGCCGGGTGAGCTGGTCATCAGGGGCCACAACGTCATGAAGGGCTACTTCGGACGCCCTGTGGAGACAGCCAAGGCGCTGCGGGACGGCTGGTTCCGCACCGGCGACATCGGCCGCCGCGACGAGGACGGCTACCTCTACATCGTCGACCGGGTCAAGGACCTCATCATCCGCGGCGGCTTCAACGTCTACCCGCGCGAGGTCGAGGAAGCCCTCATGGCCCACCCCGCGGTCAGCCTGGCCGCCGTCGTCGGCGTACCGCACGACCGCCACGGCGAGGAGGTCAAGGCCTTCGTGATCCCCACACCGGACAGCACGGTCACCGAGGACGAGCTGGTGGCCTGGAGCAAGGCGACCATGGCCGGCCACAAGTACCCCCGGCTCGTGGAATTCCGCGAAGCCCTGCCGCTCGGTCCCACCGGAAAGATCCTCAAGCGCGAGCTGGCCTGACGCCGTCCCGACTCCCAAGGAGAGCAAACCGATGAACCACCGCAGCAAGATCTACGTCGACGGGGCCTGGTACCCGTCCACCGGCAGCGAGACCACACAAGTTGTCAACGCCGCGACCGAACAGATCACGGGCAGCACCCCCGCCGCCACCGCCGAGGACGTCGACCGCGCGGTGAGCGCAGCCCGACGGGCCTTCGAGGACTGGTCGCAGACCCCCGCCGAACAGCGTGCGAAGCTGCTCGACCGCGCCGTCGAGGCGCTCCTCGACCGTCAGACCGAGCTGGCCACCCTGATCAGCCAAGAGGTCGGCATGCCCTACCTCCACAGCAACCTCATCCAAGTCGGCCTGCCCGTCATGTCGTTCGCCACAGCCGCCGAACTCGCCCGCTCCTACGCCTTCACCGAACAGCTGCACAACTCCCTCGTCGTACG
Source organism: Streptomyces solicavernae (assembly GCF_029968095.1). Classification (GTDB taxonomy): domain Bacteria; phylum Actinomycetota; class Actinomycetes; order Streptomycetales; family Streptomycetaceae; genus Streptomyces; species Streptomyces solicavernae. The sequence goes on along the minus strand of NZ_JASCIR010000029.1, from coordinate 9,594 downwards.
CGAACCGATCGGCGTGGTCGGCGCCATCACCCCGTGGAACTACCCGCTGCACCAGATCGCCGCGAAGGTCGCCCCGGCCCTGGCCGCCGGCTGCACCGTCGTCCTCAAACCCAGCGAGGCAGCACCCCTCAACGCCTTCGTCCTCGCCGACATACTCCACGAAGTCGGCCTGCCCGATGGGGTGTTCAACCTCGTAAGCGGCACGGGCGCCGTCGTCGGCGAAGCCATCACCGCGCACCCGGACGTCGACATGGTGTCCTTCACCGGGTCGACACGGGCCGGGCGCCGGGTCGCGGAACTCGCAGCCGCCACGGTCAAGCGGGTCGCCCTCGAACTGGGCGGAAAGTCCCCGCTCGTCGTCCTGGACGACGCCGACCTCACCACCGCCGTGACCCGCGGCGTGACGGCCTGCTTCCTCAACACCGGACAGACCTGCTCCGCACTGACCCGGCTGATCGTGCCCCGCGCCCGCCTTGCGGAGGCCGAGCAGATCGCCAAGACCATCGCCGAGGCCATCCCGGTCGGCGACCCGTTCGAGCCCGGCACCGTTCTCGGCCCGGTCATCTCCGACCGGCAGCGCGAGACCGTGCGCGACTACATACGCCGCGGCATCGCAGAGGGCGCCCGGCTGGTGACCGGCGGAACGGAACCGCCCGAGGGCCTCGACGCCGGCTACTACGTACAACCCACCGTCTTCTCCGACACCACCCGCGACATGGCCATCGTCCAGGAAGAGATCTTCGGCCCGGTACTCGTCATCCAGGCGTACGACGACGAGGACGACGCGATCCGCATCGCCAACGACACCTCTTACGGACTCAACGCCGGCGTGTTCTCCGCCGACCTCGACCGCGCCCAGCGCGTCGCGCGCCGCATCCGCAGCGGCCAGGTCGAGATCAACGGCGCCCCCTGGAACCACCACGCCCCCTTCGGCGGCTACAAGCAGTCCGGCGCCGGACGCGAACTCGGAACCCACGGTCTCGAGGAGTTCCTTGAGACCAAGGCCATCCAACTGCCCTGACCGCTTTCCCGATCCCAGAGGCGATATCCAGATGAGCACTTCACTCACCGACATACAGCGGGCCGGCATCGCGGCGCTGGCCACCACGCTGGGCGCGGCCGACGATGCCGCCGCACAATCCGCAGCCGCCCTGCCTCAACTCCCCGACCACCAGCGGACCGGTCTGCTCCAACTGCTCGACGCCATGGAGTCCCTGGGCCTGCGGCACCAGCCGCCCCACCTCCGTCGGATCCTCGTCCGCATCATCGAGAACACCTCCCCCGAGACCAAGGCCGGCATGGACGGCTGGCGCCACCTGACCGGCGCTCCGTAAAGGCCTGCCGTCCTCGTCGACGTGACCGGTGCGCTCGCCGCTCTCCTCGGCATCTCCCCGGCGAGCGCGGTGCCGCCGGCCCGCCCACGCAACTCCGTCCACCTGCCTCACCACAGCCGCCGTGTTGCGGTGCGCTCCCGCCTTGGCCGCGGCGATCACGCGATTGGCCGTGCGGGCGACGAGGACGGTGATCCGCGTCCCTACGTCCCTGGCTGCGGCGTTCCGCGCTGGATCCCCCCGATGCCGGTCACCAGAGTGGGCCCCAGACGCTGTGCGGCCGAAGCCGGCCTGGTTCGTTCGCCGGGCGGAGGCGGGGCGCGCCCGGGAGCGCCGCCGACGGGCCTTCGGAACAGCGGCCGTACTGGACGTGGTCGAACCGGACATGACCGTTCCCGCCTTCCGGTCGGACGACATGTTGTTGCGCTGCCGGTCGGGGGCTTGCTGTCGCACCAGTGCGAGGATCTCGTTCTCGAGCTCCTTCGCCTCGGCCTGCAGGACTTGGATGCGCTGAGCGGTTGACCGCATGGCCCGCGTCGTCATCCGGTGCTTGAGGGCCTGGGCCGGACGGTCACCGACGGCGGCTGCGGTGAGGGTGTCGCGGTGGGTGTCGACGCCGATGACGCCGTCGACTTGTTCTGAGGCCGGCAGTGCGGCAACATCCTCCCAGCCCTCCCACGCCCCCGATCGTCCGGAAGGCCGGCCGTGACGCCGAGACGGGCCTCGCATGCCACGCAATGATCAAGTGGAGCAGCACGACAAATGGGCGGGCGGAGAGCGATGACGTTCACCTTCCCGTGTAGAGAACTCACGAACTTCTGACGATCAACTTCGTGCGCTCTTGCGAAGTACCCGGGTCGATGAACGAGATCCTGGCTGGCGAGGCAAGCAGCGCGCAGGCGATGTTGGGCACGGCGGCCTGGGAGGATCCGCGTTCCGCCGGGGCGCAGACAGCGGCCGCGCTGTCCATCCGCCATATGAGTCAATGCGTGCTCGGGTGGGTGCCGCCGAGTGCACGATCGAGGTGCAGTTCGGCCGTGATCATGGCGCTTCGAGCGCCCTCCGCGAACGAGGGAAAGGCGATCCTCTCGGCAGCGAAGGCCTTGCGGAAGTCAACAATGGTGCGTGCGGGGATGGCTCTTGCCGCGGTCAGCAGAGCGCGGGCGGCTGTGGTGCGGTGAGTGCGATGGGCCGAGGCCGCCCGGCTGATGAGGAGCAGTCGGCGGACGGCCGGCGGCAGGTCCCCCGGGATGACCGAGAGCAGGGCCGCTGCGGTCTCGTGCTGTCCGACGTCGGACAGCCGGTCGGCGGCGAAGATCCGTACGACGGCGGCGTGGGACGGGGCGTCGATCGCTGTGTAGTGGTCGGCGGCCTGGTTCGCCGCGGCCACGATGCCCTCGAAGTCGTGCAGGTACTGCGCCACGTTGCTGCGGTGGCACGCGACGTCGGCGCGGGCTGTCTGCTGTGCTCGGTGCAGGCTGGTTGCCCGTATCGACGGAAAGCAGGCGTCCACCCGGTCCAGGATCTGGTCCGCCAGCTTGAGGAGCCCGGTGACGGACGAGTGGTCGAGTCTCACGCGCTCACCCCAGACCAGATGCCAGTACACGCCCGCGGTGGCGACCGAGGATTCGGCACTGAGCTGGGCCAGAACCGCCGTCATCCGCGGCAGTGAGTAGTCCCAGGGGCGAGGTATCAGCCACCACCTGCGTCGGTAGAACGTGTCGGACACCCATTGGTCGAGCAGTCGCTCCCGCCCACCGGACGGCGCCTTCAGCAAGAGCATCACGTCCGCGATGTGCCGGTTGCCGGTAGTTGCATGGACCGCGGTCAACGCCCCGCGGAAGAACCCGATGGCGAGAGCCAGGGCTGAGGCCTCCATCAGTTTCCGCGTCGGGTGGAACACGCCGCCGACAAGGAAGGGGAAGGCCGCGGCCACCAGAATGAGCTGGTGGGCGCCGAAGAGGAACCGCGTAGAACGAGTGAGCAGCCAGGAGCGTCGTCTCCCGTCGAAGCGCGGCTCGGCCAGCGGGTGAACCATCGCCAGGACGAAGGCGAACAGAGCCACCCACCACTGGTCGACCGATGGATGGGACGACCACCACCGCGCCACCAGCTCGCCGAGCGGCCCGGCGGCCACTACGAGAAGCACCAGGAACACGCCGGTGTCGGTGATGCGGGCCAGGCGGCGATGCGGCATCAGCAAGGGCCGTCGGGCCCGGTCATAGGCGAGAAGCATGGCCCACAGGAGCAGCCCGCCGCCGATCCTCGCGCTCAGCTCCCCGTCTCCGGGAATCAGGAACACCAGCAGCAGAGGGACGACGCAGACCAGTCTGGCCGTCACTGCCCAGAACACGTCGGACGGGCCCGGAAGGGCGGGAGTCATCCCACCCGGCAGTTCCCGGACCATGCCGCGGGATGGTTGGAACAGTCCTGTCTGCAACAACGGATCCAAGCGGGGCGGGATTTCCGGCTTGTGGCGAACGGTGCGCAATGCCGCGCCGACCAGGAGGGGCGAGACGACCCAGGCGAGGGTGCTCGTCCCGCCACCGTCCAGGGCGAACACCGCGGCGGCGGCCAGCCCCGTGGTGGCCATACCCGCAAGTCCCGCGACCAGACCGGCCGCGAGCGGGATCAGCGCCGACTGCCGGGCGAGTGAGGTCACCAGATCGTCGAACCGTCCGGAGAGCGGCACCAGGGCGACCGCGAGGACCAGGTCGGCTCCGAGGAGGAACCGTCCACGTGGAGTCCCTGTTCGTGCCTCGCGCCACCGCAGCAGTGCGAAGACGAGGCCGGTGCCCACCAACAACGCCCGAATGAACTCGGACGGGTCCGAGCCGGCGCTCTCGATGATCACGTCAGCCTCCGCCGCCGCCCTCCGCGTCATCCGATCCTCAGCAACGTACCGGCCTCATTGTGAAGTTGACAGACCGTCGGGGATGATGAGCGGCGTGGGACGCGGCGTGCGACACCTTCTGGGACTGCCTGCGGGCGTGCTGCTCGGCTTCACGGGCTGGGCCGAGACATTCCAGGGCGACGTGACGGGACGCGTCCTGTTCGTCGTCTCCGCCGTCATGGCGGGTTTGTGGGCACCCACGTTCGCTCTCGGGTACGCCGTGGTCGCCGTGGTCCGGCACTCCGTCCCGATGGGGTGGGAGTGGTGGGTGTATCCGGCGGCCGGTGCGTTCGCCGCGCACCTGCTGGGGACCAGCGCCCCGGGGTTGCGGGTGTCGCGGTGGTTCGCCTACGAGCGCCGTCTGAAGGCCGCGCTGTCCGGCGAGACGGGCCGGCCCGTGGAGGCATGGGGCCGACTGGTGTCGGCGGTGTCGTGGCTGCTGGTCTGGACGCCGCTGGTGACAGCGGTGTCTGTGGTCGTCCTCGACCGGCCGACTCCCCGGATATCCCCTGCGCACGCACTGTTCGTGGGGGTATTGGCGACGGCGGTGTGCTGGGCCGGCCGAGCCGGTACCCGGCGGATGAGCCGCTACGACCGGCGTCGGTATCTGACGACGGACATCGTCATCCACGTGGGCATCCTCCTGGTGGTGGTCGCAGGTGATCGCCACGCCCTGCCCGACGACTGGTCCGAGTTCTCCGCCACCCTCGTCGCGATGGTGGCGACCCAGGTGATGGTCACCATCGTGCTCGGCTTTCCGGTCCGGTCGGCCTGGCCATGGGCCCAGATCGTCGGCAGTTTCGCCAACGGCACGGTGCTGGCCTACGGCTACCTGGTGCAGCCTTCGAACACGGCATGGCTGGTATCCATCGTGACCTCGGTGTCCGCACTGGTGGAGCTGGGCCGCCGGATTCCCGCGGACGCCTCGCCGCTGTGGTGGACCAGAGTGCTGTCCGCCCAGAACTTCCACCGGGACAACACCTCCTACGACGCCCACGTCGCCGAAGCCTGGCTGAACGACGAGGTGCGCGGGCCGACCGGGCTGGCGCTGCCGAACACCATGGCCGCGCTGGCCGTCGTATGCCTGACGGGGCAGTACGGGAAATACCGTTGGCCGGAGTACGCGCAACGCCGCTGGCCCCCGGCGGACGCGGCCGTCGCCGAAGGGAATGCCTGGCTGGACGCGGCCGAGGAACTGGTCGACGCGGCCGAGCCGTACGCGGCGGCGGACGTGGTCGCACGGGCGCGGGCCAACTGCTCCTTCAGCAAGGGGCAGGTGCTGGAGGCCGAGGCGGACTGGACGGGAGCCGAGGCCTGCTATCGCACGGCGACGGCCGCGTTCACCGACGCGGGGCTGCCGGACTTCGCCGCCCTCGTGCGGCTGTACCGCGCCCGCGTCCTGGCCGAACGGCTGGACCGCATCGGCGAGGCCGCGGCCGAACGCAGGGCCCTCGCCGGTGATACGGGGCTGCTGACACCGACCCGCCGGTGGGCGGGCGCGACGCTGTGCACGGCGGACGAACAGGAGTACCGGAGACAGGAACGAGCCGCCGACCGGCCCCCGATCATCGATCTCCACAGTGCGCACCCGCCCTGGTCTCCGCTGGTGGGCGGCCCGCCACCGTCCCCCGAACCGGCCGGGGACGACGCACCCGGCCCGTCCCGGATGCCGGGCGACGGTCCCGCCCGGCGGCTGGTCGAGCGCGGCATGGAACGCTGGCGGCGGGGGCGGCGCTCCGAGGCCGCCCAGGATCTACGCGCAGCCGCCAAGCTGCTGGAAGCCAACTCCCAGCAGCTGATGGCCATGGACATCCTGATGGAACTGGCCCGGGTGCAGACGAAGGACGCCCCGCAGGCCGCGTTCGACACACTGGGCGACGCACTAGGGCTGCGGGAACGCTTCCGCGACGAGGTCGTCGACGAGCAGCTGCGCCTGCGGATCAACGGCTGGTTCGAAGATCTGCACACGCGGCAGATCGCCCTGCTGGCCACCGCGTCCGGTGCGGGGTGGCCCGAGCGACCCGCGAGGGCCGTGTTCGACCTGGCCGAGCGATCCCGGTCCCGGCTCCTCCTCGAACAGCTCGGGGACACCACGGTGCTGCGCGCCGATGCCGTCCCGGCCGAACTGGTGAGCCGCGAACGTGATCAGCTGGCCCAGGTGCGGCGCCGACGCGCGGCCATGGGCACACCCGGCGAGCGGATCCAGGCGCTGGAGGCGTTCCGTGCCGCCCGTGACCGACTGGCGCGAACCTGGCGGGAGATGGCCGCCACCGGCGCGCACGGCGCCGAGTACGCCCAGCTGCGCCGTGGCGACCCGCTGAGCTTCCCAGAAGTGGAGCCGCTGCTCGGACAGGCGCTGCTGGCCGAGTACCACGTGACCGAGGACGCCGTCGTGCTCCTGCTGGCCCGGTCGGGTGCCGTCGAGCCGACGCTGGTGCGGATACCGATCGGCCGCCCCGCACTGGCACGCGCGCTGGGCGACCGGTACGACGCGGCCCACACCGCCGGACCGTACGACGGAAACCCGCTGAGCCCGCTGGTCGAGCCGCTGGTGCGACACAGCGCGCCGGGGCAGGTGATCTGGATCGTGCCGCATGACCTGCTGCACGGTGTGCCTCTGCACGCGGTCGACGCCGAAGGGGGGCCACTGGTGGAGCGCAACCCCGTCTGCTACACCTCCGCCGCCACCGTGATGCGCTACTGCCAGGCGAAGCACCGGCCCACGGCCCGCACTTCGGTGGTGCTGGCCGACTCCCGTGCCGAGCGGCCGCTGGCCCACTCCCGCGCCCAGAGCAGCCTGGTGTGCACGCTGCTCGACCGTCCCCGACGGCTGGTGGGCCCGGACGCGACCGTCGCCGGGATGACCGCGGCCGCCCGCGGTGGCGTCTCGGTGCTCCACATCGCCTGCCACGGCGAGTTCGACGCCGAGCAGCCCGAACGATCCCGGGTGCTGCTCGCGCAGGACGGAAAGGACGACGGTCAGCTGACCGCCGAACGCGTCCTGGGATTGGCGCTCCCGGCCGACCTGGTCACCCTGAGCGCCTGCCGGAGCGGGCTCGCACACCGCAGGCCGGGCGACGAACTGTTCGGCCTGACCAGGGCCCTGATCTACGCGGGCGCCTCAGCCGTGCTGGTCAGCCTGTGGGCGGTGGACGAGGTGGCCACCGGGCTGCTGATGTACTCCTTCTACCGGGCGAGGAAAGCGGGGATGGGCAAGGCGGCGGCGCTGCGCACGGCCCAGCTCGCGGTTCGGGACGCCACACTCGACGACGTCGTCGCCTACTGCACCCGGGTCGGAGGCGAACACCGTGTGCTCGCCCGGGAGTTGGCCGACGCCCGGTTCCGCGCGAGAGACTTCGCCGCAGCAGCCGATGGCTACGCGGAGCTGCTCGACACCTCCGAGGGCGACCCCCAGGACGACCGGGAGCTCCAGGCCGCCCACGCCAGAGCCGCACTGGCGCTGCGCGGCCATGCCGACGGGCCCGACTACACCAGGAGGATCTATGCCCACCCCCGTCACTGGGCCGGATTCGTGCTGATCGGAGACTGGAATTGAGGCCCACGGATCCGCTCGCACAGCACGCCGACCATGACATAGCCGTCCTGCCCGCCGACCTCACCCCGGCCGACGCGAAAGCACTGCTGACGGGAACCGGAGTGGTCGTCGCCGACGACGGCGGTGTGCTTGGCACAGTGACGGCCGCCGACCTGGCCGACGCCGACGCCGACGCCGAGATCCTGGCCGACTTGCGGGGGCTGCCCTCGGTGATCGCGGTGGACGCCGACCTCACCCTCGTCGACCTGATCAACTCTCCCGCCGTCACTCTCCTGCTGCTGGGAATCCCGCGCCTGGTGCTCCTGCGTGCGCGCACGCCGGTCGCCGTGCTCGCGGTGTCGCGCCTGACGGACTACCTCGCCTCGGGCGAACACCCGCTGCCCGACAACGAGATGGGCCCGATGGGCGCCTCCGCCGACAGCGCGCTGCCCGGCCGTGTGCGGCTGCCCAGAGCACAGGTGGCCTGTGCGGAGTGCGGCCACCGCAATGCGCTCGACCACTGGAATCCGCGCAGGCCGCCGCGGTGCGCAAATCCCGAAGGCCCTGCGCACGACCTCACGCTGGAGGGCTGAACGTGCTCACCGCCGTCGTCAGGGAGACCAGCAGCCTGTTCGACCGCCGCTTCCTTCTCAATGCCCTTCTGCCGGTCCTCATCACCCTGAGCCTGCTCACCGGGGTGGTCATCAGCACGCTGACCGATCCGGCCAGGATGTGGCGCGAGTGGAACAACCTCGACGCCACGCTGCGGGTGCTGGCCGGCACCGGCGCGGTCGTTGTCTCCGTGGTGCTCGCGGCCGTGGTGTCCGGACGCTCACAGTCACTCATCCGCTGTTACGAGGGACTGTGGCCCGGGCGGCTCGGCGACGCCGTGATGCTGCCCGGCCGCCGCTGGCACCGCAGGCGGGCTCGCCGTCTGGGCTTCGATCGAGCAGTCTCGGACTATCCGGCGGACATGAGGGACATCATGCCCACCCGCTTGGGCAACATCCTGCGAGCCGCCGAGAGCTACCCGCACGAACGCTACGGCCTGGACGCTGTGGTCACCTGGCCGCGGTTGTTCCCGCTGCTCCCGGAGGGACTCGCCGCCGCCCTGGTGGCGGCCCGCGCCGAGATCGAGTTCCATGTGACGATCTCCGCTCTGGCATCGCTCGTCGCAGTCGGCGCCGGCGGGTGGCTGGCCGCGGTCAACGGTCCGGCGTGGCTGTTCCTCACCTGCTACTGGGCCGGTGCCGCCACCGCCTGGCTCACCTACCGCGGCGCGCTGGCGCCGGCCCGTTTGTACGGTGAACATGTGCGGGTCGCCTTCGACCTGTACCGGCAGGAACTGCTGACCCACCTGGGCATCGAGGGCGATGAGCGAGATCAGTGGGCGCGGCTCAACCACTTCTGGTACCGCAACATCCCCATGGAAACGCCGCTCCTGCCGCACCCCGATGGCCCAGAGGACGACGTACCGGAAGAACCGTCCTGGCCGGCATTTCCACCACAACTGCCCACCTGGTCGTTGATCATCTTGAGTGGACTCCTGGTGGTGTGGCTGCGGTGAGTCAAGGCTGCGACACGCTGGAAGGCCGTGCGTGACCCGAGCAACTCGGTGGCGGCACAACGGAGCTGTGCCGCAGGCCCTCGGCCAGGTGGTGAGGGCCGCGCGCCGGCCAGATGGGCAGCTCCCCGCATTGGTTGCTGGAGGTCTGGGTGGACGGCCGGTTCCGCGCAGCATCACGCCGACCCTCTCTGCAGAGCATCGCACAGATCTTAAGAAGGCACGCCAGAAGCGGAGTGTGATCATGCAGCTCCGACTTCGTCCGACACCG
>NZ_JASCIR010000028.1 GCF_029968095.1 Streptomyces solicavernae | reverse complement strand
GGGATCCAGGTGGGATCCAGGCTGCCCAGTTCCTTCGCGGGCTTGAAGGCCGTGGAGATCAGCCAGGCGAACGGGAAGGCCAGGAAGACGAGATAAGCCGCGAGCGCCACGTACTGCGCGGCGCGCGCCGACTTGGTCGTACGCATCATGCCTCGTCGCCTCCCTTCAGGCGGCCCACGAGATAGAACGCGAGGATCACCGAGATCACCGCGACCATCACGCACCCCATCGCGGCGGCGTAGCCGAACTGGCCGTAGCGGAAGGCCTCTTCGTAGGCGAACAGCATCGGCAGTCGGGTGCGGCCGCCGGGTCCGCCCTGCGTGAGCACGTACACGAGGGCGAAGGAGTTGAAGTTCCAGATGAAGTTGAGGGCCGTGATCGACAGGGCGACGGGTTTGATCGCGGGCCACGTGACGGTGCGGAAGCGGCGCCAGGCGCCCGCCCCGTCCATGGCGGCCGCTTCGTGCAACTCGCGCGGGGTGTTCTGCAGTCCGGCGAGCAGCGCGACCGTCGTCTGCGGCATGCCGGCCCACACGCCGACGACGATCACCGCGAACAGGGCGGTGGCCGTGCCCGTCAGCCAGTCCCGGCCCTCGCCGAGGCCGAGGTTGGAGAGCGTCTCGTTGAGCACCCCCGCGTCGGGGTGATAGACGAGCCGCCACATGATGCCGACGACGACCTCGGGCATCGCCCACGGGATGATCGCGAGCGCGCGCGCCAGCCAGCGGAATCGGAGGTTCTGGTTGAGCAGCAGGGCCAGGCCGAGCGCCAGGAAGAACTGCGGCACGGTGACGCCGACCGCCCACAGCAGGCCGATCCGGAACGAGTCCCAGAACAGCGTGTCCTGGAACAGATCCTGGAAGTTGAGGCCGCCCACCCACTGCGTGGCCGAGGTCCGGCCGGACTGTGCGTCGGTGAACGACAGCGCGATGCCGTACAGCAGCGGGCCGACGCTCAGGACCAGTATGGGGATCAGCGCGGGCAGGACCAGGAACCAGGCAGCGTGGTCCCCGGTTCTGCGTGCGCGCTGCTGCTTCACTGACCGCTTCGTCGCGGTCGCCAATGCCACGGAATCGGCTCCTTCAGGCGGTTGATCTGAGGATGGCCTGCCCGTCTCCCGCCACCGCCCTTCCTTGGAAGCGCTTCGCGCCGTGACCTGTCCCAGCCGGCCACCGTCATCGTGCTGACGGCGCGTGAGTACGTCAAGCATGTGCGCATGCCTTGTGGCCTGTACGAACGCGCCCTCGGCAGCTGGGAGACTGGGCGTCGTACACAGTGATCGGCAAGGTGCTCGGCAGGCTCGGTGACGGTAGGCGTGGTTCCGGTTCGCCTGCGCCGCACGCCGTGGGCAGCGCGCTGCGGGAGGCAGGACATGGACGAGGCACGAGCACGGGATGTGCTGGCCGAGGCCGGGGTGGCGGGCGACGCGGAACTCCTCGCCCTGGGCGAGAACGCGGTGTTCGGCACCGGTGACCTGGTGGTGAAGGTCGGCCGGGCGGCGCCCGAACTCCTCGACCGCGCCCGGCGCGAGCTGGGGGTCGCGCGCTGGCTTGAGGAGTGCCAGGTTCCCGCGGTGCGGGCCGCGGAGGCCGAGCCGCGGCTCGTGGACGGCCATCCGGTGACCTTGTGGCGGCGGCTCGGCCCCGCGCTGCGGCCGGCCGGACCGGCTGATCTGGCCGGGCTGCTCCGTCTCGTGCATGCTCTTCCCTCCCCTCCTGTCGAACTGCCGCGCCGCGAACTGCTCGGCGGCGTCGAGCGCTGGCTGCGCCTCGCGGGCGACGCGATCTCGCAGGCCGACGCCGACTATCTGCGGGAGCGCCGGGACGGCTTCGCCGCTGCCGCCGCAGCGCTCGCCCCTCATCTGCCGCCGGGCCCGATCCACGGCGACGCCCTGCCCCGCAACGTCCATGTCGGTCCTGACGGGCCGGTCCTTGTGGACCTGGAGACGTTCTCCGCCGATCTGCGCGAGCACGACCTGGTGGTCATGGCCCTGTCCCGCGACCGGTACGGCCTGGCGCCCGCGGCCTACGACGCGTTCGTCACGACGTACGGCTGGGACGTGCGCGAGTGGGACGGGTGCGCCGTGTTGCGCGGTGCCCGGGAGACGGCGAGCTGTGCGTGGGTGTCGCAGCACGCGCCCACCAACCCCAAGGCCCTGGCGGAATTCCGCAGGCGGGTCGCGTCGTTGAGGGACGGGGACCCCGAGGTGCGCTGGTACCCGTTCTGAGCGCCGAACTCGCGCTGCTCGCCCGCCCGTTCAGTCCGATATGTTCCGCAGCGGCCAGTGACCGTCGATCACTGCGGACTCGTCCCCCTTGCGGCGCAGGAACTTCTGGAAGTCGGCGGCCCATTCCGCGTACCACTCGACCTGGCGGCGGTGCAGTTCGGCGGGGCCGAGGCCGGCGACCTTCGGGTGCGTGACGGCTATCGCCGAGGCGAGCTCGGCGGCGGCGAGGGCGTCGGCGGTCGCGTCGTGCGCCGAGTCGAGCCGGATTCCGTACACGGAGCAGACCGCCTCCAGGTTCCGCTTCCCCTTGCGGTACCGGTCGACGGAGCGGTCGATGGTGTACGGGTCGATCACCGGCGCCGGTTCGATGCCGCCGAGCCGCTCACGCAGGGACGGCAGTCCGTACCGGTGCAGTTCCGCGGAGAGCAGGGTCAGGTCGAACGCCGCGTTGTACGCCACCACCGGGACGCCCGACTGCCAGTACCCCGTCAGTGCGCGGGCGAGTTCGTCAGCCACCTGGCCGGCCGGGCGGCCCTCCGCCCTGGCCCGCTCGTTGCTGATGCCGTGCACGTCCACGGCCTCCTGCGGTATCGGCACTCCCGGGTCGGCCAGCCACTCGCGGCGTCCCAGCGGCTCTCCGCCCTTGACCTCGATCAGCGCGCCGGTGACGATCCGCGCCTCGCACGGGTCCGTGCCCGTGGTCTCCAGGTCGAAGCCGATCAGCAGATCCTGGTGCCAGCCCATCCGTGGCCCTCCTTCGTGGTGCTCTCCCCCATGTGCGTTTCACGATCGCATGCGCCACTGACAATCCGACCAGCGCGTTCCGCTTCACCTTCTGACCTGCGGTTCGTCGTGAGCGGCGGTCGCGCTCGGCGGCGGGGACACGGTTCAGGACACGGGCCGCGAGTCCGCCCAGACCGACTCGAACTCCTCGCGGTACGTCTCGAACAGCCCGTGCTCGCCGGCCCCGCCCGCCTTGACCACGCGGCCGCCGCCGCGCAGCACCAGCACGGGCGCCTCCATGCCTCGGGTGCGCCGCAGGTAGGACTGGACGACGGCCACTCCGTCCGATCCGTCACCGTCGACCAGGTATGCGGTGAAGCGCGGAGTTTCGTCAAAGACGTGGATCTGGAAGGCGTCCGGGTCGCGGAGGCGGGAGCGCACACGCCGCATGTGCAGGATGTTCATCTCGACCGAGCGGCTCAACTCGCCTCGCTTGATGCCGAGTTCGCGTTCGCGGCGTTTGACGGCGCTGCTCGCCGGGTTGAGGAAGAGCAGCCTTATACGGCTGCCGGTCTCCGCGAGCCGTACCAGGCGGCGGCCGGAGAAGTTCTGGGCCAGGAGGTTCAGGCCTATGCCGATCGCGTCGAGGCGCCGCGCCCCGCCGAAGATGTCCTCGGCGGGGAACTGGCGCAGCAGGCGCACCCGGTCCGGGTGCACGCCCACCACGTCCGCGTACCGGTCTCCGACTATGTCCTCGACCGCGTCGACGGGCAGCCTGCGCGCGGAGGGCACGTCCGAGTCGGCGCCGAGCATTTCGAGGAGCCGCGCGGAGGCTCTTTCCGCCTGCGCGAGGACCGTCTCCGAGAGGGCACGGTTGCGGGAGACGACGTTCCGCGCGACCTCCAGCTCGTCCAGGGCGAGTTCGACGTCTCTGCGGTCGTCGAAGTACGGCTCGAAGCAGGGCCAGTGCTGCACCATCAGCTCGCGCAGCTGCGGCAGGGTCAGAAAGCTGAGGACGTTGTCGTCGGCCGGGTCGAGCAAGTACCCCTTACGGCGGCTGACTTCACGGACGGCGACGGCCCGCTGCACCCATTCCTGCCCTGCCGGGCCGGCCGCGGCCACCACCCAGTCGTCGCCGTGCACGGGTTCGTACACGGGCCGGACCACCGCGGAGACCACGGCGCGCAGCCGCTGTTCGACGAGGTTCAGCCATATGTAGGCGCGACCGGCCCGCTGGGCACGCGTGCGCACCTCGTGCCAGGCGTCGGGGCCCCAGTCCAGTTCCGGGCCTATCTGCGCGGCCGTGTCCACCGGGCGCGCCAGGGAGACCGCAGAGGGCGGGGCGTCGCCGGTGCCTCCCTCGCGACCCTCGTCGCCAGGGGGCAGCTCAAGACCGCCCGAGCTCACCCACGCACCGCCTTCCGCTCCCCCTGGGACCCCGTTCGGGATCATGGTCCGGAATCTTGGTCGAGACCCGGTTCAACGATCAAGGAAGGGTACTCCGGTAGCGGTCGACGGTGCAGCCGGATGCACAGGCTCGGCTCTCAACCTCCTTGTCCCACACGGGCGTTCCGGTCCCCGCGTGCCGTCGGAGTGAGCGGATTCATAGCGGTCACCCCATCTGCGGCCGTCGACAACAGCAGCCGATGCACCGGTATCGGTTCCTGGCCCTCGTCCCGGGTACGGGGTGGAACCCTGTGTTGACCCAGGTGATCGAGTGCCTGCGGGGGCAGGCCGGGGCAGGCAGTACGGCGCGCGGTCAGACCGCCTGAGGGCGCTGCACACCGACCGAAGCCTGGTCCCGCGCGGTGCCGGTTCCGCTCTCCCGGTCCGGGCCGCCGCCCCGCCGCGGGCGCGCGCCGAGGGCGACGAGGAAGGCCAGCGCCGCGGCCGTACTGCCGACGCCGAAGGCCGCCGCCGGGCCGTACGACTCGGCGAGCCGCCCGGCGACGGCGAGCGTGACGGCTTGGCCGCCGACGAAGGCGCTCGACGCGAACGTCATGCCCTCCGCCAGGCGTTCGCGCGGCACGGCCCGCTCGGTGAGGCCGAATCCGGTGATCAGGTTGGGCGCGAAGATGGCACCGAAAACGGCCACTACGAAGTAGAGCCCGGCCAGCGACTCCGTCCACAGGAGAGGCAGTGAAAGGAGCGCAGCGGCGGCCGTTGCGACGCGCCAGCGCAGCAGCAGGCCGATGCGCTCCGGCACCGCCGCCATGGACAGGCCGACGGCGGCGCTCATGACACCCATGGCTGCGTACACGAGTCCCGCCTGGTCCGGCCGGCCCAATTCCTCGGTGAGGGCGGTGATCCCGGCGCCGCAGCCGCCGAGCAGCACGCCCAGGAGTACGAGGCCGACCCGCACCACGTAGACCTGGCGCGGCATGCGGTGCCGTGCGCCACGCGCGCGTGCGGGTTCCTCCGTCGCACGCGCGCGTGGCGGTCCTTGTCGCCCCTCGTGGGTGAGAGCGGTCGGGTGCAGGGCGAACCCCGTTCCGCACACGGCCACGAGCAGCGCCGCGAGGAGCATCGCGTACGCCGGGTGGCCGATGACCGCCGCGAGGCCCACGGCGGCCGGCCCGAGCACGAAGGACACCTCGTCCATGGTGCTCTCCAGGGACATCACCGCGTCGGCGAGCCGGTCGTCCGCCCGTCTGCGGCGTGCGAGCGCCACCACGCGGGCCCGCGCCAGCGGCCCGATGCCGGGCACCGAGGCGCCTGCCAGCGCCCCGAGAAGGACCAGCAGGGGCGTGGCCGCACCCAGCAGCGCGCTCGCCGTGAAGACGCTGATCGCGATCGCGTTGAGCAACGCGAAGACCAGCACCACGCGACGCTGCCCGCGACGGTCCGCGAGACGGCCGACGAACGGCCCCATCGCCACCTGCCCGAGGGCCAGAGCGCAGGCCACCATCCCACCCGTGGCGAGGGAGCCGCTGGTCCTGGTGATCATCAGGACGCTGCCCATCTGAATGACCGCCGTGGGCAGCCGCCCCAGGAACGAGAGCACCGGGAGCAGTACGCCGGAGAGCCCGATCACCTCCCGGTACGTCTGCAACGTCCCGGGAGCGGAATCTCGGTGTGTGCTCAGCTCCCCCTGCGGCATCGTTCGAAACTATCGCCCCCGCAGGGGACGCAGGCATGCGGTGATGACACGAAAGACGTGCAGGACGCTACGTAGGTTCGCATGACGTCGGGGAGTCGGGCCGAACCCGCCGCTCATGGTGCCGCACCTCCGCTTACAGGTGGCGTCCGTCGGCTTGTGGGTGGCGTCCGTCCGCGGCGCCGGTGCCTGACGCTCAGTTCGGCGAAGCCCGGTTGAGCACGCGCCTGTGGGGCATAACCAAGTCCCGCTCCGTCACTCAAACGACTTGCCAAATGGGGCAGTTGATGGCAAAGCCGCCCCAATACCCAGCCGTCCGCATAGCGGAGCGCTTCCATCCGCATACGCACAGTACTGCCAGTGCCTTGACAGGGACTCCGGCGCGTGGGGTACTGCGGATGCGCACGCCGGGAGGACCAACGGGGGTGAGTCACCTGACGGAGCAGCGCTATCCCAGTGTGACGGAGCTCGTCCTGTCCGCACGGGCCTTGGCGGCCGAACGACCCGAGCTCTGCGAGTTGCGACGGGTCGGCACCTCGCGCGCGGGACGCCCCCTGCACCTGTTGTCCGTGGGGCGGGCCGAACAGCGTGTCCTGGTCGTCGCGGGCGCCCACTCCAACGAGCCGGTGGGCGGGCCCACCGCCCTGCATCTGGCCCGACGCGCGGTGCACGAGGAAGCGTTGTGGTCGGGGACCAGCTGGCATTTCCTGCTCTGCGCCGACCCTGACGGCGCCGGCCTGCACCGCGCGTCAGCGCCCCGCACTCTGTTCGACTACCACCGGCAGTTCTTCCGTCCCGCGGGACCCGAACAGCCGGAGTGGGCGCCGTCGGTACTGCCGCCGGAAGCGTGGCCGCCCGAGACCCGCACCCTCCTGGGCGTGATCGACGAGCTGCGGCCCTATCTGCAGGTGTCGCTGCACGGCACCGATCTGGGCGGCAGCTGGGTGCAGTTGACGCAGGACATACCCGGCCTCGCCGAGCCGTTCGCCAAGTCGGCCGCGCAGCTGCACATCCCCATAGAGACCAGCACCTCCGACGCCGCCGGCTGGCCGATATCCGGCCCCGGGGTGCATGTGATGCCGGACCCGGGCACGGACGCGCTGTTCCCGAGCCTGCCCGAGGACGTGACGCGGTCGACCTGGCACCACGTGCACCGGTACGGCGGCAGCACGGCCATCGTCGAGGTGCCGATGTGGGCGAGCGACCTGGTCGACGACCCGGCACGGCACCCCGCGCCGGGCGAGGCCCTCCAGCGGGTCTCCAGAAGGCTCCGCGCGGAGGCGCTGCGGGTCGAGGCCATCCTGCAGGAGACGGGCCTCAGAGAGGCCAAGGAACAGTCGCTGCCCGAGGGCTGCGGGCCGCTGCTGCGGGCCTCCCGCTGGGCGCTGGGGCTCGTACCGGGCCTCGCGGAGGACTGGCTGCGACCGCCGCCTCAGGGCGCGACGATGACATACGTGGCCAGCATCGACGCCTTCGGCCGCCGGCTGCCGCTGCGGGCCGCGGCGATGCTGCTGCAGGTACTCGAAGCGGTGGGGGAACCGGCGGCGCCCCGTCTGGAGCGGATGGTCGCCCAGTGGAGCAGCGCCTTCGAGAGCAGCTTCAGGGCTCGCTGGGTGCCGCTGGAGCACCAGGTGGAGCACCAGTCCCGCACGGTCGTGGCGGCGGCCCGGCACGCGCGCGTGAAGGTGAACTAGGGTCGGTCCGCCCGCAATCGGGCACTACACAGATACGGCGCGACCAGGCGCGAGTCACTGCACGGCAAGCCGGAAGCTCATCGACCCGAAGCTCACGTGGTCGCCGTCCCGCACCACCGCGGCTGCGACCACGCGCCGCCCGTTGACACTCGTACCGTTGGTCGAGCCCAGGTCGCGCAGCACCCAGTGGCCGCCCTGCATGCGCAGCTCGGCGTGGACACGCGAGACGGTGTCGTGGCTGAGGCGCAGACCGCTGGCCGGGTCACGGCCGATGCGCAGCGGACAGGGGCCCGGTTCGGGCAGCAGCAGCTTCGGCAGCCGCTCCGCCTGCCAGGCCCGGCGCACCCGCACGGTGAACGCCGACGCGGCGCCGACCGCCCCGGTGACGAGCGCGGTCCAACGGCCCTGCGCAGCAGGCAGATCGGCGGTGAGCGCGGCCAGCTGGTCGGCCCGCCGCGCCACGAGTGCGAGCTCCATGCGGCGCACGTACGTGTCGTGCGAGAGCCGCCCCTGGACCACGCCCTCCTGCAGCGCG
Organism: Streptomyces solicavernae; assembly: GCF_029968095.1. GTDB lineage: Bacteria > Actinomycetota > Actinomycetes > Streptomycetales > Streptomycetaceae > Streptomyces > Streptomyces solicavernae. Next base: position 77,236 of record NZ_JASCIR010000028.1, on the reverse strand, counting down.
CGCAACGCCTTGTCGCGTTCGGCGTCCGAGAGCCGCGCGGGATACGTGGGGAACTCGAAGGAGGGCGTCACGTTCGCGATTGTCGGACAGTGCCGCCGGAGTGTCCAGAAAACCCGGAACTTCGCCCGTCGCTGACCAGCACGAACCCACGATGCGCCCGGCTGTCGGCGCACCCGGTCAGGCACGGGACCAGGGAGCTGCGGCGGCCGAAAACCTCTGGACGGGGGCGCGCGGCGCACATAGGGTCCTCGCCGACGCCACTGCTTGCGGAAAGGAGGCGAGAGCCATGAAGTGCACGTTTCTGCCCCTGCGCTCCCGCCCCGTCCGTGCGGCGTCCCTGGTCTGAACGGGAGCGTTCCGTCACGTCTCCGGAGGACTCCATGACCGGTCTGGTCATCCGCGCGCTCACCGAAGAGGACGCGCAGCTGTTCAACTCCCTTGCCGATCCCGGTCTCGTGGGCCGCGCCGTCACGGGCGTCGAGTACCGCACACGGGCCACGGGCGGCGACTACCTGCCCGAGTGGACCTATGTGGCGCTGCGCGACGACAAGGTCGTGGCCAGGGCCGCCTGGTGGGGCTCACCCCAGGACGCGACACCGCTGAACCTCAACTGGTTCGACTTCGCCGAAGGCGAGCACGACGCGGCCGTCACACTGCTGCGTACGGCGCCGTTCAACGTCGACTACGAGCTGATCCTGCCCCCGGACTGGCGGGAGCGCCCCGAGGCCGCCGCGGCGGCGCACGCGCGGATCTCGGCGGCCGAGGCGGCGGGCAAGCGGCAACTCGTGGAACGGCTGCGCTACGCCTGGACGCCGGACTGCGGGCTTCCGGTCCGGCCGGGGCGACTTGAGTTCCGCGAGGAGCACGACGACGCGGCCCTCCTCGACGCGCTCCGCAGGATCCACTCCGACACCCTCGACGCGCACGCCCTGCGCGCCAAGGAGCAGGGCGGCGTGGACCAGGCCGCGCGTGAGGAGCTGGAGTACGTCCACTGGTGCCCCGAGGCCTGGCCACAGCTGGCCTTCACGCCGCACGGCGAGCTGGTGGGGCTGCATCTGCCGTGCCGGATCCCGTCAGGGTTCGCCGCCGGGTTCATCGGGGTGGTGCCGGAGCAGCGCGGTCACGGGTACGCGTACGACCTGCTCGCCGAGTCGACGCACTTCCTCAGCGAGCGCGGCGCCGACCGCATCGCCGCGGCGACGGATGTGGGGAACCTCCCGATGGCGGCGAATTTCGCGAAGGCGGGCTATCCGGTGGCGCAGAAGCGCATCGACCTGGTCTGAGAGGGCGGTTTGCGATTTGATATCCGGTTCGTCGTTGGGCTTGGGTGAGAGGTGTTGCTCGGTCACCCGCGCCGGAGAAGAGCGCGAACCGGCACGCCAGGGCTTCATCAGCACCCTCAGCGTCGTCGCCGATATCCCCGGCCGAGCTGCACTCTTGACCTCAACCTTGGCTTAGGTACGACACTTGGCGCATGGAGATCACAAACAGCAGCACCATTCTTTTCCGCAACACCATGCGCATCACCGACGGCCACATCGACGGCTTCCGGCACGCCATCGCGCAGGCGGTGGCGTTCGCTCAAGAGCACGGCCCCCAGCTCATGGTGGAGGTCTTCATCGACGAGGAGCGGATGCTGGCGCACAGCTTCCAGCTCTACCGTGACTCTGATGCCATCCGCGCCCACTGGCGACTGTCGGACCCGTACATCCGCGAGGTGATGGAGCACTGCACCGTTCAGCACTTCGAGATATTCGGTGAACCGGACCATGACATCGTGGCGGCCCTCAAGACCCCCGACGGCGGATCCTTTCCTTTCACCCTCTCGCCCCGCCTCGCCGGCTTCAACCATCTTGAGGTGGCTGGCCCGGGTGAATCGCCCTCTTAGGGATGGTTCGTACGTTTAATCTCCGGTTCTGGGTGAGGCTGGGGCAGGGCTGGGGCGGGGCTGCCGGCCGTGGTGTTTGGCCTGCTATTGCTTCCTGGTGAAGCTGCCGGCGTCGATCTCGGTGAGGACATCGAGCTTGACCAGGCGTTTCAGCTTGGCGTGGGTGCCCTCGATGTCCTTCGGCAGCAGTTCGCGGTCGAGGGCTTCGCAGACATCGCGGGCCCGGAGGGGGCCGGTGCCGGGCGGTGCTCGTAGTCGCGGACCAGGCGCCGGTGCAGTATGAGGATCCCGTGGGTCTGCTCGACCTTCCACCGCTTCGCCTGCGGGACGAACCCCTTGTCCTGCGGGTTGCGTTCGACGATCTCCACGTCGATCCCGAGCGAGGAGCCGTGGGCGACACGGCCTTCTTGAAGCCCTGGTCGGCCAGCGCCTTGCGCACCGTGGTCGCCTGCCCGGCAACCTGGTCGAGCAGCGCGGCGCCCGCGGTGTTCTCGTGCGCACTCGCGGTGAGCACGACAACCGCGATGACCAGGCCCAGCACGTCCACGGCCAGCCCCCGCTTGCGGCCCGGCACGCGTTTTGCGGGATCCCGGCCGTCGTGGAGGCGGGGACCCCGGCAGCCACGTGGACACTCTGGGTGTCCAGCACCACCAGGGTCGGGTCCGCTGATCGACGGGCCTTCTCGCGGACCTGGCAGCGCAGGAGTTCATGGATGACCTGGTCGGTCCCGTCGTCGCGCCAGGCGGCGAAGTAGTAGTAGGCGAAGTAGTAGTAGTAGTAGTACGTCGCGCTCTTCGGCGTCAGGTCGTGCGGGAGACAGGCCCACTGGCAGCCGGTCCGGCTCTGGTGGAGGATCGCGCTCACGACATCCCGCATCGCATAGGCGCCCTGGTGGCCGCTGACCGAGCGGTGCCGGTCCTTCCAGGCTGTGATCACAGGCTCGATCAGCGACCACTGCCCATCCGGCAAATCACTTGGGTACGGCTTCCGTTCGCTCACCCCCGCCCCCCAACAGAACACCGGCTGCGGACCAGCGGATTCCGCCCTCACCCACACCATCAGGCGACGACAGAAACACTCAAAGAATCACGAACCGCGCTCTGTAGTGGCCTGCTGTTCGGCCACATCGAGTGCGGGATTGTGCTGGATTCACCGGCGAAATGATCTCTCGTGCAGCACCATGGACGGGCGAGGTCACTGACAGCGTCCGGCCGGACACGTAGGCCGACAACACAGACGGGGGGCCGTCCGTGCAGTTCGAGGTGTGGGCACCACTGGCGCAGGACCGGGTCACGCTCCAACTGGAAGGCAGCACGCACGCGTTGGAGCGTGATCCGGACCGGCGTGACTGGTGGGTGGTCGAGGCGGAGGCGGAGCACGGGGCGCGTTACGGGTTCGCCCTCGACGGCGACGGTGATCCCGGCCCCGGTTCCGGTTCCGGTTCCGGTTCTGGTTCTGGTTCTGGTCCGGGCGCCAACTCTGGTTCCCGTTCTGGTTCCCCTTCTGATTCCGGTTCCGCCCGCGCGGCGGCGCTTCCCGACCCGCGTTCACTTCGTCAGCCGGACGGCCCGGACGGCCTCAGCGCGGTCGTGGACCACGAAGCCCACACCTGGCGCACGCCGTGGCCGGGAAGTCCCCTCACGGGCGCCTCAGTGCTCTACGAGCTCCATGTCGGCACCTTCACCCGCGAGGGCACGCTGGACGCCGCTGCGCGACGCCTGGGCCACCTGGCCGAGTTGGGGGTCACACATGTCCAGCTGATGCCCCTGTGCCCGCTTCCCGGGCGGCACGGCTCGGGGTACGAGGGCGGCTCGCCGTGGGCGGTGCATGAACCGTACGGCGGGCCCGAGGCGTTGAAGCGGTTTGTCGACACGGCGCATGGGCTGGCGCTCGGTGTGGTGCTCGACGTGGTGCATCACCAGCTGGGCCCTTCGAGTGCGCAGCTCGGCCTGTACGGGCCGTACTTGACCGACCGAAGCGGACGGGGCGCCTCCGTCAACCTGGACTCCGAGGGCTCCGACGAGGTGCGCTCGTATCTCATCGGCAGCGCACTCTCCTGGCTGCGGGACTACCGGATCGACGGCCTCCGCCTCGATGCCGTGGACAGGTTGAGCGACACGCGCGCGTGCCACTTCCTGGAGGAACTGTCGGCAGAAGTGGACGCTCTTGCGGACGAGTTGGGGCGACCGCTGTTCCTGGTCGCGGAGTCCGGCCAGTGCGACCCGCGCGTGACGACACCGCGCCAGGAGGGCGGGCTCGGCGTGCACGCCCAGTGGAACGGCGACTTCCATCACGCGCTGCACGCGGCGCTGACCGGTGCGGCACAGGGCCGGTACGCGGACTTCGCGCCGGCGCCCCTCCAGGGGCTCGCCAAGACGTTGACGTCGGCCTTCTTCCACGACGGCGGCTACTCGCCCGCCCGGGGCCGCAGTCACGGGCGCCCGGTGGACCGTCTCCGCACGCCCGCGCACCGCTTCGTGGGCTACGCACAGAGCCACGACCAGGTGGGCATCCGCGCCCAAGGGGAGCGGCTTTCGGCTTCCCTCACGCCGGGCCTGTTGGCCTGCGCGGCGGCGCTCACGCTCACTTCGCCCTGCGCACCGATGCTGTTCATGGGGGAGGAGTGGGCGGCCGGCACGCCCTGGCAGGTCTTCACCGACCGCCCGGAGGCGAGAAACCGCTCCTGCCTGAACTGGGACGAGCCGCAGAACGAGCACCACGCGCGTGTGCTGGCCTGGTACCGCACCCTGACCGGGCTGCGGCGCGACCAGCCCGACCTGCGCGACCCGGACCTGGCATCGGTGCGGGTGGCGTACGACGAGGCCGTCCGGTGGCTGGTGTTCCGGCGCGGAGAGCTGCGGATCGCCGTCAACCTCGCCAAGGAACCGGCCGCGATCCCGCTGCTGGGCGGCAAGGCCCGCGTACTCGCCTCGTGGGACCCCATCGAGCCTCCGGCCTCCGACGGCATCCTGCACCTGCCCGCGGAGTCCTGCGTGGTCCTCGGTCCGCTGCAGTGAGAACGGCCGCCTCAGGGCCCCGGGAGCCGCCCGGTGCATCGGCCCCCGGGGCCCGGCGGGGCTATTCGACGATCGCCAGCTCGCGCGCCGTGCTGTTCAGACGGTGCCCGCCCTCCTCCGTGACGGTCACGATGTCCTCGATGCGTACGCCGAACCGGCCCGGCAGATACACACCGGGCTCCACGGAGAAGCACATGCCGGGCACCAGCGGCTGTTCCTCGCCCTCGATCATGTAGGGCGGTTCGTGCGTGGTGACACCGATGCCGTGGCCGGTGCGGTGGATGAAGTACGCGCCGTAGCCTGCCTCGTCGATCACCGCGCGTGCGACCCGGTCGATCTCCTGGCAGGCGATCCCCGGCTGAACAGCCGCACAGCCCGCGTTCTGCGCCTCGCGCACGAGAGCGTGCACCTTCTGCTCCTCGGCATCCGGTTCGCCGACGTGGACGGTGCGCGAGGTGTCCGAGCCGTAACCGTGCTTGAGGCCGCCGAAATCCAGCACCACCATGTCACCGTTCTCGATGGTCCGCTCACCCGCCTCATGGTGCGGGTTGGCGCCGTTGGGACCCGAACCCACGACGGTGAAGTCCACCTGCGAGTGCCCGAACTGCCGTAGCAGATCCGCGAGATCGGCCGCCAAGTCGAGCTCCTTGCGGCCGGAGAAGCGGACCTTGAGGATCTCCTCGTAGGCGGCGTCCGCCGCGGCGCCTGCCGCTGCCAGCCGCTCCAGCTCATGAGCGTCCTTGACGGCGCGCAGCATGGGCAGCGACTCCGTCAGGGAGGCGTACGACGTGCCGGGCAGCGCCTGTTGGAGGCCGAGCAGGTGCATGGCCCAGGCGTTGTCACTGACGCCGAACCGGCCGTTGACCTCCAGGAGCGGCGCGGTGACGGAGTACGGGTCCATGCCGTCGGTCCAGTCCCGCAGGGTCAGGACGGGCGCCCCGGGGGCGCGCTCGGCATCCGGCGCCTCCAGGGTGGGGACGACGAGGGTCGGCTCCTGTCCGGGGGCCAGCACGAGCAGGGTGAGCCGTTCCGTGGTGGCGGTGGGCTGATAACCGGTGAGCCACACCAGGTCCGGCCCCGGGGCGACGAGCAGGCCGGCGAGACCGGCGTCGGCGGCGGACGTGGCGGCGCGCTCCATGCGGGCCTTGTAGTCGTCGGCGGTGAACGGCGCGGGCGTCATGACTGCCTCCTGGACCTTCAGGGACTCCTCCCGCATCATCGCCCGCGTCCGGGCGGGCGCGCGAGCGGGCCGGGTGCATCGCTCACCGAGAGCAGGCCGGGCGCATCGCTCGCCGAAATCCGGCACTACGCGCGCGTGGTGCGGGCGCGCTCGCGGGCGCGACGTGGGGGTGCTCTCACGTACCGCCGGCTCAGCCTTCCAGGGCCAGGCGCACGCCGAGGAGGAGCAGTACTCCGCCGGAGACCTGCTCAAGCCTGCGGCGCACACCGGACCGCGACAGGACCGCCTTCATCCGGCCGACGCACCACACGTAGACCCCGTAGTAGGCGACTTCGCAGACCGCCCAGATCGCGGCGAGCGCAATCATCGTGGGCAGTTCGGGCGCCCCCTTCGGCACGAACTGCGGGAGGAACGACATCGCGAAAACGGCCGCCTTGGGGTTGGCGAGGTTCATCAGCAGACCGCCGCTGTAGGAGGCCCGGCCGGAGCGGACGGTCGTCCGCCACTCCCCGTCCTCAGCGCCCTCGGCGGCCCCGTCGCCCACCGCGCGGGCGCCCCTTCTGCGCCTGGCCTGCCACAGCGTCTGCACGCCGAAGACGACGAGCACGATCGCGCCGAGGACGCGCATCACGTCGTACGCCAGCTGGGACGCCGCAAGCAGCGCGGAGAGTCCGCAGGCCGCGACGACACCCCAGAGGAAGACGCCGGTCTCGTTGCCGAGGACGGTGAGGAAACCGGCACGCCTGCTCTGCAACGACTGTTTGATGATCAAGATCGTGGACGGACCGGGAGAGGCGGCGATCAGGGTGCAGGCGCCGAGGAAGGCGATGAGGGTGCTGACCATGGCCCCCATGCTCAGCCCTGCGGTGCCGCCGCACCATGCCTTTTCCACCAGCGCAACCAATGCGTAGATGCCTGCAACCATCCACCCTCGCAGCCGGGTTACGTCACCACCCCTGGCGTGACGACGAGCGATTCGCGCTCACCGGTGCGGTGCCGCACGGTCAGCGCGAGCGCTTCCCCTGGCCGGGCCTTACCCACGGTGGCGGCGAGTGCGGCCGCCGACGCGGTCCGCACATCGTCGACCGCGATGATCACGTCGCCGCGCACCAGGCCTGCGGCGTAGGCGGGCCCGGGCACATGCACGCCGACGAGCTGCGCGCCGGCGCTCGCCGGAAGGTCGACCGCCTCCACGCCGAGCGTGGCGCGCGCCGTGGCGCCGGACGCGCCCCAGCTCGCATGCGCTGTCGCCTCGGCGCGTACGGCCTCCTCCTGGCCGCCCTGCGGTTCCTGGCTCGACGCCCCGCCGGAGTTGTGCGCCCCGCCTTTCCGGTCCGCCGCGGCGGACTCCCCCGCCCGGCCGGGAAGGTGAGACCCGGCCTCCCGCTTCAGGCCGGCGAGGTCGCTCATGCCGATGACCGTGGCGCCGACGACGCCCAGGCCGACGCCGGCGAGCACGAGCGTCAGGGCGACGAGTACGCCGAGCAGAGCGGTCAGCAGGCGCCTGCCGCGCCGTCGGACGGGTCGGGGCCCGCATCCCCCTGCGGACTCGCCGGCGCGGCCGGGCATCGGCCTGGGCCGCAACACTGTCTCTTCCATGGCTCGCCTCCGCGGGATGCTCTACCCCACGGTCGGCCGCAGAACGTTTCACGAAAGAGTGACAGATTCCGTACAGAGGCGGGTGTTTACTCACCAATCTCTCGTTCGCCCTGGTCAGCAGCGACGCCAAGTCCATTGTCAGTGACGGCTGTTAGCTTTTTCGACATGGCGGATCGAGGGCCGAAGCCCCTGACTCCGCTGAACTCCGTCGAACCCGCCGAACTCCGCCGAACGATCCACCGATCGCCCGGCGGAGCAACCGACTCCTCAAGCCGCATGCCGTTCGTGCGGCCCGCCGTGCCCGGCCCCGTGATCGAACTTCAGGGCCTCCTCCGGCATGACCACGAACGGCCGCATCATCCCCATGTCCTCATGCTCCAGGAGGTGACAGTGGTACATGAACCGCCCGTAGGCGCCGTCGAAGCGCCCCATGATCCGCAGCATCTGCTTGCCCGGCACCCGGAACACGTCCTTCCAGCCGCGTTCGTTGGGCGCCAACGGCAGCTGCGTGCCGGGGTCGTACGCGATGGGCGCGCGGGTCCCGCCGAGCTCCGGGTCGAACCCGGACACGTCGTAGGCGTCCCGGCCCAGCGCCTGGAAGTCGGCGAGGTGGATGTGCATCGGGTGCAGGATGTCCGACAGATTGAGGAAGCTCCACTGTTCATGGGCGCCCTCCGCGATGGTGAAGCCGAGCCCGTCGTTGAAGGTCCGCGCGATCCGGCGGTAGGTCTTCACCACGCCCTCTGCGTCGCGCACCTGAATGACACCCTCGGTGGGCACCTGGACGCCCTCCGCCTCGTGCTCCGCGAGTTCGGTCATCTCCCAGATCTCGGGATGACCGCCGCCGCCCCTGGTGTTGGGCGGGGTGAGCACGACCATGCGGTGGCCGTGTTCGACGTCGTGGCCGATCCGACGGAAGGAGCCGGACAGCACCTCGGGCGGCTCGAAGGCGTCGCCCGCCCCGCTCGCCCGCACCCGGAACTCCATGACCTGCGGGTAGCGCACGTCGTTCACCGAGTCCGGCACACCCGGCGCCTGGTCGGGGCCCTTGTCGACGAGGCGGAGTCGCCGCCCGGCCAGCGCGCGGAAGTCGACGAGCAGATCGAAGCGCTCGGCGGGTGCGGCGGTCAGCACGGGCATCGTGGCGTCGAAGTCCACGGGCACCGGGCGCGGCAGCAGGCCCCCGTCGCTGCCGATCTGCTTGATCACGCCGGGCACCGGCTGATCGTCCTCGTCGATCAGGACGAGGTTGTAGGTCCGGGCGTTGGAGGCGTTGAGGAGCCGGAAGCGGTACCACGCGTCGTCCACGTCGGCGTACGGCCAGATCTGCCCGTTGACCGTCGTGTACGGGCCGGTGAAGGGCACCGAGACCGGCTTGCCCGTCTCGGGGTTCTCCTCCTGCACGATGACCGTCTTGTGCAGGATACGACCGTTGAGGGCGCCGTCCTCGTCGGTGTCGAGGTTCCGGTCGGCGATGAGGAGCGGTATCTCCCGCTCCCCGCGCGGCAGTCGGAGCGCGTCCTCCTCGTCGTCGCGGACGAGGTAGGTGCCGTACAGCCCGGCCTGGACGTTCCAGCGTGTGACGTTCATGGCGTGGTCGTGGTACCACCACTGCACGGCCTGATGGTCGTTCGGGTACTCGGAGAGCTGCGCGTCGCCGTACCCCACGGCGTTGTCGGCCCAGCCGTCGTTGCCGCCACCGGTCTGTGCGCCGTGCAGGTGCGTCACCGTCCAGGCGGGCAGGGCCGCGACGTCCTTGTTCGGTTCGACTCCGCCACGGCCGGGCTCGGTGCTGGCGGGCGGTTCGCCCTGCGGCCGGGCGGGCACCTCCACGGAGGTGACCGGGTACTCGGAGCCGACCGGAATGCCGTTGGTCCACGCCACGCGGATGCGGCGGCCGCGCCGCACCTCGATGGTGGGGCCCGGCACGCTCCCGTTGTAGCCCCACATGAGAGTGGGCGGCAGCTGCGGGTGCAGCCGCACCCAGGTGGGCCGGAGCGTGATCGCGGTCTCCTGAAGCACGTCGACCGGCTGCGGACGGAGCACGGGCGGCACGGTCAACGGACTGATGTACGGCGTGAGTTCGCCGTCGAGGACCTTCTCCTGGGCCTGGTCGGATCCGCCGGTCAATCCGCCGGTGAGTCCGTCGGTCAGGCGGTCGGTCAAGCGCTCGATGATGTCGGTCAAGGCTGTTCCCCCATGGTGAGTGCTGTGCGTCGCCGCTCCCCCGGCGGCCCCGGCACACGTCGCTCCGCGACGTCCCGCTCGGCGCACGCCTCAGCGACGACCCCCGTCGGGCGGCTCACGACCCGCCCTCAGCCCACAAGACACCATGCGCCGCACGGCAGTTGCGCGGGTCGCCTATTACGGCCGAAACCCGGCGCACACGACAGCAATCGGGTGCGGAATCTTCACGACCGGAGGCGCACACGGTGTGCTCCCGTCCGTTCCGCTTCGCGGCCGGGGACCTGGTCGGCTCTGCCACGGCCGGCGGTTCGGGCCGTCCGGTTCCCCGTCCCGCTGTTCAGCGGCCGGGCACGGCGAGGGCCTGAACAGCGCGTGGATTACGGCCACGGGGACAACGAGTCACCTGTGGAAGGCCCGTACGTAGCGGCGCTGCCAGGGCGTTTCCACGGCATGCCGGTCGTAGTGGCGGCGCACGAAGTCCACGGCATCCTCGGGTGGCACACCGTCGAGGACGGCGAGGCAGGCGAGCGCGGTGCCGGTGCGGCCGCGGCCGCCGGCGCAGGCGACCTCGACCCGCTCGGACGCGGCACGCACCCAGGCGTCGCGGAGCACGGCGGCCGCCTCCGCGCGGTCACTGGGCAGCCGGAAGTCTGGCCAGCGCAGCCAACGGGACTCCCAGTCGGTCGCGGGCGGCCGCTTGCCGAGCAGCAGCACGGCGAACGTCGGCTGCTGCCCCTCGGGCAGCGGCTTCCGGAGGCCGCGCCCGCGCACCAGGCGGCCCGACGGCAGACGCAAGACTCCGGGCGCTGCCGGATCCCAGGACTCGATCACGCACCCACGGTAAGCGGCGCCTCGGGCGGGTCACTACGGAACGTCGGGGTCCGGTGCCTTGCTCGGCTCCCCGCGCTGCTGCGGCTCGTGGTCCTGCTCTCGCTAGGCCTGACGCTCTCCGGGGTCGTCGTGCCGCTGCGGCTTGCCTGGCGGCGTGTGGTCTGGCCGCGCCGAGTCCGTCGGCATGTGGTCCGGCCGGGGCTGCGGCTGCGGCGTCCGGAATTCGTACCGCGCCATCCGGCCGATGTCGCGCTGGACGGGGATCCGGGCGAGCAGGCGCATGCCGAGAAAAAGGCGACGCGAACCCGCTGCCCCCTGGCCTGCGGGACGCGCACGCCCTCCGGCTCCGCGACCTCAGGCCATGCGATAGCGGTGCGCTTCGTGCGCGGGTACGTCGAGGTCCTGCCGCCAGGCGGCGAGCACACCCGCGGACGGCTCGAACAGCTCGGCGGGGAGGGCGTCGAGGCCGGTCCACACCCACCGCAGGATCTTGTCCGGTTCGGTCACCTCGGCAACGGCTCCGGTGGGCGCGGGCACGACCGCCGCGGCGGACAGCCTGGTGAGGCCCTGCTTCCCGTCGACGACCACGGCGACGACCCGCACGTCCTCGGGAGACACCGACAGGGCGGTCTCCTCGGCGAGTTCGCGGGCCGCGGTCTGCTCGAAACTCTCGCCCGGATCGACCTTCCCGCCGGGGAGTTCCCAGCGGTTGTCGTGGCCGAGGCCGAGGAGGATGCGCTCCTGCTCGTCGACGACGATGACGCCGACGCCTGTGACGCCGTTCGGCGCGGGAAAGGCCCGCTCGGCGCGCTCGGCTCGCTTGGCGCGTTCGGCCCGTTCAACACGCTCAGCCCGTTCAACACGCTCAGCCCGTTCAACACGCTCAGCCCGTTCAACACGCTCAGCCCGTTCAACACGCTCAGCCCGTTCAGCCCGTTCAGCCCGTTCAGCCCGTTCAGCCCGTTCAGCCCGTTCAGCCCGTTCAGGCCGTTCAGCCCGTTCAGGCCGTTCAGGCCGTTCAGGCCGTTCAGGCCGTTCAGGCCGTTCAGGCCGTTCAGGCCGTTCAACCTTGCGGGTGGCGGGTTCGGACTTGTTGTTGCGGGACACTGCGGCCTCCAACTGGTACGTACGGCGGCCGAGTTCCGCGGCAGAGCGGCGCGGCGGCACGGCATGGGCAAGGGTGGCGGTCTCCTCGGACAGCCAGATCGGCCGGGGCGGTCGGGTCGTCCTGGCTGGCGGGGCAGGCCGGTCGGTCGGGCAGGTCGGGCAGGTCGGGCAGGTCGGGTCGGTCGGAGCCGCAGCCGGCTGCTGCGGGGCCGGTCAGCTGGGAGTGGGCGCAAGATGCTCCACGCCCGCTGTCGCCGCAGCATGGCAGGCTCCGCGGCCGTCGGCGCGGGCAACGATGCGGCCCTCGACGATCCGAACGGCGGCCTCGGTGCCGTCGCTCACCGCGGACACGCCCGCCGCGGCGGCGAGGGAGCCCGATGCGTCGTACACCACCTGGAGCCGCGGCCAGGCCGAGACGGGGAAGGTGGCACGCAGACAGCCGACGACGTCGGCGACGGCGAGACGCGCGAGCGGAATGAGTTCGTCCGGGCTGCCGGAGACTAGGACCGCCGTCACCGTCGCGTCCGGTGGCGCCGCGCGTACGGCTTCCTCCACGGCCTCCAAGCGGTGCAGGCCAAGCACGGCGAGCACGCCGTCACCACCGAACCGCGCCGGGACACCGCGCACGGCGTCGACGGGCGGGCGGCACGCAGCCCGCTCCGCATCGGCCGGCCCCGTCAAACCCGTGAGTCCGGTGAAACCCGTGAGTCCGGTGAGACCGGTGAGACCCGTGAGTCCGGTCAGCCCCGTCTGTCCGGTCGGGTCGGCCAGTCCAGTCAGGGAGGAGCCGGCCGGTGACGGGCCGGGCGTCGGGGCGAGGGGCCAGGGTTCGTCCACCGGGCGCGCGTGGGGCACGTACGGGAGGTGGGGCGGATCCCAGGTGTCGTGCGGGGCGGCGTCGGCGAGGCGTTCGCAGGTGTTGATCACGGTGAAGGGCTCGATGAACCCGGGTGCGGCGTCGGCCAGTTGGCGTGCTCCGTGGAGGGAGGTCAGCACGGATTCGGCGAGGCGCACCCTGCGGATGCGGTCGGCGGGCCGCATCCGTTCGAGGGCGAGGCCGAGTACCAGAGCGTCCAGCTTGAGGAGTTGGCCGTACGGTCGGCGGGTTCGCTCGTCGGCGAGAACTTCGGACAACAGGTGCCTGTCGAGCCGCGCTGGGCCTGCGTCGCCCTGCCCCTCGTGCGACGTGGCACTGTCGGCGGCGAGTGGCAGGCGGGCCATCCAACTGCGGGCGAAGGTGGCGAGCGCGGTCGGTGCAGAACACTCCTCCTCGAAGGTTGCGGCCGCGCCACCACGCTCCCCAAGCCTTTCGGACGCCACCGATCCCTCAGACCCCCCGGAGGCCCCAGACCCCCCGGCGGCCCCAGTCCCCCGGGAGGCCCCAGACCCACAGGAGCCTCCGGCTCCGGACTGCGCCAGCTCCGCCAGCTCTGCGAGGACGGCGAAGTAAAGGGCCCTCTTGCCGGGGAAGTTGGAGTAGACGGCGCCGCGGGTGAGGCCCGCGCGTTCGGCGATGGCGTCGACCTTCGCGCCGGGATAGCCGCGAGCGGCGAACTCCTCCCGGGCCGCCGCAAGGACCTTGGCGCGATTGAGCTGCTGCAACTGCGCCCTGCTGAGCCGACCCATTGCCCCCACTCGTTCATGCCCTGTATGGATTGCCGTCCACCACGGCGCAGGATACCTTCGTTTCACATGGTGACGTCATCTGATCCCGGCATTTGAGGTACGAGTGGCACGCATCGGCGACAGCGACAACCTGCTGAAGTGCACGTTCTGCGGCAAGAGTCAGAAGCAGGTCAGGAAGCTCATCGCGGGTCCGAGCGGCATCTGCATCTGCGACGAGTGCGTGGGGCTGTGCAACGAGCTGATCGCCGAGGAGGCGGAGGAAGCGGCCGAGGGCGCGCCGCGCGAACTGCCCACGCCGCGCGAGATCTTCACGTTCCTGGAGCAGTACGTGATCGGCCAGGAGGAGGCCAAGAAGACGCTGTCGGTGGCGGTCTACAACCACTACAAGCGCGTGCGTCAGGCGGGTGCGCCGGGCGGCGGCACGGCGGCCGTCGATCAGGAGGCGCCGCAGTCGGCGCCGTCGTCGCCGTTGCCGGAACCCGTCGAACTCGGCAAGTCCAACATCCTGTTGATGGGTCCGACGGGTTGCGGCAAGACGTATTTGGTGCAGACCCTCGCGCGCATGCTGGACGTACCGTTCGCGATCGGCGATGCGACGGCGCTGACCGAGGCGGGCTATGTCGGCGAGGACGTCGAGAACATTCTGCTGAAGCTGCTGCAGGCGGCGGACCACGATGTCGAGCGGGCGCAGCGCGGCATCATTTACATCGACGAGATCGACAAGGTGGCGCGCAAGAGCGAGAACCCTTCGATCATGCGGGACGTGTCGGGCGAGGGCGTGCAGCAGGCGCTGTTGAAGATCCTTGAGGGCACGGTGGCGTCGGTGCCGCCGCAGGGCGGGCGGAAACATCCGCAGCAGGAGTTCATCCAGTTCGACACGTCGCATGTGCTGTTCATCGTGGGCGGCGCCTTCGCCGGTCTGGAACGGATCATCGAGCAGCGGGCGGGCAGCAGGGGCATCGGCTTCACCGGGTCGCTCGGGGCGACGCAAGGGGCGGCGGAGGAGAGGCCGTTCGCGGGGGCGTTGCCGCAGGACCTCCTGAAGTTCGGCCTGATCCCGGAGATCGTGGGACGGCTCCCGATGATGGCTGCGGTCGACCCGCTGGACGGGCCCGCCCTGGTCCGTATCCTCACCGAGCCGCGCAACGCGCTGCTGAAGCAGTACCGGAAGCTCTTCGAAATGGACGGCGTGGAGCTGGAGTTCACGGACGACGCCGTCGAGGCGATCGCCGAGCAGGCACTGCTGCGCCGCACGGGCGCCCGCGCCGCCCGCACGATCCTCGAAGAGGTGCTCCTGAACGTGATGTACGAAGTGCCGAGCAGGGACGACGTGGCACGTGTCGTCGTCACCCGCGACACCGTGCTCGACAACGTGAATCCGACGCTCGTGCCGCACGACGAGCCCGGGCCCAGCGAGAAGTCGGCGTAGGTCGACGTTTTCCTCCTCTGCTGCAGGTCTGCACCCCTGCCGCACTGCAGACCTGCCGCGCTGCTTCGCTGCTTCGCTGCTTCGCTGCTTCGCTGCTTCGCTGCTTCGCTGCTTCGCTGTTGGCAGAACGGAACATGCCCTTCAGCCGTGCCTGCGCTCCTACTCTGAAGAGGTGAGCAGCGAAGAGCCGACCGAAGCAGTTGAGGCGCGAGACGGCCGCGTCACCGGCACGGGCCTGTCCCGTGAAGTCCACGATTCGAGTGCGGCGCGAGACGCCGGGCACGAGCGTGACGCCCAGGTGATACCACTGCTGCCTGCCTTCGCATCGCCCGCAACGCCCGCAACGCCCGCAACGCCCACTGCGACCACCGCTCCCGATACGCCCCACACGCCCAAGATGCCCACGGTGCCCGCCGCGCCCGCCCCCGCCGCGCCCGCCAAGGAGCCGTTGTGGCGGGACGTAGTGGGTGAGGTGCTGCGTCGCGAACGGATGCTTCAAGAGCGGACGTTGAAGGACGTGGCGGAGGCAGCCCGGATCTCGATGCCGTATCTCTCCGAGTTGGAGCGGGGCCGCAAGGAGGCCTCGTCGGAGGTGCTCGCGGCTGCGGCGCGGGCCTTGGGCCTGAGCCTGACCGATCTGCTCTCCCGTGGCCGTGCGGAGATCGTCCGGCTCTCCGGCGCGCGGCGCGCCGTCAGCGGGGCCGGCGGACGTTCCGGTCCCCGCGCCACGGGCCCTATGGCCAGCATCCAGCGGAACCAGATGCGACTGGCGGCCTGACCGAGGCCGGTGGGAGGCGGGGGCTCACCCGCCACCCCCTCCCACCACCCGCGGCCCTCACTCCCCTTCCGGCCCCTCACCCCACCGCCGGCACCCCCTCCGTCCGGCGCGTCAGGACCTCGTCCGCGAGGCCGTACGCGACTGCTTCCTGGGCGGTGAAGACCTTGTCGCGGTCCATGTCCTGGCGCAGGGTCGTCACCGCGTGACCGGTGTGCTGAGAGAGCACCTCCTCGATCTGTGCGCGTATCCGCATCATTTCCTTGGCCTGGACCCGCAGGTCGGCGACCGTGCCGCGCTGTCCACCGCTCGCGGGCTGGCCGAGCAGTACGCGGGAGTGGTCGAGGACGAAGCGCCTGCCCTTGTCGCCCCCGGCCAGGAGTACCGCGGCCGTGGACGCCGCCTGGCCCACGCAGAACGTGGAGATGGGGGCGCCGACGAACGTCATCGTGTCGTAGATCGCCATGAGCGAAGTGAACGAGCCGCCCGGGGAGTTGATATAAATGGCGATCTCCTGGCCCGGGTTGGACGCCTCCAGGTGCAGGAGCTGGGCGATCACTACGTTGGCGACGCCGTCGTCGATCTCCGTACCGAGGAAGATGATGCGCTCGGACAGCAGCCGGCTGAAGACGTCGTAGGACCGCTCGCCCTGCGGGGTGCGCTCGACGACGTTCGGGATCGTGTAGCTGCCCATCTCAGAACCCCCTGCGCTGCCGGGCTGCCGCGGGCCGTACGTCGACCAGCGAGGTGACCACGTGGTCGACCATGCCGTAGTCCCTGGCCTGTTCCGCGGTGAACCAGCGGTCGCGGTCGCCGTCGCGCGCGATGGTCTCCTCGGACTGGCCGGTGTGCTCGGCGGTGATGCGCTCGATGGAACGCTTCAGGAACTCCAGGTTCTCCGCCTGGATTTCGATGTCCGCGACGGCGCCACCGATCCCGGCGGACGGCTGGTGCATCATGATCCGCGCGTTGGGCAGGGCGTACCGCTTACCGGGTGTGCCGACCGAGAGCAGGAACTGTCCCATGCTGGCGGCGAAGCCCATGGCCAGCGTGGAGACGTCGTTCGGGATCAGTTGCATCGTGTCGTAGATGGCGAGCCCGGCGTGCACGGAACCGCCGGGGCTGTTGACGTAGAGGCTGATGTCGGTGCGCGGGTCCTCGGCCGACAGCAGCAGCATCTGGGCGCAGACGCGGTTCGCGGACACCTCGTCGACCTGCGTGCCGAGCACGATGATGCGCTGGCCGAGGAGTTGGGCGGCCAGGTGGTCGTCGAACCGCGTGGGTGCCGTGTCCCCTTCTTCGGCCCGTGGGTCCGGGGGTCGCTCCCAGCCCCGGGCGGCGGTGAGTGAAGTCGTCGTCATCGGTCCTCCCTGTTTCTGCCGTGTCTTCTGCCTGGCTTCTGCCGTGTGCCGTGCTTCTGCCGTGTGCCGTGCTTCTGCCGTGCCTCCGCCGCGGCTTCTGCCTGGCTTCTGCCATGTGTCGTGCTTCCGCCGCAGCTTCTGCCTGGCCTCTGCCTGGCTTCTGACGTGTGTCGTGCTTCCTTCGTGGCTTCTGCCGTACTGCTGCGCCAAGTCGGCGCCACGACTCCCAATGTCGGCCCCCGAGCAGCGCGAGGACAGAGATCTCTGCCCTGAGCAGATCTGCCGACAGCAGAGCGAACGGGAAAGCGCCCGCCGCCGCGCCCCCACCCCGCCCCCCGACCAGCAGACTTGCCGCCTTGACGGCCCCACCGCCCCGCGGACCACCTCACGCAGGCCTCAACCCAAGGGCCTACATTGCCTGTTGAAGGGTCGAAGATCCGCGCAGCGGCCCAGCACAGCCCAGCCAACTCGCAGCAGACCACCAACGGACCAGCGCGCCACCAGGAGGAACCGTGCCCGAGCAAGCCGAGCAGCCCACGCAGCCCGAGCAGCCCACACAGTCCGCACAGCCCACCCCCCGGACGTCCTCCGAAGAGCTGCGCGCCCGGATCAACACCTCCCAGCCGCACACCGCGCGGATCTGGAACTACTGGCTCGGCGGCAAGGACAACTACGAGGTGGACCGCGCGGCCGGCGACCAGATCCGGCAACTGCACCCGGGCATCGGGGAGTACGCGCGCGCAGACCGCCGCTTCCTCGGCGCAGCGGTGCGGCACCTGGTGGACAAGTCCGGCATCCGCCAGTTCCTCGACGTGGGTACGGGGCTGCCCACCGCCGACAACACCCACGAGGTGGCCCAGGCCCTCGCGCCGGAGAGCCGCGTCGTGTACGTCGACAACGACCCGCTGGTGCTCGCGCACGCGCGTGCGCTCCTGACCAGCACTCCGCAGGGCAGCACCACCTACCTCGACGCCGATCTGCGCGACGTGGACACGATCCTGGAGCACGCGGCCCAGACCCTGGACCTGAGCCGCCCGGTCGCGCTGGTGCTGCTCGGCGTCGTCATCTTCATCGAGGACGAGGCGGAGGCCCGTGGGGTCGTACGACGCATCATGGACGCCCTGCCAAGCGGCAGCCACCTGGTGCTCTCGCACACCATCACCAGCCCCGCCATGCCGGACGTGGACGCCGCGGTGGCGTTCTGGAACGAACACGGCACCCCGAAGCTGACCCAGCGCACCCCGGGTCAAGTGGGAGAATTCTTCGATGGCTTGGAGCTGATCGGACCCGGCGTCGTGTCCTGCAACCGCTGGCACCCCGACATCGCAGACGAGACGGTGGAGGAGGTGGCGATGTTCGGAGGGGTCGCCGTGAAGCGGTGACCCGCAACTGCGAGAACGCCCATCCGGTCCCCCACCCCTCACCGCTTCCGGTGGCAGCAGCGCGCCACTTGGCCGATGAGCCGGACTTCCGATCGCCCGAGATATCTCCTTTACGGCATGTGGTCACTCTCACGTCCCAAGAAGGCGACGGAAACGACGGGAGCCCTTCCGGGCAGACTCCGCCCACGCGAGTCCGCCCGCTCCACCGCATCCGGCCGCTCCAGCGCATCCGCCCGCTCCACCGCATCCGCCCGCTCCACCGCATCCGGCCGCTCCAGCGCATCCGGCCGCTCCACCGCGTCCGCCCGCTCCACGGCCGCGGCCTGCGGGGCCCTCGCCCTGCTGTGCGCGCCGCTGACGGCGACGGCCGCCCACGCCGACACCACCACCACGCCCCCAGCTCACGCCAACGCCAACGCCAACGCCACCACTCCTCGAGCCGCCGCCCAAGCCGCCCCGCTGCCCGGCGGGCTCGGCCCGTGCGTGCCGGGCACCTGCCCGGACACGTATCCGCCGGTCAACAACAGCCCCATCGAGTACCGAGACAACGCGATCAACATCTACGTCGGCGACGACTTCCTGGTGCGCGGACGAGCGGCGGAGGCCGAGGGCAGGGTCGTCGCGCTCGGCGACTTCGACCAGGACAAGGACGCGGGAGGCAGCAGCGTCTACAACGTCGGTGAGGCGGGCGTCGGCTCCCGCGTCGCCCCGCCCGTGGGCGCCGACTGGCTGACGACGGGCGGCGACGTCAGCGTGGCGGACGGCGAACGCCTGCTCGCCGAGGACGGTGTGACCCGCTACGCGGGCACCGCGACCGGCACGATCGACTCGACGCTGGAACAGGACGACGCCGCGGCGACCCCGTACACCGGGCTGCGGGGGGAACTCTCCGTGGCCAGCCAGTGCTACGCGCACCCCGCGGGTGGAACGCGCACGCCCACCGGCACGGCCGTCAACAACGGCTACGAGACCCGCTTCACCGGTGACGGTACGTCCCCACTGCAAGTGTTCAACGTGGACTTCGACATGACGAGCCCCACCGGCTCGGACCAGGACATCGTCTTCGAGGGCATCCCCGAGGACGCGACGGTCCTGGTGAACATCCTGGGCGACAACCGCACCATCAGCACGTACGGCGGCAGCCTCGACGACAGCCACCCGCTCAACCAGCTGCGCAACCGGCTGCTGTGGAACTTCCCGGACGCGTCCACCGTGAACATCGCGGGCTCCGGCCAGATGCAGGGCAGCTTCCTGATCGGCAACCAGGCGTCCCGGTCGACGGTCAGCATCAGCGGGCTCAACGGCCGCTTCTTCACGACGGGTTCGCTCACCCACACCTCCCCCGGGACCGGTGGCGGCGGCGAGGAATTCCACAGCTACCCGTTCGAGGGCGACCTGCCGGACTGCCGCACCCCGCAGAACACGGGCGGGGTCGAGGTCCGCAAGACGGACGAGGAGACGGGGGCGCCGCTGCCGGGCGCCGAGTTCGAGCTGTGGCGCGAGACCAACGGCGCCGCAGACCTCCAGACCACCGGCCCGGACCCGGACACCCAAGTCGGCGACACCTGCACGACAAACAGCGCGGGAAGCTGCAGCCGTACGGTCCCGACAGGCACCTACTACTGGCGCGAAACCCAGGCCCCCGAAGGCTACGAACTCCCCGACCCGGCAGTCTTCGGCCCCCTCCAACTCACCGACGCCAACGCGCCCCAAGGCGTCGCGGTCACCGCCGCCAACACCCCCGCGAACAACCTCACCACCGGCGAGGTCCGCGTCCACAAGACCGACGAGGAGACCGGAACCCCCCTGCCCGGCGCCGAGTTCGAGCTGTGGCGCGAGACCAACGGCGCCGCAGACCTCCAGACCACCGGCCCGGACCCGGACACCCAGGTCGGCAACACCTGCACGACAAACAGCGCGGGAAGCTGCAGCCGTACGGTCCCGACAGGCACCTACTACTGGCGCGAAACCCAGGCCCCCGAAGGCTACGAACTCCCCGACCCGGCAGTCTTCGGCCCCCTCGAACTCACCGACGCCAACGCGCCCCAAGGCGTCGCGGTCACCGCCGCCAACACCGCGGCCAAGGCGCCGGAGCCGACGGGCGCGCTGCACGTCGTCAAGACCGACAAGAGCGACGGCGAGCCGCTCGGCGGCGCGGTGTTCCAGCTGTGGCGGGAGAGCAACGAGCAGCCGGGGCTGCAGACCTCGGGCACCAGCAGCGACACCCGGATCGGCAACGGCTGCGCCACGGACGCACGCGGCCGCTGCGACTTCGACGAGCTGCCGCTCGGCGCGTACTACCTGCAGGAGACGGACGTCCCCGAGGGCTATGTCCTGCCCGACGACCGGGTGAGCGGCCCGCACGAGGTCACGGCCGACAACGCCGACGAGGGCGTCACCGTCCGCCTCAGCAACAAGCGCGGCGGCCCCGGCAAGGGCGAGAAGTAGCCGTACCGGAGGCAGCGGGCACGGTCGGACGACCGTGCCCGCTGTCCTGACGACGACAGGGAACCGACCGCCCGTACGCGGCGCGGCGGAGGCCTTCCGGCCTACTCCCCGTCCGCCTGCAGCCGCAAGGAGATCGAGTTGATGCAGTACCGCTGATCCGTGGGCGTCGGATACCCCTCGCCGGAGAAGACGTGCCCCAGGTGGGAGCCGCAGCGGGAGCAGCGGACCTCGGTGCGGAGCATGCCGTGGGAGCGGTCCTCGATCAGTTCTACGGCGTCCGAGTCCTTCGGGTCGTAGAAGGACGGCCAGCCGCAGTGGGACTCGAACTTGGTCCCGGACGTGAACAGTTCGGCCCCGCAGGCGCGGCAGGAGTAGACGCCTGTGGTCTTGGTGTCCGTGTACTCACCGGTGAACGCGGGCTCCGTGCCGGCCTGGCGCAGGACCGCGTACTCCGCGGCACTCAGCTCCTCGCGCCACTGCTCGTCGGGCTTCTCGACGTCGTACGTCATGGCTGGGCTTCCCCTCAGTACAGCTCAATGCAGCTCAATACAGCTCAGTGCAGCTCAGTTGGACAGGCGGTCCAGGATCTTCGGGCCGAGGTCCGTGACGTCGCCCGCTCCCATGGTGAGAACGAGATCGCCGGGGCGGGCCATTCCCGCGATCACGTCCGGGACGGCGTCCTTGGCGTGCTCGGGGGTGACCTCGGCGCCGGCGGTGCGGGCCGCGTCGATGATGAGTGCGCTGGTGATGCCGGGGATCGGGTCCTCGCGGGCCGGGTAGATGTCGAGGACCACGGACGCGTCGGCGAGCGCGAGCGCCTGCCCCATCTCGACGCCCAGCTCCTGGGTGCGGGAGAAGAGGTGCGGCTGGAAGACGACGAGAATCCGGGAGTCCCCGACCGCGCCGCGGATCGCGTCCAGGTCGGCGTTCATCTCGGTGGGGTGGTGCGCGTACGAGTCGATGACCTGGACGCCCGCGGCCTCGCCCTTGAGCTGGAGGCGGCGCTTGACGCCGGTGTACTTGCCGAGGGCCGAGGCGAGGTTGTGGGCCGGGATGCCGAGGGCGACTCCGGCGGCGAGGGCGGCGACGGCGTTGTGCGCGTAGTGCCGGCCGGGCACCGAGACGGTGAAGGTGAGCAGCTTGCCGCCGAGGAGGACGGTGACCTCGCTGGTCAGCCCGCGCGGGGTGACCTTGTGGATGCGGACGTCGGCGGTCTCGGACTCGCCGTACGTGACGACCTTGACGTCGGACCGCTCGCGGACGCGGCGGGTGAGTTCGGCGGCGCCGGACTGGTCGGCGGCGATGACGAGGGTGCCGCCGGGGACGATCTTGTCGGCGAAGGTCTCGAAGGACTCGTAGATCTCGTCCATGGACGCGTAGTTGGCGTGGTGGTCGAGCTCGACGTTGAGGACGATGGCGACCTCGGGCGCGTACTTGTGGAAACTGCGGTCCGATTCATCCGCCTCGGCGACGAAGATCTCGCCCTCGCCGTGGTGGGCGTTGGAGCCGGGTGCGTCCAGGTCGCCGCCGATGGCGTACGAGGGGCCGAGGCCGAGGGCGGACAGCGACACCGCGAGCATCGAGGTGGTGGTGGTCTTGCCGTGCGTGCCCGCCACCGCGATGGGGCGCAGGCCGTCCATCAGCCGGGCCAGCGCGTCCGAGCGGTGCACGACCGGGACGCCCCGGTCCTTGGCGGCGGCCAGCTCGGGGTTGTCCTCACGGATCGCGGAGGAGACGACGACGGCGGAGGCGTCCGCGGCGAGGTGGGCGGCGTCGTGGCCGATGTGCACGGTCGCGCCGCGCTCGCGCAGCGCCTCCGCGGTGGCGGACTCGCGCGCGTCGCTGCCCGCGACCTTCGCGCCGCGCTGGGCGAGGATCTTCGCGATGCCCGACATTCCGGCGCCGCCGATGCCGATGAAGTGCGGTCGGTCCATGGCGGGGGGCAGGCCGGGGGTCATGTACGTCTCCTGGGCGGGCTGGCGGTCCGGGGTCGGCCGCCGTGTCCCGGGGCCGCGCCCCCGCGCCGGGTCGGGGGCAGGCCCAGCGTAGTCGGGCTGTGCGCGACCGCGTACGCAGCACCACCCGGAGGCCCACTCGCTGCCCGACCGCGTACGCAGCACCACCCGGAGGCCCACTCGCTGCCCGACCGCGTACGCAGCACCACCCGGAGGCCCACTCGCTGCCCGACCGCGTACGCAGCACCACCCGGAGGCCTACTCGCTGTGCGCGTACAGCTTGAGCACCGGGACGCCGACCTTGTGGCGGGCGCGCGAGGCCCAGTCGCGGTGGAAGAACTCCTCGACGTAGTGCGGGGCGGTCAGCACGATGACCTCGTCGGCGCCGGTCTCCTCGGAGACGGTCTTCAGGACCTCGATCGGATGGTCCTCGACGAGCCGGCCGACCGCTTCGCAGCCCGCCTCGCGCAGCGACTTCAGAGAGTGTTCGAGGCCGAGGCGGGCGGGTCCGGTGGCGTCCTCGCCCTCGGGTTCGTCGCCCTCGTGGACGGCGTCCTCCAGCTCGCCGAGCGCGACGTCGTCGAGGGCGCGGAGGAGCCGGTCCTGGTCGCCGCGCGGCTGCATGAGGACGACGAAGGAGACCGTCTCGTCGCCGTGCAACGTGGTGACGAACTCCACGTCGACGGACGACAGCGGCTTCTCGATCATCAAAACGCTCGTGTACGACACGGCGGGCGCCCTTCTCCATACGGGGGCCTTGAGCCCCTGCG
Source organism: Streptomyces solicavernae (assembly GCF_029968095.1). Lineage (GTDB taxonomy): Bacteria > Actinomycetota > Actinomycetes > Streptomycetales > Streptomycetaceae > Streptomyces > Streptomyces solicavernae. The sequence goes on along the minus strand of NZ_JASCIR010000028.1, from coordinate 53,681 downwards.
GAATCCAACCTGACCGACATCCTGACCGACATCCTGACCGACATTCTGGCCGGGTGCCCGTGAGAAGTGCGCTCCCCGCGGGCACGACGCCTGCATGTCGCCATGCATGTCTCGATGTCGCCATGCATGTCTCGCTGCATGGCTCGCTGCATGTCTCAGTGTGCCCAGCCGAAGCGAAACGGAACGGCTAATTCCGCCGAATGTCAGGGCCTGCGGTACCGGGTGAACAAGAACCCGTCCTCTTCCAGCACCGAGGCGAGCGCGAACCGTTCAGGCAAGGTCATCCGCGGTCCCCCGGCGATCCGCCGGGCGTCGCCCGCCGCGAGCATCGGCGACACGGTGAGGCAGAGCTCGTCGAGGACGTCGGCGGCCACGAACTGCCCGAGCAGCGTCGGACCGCCCTCGGTGAGCAGCCGCTTCAGCCCCTGCCCGGCCAGCGCGGCGACGACCCGCCCGGGTTCCACGCCCCGGCCCTCCCCGGCGATCAGCACGCGGGCACCGGCCTTCTCGGCGGCCTCCCGGCGCTCGGCGGAGGCGGCGGCTCCGGTCAGTACGAGGGTCGGCACGAGCGGCTCGGTGAAGAGCGGGAGCGAGAAGTCCAGGTCGAGGCTCGCGCTGATCACCGCGATGGCCGGGGCGGGCCCCTGACCGGCGGCCGCGCGCCGCCCGGCGAAGGCGTCCCGCGCGCGGGCGGGCCGGTACTCCTCCTGCCGTACCGTTTCCGCGCCCACCACGACCGCGTCCGCGAGGCCGCGGAGCGTGCCGAAGATCCGCATGTCGGCGGGGCAGGAGATGGGCTGCGAGCGGCCCTCGTGCATGGCGGCGCCGTCGAGCGTGGAGACCATGTTGGCCCGCAGGACGGGACGGTCCGTCTCGGGGTAGGCGTACCAGTCGGCGAGCTCGTCGAGACTCCACTCGCGGTCGTCGGCGGGGGCGGGGGCTCGGTCCGCGGTGGGGGCGGGGGCTCGGTCCGCGGTGGGGGCGGGCGCTCGGTCCGCGGTGGGGGCGGGCGCTCGGTCCGCGGTGGGAGCGGGCGCTCGGTCGGGCACGCCGGTGAGGGCGGGAGCGGAGGCGGCCTCGGGGCCCCCTGCCGGTGTCTGGTCGGTCACAGGGAACAGGCTGCGCATGTCCCGCAGTCTCGCACGGCCTCTAGAGTTAAGAGTTGTGTCGACCTCCCCTGCCTCCTCCGCCCCAGCCGGTACGAGCCCGATAGCGGACCCGTCCCCGCTGTCCCTCTGCGCCCGCGCGCCGCACGTCCCCGCCGACCGTCTGGTCGCCGAGATGGTGCCGCCGCCGCGCTTCCAGTCGGCCCGCTTCGAGACGTACGTCCCCGACCCCGGCCAGCCCAGCCAGGCCGAGGCCGTCGAGGTGCTGAGCGGCTTCGCCGGGACGCTCGGCGGGGCGCACGCCACCGGCTCGGGCAAGAGGCGCTGGTTCTCGCGGAAGGCCGAGGCCAGGCCGGCCGGGCCGCGCGGCGTCTACCTGGACGGCGGGTACGGAGTCGGCAAGACCCACCTGCTCGCCTCGCTGTGGCACGCCACCCCGGCGGAGCCCGCGCTGAAGGCGTTCGGCACGTTCGTGGAGCTCACCAACCTGGTCGGCGCCCTGGGCTTCCAGCAGACCGTGCAGACCCTCTCCGGGCACCGGCTGCTCTGCATCGACGAGTTCGAGCTGGACGACCCGGGCGACACGGTGCTCGTGTCCACGCTGCTCGGCAAGCTGGTCGACGCGGGCGTGGCGCTCGCCGCCACGTCCAACACGCTGCCCGGCAAGCTCGGCGAGGGCCGGTTCGCCGCCGCCGACTTCATGCGCGAGATCCAGGGCCTGTCGGCGCACTTCCGCGCCCTGCGCATCGACGGCGAGGACTACCGCCACCGCGGCCTGCCCGAGGCGCCGCCGCCGTACTCCGACGACCGCGTCACGAAGGTCGCGTACGCCACCGAAGGGGCCTCGCTCGACGACTTCCCACACCTGCTCGAACACCTCGCGAAGGTGCACCCGAGCCGTTACGGCGCGCTGACCGACGGCCTCGCGGCGGTCTGCCTCACCGGGGTGACGCCGGTGCCCGACCAGTCGACGGCGCTGCGTCTTGTGGTCCTCGCCGACCGGCTCTACGACCGTGAGGTGCCGGTGGTCGCCTCCGGGCTGCCCTTCGACCGGCTGTTCAGCGAGGAGATGCTGAACGGCGGGTACCGCAAGAAGTACTTCCGCGCGATCTCCCGCCTCACGGCCCTGGCCCGCGACTCCCGCAAGATCCCGGGCGCGCAGGAGGGCTGAGGCGGCGCGCAGGGCTCCGGGCGGTACGACACAGGCCGTCGCCTTCTACGCGCGTGGTTCCCGGAGCGGCAGCTGCGTGATACACACAGCGGGTCGTATTCCTGTCCGCCAGCAGGGAGTTGCCCGTATGTCCGAAACACGACAGACCGCACGACCCTCCGCGACGAGACGCCAAGTCCTGGCAGGCACCGGCGCATTGGGCGTCGGCATCGCCTTCACCGGCGCCTTCTCGGAGCTCTTCGCCGGCACCGCGGCCGCCCGCGGCAGGGCCGGCTACGGGCCGCTCGTGCCCGACCCGGACGGCCTGCTCGACCTGCCGAAGGGCTTCCGCTACAAGGTCCTGTCCCGCGAGGGCGACGCGCTGCGCTCCGGCGAGGGCCGGGTCCCCAGCAACCACGACGGCATGGCCGCCTTCCGCGGCCGCAGGGGCGGCACCCACCTGGTCCGCAACCACGAGAACCGGGCCAACGGGAAGATCCCCGTCCCCACGGTCGAGGGCCTCACGTACGACCCGGAGGGCAAGGGCGGCTGTACGGCGCTCGCGCTCGACCGGCGTAACAACGTGGTGGACGAGCGGGTCGCCATCGCCGGCACCGCTGTCAACTGCGCGGGCGGGCCCACCCCTTGGGGCACCTGGCTGACCTGCGAGGAGACCGAGGACAAGGCCGGCACCAACGGCTACACCAAGGACCACGGCTTCATCTTCGAGGTGGACCCGGCCGACCCGCGCCGCTCCGGCGCCGTACCCCTCACCGCGATGGGCCGCTTCCAGCACGAGGCGATCGCCGTCGACCCGCGCCACGGCGTCGTCTACGAGACCGAGGACGCCTTCGACAAGCCGTTCGGCCTCTTCTACCGCTTCCTGCCGAACAAGCCGGGCGGCGGCCTCGGTTCGCTGCGCGCGGGCGGGAAGCTGCAGGCCATGCGGGTGCCCGGGGTCGCGGACCTGTCCCGGATCCAGGAGACCGGCGCGCGCTTCGACGCCATCGAGTGGGTCGACGTGCCCGACCCGCTGGCCGCCGGGACGCCCATCAGGTTCCAGGACTTCGGGCCGCGGGGGATCACCCACGCCCAGAAGCTGGAGGGCTGCTACTGGGGCGGCAAGTGCGTCTACTTCGTCTCCAGCTTCGCCAAGAGCGCTCAGGGCTCGGCCGCCGACCACTACGGCCAGATCTGGCGGTACGACCCGTCGTCCCGCAGCCTCACCCTCGTGCTCGTCTTCGGCCCCGACACCGACCTCCAGCTCCCCGGCGAGGAGCCGGACAACATCTGCCTCGCGCCCAGCGGCGGCCTGATGGTCGCGGAGGACGGCGAGGGCGCGCAGCACGTCTTCGGCCTCACCCGGCGCGGCGAGGTCTACGCGATGGCCCGCGGCCGGCAGAACATCGGCACGCCCGAGGAGCCCGCGTGGGGCGAGTTCGCGGGCGTCACGTTCTCCCCGGACGACGACACGATGTACGTGAACTGCTACAACCCGGGCACGACTTTCGCGGTGACCGGCCCCTGGCACCACTGACGCGCTCCACGCCCGCGGGCGGCCCGTGTCTCCGCAGCGGAGGACGCGGGCCGTCCGCGTGTCGCTCACGCGTCAGGGGCGCTCCGCCTTCGCCGCGTCCGCGACCGCCTCGGCGGCCGCCTCCGCCGCCTGGGCCGTGTCGTCGGCGGCCTTGGCGGCCATGTCGTCGGACGGCTTCTCGCGGGTCGCGGGCGACTGCGGCAGTTCCACGTTGAACGCCTTGGAGACGCCCTGCAGCGCGGAGGTGATCTCGCTGGGGATCACCCAGAAGTTGTTGCCCTCGCCCTGGGCCAGCTGGGGCAGCGTCTGCAGGTACTGGTAGGCGAGCAGCTTCGGGTCGGGGTCGTTGCGGTGCACGGCCTGGAAGACCTCGTCGATGGCCCGCGACTGGCCCTCCGCCTGGAGGATCGCGGCCGTGCGGTTGCCCTCGGCGCGCAGCACGGCGGCCTGCTTGTCGCCCTCGGCGGTGAGGATCTGCGACTGGCGCTGGCCCTCGGCGCCGAGGATCGCGGCCCGCTTGTCGCGCTCGGCCCGCATCTGCTTCTGCATCGCGTCCTTGATGGTCTGCGGCGGGTCGATGGCCTTGATCTCCACCCGGTTGACGCGCAGGCCCCACTTGCCGGTGGCCTCGTCGAGCACGCCGCGCAGCTGGCTGTTGATGGTGTCGCGGGAGGTGAGGGTCTTCTCCAGGTCCATGGAGCCGACCACGTTGCGCAGCGTGGTGACGGTCAGCTGCTCGACCGCCTGCAGGAAATTCGCGATCTCGTAGAAAGCCGCGCGCGGGTCGGTCACCTGGAAATACAGCACGGTGTCGATCTCGACGACGAGGTTGTCCTCGGTGATGACGGGCTGCGGCTGGAAGGAGACGACCTGTTCGCGCAGATCGATCACCGGGTGGACGCGGTCGATGTACGGGATGACGAGATTGAGGCCCGGGTTGAGGGTGCGGTGGTAGCGGCCGAGCCGTTCGACATTCCGGGCGCGGGCCTGCGGAATGATCCGTACCGCTCGTACGACGGTGAAGATCGCGAGAAGCGCGACGATGAGTCCGGCGATGAGGAACGCGGAAATCTCCATGGCTTCAGTCCCGGGGGTAGACGAATGCGGTGGTGCCGCTGATCTCCATGACGTCGACGGTCTTTCCCCGAGGAATCACCAGCGTCTCGTCGAAGGCGCGGGCCGTCCACTCCTCACCGTCGATCCGGACCCGGCCGCCCGCGGCCGAGACCTCCGCGACGACGTACGCAGCCTTCCCCACCAGGGCATCCACGCCGAAGCGCGCCGCTTGGGGCCGGTTCAGGTGCCGCATCGCGAGGGGGCGCACGAACAGCAGGGTGACGGCGGACACGGCGGCGAAGACGAGGAATTGAAGGGGTGGGGGCAGCCCGAGCGCGGCGGTGGCCGACGTGACGAGTGCGGCCGCGCTGAGCATTCCGAGGGCGGCCGTGAGCGTGAGAATCTCGGCCACGGCCAGGACGGCTGCGACGATCAACCAGATCAGCCAGGGATCCATGGCACACCACTTCCGTCCGGGTGGGCGCGGAATTCTTAGACGTACGGGTATGGGTACGGAGGCGGCGACGGCGGTGATTGCGGCAGTTGGCGGCGATTGCTGCCGGTTAGCGGCGGCCTGCGGCGACAGCAGCGAATTACCGTCATTTTACCCGGCAGCCGACGCATTACTCGGCGCCGGAATTCCCCCCGATTCCCCGACCGCCGCCGATCTTCCGCTCGATCCATTCCCGCGCGAACGTGACGACCTGCTCCGCCTCGAACAGGTGGCTCTCGGCGGCGCCGACCCGCCCGCTGCGGCCGAGGCCCGCCGCGAGCAGGGCCCGGGTGATCGTCTCGAACGGGTCCTGCCCCTCGGGCACCACGGGCGCGTAGTCGAAGGCGCCGTCGGTCGAGTCGATGTCGCGGAAGTGCCGCCAGACCCGCCGCCCCTCGGCGAGGACGGGCTGTTCATACGTCACGTACCGCTTGCCGGGGGCGTCGGCGAGGGCTTCCGCGTGGTGCAGCAGCGTCAGGGTGTACAGCGGGGCGCCGAGCAGCAGGACCCGGCCGCGCCGGGCGACGAGGCGGGCGAGCGGGCTGCCGGGGCCGTGCGGGTCGTCCCACGGGTGATCGGCGGTCAGCTCGGCGGCCGCCGGGCCGAGGGCGGCGCAGCTGACGTCCGGGTGCCGGCTGCGGAGCGCGCCCGGCCTGCGGCGCAGGGCCTCGGGCAGCCGCCCGTTGTCGTGCTCCGCCTCGCTCGACTCCGGTTCGTAGGCGGGGTGTTCGGCGCGTACGGCGTCCTGCCAGGGGCGCGGCCAGGTGCGGAAGCCGTACGGCGGGGCGTCGTTCCAGCCGCAGGTCACCATCAGGGTGCCGGCCGGGCCGACGGCGTCCAGGAGGGCGTCGATGACGGTGCCGGCCCCTCCGGCGACGTAGCCGATGGCGGACATCCGGGTGTGGAACATGACGGTGTCGCCGGGCCGGAGGCCGAGCGCGGCCAGGTCGTCGCGCAGCCGGGTGCGGGTGACGGGCCCGCCGGACCGTTCGAGCAACTCGCGTTCATCCATGGTGCGCGCGCCTCCGGCCTCAGTCCGTGGTGTGGGCCTGCCCCGCCTGGCGTAGCTCCTCGGTGTGCTGCGTCATGGCGTCATGATGGCAGCAGCCCGGCGGACTCAGCGGGTGACCTCTCGGCGTGACGCTCCCTCACCTCCGCGGTGCGGCTGGGCACATAGTCGCATTTGCGGCGCTATGTTCGCCCGGTGACCGTTCCCGTACGCAGACTCGCCGCCCTCGGTGTCCTGGCTGCCGTCACCGCAGGCTGCGGTACCGGCCAGGACTCCGCACCCGACCCGGACCGCCCCTCCGCCCCGGCCTCTCCGCGCGCCTCCGCCGACGCCCGGCCGCCGACGCTCGCGCCCGGACCGGAGGGGCTCGCGCCCGTGTTCAAGAGCGGGAAGCGGGACGGCGGCAAGACCGTCGCGCTGACCTTCGACGCCGACATGACCGCCGACCAGGGACCGCGCGCCGCCAAGGGTGAACGGTTCGACAACCCGGAGCTGATCGCCACGCTGCGCCGGCTGAAGGTGCCGTCGACCGTGTTCATGACAGGGCGGTGGGCCGAGGAGTACCCGGACCAGGCCCGCGCGATCGACGCGGACCCGCTGTTCGAGGTGGCCAACCACTCGTACAGCCACTACGCGTTCACCTCGCACTGCTACGGGCTTCCGACCATCGCGCCGGAGAAGATGCGGGCCGATGTGGAGCGGGCGTTCAGGGCGTTCGAGAAGGTCGGCGTCGAGAACGCGATGCCGTACTTCCGCTTCCCCGGCGGCTGTTACGACCGCTCGGCCCTGCGCAACGTCGCCCAGGCGGGCGTGACGGCCGTGCAGTGGGACGTCGTCAGCGGCGACGCCTTCGCCACGGACGCGGACGCGGTCGCGGAGGAGGTGCTGCGCGGGGTGCGCCCCGGCTCGGTCGTCGTCCTGCACTGCACGCGCAGCGCGGCGCCGACGACGGAGAGGGTCGTCCGCAAGGTCGTGCCGGAACTGCGCGAGCGGGGCTATCGGTTCGTACGGGTCTCGGAGCTGATCCGGGCGCAGGGAGCGGAAGAAGCGCCGGGCCGCCCGTCCGGCGGTTCCGCCGCCGCCCCCTCACGTACGCCGTGAACTGAGCTCGCGTACGCCGTGAACTGAGCTCAGGTACGCCGTGAACTGAGCTCACGTACGCCGTGCACCGGGCTCATGTACGCCGTGAGCTGAGCCCGCAAGCCGCAGCCGCCGCGAGGGCCGCCGCCCCCACCGCCCCCGCCAGCGGCAGCACGAGCACCGGCACCGTCCCCGTGCGGGATCCGGTGATCAGGCCCCACACCACCGCCCGCGCGGGCGAGCCCGTCGTCACCACGGCGAGCAGCGCGAGGAGGGCCGTGAGCGTGACGGACCAGCCGGGGCTGCGCAGCAGCGGCCAGGTGCACAGGGCACCGACGGCGGTGCCCACCAGCGTGCAGACCGCCACCGCGAGAAGCGCTGCGAGGACCATCGGCAGCGGGTCGATCCGCACCTGGCGGCCCGTGCTGTGCCAGTCGCTCATCGCCACCACCAGCGCACCGGCCGCCACCCCGAGCAGCGCCGCGCCGCCCGACGCCGTGAGCAGCGCGGCGAGATGCGCCCGCGCGGGCCCGGCGGCCGCGGCGGTGACCTGGCGGGCGGCGGGCGGCTCCTGAGTGGCGCAGATCCGCGCCAGCCACGCGGCGACGGGCAGCAGCGCGGCGGCCGCGTAGCCGAGGGAGTCGAGCACCGGGTCCCCGGCCCGCGCGCCGACGGCGACCAGGACGGCGTAGAGCAGCAGGGGCGGCAGCCAGCGCTGGGAGCGCAGGAGCAGGGCGGCCTGGTAGCGGAGCAGGGCGGTCACAGGTGCGGGTCCTCGGCGGTCACGGGCGCAGGTCCTCGACGGTCATCGGTACGGGTCTTTGGTACGGGTTCTCGGTACGGGTTCTCGGTACGGGTCCTCGGTACGGGTTCTCGGTACAGGTCCTCGGCGGCCGTCGGCACGGGGTCTGGACCCGGCACGAGGTCCGGGGCGGCCGGCACCGGCTCCGGAACCCGTACCGCCTCCGGAACCCGTACCGCCTCCGGCTCCCGCACCGCGCGGATGTGCCACGGCGGGTCGGCGTGCAGCAGGGTGCGCAGGACCGCGTCCGAGTGGCACGCCGCGACTGTGAGGCGGGCCGTACCGGCCGCGTCGACCTCCGCGTGCGCGCCCGCGGGGAGCCCGGCGGGCAGCGGGACCCCCGCGCGGCCGCGGGCGAGGACCGTGACCCGCGGTGCGGGCTCCGACGGCCCGGCGGCGTCGGGGACCAGGGCGGTGCCGTCGACCCGGTAGGCGGCGTCCGCCGCGCCCGCGAGGCGCCGCGGGTCGTGGTCGACGTACACGACGCTCGCCCCTGCGGATGTCAACTCCCGCACCGCAAGGTCGAGTTCGGCGCGCGCCTCGGCGTCGAGGCCGGTCCAGGCCTCGTCCAGGACCAGCAACTCCGGCTCGGCGAGCAGCGCCTGGGCGACGGCCACCTTCTGGCTGGTGCCCTTGGACAGCTCGCGCAGCGGCGTACCCGCGTGCCCGTCCGCGCCGAAGCGCCCCAGCCAGGCGAGCGCGCGGTCCGCGGCGACCGGGCCGCGCAGTCCGTGCACCCGGCCCAGGTGGGTGAGGTAGCCGAGCGCCGTGAACGGCAGCGCGGACGGGAAGCGTTCCGGTACGTACGCGGTGCGAGGCCGGCCGGTGAGGCGCCCCTCGCTGGGCGCGTCGATCCCGGCGAGCAGCCGCAGCAGCGTCGACTTGCCGCTGCCGTTGGCGCCGGAGACGCGCAGCAGCGCGCCCCCGGGCACGTCGAGGTCGACACCGCGCAGCACCCAGGGCCCGCGGAGTCCGTACCGCCGGCCGACGTTCGAGAGCCGCACGACGGGCTCAGTTCTGGCCGGGCTTGTGCGGCACGGCCTCGCTGGGGCGCACGATCACGAAGCCGTCGCCCTGCAGCATCAGCTGGACCGCTTCGCCCGAGCCGCCGCGGATCATCGAGCCGAAGCTCTGCGAGCGGTGCAGCGAGGTGTGCAGCTGGGAGCTCCAGCCGACCACGGCGTCGGTGTCGGCGTACACCGGGGCCTGCTGGCTGACGGGGATCACGATGGGGTCGCCCTCGCAGATCACGGCGAGCTTGCCCTGCCCGGTGAAGACGCTGTTGAACAGCCCGCCGCCGGCCATGCCCGCGCCCTTCACGGTCTGGATGTCGTACGACAGGGTGGGGTCGAAGCAGAGGACGTTGCGGCCGTTGATGGTCAGCGAGTCGCCCGGGTCCATCTCCACGATGAAGCAGTTGGCCGCCTCCTGCGCGAACCACGCCTCGCCCTGGCCGCGCACCGCCATCAGCGCCAGGCCCTCGCCCGTGACCGCCCGCTTGAGCATGCCGCCGACGCCCTGCCCCTTGCGCTCGAACTGCAGATTGCCGCGGAAGGCGATCATCGAGCCCTGGCGGGCGTGCATCTCGCCGTTCACCACGTACTTGACGGACTTCGAGTTCTGCAGGCTCATGCCCGGCGCCGTGGCGGGCTGCGCCATGTTCTGCGAGGCGAACAGTTCGCTCTTCATCCGAACCCCCGGTTCTGCTCTGGTCGACCGGCCGGTACGCCGGTACGCCGGTGTGGCCCTCCGGTCCGGGAGGGCACGGCCGACTCTATCGGCGGGGCCGCTCCCCGCGGGAGGGTTGTCGGTGCCCGCTGGCACACTGGACGGAGTGAGCAGCCAGAACCTCTCCAGCGAGCCCGAGACTCCCTCCGACGAGCCCGGGAACCCGTCCGCCGAGCCCGAGACTCCCTCCGACGAGCCCGGGAACCCGTCCGCCGAGCCCGAGACTCCCTCCGACGAGCCCGGGAACCCGTCCGCCGAGCCGGGGGCCCCGTCCGCCGAGCCCGCCCAGGACCGCGACGAGGCCCCGCAGTTCGTGCTGCCCCTCGTCGTCCGCATCGAGAAGGCCGCACCGCCGCCCCGCACCGACGCCCTGGAGACCGCCGCCCGCGCCGTCCTGACCCTCCTCGCCGACGAGCGCGCCCTCGGCGAAGGGATCTGGGCCCAGGCGGTACGGGACTGGCAGGACGCCCGGATCCGCAAGGTGGTCCGGCGAGCGCGCGGCGCCGAGTGGCGGCGGGCGGAGGCGCTGCCCGGCATCACGGTCACCGGGAAGGACACGGAGGTGCGGGTCTACCCGCCCGTGCCGCTCGACGGCTGGCCCAAGGACCTGGCCCGCCTCCAGGTCTCCGGCACCGACCTGGCCGACCCGGAGCCGCCGGTCGCCCCGGACCGTGCCGAGCCGGTCCTCTGGCTCAGCCCCGACCTCGACATGTCGGCGGGCAAGGCGATGGCCCAGGCGGGGCACGGCGCCCAACTCGCCTGGTGGGAGCTGTCGGACGAGCAGCGCGAGCGGTGGCGCGCGGCCGGCTTCCCCCTCGCGGTCCGCACGGCACCGCGGGCCGACTGGCCCACGCTGACGACGAGCGGCCGCCCGGTGGTGCGCGACGCGGGGTTCACGGAGATCGCCCCGGGTTCCTGCACGGTGGTGGCGGACCACCCGGCCTTGCACACCTGACCCCCACGGGGCTCCGCCTCGGGGGCCGCCTCGGGGGCCGCCTCGGGCTCCGCCCCGGACCCCGCCTCGGGGGCCGCCTCGGGCTCCGCCTCGGACCCCGCCTCGGGGGCCGCCTCGGGCTCCGCCTCGGGGGCCGCCTCGGGCTCCGCCTCGGGGGCCGCCTCGGGGCCCCGCGCACAGAACGTCGGCGGGAGAACGTCGGCGGGGCGTGTTCCTCCCCCACCCCGCCCCTTCCCACCCCCCAAACCCGCCACGGGCCGCCCCCGCCCCGCCCCCGCGTTGAACACCCCGGCGACACGCTACGTATCCCGTTGCAGAAGCGTCCAACCGCCCCGGGAGGCGAGGCACTTGTTCCGACGGATCAACGGCACGGTCCTGATCATCGCCGCCCTCGTGGCGACCCTCGGGGCGCTCGCGTTCCCCGTGTGGTCGTACGGGGACCGCTCCGGGACCGGGGAGGCCGACCTGGAGGCGTCGAGTGTGGCCACGCGGTGGGGGCCGCTGTCGGCGACCGACCGGGACTTCATCGTGAAGGTCAGGCTCGCCGGGCTCTGGGAACTCCCCGCAGGCCAGCAGGCCGTCGAACGCGCGCCCAGCGAGGCGATCAAGGCGGCCGGCGACCACCTGGTCGTCGGGCACGCCGACCTCGACCGCCGGGTGCGCAGCGTCGCCGCGCAGCTCGGCCTCGAACTGCCGAACCGGCCCAGCGAGCAACAGCAGGGCTGGCTGGACGAGTTGACCGCCGCGCAGGGCACCACGTACCAGCGGAAGTTCGCGAACCTTCTGCGCAACTCGCACGGCAAGGTGTTCTCGCTGATCGCGCAGGTGCGGCACACCACCCGCAACAGCCTGGTCCGGCAGCTCGCGAGCGACGCCAACCAGACCGTGCTCGACCACATCACGATGCTGGAGTCCACCGGGCTCGTGGACTTCGACGCCCTCGCCGCCGAGGCCGCGAACCAGGCCACCGCCAGCCCCACCGGACCGCCGCCGCCCTCGGGCCCGCTGCCCGCCGACCCCGTACCGGCGACACCGAGCGGCGAGCAGTCGTTCACGTCCCGGCCGAAGCCGTCGGACCTGCCGCACTGAGCATGCCGCAGCGAGGAGGCGCAGCCTGAGTACCCGATCGGCGTACGGCTCGATCGGCGTACGGCCCGATCGGCGTACGGCTCGATCGGCGTACGGCTGGGTGAAACCTCAAATCAACCTCTGAACGTCCCAGTCCATGGGTTCGGCAGCGGCTGCCGGGGCCATGAGAACTGCACGCACAGTGTGGTGCCGAGACACGTCGGTGCGGCGGAGGAGGGGGACATGCAGCAGACAGCACACCTGGGGACCGGCATGGGCTGGCGCCCGGAGATCGCCGAGGCCGTGGAGCGGATGCCGGGGCTCGACTGGGTGGAGGTCGTCGCCGAGAACGTGTGCCCCGGCCACCTCCCGGACTCCCTGACCCGGCTGCGCGAGCGCGGCGTCACCGTCGTCCCGCACGGCGTGGGCCTCGGCATCGGCGGCGCCGAGCGGCCCGACCCGGACCGGCTCAGCGCCCTCGCGGAGCGCGCCGAGGCGCTGGGTGCGCCGCTGGTCACCGAGCACATCGCGTTCGTACGGGCCGGGGGCGCCCTGACCGCGTCGCCGCGCCTGGAGGCCGGGCATCTGCTGCCGGTGCCGCGCACCAAGGACTCCCTGGACGTGCTGTGCGAGCACGTCCGGATCGCGCAGGACGCGCTGCCGGTGCCGCTCGCCCTGGAGAACATCGCCGCCCTGATCGCCTGGCCGGGCGAGGAGATGACGGAGGGCCAGTTCCTGTACGACCTGGTGGACCGGACCGGCGTACGGCTCCTGATCGACGTCGCCAATCTGCACACCAACCACGTCAACCGGGACGAGGACCCGTGCGCCGCGCTGGACGGGCTGCCGGTGGAGGCCATCGCGTACGTGCACGTGGCGGGCGGGTTCGAGCGGGACGGCGTGTGGCACGACAGCCACGCCCACCCGGTCACGCAGCCGGTCCTCGACGTGCTCGCCGAACTGGCCTCGCGGGTCAGCCCGCCCGGGGTGCTGCTTGAGCGGGACGAGAACTTCCCGGCGCCCGAGGAGCTGGAGCGGGAGCTGCAGGCGATCCGCCGCACCGTCGCGGCCGGCGCGGCCCGGCGGCTGCTCCCGGCCACACCGGAGCGGGCCGCCGAACTGGTCACCGCCGGCCCGGCCCCCATGGACTACACGTCGACGGAGCACATCACCGTCGGCCGCCCGTCCGGCGCCCCGCTCGGCACGGGTACACCCCCGCCTGCCACGGAAACGGAGGCGGGTCCGGAGCCCGAGTCCGACTCTGCGGCCACGGAGGCGGGTCCCGAGCCCGAGTCCGACTCTGCGGCCACGGAGGCGGGTCCCGAGCCCGAGTCCGACTCTGCGGCCACGGAGGCGGGTCCCGAGCCCGAGTCCGACTCTGCGGCCACGGAGGCGGAGGCCGGCCCGGAGACCGCCCGGCAGCGGCTCGCGCTCGCGCAGGCCGCGCTGCTCTCCGCGCTGGTCGCGGGCACGCCCGCGCCCGAGGGCTTCGACCGGCAGCGGCTCGCCGTGCAGAGCCGCGCGCTCACCGGCAAGCGCGCCGACGTCGTCGCGAAGGTCGCCCCGGAACTCCCGGCGATCCTCGGCGACGCGTACCGGCCCGGGTTCTTCGCGTACGCCGCGAAACGCCCCATGACCGGCGGCTACCGGCGCGACGCGCTGGACTTCGCCGAGCACCTGCTCCTCGAAGGCGGCCCCGAACAGACCGCAGCACGGCGGGAGTTGAGCGACTGGTGGCTGGAGCGCTCCGGCCCCGCCCCGGTCTCCACGCACCCGCTGGCCCGTTTCGTACGGCGTGTCCGCTACGCCCTGACGGGACGGTGAGCCATGTACCTCCTGCTGACGCTCCTCTACTACCTGGGCCTCGGCGGCTCCGCGGCCGCCCTGCTGATCGCCGTGGTCAAGTCCGGTGCGACGGCCACGCCCACCCATCCGCACGTGTCCGACCCGCTGGAGGCGGCGTTCCTCGCCGGCGGTCCCGGGCGGGTCGCGGACACGGTCCTGACGGCGATGCACGCCGACGGCCGGCTCGCCGTCGCCGGGCCCGGAGTGGTCGGCGTGCGGCAGGCCCTGGCGTACCACCCGGTGGAGCAGGCGGTCCTGGACGTGCACGCGGCGGCGCCGAGCGGCGCCCTGCACTGGCTGCGGATCGGTGTGATGCGCAGCCCGGCCGCGCAGGCGGTCGGGGACGGCCTGGCGCAGCGCGGGCTGCTTGCCCGGCCGGACGAGCGGCGGCCGCTGCGGAGTTGGGCGGGCATGCAGACCGCGCTGTCGTTCGTGTCCCTGTGGCTGGCGGGCGTCCTGACGATCGTCCAGTTCGCGACCCTCGACGGCGCCGGATTCGCCCTGCCGTTCATCGTCGGCGTGCTGCCGGTGATCGCCGCGGGGCTGGTGGTCGGCCTGGTGTGCAGGGCGCTCATCGGTTCGCGGGTGACCGGTGCGGGCAAGCGGGCGCTGCGCCGGTTCCGCTCCACGGGCAACGGCGCGAACCCGGTGCATCTGGTGGCGTGCGGCGGCCCGCGGGTCGCGCCGGACCCGGTGCTGCGCGACCAGCTGACGGCGGCCGGGCGGATCCGGGCGAACAGCAGGACCGCCTCGGCGGGGACGGCCGGCCCCGTGGTGTTCATCGGCGACACCTCGGTGACGTGGTGCGGCGGCGGGGGCGACGGGTCCTCGTGCGGGGGCTCGTCCTGCGGCGGGTCGAGCTGCGGCGGGTCCTCGGGCGGGTCCGGCTGCGGGGGCGGGGGCGGAGGCGGCGGCTGCGGCGGGGGCGGTGGTGGTGGCGGAGGGGGCTGCGGGGGCGGGGGCTGACCCCCCGGCAGCTGACCCGGCCCCGCGCGCTGACTCGTCAGGGTCAATAGCCGCCGCCGGGCGCGGCGCTGCTTTACTTCGCCGACCGCCCGCCGAAGGATCCCTTCTGTTCTGCCGCCGCCCGAAGGGACTCCCCAGCACGATGCGTGCGCCACTGCTGTACGGATTCGCCGGTTCACTGGTCCTCACCTCCCTGGTCGCCGCCCCCGCGTCCGGCGCCCCCGCGCCTCCTCGGACCGCGGAGGCGCGCGGCACCGCGGAGGCCGCGCAGCGCGCCGCGGCCGCCGGGCTCGACTGGGCGGCGTGCCCGAAGGAGGAGGCCCTGCCGGATTCCGTGAAGTGCGCGACCGTGACCGTGCCCCTCGACTACGCGAAGCCCGACGGCGAGAAGATCGAGCTGACCGTCAGCCGCGTCAAGGCCAAGGGCAAGGCGTCCGAGCGGCAGGGCGCGTTCGTCTTCAACCCGGGCGGCCCCGGCGGCTCCGGCATGTACTGGCCGCTGGCGGCGGGCCTGCCGGAGTGGCGGCGCATCGCGAAGGCCTACGACTTCGTCGGCTACGCCCCGCGCGGCGTGGGCCGTTCGGCACCGCTTTCCTGCCAGGCCCCGAAGGAGTTCGCGAAGGCCCCGAGCGAGGAGCCGACCCACCCGGACCGCGCCCACAAGCGGAAGCGCATCGCGCAGGCGAAGGCGTACGCGGCGGGCTGCGAGCGGAACGCGGGCGCGGACCTGCGGCACTACAACACGCTGAACAACGCCCGTGACCTGGATGTGCTGCGGGCGGCGCTCGGCGAGCAGAAGCTCAACTTCATGGGCGCCTCGTACGGGACGTACTTCGGCGCGGTGTACGCCACGCTGTTCCCCTCGCACGTGCGCCGCATGGTGTTCGACTCGGCGGTCAACCCGGACCCGAAGCAGATCTGGTACCGCAACAACCTCGACCAGTCCCTGGCGTTCGAGGCGCGCTGGGCGGACTTCCGCGGCTGGGTGGCCGAGCACGACAAGACGTACGGCCTGGGCACGTCGGCCCGCGCGGTGCAGCGCAGCTACGAGAAGGTGCGCGACCGGCTCGCCCGCAAACCGGCCGGCGGGAAGGTCGGCCCCGGGCAGCTGCAGTCGGCGTTCCTGCAGGCCGGGTACTCCGACGACTACTGGCCGCGCAGCGCCACCGCCCTGTCGAAGTATCTGAAGGGCGACCCGGAGCCGCTGATCGAGCTGGCCGCGCCGAAGCCGCAGGCGGCCGTGGAGAACGAGAACAGCAACGCGGTCTATACCGCCGTCGAGTGCAACGACTCCGGCAACTGGCCCCGGGACTTCGCCACTTGGGACCGCGACAACTCGGCGCTTGCCCGGCTGGCGCCCTTCGAGACCTGGGACAACGCCTGGATGAACCTGCCGTGCGCCTACTGGCCCGCGCCCCGGCAGCAGCCCGTGGACGTCCGTACGGCGCCGGGTGCGCTGCCCGGCACGCTGATCCTCGCGGCGGAGCGGGACGCGGCGACCCCGTACAAGGGCGCGGTCGAACTGCACCGCAGGCTGGCCGGCTCCGCGCTCGTCACGGAGCGGGACGCGGGGACGCACGGCATCGCGGGCGGCCCGAACGAGTGCGTCAACAAGCACGTGGACACGTACATGCTGACCGGCCGCACCCCGAGGACCCCCCGCTCGGAATGCGCACCGCGCGCGGAGCCGGAGGCGCGCTGAACCCGTACGCGAAGGGGCCGCAGCCGATGTTCTGGGCCGGTGCTCTGGCTGCGGCCCCTTCGTCCGTGCTGCTCAGGCGAGGCCGGCCACGAGGTCGGCGACAGACTTGCGGCGCCCCGTGAAGAACGGCACCTCTTCGCGCACGTGCATCCGCGCCTCGGAAGCCCGCAGGTGCCGCATCAGGTCCACGATCCGGTACAGCTCGTCCGCCTCGAAGGCGAGCAGCCATTCGTAGTCCCCGAGGGAGAACGACGCGACGGTGTTGGCGCGCACGTCCGGGTAGCCGCGGGCCATCTTGCCGTGGTCGGCGAGCATGCGGCGACGGTCCTCGTCGGGCAGCAGGTACCAGTCGTACGAGCGCACGAAGGGGTAGACGCTCACATAGTTGCGGGGCGTCTCGTCGGCGAGGAACGCCGGGATGTGCGCCTTGTTGAACTCGGCGGGGCGGTGCAGCGCCATGTTCGACCAGACCGGCTCCAGGGCGCGGCCGAGCTTGGTGCGGCGGAAGAGGTTGTACGCCTCCTGCAGCTCGTCGGCCGTCTCGGCGTGCCACCAGATCATGACGTCGGCGTCGGCGCGCAGTCCGGAGACGTCGTACGTGCCGCGGACGGTGATGTCCTTGGCGGCGAGCTGGTCGAACAGGTCCTGGACCTCGTCGGCGTAACCGGCGCGGTCTTCGGGCAGCACGTCCTTCAGCTTGAAGACCGACCACAGCGTGTAGCGGATGACCTCGTTGAGGTCCTTGGCCTTCTTGCCGGCGTTGGGGATCTTGGCGGGGGCGTCGTCACTCATGCGGCTATTCTCCTCCGCCGCCGTGCAGGCTCTGCACCGGGTTCGCACTCAGCAGACCGATGCCCGTACGGTCGCCTGCCAGCTGGTCGACCGCCGCGTGCGCGCTCGCGATGCAGGCCGGGATGCCGACGCCGTCGTACGCCGCGCCGCACACCGCGAGGCCCGGCAGCCCGGCGACGTGCGCGCGGATCCGCGCCACGCGCGCGTGGTGCCCGACGGGGTACTGCGGCAGGCCGTCGTTCCAGCGTGTGACGCGGGTGGCGACGGGCGCGGCGGTCAGGCCGACGGCCGCGCGCAGGTCTGCCCGCGAGACGTCCACCAGCTCCTCGTCGGCGCGCTGAAGCACCTCCTCCTCGCCGTGCCGGCCCACGGAGGTGCGCAGCACGAGCAGCTCGGGGTTCTCCTCGGCGATCCAGCCCCACTTCTGCGAGGCGAACGTGGACGCCTTGATGGTGTGCCCGTCCACGGGCGGTACGAGGAAGCCGCTGCCGGCGGGCAGGTCCACGTCCCGGCGCCGGTAGGCGAGCGTCATCAGGGCCATCGACGCGTACTCGACGGCGCGCAGTTCGGCGGCCGCGGCGGGCGCGTCCGCGTCGAGCAGCCGGGCGGCGTGCGGGGCGGGCACGGCCAGGACCACGGCGTCGGCGGTGAGTTCACGGCCTTCGGTGCGCACGGACCAGCCGCCGGGGGTGCGGCGGACGGCGTCCACGCGCGCGTGGAGGGCGATTTCGCCGCCCTTGGCGCGTACCGCGTCGGCGACCGCGAGGGGCAGCCGGCCGATGCCGCCCTCGATGCCCATGAACACGGGCCCGTCCTGCTGCCGCCGGGCGGCCCGCTCCTGCACGGCACGGACCCCGGCGAGCAGCGAGCCGCCGGAGCGCGCGACGTCGTAGAGCTGCGGCACGGCCATGCGCAGCGACAGGCGGTACGCGTCGCCCGCGTACACCCCGCCGAGCAGCGGCTCCACCAGGCGGTCCACGACTTCGCGGCCCACCCGCGCGGCGACGTACGCGCCGACGGCGATGTCCTCGCCGATCTCGCCGGGCTCCGTGGGCGGCAGTTCCCGCTCGGCCTCGACGCGGCGCAGGCCCTCGGTGGACAGCACGCCCGCGAGGACGTCGGCGTCGCCGGGCACGCCCATCACGTGGCCCTTCGGCATGGGGGTGAGCTGCCCGCGGTTCCACAGCGCGGCGCTCGCGACGGCGGGCGGCTGCAGCGCGGCGTCGAGCCCCACCTCGCGGGCGAGGGCGACCGCTTCGGGCCGCCGGGCGAGCATGGACTCGGCGCCGAGGTCGACGCGGACGCCCTCGATCTGTCCGGCGTGCAGCTTGCCGCCGAGCCGGCCGGAGGCTTCCAGGACGGTGACGCGGGCGCCGGTGGCGAGCAGCCGGTGCGCGGCCGCGAGCCCGGCGATGCCGCCTCCGACGACGACGGCGTGCACCGGTCCTGCCTGCTCCGAGCCCGAGGGGCGATCCGTTTCGCGCATGGGCCCAGCCTCTCAGACCCGGCCGTGCGTCCGGCCCGTCGGGCGCTTCGCTGACAGCAGAGGAAAGCGGGAACTCGGGCCGGGCGGCGCGTGCCGCGTCGTAGCGTGGGCGCATGAGCGAACGACTGGTGGTCATCGGGGCCGACGCCGCGGGCATGTCGGCGGCGTCGCAGGCGCGCAGGCTGCAGGGGCCGGACGAGTTGGAGATCGTCGCGTTCGAGCGGGGCCGCTTCACGTCCTACTCCGCCTGCGGCATCCCGTACTGGGTGGGAGGGGACGTCGACAGCCGGGACGCGCTGATCGCCCGTACGCCCGAGGAGCACCGGGAGCGCTCGATCGACCTGCGGATGCGCACGGAGGTCACGGAGATCGACGTGCCGGGGCGGCGGGTCCGCGCCCGTGACCTGGAGTCGGGCGAGGAGTACTGGACGGCGTACGACAAGCTCGTGATCGCCACCGGCGCCCTCCCGGTCCGCCCGGAGCTGCCGGGGATCGACGCCCCGGGCGTGCACGGCGTGCAGACCCTGGAGGACGGCGAGGCGCTGCTCGACACGCTGCGGCACACGCGCGGTGAGCGGGCGGTCGTGGTGGGCGCCGGGTACATCGGCGTGGAGATGGCGGAGGCGCTGGCCAACCGGGGCTATCGGGTCACGGTCGTCAACCGCGGCGCCCAGCCCATGGCGACGCTCGACCCCGACATGGGCGCGCTCGTCGGCGAGGCCATGACCGGCCTGGGCATGGAGATGGTCAACGACGCCGAGGTCACGAAGATCCTCACCGGCGAGGACGGCCGGGTCCGCGCGGTCGCCACGGACGACGCGGAGTACGCGGCGGACGTCGTGATCCTCGGCATCGGCGTCCGCCCGAACACGGGCCTGGCCCGCAACGCCGGCCTGCCCCTCGGTGAACACGGCGGCCTGCTCACGGACTTGGCGATGCGCGTGCGCGACCCACGCGCAGAGGGGGCCATCTGGGCGGGCGGCGACTGTGTCGAGGTCCTCGACCTGGTCTCCGGCCGCGAACGCCACATCGCCCTCGGCACCCACGCCAACAAACACGGCCAGATCATCGGCTCGGGCGTCGGCGGGGACTACGGCACGTTCCCGGGCGTCGTCGGCACGGCGGTCAGCAAGGTCTGCGACCTGGAGATCGCGCGTACGGGCCTGCGCGAGAAGGACGCCCAGGCGGCGGGCCTGCAGTACGTCACGGCCACCATCGAGTCGACCAGCCGCGCGGGCTACTTCCCGGGCGCCGCCCTGATGACGGTCAAGATGCTCGCCGAGCGCCGCACGGGCCGGCTCCTCGGCGTCCAGATCGTCGGCCGCGAGGGCGCCGCCAAGCGCGTGGACGTGGCGGCGGTCGCGCTCACGGCCGGCCTGACCGTCACCCAGCTCACCACCCTCGACCTGGGCTACGCACCGCCCTTCTCCCCGGTCTGGGACCCGGTCCTGGTGGCGGCCCGGAAGGCGGTGACGGCGGTGCGGAGAGCGGGCTGAGCGCCCCCGGACGCGGCCGGGGGCGCTCGTTTCCAGCCATTTACCGGAGAGCCCAGTACACGAGAGCCCAGTACACGAGAGCCCAGTACAGGAAAGCCCAGTACAGGAAAGCGCAGACCTCCGCCGGATAGGCGTCCCTCAGCGAGCGGTGCGCGTGTGCACGTACTCCACGAGCCGGGTCAGCGCGTCCGGGTCGGTGGTCGGGAGCACGCCGTGTCCGAGGTTGAAGATGTGACCCTCCAGGCCGTTCGCCGCCGCGAGGACCTCGTCCGTCTTGGCCTCGACCGCGTCCCGCGTGGAGAACAGGACGGCCGGGTCGAGGTTGCCCTGCAGCGCCTTGCCGGGGCCGACGCGGCGGGCGGCCTCGTCCAGGGGGACGCGCCAGTCGACGCCGACGACGTCCGCGCCCGCCTCACCGAGCAGCCCGAGGAGTTCCCCGGTGCCGACGCCGAAGTGGATGCGCGGCACCCCGTACCCGGAGACGGCCTCGAAGACCTTCGACGAGGCGGGCATCACCGAGCGGCGGTAGTCGGCGGGCGACAGGGCGCCCACCCAGGAGTCGAAGAGCTGCACGGCCGAGGCGCCCGCCTCGATCTGCACCTTCAGGAAGGCCGCGGTGATGTCGGAGAGCCGGTCGAGCAGGTCGGCCCAGAGCTGCGGGTCGCCGTACATCAGGGCCTTGGTGTGCTCGTGGTTGCGGCTCGGGCCGCCCTCCACGAGGTAGCTGGCGAGCGTGAACGGCGCCCCGGCGAAGCCGATCAGCGGGGTCGAGCCGAGCTCACCGGTCAGCATGCCGATGGCCTCGGAGACGTACGAGACGTCCTCCGGAGTGAGGTCGCGCAGCCGCTCCAGGTCGGCCCGCGAGCGGATCGGCCGCTCCACCACCGGGCCGACGCCGGGCTTGATGTCGAGGTCGATCCCGATGGCCTTCAGAGGGACGACGATGTCGCTGAAGTAGATCGCCGCGTCCACGTTGTGGCGGCGCACCGGCTGCAGCGTGATCTCGGTGACGAGATCGGGCCGCATGCACGAGTCGAGCATCGGGATGCCCTCGCGCACCTTGAGGTACTCGGGCAGCGAGCGCCCCGCCTGCCGCATGAACCAGGCCGGCGTGTGCGGCACGGGCTCGCGCCTGCACGCCCGCAGGAAGGCGGAGTCCTTGACCGCGTCGGCGGCGGTCGGGTTCGGGTTCGGCTGCTGGCCCGCTCGGGGAAGGTCGTTGGCGCTCACGTCGGAAAGTCTCGCACGTGCCGCGAACTGCACGGCCGGGACCGGGTGTCCTTCCCTGCGCGAACGGCCGGTTCCCCTTAATCTTCCCGGCATGGCTGCGGTGCAGGGACGACTCTCGGAGGATGCTGACGGGATGGACGCTAGGGAGGGGAATGCGGCGGCTGATGCTGTTCCGCTCCCGTTCCGCACCGCCGTGGACGCGCTGCGCGCGGCCCGGCTGCGGCCGGAGATCGAGATCGACCCGACCCCCGCGCCGAAGCGGCTCGCCCCGCACGCGTACGCCCTGGAGGCCGCGGTGGTCGAGGACGACGAGGACCTCGCGGACGGCCGCCTCGTCCTGCTGCACGACCCCGCCGGGCACGACGCCTGGCAGGGCACGTTCCGCCTGGTGACCCTGGTCCGCGCGGAGCTGGAGCCCGAGATGGCGGCCGACCCGCTGCTCCCCGAGGTCTGCTGGTCCTGGCTGACCGGCGCCCTGCAGGGCCGCGGCCTCGCGTACGGGGAACCCAGTGGCACCGTCACCCGGGCCAGTTCGCACTACTTCGGCGGGCTCGGCACCCGGCAGCCGAACTCGCAGATCGAGATCCGGGCGTCCTGGACGCCGCGCGAGGGGCTCGGCGGGGTGCCGGACACGGCGGCGCACCTGGCCGCCTGGTGCGATCTGCTCTGCCAGGTCGCCGGCCTCCCCCCGGCCGGCCCCGCGGACGCCTCGGTGGTGTCCCTGCCGCAGCGCCGCGGCCCCCAGGCGCACTGAAGACGCTCCTCCGTCGTACGTGCGGGCGGACGCCGGGCCCGCCCGCACGTACGAGAAAACAGGGACGGGCCGTCATCCGTACGGCCCACCGACGCTTCGAACGGATGCGGTACGGGACCGTCGTTGACCGGCGGCTGACCGTCGCGGGACTCGGTTCGATCTTCGGATGATCGATCACACGTCTGAATTGCCCGAATTGCGAGTCACCAAATCGTGATCATTCGCTAAAGGCGGGCGGACATGCTGCCGAAGACCTCTGTGACCTTGAAAGCACGGTTGTACCGGCTTCTTCCCCGAGCCGGCCCCGTCCCGCCATCTCCCCCAGGAGGCCTGGTGTCCGTTCTCCTAGAGCAGCCCGCAAGCCTGGTCGCCTACCGTCCGAACAAGCCGACCGCCATGGTCGTCGTGGCGGACCCGCGCGTCCGTTCCACCGTCACCCGCCACCTCTGGGCACTCGGAGTGCGCGACGTCATCGAGGCGTCCTCGATCGCCGAGGCCCGTCCCCGCATCGGCAACCCGCGCGACATCTGCGTCGCCGATGTCCACCTGCCCGACGGCTCGGGCCTGACCCTCCTCTCCGAGACCCGCGCCGCGGGCTGGCCCAACGGCCTCGCCCTCTCCGCCGCCGACGACATCGGCGCCGTGCGCAACGCCCTCGCGGGCGGCGTGAAGGGGTACGTCGTCACCGGTACGCGCACCAACGTCGGCCTCCCCACCCGCCCCGGCGCCGCACCCATCGGCGCCGCCGCCCGTATGCACCGCCGCCCGCCGGGCGCCCCGAGCCACCCGGGCGGGTACCGCGAGCTGTCAGGGCGCGAGGTGGAGGTGCTGCGCCTTGTCGCGGAGGGCCAGTCCAACAAGGCCATCGGTGTCTCGATGGGCCTGTCCGCCCTCACCGTCAAGAGCCACCTCGCCCGCATCGCCCGCAAGCTCGGCACGGGCGACCGCGCCGGCATGGTCGCCGTCGCCCTGCGTACCGGAATCATCCACTGACCGTCGACATCCCAGAGCAGTACATACCGCCCGATAACCCAGCACATCAGTCCGGCGCCCGCCGACGGAACGTTCCGTCGGCGGGCGCCGTGCTCGCACAGATACCCTTGACCGGTGACCGACGCCCAAGAGACCGCAGAAGACAGACCACTGCGAACCACCGGAGGCGCTCCTCCGGACGAAGGCGTCGCAGCCCCCGAGGGAGAGCCGATTCCGCTGCTCGAACCGCGCGAGGGCATCCCCGAGGTGATCGCCGACGAGAACTCGCTCGCCGAGGTCGTCGCCGCCTTCGCCGCCGGCCGGGGACCCGTCGCCGTGGACGCCGAGCGGGCCTCCGGCTACCGCTACGGCCAGCGCGCCTATCTCGTACAGCTGCGCCGCGAAGGAGCCGGCAGCGCCCTGATCGACCCGATCGCCTGCCCCGACCTGTCAGGGCTCGGGGCGGCGATCGCGGATGCCGAGTGGGTGCTGCACGCCGCGACTCAGGATCTGCCGTGCCTGCGCGAAATAGGCATGATCCCCACCCGCATCTTCGACACCGAGCTGGCCGGACGGCTCGCGGGCTTCCCGCGCGTCGGCCTCGGCGCGATGGTGGAGTCGGTGCTCGGGTACGTACTGGAGAAGGGCCACTCCGCCGTCGACTGGTCGACGCGGCCGCTGCCCGACCCCTGGCTGCGGTACGCCGCGCTCGACGTGGAGCTCCTCGTGGACCTGCGCGACAGCCTGGAGAAGGAGCTGGACCGGCAGGGCAAGCTGGACTGGGCGCACCAGGAGTTCGACGCGATCGCCAGTGCCCCGCCGCCGCCCCCGCGCAAGGACCCGTGGCGGCGCACGTCCGGGATGCACAAGGTGCGCCGACGCCGGCAGATGGCGGTCGTACGGGAGCTGTGGACGGCCCGCGACAAGGTGGCGCAGCGGCGTGACGTGTCGCCCGGCAAGGTGCTCGGCGACGCCGCGATCGTGGAGGCCGCGCTCGCGCTGCCGCCCCACGTGCAGGCGCTGCGGCAGCTGCAGGGGTTCGGCAACCGTACGAGCCAGCGTCAGCTGGAGCAGTGGCAGGCCGCCGTGGACCGTGCGAAGGCCCTGCCGGAGAGCGAACTCCCGCAGCCCGGCCAGCAGTTGACGGGCCCGCCGCCGCCCCGCTCGTGGGCGGACCGCGACCCGGCGGCGGCGGCCCGCCTCTCGGCGGCGCGGGCCGCGGTGACGGCGCTCGCGGAGGAGCTGGCCATGCCGCAGGAGAACCTGATCACGCCGGACACGGTCCGGCGGGTGTGCTGGGAGCCGCCGACACCCCTCGACGCGGAGTCCGTCGCCGCGGCGCTCTCCGGGTACGGGGCCCGGGCCTGGCAGATCGAGCAGGTGACGCCGGTACTGGTGGAGGCGCTGGCTGCCGGGGCCGGGTAGGGCTCCTTCTTCCCCACCCCGCCCCTTCCCGGACTGGGGCTCCGCCCCGGACCCCAAGGGGGACCCCGCCCCAAACGCCGGAGAGGCTGAATCCCAGCCTCTCCGGCGTTTCGCATCTCCCCCCACGGAGTGTGACCTTCGCCGCTCCGGGCGGGGGGCCTGGTCCGCTTGGTTACCGGCAAGTAGCATGAGTGCCGTAGCCGCCGGAGCACGCCCAGCGGCAGCGATCCCGCACCCCTGGAGGAGAGCCATCGTGCCTCGTACCGTCAGGGACGTCGTCTTCGTCGACGGCGTCCGCACCCCGTTCGGCAAGGCGGGCCCGAAGGGCATCTACCACGAGACCCGCGCCGACGATCTCGTCGTGAAGTCCATCCGGGAGCTGCTGCGCCGCAACCCGAACCTCGACCCCGCCAAGATCGACGAGGTCGCCATCGCCGCGACCACGCAGATCGGTGACCAGGGTCTGACCCTGGGCCGCACCGCGGGCATCCTCGCCGGGCTTCCGCAGTCGGTGCCCGGTTACTCCATCGACCGCATGTGCGCCGGCGCCCTGACCGCCGTGACCGCCATGGCCGGCGGTGTCGCCTTCGGCGCGTACGACGTCGCCGTCGCCGGTGGCGTGGAGCACATGGGCCGCCACCCGATGGGTGAGGGCGTCGACCCGAACCCGCGGTTCGTCAGCGAGAAGCTGGTCGACGAGTCCGCCCTGTTCATGGGCATGACCGCCGAGAACCTGCACGACCGCTACCCGAGCATCACCAAGCAGCGCGCCGACGAGTACGCGGTGCGCTCGCAGGAGAAGGCCGCCAAGGCGTACGCCGACGGCAGGATCCAGGCCGACCTGGTGCCGATCTCCGTACGCCGGACGAACGAGGAGGCCGGTGAGACCGGCTGGGGCCTCGCCACCGCCGACGAGCCGATGCGTCCGGGCACGACGCTGGAGAACCTCGCGGGCCTCAAGACGCCGTTCCGTACGCACGGCCGCGTCACCGCCGGTAACGCCGCGGGGCTCAACGACGGCGCCACGGCCTCGCTGATCGCCTCCGAGGAGTTCGCGCGCGAGAACGGCCTGCCGGTCAAGATGCGCCTCGTGTCGTACGCCTTCGCGGGTGTCGAGCCCGAGGTGATGGGCTACGGCCCGATCCCCGCGACCGAGAAGGCGCTCGCCAAGGCCGAACTCGGCATCGGTGACATCGGCCTGTTCGAGGTCAACGAGGCGTTCGCCGTGCAGGTGCTCGCCTTCCTGGAGCACTACGGCATCGCCGACGACGACGCGCGCGTCAACCAGTACGGCGGCGCCATCGCGTTCGGTCACCCCCTCGCCTCCTCCGGCGTGCGTCTGATGACGCAGCTGGCGCGGCAGTTCGAGGAGCAGCCGGAGGTCCGTTACGGCCTCACCACCATGTGCGTCGGCTTCGGCATGGGCGCCACGGTCATCTGGGAGAACCCGCACCACAAGGACGCCGGAGGCGACAAGTGAGCACCACCACCGCTGAGCTTCTGAAGGGCGCGGCCACGCTGTTCCCCGACGAGGTAGTGACGCAGGCGCACGTACGCCACCTCGAACTGCCTTACGGGGCAGGCAAGTTCGCCCTGATCACGCTCGACAACGGCCTGGACCACACCAAGCCGACCACCTTCGGCCCGCAGTCGCTCGGGAACCTGAACACCGCGATCGACCAGGTCGAGGCGGAGGCCAAGGCCGGTGACATCGTCGGCGTCGGCCTCACCGGCAAGCCGTTCATCTTCGCCGTCGGCGCGGACCTCAAGGGCGTCGAGCTGCTGAAGCAGCACTCGGACGCGCTGGCCATCGGCAAGGGCGGGCACGACGTCTTCAAGCGTCTCGCCGGTCTGGCCGTGCCGACCTTCGCGTACTACAACGGCGCGGCCATGGGCGGCGGTGTCGAAGCCGGTCTGCACTGCACCTACCGCACCGTGTCCAAGGCGCTGCCCGCGTTCTCGCTGCCCGAGGTCTTCCTCGGCCTGGTGCCCGGCTGGGGCGGCTGCGCGCTCCTTCCGAACCTGATCGGCGCCGAGAGGGCCGTCCAGGTCATCATCGAGAACTCGCTCAACCAGAACCGCCAGCTCAAGGGCAAGCAGGTCTTCGAACTCGGCATCGCGGACGCGCTGTTCGAGGGTGCGGACTTCCTGGAGCAGTCGCTGCTGTGGACCGCGAAGGTCCTGGGCGGCGATGTGACGGTGGAGCGTCCCGAGGTGGACCGCGGTGAGGCCTGGGACCAGGCCGTCGCCAAGGGCCGGTTCATCGCCGACTCCAAGGTGCACGGCGCCGCCCCGGCCGCGTACCGCGCGCTCGACATCATCGCCGCCGCCAAGGACGGCGACCTGCAGGCCGGGTTCGACGCCGAGGACCAGGCGCTCGCCGACCTGATCATGGGCGGTGAACTGCGGGCCGGGCTCTACGCGTTCAACCTGGTGCAGAAGCGCGGCAAGCGTCCCGCGGGCGCCCCGTCGAAGGACCTGGCGCGTCCGGTCAGCAAGGTCGGCGTCGTGGGCGCCGGTCTGATGGCCAGCCAGCTCGCACTGCTGTTCCTGCGCCGCCTGGAGGTGCCGGTCGTGCTGACCGACATCGACCAGGAGCGTGTCGACAAGGGTGTGGGCTACGTCCACGCCGAGATCGACAAGCTGCTCGGCAAGGGCCGTATCAACCAGGACAAGGCCAACCGCCTGAAGGCCCTGGTCACCGGTGTACTCGACAAGGCCGAGGGCTTCTCCGACGCCGACTTCGTCATCGAGGCCGTCTTCGAGGAGATCGGCGTCAAGCAGCAGGTGTTCGCGGAGGTCGAGGCCGTCGCCCCGGCGCACGCGATCTTCGCCACCAACACCTCCTCGCTCTCGGTCACCGAGATGGCGTCGAAGCTGAAGCACCCCGAGCGGGTCGTCGGCTTCCACTTCTTCAACCCGGTCGCCGTGCTGCCGCTCCTGGAGATCGTCCGTGGCGAGCAGACCGACGACGCCTCGCTGGCCACGGCCTTCGGTGTCGCCAAGAAGCTGAAGAAGACCGCGGTCCTGGTGAAGGACGCCCCGGCATTCGTCGTCAACCGCATCCTGACCCGCTTCATGGGCGAGGTGCAGAACGTCATCGACGAGGGCACCCCGGTCGCCCTCACCGAGAAGGCCGTCGAGCCGCTCGGCCTGCCGATGTCGCCCCTCGTACTCCTGGAGCTGGTCGGCCCGGCGATCGGCCTGCACGTCTCGGAGACCCTGAACCGCGCCTTCCCGGAGCGCTTCAAGGTCTCCCCGAACCTGAAGGCCGTCGTGGACGCCGGCAAGCGCGGCTTCTACGTCTACGACAGCGGTGCGCCCGAGCTGGACCCCGAGGTCCAGGCCCTCCTCAAGCAGGGCGACAGCGTCCTGACGGAGGAACAGGTCCGCGACCGCGTGCTCGACGCGGTGGCCCAGGAGATCGGCCTGATGCTCGACGAGGGTGTCGTCGCCGAGGCCCAGGACATCGACCTGTGCCTGATCACCGGCGCCGGCTGGCCCTTCCACCTGGGCGGCATCACGCCGTACCTGGACCGTGCGGGCGTCTCCGAGCGCGTCACCGGCAAGCGGTTCCTGGAGCAGGGCGTGGCGAGCGTGCCCGCGTAGTCTCCTGGCTTGTACGGCTGCCCCCGGTGCCCTCGTCGGCGCCGGGGGCAGCGGTGCGTCGGGAGTCGTACGACGTGAGAGGGTCGGCGCATGCGCACTCTGCTCGTCGTGGACGCCGCCAACACCGTCGGATCGGTGCCGGACGGCTGGTGGCGGGACCGCAGGGGCGCGGCGGAGCGGCTGCGGGACGGCCTCGTCGCCTACGCGGACGTCGGCATCGACGGCCACCCCGGCCCCCTCGACCTGCTGCTCGTCGTGGAGGGCGCGGCGCGCGGCGTGGAGTCCGTGCCAGGCGTACGGGTGGATGCGGCGCCCGGGAGCGGCGACGACCGGATCGTGGAGCTGGTCGCCGAAGCGGCTCAGGCCACGGTCGTCGTGGTCACCGCCGACCGTGAACTGCGGCGCAGGGTCGAGGAGTTGGGCGCGGTGTGCGTCGGGCCGCGTACGGTCTATCCGGTGCGGCGGTAGATGACCGCGTTCTCCACGACCGCCGTCTGCTCGTACCGGGCGGCGAGGAGGGCACGGAGCGTCGGCAGCGCTTCGGGGGCGTACGGCTTGCCCCGGCTGTCGTCGACGATCAGGTCCGGCGGGTTCTCGGCCATTTCCGTACGGAACACGTCCCAGGCCCCGTCGACCGCGTACTTCTCGCCCACCTGCGGTCCGTTGCGGCCGCCGCTGTAGTTGGTGAGGAAGCCCGCGGTGAGGTAGCGGGAGGCGGGGGTGCGGTCGGCGAGCCAGTACGTCTCGGGGTGCATGCCCCAGACGAGGACGCGGTCGTCGGGGTCCGTGGCGCGGCCGATCGCCGTCGCGAGCCGTTCGGCGTGCGCGAGGTCGGGGCGCGGCGCGAGCATCCCCCAGCCGAGGAACAGGGCGCAGGCGAGCGCGGACGTGGTGAGCGTCGCCGGGGTCCAGTCGCGCGGCAGGCTCTGCAGGGCCGCGGTGCCCAACAGGGCGATGGCGGGTACCAGTTGGAGGTAGTAGTGGCCGAAGAAGTGGAAGCCGACGCAGACGGCGACGGCGGACGCGCCGAACCACAGCCACAGGTCGGCGGCGCCGGTGCGGGCGGTCCGCAGCACCCGCACGACGGCCGGGAGCAGCCCCGCGCAGGCGACGGCGAGCAGCGCGGCGTTGGTCAACGCCCGTGACAGTACGTGCAGTTCGGAGCCGGTGAAGGAGGCGTACGCGCCGGAGCCGGTGACCGTCCAGAACAGGAACCCGCGCGGGTCGGTGGCGAGGGCGGCCGCGAGTACGGGCAGGACGGCGCCCGCCACGAGCCGGAGTATGCCGGCCCGGCGCGCACCGGAGCGCCACCACAGCCAGAGCACGGGCAGGAGTACGGCGCCACCGGTCTGCTTGGCGAGGAAGGCCGCGGCGACGGCCGCACCGCACCAGGCCCAGCGGCGCCGGTCGGCGAGCCACATGGCGGCTGCGGTCGCCGGGAGCATGAACACCTCGAACGTGGCGGCCTGCGTGTCCTCGGGGTTGAGCCCGATCGACAGGAACAGGTAGAGCACACCGGCCGTGCGGCCCGCGCCGTCGCCCCAGCGGCGGCGGGCGAGCGAGGCGAGCAGTACGGCCGTGGCGAGGTGGGCCAGGACGGCCAGGACCTTCAGGGGCAGCAGCGAGTCGTCGCCGAAGAGCGCGAAGGCACCCTCGTACAGCCAGGGCAGGAGGGGCGGTTTACGGTCGACGACGGTCTCGTAGAGCGTGCCGCCGTCGGCCAACAGCCTTGCCTGGACGGCGAGGAAGCCCTCGTCGGGGTTCCACAGCTCGATCCGGAACGACGGGATGCGGGTGACGCAGGCGAGCAGGGTCAGGGCGGCGATGAGCCGGGGCCAGTACGCGGACCGCCCCGCCCGCGTGCGGACGGGGCGTGCCCCTGGTTCGACGCGCTGGTGCGGCAGCGCCGGCGTGCTACGGGGTGGGTCGTCGGAACGCTGCTCGGCCGGCATGGGTGCCAAGGTATCTGCTTGCAGCAGCTCCGGGGCCGCCGCCCCTGCCCCCTCGGCTCCCCGTCGACCGACTACCGCGCCGTGGTGGCTTCAGCGCCCCGCGGCTGAGCCGCAAGTGTCACAGCCCCGCCCCCTACCGGGTCTCCCTGCCCGACAGGGCGCGCCCCAGCCTGCTGTGGCTGCGCCCGTACGCGAAGTACACGATGACGCCGAGGACCATCCACACGCCGAACCGGAGCCAGGTCTCGCCCGGCAGGTTCAGCATCAGCCACAGCGAGGCGGCGATGGAGAGGAGCGGCAGCAACGGCACCCACGGGGTGCGGAAGGCGCGGGGCAGGTCGGGGCGGGTGCGGCGGAGCACCAGCACGCCGAGGGCGACGACCACGAAGGCGAACAGGGTGCCGATGTTCACCAGCGTCGCCAGCTCGTTGATGCTGGTGAAGCCCGCGATGACCGCGATGACCACGCCGAGCAGGATGGTCGGCCGGTACGGGGTGCGGAACTTCGGGTGGGTGATGGCGAAGAACCGCGGCAGCAGCCCGTCCCGGCTCATCGCGAAGAACACCCGGGTCTGGCCGAGCAGCAGGATCATACAGACCGTCGTGAGGCCGATGGCGGCGCCGAAGCTGATCACGCCCGCGTAGAACGGGTGTCCGGAGGCCTTGAAGGCGTCGGCGAGCGGGGCGGTGACGGACAGTTCGGTGTAGTGCTGCATACCGGTGACGACCAGCGACACCGCCACGTAGAGGACGGTGCAGATGAGGAGGGAGCCGAGGATGCCGCGGGGCATGTCGCGCTGCGGCAGCTTGGTCTCCTCGGCGGCGGTGGCCACCACGTCGAAGCCGATGAAGGCGAAGAAGACAATGGAGGCGGCGGTGAAGATGCCCATCACGCCGAAGTTGGTGGGCTCGTAGCCGAACATCAGCTGGACCAGCGGGGCGGTCTCCCAGGCGCCGCCGGTCTCCGGGGTGACCGGGTCGGGGATGAACGGCTGGTAGTTGTCGCCGACGACGAAGAACAGACCGGCGACGATGACGATCATGACCACGGTGACCTTGATCGCGACGACCAGGGCGGTGAACTGGGCGGACAGTTTCATGCCGAGGACCAGGATCACGGTCAGGACCAGGACCAGGACGAAGGCCAGGATGTCGAAGCTTCCTCCTGGCACATCCGGCCCTTCGAGCGCCGTTGGCAGATGCCAGCCGACGTTGTCCATCAGCGAGCGCACATAGCCGGACCAGCCGACCGCGACCACCGCCGTGCCGAGCGCGAACTCCAGGACCAGGTCCCATCCGATGATCCAGGCCGGCAACTCGCCGATGGAGGCGTACGCGAAGGTGTACGCCGAACCGGCGACGGGCACGGTCGACGCGAACTCCGCGTAGCACAGGGCGGCCAGGGCGCAGACGATGCCTGCGGCGACGAAGGCCAGCGCGGTCGCCGGGCCCGCGTTCTCCTTGGCCACCTTGCCGGTGAGGACGAAGATGCCGGTGCCGATGATGACGCCGACGCCGAAGACCGTCAGGTCCCAGGCGGACAGCGACTTCCTGAGCGCGTGCTCCGGCTCCTCGGTGTCCTGGATGGACTGTTCGACGGTCTTGGTGCGGAACAGTCCGCCGGGGGGTGGAGGTGTGCTGCTGCTCACGGGCGTGCTCCCTTGCTGACGATGCTCGCCATGATCGAAACCTGCGCGGCGTGTCTGTGTGCCGGTATGCCCGTATCGCAAGGAGTTTCACACGAAAGGCCCGGTCCGGCCACCCGTAGGGAGTGGCCGGACCGGGCCTGATGACGCCTTGTGTGCGACACCTTTTCGTGTCAGTCGCGGGCGGGCTCCACCGTGTTCCGGTCGGCCGCCGGGCTGTCGTACCGTCCGTCCAGCTTGGCGACGAGGCCGGTGACCTGGCGGGCGATGTCCGGTGCCGTAAGGCCGATCTCGGCCATGACTTCCTTGCGCGAGGCATGGTCGAGGAAGCGCGGCGGGATGCCGAAGTCGCGCAGCGGTACGTCGACTCCGCCGTCCCGCAGCGCCTGCGCGACGGCCGAACCGACACCGCCCGCGCGGGAGTTGTCCTCGACGGTGACGACGACGCGGTGCTGTTCGGCGAGCGGGGCGAGCGCCTCGTCGACGGGCTTGACCCAACGCGGGTCCACGACGGTGGTGCTGATGCCCTGTTTGTTGAGGAGGTCGGCGATCTCCAGGCACATCGGCGCGAGGGCGCCCACGGAGACGAGCAGGACGTCCGGCTTGGCGGTGCCCGCCTTGCGCAGCACGTCCATGCCGCCGACCGTGCCGACCGCCTTGACGGACGGGCCGACAGCGCCCTTGGAGAAGCGGACCACGGTCGGGGCGTCGTCGACGGCGACGGCCTCGCGCAGCTGCATGCGGACCTGGTCGGCGTCGCGCGGGGCGGCGATGCGCAGGTCGGGCACGCACTGCAGGATCGACATGTCCCACATGCCGTTGTGCGAGGCGCCGTCGGTGCCGGTGACGCCGGCCCGGTCCAGGACGAAGGTGACGCCGCACTTGTGCAGGGCCACGTCCATCAGGAGCTGGTCGAAGGCGCGGTTCAGGAACGTCGCGTACACGGCGAAGACGGGGTGCAGTCCGCCGTGGGCGAGGCCGGCGGCGCTGACCGCGCCGTGCTGCTCGGCGATGCCGACGTCGTACACCCGCTCGGGGAACTCCTTGGAGAACCGGTCCAGGCCGACCGGCTGCAGCATCGCCGCGGTGATCGCGACGATGTCCTCGCGCTCGTGGCCGAGCTTGACCATCTCCTCGCCGAAGACGGAGGTCCAGTCGAGGCCGGAGGACGAGATCGGCAGCCCGGTGTCGGGGTGGATCTTGCCGACGGCGTGGAAGCGGTCCGCCTCGTCGTCCAGGGCGGGCTTGTAGCCGCGGCCCTTCTCGGTGAGGCAGTGCACGATGACCGGGCCGCCGAAGCGCTTGGCGCGCTGCAGGGCGGACTCCAGGGCCTCGATGTCGTGACCGTCGATCGGCCCGACGTACTTCAGGCCCAGGTCCTCGAACATGCCCTGCGGGGCGATGAAGTCCTTCAGGCCCTTCTTGGCGCCGTGCAGCGTCTCGTAGAGCGGCCGGCCGACGACCGGGGTGCGCTCCAGGATGTCCTTGCCGCGGGCCAGGAACCGCTCGTACCCGTCGGTGGTGCGCAGGGTGGCGAGGTGGTTGGCGAGGCCGCCGATCGTGGGGGCGTACGAGCGCTCGTTGTCGTTGACGACGATGACGAGCGGGCGGTCCTTGGCGGCGGCGATGTTGTTCAGCGCCTCCCAGGCCATGCCGCCGGTCAGCGCGCCGTCGCCGATGACGGCAACCACGTGGTCGTCCTTCTTGCGCAGCTCGTTGGCCTTGGCGAGGCCGTCGGCCCAGCCGAGGACCGTCGAGGCGTGCGAGTTCTCGATCACGTCGTGCTCGGACTCGGCCTGCGAGGGGTAGCCGGAGAGGCCGCCCTTCATCTTGAGCTTGGAGAAGTCCTGGCGGCCGGTGAGCAGTTTGTGCACATAGCTCTGGTGGCCGGTGTCGAAGAGGACCTTGTCCTTCGGGGAGTCGAACACGCGGTGCATGGCGATGGTGAGCTCGACCACGCCGAGGTTCGGGCCCAGGTGACCGCCGGTCTTGGAGACCGCGTCGACGAGGAAGCCACGGATCTCGGCCGCGAGCTCGTCCAGCTGCTCGTGGCTGAGCCGGTCCAGATCGCGCGGCCCCTTGATACGGGTCAGCAGTCCCTCCCGTCGCCCACCACCACCCGTGTGGGACGCGCTTCGCGCGACTGCCATATCCGTGCCTCCTAGGTTCTGTGGTTCGGTCAAGCTGTGCGAGTCGAGCTGTTCGAGCTGTGCCGGGCCTGTCGAGTCTAATGTTCCGCCCGTACTGCCCGCCGTCGGGTGGGGTCACCCGGGCGGGGCGGTACGGGACGCATCTGACGGTATGCGAGGAGACGCGTCCGCGCGGGTTCGGGTTGCGTCGCCCGCGCGGCGGAGCCGCCCATGTCACAGCCCCGCGCTCCTTTCGGGGCACGAAATCCAGCCTGTCCGGCGATTGAGGACGAGCCCGCAGGGCGATCGACGGCGCCCGAGTCGACGGTGCGGGACGTGGGACGGGACCTACGCCCGCCCAGCCGTCTTCTGCGTACGCCGCGACACCGAGTCGATCACAACCGCAGCCAACAGCACCGCACCCGTGATCATGAACTGGATCTCGCTGGCCATGCCGAGCAGGTTCAGGCCCTGCTGGATCGACTGGAGCACGAGCATGCCGAGCAGCGCCGACCAGACCTTGCCGCGCCCGCCGAAGAGGCTCGTACCGCCGATGACCGCCGCAGCGATGACCAGCATCAGCGTGTTGCCCGCGCCCAGGTTCTTCGTCGCGCCACCGGAGAGCGAGGCGATGAAGAGGCCGCCGAACGCGGCGAGCATGCCGGAGATCGCGAAGACCGTGATGCGGATCCGGTCCACATTGATGCCCGCGCGGCGCGCCGCCTCCGAGCTGCCGCCGACCGCGAAGACCTGGCGGCCGAACGTGGTGCGCCGGGCCACGAAGTCGGCGATGACGAGGACGGCCAGGAACAGCACGAGCGCGAGCGGCAGGCCGCGGGAGCCGGGCAGCTCGTTCAGGACGTACGCGGCGACCAGCACCAGGACCGCGACGACGCCGGTGCGCAGCACGATCTCGCTGACCGGGCGGGACGGAAGCCCGGCGCTCTTGCGGCGCCGGGTGTCGAGCAGCAGCGAGGCGGCGTACCCGACGATGGCGATCAGGGCCAGGCTGTACGCGGCGGCCTTGTCCTCGAAGAAGTAGCCGGTGAGGTTCTCGACGATGCCGCCGGTGGGCGTGTTGATGCTGCCTTCCTTGCCCATCAGCCAGATCTGCAGACCGCTCCAGCCGAGGAACCCGGCGAGGGTGACCACGAACGCCGGTACGCCGATCTTGGCGAAGAAGAAGCCGTGCAGGGCGCCGATCAACAGGCCGGACAGCACGGCCATCAGGACCGCGGCCCAGTCGCCCCAGCCGTTGCTGACGTTCAGGACCGCCCACACCGCGGCGCCCATGCCGGCCACCGAGCCGACCGACAGGTCGATCTCGCCGAGCAGCAGCACGAAGACGATGCCGACGGCCATGATGCCGAGGCCGGAGGTGAACACCGCGATGTTGGTGAGGCTGCTCGCGGACAGGAACCGGTCGTTCTGCGCCTGGAAGACGACCGCGATGACGATCAGGCCGATGACGACGGGCAGCGAACCCAGCTCACCGCCGCGGATCTTGCGCGAGAACTCCGTCCAGTACCCCTTGAGGCCCTGCTCGCGGACGAGCAGACGCGGGTCCACGGCCGGTACGGGCGCGGCGCTCGCCTCGGCTGCGGTCGCGGCCGGGGCCTCGGCCGCCGATTCCGGGGCTTCCGTGGCTACGGAGGCGGGCTGCTCGCCGTCCGTCGCGGGCTTCTTGGTGAGGTCGCTCACTGCGCGTCCCCCTTCGTGAACGTGCCGTCCGTGCCGTCCGTGCCGTCAGTGCCGCCCGTGCCGCCCGTGCCGCCGGCTTCGGCCTCGCCGCTGCCGTTCGGGTTGCCGTCGCCGTTGCCGTTGCCGTCGCCGTTGCCCGTACGCGCCTGGCGGCGGGTCACCGCGTTGTCCGTGGCGCCGGTGATGGCGGCGATGATCTCCTCGTGGGAGGTGGCGGCGACGTCGAAGACGCCGTTGTTGCGGCCCAGGCGCAGCACGGCGACACGGTCCGCGACGGCCTGCACATCGGCCATGTTGTGGCTGATGAGAATCACCGCGTGGCCGCGTTCGCGCAGCCGCTCCACCAGGTCGAGGACCTGCGCGGTCTGCTCGACGCCGAGGGCCGCGGTCGGCTCGTCGAGGATCACGACCTTCGGGTCGCCGACGAGGGCGCGGGCGATCGCGACGACCTGGCGCTGGCCGCCGGAGAGCGCGGCGACCGGGATGCGGACGCTGGGGATGCGGATCGAGAGCGTGTCGAGCAGCTCCTTGGCCCGCTTCTCCATGGCGATCTCGTCCAGGACCGGGCCGTGCTTCAGCTCGCTGCCGAGGAAGAGGTTGGCGACGACGTCGAGGTTGTCGCAGAGCGCCAGGTCCTGGTAGACGGTCGCGACGCCGAGGCTCTGGGCGTCCTGCGGCCGGTTGACGCGGACGGGCCGCCCCTCCCAGACGAGGGCGCCGTCATCGATCGGGTGAACCCCCGAGATGGTCTTGACGAGGGTCGACTTGCCGGCGCCGTTGTCGCCGACCAGGGCGACCACCTCACCGGCGTGGATCTCCAGGTGAACGTCCGTGAGTGCCTGCACGGCACCGAACCGCTTGGAGACTCCGCGCAACGCCAGCACGGGCGTAGCGGACACGTGAATCAGCTCCTTCGCCGCCTGATCGGGCGGGACTTGCGAGATACGAGGGGGGTGTCCGGTGCCCGCCGCCGCGGCGGGGTGGAGTGCGGCGGGGGTACCGGAGGTACTTCGGGGGCGGCTCGGGGTTGTTGCTGCCCGTCCGGCGGACACCAGCCAAATCAAGCCCGTCCGGGGGCACCTCCCGGCCGAAGGCTGGGGGAGATTGAGGACGAGCCCGGAGGGCGATCTACGGCAACCGAGCCGACGGCGACCGAGCCGACGAGGACCGAGCCGACGGCGATCGAGCCGACGGCGACCGACAAGTACCGAGCCCTACTTGATCCCCGCCGCCGCGCACGCCTTCTTGAACTCCGCCGTGCAGATCTCGCTCGCCTTGTACACCTTGTCCTTGATGATCGTGCCGGCGATATCCGCCTTGGTCACGATCTGGGCGTCGTACAGCTTCGCCGGGGTGCCCTTGAACTCGCCGCTGATCGAGTCCACCTTGGTCGGCGTGAGGTCCTTGATGTCCTTGCCCTGGAGGAGGCGGACGGCGATCTCGGCGGTGGTCTCGGCCTCCGGCTTGATCTGCTTGTAGATCGTGAACGCCTGCTCGCCGCTCAGGATCCGCTGCAGACCGGCGAGTTCGGCGTCCTGGCCGCCCACCGGGACCTTCACGTCGCGCTTGTCGAGGGCGGTGATGATGCCGCCTGCCATGCCGTCGTTGGCGGAGTAGACGGCGTCGAAGCCGTCCTTGCCGAGGGAGTCGATCGCGGCGGACATCTTCTTGTTGGCCTCGTCCGGGGACCAGTCCGGGATGTCCTGCTCGTAGACGATCTTGCCGACCTGCTGGTCCAGGACGCTGTGGGCGCCCTTCTTGAACAGCGCGGCGTTCGGGTCGGTCGGCGAGCCGTTGATCATGACAACGTTCGCGTCGGCCGCGTCCTCGCCGAGCGCCTCGACCAGACCCTGGCCCTGCAGGCGGCCGATCTTCTCGTTGTCGTACGACACATACGCGTCGATCGGGCCCTCGGCGAGACGGTCGTACGCGACGACCTTCACGCCCTGGTCCTTGGCCTTCTTCACCCAGGACTTGGTGGCCTTGTAGTCGACGGCGTCCAGGATGATCACCTCGACACCCTGGGTGAGCAGCGCCTCGAACTGCTTCTTCTGGGTCCCGGTGTCCTGGGCCGCGTTGTTGTACTTGACCTCGCAGTCGGAGCACAGCTCCTTGATCCTGCCCTCGATGAGCGGGCGGTCGAAGGTCTCGTAGCGCGTGGTCTTGTTCTCCGGCAGCAGCAGACCGATGGTCCTGCCGTCACCGCCGCCCGCCTCTTCGACCTCTCCGGCCTTGCCACAGGCGGTCATCGCCAGTGCCATGGAAACCGTCGCGGTGCCTATGACGACGCGGCGCGTCACTGCGTTCATACGGGGTGCCTCCCTGACGAGGCCGCGTCGTTGCGGCCGAGGTGGCTGGAAGTCAACTCGGCCGCGAGAGCAGCGTCAAGGAGTAAATCCTTAACGAGATGACAACGGTGCCATCCGTTATCTAAGTGAAGACCGATGTGCGTACCGCCCCGGGAGCGCGGGGCTCGGGAACTCATGTGAAGGCCGGTGCGGGTGCGGCCTGCGCGCCGTCGAGCAGCGTCGAGTCGCCCATCTCGCTGAGCGCGAGCGCCAGCGCCCCCAGCACCTCGGCCCGCCCGCCGAGCGCCCCCGGCAGTACGGAGAGCTTCCGCGCCGCACTCGGGATCGCGTACCGCCCGACCGACTCCCGGATCGGCCCGAGCACCAGCTCACCGGAGTCCGCGAGGTCCCCGCCGAGCACCACCCGCGAGGGGTTGAGCAGATTGCACAGGTTGGCGACGCCGCTGCCGATGTGCCGGCCCACGTCGGCGATCACGCGCCGGCAGCCGGGGTCGCCGTCGCGCGCGAGGGCGACGACCTTCTCCATCGTCAGACCGGAGCCGTGGCTGGACTCCAGGAGCGGCAGGACGTACCGCGCGGCTGTGAACGTCTCCAGGCAGCCGCGGTTGCCGCAGCGGCAGACCGGGCCCGACTCGTCGAGCGTGATGTGCCCGATCTCGCCCGCGGTGCCGCCGGGGCCGCGGTAGATCTGACCGTTGATGACGAGCCCGGCGCCGACGCCGCTCGCCACCTTGATGTACGCGAGGTCCTTCACGCCCCGGCCGCTGCCCCAGACCAGCTCGCCGAGCGCGCCGAGGTTGGCGTCGTTGTCGACGTACACCGGGACGCCGAGGCGGCCGGAGAGCTCCTGGCCGGGGTTGGTGCCCTGCCAGCCCGGCAGGATGGCCGTCGAGCCGAGCGTGCCGGTCTCCACGTCGATCGGGCCCGGCACGCCGAGGCCGATACCCGCGACCTTGGAGCGGTCCACTCCGCTCGC
The DNA here is from genome assembly GCF_029968095.1 of Streptomyces solicavernae. Taxonomy (GTDB): domain Bacteria; phylum Actinomycetota; class Actinomycetes; order Streptomycetales; family Streptomycetaceae; genus Streptomyces; species Streptomyces solicavernae. The sequence goes on along the minus strand of NZ_JASCIR010000028.1, from coordinate 14,708 downwards.
GTCGATCAGCCGGTTGACGAGCTGCTCCGCCCGGTCGAAGCCCTGCGCGGCGGAGGCGTCGACGTCAAGGGGCTCGGCCTCCTCGGCGAGCACCTGGTGGGCCAGGTTGCCGATGGCGACGCGCAGGTGGGCGTGGCCGAAGTCGACGCCCCCGACCAGGCCGGCGTCCCCGCTGAGCGAGACGCTGCGGGCCCGGCGGCCGCCCGCGGAGGTCGGGGTGACCTCGACGGTGCCGCTGTCCTTGAGCTCCCTCACGATGTTGGAGACCGTGGCCGCCGACAGGCCCGTCGTCCTGGCGATCTCCGCCTGAGTGAGCGATCCCGCCATCCGCACGGCCCGCACGACCCGTTCGAGATTGGCCCGGTGCAGCGACGACTGCGACCCCGGAGTCTCCACGACGACCTCCCTTGCCGGGGCCGCTTCTCTGAGGCTCCGGCTTAGTAAAACTTGTAAACCCTAAGCTCAGCCTCCCCGGACAATGCCCGTCAAGCCCTTGACGGAGGTAGGTTCACAAGACAGCTTCTTCCTCGGCCGCGGCCGGGCCCGCCGACGCGGGCTCGCGCCGCTCGTCCCCCGCCCCCGCGACCTGCGCCGCGAGCAGCCGCAGCGCGTCCGCGGAGGCGGTGTCGGCCGGGGTGTAGAGCTCCAGGCGGTGGTCGGGGCTCTCGGGCTGCAGCCACACCTGGTAGTCGACGTCGACCCCGCCGACCGTCGGATGCTGAAGGCTCATCCGCCCGACGGTGCAGTCCGCGACATCGCCCTTCGCCCACAGCGTCGCGAACTCGGCGCTGCGCATCGTGAGTTCACCGATCAGCTCGGCGAGCCGCCCGTCGGTGGGGTACCGGCCCGCGGTCAGCCGCAGGTACGCGACGTGGATACGGGCCAGCTCGTCCCAGTTTCGGTGCAGTTCGCGGGCAAGCGGGTCGAGGAAGAACATCCGCGGCACGGAGGGGCGGCGGGCCGGGTCCTGCGGCGCGTCGAAGTCGAGGTGCTCGGCGACGAGGGCGTGCCCGGTGCGGTTCCAGGCGAGGATGTCGCCGCGCCGCCCGAGCACGACGGCCGGGTTGGCCTCGCCGAGCGCGTCGAGCAGGGTGAGGACACGCTGGTGCGGCCGCTCGGGCCGGGGCCGTACGAGCCGGGGGCCGCCCCGGCTGCCACCCTGCCGGGCGAGGTTGTGCAGATGGGCGGTCTCGGTCGGGTCGAGCCGCAGCACCCCGGCGAGGGCGTCGAGCACCTGCTGGGAGGCGGTGCCGGCCTGCCCCTGTTCGAGCCGCGTGTAGTACCCGGCGCTCACCCCGGCCAGCTGCGCCAACTCCTCGCGGCGCAGGCCGGGTACGCGGCGTGCGGTGCCGTAGGTGCGCAGGCCCACGTCGTCGGGCGTGACACGGTCGCGGCGGTTCTTGAGGTAGCCCCCGAGGCTTTCGGTCTGCATGGCTTCGAGGCTAGGGCGTTTCCTCCGGGGCGGGGCGGGTTGTGACTACCCCTGCGAGGTGCACCCGGGCCACCCGCACGCACCTCTCGGGGCGTACGTCCGTACCCTCCAGAGCTCAACCGTCCAGCCTGATCGCGTTCTTGGCGCGGGTGACGGACTCCTCCGCGGCGGGACCGCCCTCGTTCTCGGTGGCGAGGGCCTGGTTGAGGGCGACGAAGGGGCGCATCCGCTGCTCGTAGCGGCGGTGGGCGGCACGGTGGTCGTACGGCTCGCGGGCGAGGCTGTCGGCCAGGACGTACGCCCCGACCAGGGCGAGGCTGGTGCCCTGGCCGGAGAGCGGGGACGGGCAGTACCCGGCGTCGCCGAGCAGCGCGACCCTGCCCCGCGTCCAGTGGTCCATCCGGATCTGGGCCATGGCGTCGCAGTAGAAGTCGGGGGCAGTGCGCGCGGCCTCCGCGAGGCGTGCGCCCTCCCACTTGAGCGCGGCGAGCCGGTCCACGACGGCCGCCCGCAGCGCCTCGCCGTCCCGGAAGTCGTACTCGTCCGGGCCGGTCCCGAAGCCGAAGGCGACCCGGAGCTCGGTGTCGTCCCGTACGGGCATGATGCCGAAGCCCGCGTCGCCGTCCCGCAGCCAGACCTGCCGGCGGTCCAGGCCGAGGAAGTTGCCGGCGCTGAACACCGACAGGCAGCTGCCGAGGTGGTGGGCGTAGGCCGGTTCCGGGCCGAAGGCGAGGCGGCGCACGGCGGAGTGCAGGCCGTCGGCGCCGACGACCAGGTCGAAGGTGCGGGGCGGGCCGTGGGTGAAGCCGACGTGCACGCCGTCCGCGTCCTCGTCGAGGGTGGCGACGCCGTCGCCGAAGCGGTACTCGACAACCCCTCGTGTGTGCTCGTACACCATGCGCACCAGGTCCTCGCGGAGCAGCTCGATGTCGTCGCTGTCGAGGCGGCCGCTGCTGTACGTGAACTCCGTGGAGCGGTCGATCTCGCGGCCCTCGGCGTCGAGGACCGACATGCCGCGCATCCGGGTCCGGCCCTTGCGGGCCGCTTCGAGCAGACCCATCCGCTCGACCACGTCGAGGGCCACGCCCCGGATGTCCACCGCCTGACCACCGGGGCGCGGGCCGTCGGCGCGCTCGACGACCGTGGGCCGGAGGCCGTGGCGGTGCAGCCAGTACGCGAGCACGGGTCCGGCGATGCCGCCGCCGTTGATGAGCACGGTCCGGTTCTGGTTCCGGCTCTGGGTCTGGGTCTGGGTCTGGTTCGGGTTCTGTTGCTGCATGGAGGTTCCTCGGGTGCGTTGGTCCATGGGTTCGATACGCTGTACGCACACGGACCGTACGCCGTACGCATGCTCCGCTCAACGAGCCCAACTTCACCTCTGGACTAGGACAGTTGAGGATCAGACTCCATCGCCGCCGCTCACCTCTGCACTAGTACAGAATGGACAGGCATCACGACGTGACGAAGGACACAGGCAGCGCGGCCCGGCCGCCCTATCTGCGGATCGTCGACGAGATCCGGCGCCGGATCGCCGACGGTGAGCTCGCCCCGGGGGACCGGGTTCCGTCGACCCGCCGGATCGCCGAGGAGTGGGGCGTCGCGCTCGCCACGGCCACGAAGGCGTTGACCACGTTGCGCCTGGAGGGCGTGGTGGAGACCCGACCCAGGGCCGGGACTGTCGTGGCGCGGTCGGCCTCTCCGGCCCACGACCCCCGTACGGCTGCGCCCACACCGGCATCGCCCTCTGCCACCGAGCCGGAGCTGACCCGGGAGCGGATCGTGCGCACCGCCATCGAGATCGCCGACGCGGAAGGCCTGTCCGGGCTCTCGATGCGCGGTGTCGCGGCCCGGCTCGGCGTGGCGGCGATGTCGCCGTACCGATACGTGAGCGGCAAGGACGAGTTGGTGCTGCTGATGGCCGACGCGGCGTACGGCGACCAGGGCTGCCCCGTCGACGTCCCGGAGGGGTGGCGTCCGCGCGTCGAGACGGGCGTGCGCACCCTGTGGTCGCTGCACCGCAGGCACCCGTGGCTGGCCCAACTCGGCCCGTTGACGCGGCCGTTGCTGGTGCCGAACCTGATGGTCCACGGCGAGTGGTTGCTCAACGCACTGGACGGCCACGGCCTCGACGCCACGACGCTGTTCGACATTCACGTACTGCTCTACAGCCATGTGCAGGGCCTGGCGGTCCACCTGGAGCGGGAGGCCCACGCGGAGGCGGCGACCGGCCGATCCGATCAGCAGTGGATGGACGATCACGCGTCTGACCTGCGCGAACTCACAGATTCCGGCCGTTTCCCGACCTTCGCCAAGGTCGTCGGCAGCTTCGCGGACGAGGGCTACGACCTGCGCCTCGACGCGCTGCTGGAGCTGGGCCTCAAGGCGCTCCTCGACGGGCTGACGCCGACGATCGAGGAGGGTGGGGGCCCGGCAGGGACCCGGTAGGCGCCCGGTAGGCGCCCCGAACAAGACAGTCCCCGGAGTCCTCTACGTTGCCATCTACCTCAGTCGTCGCTGAGGCTCCGGTAACGCGGGGCTTCGGGGGCCTGGCCAGGACCTTCGGAATCTCTTGCCAAGGGACGTCTCTAATGGCGGTGCGATTCCTCGGTCTTCTGGTGTATTGACAAGTTTCCTCCTGATATGGCCTGTGTCAAGAGGTGCCTGGAAATTCGCCGGTCGGTGCCGGGTAACCCTGCGAGGTGTACCCACGGGACGGGGATGGTTGCCGTGTGCGCGGCCCCGCATCGTCGACGGCATGAACGAGAAGCAACCCTCCTCGGCCAAGTCCTCCCCGTCCCCCTCGAACCCGTCGAACCTCTCGTCCCTCTCCTCCCCCTCCTCCCCCGGCGCGCGTGCGTGGCTCGGGCTGCTCGTCGTGCTCGGGCCCGTGCTGCTGGTCGCCATGGACAGCTCGGTGCTTTTCCTGGCGATGCCCGCCGTGTCCGCCGCCCTGTCGCCCAGCGCCGACCAGGCCCTGTGGATCCTCGATGTGTACGGCTTCGCCGTCGGCTCACTGCTCGTCGCGTTCGGTGCGATCGGTGACCGGTACGGGCGGCTCAAGCTGCTGACGGCAGGCGCGACGCTGTTCGGGCTCGCCTCGGCCGGTGCGGCGTTCGCCCCGAGCGCCGAACTCCTCATCGCCTTCCGGGCGTTGATGGGCATCGCCGGCGCCACGCTGCTGCCCTCGGCGCTCGCGGTGCTCAGCGAACTGTTCCCGGACGCCCGGCAGCGCTCGCGGGCCATCGGGATCTTCGCGGCCACGTTCGCCGCCGGGTTCGCGATCGGCCCGGTGCTCGGCGGGCAGCTGCTCAGCAGCTTCTGGTGGGGCTCGGTGTTCCTGATCAACCTGCCGGTCGTCGCGGTGTTCCTGCTGCTGGCGCCGCTGCTCCTGCGCGAGGTGCGCTCCACCCGCACCGACCGGGTGGACCCGCTGAGCGTGCTGCTGTCCGCCGCGGGCCTGCTGCTCAGCGTGTACGCGGTCAAGCATCTGGCCGCCGACGGCCCGTCCGCCGGTTCGCTGACCGCGGGCGCGGCCGGTGTCGCCGCGCTGTTCTGGTTCGTACGCCGCCAGCTCCGCCTGGAACACCCGCTGATCGACTTCCGGCTCTTTTGTGACCGGGTGTTCACGGTGGCGGCGATCACCGGGCTGCTGCCGCTCGCCGCGTGGTCGGCGGTGGCCTACCTGGGCGGTGTCTACCTGCAGTCCGTCCTCGGGCTCCGCGTCCTGGAGGCCGCGCTGGTGGCGCTGCCGGGTGCGGTGGTGCTCACGGTCACGTGCGTCGTGACGCCGGCCGTCGTCGCCCGTACGGGCGTCCGCGCCGCGCTCGTCACCGTGCACTTCACGGTCGCCGCGGGGTTGCTCCTGCTGCTCGCCACGGGGGCGACGGGCGGGGTCGGCTGGTACGTGGCGGCCACCGTGGTCAGCGGGGTCGGGTACGGGATCTCGTTCAGCGTCGTCGCCGACACCGCCGTCGCCGCGGTGCCGCCGGAGCGTGCGGGGTCGGCGGCGGCGATCGCCGAGACCAGCAACGAGATCGGCAACGCTCTCGGCATCGCGCTCCTCGGCTCGCTGGCCACGCTGATCTTCCGCCTGGACGGCCCGGGGCTGGCCGGGACGCTGGGCGAGACGCTGCAACTTCCGGGGCTGGGCGGGGAGTCGGCGGCCGAGGCCAACGCCGCGTTCGTACTCGGCCTGCACACGGCGGCGCTGGTCGCGAGCCTGCTGCACCTGGCCCTTGGCGCGTTCGCACTGCGGAGCATCCCCAAGTCCATTGTGGGGGACGGAGATTCGCCCGAGCCGAAGCCGAAGCCGAAGCCGAAGCCGAAGCCGAAGTCGGAGTCGGAGTCGGAGTCGGAGTCGGAACCGAAGCCGAAGCCGAAGTCGGAGCCGAAGCCGATGCTCGCGTCGGCACCGGAGCCGGTCGGTGTCCGCGAGCGCGCCTGAGCCTGATGGCGCCGCTCCTCGGGCTCCCCCGGCCACCGCCGGAGGAGCCCGCCGTACTACTTCAACGCGCCCGCAGTGAGCCCCGCGACCACCTGCCGCTGGAAGATGATGTACGCGGCGAGCACCGGAAGCATCGCCATGACCAGGCCCGCGAACAGGCCGGACCAGTCGCCCTTGTAGCCCTGGCTCACGGCGAGTTCGACCAGGCCCTGGGCCAGGACGCGGCGGTCCGGATCGGTGTTGAGGACCGTGGGCAGCATGTACTGGTTCCACTGGCCGAGGAAGTTGAAGATGCCCACGCTGATCAGGCCCGGCTTGGCCATCGGCAACATGACCTGGAAGAACGTCCGCGTGTGCGAGGCCCCGTCGACGAACGCCGCCTCCGCCACCGAGGTCGGCAGCGTACGGAAGAACGAGGTGAGGAAGAAGACCGTGAACGGCAGCGAGTACGCGATGTAGACCAGGACCAGGCCGGGGATCGTGTTGAGCAGGCTCATGTTCTGCATCACGAAGAACAGCGGCACGAGCGCCAGCATGATCGGGAAGCTCATTCCCCCGATGAAGAGGAAGTAGAGGAAGCGGTTCCCGGGAAACGTGAAGCGGGCCAGGACGTACGCGGCCATCGAGCCGAGCACCAGCGTCCCGGCGAGCGAGAACCCCACCACGACCACGGTGTTGAGGAAGTACTCGCTCATGTGCGCTTCGCTCCACGCACGCGCCCAGTTCTCGAAGTGCAGCGAGTCGGGCAGCTTCCACGGCGAACCGAAGATGTTCGCGTCGGTCTTGAAGGACGTCATCACCGCCCACAGCAGCGGCATGACCACCATGAACGCCCAGAGGACGAGCATGCCGTGGGAGAAGACATTGAGGACGGAGCCCTCCCGCCTCTGCTTCGCGGGCCGCACGTGGGGCGACTTGGCCACGGCGGGCGGGCGGTTCCCCGTGACGGTGGCGTCGGCGGGAGGGGTGTCGGTCGTCTTCATCAGTACTCCAGCCGCTCGCGCCTGCCGAGTCGCATCACGACGGCCGCGAAGCAGAGCGTGATGACGAGCAGGGCGACACCGATCGTGGTTGCGTAGGCCGCGTTGGCGTCACGGAACGCCGATTGGTAGATGTACAGCGGCAGGATCGACGTCGAGTAGTCCGGGCCGCCGGGGCCCACACTCATGATGTGGACGACGGCGAAGGCCTCGGCGCCCAGGGCCAGGATTCCCATGTAGATCCAGCCGGACTGCACGGTGTCCCAGAGCAGCGGCAGGGTGATGCGGAAGAACGTGGTGATCCGGCCCGCCCCGTCGAGCAGCGCCGCCTCGTAGAAATCCTTCGGAATGGACGCCATACCGGCGCTGAACAGCACCACGAAGAACCCGACGGTGCTCCACACCAGGACCGCCATGATGGCCCACAGCGCGTAGTCCGGATCGCCGAGCCAGGACGGCTGGAAGCCGTCCAGACCGATCGCGGAGAGCGCCGAGTTGAGCGCGCCGTCCCGCGGGTTGTACGCGAACTGGAAGAGCACCGCGACGATCGCGATGGACAGGACCTGGGGGAAGAAGTACGCGACCTTGTAGAAGCCGGAACCGCGAACTCCCGTGACCGCCGCGCCCTTTCGCGCCCGCCCGCCCACATTGATCATGAAGGCGAAGAACAGCGCGAGGGAGAGCGTCACCAGCGGCAGCAGCACCACGAAGAGCACACTGTGCTGCAGTGACTTCCAGAAGATCTCGTCCTCGAACATGCGCTGGTAGTTGGCGAAGCCGACCATCTTGAAGTCCGGGCTCAGCCCCGTCCAGTCCGTGAACGAGTAGTAGACCGCCTGGATGAACGGCCAGATGACGAAGACCGCGTACAGCGTGAGGGGTGCCGCGAGGAACCCCACGACGAACCGGTACTTGCCGTGTTGCATGATCACCGACCTCGGTCTTCCTGCAGGTGCCGCCGCTGGTGACGCACGGTCACTTCTTGTGCTTGTAGTGCTTGACCGAGGAGTCCTTGGCCGTCTTGTCGGCGAAGCCCTGGATCTTCTTGATGGCCTCGGCCGGGGTGAGGCGTCCCGCCATCAGCTCACCGAGCCCGGCGACGCCGATCTGCTCCTTCTGCAGCTTCACGTACCAGTCCTGCATGCGCGGGTTGACGACGTTCTCGCCGGCCAGCTTCAGCGCCGCCTCGCAGCCCTTGAGGCCGGAGGTGAGCTCGATGCCGTCGGTGCCGCCGTCGAAGGCCGTCAGCGACTTCACCAGCTCGGTGGTGTTGCGCGAGGCGGACTCGCTGAGCATCAGGCGGAGCTGCTCCATGCCGCCGGCCGGGTTCTTCGCCTTGGCCGGGACGATGAAGGGCTCGGACCCGGAGGCCCAGATGGTGCCGAAGGGCATCTTGTCGGCGCTGTCCATGCCCTGCGGTGCACCCACCGACATCCGGAAGTCCTCGGGCGTGGTCTTGGAGGACTCGTTCTCCACCCAGGAGCCGTTCGGGATGAACAGCGCGTCGCCCTTGTTCCAGGCGGTCTGGGCCTGGATGTGGGTCATCCCGGTGGTGCCCTTGAGGATGTAGCCCTTCTTGAAGAGCTCGTAGTACGCCTCGAACACCGCCTTGACCGCCGGGTGCTTCCAGGCGTTCGGCTCCAGGTTGTCGATGGCGTCCAGGACCTCGCGGCCACCGATCTTGGCCATCATCGGGTACATCGAGAAGGGCATGTAGTACGGGTACTTGCCCGGGTACGTCCAGCCCGCGATGCCCTTCTTCTTGGCCTTGGCACAGACCGCGAGCATGTCGTCCCAGGTCTTCGGGTACTCCGAGTCGAGCTTCTCCAGGGCGGTCTGCGAGTACCAGATGCCGTACACGGTGTACGCGTAGTACATGATCCAGACCGGGTCGCCGTCGAACTGCCCCATCTCGACGATGCCGGGGCGCAGCGTGTCGCGGACCTTCTTCTCCGGGTCGTCCACGGAGGGGGCGTCGAGGAGCGGGGTGAGGTCGGTGAGCTGTTTCTTGCCGACGAGGACGCCCATGTCCATCTGCTCGGCGCCGGAGTTGTCGATGAGGTCCGGCGGGTTGCCGCTGTTGAAGCGGGGCTGGAGCACCGACTGGATCTTCTGCGTGGAGGAGAACTTGACCTCGGCCTCGGGGAACTTCTTCTCGTACGTCTTGACGGCGTCCTCGGCGTACTGCGTGCCGAAGCCGCCGTCGAAGAGGACGAAGTCGAGGGGCGCGCTCTCGTTGACGGCGAGCGGGTTCTCCTCGGACTTCTTGCCCTTGTCGACCTTGTCCTCGGCGCCCCCGCCGCCGCTCGCGCAGGCCGAGAGGAAGCTCATCGCCGGTACGGAAATCAGGCCGAGCGCGGCCGAGCGCTTGATCAGGTCACGGCGTCCGACGCCGTCGTGGCCGTTGCGTGCTGAAGTGGATCCCATGCTCAAGTCCTCGCCTTCTCCAGGACTCAGGCGGTGAACCGGACCCTCCCCGGCACCGCGGTGTGGTGAAGCTGGGGTCGTGCGATCTGTTGTCGGGAACGGCCGGAATCGCTGGACCGGCGAAGCCTTTTCCCCGGCTCCCCCGGCTCCCCCGCCTTGCCCCCGCCCCCTGCCCGCTGCTGCCCGCTGCCGCGGAACGGCCGCGCGGACGCCGACAGGTATAGTCCACTCTCCTTCGGGTGAGCAAGATCGAATACAGCTTTGGCCGTCAGTCTTTCCCGAGTTGAGACCTCACGGACGCCCTGTCGCAGCCTCCCTCAGCCACCTGCCCGCGGCCAGTGGACTTTCGTGGACGATCACCTGGACTTTCGCGTCAGTTGAGGTTCGGGCGCTTGGGGTGCCGTCTGCCGGCCCGACTTGAGCGTGACCTCGATCGCAAGTGCCCCCAGAACTTCCTTCTCCGGACCGTAGATGGTGCGGATGTTGCTGAGCTGCTCGTCTCGGCTCGCATCAGGGTTGATGCTGGCCGGGCCTTCGCCGTCGAGAAGTGCTTCGAAGGTCTCGTACGCAGCCGCATCCGAGGCTCGGGCAGGAGACCCGGACGTGCGGTGTTCCGGTGGACGGGGCCAGCCACCGGCGGGCGGCATCGATGCGAGGGAGGAGACGTAACCAGGTACGACGGAAGTGCTCGCCGGCTTGCTGTTGGGTGTAGGTCTCGACACGGAAGGGGATGCCTGTGCGCCGTGACAGGGCGGTCAGCCTTGGCTCGTACAAACCGTCGACCAGATCGGCCAGGGCCTGCCCGTCAAGGGCCTGGGCGTAGGCGCGTTGGAAGCGATGGCCGGTTGCCGGGTCTGTCTTCAGGTCGTAGGCAGCGTTGTCGAGGGCGCCGAAGAGGACTTCCGCGGGCAGGCCGAATCGGCTCCGGAGGCGGGCCGCCACTGCGAAGGCGAGGGACTGTACGAGCGAAGTGCCGATGCGCGGGTCACCGTTGATCTGCGTGCCCACAACCAGCACGAGCTTCTCGGGCAGGGTGGCCAGAATGCGCGGTGCGAGCACGTCCTCCGCGTGAGTGAGAGCGTTGGCCAGAACGGTGTTCGGCGAGACGGGGATGACAGTCATAGGGAATTCCTCCGGTTTGAGGCACTTCAATCGTCGAGGGCACGAGAGCGCTCAGGGTCCGCGCTGCGTGCGCGCGTCGGATCGTCGTCTCCAGGGCTGTGCCGGAATGTCGCCCAAACGCGCTTCCCGGGGCCCTGCCGGGCCGTGACTCCCCAGTCGTCGGCCAGGGCATCGACCAGGAAGAGACCACGGCCGCCGCCGTCGGTCTGTCGGGCAGGGCCTTGCGCCGGGGTGCCATCTCCGCTGTCCTGCACCTCGATCAGCACGTGCAAGCTGTGGAGTTCGAGACGCACGAGGATCAGCCCGTCCGCGACCGGCGCGTGCAACAAGGCATTGGTAACCATCTCGGATACGCACAGGCGGATGTCATCAAGGCGTTGCACGTGGTCCCACCGGGTAAGCGCATCCGCGACATACCTACGGGCGGCGGGCACATTGGCCTTGCGTCGACTGAAGTGCCTGCAGTTTTCGGCGGCGGGACTCAAGTGCTCCTGATTCTGGTTCGGTTCGCGTGTCGTCGACTCGTCGTGTGTTCTGCTGTGCATACCAACAGCCAAGCGCTGTAGCTCATTTGGGTCGGGAGCCAGCGCGGGGGCCAATCAGGGGGCCAAGATGGGGGCCACGGTTCACGCGCGAGGAGCTGGGATGGACCACACGGGTATCGGCGCCTTGCTCGTCCGGTTGCGGACCGAGCGTGGCTGGACCCAGCAGCAGGTCGCCGACGAGTGCAATGCTCTGGAGGGCCGTGCCGCCAAGACGGGCAAGGAGATCGGGCGTTACGAGCGTGAGGCTCGTATCCCCGTCCCCTACACCCGGCGATATCTCGCTCTGGTCTTCGACGTCGAGGTCTCGTTGCTCGACCGGGCCGTCGCGGTCAGCAAGGGGAAGACCGGCAGAGCGGACGCAGCGGGTCTCCCAGAGATCAGTCAGCCGAGGTCACCCGCCCCCACCTCTGTACTCGGCGAGGTCTCTGCAGATGCATCCTCGTCAGCCGAGTTCGCCCTTTTCATCGCCCAGAGCAACGCGGACGAGTTCGTGGTCGAACAGCTCGAATCCGACGTGGCCCGGCTGGCGCGTTCCTATGTCAGCCACCCGTTGATGGAGTTGTACGTCGAGATTCGGCAGTTACGGGATGGGGTGTTCCGCCTCCTGCGGGGGCGGCAGCGCCCGCGACAGACGAGCGACTTGTATGTGTCCGCCTCACGACTCTGTGGCCTGTCTGCACACGTCTGCCTGGACCTCGGCCACTACGACTCGGCGGCCACCCACGCCCGGACGGCTCGGGCGTGTGCCGCGGCCGCCGGGCATGAAGGCCTGCTCGCCTGGGTGAGGGCCGTGGAGTCGTTGATCGCCTACTGGACCGGCCGGTACAAGCGGGCGGCGCACCTGGCCCGGGCCGGTCGCGGGCACCGGGCGGGCGGAAGTGTCAGTGCCCGACTGGCCGGTCTGGAGGCGAGGGCGCTCGCCATCGCGGGTGATGGGACGGGAGCCGCCGCCGCACTGACGGATGCCGACCGGGCCCGCGGGCGGGAGCACGGCGCCGACGAGGCCCCAGGGATCTTCGCCTTCCCGATGGCCAAGCAGTTTGCGTACGCCGGAACGACGCATCTCGCGATCGGTGGACGTGAGCACATCCAGCAAGCAATCGCCAGTGCTGACACCGCAGTTCGGCTCTACCGCAGTGCGGAGCACGACGATCAGTCGGTGGGCGACCTGTTCGCCGCGCACGTCGACCTGGCGCGTGGGCACTTGCTCCTGGCCGACCTCGACGGCGCCGAGGCCATACTCGGGTTTGTCCTCGACGCACCACCGGAACGGTTCTCGGCCAGCATCGTCCGGCGGCTGGTCGATCTGGGTCGCGAGCTGGGCAGGCCACAGTACGGTGGAGCAGAGCAGGCCGCCCACCTGCGCGAGCGCCTACAGCACATGGCCGCACTCGCGGCCCCGCCTGCCGCCCACTCACTGGAGCTGCCGAAGTGACCGACATCTCCGCCGCCCACGACGCCGCCGTGACTAACCGCGCCCGCCTTGCCGGGAGCGCCTACAACGGTGAACGGGATCTTGCCGCACGGCAGTCCCTGTATCAGTGGCAGTCGCCTCGGTACGACCTGCCCAGCATCGTCGCCGGCCGCTTGGGCGCGGTACGCGGGCGGGTGGTCGATGTCGGTTGCGGCAATGGCAAGTTCATCAAGCAGCTGCGCCAGGAGCGTCCGGACCTGAAGCTGCTGGGCCTGGACATCGCCCCCGGCATCCTCGGGGACGTACCCGGTGCGGTCGCCGTGGCAGATGTGGCGAGGCTCCCCTTGGCTCCGGGGAGCGTCGACGCCGCACTGGCCATGCACATGCTTTACCACGCCCCGGACATCCCCCAGGCGGTCCGCGAGCTGTCCCGAGTCGTGGCCGACGACGGTCTACTGATCGCCTCAACCAACAGCGACAGCGACAAGGCCGAGCTGGACGAGCTGTGGGTGCGCGCGGCTGGTGATGTCCTGGGCACCGGCCGCGGACCGGCACGCATCTCACTCAGCGCCCGCTTCACCCTGGAGAAGGCGCCGACCTTCCTCGGCGAGCAGTTCGGCCGCGTCGAGACGACCGAACTGCCCGGCACCATCACGGTCACCGACCCGGAGCCTGTGGTCGCTCACATGGCCTCGTACCAGGCCTGGGCGGATCAGCACGACGTGCCCTTCGAGGCCACGATCGAGCGGGCGCACACCATCCTGGAGGAACACATCGCCCGCCGTGGGGCGTTCGAGATCCACTGTCTCGGAGGCATCCTCGTGTGCTGTCGCTGACGGCAGCGAATAGTGGTTTCTAAGAGGGTGTCTCACGTGGCAAGTTTCGCGAGCTTCTTGTAGCAGGTCAGGGCGGCGGCCAGGCCGAGGAAGGTGAGGAAGTGCGAGCCCTTTCGTTCGTATCGGACGGTGAGGCGGCGATAGCCGAAGAGCCAGGCGATCGACCGTTCGATCTTCCAGCGGTGCCGACCGAGGCGTTCGCCGGACTCGATGCCGGGCCGCGCGATGCGCGCGACGAACCCGCGCTCGCGCAGCCAGGCCAGGTGTTCGGCGGAGAAGTACGCCTTGTCCGCGCGGAGTTTGGCGGGTCGGCGCCGCCGTGGTCCCCGGCGGGACCGGACGGCGGGTATGCCGCGGATGAGCGGCTTGAGGGCGCGGCTGTCGTGCATGTTCGCGCCGGACACGGCGACGGCGAGCGGGATGCCCTGGGCATCGGACAGCACGTGCGGCTTGCTGCCCTTCTTGCCGCGATCGACCGGGTTCGGCCCGGTCAGCGATCCCCCCTTTTGGCGCGAACAGAGGCCGCGTCGACGATCGCCGAGGTCCAGTCCACCTCGCCCCGGGCCCCGAGTTCGTCCAGCACCGCCCGGTGCAGGCGACGCCACAGGCCGGCCTCGGTCCATGCCGTGAAGCGGCGATGCGCGGTGGCGGGCGACGTGCCGAAAGTCGGCGGCAGATGCCGCCAGGCACAGCCGCTGGTCAGCGTGTACACCACTGCCGTGAATACGGCCCGCTCGTCACACGGGGCGGTCCCACCTCCTTGCGGACGAGCAGCGAACGACGGCAGCAATGGGGCGGCCAGCTCCCAGAGTTCATCAGGAACCAGACGCTTCGACAGATCAGCACCCACGACCGGCATCATGACGCACGAACATCACGTCACGTGAGACAACCTCTACGCCTTGATTGGTGCGGCCGACCTGGCGGCCTGCTCGATCTTCGCGTAGCAGGCTGCGCGGGCTTCCTCGTCGATCTGCTTCTCGTGTTCGGGGCGCATCCCGGTCCGGCCGTCGAGGCCCTCGCGCAGGATATCGGCGTGGCCGGCATGCCGGTTGGACTCGCCGAGGACATGGACCAGGATGGCGAACAGGTTCGTGTGGGGATAAGGCTCCGGCCACCACGGCACGTGGCCGGGGGCGTCGAGGGGAAGCTCGTTGATCGTCGAGTCCGAGTGTTCCCACGTGCGCCGGTAGAACCCTGTGATCTGATCGCGGGTCTCGTCCTCGGTCGCCCACAGATCGCTGCCGTCGGAGTCCTGCCACCGGGGCAGCGGTTCCGGGGAAGGGCGGTCGAAGACCTCGCCGAAGTACCTGGCCTCGACGGTGGCCACGTGTTTGACCAGGCCGAGGAGGTTGGTCCCGGTCGCTGTCAAAGGTCGGCGGGCGTCGTATTCGGACAAGCCGTCGAGTTTCCAGAGCAGCGCCTTGCGGTCCCGCCGCAGTCTCCCGTGCAGGTTGTCCTTCGCAAACTCATCGATCATGCGGCATGAGCCTGCCATGGGCTGCTAG